>CAVUNW010000024.1:0-149808 GCA_963742865.1 uncultured Actinomycetes bacterium
CAGATGAACGGCACCGCCGTTCCGTCTTCGCGGAATTAAGGAGTGATCATGGGATTCACCAAGGCAGACTTTCCTCCGGTCGATCCGGAGACGTTTCTGCAGCAGCCGCTCATGGAGCGGATGAAGGTACTCGCCCTGCACTGGGTGGAGCACGGATTCGGCTCGCCGAGAATGATCCACACGATCTACATCGTAAAGTTGCTGTTCTTCTACGCGCTCGGGGGTGCGGTCGTGGCGACGTTGACGTCGCACCTGCCGCCGTTCTGGGACGTCGCGGGCTGGTGGAACCAGCCGATCGTCTATGAGAAGGCGGTGCTGTGGACGGTGCTGCTCGAGACGATCGGGGTGGCGGGTTCCTGGGGTCCGCTGGCCGGCAAGTTCAAGCCGATGACCGGGGGCATCCTGTTCTGGGGCAGGCCCGGCACGATCAGGCTGCGGCCGTGGCGGCGGGTCCCGTTCACCGCCGCCGACCGGCGTACCTGGTTCGACGTCGGGCTGTACCTGGCCCTGCTGGTGAGCGTCGTCATCCCGCTCGTGCTGCCCGGCGTGGCGCGCGCGTCGCTGTCCGCGGCCCTGCCGCACAACACCTCCGGGCTGGTGAACCCGGCTCTGCTGATCCCCGTGATCGTGCTCCTGATAGCCAACGGACTGCGTGACAAGACGGTGTTCCTGGCCGCCCGCGGTGAGCAGTACCTGCCCGCCCTGCTGTTCTTCACCATCCTGCCGTTCGTCAATATGATCGTCGCGCTCAAGCTGCTGATCGTCGTGGTGTGGGTCGGCGCGGGCGTGTCCAAGTTCGGCCGTCACTTCGCCAACGTCGTCCCGCCGATGGTGAGCAACAGCCCGTCCGTCCCGTTCAAATGGGTCAAGCGGGCGCACTACCGTGACTACCCGCGTGACCTCCGCCCGTCGGAACTGGCGCGCCTCATGGCCCACGGCGGGGGCACCTTCGTGGAGATCGTGACGCCGCTGGTGCTGCTGTTTTCCCCGTACAAGTGGCTCACCGTGGCCGCGGTCGTGCTGATGGTGGTGTTCCACCTGTTCATCACCTCCACCTTCCCGCTGGCGGTCCCGCTGGAGTGGAACATCTTGTTCGGCTACGCGACGGTGTTCCTGTTCCTCGGCTTCCCCAGCTGGCACGGCTATGGCGTGACGGACATGTCCCCGGCCTGGCTGGCCATCGTCATCGTGGTCGGCCTGGTGTCCTTCCCGATCCTGGGCAACCTGCGCCCGGACCTGGTGTCTTTCCTGCCGTCGATGCGGCAGTACGCGGGCAACTGGGCGTCGGCGGTTTGGGCGTTCGCCCCGGGCGCCGAAGACAAGCTGAACGCGGTCACCCGGCCAGCCGCCAATCAGGTCGACCAGCTTAAGGCGCTGGGCTACGAACCGGCGATCGCGGAGGTGACCATGCAGCAGACGATCGCCTGGCGGAGCATGCACAGCCAGGGCCGCGGCCTGTTCTCGCTGCTCATCAAGCACCTCCCGGACATCGACACGCGGACGGTGCGTGAGGGTGAGTTCACTTGCAACTCGCTGATCGGGTTCAACTTCGGCGACGGTCACCTGCACAATGAGGACCTGATCACCGCGGTGCAGCGCCGCTGCCGGTTCGAGCCGGGCGAGCTTGTCATCGTATGGGTGGAATCGCAGGCGATTCACAGCAAGGTCCAGCACTACAAGGTCATCGACGCGGCCCTCGGCGTGATCGAGCGCGGCACGTGGAAGGTGGCGGACGCGGTGAGCGAGCAGCCGTGGCTGCCCAACGGGCCGATCCCCACCGAGGTAACCTGGTCCCGCGTCGGCCAGCAGGCACCCGAGCCCACCGGCCAGGCGCACGGGCGCGATGTCGCGATGGGAACACTGACATGAGCACCGCGATCGTGGTGGGCGGCGGCCCCAACGGACTCGCCGCCGCCGTGGCCCTCGCCCGGGAAGGCGTGCAGGTCACGGTGCTGGAGGCGGCCGACGAGATCGGCGGCGGAGCCCGCTCCAGCGAGGCCATCGTGCCCGGCCTGCTGCATGACCACTGCTCGGCGTTCCACCCGATGGCGGCCGGCTCCACCTTCCTGAACGGCCTCGGCCTGGAGCGTTACGGCCTGTCCTGGCGGTGGCCCGAGATCGACTGCGCACACCCCCTGGACGGCGGAGACGCCGGAGTACTGTACCGTTCGGTCACCGGCACCGCCGCCGGGCTTGGCCCCGACCGATCCCGCTGGCTGCTGGCGTTCGAACGGCCATCCGCGAGTTTCGACACCCTGGCCGGGGACATCATGGGGCCGCTGCTGCGGATCCCACGGCACCCGCTGACGCTGGCCCGGTTCGGCCTGCCCACGCTGCTGCCCGGCTCCGAGGTCGCCCGGCTGTTCACCACCGAGAAGGCGCGGGCCCTGTTCGGCGGGGTCGCCGCGCATGCCTTCCGGCCGCTGCACTACCCGCTCACCTCGGCAATCGGGCTGGGCATTATCACAGCCGGCCACCGGCACGGCTGGCCGGTCGCCGTCGGCGGGTCGGGGTCGATCACCGCGGCTCTGGCCGCGCTGCTGGCCGATCTGGGCGGCAAAATCGAGACGGGCGCCCGGGTCAGGGCGGCATCGGAACTGCCGCCGGCCGACGTGACTCTCTTCGACCTGGCCCCCGGCGCGATCGCTGACATCCTCGGTGACCGCCTGCCGGCGCGAGTCGCCCGCGCCTACCGCCGGTACCGGCACGGACCGGGCGCGTTCAAGGTGGACTTCGCGGTCGAGGGCGGAGTGCCGTGGACCAACCCGGACGCACGGAGGGCCGGGACGGTACACCTCGGCGGCCCCTTCGCCGAGATCGCCGCCACCGAGCGGGACATCCACGCGGGGCGGATGCCCGAGCGCCCGTTCGTGCTCGTCGGGCAGCAGTACCTCGCCGACCCCGGGCGGTCCGTGGGTAACGTACACCCCCTGTGGACCTACGCGCACGTGCCGCACGGCTACACCGGCGACGCCACCGAGGCGATCGTGGCCCAGATCGAACGATTCGCTCCGGGGTTCCGGGACCGGATCGTGGGCCGGGCCGTCCGGTCGACCACGAAGATGGCCGCCTACAACCCTAACTATGTCGGCGGGGATATTGTCACCGGCGCCAAGGACATCCGCCAGGTTGTGCTCGGCCCGCGCGCCACCTTCTCCCCGTACCGGGTCGGCGTGCCCGGCATGTACGTCTGCTCGGCAGCGACCCCACCGGGCCCCGGCGTGCACGGGATGTGCGGCGCCAACGCGGCCGCCGACGCGCTGCATTACTTGCACCGGCACGGCACCAGTGAGCCGGCCACCGCGAAGTCACCTGGCTGGGCCTGAGCACTGACCAGCGCCACCGGCGGCGGCGAAAGCGATCCGTCGCCGGCGGCGTTAGCTGGCTGTGCTCAATGCGCACCGGAACCTCGTCGCCGCGTGACAGCAGGCTGAACAGTTACTAGATTCGGTCACGGCGGTATGTCTCGTCCGCGAGGACGCGAGGGACGGTCATGGTTCGCTGGGACGTCGAGCGCGCACCGGGGAGCGTGCAGTTGCTCACCAGACTGGGTGGCGAGTATGGGGTGCCGGCGCAGATGTGCCTGGAACGCACCGGACTGAGCGAGGAATGCCTGCGCGATCCGGCCGCCACGGTGACCGCGAAACAGGAACTGACCGTCGTCGCCAACCTGCAAAGGGCGCTCAGTGACACGCCCGGGATCGGCCTGGAAGCCGGTACCCGCTATCACCTGACCACCTACGGCATCTGGGGCTTCGCGCTGATCAGCAGCCCGACCTGGCGCAGCGCGCTCGACGTGGGGCTGCGCTATATCGACCTGACGTTCGCCTTCACCCGAATCCAGGCCCGCGAGCAGGGCCAGGAAATGCAGCTCGTGCTGGACACTCCGGAGATCCCGCTCGCGCTGAAACGATTCGTGGTCGAACGCGACAGCGCGGCGATCCAGACCATCCAGCAGGAGTTGTTCGCCTCGCCTATCCCCATCAAGCAGGTCACCTTCGCCTTTCCGCCGCCCGCCGGCGGCGCCCGGCGGTACACCGAGATCTTCGGCGTCGAGCCGGCCTTCGAAGCCGAGGAGAACACGTTGGGCATCGACCCGTCGGTGCTGGACCTGCCGCTTCCCCAGGCCAACGACCACACCACCGCCATCGCCCAGGCGCAGTGCCGCGAGCTGCTCGCCCGGCGGCACGCCCGGGCCGGACTGGCCGGGCGGGTCCGGGACCAGCTGGTGGCCAGGGCGGCCGACCCGCCGGACCTCGGCCAGGTCGCCGCCGCGCTGAACGTGAGCGACCGGACGCTGCGCCGGCGGCTCACCGGCGAGGGTGTGTCCTTCCGCGGCCTGCTGGATGAGATCCGCGAGCAGCTCGCCGAGGAACTCCTGGTCACCGGCGGACTTTCGGTCGCAGAGGTGGCCGAACGGCTGGGGTATCTGGAGGTCTCCAGCTTCTCCCAGGCCTTCCGGCGCTGGAAAGGCGTCGGCCCCCGCGCCTACCGGGCACGGCCACCCGAACGCATGATCACATGATCGGGATATAAGAACCCTAGCAAGAGGGTGGTCAACGCCATGGGAGAACCATGAGCGCGCCGGCGCGGCGCGCGAACCGCACGTACGTGCTGATCACATCGTATGTGGCGTTCTCATCCAGCAATTCGGCCCCGCCCCCACCCTCCTCGTCCCCGGGGACCTCGACCGCCTGGTGCCGATCGAGAACTCCCGTCGCATGCACCAATAGCGGTCACCGATAGCCCGGTAGGGCATGGCTGCTTGTCGAGACGGAACAAACCGGATTGTATTGGCCGCAGCACCGCACGCCCGCCCGGCAGCAGGCGACCCGCCAGGAGGAAACCATGACGAGCCGAGCTCATGCACCCCAAGGCCCCGTCGTGAGCCTCGCCTCCCGGCGAATGAGGCTGTGAGCATGTCCGGCAAGGCCAGCGGTGATCCGGCAGCAGAGCCGCCGTTGAAGGTGGAAACCCGGGAAGAGCTGGTGTATCTGCTGGGTCAGGCCTGCGAGATCGAGCACGGTCTGATGTGTGAGTACCTGTACGCGCAGTTCTCGCTCAAGCGCGGGCTCGACGAGGGCCTGACACCGGATCAGCTCGGCCGGGTGCAGGCCTGGGAAACGGCGCTCATCGGCGTGATCAAACAGGAGATGCTGCATCTGGCGCTGAGCACCAACATCTTGACCGCCATCGGCGCGGCGCCTCATTTCGAGCGGCCCAACTTCCCGATCCTGTCCCGCTGGTACCCATCCGGCGTCCGGATCGCGCTGGTGCCGTTCGGCGAGCGTGCCCTGCGCCACTTCATCTACCTCGAGCGGCCCGAGGGAATGGCGCTGGACGACGCGGCGGGGCTCGCCGCTGCGCGGCACGCCCGCCCGCTGACCGCCGGTGACGCTGGGCTGGTTGCCGTGCCCCAGGAGTGGCGGACGGTGGGCCACCTCTACCGCGGGATCGAGGCAGGCCTTGCCTACCTGTGCGGCCGTTACGGCGAAGGCGCGGTGTTCGTCGGGCCGGCGGGGGCGCAAGCCGTCACCGACGTCTTCGAGTGGCCCGAGTTGATCGCGATTACCGATCTAGCATCGGCCCAGCAGGCGATCGAGGTGATCGTCGAGCAGGGTGAAGGAGCGCGTGGCGACTGGATGAGGTCGCACTTCGGCACATTTGTCGGAATCCTTGAGGACCTGCTCGCCGTGCAGTCGGCCGACCCGGGATTCGACCCGGCCCGGCCGGTCGAGCCAGCCTTCGTCCGGCTGCCCCCCGACGTCGACTCGGGCACCCTGATCGAGGACGTCCTCACCGCGCGGGTCGCGGACCTCACCAACTGTCTGTACGAGGTCATTCTCCAGGTACTGAGCCGGTACTACATTCACCACGGCGAGACCGCGGCTGAATTGGACACTCTGGCGCGAACCGCGAAACACCTGATGAACTGGATAATGCGCGAGCTGGGCACAGTTCTGGCTACCTTGCCGGTGGGCCCGTCCCGCCCCGGCTGCACGGCTGGCTTCACCTTCGACATCGCACGCCCCGCCACCTTCTTGCTGCCGCACCGGGACGCGGCCTGGAAGATCATTAAGGAACGGCTCGACGCGCTGGAGCAGACCTGCGCATCCCTTAGCAAGGAAGCAGGCCTCGGTGCACTCGCCCCGCTCGCAGACAAGCTGCGCTCGATGGGCGAGGACGTCGGCCAGCGGCTCACCGAACGCACGGCCCAGACAGCTACCTGACCCCGGCCGGGTAACCGCCCGGCACCAGGCCCCCAGCGCCACCAGCGCCACCAGCGCCACCAGCGCCACCAGCGCCACCAGCCCAGGGTTGCCGCACCTCCGCGAGCATGTCAAGCGGGACAGGTCGTGCAGGTCAGCCGGGGACGCTAGCGCGCTCGGACCACGGAGGAGCCGTCACCGTGAGTGATCGTCTCACTAGTTATCTCGTCGCACCCGCGCTTTCGCGGGCGCCGGGAAGGGAGCTTTCATGGCGGGGACATCGTGCGATCCCCGGGGGCGCGGTGACCGGGACGCAGCACCGGTGAGGTGATGCGACCTGGTCACCGGCGACTATCCCCCGGCCGCGATGATTTTCCTGAGGCCGGCCAGGTCCTGGGGGGTAATGCCAGAGGGCCGCATGACGGCGTTCCATCCGTCGACGTACTCGGCCGTGTAGTGGTGGCCGTGCCCGGCCGGGACGCCTTGGGCGAACGGGAGGTCGGCGGAGACCTGCCAGAAGGTCACCAGCGGCATCCAGAACATGCCCGCGAGCACGTCCCTGCCGGGTGGCTGGCTGATCCAGCCGGGCTCGCTGAAGATCAGATGCGGGCTCCACCACACCACCGGGTCGGACGGGTGCATCATGTACAGGACCCGGCTGCCTTTCCAGGGCTGGCCTTTGGGCGGGATGCCAGTAGTGGGATCGTCCGCGAACCGCACAACCTGCCCGTCCTGGAAGACGGGCTGGACCTCCAGGCTGCCAGCGTCGCGGTGGTCGCTGAATTCCCGGAACAGCGTATTGAAATTGGGCGGTCCCGCGAACAGCGTGCCGGTGGTCAGGCTGAGGCCGTATTCGCCGCTGAAGGCGGCTTCGCCGCCGAACGACCCCAGGCTTTCCCCGGCCACGAACAGCCTGGGGCGATGGCCGGAGGGCAGCTGCGACCAGCGGGTGTAGACCGCGTTGAACAGCGCTGCGCCCGCCTCGCGCGCCTTGGACTGGTCGACCAGGTAGGAAATCCACGACGGCAGGTAGGAGTACTGCATCGACACCGCCGCCGCGTCGCCGCCGCTGAGATACTCAAAGCTGTCCACCAGCGCCGGGTCGACCCAGCCGCTGCCGGTCGTCGTCACCACCAGCAGGTCCTTGCGCCCGAAGCCGCCCGCGCGCTCGAGGTCCCGGACCGCCAGGGCGGCCCGGGACTGCACGTCGGTGGCCGATGCCAGCCCGGCGTAGGCCCGGACCGGTTCCATCGCCCGATGGTGGGTGAGCTTCTCGATAGCGCCCGCCGACGGGCCCTGGCCGGTGAAGATCCGGCCCTGCCGGCCCAGCGTGTCCCACGGCACGAGCGAGCCCGGCCCACCCGAACGCACGCTGGTCGCGGGTTGCTGTACCCCCGCCGGGGTCGTCGTATTGCGCACCGAGAACGCCTCGTTGGCCGCGTTGACCAAGCCCTGGAGCAGCAGGCCGGTGACCACCAGGTAGGTCAGGCCGGCGACCAGAATCCAGGCGACCGCGCGCGCCGCGCGCTGCCCGATCCAGCGATGCAGCGCCTTCGCGGCCCAGCGGTACAGGCCGCGCAGGCCGCGCCCGATCAGCAAGATAAGCCAGACAATCAGCGCGGCGATGAGCGGGCAGAGGACGACGAACGCGATGTTGTCGTCCGTCACCCCCATCAGCATGCGGATCTCGTACTGCCAGTACTGGCCGAGCCCGAACGAGACCACGACCAGCGTCGCCGCGCTGATGAGGAAGACGGTCCAGGACCGGCGCCGCGGCTGCCGGGCGTCCCGGTCAGCAAAGGCACGCCAGATCCACGCGGCGAGCACCCCCAGCCCGTAACCGATGGCCGCGGTGATGCCCCAGACCAGGCCCTGGATAATACCGTCGCGGGGAAGCAGCGAGGGCGTAAAGGACAGGCACCCGCCAAGCAGCGCACCCCAGCAGCCGGGCAGCGTCACAGAAAGCAGCTTCCGGGCTTTCCCCGGCTCCGCCGATGGCTGGGGGACCTCGCCGGATCCCGGCGGCATATCCGCGGCCTGCCCCTCTAGGTTCCTGGCCTTGGCCACCTCATCCACGGGATTCATCCCCTACACAGCGCGATCTGACCCGTGCCGCAGCCGGGCATGTGAGCGCATGGATCAGACGTGATCGACGAACATGTCGGCCTGCAGCTCGGCGCCCGGCACATACGCGTACCAGTCGAAGTCGGTGACGCCCGCCGCCGCCAGCACGTCCTCGCAGAGAAACGCGTGTCCGCTGCAGTCCCGGCTCGGCTTCGTGATCACCGCATATGCGGCATCCGCGTATAGTTCGGGCTTGCGCGCCCTGGCCATCGCCTCGTCACCACCGAGCAGGTTCTGGACCGCGGCGGTCGCGATCAGCGTTCGCGGCCATAGCGCATTGGAGGCGATGCCGTCCTCGGCGAACTCGGCGGCGAACCCCAGGGCGCACAGGGTCATCCCGTACTTGGCGATCGTGTAGCCGACGTGCGGGCCCAGCCAGCGCGGCTCGAGGCTGATCGGTGGTGACAGCGTGAGGATGTGGGGGTTCTGCGATCGCTTCAGGTGCGGGATGCAGGCGCGGCTGACCACGAACGTGCCACGGGTGTTGATCGCTTGCATGAGGTCGTAGCGCGTTATATCCAGCACCTCAGTGCCGGACAGGTTGATCGCCGAGGCGTTGTTGACGCATACGTCGATCCCGCCGAAACGCTCGGCCGTCTGCGCGACGGCTTGCTCGACCTGTGACTCGTCGCGGATGTCGCCGACGACCGGCAGCGCACGGCCGCCGGCCTGCTGGATCTGCTCCGCCGCGGTGTACACCGTTCCCTCAAGCTTCGGATGAGGCTCGGCCGTCTTGGCGATCAGCGCGACGTTGGCGCCGTCGCGTGCCGCCCGTTTCGCGATCGCCAAGCCGACTCCGCGGCTGCCGCCGGAGATAAACAGGGTCTTGCCCTTTAGCGACATATGCCATCCTCCTTCCTGCGGTCACCTCGTAGTCCGGGATCGCAGCAGTCCGGCGACCCGGGCGCTCGCCTCGTCAAGTTCGGAGTACGTGGTCGTGGCGTCATCCACGCGCACAGCCACCCGGCCGGCGCGCGCACGCACCGTGCTCACCAGGTTCGATGCCAGGTTCGTCATACTGCTCCTCCTCGCCGGAGGGTCCGTGCCTGCGCGGCCGGGCGCCAGCAGACCCTCATTGTCAGGCCTGGCCGGCCTGTCCAGGGTCCCTGGTATCAAGCTCGTTCCTGGGCATTGGTTCCGCGGCACAACCGGGCGGCCCGGGACGGGGGACGCGGCGCGGGCACATTTTCCTGGCCTATGTTGAGGCCGACAGAGAGGAACGAACCCGTCATGACCCCAGCGAGCCGGCCGCGGGTGCTCACGCTCCGTTCGGGAGACGTCGTGCGGGTGCGGCAGGTGCGGCCCGGTGACGCACCGGCGCTGGCCCGGGCCTACGCGAACCTGAGCGAGCAGTCGCGGTACCGGCGTTTCTTCACCGCCACGCCCGAACTCCCCGAGGCCACCCTCGAGGGGGCCGCCGACGTCGATCACGAAAACCATGAGGCGCTGGTCGCCGTGCCGCTGCTGTCCTCCGAGATCGTCGGGGAATGCCGGTTCATCCGCCGCGCGGACCAGCCCGGCTCGGCCGATCTGGGGGTTACTGTGGTCGACGCCTGGCAGGGCCGCGGGCTTGGCTCCGCGTTGCTGGCCTGCCTGAGCGAGCGCGCGCTGGAGGTCGGGATCGAGTACTTCACCGCGGAGATCCTGGCCGAGAACCGGACCGTGCTCTCGATACTGCCGAGCCTGGGCCAGGTCGAGACCGAATCAGCCGGCCCCGTGGTCACCGCCCGCATCGAGATCCCGGAGTCACCCGGGCCAGCCGGGCAGGATTTCCTGGACCTGCTGATCGCGGCGGCCCGCGGGCAGATCGTGGGGATCCCCGCCCCCCTCCGGCAGCTGATCCACATGCCAGACGAATTCCCTGACCTCGCGCACATCGTGCGGCTGCCGGTGACCATGCTGCTGAAGGCGCTGCGGCTCCGGTCCCCAGGCTCCTGACACGCCGTTGTCTGAGGTCGCCTCGCCCTATAGACGGAGCCTGGGCTAGGGCAATAGCCCAGGTCTATGTCACGACAGTCATCATCGCCTTTGCCTTTGCTGGCCACGCGGGTGGACTTAGAGTTCGCGCGGATTGGTGTGATCTGCGGGGCTCTGGCGTGTCTTGAGGAAGAACAGGCACAGGTTCCGTGATCATCGGAGTTCTCTACGCTCTGTGATCACGGGAGTCCCTGTGCCTGCCATCCCATCATGGCTGCTGGAACCGCTGTGGGACCAGTTCGCCGCGCTTGTTCCCGGCCGCCCGGTCTATGACCCTGCTCACCCGCTGGGCTGCCACCGGCGCCGGATCGCCGACCGGATCGTGTTCGAAAAACTGATCCAGGTCTTGCGGTTCGGCTGCTCGTATGAGGCGATCGCCGACCGCAGCTGCTCAGCCACCACCATCCGCGGCCGCCGCGACGAGTGGATCAAGGCGGGGATCTTCTCCCGCCTCAAGCAGGTCGCGCTGGACGCCTATGACCGCATCGTTGGCCTGGTCCTGCAGGAACTCGCGATCGACGGCTGCATCACCAAGGCCCCTGGCGGCGGGGAATGCGCAGGCCGCAGCCCGGTGGACCGCGGCAAGCAGGGCATGAAGCGCTCCAGCATGACCGACGGCTACGGCATCCCGCTGGACCGGGTGCTGGCCGCGGCGAGCCGCCATGACTCCCCGCTGCTGGCTCCCACGCTGGACAAGCTCGATGACCTGGGACCTTTGCCTGATGACGTCCGGGTCCACCTGGACGCCGGGTACGACTCGCAGAAGACCCGCGATGAGCTCGCCGCCCGGGGGATGACCGGGCAGATCGCGCATAAAGGCGATAAAGCCCCGATCCAGGCCGGGCAGCGCTGGCACATCGAGCGGACCAACGCCTGGCACAACTCCTTCAACCGGCTGCAGACGATGCTACGAACGCCGCGAGACCGTGATCGATGCCTTCTTCGACCTGGCCGATGCGATCATCACCGTCCGTAGCCTGATCCGCCAGGCGTGGACCACTTACCGATGGGACGGCCGACCGGCACGACGACCGTGATCACCCACCTATCCGCGCGGCCTCTTAATAGGGGAGACTTCTCAGAAGGGTGAATTAGATGCGCCATTCAGGCTGGCTGACGTTTTCCGCCGTTGTGCTGATCATCGCGGGGATCATGCGGGTGATCGATGCGATCTGGGCCTTCGGATACCACGGCACCATCCCCGGTAACTTCCAGGGCGCGCTGCTTGGGCACAGCCTTGCGGCCTATGGGTGGCTATGGCTGATCATCGGCATAATCCTGATCATCGCTGGCGTTTTGGTGCTCGGTCCAGCCGACCAGCCCAGCGCAGAAATCTCACGCTGGGTGGGGATCATCGCGGCGGGCCTCGCCGCCATCTCGGCCATTTTCGTGATTCCGTACTATCCGGTCTGGTCGCTCATCTATATCGCCATCGCGGTCATGGTGATCTACGGGCTCTCGGCCCACTACGGGGAGCAGACGGCTTGACGACGTTGCCTGCCGGTGCGGCCGCCGTGGCCAAGGTAAAGGCGCACGCCCGGCCGTGGCGGTCCATCTTCCTCCTGGTGCTCGCGGTGGTGATGGCGACCGTATCCCGCTCGGCCCGGACGGCGGCCGCCAGCGTGTTCTTCCCCGATACGACTTACCGGGCGCTGGGCCACACCGGCACCGAGGCGGTCGCGGACACCGCGGCGGTGGCGTTCTGCGTGCTCGCGTTCACTGCTACGGCCGGCTTCGCAGGCCGGACCCGCAAGGTCCTCCAGCCGAAGATCGGCACTCCGCACACGGCCGTCATCCGGTACGCCATAATCCTGCTGGGTGGCCTGGCCACGATCCTGATCGCCCTGCAGCTGTTCGGCATCGCGGTCAACCAGCTTCTGCTCGGCGGCGCGTTCGCCACGATCCTGGTTGGCATCGCGGCCCAGCAAAGCCTCTCCAACGTGTTTGCAGGCATGGTCTTGCTGCTCGCCCGGCCGGTCGACGTCGGCGACCAGGTGTGGATCAAGTCAGGGGCGCTGGGCGGCGATCTTCGCGGGAACGTCACCGAGATTGGTATCATCTACGTCCGGCTGGATACACCCGATGGGCCGCTTCACCTGCCTAATTCCCAGGTTCTTGGGGCTGCGGTAGCGCCCGTGGGCGACAGCCCGGCGGACCGCACCTGACCCGCCGTCCGGGCTGATGATCTATGGGCGGACGGTCGTAGGTGAAGGCGCCGATGCCGGTGATGGCGCGGCCAGCGATGAGGGTTTGCATGGTTTCGGTGCCTTCGAAGGTGTGGATGGCTTCGAGGTCGACCATGTGCCGGATGACCTGGTAGTCCAGGAGGATGCCGTTGCCGCCGAGCATGTCGCGGACGGAGAAGAAGTCCGTCCCCAGGGACTCCCCGAGCTGCGTGCTGGCGACGGGTGTCACTCTGGCCCCCCCTCGGCGGTGAGGAACGCGTCCACGACCGATGCCAACAGGACACGCGGATGCCCGGGGACCATCAGCGCGCCCGGGCTGGTCGCCACCAGGACCAGGCGGCGCACCCGGTCCGGGCGGCGCAGCGCGAACTGCTGCGCCAGCCCGCCCCCCCAGGAGATACCCAGCACGTCGGCCTGCTCATAGCCGAGCTGATCGAGCAGCCCGGTCAGCGAGACGGCAGGATGGCCACATGGTGACGACGGCAGGATGGCCACATGGTAAGGGACCACCGTCGACCAGTGGGTGCCGCCCTCGGGGACCTCTTCCAAGGTCCGCACCACCACCTCCTCCACCTGGGCGTCGGTGATGGTGCGCGGCACCCCCGGCCGCGGTTCATCCGTTAGCCCGTCCAGCCGGCCGCGCAGGAAACGGACCCGCCACTTGCTGACCGTGCCGCGGTTGACCCCCAGCCACGCCGCGCGATGCCCGCTTGAATGGCTCCATGTCTGTTTCGGCGTTTGGCGGGCCGGGGCAGCTGGGCCAGCGCTGCCGCCAAGATTGTGTCTACCGTGCTGCAGGCTGGAACAGCTCAATCGGGTTGCCGGATGGTCCAGTGGAGCAGATCCGGCGGGCCGGGAAATTCTGGGCATACTTCACGTACCCGGTCGCAGAGGCTGACCACATAGTCGGATGCTGGCGCAGCCTGGGACTGCGGTCGATGAGCTCGGCGGCCTCAGCCGGACCGACGCACCTCGCCTCCGCCAGAACCGCCGGGGCGGAGTAACCGGGCGCGGGTTGTGCGCGCGTAGAGTCGGTACCGGCCGGCTGGATGCCCGAATGGCCAAGAGGACGGTGAGGGCGCGTGAGTTTCAACCACCTTCTCGTTGACCAGCCCCAGCCCGGGATCGCCCGATCCGCGGTGATCCTCGGTGAGGTCCACGTCGGTGCCGGCGCGATCCTGGCGCAGGGCCTGGTGGTACGGGCACACGGCGCCGCAGTGAGCATCGGCAACTACTCGGCCATACGGGAGAACGGTGTGGTGATCGGCACGCCCGGGCATCCGGTCCGGGTGGGCCAGCGCACCGTCTTCGGCCACCGCGCCACGCGACGGAGCGGCCCAGGCAGTGGGGTGTGCTGATCCCATGACCGAGCGGATCGTCGTAATCGGGGCGGACGCGGCCGGGATGAGCGCGGCCGCGCAGGCCAGGCGGATCGCGGGCGACGCGGTCGAGATCGTCGCGCTCGAGCGCGGAGCGTACAGCTCCTACTCTGCCTGTGGCATCCCGTACTGGGTAGCCGGTGATGTCAACGCGCCGGAGCGTCTGGTCGCCCGTTCGCCGGATGCACACCGGCGCAACGGCATCGACCTTCGGATGCGAACCGAGGTGGAGAAGATCGACCTCGCGGCCGGGCGGGTGCTCGCTCATGACCGTGCCGCCGGGCGATCGTTCCGGGAAGGCTTCGACTCTCTCGTCATCGCGACCGGCGCGGTCCCGGTGCGACCGCCGCTGCCCGGTGTGGACGCCGTCGGCGTGTTCGGCGTGCAGACGCTCGACGACGGCGCCGCGCTCCTGGCGGATCTGCACCGCACGCAGCCGCGGCGGGCCGTGGTGGTCGGCGGGGGCTACATCGGCGTGGAGATGGCCGAGGCACTTGTGCGACGCGGGGTCGCCGTCACTGTCGTCGATCAGGCCGCGCAACCGATGACCACGCTCGACCCGGACATGGGGGCGGCGGTAAACCGGGCCATGGAGGACATCGGCATCGATGTACGCACCGAAACCGCCGTCATCGGATTCGAGACCGGCAGCGACCACAGGATCCGCTCGGTGCTGACCGCCGACGGCTCAATCCCGGCCGACGTCGTCGTCCTCGGCCTCGGGGTGCGGCCGAACACCGCGCTCGCACAAGATGCCGGCCTGGCGCTGGGGGATCACGGCGGCCTGCGCACGAACGTGCAGATGCAGGTTCTGGGCTACGACCATGTCTGGGCGGGCGGCGACTGCGTGGAGGTCCTCAATCTGGTTTCGGGTCAGTACCAGCATGTGGCGCTCGGCACCCACGCCAACAAGCAGGGCCGGGTCATCGGGCACAACCTGGCCGGCTCCTACGCCACGTTTCCCGGGGTGGTCGGCACGGCGGTGAGCAAGGTGTGCCATCTGGAGATTGCCCGGACCGGGCTGCGCGAGCGCGACGCCACACGCGCCGGGTTCGAATACGTGACCGTCACCGTGCGGTCCACTACGAAAGGCCGGCTACTTCCCGGGCACCCAGCGGATGACCGTCAAGATGATCGCCGAACGCCTCAGCGGGCGCCTGCTGGGAGTGCAGATCGTCGGCTACGAGGGGTCGGCCAAGCGGATCGACACGGCTGCGACGGCGCTATGGAACCGGATGACGGTGGAAGAGATGACCGCCCTGGACCTCGCATACGCTCCGCCGTTCGCGCCGGTGTGGGATCCGATTCTCGTGGCGGCACGGCAGGCCGCCGGGGCCGTGCGCCAGGCCAGCGCGGCCGGCGATGACGCCCTTTCAAACACGCGGTGAACCAGGCGCCTGGATCGGGGCCGGGCCTGAAACCTGGCTGTTTCATCCTTGGTCATGACCACACCGTACGATTTCCCGTAACCAACGGGCATGCGTCAACCGACCGCACGCCGCCGGGCTCCTCATCCACCTCCGCGACCTCCGCGCCTTCCAGCGCGAACAGCCGCGACGCCATATCCTGACGCACGTGCCCGTGGCTTCTTGATGATCATGCCGGGAGCAGGTCAGCGTGGCATGGGTGAAGCGGCGGTGGGAATGCCGGGTGGCTTCCTGCAGGCGTGGTACGTTCACCGAGTCGCTGCCGGCCATCCCGCCGCGGTGCCGGGTGACGAAGCGGCATCATGTACAGGACCCGACTGTACTCGGATCGTCCGTGAACCGCACGATCTGCCCGTCCTGGAAGGCGGGCTGGACCTCCGGGCTGCCGGGGTCGCGGTGGTCGCTGAATTCCCGGAACAGCGTGTTGAAATTGGGCGGTCCCGCGAACAGGGCGCTGGCGGTGAGGCTCAGGCCGTATTCGCCGCTGAAGGACCCCAGGCTTCCCCGGCCACGAACAGCAGGCCGGCGTTTACCAGGTAGACCACGCCGGCGACCACGATCCAGGCGACCGCGCGCACCGCGCGCGGCCCGATCCAGCGATGGAGCCGTTGCGCGACCCAGCGGTACAGGCCGCGAAGGCCGCGCCCGCTGTAGAAGACCGAGCGGGACTTGATAGTCAGCTTTGTGTCGTACTGGGTGGCGTCCTTGGGCTCGTTCCTGTAGTCCTGAATCGTCAGGTGCCACCAGATCGTCAGCACGCCGATCGCGTCTGCGTTCTTGGTGACCGGACATAGTTCTCGGCCAGGAAGACGACGCGGCTGCCGGTTTACGTCGTAATTACTGCGTTGGCGTCGCTCAGCGGCGCAATGGCGTTGCTGCGCCGGACCGGACCCCGGCTGACACGGCAACCGTCCAGAAAGGATCCCGCCATGTCAAAGGACCTGCTCTTGAACCCGTGCACCTACGATCCGGCGCACTTTGACCCGGAGACCCGCCGCCTGCTGCGGGCCACGGTCGACTGGTTCGAGACGCGCGGCAAGAAGGCGCTGATCAGCAGCTACATCAACCGCGTCTGGTACGCGGACTTCCTGGAGTTCGCCGCCAAGGAGGGCCTGTTCGCCACTTTCCTCACGCCGGCCGCCGATGCCGCCGGTGATGAGAACAAGCGCTGGGACACCGCCCGCAACGCGGCCCTCAATGAGATCCTCGGCTTCTACGGCCTGAACTACTGGTACACCTGGCAGGTCACCATCCTCGGCCTCGGCCCGGTGTGGCAGAGCGCGAACCCCCAGGCGCGCGCCCGCGCCGCCGCCCTGCTCTCCGAGGGCCATGTGATGGCCTTCGGCCTGTCCGAGAAGAGCCACGGCGCCGACATCTACCAGACGGACATGGTCCTCAGCCCGGACGGCACGGGCCGCTTCCGCGCCAACGGCTCCAAGTACTACATCGGCAACGGCAACGTCGCCGGGCTGGTCTCTGTCTTCGGCCGCCGCTCCGACATCGAGGGCCCCGGCGGCTATGTCTTCTTCGCAGCCGACAGCCGCCACCCGAACTACCACCTGGTAAAGAACGTGGTGAACTCGCAGATGTTCGTCAGCGAGTTCCGCCTGGAGGACTACCCGGTGCGCGCCGAGGACGTGATGCACACCGGCAGGGGCGCCTTCGACGCCGCCCTCAACAGCGTCAACGTCGGCAAGTTCAACTTGTGCGCTGCGGGCGTCGGCATCTGCGAGCACGCCATGTACGAGGCGGTCACCCACGCCCACAACCGCATCCTGTATGGCAGGCGGGTCACCGACTTCCCGCACGTGCGCCGCGAGCTCACCGACGCCTACGTCCGGCTGGTCGCCATGAAGCTCTTCAGCGACCGCGCCGCCGACTACTTCCGCTCCGCCGGCCCCGAAGACCGCCGCTATCTGCTCTTCAACCCCATGACCAAGATGAAGGTCACTACCGAGAGCGAAAAAGTCATCGACCTCATGTGGGACGTCATCGCCGCTAAGGGCTTCGAGAAGGACACCTACTTCGACAAGGCCGCCCGCGACATCCGCGGCCTGCCCAAGCTGGAGGGCACGGTCCACGTCAACCTCGCTCTCATCCAGAAGTTCATGGGCAACTACCTGTTCAACCCCGCCGAGTACAGGCCCGTGCCCACTCGCCTTGACGCGGCGGACGACACCTTTCTCTTCCACCAGGGCCCGGCGCGCGGCCTGGGCGCCGTCCGCTTCCACGCCTGGCGCATCGTCTACGACCGGTACGCCCAACTGCCCAACGTCGCCCGCTTCCGGGATCAGGCCGACGGACTGTGCGAGCTGCTCTCCAAGCACGCCCCCGACCAGACCCAACTGCAGGACCTCGACTTCTCCCTCGCCCTCAGCCACCTCTTCGCCCTGGTGGTCTACGGCCAACTGGTGCTGGAGCAAGCCGAGCTGACCAGCCTGGACCAGGACCTGCTGGACGAGATCTTCGACGTGCTGGTCCGCGACTTCTCCGGCCACGCCACCGAGCTGCACGGCAAGGCCGCCGCCACCGACGCCCAGACCGCCTGGGCACTGGCCAGCATCCGCCGCCCGGCCGAAGGCTCCCAGCGCTTCGCCCGCGTCTGGTCCCAGGTCGAGGCGCTGTCCGGTGCCTACGAGATGCAGCCCTGAACCAGGAGACCGCACCATGGTGGCACGTCATCCCCCGGCCGCGATGATTTTCCTGAGGCCGGCCAGGTCCTTGGGGGTGATGCCGGCGGGCCGCATGACGGCGTTCCACCCGTCGACGTACTCGGCCGTGTAGTGGTGACCGTGCCCGGCCGGGACGCCTTGGGCGAACGGGAGGTCGGCGGAGACCTGCCAGAAGGTCACCAACGGCATCCAGAACATGCCCGCGAGCACGTCCTTTCCGGGAGACTGGCTGATCCAGCCGGGCTCGCTGAAGATCAGATGCGGCTGGCGCCGGAGATGAACAAGGTCTTGCCCTTAAGCGACATATGCCCTCCTTCCTGCCGTCAGATTGACCACGTGCGACGAGCTTCAGCATGAGCCTGCCGCTGAACAGACGCAACGGCGTGCTAGAACCTCGCCTCGCGGCGCTCGACGGACGACCGCACCCCGCACGGCCGCGGGTCCCGCGCCTGCGTGGCGATGGCATCGACCGGCCGATGGCGGAGCCGACCTGGCCAAGCTCGACGACAAGAGCCTCGCGGCGATACCGGAAACTACCGTGTTCGCGCGGGTCAGCCCCCGCACCGGCTGGTTCGTCGAGTCGATCGCGACGCAGACAGTCATCGTCTCCGTGATCCGCGCGCGGCGGATACCTTTCCTCCGGAAGCCGGCCCAACCTGCCGATGATGTTCGTACCCACCGGGGCAGCGGCCATCGGCATCGTCCTGCCGTACATGCCGCTGAGCCACGTCCTCGGGTTCACCCGTTGCCACCCACGTTCTTCCTTGTGCTGGCCGCGCTGATCGTGACCCACGTGGTGCTGGTGGACCTGGCCAAGATCCCCTTCTACCGGGCGCACCGCGCACAGCCAGCGACGGCCAGCCCCCGCCAGCCACCGATGCCCAGCGGTCAACACGGCAGCTCCGCCGCCGGGCCGCCCCGCTTGTCACTGCCTGCTGTCGACGGCAAGGCCGGGACTGTGGTCTCGATACAGGCAGCCGCGGCCCTGCGTGCCCTTGCCGCTGCCCGGGGACGCGAGCAGCGGCAGCCTTACCGCTTGGCCGGGTCGGCCGGGGGGACGATCTCCCGTTTCTGGATCTTGCCGGTCGGGCCCTTGGGCAGCGCGTCCACGATCCACACGTGCCGCGGGTACTTGTACGCCGCGACCAGGGCCTTGACATGGTTGCGCAATTCCTCCGCGGTGACGCTGGCGCCCGGCTTGAGGGTCACAGCAGCGCCGACCTCCTCGCCCAGCGCCGGATGCGGCACGCCGATCACGGCGGCCTCGGCGACCGCGGGATGCTCGTAGAGCACCTCCTCGATCTCCCGCGGGTAGACGTTGTAGCCGCCGCGGATGATCAGGTCCTTCTTCCGGTCGACGATGTAGAAGTAGCCGTCGGAGTCGACCCGGGCCAGGTCACCGGTGTGGAACCAGCCGTCGCGGATCGCCTCAGCCGTGGCCTCGGGCCGGTGCCAGTAGCCCTTCATCACGTTCGGCCCGCGGATGACGATCTCGCCCACCTCACCCTGCGGGACCTCGTGGTCGTCGCCGTCCACGACGCGCATCTGCACGTCCCGGATGGGCGTGCCGATCGAGCCGGGCTTGCGCTCCCGGCCGGGGTGGTTGAACGAGGCGATCGGCGAGGTTTCCGACAGGCCGTATCCCTCCAGCACCGGGATCCCAAACGCCTCCTCGAACCCGCGCAGCACCTCGACCGGCAGCGCCGCGCCGCCGGAGATGCACATCCGCAGTGCGGAGGTGTCGTAGTCCGCGCGGTCAGGCTGGTGCAGCAGCGCCACGTACATGGTCGGCACGCCTTCGAAGACGGTGACCCGGTGGCTGGCGATGATCCGCAGGGCGTGCCCGGCGTCGAACCGCGGCAGCAGGGTCAGGCACGCCCCGGCCGCCACCGCGGCGTTGAGCGCGACCGTCTGCCCGAACGCGTGGAACAGCGGCAGCCCGCCGAATATGACGTCGTCGGGGCGCGCGCGGACGATGTCGGTGCGCGCCACCTCGGTGTTACTGATCAGGTTGCCGTGGGTGAGCTCGGCGCCCTTCGGGTGGCCGGTCGTGCCGGAGGTGTAGAGGATCACCGCGGTGTCCTCGTCGTCCCGCTCCGCCACCTCGTAGTCCGGGCTCGTGGCGGCCAGGAGGTCCGGGAAGCTGGCCGGGTCGATGACAACCGCCTCGGCATCCGCCTGTTCGGCGCCGCCGCGCGCATCGCCGGCGAAATCATGCCACCCGAACATCAGCCTGGCTCCAGAGTCGCCGAGATAATAGGCAACCTCCCGCACCTTGAGCAGCGCGTTCATCGGGACGACCGCACCGCCGGCGCGGAGCACACCGTAGTAGGCGACGGCGAACTCGGGGACGTTGGGCAGCATGATCCCCACCCGGTCGCCGGGCTTGAGGCCGCGCTCGCGGAGCAGTCCGGCGACCCGGGCGCTCGCCTCGTCAAGTTCGGAGTACGTGGTCGTGGCGTCATCCACGCGCATAGCCACCCGGCCGGCGTGCGCACGCACCGTGTTCACCAGGTTCGATGCCAGGTTCGTCATACTGCTCCTCCTCGCCGGAGGGTCCGTGCCTGCGTGGCCGGGCGCCAGCAGACCCTCATTGTCAGGCCGCCGGCCGGGCTGTCCAGGGTCCCTGGTATCAAGCTCGTTCCTGGGCATTGGTTCCGCGGCACAACCGGGCGGCCCGGGACGGGGGACGCGGCGCGGGCACATTTTCCTGGCCTATGTTGAGGCCGACAGAGAGGAACGAACCCGTCATGACCCCAGCGAGCCGGGTGGACTTAGTAGGGGAGACTTCTCAGAAGGGTGAACTAGATGCGCCATTCAGGCTGGCTGACGTTCTCCGCCGTTGTGCTGATCATCGCGGGATCATGCGGGTGATGGCGACCTGTGTCACTCTGGGCTTCTTTCGGCGGTGAGGAACGCGTCCACGACCGGGGCCAGGCGGTCCGCCTCCGTGGCCAGGCCGAGGTGGCCGCCGTGATAGACGTGCAGCTGGCTGTGCGGGATCAGCCGGTGCATGATCCGCGCGTTGACCAGCGGGATGATCGGGTCGTCGTCACCGGCCAGGATCAGCGTGGGCTGTCGCAATCGGGGCAGCCGCGGGAGGCTGGTCCACCCGATGCTGGATAGGAGCTGGTAGTAGTAGCCCCGGGCCGGGCCCAGGCGGGCCGTCGCGTGCAGCAGGCCGCGGGCCAGCGCCGGATCGTCGCGCACGCTGCCCCCGTAAAGCTCGCCGGCGATGCGGGCCGCATGTCCCGGGTCCCGGTGCCGCCGCGGCGTGAGCATGCGCAGCAGGACGCGGGGATGCCCGGGCACCATCAGCGCGCCCGGGCTGGTAGCCACCAGCACCAGGCGGCGTACCCGGTCCGGGCGGCTCAGCGCGAACTGCTGCGCGAGCCCGCCCCCCAGGAGATGCCCAGTACGTCGGCCTGCTCATAGCCGAGCTGGCCGAGCAGCCCGGTCAGCAACGACGGCAGGGTGGCCACATGGTACGGGACCACCGGCGCGGGGGACCCGCCGGTGCCCGGCATGTCGAACCGGATGACGGCCCGCTGCGGGTCCAGCGCGTCGACGAACGGCTGGAACAGCTCCAGGCCGGCGCCGATGCCGCTGCACAGCAGCAGCGGCGGCCAGTCCGGCCGCCCTTCCCGCACGGCGCGACCCGCACGATGCGGCCGCCGATGCTGAGGGTCCTCATGTGCCCGGCCGGCCGCGCGTGGCACGGCCAGCCGGCCGCGATAAGCCTGCGCAGGTCGCTCCAGCGGCGGCTGGTCCCGGCCGGTTCGGGCGCGGCCGGTTCGGGCGCGGGCGGTTCAGTGATCATAGACATAGGTTCCCGGCGCGTCGCATATCGGCGCCAGCCCGCCGCCGCCTAGTTCGTCGGGAGCGGCCGTCTCCTCGCCGCAGCGTGCGGCTAGCCACGCCACGTAGTCCGGCCACCAGGACCCGCGGCAGTTGTCCGCGCGCCGGAGCCATTCCTGCGGGTCTTCCGGGCACTCCTTGGCCACCTGGTACCTGGCCTTCTCATTGCCCGGCGGATTGACCATGGCGGCGATGTGCCCGCTCGTCGACAGCACGAACCGCTTGCTGCCGCCGAGTAGCTGGGTGGATCGGTAGCAGCTCTGCCAGGGGCAGATATGGTCGGCGGCCCCGGCCACCAGGTAGGTGTCCCGGTCGACCAGGGACAGGTCCACCGGTGAGCCGAGCATCGTCAGCCCTCCGGGGCGCGTCAGCCCGTTCGTGACACCCATCTGGAGGAAGTCCCGGTGCAGGCCCGCGGTCATCCGGGTCGTGTCCGCGTTCCAGAACAGGATGTCGAACGGCGGCGGCTCCCGTCCGAGCAGGTAGTTGTTGACCCAGTAGTTCCGAACCAGGTCGTTCGGCCGCAGCCAGGCGAACACCTCGGCCAGCGACCGCCCGTCGAGATAGCCCCGGGCGCGGGATGCGGCGGCGGCCAGCCGCGCGTTCCGCTCGTCGATGACGGCGGCGCCCAGGCCGGCCCGGGCCTCATCCAGCACGGTGACCATAAGGGTGAACGCGGCGATCTGGTCCAGCCGGCCGCTGTGTGCAAGGTGCGCGGCGACCATCGCGGCGATGATGCCGCCGGAACAGGTCCCCATCAGCGCTACCTGGTCGCTCCCCGTGATCCGCATGGCGGCGTCCATGGCGTCGAGGACGGCCTGCCCGTAGGTGTCGAAACCCCATTTCGCGTGCCTGGCGTCCGGGTTGCGCCAGGACATCATGAATACCTGCTGGCCGCTGCCGACGATGTATTCGGCCATGCTGCGGCCGGGCGCCAGGTCGATTATGTAGAACTTGTTGATGGTCGGCGGGACGATCAGCAACGGGACCTGCCGGACCGTGGCCGTGGTCGGGCGGTACTGGATCAGCTCGAACACCGGGGTCCGCAACACCACCGTCCCCGGCGTGACGGCCAGGTCCACGCCGACCTCGAACGCGTCCGGCTCGACCATGGATGGCACCCGTGGCGGGGCGGCCATATCGGAGATGAAGTGGCGCGCGCCGGTCAGGGCGCTGCCGCCGCCGGTTTCGATCGCCGCCTTCAGCGCCGTCGGGTTGAGCACCGGGTTGTTGCTCGGCGCGGCCGCGTCGACCAGGTTGCGCAGGACGAACCCGACCCGCTCCTGGTCTGCCCAGTCCAGGTCCGTGTCCGCGACGACGCCCTCGGCCGTCTGTGCGGTCGCCAGGTAGGCCTGCAACACGCGGTGCAGCAGCGGATTGCCCATCCAGCTCGGATCGGCGAACCGGCGGTCCCGCCGAGACGGCTCAACCTCCGAGCGGCCTATGGCGATGCGGGCCATCTCGCCGAGCAGCTGCCGTCCGCGCCCGGCGACGAGCCCGGGCCGGGTGGCCAGCGCCGCCGCCAGCCGCACGCCGGAGCCACCCGGGTTGAGCCGACGCAGGGCGCCGAAGGCCGCATCGGTGAGCAGCAGGTCCAAGGGCGCGGCCACAGCATCCGCCGTGGCTCCAGCCGTGTCGCTGTCGGTGCCGGTGTTCATATTCTTCCGTCCCTTTACCTCACCATAAGCCGCGGCCGGCCGCTCGGTCATTGGATCCTCGTCACGAATCCTCAGCCTGGGGTGGTTCCCCGGGCACAGTGGGCCATCCAGGCCGGGCTCAGTACTCGATCACAATGCGGTCGTCCACCTCGGTGACACCGGGCGGCCGCGACCCAATCCTGAAGGAGCGGGCCTTCGGCCTGACCGGGCCGGAGGGCAACCACGGCGAGGACGTGAAGGAGCACTGGTGGTACCTGGACGCGGTGCCCAGCCATGCCTGGACTGGCCGGTGACTACGCCTGAGGCGGATCGCATCAGGTGAAGGCGCTCAGCCTGGTGACGTCGCGGCCGACGATGAGCGCCTGGATCTCCGCGGTGCCCTCGTAGGTGATGAGCGACTCCATGTCGCACAGGTGGCGCATCACGTGGAAATCCAGCAGGATGCCGTTACCGCCGAGGATGTCGCGGGCCAGGCGGCACACATCAAGGGCCTTGACCGAGCAGAAGTACTTGGCCAGGGCGGCCCTGGTGTCGTTCATCTTGCCGTCGTCGAGCAGCCGCCCGAGGCGGATGCAGTACAGCTGCATGGCGGTAATCTCGCCGAGCATCTCGACGAGCTTCGACTGGATGATCTGGTTCTTGGCGATCGGCCGGCCGAACTGGGTCCGCCGCTGAGCGTAGTTGAGGGCGATGTCGTAGGCGGCGACCCCGTGTCCGGCCGATCCCCAGGCGACGGTGTTGCGGGTGCCCTTGAGCACCTGGGCGACGTCGGCGAACGAGTTGCAGTTCTGCAGCCGGGCATCTTCGGAGACGCGGCAGTTGGTGAGGGTGATGTCGGCGTTCTGCACCATCCGCAACGAGACCTTGCCCTCGATCTTGGACGCGGCGTAGCCGGGGTTGTCCTTCTCCACCACGAACGCCTTGACCTGCCCGTCCTGCGTGTCACGGGCGAAGACCACGATCACGTCGCACCACACGGCGTTGCCGGGCCAGCGCTTACGGCCGTTGATCACCCACTCGCTGCCGTCGCGCCGGGCCGTGGCCTCGAGGAGACCGCGTCGGACCCGTGATCGGGCTCGGTGAGCGCGAACGCCCCGATCTTGTCCAGCTTGGCCATCGGCGGCAGCCAGCGCTGCCTCTGCTCGTCCGAGCCAAGCAGGTAGATCGACTGCATGGCCAGCCCGACATGCACGGCGAAGAACGTCGCGATGCTGCCGTCGACCCGGCTGAGCTCATAAGTCAGCAATCCCGAGCCGACAGCCGACATCGGCGTCGTGCCGTAGCCCACCATGGTGTCACCGACGATGTTCAGCGCAGCGAGCTTGGGCACCAGCTCGAACGGGAACTCGCCCCGCTCCCAGTACGGGTTGACGACCGGCAGTACCTCGGTTTCGGCGAACTTCCGCACCCGGTACAGCAACCCCAGCTCATCCTCGGTCAGCTGGTCTTTCATCAAGAAGTAATCGGTCTCACGGGCAAGCCCGATGTCCTGCGCCAGCGCGGTGACTGTTGTCGTCATGGCCAAGCCTCCTGTCGAGCCATTCGACGGCAACCTAACGCGGGCGGATCGCCGTGTCGAGGTGCCGGGCGACAACGACCGGGCCGGCCGGAGTCATCCGGCACATGCCACCGGTATGGCGGGTGGACAACATCGGGTCTCGTAGTCGCGGTCGACTGCGGTCCAGGTCACGGGCTTGCGGCCCAGGCCGGGAGGGACCTCAGTTATTTCTGGCGTGGCAAGGTGGTGCGTACGGCGCCTGCGGCTTCGTCTTCGGATTCGTAGATGTACGGCGCGACGCCGCGTGATTCGAGGGCGCCGCCGAGCTTGGAGCGCATGAACGCGCTGGTGGTGAACCGGGTGACGCCGTGGAAGTAGGTGTCGCCCATTTCCTGCACGGCATCAAGGTAGGCCTCTTCGAGGTCCCCGTCGAGTTCGAAGCCGTCGTAGTTGACCACGGCGTAGACCTTGTGGCCGAGCGGCCCGCAGACCTCCCTGATGTTCGCAATGACATCCTCGATTACCTCGGTCGACTTTACCTGGAGATCCTCGAAGTTCAGGTACAGGATGTTGCGCTCGTCATCGTAGGTGAACCGCGCGTCGAGGGGCAGCCGCAGCATGTCCTCCCGAAGGCCCATCGGGTCGGACCGGAAGATACGGCGGTTCATCTCCCGTGGCTTTCTCACGACCGGCTTGAACGCCATCTTGGCGAGGATGTCACGTTCGATGTCGATGCCGGGAGCGACCTCGGTCAGTTCCAGGCCTTCCGTAGTGAGCCGGAATACGCACCGCTCGGTGATGTAAAGGACCTCTTTTCCCTGCTGCGCGGCATGCGGCCCGGAGAATGTCCGGTGCTCGACCTCCTCGACGAACTTCTGGTACTGTCCGTCGCGTTCGATCAGCAGCTTGCCCTCGACGACGGAGACCTCGAGGTCGCCGCGCGGTGAAGGTGCCGAGGAACAACACCTTCTTCGCGTTCTGGCTGATGTTGATGAAGCCGCCCGCGCCGGCCATCCGGGGGCCGAACCTCGATACGTTGATGTTGCCTTCCCGGTCGGCTTGCGCGAGCCCGAGGAACGCCGCGTCGAGCCGCCGCCGTCGTAGAAGTCGAACTGATAGGGCATGTCGATGACCGCCTGGGCGTTGGTGGCCGCACCGAAGTCATTTCCGCCGGCCGGGATGCCGCCGATGGCGCCGGGCTCGGTGGTCAGCGTCATCAGGCTGGCGATCTTCTCCTCGGCGGCCACGGAGGCGACCCCTCGGGGATGCCGAAGCCGAGGTTTACGACGCTGTTCGGCCGTAGCTCCATGGCGGCGCGCCGGGCGATGATCTTGCGGTCGCTCATCCACATCGGCGCGAGCGATGTCAGCGGGACCCGCACCTCGGCCGTGAAGGCCGGGCTGTAGGGGCTGGCCAGGGTCTGCGGGTGGTTTCCCGGGTCCGTCGCCACCACGATGCAATCGACCAGCCCGCCAGGTATCTTCACCTGACGCGGATTGAGGCTGTTCACATCGGCGAGCCGCTCCACCTGCGCGATCACCAGCCCCCCGGAGTTGTGCGCCGCCATCGCCAGCGACAGCGTGTCGCAGGTCAGCGCCTCTCGCTCCATCGTGATGTTACCGGCCGGGTCGGCGGTGGTGCCGCGAATGATCGCGACATTGACCGGGAAGGCCTTGTAGAACAGGTACTCCTCGCCACCGATCTCCACCAACTCGAACCAGGTCCTCGGTCGTCATCTCATTCAGCTTCCCGCCGCCGAAACGCGGGTCAGCGAACGTACCGAGCCCGACCCGGGACAAGTGCCCGGGTTTGCCCCCGGCGATATCCCGGTACAGGTGCGACATCGGGCTGAGCGGCATGTTGTAGCCCTCGATCTGGTTGCCGGCGACGAGCTGGTACAGCGCGGGTACAGCGGACCAGTGCCCACCGATAACCCGCTTGACCAGGCCGGGCTGGGCCAGCCGGTTGGCGCCGCCGGATTCCCAGTCGCCTGGGCTGACGCAAAACACCAGGGTCAGATCACGAGGCTTGCCGAAGGCTGCGGACTCCTCGTCGGTGGCCTCGAACAACGCGCCCAGCTCGTGAACGACCTCAAAGGCCAGCCCAATAGCGAAGAACCCGCCGATAGCGACCGTGTCGCCGACGCGGATAAGCCGGACCGCCTCCCTGGCCGACACGACCTTGCCCGTCGAATCAGACCGGGCCGTCGGGACAATAGACCTGATGCTCATCAGACCACACTCCCCTGGAAATACTACGGCCAGATCAAGGGCTTCACCCTCTATGCCACCAGGACCATCCTGGCCGGAGAAGGAGACGAGCTCATCGAGCTCACCAAGACCAACCTGCGTGAGCTAGAGGCCGAATGACATGCCCCGGGAGAGTCTGTCAACCACGCCAGCGCGGTGGTTTGGCTGGTGCGGCCAACTCCGTCGGCTAACTGGAGTCCCAGGACATTACGGTGCGGCTGTCGCGGCCAGGCCAGCACTGCCCTGGGCTAGCATCGAAAGGTGGCGACCAGGACCGAACGCCGGCGGGTACTGCGGATCTCACTGCCCGGGTCCGCCGGGCACCGGGCCGATCTGCTCGCGGTCGAGGAGCCGCTGGAGATCCGGATCGGCGGGGCGCCGCTGACCGTGACCATGCGCACGCCCGGCGACGATATCGACCTGGCCGCCGGCTTCCTGTTCGGCGAGGGGCTGCTCAACCCGTCCGTGGATCTGCGCCAGATCCGGATGTGCGATGAGAACGTGGCCGACGTGACGCTCGAACCGTCCGCGCTGCCCCTGGCCGGGGACGTGCAGCGCGCCACCGACGCGCGCCGCTCGCAGCGGAACTTCCTCACCACCAGCGCCTGCGGCGTCTGCGGGAAGGAAAGCATCGAGGCGATCCGGGTCACCTCGCGCTACGACATCGCCGCCGACCCGGTACAGGTCTCCCCCGAGGTGCTCGCGTCCCTGCCCGACCGGCTGCGCGATGCCCAGCGGGTGTTCGCCAGCACCGGCGGCCTGCACGCGGCCGGCCTGTTCACCCCGGACGGCACGCTGCTGGTGCTCCGCGAGGACGTGGGCCGGCACAACGCGGTGGACAAGGTCGTGGGCTGGGCGCTGCGCGAGGGCTGTCTCCCGCTGACCGGCCACATCCTGCTGGTCAGCGGGCGCGCCTCATTCGAGCTCGTGCAGAAGGCCTACATGGCCGGCATCCCGGTCCTGGCCGCGGTCTCCGCGCCCTCGTCCCTGGCGGCCGGCCTGGCCGAGGAGGCCGGCCTGACCCTGGTCGGCTTCCTGCGCGGCACCTCGATGAACGCCTACACCGCCACCCATCGCCTCACCGCGGTCCCCGCGCCCGCCTCACCCCCGAGGGGTGACTCCCGGTGATGCCGCTCAGTTCGCCGGTACGGTCATGGCGAAGCGCGCCTCGACGTGGGCGGTCACCGTCTGCCGGGCAGGTTCGAAGTCGAGATCGGTCTGCGTCGAGATGATCGGCTGCCCGTTCATCGCTGCTCCTTACTCCTTCGCCCGCCCGCGCCGGGCCGGACCGGGGTTCCCGGTCACGTCTTGCGGGCCACGCCGGCCCACAGGGCCGCCGGGCTGGCCGCCTCAAGGTCGTTGGCAGGCCGCCACTTCGACGCCTGCACCATCCCGGGCTCTACCAGTTCCAGCCCGTCGAAGAATCTGGCCACCGCGGGCCGGTCGCGGAAAGTAACCTTCTCGGCCATCATCTGGTTAAGGCTGTCGGCCATCTTGGCCATCGCTTCGGCGTCGATGTCTTTCGCCGGATGGGACAGGGCCAGGTAGCTGCCTGGCGGCAGGGCACCCATCAGGGCCGCCACAATCTGATACGGGTCGTCCGCATCGTCTAGATGCTGCAAGATCGCCATCAGCATCAGCGCGACCGGGCGGCCGAGATCCAGATGCCGCGCCGCGCTGGCCAGGATCTGCTGCGGGTCGCGCAGGTCGGCCTGAACGTAGTCGGTGGCACCCGCCGGGTCGCTGGTCAGCAGCGCGCGGGCATGGGTGAGCACGATCGGGTCATTATCCACATAGACGATCCGGGACTCTGGTGCCACCGACTGGGCGACCTCATGGGTGTTGGCCGCAGCGGGAATGCCAGTTCCGATATCCAGGAATTGGCGGATACCCGCCTCTCCGGCCAGGAAGCGCACCGCCCGCCCCAGGAACGCCCGGTTAGAACGCGCAGACAACACGATGTTAGGGAAAGCCTTGATCGCCTGCTCGGCCGCCGCCCGGTCGGCGGCGAAGTTGTCCTTGCCGCCCAGCCAATAGTTATAGACCCGCGCGACATGCGCCACGCTGGTGTCGAACGTGACCTGCTCACGATCGCTTGTCATAACTCCGTGGCTCCATTCGCCCCTCGGCCTGCATTCCCCGGTGCCGCTGCGCACGTAGCGTACCGCTATGGGCCTTCGGGCGGCAGGGACCGGGCGCCTAGGGGAAACGCGGCGGGCGAGGGATTGTGTTGTCTCCGCTCCGCCACATCAAGCACGGCGACGCAAACTGACCCTGGTCGGCTTCTGCGCCGCAGGTCACTGGGGGTCGTATTCATCGTGGCGGCGCCACCAGAAGCCGGTCTCGTTGCGGCCGAGTGGCGCGCGGTCGAGCCACTGGTACATGCCCCAGAGGCCATCCAGCCCGCGCGAGTACGCCGAGTAGGTGTGGTAGACGATGCCATCCTCGAGCGCGAACGCGCTCACGCCGGGCCCTTCTCGCCGGTACGTCGCCCAGTCGGTTCCGACGATGCTCGATGCGAACTCGTCGAGCCCGGAACTGTCCTGACCAGCTGACGGCCGGAAGTCCTCCGTGCGGAAGTTGTACTCGGCGGCTCCCGACTCCCACTCTTCCCTGGTAACCGCCGCCTGGAAGTCGTAGTTGAAGTCGCTCCCGGACGAAGACGCCCAGGGGAAGCTCCAGCCCATCCGTTGCTTGTACGCCTGCAGTTTCGCGAGCGGAGCCCGCGACACCGCGCAGAGCGTGACGTCGTGATGGGCGAGGTGGACGACGGAGCCATTGAAGCCGTCCGCGATCGCCGAGCAGGACGGGCACCCGGCCGTGTAGTCGGAGCCGAACATGAAGTGATAAATGAGCAGCTGCGAGCGTCCGGCGAAGAGATCGGCGAGGGACGCGGTGCCCTCGTCGGTCTGGAAGCGGTACTCCTTGTCCATCCGGACCCAGGGCAGCCTCTGACGCTGCCGCGCCAATTCATCGGCGCGCCGCGTCAGCGCCTTCTCGGCCTCGAGCAGTTCCAGCCGGGCGGCCAGCCACTCTTCACGCGTTCCGGTCTTGTGAGCGGTCATTGTTTCTCCTTTTCTCGTTCTCGTTACATGGGCCTGGTCTAGTCCGCGCCGCCGATGACGCCTCACATCGGCGGCATGAGCCCGGGAACCGACGAGGGCGCGATGACGATCAGGGTGTCCTCGCGCTCGTTAGGGCGCCGGAGCGGGAAACCGGCGACTCGCTCTGTCGCACAACCTGCAGAGGCTCCATCTGCTCCTCCATCACGATGACTGCACGGGCTCTTCCCCGGTCCTGGCGGGGTCCGGATCGGCTCCGGGCTGATGATCTGAGGCGTCCAGCGCGCGCTGCAGCCGGGTTAGCCTGCTGTCCCAGTCATGGGCCAGGGCCGCGAGGTAGGACTGGGCAATCGCCATCGGTGCCGCGTTGACGCGATAGCGGATCCGGCGGCGCTCGCCAGGCTCGGCGAGTACCAGGCCCGCGGCGGAGAGCAGCTCGAGGTGCTTGGTGATCGCCTGCCGCGAGATCGGCAGCAGGTCTGCCAGGTCGGTCGCCGTCGTCGGGCCGCGGGCCGCGAGGGTGCCGAGGATGCTGCGCCGGGTCGGCTCGGCGAGCGCGGCGAAGACCGCCTCTGCGACTACCTCTGGGTCAGGCCGCGGCATGAAGATAGTCGGCCAGCTCGGCCAGCTCCTTGCGCCAGCCCTCGACATTGCCCCGGTAGGCGGTATCGAGCAGATCGTCGGATAGCTGCGCGAATCCGGACTCCGCCACCGTCAGCCGTGTCCCCCCGGCGTTCGGGCTGAGGATGAACTCGACGTAGGTACGGCGCGGATCAGTGGCGGGCAGCCCCTGGATCGCCCAGGTCCAGGCGAACCTGGCCGGCGGCTCCACGACGGAGATCGTCAGCATCGCCTTGAAGTCCTTGTTGTCCCACTCGACGGATGCCGTACCACCCGGGCGCAGGTCGACGGTGGCGTGATCGCCGAACCAGCTGCCGAGTCCCTCTGCGCTGGTCAGCGCCTCCCATACCCGCTGCGGCGGCTGAGCGAGCTCGATGGTGCGCTCGATGCGATCCGGGATAGGCACGAGAGAACCTCCGTATATAGCAACCATCCGATTGCTATAAATCTATTGCAACCCACCGGTTGCGTCAAGGTCCCGCAGCGACTTCCGGGTACGCCTTGGGCTATTCGCCGTGGACCCGCGCAGGGCCTGGGCGCGGGGCCGTCGGCCAGTGCTTCGATGGGCGCCTTGCTACCCGGCGAAGGTGCCGACCGGCAGGCCGCGGACGCCGGGGGCGGCGTGGAAGATCGCGCCGGCCGGGGCTTGCTCGCCAGCGCCGGGAAGAGACCGGCACCAATAAAAGCAGCGTGACGATTGAGGCTATTGGTGCTTAAATAGAAATAGATCGCGAGGTGGTCATCTCATACACCATCTCCCTGGACGTGGCCCTTGCTCTCTGAGCTCGGCAGCTCTGAGAGCCTGAGTTCAACCTCATCTAGAAAAGCGTCGACTTCTTCCTCGTCATAACCGGGCCGTATCCGAGTGGAAGAGAATTGCGCATTGCGGATGTCAGCAGGAGTGAGGGGCGGGTTACGTTTACCCGAAAATGTATCCTGAACGGAATCAAGAAATTTGTCGACCTCCCCTTCGTTATACCCAATCCTGAGCCTCGTAGTAGAGAATTGCTTTTGCTCGACCCAGCGCGCTAGATCGTCATTTCCCGTCAGCGGTTTCTGCTTCGAGGGATGAGAGGCGGGCTCCCATGGAGGGGATTTACTCCCCCCGAACTCCATTAGATTCTCCGTAGACTGATGTTTTCCGGCTTCCGGCGCCGACCGGCCTCGGTCCGGCTGAGATCCACTGTCCTTCAGCCTGGACGGTTCTCTCAGGCTCAGGCCCAGGGCACTGGAGGCTGCAGCCGCTACTCGGGCATTCTCATCGCTAAGAAGTTGGTTGAGGGCTGCCCGCGCAGCGTGTCTCGTGTCTGGATCACCGGAGATCAGCAGCGGCTCAAGCTCGTCGATCACACCTTTTCGCACACCTGCCAATGGACTGCTCACAGCAGCCCTGATTTCGGCCGGAAGGGCACCGGATGCTCCGCGCACGCTACGGGCGATGTATATATCCCCGTACGTGTCGATGAGCTTGCCAGGCGTCTGCTTGGGGGTAAGGGTCCGGACCTGGGTAAGGACGTGATCGTAGAGTTCCTCCACAGATACGAGCCCGTCGCCGTCGCGGTCAGCCTCACCGGTTCGCAATCCATGAACGATTGTCCGGGTAAAAAGCGAAGCAACGCCGCTTCCGCTGAGCCCGGAACCATCAAGCTCAAACGCGTACTCCATTGCGCTGGACGCGAACAGGACCGCGTGTCCCCTGGCCGCGAAGGAATCCAGGTCGACTTTATCTCCGGCGTGGTGCAGGAGGCCCCGGGTAAAAGCCCCGCTATAGCAGCAATCGAGTAGCAGCACAATTTGGCGGGCCCTGCTCTGGTACATCTGGTCGGCTACGAACGCTGCGGAGATACCCGTCGAAGCCAGCCGATCCGATTTGGTGGTCTTTGTCGCGAAGTAAAGATGCCCTCGGTCGTCCTTGATTCCGTGGCACGAAAAGTACAGAACAAGTTGGTCTTGACCTGTGCGGCCTTGAAAGAACGCCTCGATTTCCTCGTTTGCTGCATGTGCGGGCGTATTGATCATTTCGGTGACGCGATAGTCGCCGATCTGTGGATTACGCAGCACTTCGGCAAGGTCGCTCGCGTCCGCCGCCGGTGCCCGCAAGCGCCGGAACTTCGCGTCGTTGTATTCAGAACAGGCAACGATGAGCGCCGCCTTGGCACCGGCCATCGCCATGCCCACTTACTCGCTTACCCGGCTTTGCCGATTTATCCACAAATCGACCAAACGCGTCTGATCCTGCTTCGATAGTCCCTTTAGGTCGAGCACATCTCCGTCGATCTCCAGCCGTGCGGTCCGGCCCTGCGACCGGCTGACCCAGTTCTTGGCCGCTTCTACGACGGCCGCGAGGACGGAGGGGTCAGACAGCGAGATCAGCAATGTCCCTAGCAGAGTGGGGTCAACGGCCTTCGCGTGCTCTGGCGGTTGGCCGTCGTGAGAGAGTCGTACGTCGTCCACATCTAGCTGGAGGAACTCTTCCCTCAACTGGCGGCAGAGCAGGTCAACATAGTCTGGATCGGGCGAATCCTCGTCTCCGGCCACATCCAGCTTGATGTCGACCTGGAGGTCTTTCATCGGTCTACCGCCTCTCCGCAAGCCCATTGATGGGGGACGGGGAGTAGGAGCAGATGAAGATCCAGAACCCCCTATGAGAGGTTACCGCCGACAACCGGATAAACCGGCACACGTACGTCGTGTCGGCTTTTGTTCTTTACCCATGGGTTTGGCCTGTCGCATCTCTCGATGTCAGCCCGCCCACCGTCAGCCGGCGAAGGTGCCGACCGGCAGGCCGCGGACGCCGGGGGTGGCGTGGAAAACCGCGCCGCCCTGGGGCTGCTCGCCGGGCGGAAGGTTCTCCCGGGACGTGGTGATGTAGAGCTGGTCCCGGTCCGGGCCGCCGAACGCGCACGAGGTCACCTGGCTCACCGGCAGGTCGATCACCTCATCGAGGGTGCCGTCCTCCCGGTAGCGGTGCACGGCATGGCCGCCGAACAAGGCGACCCAGATCCCGCCCTCGGCGTCCAGCGCCATCCCGTCCGGGGCGCCCAGGCTGGGGTCGATGTGGACCACCGGGCGACGGCCGGACGGCAGGCCGGCGGCGGGATCGTAGTCGAAGACGTCCACGCGCTGGGTCGGCGTGTCGACGTAGAACATCCGCTGGCCGTCCGCGCTCCAGGCGATGCCGTTGGAGATCGTCACGCCGGTGAGGATCACCGAGATCTCACCGTCGGGGTCGAACCGGTAGAGCGCGCCACGGCCTTTGGCCTCGTCGTGCGCCATCGACCCGCAGAAGAACCGGCCCTGCCGGTCCACGCCGCCGTCGTTCATCCGGCACTCCGGATCGGTGAACGCGGTCCGTTCCGGGCCGATCTGCCCGTCGGGGTCGATCAGCACGAAGCCGTGCTCGACCGCCACGACCAGGCCGCCCGCCGCGCGGGGCCGCATCGCGGCCGCGACGGTGCCGGCGTGCATCCGCTCGATGGTCCCGGCCGGGGTGAGGGTCAGGATGTCGCCGTTCAGCATGTCGACCCAGCGCAGGACGCCGGCGTCTTGGTCCCACAGGGATCCTTCGCCGTGGTTGGCGGCGGCTTCGGTCAGCTGTTCAGCCTTCATGACCGTCCTATCGTACGGAGCCGCCGCGCCAAGCCGGCAGGCGGCCGGCAGGGCGGGCCCGGCACGACAGCGGCCCCGGAAGACGCCAGGTCACGCCGGATGGCTCAGGAGACCTCCGCCTCGGCCATCATCTGCCGGGCGCCTTCGATCGTCCGTTCCGGCCCGGTCAGCTCGACGGGAAAGACGACCGGGGTGTCCTCACTGGATGGACCGAGCCGGAGCTCGATCCGCCCCGGCTCTACGATCCGCGTCCCGCGGCGGCCGGTGAACGAGGTCAGGTCGGTGTGCAGCGTGAACCGGACCCGGCGGCTCTGGCCCGGCTCCAGCGAGACCCGCTGATAGCCGATCAGGCAGACGACCGGGCGGGTCACCTCCGCCACCGGGTCGTGCAGGTACACCTGGACAACCTCACTCCCGGCCCGCTCCCCCACGTTCCGGACCGTGACCGAGACGGTGATCGAGCCGTCCGTGGGAACCTCGGCGGCGGCCAGCTCACCGGCCTGCGGCCACCACTGGCGGCCCTGGCATTCGGCGCCTTCCCACCGAAACGACGTGTAGGACAGGCCGTGGCCGAAGGGATAGAGGGCGCTTGGATCGACGGAGCTCAACTTGGTCCGGCGCGCTAGCGCGGAGCCGAGGTACGTGCTGGGCTGCGCGCCGACGTGCCGCGGCACGCTCACCGGCAGGCGGCCCGACGGGCTGACCTCGCCGGCCAGGATCCGGGCCAGGGCGGGACCGCCTTCCTGACCGGGAAAGAAGGCCTGGACCAGGGCGGCCGCGTCGCCGAAGGGCCCCAGAGCGTAGGGCCGTCCGGTCAGCAGGACGATGATCAGCGGAGTCCCGGTGGCGAGCAGGGCCGCCAGCAGCTGCCCCTGGATTCCCGGCAGGTTCAGGTCGGCCGCATCACACCCCTCGCCCGAAGTCCCGCGGCCGAAGATGCCGGAACGGTCGCCCATCACCGCGACGCACACGTCGTGGCTGGCCGCCAGGCGCATGGCAGCCTCGGCACCGGAGAGACCCGGGTCGTCCACCCCGCAGCCGGGGGTGTAGCTGATGATGCTGCCCGGCATCTCATTGCGGAGGGCGGACAGGAACGTGGGGATCTCCACGCCGATGTCCAGGCCCGGAAACCTGACGCCCACGTGGCGGGGGAACGAGTAGCAGCCGAGCATGGCGTGCGGGTCATCGGCCCGCGGCCCGACGACCGCGATCCGGCGGTCCGCGGCGAGGGGCAGGATGCCGTGGTTCGCCAGCAGCACCACCGACTCCTCGGCCAGCTGGCGGGCAACGTCTCTGGCCTCCGGCGGGGCCAGGTCGATGCCGTCCCCGCCGGTGCCGGGGGCGCTGCGGCTGCCGCCGTTACCCGCGGCTGATCCGGCTAGCGCGGGCGGCCGCGGGTCCCAGGAGGAGTCGAGCAGGCCGAGCTCGCATTTCTGCAGCAGGACCCGGCGCGCGGCCCGGTCGATCAGGCTCTCGTCGATGTCGCCCCGTTCCACCGCGTCGATCAGCGGTGACCCGAAACAGCGGACGGAGGGCAATTCGACGTCAACGCCGGCGGACAAGGCCAGGGACGCGGCGTGGCCCGGATCGGCGGCCACGCCGTGCAGCAGTTCGAGGAAGCTGATGCCGAAGTAGTCGGCGACGACCGTGCCGCCGAAACCCCAGGTATCCCGGAGCACGCCGGACAGCAGCCCATGGTCGGCGGCGGTGGGGATGCCGTCGATGGCCGTATAGGCGTGCATGACCGAGCGGGCTCCGCCGAGCCGGAGGGCCATCTCGAACGGCGGCAGCAGCTGGTCCGCGACCTGCCGGGGCGTGGCGGCCGCGGGCGCCAGGTTCCGGCCGCCACGTGAGGCCGAATAGCCGGCGAAGTGCTTGAGCGTGGACACGAGGCCGGCAGATTCCAGCCCGCGGACGTAGGCGGTGCCGACCGTGCCGACCAGGTAGGGGTCCTCGCTGATCGTCTCTTCGGTGCGGCCCCAGCGCGGGTCGACGGTGACGTCGAGGACCGGCGCGAGTCCCTGATGGACGCCGACGGATCGCATGCTGGCGCCGATCTGGGCGGCCATCCGCTGCACCAGCGGCGGGTCGAAGGTGGCGCCCCAGGCCAGCGGGACGGGATAGATCGCGGCCGTCCAGGCGGTGAACCCGGCCAGGCACTCGTCGTGTGCGATCGCCGGGATACCGAAGCGGCTGGCGGCCATGACATCGCGCTGCCGCTGGGCCAGCAGTTCCGCGCCTTCCTCCGGCCGCAGCGGGCGGGTCCCGAACGGCCGGGTCAGCTGGCCGAGGCCGTCCCGGATCAGCTCCGGCCAGTCAGCCGGGGCGCCGCCCAGGTCATCCTGAAAAGGAGCGACGTTGCCGTCGGCGCCGGTGTCACTGTCCGGGATGTCACTGTCCGGGATGTCACTGTCCGGGATGTCACTGTCCGGGATGTCACTGTCCGGGATGTCACTGTCCGGGATGTCACTGTCCGGGATGTCACTGTCCAGCCAGACGCTGGCGAGCTGGGCTGCCTTCTCGGCCAGCGTCATCCGCGCCAGCAGGTCCCCGACACGTTCGGCGGGCGGCACCCGGGCATCTCGCCAGACGGGCGATTCCGTGTGACCTGCTCCGGAACCGGGCGTGACGGTCTCGCCATTGTCGTTCGCCCGCGTGACACTGGCCTGGCGCTGATCCAATCGCTTCTCCTCGCGTCTATCCGCAGCCCTGGCGGTGCCAGGGCCGGCCCTCGCTCGGAGTAGACCTGACGTTATCGGAGTGTGTCAAGAATCTTTCGGAAACTTTCGGCAGCGCATGGGTGCCGCGGCCGCCCGGCGCGGACCGGACCGGACCGGACCGGACGGTGCGTCAGCGGCGCGGGCCGGCCGTCGACTCGCGCAGGATCAGCTCGGTCGACAGTTCGACCCGCCGGCTGCGCAGCGGCTTGCCGTCGATCAGGTCGCCGAGCATGGCCGCCGCGGTCCGGCCCATCTCCGCCAGCGGCTGGCGGACCGTGGTCAGCGGCGGGGACACCCACCGGGCGACCGGGAGATCGTCGAATCCCACGATGCTGAGGTCCTGGGGCACGCGCAGCCCGTGCTGCCGCGCCGCCTCGTACAGGCCGAGGGCCTGCTGATCATTGCCGGCGAAGATCGCGGTGGGCGTCTCCGGCAGGCCGAGCAGTTCCCGGCCGCGCAGGAATCCGCCCTCGTGCTGGAAGTCACCGTGCCGGACATAGTCGGGCCGGAACGGTAGCCCGGCCCGGTCCAGCGCGGAGCGGTAGCCGTCCACCCGGGCCCGGCTGCACAGGTAGTCCGGCGGCCCGGCGATAGCCGCGATCCGCTGGTGGCCGAGGGAGGCGAGGTGGTCGGTGGCGGCCAGGCCACCGGCCCAGTTGGTCGTGCCCACGCTGGGCAGTTCGGGATCGGGCAGGTTGACCGGATCGACGACGACCAGCGGGATGCCGTCACCCCGTAGCTGCTCAAGCTGCGGGGCCGTCAGCTCGGAGGTCACCAGGATGACGCCCTCGGTGTCGTGGCTGGCCAGGGTGCTTGTCCAGCTCGACGGGCGGGCACTGCCGTGCCGGACGGCCGAGACCGCCACACCGGTCGCGTGCGCGGCGCACCAGTCCTCCGCCCCGCGCAGGATCTCCACCGCCCAGGGGCTGTCCAGGCCGTTGAAGATGAGATCGACCAGCCCGGAACGGCGCCCGCGGCGGCGCGGGCCATGCTGTGTGCCCGGGCGCTGGTAGTCGAACTCGCCGAGCAGCCGCTCCACCCGGGCCCGGGTTTCCGGGGCCACGTCGGGGCGCCCGTTCACCACCTTGGAGACGGTCGGCAGGGACACTCCCGCCTCGGCGGCGACGGCGGCCAGCGTGGCCCGGCGCCGCGGTGCCTGTCCCGCGGCCCTGGCCACGTCGTCCGTGCTCGTCACGGCGCTCCCACCTCTCTCATCGCCGGCCGCTACCCCGGTCGCCGGCAACGGCCTTCGAAAGCTTTGCGCCGATATCGTAACCCAGGCCCTCCTGATACCGGCGCAGGCGAGCTGGTGCCGGGGCCGGGGATGCCGGTAATCCGCTAGAAACAAAGGGTTGATTCCCGAAAACGTACTGCCTAGGATAACCGGCAACTCCGAAAAGATTACTAAATGTTTCGGATGCCATGCCCCTGCGGTGACGCGCCGCCAGGTCATGCGCAGCCTCGGCGCGATCGTGGCGCGATAGGCCTGGCAGCGCCACGCCGATCGCGGCGCTGCCAGGCCCTTCGTTAGCGGGCCACTCCGGCGCCCAGGCGCCAGCCCCGCGCGGTGGACGGGGTCGCGGTCAGGCCGCGGCGCCGGCGGATCGAGTCGTTCGCCGCGTTGAACAGCATGTCCACCCCGACGCCGAGGACGAGGATCACGATCATGATCGAGATCACGCCAACCATGTCGGTCTGGTCCTGGGCGGACGTGAGCAGGACGCCGATGGACGGCGAGTTGGGCACGATGACCAGCAGTTCGCCGGCGAACAGGCCGTGCCAGGCGAAGGCCCAGCCCTGCTTCAGCCCGGCCACGAAGGGCGGCAGCGCGGCCGGCAGGACCAGGTCGCGGTACAGCGCGAACCGGCGCAGCCCCATGCTCTTGCCCGCCCGCACCAGCAGCGGCGGCGTGAAGTCGATCCCGGCGATGAGCCCGTTGGCGATCGACGGGGCCGCGGTGATGATGACCATGAACAAGATCGCGGTCGTGTTGTTGCCGAACAGGATGATCGCGAACGGGATCCACACCACCGACGGGATGGTCTGCAGGCCGGTGATCATCGACCCGACCGCGGCGCGCACCGGCGGGACCCGCGCGACGATCAGGCCCACCAGGGAACCGACGACGAGGGCCAGCGCGAACCCGATGACCGCCCGCTGCATCGTGGTCCCGATGGCGTGCCACAGCTGCCCATGGGCGAGCTGGTCCCACAGCGCCGGGAACACCTGCCCGGGCCCGGGCAGGATGTCGTGCGGCTTGACCTTAGCCGCGTAGACGAGCTGCCAGAGGCCCAGCACGATCGCGACCGCGAGCACCTTGGGCCACAGCGCGCGCCAGACCTTGCCGCCCAGCTCACCCGGGGTGCGCCGGGCGGCGTCCGCCGGGCCGCTTTCCAGCTTGTCGAGACCGGTGAGCGCGGCCGCCTCCTCCACGTCAGCCGACATGGCGCATCACCTCCTCGTTCAGCCGGGCCTTGATCTGCAGGGCGCGCTCGACGGTCTGGCCGGAGTCGATCCCCCGGGGGCGTTCGATGCCGATGCCGAAGTCCTCCAGCACGCGGCCGGGGCGGCTGCTCAGCAGCACGACCCGGTCGCCGAGGCGGACGGCCTCGCGGACCTCGTGCGTGACGAACAGCACACTGAAGCCCTCCCGCCGCCAGATGCCCTCCAGCAGTTCGTGCAGCAGGTCGCGGGTCATCGCGTCCAGGGCACCGAACGGCTCGTCCATCAGCAGCACGTCGGCGTCCTGGGCGAGCGCCCGGGCCAGGGCCACGCGCTGCCGCATGCCGCCGGACAGCTCGTGCGGCCGCTTGCCGGCGAACCCGCCCAGGTGCACGGAGTCGAGCAGGTCGCGGACCCGGTCCTGCCGCTGCTTGCGGCCCACGCCGTTGGCCCGCAGCGGGAGCGCGACGTTCTGGGCGGCCGTGTACCAGGGGAACAGCGCCGGCTCCTGGAACATGAAGGCCACCCGGCGGCCACCCGTGTCGATGGTGCCGCTCGTCGGCGCATCCAGGCCCGCGACCAGCGACAGCAGGGTGCTCTTGCCGCAGCCGGACGCGCCGATCAGGCAGACGAACTCGCCGGGCGCGACCGACAGCGACACCCCGTCGAGGGCCACCGTCGCAGATCGTCCCCTGCCGAACGTCTTGGACACGCCGGTGATCTGGATCGCCGGCCCGGCGCCGGCTTCGCGGGCCGGGCGGCCGTCCGCCGTACCCGCCGGGCCCGGGGTGCTCAGAGGACTCGAAGGACCATCCGGGGCGGACGGGGCGGCCGCGGTGCGCGGCCCGCCCTTCCCGTTGAGCGAGATGCGCTGGTCGGTCGGGCTCATCGGTTCACCTCATGAATTGACTTGCGACTCGCCGGCCGCCTGCAGCAACTGGTTGAGCGGGCTGAGGTCGAAGATTCCGGTGAGGTCGGTCGACTTCAGCAGCCCGACGGCCTCGGCTTGCTGCGCGTCCGTCGTCAGTGACGCCGCATCGGGGTTGTTGGTGAAGGTGATCTCCTTGAACGCGGCCGGCAGCACGCTGGACTTGAGGCCCTTACCGGACAGCGCGGTCAGCTCGGCGTTGGCCGCGGTCTGGGCGGCGGCGGGGTCCTTGGCGATGTAGTCGTTGGCCTCGATCTGCGCCTTGAGCAGGTCGTTCACGATCGCCGGGTGCGCCTTGAGGAACGGCTGCGTCACGACCAGGACGGTCGTCACGCCCGGCTCGGTGAACAGGACCTTGCCGCCGTCCTGGACCATCTCGACGTCGTAGGGCGACGGCTCTGAGCCGCCGGCGATCTGGCCGGACTTAAACTGCAGCACCGCGGACGAGTTGGGGTTGGTCGGCTTGATCGTGACGTCTCCCCCGCCGGTCGTCGTGGTGGCCAGGCCATTCTGCTTCAGCCAGTACCGGACGGCCACGTCCTGGGTGTTGCCCAGCGACGGCGTGGCGATGATCTTGCCCTTGAGGCCGGACGCGCCGGTGATGTCGGGCTTGACGACGACCGAGGCGCCCCCGGTCGCTGCCCCGGAGATGATCTTGATAGCGGTGCCGCCGGACTTCTGGAACGCGTTGATCGCGGGGTTCGGGCCGACGTAGGCGGCGTCCAGCTGCCCGGCGAGGATGGCCGTGGTCTCCTGGGTCCCGCTGTTGTACACCGTCGGGGTCAGCGTGCCGGCGCTGCCGAGGTTCTTGCTGAAAAAGCCCTTCTGAATGCCGATGAGGGCGGAAGCGTGGGTGATATTGGCCAGCAAGCCGAGCCGTACGGTCACCGGCGCGCTGGCGGAGCCGCCGGAGCCAGCGGAACTACTGGAGCTTCCGGATCCGGAACCAGACGATCCGCATCCCGCCAGGAGAAGCGCCCCCGCCACGACCGCGCCGACACCGGCGCCGAGAAAAGGTCTCCGCATTAGTCTCATTTTCCATCAGGTTAGTCGGTAATAGCTGGATAGTACTACACCGGACCTGTAGGAAATATCGAGATCAGCCGTGCGTGACGGCTCCGGGCGCACGTGCATCAGACGGCTCCGGGTGCACGTGCATCAGAGGGCCGCGCCCTGCGCTCTCCTGGGACGTGCCTAAGCGGGGCGCTTCCCGGACGTGTCCTGGGCGGGGCGCTCCTGGGATGCGCCCTATGCTGGGGCGCTCTCCTCAGATAGGCGCAGCCAGCAGTATCCGTAACCGGCCAGAGCGATCTCCGGTCCGGCGCCGGCCGCCGACTCGGGGTCGGCCAGGACACAGTGGGCGTGCGGGTGCCGGGCCCCGTCGGCCAGGTCACCGGGCAGCCGGGCCACCGCAGGCTCGCCGGACAGGTTGTGCAGCGTGACGATGCGGCCATCGCGCCAGTGCGCCTCGATGGCCAGCACGCGCGGGTCGCTGACATCGAGCGTGCGCCATTGCCCCCAGCCGAGTTCGGGGCAGTCGCGCCGTACCCGGATAACGCCGGTCACCCAGGAGTACAGGGAGCCGGGATCGTAGCGCTGGGCGGCCACGCTGACGGTGCGGTAGCCGTACGGGCCCTCGGCCCGGGACGGCCGGTACAGCTCCCGGGCGGCGGAGAAGCCGCCCGCGTGCCGCCCCGACCATTGCATCGGATTGCGGACAGCGATGCGGCCGGGGAGCGACAGGTCCTCGCCCATGCCGATCTCATCGCCATACATCAGGACGGGCGTGCCGGGGAGCGCCATCATCAGCGCGAGCGCGAGCCGGATCCGGCGCTGGTCGTTCCCGAGCATCGAGGCCAGGCGCCGCCGGATGCCCCGTCCGTACTCCCGGTGGGCCGGCTCGGGGGCGAACGCGGCGAAGACCTCCGCACGCTCGCTGTCGCTCAGCATGCCGATGTTCAGTTCGTCATGATGGCGGCAGAAGTTGGCGTACTGGGCGTGCACCGGGATGGCGGGCCGCTCGTTCAGCGCCTCGATGATCGGGGCCGCGCGGCCGCGGGCGTGCGCGAGCCACTGCGCGGCGCAGGTGCGGAAGTCGAAGAGCATCTGCACGCCGTCGCCGTCATCGATGGCGAAGTAGCGCTGCTGCTCCTGCCCGCTGACGTTGGCCTCACCGAGGAAGATCGCATCGCCGCGGCGGCGCTGCATGAACTCGACCAGGGACTGCAGGTAGGAGACGGGCTTGTCGCGGGCCGGGGTGCCGATCGTCTCGATCATGAATTGCAGCGAGTCGACCCGGAAACCGGAGACCCCCAGTTCCAGCCAGAAGCCCAGGACCTTGTCCATCTCATCGCGGACGTTCGGCTCAGTGATGTTCAGGTCCGGCATGAAGTCGAAATACCGGTGCATGTACCACTGCCCGGCGGCCTCGTCGTAGGTCCAGGTGCTGTGCTGCTCGCCGGGGAAGGCGACCTGGCGGGGCTCCTTCTGCGGCTCATCGCTCCAGCGGTAGTAGTCCCGGTAACGGGAGTTACGGTCCCGCCGGGCCTGCTGGAACCAGGGGTGCTGATTGCTCGTATGGCTCAGTACCAGGTCGACCAGCACGCGGATGCCCAGGTTGCTGGCGGTGCGGATCATCTCGACGAAGTTGCCGAGCGTCCCGAACCGGGGGTCGACCGCGTAGTAGTTGGTGATGTCGTATCCGTCGTCGCCCATCGGGGACGGGTAGAACGGCATCATCCACAACGTGGTGACGCCGAGCCCGGCCAGGTAATCAAGCCGCCGGTTGACGCCTGCCAGGTCGCCGACACCGTCGCCGTCGGAGTCCAGCCAGGTCGCCACGTCGGCGCAGTAGACGATGGCATCTTTCCACCACAGGTCGCTGGCGGCTTTGTCTGTCATGCCGGTGCATCTTCCCCGGTCCGCGATCCCCTAACTCGCGATCGCGGACCGGCCTGCGCCGGTCAGTTGCCGCCGGGCTGTTCCACGTTGACGCCCTGGACGGACGTGAAGCGCGACAGGCACTGCGTGAGCCGGGCGATATTCGCGTCGGACGTGTGGTCGATGCGGAACCGCACGTTATAGAGGCCGCTCGTGGCGCTGGCGGCGGTCGGCATCGGTTCCGGGGTGGCGTTAGGCACGCGGGAGCACGCGGCCCGCGCATTCATCATCGCGGCCTGGGACGTACCCGGGCGGAACGTCACCACCAGCTCCTGCTTCCCCAGCGCGGAGTCGAACTGGGCGCACCCGGCGGAGGTCAGGACCGCCACCGCGATCACGGCCCCGGCGGCCACCGCCCGCACGTCGACTACTCCGTGTAGTGCCCGCATGGACCCCAGCCTATGCGGCTACGCCGCTTCCCGCGGGCGCGCCCGGTACGGTAACCACATGGGAGGCTGACCGGAGACAATCCGCAGGCCGCCTGCCCCTTTCCCTGTCCGGACCGCCCCTGTACCGAGGATCACGCCACGCATCATCGCGGGAGCCCACGGTTACCGGCGATGATTTCGCAGACTGGTAGCACGATGCGTTCAGCACGCCACATTCTCATCGTCAACGGCCGCAAGGTGCAGCAGCCGGTATTCATCATCGGCGCACCGCACTCCGGCACGCACCTGCTGGCCCGCGCCCTGAAGCGGGCCGACGGGGTGCACCTGACGATCGGCCAGTCCAGCGTGCTGCGCGTGATCTACGCCTTCGCCCGCCGCCCCTCGATCCACGACGGCCGCGGCGAGGCAGCCGCGTCGGTGCTGCGGGACGCGTTCGGCCAGGGCTGGCGGATCACCCCGCACGGCTGTATGGAGTGCGTGCCAGAGTGCCGGGAGGCAGCCGGGCTCGGCGCCGGGGTCGGGCCGTGCGCGACCGAGCGGGGCCTGCAGCTGTACGGCGACGCCAGCCCCGACCTGGCCTACTGCGCGGAGGCGCTGACCGACGCGTTTCCCGACGCGCGGATCGTGCAGTTCATCCGGGACGGCCGCGATGTGGTCGCGTGCATGCTGCGGGACCCGGCCATCCTGTCCTGGTTCAAGCCGAGCTTCGCCAACATCGACTCCGAGTTCCCCAACCCGTTCTTCGGCGTGGAAACGGAAGAGGACCGCGACATCTGGGCCGGCCTGTCACCCGCGGGCAAATGCGCGATGCGCTGGCGGGGAGCGGTCCGGCTGGCGGCCCGGCTACGGCGCAGCCTGCCCGCGGAACAGCTGATCACCGTCCGGTACGAGACGCTGATCGAACGGCCCGCCGCGACCGCGTCCGCGATCTCGGACTTCGTCGGCCTGTCGCTGGCGCCCGGGCAGATGCGGGAGCTGAACCAGGCGCCGTCGATCATGGCGGGCGGCTGGCGCCGGGCCCTGTCGGCCGATCAGGCCGCCGACGTGGAAAAGGTCGCGGGCGAGGAACTCCGCCGGGTCGGCTACGCCCTGTCCAGCATCCGCTTACGGCGCCGCGGGCGCCGGGCGCTCCTGGACCGCGAACTGCGTGTGGTACAGCTCGGCGTACAGGCCGTCCGCGGCGAGCAGTTCCTCGTGGGTGCCGCGCTCGGTGACCCGGCCCTCGTCGATGACGAGGATCTGGTCGGCGTCCCTGATGGTCGACAGCCGGTGCGCGATCACCAGCGAGGTGCGGCCGGCGAGCGCGGTCTTCAGGGCCCGCTGCACGGCGGCCTCCGATTCGGAGTCCAGGTGGGCGGTCGCCTCGTCCAGCACGACCACGGTGGGCGCCTTGAGCAGCAGCCGGGCCAGCGCGACCCGCTGCTTCTCCCCGCCGGACAGCCGGTAGCCGCGGTCGCCGACGACCGTATCGAGGCCATCTGGCAGCGAGGCGATCAGCTCCCAGATCTGCGCGGCCCGGCACGCCTCGATCACCTCGGCTTCGGTCGCCGTGGGCCGCGCGTACACCAGGTTGGCGCGCAGCGTGTCGTGGAACAGGTGCGCGTCCTGGGTGACGACCCCCACGGCGTCGTGCAGGGAATTCAGCGTGACGTCGCGCAGGTCGTAACCGCCGATCCGGACCGTACCGGCATCGGGATCGTACAGCCGGGCGGCCAGGTTGGTGATCGTCGTCTTGCCGGCGCCGGACGGCCCGACCAGCGCGGTCAGCTGGCCGGACGGCGCGCGGAAGCTCACGCCGCTGAGTACGTTGCGCGAGGCGTCCGCCCGCTCGGGCACGGGCAGCGCGATCGATTCCAGCGAGGCCAGCGAGACCTCGCTGGCGCTCGGGTAGCGGAAGGAGACGTCGTCGAACTCGATGTCCGGCGCGGCGCCCGTACCGTCCAGGGCCATTGTCCGCGGCATGGCGACGGCGTCCGGCTTTTCCTCGATCAGCGGCTTCAGGTCCAGCACCTCGAAGACCCGGTCGAAGCTGACCAGCGCGGTCATCACGTTGACCTGGACGTTGGACAGTGAGGTGATCGGGGCGTAGACCCGGCCGAGCAGCGCGGTGAGCGCGACCAGCGTGCCCAGCTGGAGGACGCCATGGATGATCAGGGTCCCGCCGAGCCCGTAGACCACGGCGGTGGCCATCGCCGCGAGCAGGGTCAGCGAAATGAAGAACACCTGCCCGTACATGGCGGTGGTGATGCCGATGTCGCGGACCCGGGCCGCCCGCCCGGCGAAGACGTCGGACTCTTCTTCGGGCCGGCCGAACAGCTTGACCAGCATCGCGCCGGCCACGTTGAAGCGCTCGGTCATGGTCGAGCCCATCTCCGCGTCCAGCTGCATCGACTCGCGGGTGAGCCGCTGCATCCGGCGGCCGACCCGGCGGGCGGGCAGGATGAACAGCGGGATCAGCGCCAGCGCGATGAGGCTGACCAGCCAGGACAGGTAGAACATGGTGATCAGGATGGCGATCAGGGACAGGAAGTTCGACACCACCGAGGCCATCGTCGACGTGATGGCCTGCTGGGCCCCGATGACGTCGCTGTTGAGCCGGCTGACCAGCGAACCGGTCTGCGCCCGGGTGAAGAACGCGATCGGCTGCCGCTGCACGTGCCGGAACACCTGCGTCCGCAGGTCGTAGATGAGGCTCTCGCCGATCCGGGCCGAGAACCACCGGTTGGTCACGCCGAGGATGGCGTCGAACAGCGCGACGCCGGCGACGGCCGCGGCGAGCCCGATGACGATCGCGTCGTCCTTGGGCAGAATGCCCTTGTCGATGATGTCCCGCAGCAGCAGCGGGTTGACCACCGTGATCAGCGCGTCCAGCGCGGTGGTGACCATGAAGGCGGCCAGCGCGCCGCGGTAGGGACGCGCGTAGGAGATGATCCGGCGGACCGTCCCCTTCTTGAGCTTCTGGCGCGTCACGGTGGGGTCCTGCCGGAAGGACCGCATCATCGTCATGCTCGCCCGCGCGTTGTACATGCGTGCGAAAACCTCCGTCCGGCCGCGAATTCTTCCCGTCGCGGCCCCGCACGCCGTCCGCCCGCAGCGAACCGGTTAGCTCACGTGTCCCCGCCGGAACGGCGCTCGCGCTGGAGGTCCGCCTGCGCGGTCCGTTCCGCCGCCGCCTGTTCCTCCAGCGTACGCCGGGGCGCCCCGGCGAGCAGTTTCTTTGTCGCCCGCGCCGTAGCCGCGTCCGGCGTCAGCAGCGCCGCCACCAGATCGGCGACCGCGGCGTCCAGGTCGGCGCCCGGGACCACCTGCTCGGCGAGCCGGAGTTCGCGAGCCTCGGCCGCGCCGACCATACGCGTGGTGAGGCAGAGCTCGATCGCCCGCGGGAGGCCGACAATGTCGACAAGTGGCTTTGTCCCCGCCAGATCCGGTACCAGCCCGAGCGCGGGCTCCTTCATGCACAGCAGCGCGTCGTCGGCGAGTACCCGCAGATCGCAGGCGAGGGCGAGCTGGAATCCGGCGCCGATGGCGTGCCCGTGAACCGCCGCGATCGAGACGATCTGGGGCCGGTGCAGCCAGAGGAAACCCGCCTGCATTTCCTCCAGCCACGCATCGAAGCCGGGACTGAGCAAGTCAGTCAGCGGCTCCTCCCCCGGCACGCCGTCCGCGGAGAACAGCCGCAGGTCGATCCCGGCGGAGAACGACGGGCCGTCGCCGCGGACGACGACCGCCCGGACCTGCGGGGGCAGTGAGCTGCCGATCGCCGCGAGACCGCGCCACATGGACGGGGTCATCGCGTTGCGCCGTTCGGGCCGGTGCAGCGTCACCGTCGCCACCGCGCCGTCGACGTCGAGCTTGAGCCCGGTGCTGTCGAGCCCACTGTTGTGGAGCCCACTGCTGCGCGGCGCTGTGCCGTCGGGCGCACTTGGGCTGCCGGTCATGCTGGACCTCCTGCCGTCTCGCAGGCCCGTTTCAGTGCTTGGACGGGGATTTACCGCGGGTGGCGCCGCCGCGGCCGCGCAACTTGACCCCCGACTCACTGAGCATCCGGTGCACAAAGCCGTATGAACGGCCGGTCGAGGCGGCCAGAGAGCGGATGCTCTCCCCCGCGTCGTACCGGCTCTTGAGGTCGGCCGCCAGCTTAGAACGGTCCGCTCCCGTCACCCGCGTGCCCTTCTTGAGCGTCTCGGCCACATGTACCTCCCGTTAGGTAGAGTCACCGCTGCGTAACATCGCCCTACGCCATGATGCCGACAAGCTCACGCGAGTGACACCAGATCCTCGAAATCTTCGTTCCAGGCGTCCTCTACCCCGTCCGGAAGCAAAATGACTCTCTCAGGCGAAAGGGCTTCGACTGCTTCCTCGTCGTGGGTAACCAAAACGATGGCTCCTTTGTACCCGCGCAGCGCGGCCAGAATCTCTTCCCGGCTCGCCGGGTCCAGGTTGTTGGTCGGCTCGTCGAGCAGCAGCACGTTGGCGCCGGACACCACGAGCAGGGCCAGCGCCAGCCGCGTCTTCTCCCCGCCGGACAGCACCCCGGCCGGTTTGGCGACGTCGTCGCCGGAGAACAGGAACGACCCCAGCACGGTCCGCTGCTCGGACTCGGTGAGGCCGGGCGCCGCGGAGCGCATGTTTTCCAGCACCGTCCGGTCGACGTCCAGCGTCTCGTGCTCCTGGGCGTAATACCCGAGACGGAGGCCATGGCCGGGCGTGACGGCGCCGGTATCGGGCTTCTCGATCCCGGCCAGCAGCCGCAGCAGAGTGGTCTTGCCCGCGCCGTTCAGGCCGAGAATGACGACCCGGCTACCCCGGTCCACCGCGATGTCCACGTCGGTGAAGACCTCCAGGCTGCCGTACGACTTGGCCAGGCCGGTGGCCGCCAGCGGCGTCCGGCCGCACGGCGCCGGGACCGGGAACCGCAGCTTGGCCACCCGGTCGGCGGCCCGCTCGTCGGCCAGCCCGGACAGCAGCCGCTCGGCCCGGCGCTGCATCCCCTGCGCCGCCCGGGCCTTGGTCGCCTTGGCCCGCATGCGGTCGGCCTGGGAGCTCAGCGCCGCGGCCTGCCGTTCGGCATTGGCCCGCTCCCGCCTGCGCCGCCGCTCGTCGGTCTCACGCTGCTGCAGGTAGGCCCGCCAGCCCAGGTTGTAGTAGTCGAGCACGGACCGCTGCGCATCGAGGTAGAAGACCTTGTTCACGACGGATTCGAGCAGGCTCGCATCGTGGCTGACGACCATCAGGCCGCCGCGGTAGGTGCGCAGATGATCGCGTAGCCAGGCGATCGAGTCCGCGTCCAGGTGGTTGGTGGGCTCGTCCAGCAGCAGGGTCTGGGAGTCGCCGAAGAGGATCCGGGCCAGTTCGATACGGCGCCGCTGCCCACCGGACAGGGTGCCCAGCGGCTGGTGCATCACCCGGTCGGGCAGCCCCAGGCTGGCGCCGAGCGCCGCCGCCTCGGCCTCGGCGGCGTAGCCGCCCAGTACGGACATCCGCTCTTCGAGCCGGGCGTACGTGCGGATGGCTGCGTCGGCGCGACGGGCGTCCGGGTCGGACATCTGGGTCTCGGCGCGGCGCAGCCCCGCGCGCAGTTCGTCCAGCCCCCGCGAGGACAGCACCCGGTCCACGGCCATGACGTCCAGGTCCCCGGTGCGCGGATCCTGCGGGAGGTAGCCGATGGGGCCGCCGCGGCGGACCGTTCCGGCGGCGGGCAGGGCCTCCCCGCCCAGCACCTTGAGGAGCGTCGTCTTGCCCGCCCCGTTCCGCCCCACGAGACCGATACGATCCCCGGGGGCGACCTGGAAGCTGCCGTTTTCAAGCAGCAGGCGCGCTCCCGCGCGCAGTTCGATGCCATTGGCGACGATCACTAAAATCCACTCCCGTATTCAGTCAACGCATAGACGCGGGCAATCAGTCCGCAGCGGCCGCCCTGGCCCGTCGCCGCCTGCGGACTGTCCCTACGCAAGGAGTGGAGACACGACGACAAGTCTACCGTGTCAGCCCGGGGGGCTGTGTTAGCCCGGAGGGACGACCCCCCGGAACCCCCCGCGACGCTGTGCTGGCCCGGGGGGACGACCCCCCGGAACCCCCCGCATGCGCTCCGCGCCCGCGCGGTGGTAACTCGCCGATACAGCGGCCGCTCGCCGGGCCGGAGGCCCGGACTCGCTAGCCGCTATGAACGCCTCGCCGTAAGCCGCGCGGAGTTCCCGCCGGTAACACCGGCCGCTCGCCGGGCCGGAGGCCCGGACTCGCTGGGCCGGTAACGATCGCCTCGCCGTAGCCGTGTGGTGGGGTTTGCGACACTGGGGACATCCACGTTCCGCGTCCGCAGGAGGAAGCCGGTGGCTCGCGCCGTCACTCTTATCCGTTCGAACGCGCTGTCCGATGTCGCCGAGTATGCGTACGCGGCCACGGCGCCGGCTGACGCCCGGCTGATCTTCCTCGCGGGTGCCTGCCCGCTGAACGAAGACGGCTCGACGGCCGCCGTGGGTGACGTTGCCGGTCAGGCCGCCAGGGCCGTCGAGAACATGCGCACGGCCCTCGCGGCGGCCGGTGCGACGATCGATGACGTCATCAGCACCCGGGTGCTCGTCGCCTCGGCGGCCCAGGCCGATCTCGTGACGGCCTGGGAGGTCGTCCGGGACGCCTTCGGCGACCACGACGTGCCGAGCACTCTCATGGGTGTCACTGTTCTCGGCTACGCCGGCCAGCTCGTGGAGATCGAAGCGATCGCCGCCGTCACTGATTAACGATCATGCTCTCGCTCTCGGTGAGCCGGACGCGGATCGCGCGGAACAGCCGCGGGCTATCCCGCAGCACCCCCAGCCGGGGGTCCGGGACGGTGAGGAACCGCTCGGTCGCCAGGGCCAGATAGGGCCGCAGGCGCGGGTCCTCGCGCAGGCCGGCGACGGTCCGCCGGTCCCCGCCCAGCACGACCGCCTGGAGTTCGCCCTGATGCGGGCCGAACACCCGGAGCGCGGCGTTCACGGCGGCATCCAGGGCCTCGGCGGCCTGCTTCTCCCGGCGGCGGGCGAAGCGGTGCTGGGACCAGCCGCCCGCCGCGCTGCGCCCGTGCACCAGCCGGCTGCCGGTTTTGGACGCGATTAGGTCCGGCGGCGACCCCGCGAAAACACCGGCCGCATATCCGCCGAGCCGGACCAGCAGCACGGCCACGGTCCGCGCGGCGCCACTGTGCGCGGCCACCGCGGCGATGACGGCGCCTGTGGCAGCGCCGTTTTCTGGATCGGCGGCCCGCCCGGGGGCGGGCTTGTCCTCCAGGGCGGGCGATCCCGCCAGGAGGCCCGCGGCCGGTTCAGACGGCCGACACGCCGGCGCGCCGAAGGTCAACGGCGGGAACGGAACATGACATTCCGCGACTGAGCCATCGGCGGCAATCAGCATAACGACGTCCGTTCCAGTCTCCGCAGCGAGCTGACCATGGCGTTTGCCAAAATTCCCGGCCCAGGCGACGAAACGCCCGGGGGCGACCTCGATCCAGCGACCGCCACCGGCTGCCGGATTTCCCACTACGCACCGCCTCTGAACGTTTACTATCCGTAGAACAAATCGCGGTCTACAGCGACCAGCGCCGGCTACCTCGGGGAGCTGGTGCCACCTGCCGGGTGCCACCTGCCAGGTGACACAGACGGGTAATCCAGGTGACACAGACGGGTAATACAGACAGGAAGACGACGATGACCCCGACTGGCCCTGATTTTCCCGCCCCTTCGCGCGGCCACGACGGCGGCCCCCACCGGCCGTACGGGCCCTCCGAGGCCGGGCCGGCCGCGCAGTTCCCGATCGACGTGACCTTCCCGGGCGAGCGCGAGCCGGATGACGTCGACCGGTGGCTCGCCGAGCACGCCATGCCGTTCCACCTGCGCGCCTAGGGGTATCGTCGCGGCATGAGTGCAGCCGGGGCGCGAGCAGGGCGCCGGATCATCACGGCTACTACGCGGCTGGCCAAGGTGCCGTATGTGCCGGAGATCAGGGTGCAGCAGGCAGACGATCCGTTCACGGTCTGGGAGCAACTGGAGCAGGAGGCCGGGCAGGTGAGCCTGCCGCCGCCGTTCTGGGCGTTTCCCTGGGCCGGCGGCCAGGCGCTGGCGCGTTACCTGCTCGATCACCCGGACCTGGTGTCCGGGAGCCGGGTGCTCGACGTGGCCTCCGGATCCGGCCTGGTCGCGATCGCGGCGGCCCGTTGCGGGGCGCTCAGCGTGACGGCCGCGGACGTGGACGAGATCGCGGTCCGCGCGATCTCCGTCAACGCGGCGGCCAACGGCGTGCGCGTCACGCCGCTGCGGGCGGACCTGCTCGATGGCGACGCGAACGGCGCCGATCTTGTGCTCTGCGCCGACGCCTTCTACGAGCAGGATCTGGCCGAGCGGATCCTGGCCTTCCTCCGGCGTGCCCGCGCGAGCGGCACCCGGGTGCTCGTCGGTGACCCGGGCCGCGCGTTCCTGAGCACCGCCGGGTTCACGCCGCTCGCCAGCTATGAGATCCCGGTCACGATCGCGCTGGAGGGAATGACGGCGAAAAAGGCCACCGTCTACGAGATCACCGCCGGCTCCTGACCGGCGGGTTGCGGCCGCGGCCGCCATGGGCATTCTCGGCCAGGAGCAGCTCGCGTTCACGACCCCGGGCCGGGGTCCGGCCACCGCAGACGCTGCCGCACTACCCGATGGTCCTGCACCGCGGCGGCTACCCCGACGGCAGCTAGGCTCGCTGGCGACGTCCGGTCCATGATGGTGACCGGCGAGACCGGGAACGAGGCTGATGAACGAACGACCTTCGCGTACCGCCCGGGCGGCCTCCTTCGGGCCCGCGGCCGCCCTGTATGAACGCGGGCGGCCGCCCTATCCGCCGGGGGCGCTGGACTGGCTGCTGCCGCCCACGGCGCGCCGGGTCCTTGACCTGGGCGCGGGGACCGGCAAACTGACCCGCCAGCTGGTGGCGCGCGGCCTGGACGTGGTGGCGGTGGAGCCGTCGGACGGCATGCGGGCGGAGCTGACCGGGGTGCTGCCCGGCACCCCGGCGCTGGCCGGAACGGCTGAGCAGATCCCGCTGCCGGATGGGTCCGTGGACGCCGTGCTGTCCGCGCAGGCCTGGCACTGGGTCGAGCCAGCGCGGGCGGTGCCGGAAGTGGCGCGGGTGCTGGTACCCGGAGGCACGCTGGGCCTGGTGTGGAACGAGCGGGACGAGCGCGTGGGCTGGGTCGCCAAGCTGGGCCGGATCATCGGCGAGTCCCGCGGGGACGACGATGGCGAGGTCAACACCAGCGATCACCCGCGGGTCGGGCCGCCGTTCGCACCCCTGGAACGGCACAACGTGCCCTGGATCTACCGGCTGACCGTCGCCGAACTGCTGGACATGGTGGCCTCACGCAGTTACGTCATCCTGATGCCGCCGGATGAGCGCCAGGTCCTGCTGGACCGGGTTCGGCGGCTCACCGAGACGGATCCGGCCACAGCCGGGCGGCCGGAGATCAGCCTGCCGTACGTGACCCAGTGCTGGCGGAGCCGCCGGCCCTAGGACCTGCCAGTGCGCTCAGATGTTGAAGCCGAGGGCGCGGAGCTGCTCGCGGCCGTCGTCGGTGATGTGCTCGGGGCCCCACGGCGGCAGCCACACCCAGTTGATCCGGAAGTCCGGCACGACACCTTCCAGTGCCTCGCGGGCCTGGTCCTCGATCACGTCGGTGAGCGGGCACGCCGCGCTGGTCAGCGTCATGTCGATCGCCGCGTTCCGCTCCCCGTCCAGAGTGACCCCGTACACCAGGCCCAGGTCCACGACATTGATGCCGAGCTCCGGGTCGACGACGTCGCGGAGCGCCTCCAGGACGTCTTCTACCTCCTGGCTGGCCGCCTCCTGAGCGGTCTCCAGGCCGTCCTCCTGCTCCGCAGCCTGAGCGGCGAGGCCCGCGTCCTGCTGGCCAGTCGAGTTCTCCGTCATGTTCTCGGTCATGATGCCTGTCCTGTCGTCTCGTCCAGCGCCCGCCCGGTGGCGTCCTTCCAGGCCATCCAGCCGAGCAGTGCGCATTTGATCCGCGCCGGGTACTTGGAGACGCCGGCGAAAGCCACCGCATCCTCCAGCACGGCCTCGTCCGGTTCGGCCTCGCCCTTCGACTGCATGAGATCGAGGAACTCCTGCGAGATCCGCATCGCTTCGCTGACCGGCTTGCCGATGACCAGGTCGGACATCACCGAGGCGCTGGCCTGGCTGATCGAGCAGCCGAGGGCGTCGTAGGACACGTCGGTCACCACCGGGTCGCCGTCGACGTCCTTGAGGGTAACCCGCAGGGTCACCTCGTCCCCGCACGTCGGGTTGACGTGGTGGACCTCGGCGTCGAACGGCTCCCGCAGCCCCTTGTGGTGCGGGTTGCGGTAGTGATCCAGGATGATCTCCTGGTACAGCGACTGGATCTGCATATGTGCCCTAGTCACGGTGGGACTTGCGTTATTCCCGGTTCGGTTGTTCCTGATCAGTTCGCGCCGAAGAACTTCTGCGCCTGGCGGATGCCGTCGGTCAGCGCGGTCACTTCCTCGTGCGTGTTGTACAGGTAGAACGACGCGCGCGTGCTGGCCTGCACGCCGAGCGCCCGGTGCAGCGGCCAGGCGCAGTGATGCCCCGCGCGCACCGCGATGCCCAGCTCGTCCAGGACCTGGCTCACGTCGTGCGGGTGCACGCCGTCCACCTCGAACGAGATGGCCGTGCCGCGGTCCTCCGGCCCGGCGGGCCCGAGGATGCGCAGCCCGCCGATCCCGGCCAGCTGGGTGAGCGCGTCTCCCAGCAGGGACTGCTCGTGGGCGTGGATGGCCTCCCGGCCGACTTCGTTCAGGTAATCAATGGCCGCGCTGAGGCCGGCCGCCTCGGCGATGGGCATCGTGCCCGCCTCGAACTTGTGCGGCGGGGCGGCGAACGTCGAGTGATCCATCCAGACGGTCTCGATCATCTCGCCGCCACCGAGGAACGGCGGCATCTCATCGAGCAGTTCCCGGCGCGCCCACAGCACCCCGATGCCGGTCGGCCCGCACATCTTGTGGCCGGTGAACCCGACGAAGTCGGCCCCGAGGTCGCGGACGTCGACCGGCATGTGCGGCACCGACTGGGCCGCGTCGGCGAGCACCAGCGCGCCCACCGCGTGCGCCCGATCGGCGATCAGGCGGACCGGATTGACGGTGCCGAGCACGTTCGACTGGTGCACCAGCGCGACCAGCTTGGTCCGCTCGTTGACCAGGCGGTCGAGGTCGCTCAGGTCGAGCCGGCCCTCCGGGGTCACGCTGAACCAGCGCAGGGTTGCCCCGGTGCGCTGGCAGAGCAGCTGCCACGGAACGAGGTCGGAGTGGTGCTCCATCTCGGTGACAACGATCTCGTCGCCGGGGCCCAGCCGGAACCGGTCCGGGGCCGGCGCGCCCGCCGACGCATTGCTCATCGAGTAGGCGACCAGGTTGATCGCCTCGGAGATGTTCTTGGTGAACACGATCTCCGATTCGTCCCGCGCGCCAACGAACCCGGCGACCTTGATCCGGGCCCCCTCGTAGGCGGCGGTCGCCTCCTCGCTGAGCTCGTGGGTGGCGCGGTGGATGTTGGCGTTATGCCGCTCGTAGAAGCCGCTGATCGCGTCGATCACCTGGCGGGGCTTCTGCGAGGTGTTGGCGCTGTCCAGGTAGATCAGCGGACGGCCGCCGCGCACCTGCCGATCCAGGATCGGGAAGTCCTTGCGGATGCGCGCGACGTCCAGGGTCATGCCGCCGCCTCCGCGCTGATGAACTTCTCGTAGCCGTCGCGCTCCAGCTCTTCGGCCAGCTCTGGGCCGCCCTGACGGACAATCCGGCCGGCCACGAACACGTGCACAAAGTCGGGCTGCACGTAGCGCAGGATGCGGGTGTAGTGCGTGATGAGCAGGACCCCGTGGGATGGATCGCCGCGGAACCGGTTGATGCCCTCGGACACGACCCTCAGCGCGTCGATGTCGAGCCCGGAGTCGGTTTCGTCGAGCACCGCGATCTTCGGGTTCAGCAGCTCGAGCTGCAGGACCTCGTGCCGCTTCTTCTCCCCGCCCGAGAAACCCTCGTTCAGGTTCCGTTCGGCGAAAGCAGGATCGATCGACAGGGCGGACATGGCCGCGCGCATGTTCTTCATGAAGTCGCGCAGCTTCGGCGCCTCGCCCTGCACCGCGGTGACCGCGGTGCGCAGGAAGTTCGACACCGACACGCCGGGCACTTCCACCGGGTACTGCATCGCGAGGAACAGGCCCGCGCGGGCGCGCTGGTCGACGCTCATGGACAGCACGTCCTCGCCGTCGAGCGTCACCGAGCCCTGGGTCACGTGGTACTTCGGGTGCCCGGCGATCGCGTAGGCGAGGGTGGACTTGCCGGAGCCGTTGGGCCCCATGATCGCGTGCGTCTCCCCCGCGTTGACGTCGAGGTCGACGCCGCGCAGGATCTCCCGCTGGGTACCGGCCGCCTCCTCCACACTGACGTGCAGATCGCGGATCTCAAGGGTCGCCATGTCAAAGGTCTCCAGATAACTTTCAGTTCAGTTCACGTAGGTTCGCGGGTCTACCGGAGCGCGACGTAAACGTCGTCGCCCTCGATCTTCACCGGGTAGGTCGGCACCGGCGCGGTGGCCGGGGGGCCAGTCGGCTCGCCGGTGCGCACGTCGAAGCACGATCCGTGCAGCCAGCACTCGATCGTGTGGTCGTACACCTCGCCCTCGGACAGCGGCACCTCGGCGTGCGAGCAGACGTCGCGCAGCGCGAAGACCCCGTCGCTGGTCCGGGCGATCGCCACCGGCATGCCGTCGATGTCCACCCCGAGCGCCCCGTCCTCCGGGATGTCCTTCAGCGAGCACACGCGCACGAACTCCGGTTCGCCGCCGGCCCCATCCGGCGGCCCATCCGGCGGCAGCGTGCTCTCCGTCTCGGGCCGCGTCATCCCAGCTCCGCTTCGACCGCGGCGGAGACCCGCTCCCGCAGGTCCGGCACGCGGATCTTGTCCAGCAGCTCGCCGAAGAAGCCCTGGATGACCAGGCGCCGCGCCTGCTCATACGGGATGCCGCGGGCCATCAGGTAGAACAGGTGCGTGTCCTCCAGGCGGCCGTTCGCGCTGGCGTGCCCGGCGCCGCGTATCTCCCCGGTGAGGATCTCCAGGTTCGGGACGGAGTCGGCGCGGGCCCCGTCGGTCAGCACCAGGTTCCGGTTGTACTCGTAGGTGTCCGTGCCGGTCGCCTCCGCGCCGATCAGGACGTCCCCGATCCAGACGGTGCGCGCACCCTCGCCCTTCAGCGCCCCCTTGTACAGCACGCGGCTGCGGCAGTCGGGCACCGTGTGCTCGACGAACAGCCGGTGCTCCAGGTGCTGCCCGGCGTCGGCGAAGTACAGCCCGTTGAGCTCGGCGTCGCCGCCGCGGCCCACGTAGCTGACGGACGGGACGATCCGGACCACGTCGCCGCCGAAGGAGACCACGGTATGCGAGATCCGCGCGTCCTTGCCCAGCCGCACGTGGTGGTGCGACAGGTGCACGGCGTCATCGGCCCAGTCCTGGAGGCTGATCACGTCGAGGGACGCGCCGTCCCCCACCAGCAGTTCGACGTTGTCGGCGTAGGTCGCGCTGCCCTGGTGGTCGAGGACCAGCGTGGCCTGGGCCATTGGGCCAACGTCCACCACCGTGTGCCCGAACGCGGCACCCTCGGTGCCGTCCCCGTGCACCCGGACGATGGTCGGGGCGGACGTCACCGCCTCGGCGGGCACGCTGATCACGGTGGCCTCGGTAAAGGAGGCGAACGCGCGCGCGCTGACCCGGTCCGTCGGCACGTAGGACGCGCCGACGCGGGGGTCGCCGCGCTTCGCGCGGTCCAGCTTGACCTCGGGTGCGGGCTCGACGCTCACCGACCAGTGCCCCTCGGGCAGCGGGCCGTCCCCGGCCAGGCCGCGCAGCCGGCGCAGCGGCGTGAACCGCCACTCCTCCTCGCGGCCGGTCGGGACCGGGAAGTCCGCCGGGTCGTAGGACCGCTGCTCGTGCAGCCTTGATACGGGCGCCGACGTTTCCAGCGCCCCGGCAATCCCCGCCATCAGCCGACCGACCCCTCCATCTGCAGCACGATCAGCCGGTTGAGCTCGAGCGCGTACTCCATCGGGAGTTCGCGCGCGATCGGCTCGACGAAGCCGCGGACGATGGTGGCCATCGCCTCGTCCTCGGTCATGCCCCGGCTCATCAGGTAGAACAGCTGGTCCTCGGAGATCTTGGAGACCGAGGCCTCGTGGCCCATCTCCACGTCGTCCTCCCGCACGTCCACGTACGGGTAGGTGTCCGACCGGCTGATGGTGTCCACCAGCAGCGCGTCGCACTTGACCGTGGACTTCGAGTGCTCGGCGCCCTCCTGCACGTTGACCAGGCCCCGGTAGGAGGTCCGGCCGCCGCCGCGGGCCACCGACTTGGACACGATCGTCGAGGAGGTGTTCGGCGCGCAGTGCACCATCTTCGCCCCGGCGTCCTGGTGCTGGCCCTCGCCGGCGAACGCAACGGACAGGGTCTCGCCCTTGGCGTGCTCGCCCATCAGGTAGACCGCCGGGTACTTCATCGTCACCTTGGAGCCGATGTTCCCGTCGATCCACTCCATGGTCGCGCCCTGCTCGGCGATGGCGCGCTTGGTGACCAGGTTGTAGACGTTGTTCGACCAGTTCTGGATCGTGGTGTAACGGCAGCGCGCGTCCTTCTTCACGATGATCTCGACCACCGCGGAGTGCAGCGAGTCGGACTTGTAGATCGGCGCGGTGCAGCCCTCGACGTAGTGCACGTAGGCGCCCTCGTCCACGATGATCAGCGTCCGCTCGAACTGGCCCATGTTCTCGGTGTTGATCCGGAAGTAGGCCTGCAGCGGGATGTCGACGTGCACGCCCTTCGGCACGTAGATGAACGAGCCGCCGGACCACACGGCCGTGTTCAGCGCGGCGAACTTGTTGTCGCCGGGCGGGATCACCGTGCCGAAGTACTCCTGGAACAGCTCCGGGTGCTCGCGCAGCGCGGTGTCGGTGTCGAGGAAGATGACGCCCTTCTCCTCAAGGTCCTCGCGGATCTTGTGGTACACCACTTCGCTCTCGTACTGCGCCGCGACGCCGGCGATGAGGCGCTGCTTCTCGGCCTCGGGGATGCCGAGCCTGTCGTAGGTGTTCTTGATGTCGTCGGGCAGCTCGTCCCAGCTCGCCGCCTGCTTCTCGGTCGACCGGACGAAGTACTTGATGTTGTCGAAGTCGATGCCGGACAGGTCGGCGCCCCACGACGGCATCGGCTTGCGCCCGAACATGCGCAGCCCCCTCAGACGGAGGTCCAGCATCCACTCGGGCTCGTCCTTCTTGCCCGAGATGTCGCGGACCACGTCCTCGGACAGGCCGCGCCGCGCGGCCAGGCCGGCCACGTCGGAGTCGGCCCAGCCGAACTTGTACGTGCCGAGGCCGTCAAGCTTGTCCTGTGCGGTGGTCGTCATATGAAGAGCCCTCCGGACTCTGGATGATTTTCGTCGTGCGCCCGCGCTGGGCCCTCGGCCCGCGCGGAGTCCTGGGCCGGCGTCTCCCCCACGAGAGAACGGCCGGTGACGTGCGTGGTGCAGATTCCGTCGCCGTGGGCGATCGTAGCCAGCCGCTGTACCGGCGGCCCAGCAGCCGGCTGAAAGCCCCGGTCTCGGCCTCGCAGAGCTGCGGGAACTCCGCGGCCACGTGGGCCACGGGGCAGTGGTGCTGGCACAGCTGCTCACCCGCCGCGGCCGGGCCCACAGCGCCGGACGGTGCGGCCTCGCCGGCCGCCGGGGCCGCGGACGCCGACGCGGCGTACCCGTCCGCCGACAGCGCGTCGGCCAGGGCCCGCACCCGGTCCGCGGGGGCCACGTCCGCCAGCACCGCACCGTACCGGCGCTCGAGCTCAGAAACCTGGTGCCGGGCGAACTTCTCGACCGCGGCCGGGCCAGGCCTCCTCGGCCAGGAAGCGGAGCGCGCTGCTGGCCAGGTCGTCATAGGTGTGCTCGAAGGCACTGCGCCCGGCGTCGGTGATCGCGAAGAGCCGGGCCGGGCGGCCCCGCCCGCGGCTGGCGTAGGTGCGGGCCGTCCGGGTCTCGATGAGGCCCTCGGCGAGCAGGTTGTCCAGGTGCCGGCGGATGGCGGCCGGGGTCAGGCCGAGCCGGCCGCCGATGACGGCCGCCGTCGACGGCCCCAGCTCCAGGATCAGGCGGGCCACGCGGGCGCGGGTGCTCCGCTCGGCGCGCCCCTGTGCGGATAGCTCGCCGGCCAGTACCTGGCGAGCAGCGCCCGGGCGAGCAGGGCGCACGGCGTCGCTGGCCACGGCATCGCGTGCCGCCGCCAGCGCCCCCTTCCGGGGCTCCGTGTCCACTGTCCGCATGTTTTTCACAACACAAGTATGCCGTAAATAAGTCCGTCCTGGCAAAGTTTACCGAACGGCAATGTGACGTAAATCGCAGGCCGGCCGCGTCACGTCTGCGCATCGCCGGGAGCGCCGTAACGTCTTAGGCCGGAGCCTCCGTTTTTGCCCCCGGCCGATCAGGGAAGGATTGACGTGTCATGGCCTCCCCCCAACCCGACGTCGCCGACCTGCTAGACGTGCCGGTGCCGGCGGGCTCCACGGTGCTCGCCATCAGCGACCTGCACCTGCCACCGCAGCGGACGGTGGTGTCGAGACGATCGTGCGAGATCCTGGCCGCCCGCCTGTCCGCGGAGACGGGGCCGGTCACGGTGCTCCTGGCTGGGGACGTCATCGAGCTGCTCGGGTTCCCGCAGGCCACCGTCGCGGAGATCCTGCGGGAGCACGAGGTGCTGTGCACCGCGCTGACCGGGGTCACCGAGCGCGGCGGCCAGGTCATCTACGCGGTCGGCAACCACGACAGCGACCTGGCCTGGGACGTCAAGGCCGCCGACGCGGTGCGGGAGATGACCGGCGCCCGGATCTGCCTCGCCGCCGACCTGGTGCTGCCCGGCGGCCGCCGGATCCGGGCCGAGCACGGTCACCAGCTCGATCCGTACAACTGCTTCCACGACCAGCGCAACAGCCTGGATTCCCCGCTCGGCCATCACATCGTCCGGCAGGTCCTGCCGCGGATCGAGTGGCTGGGCCGGGACTGGCTCACCGGTGCGCACGAGATGGCCGACCCGGCCGACTTCCCGGCCTTCGTCGGTTCCCGGCTCTTCTACCGCAAGCTCGTGCGGCACGCCTGGTGGCTGCTGGCGCTGCCGGTCATCATCCTGCTGGGCCTGCGGATATCGGAGTTCTTCGAGCTCCAGTCGCGCTATCCGGACACCACCCGGTGGGTGCATGGCGCCCAGATTCTCGGCTACGGCGCCGTCACCGACCTGATCGTCGTGGCCGTGATCATCGCGCTCGTGTCCCGCCGTGCGTGGACCGCGATCAGCGCGCTGGCCCTGGAGGAGCGGGGCTACGGGCAGAACCGCGCCGCCCGCCAGCGCGCCGCGGACCTGACCGGCGACGGTTACCGCGGCTTCCTGTCCGGCCATACGCATCACCCCGAACTGCGCGAGGCCGGCGGCGGCTTCTACGCCAACACCGGGTCCTGCACGGCGGTGGTGGAGGCGATCCCGACCCGCCTCGGCATGCCGCCCGCCTACCTGCGGGCTCAGCAGATCACCTGGGTGGAGATCACGGCCGATCAGGCGCATCTGATGGCCGCGCGGATCCAGCTGCCCGGGGCGACCCGGCTGGAGCGCTTCGCCGCGCACGGTCACGACCACTTCTCCGCGACGCCCGCGCGGATCGCCTCGTGGCCGGAAAACCTTGGCCACGCCGGTCCGGGCCGCGGCGAGGTCAAACGGGGCCGCTCCGGTGCCGGCCACCCGTCCGGGAGCAAGCGCCCATAGACTCGCGAGCGTGAGCAGCGTTCCCGCGGTCCAACTCGTGAGCCTGGTAAAGCGGTACCGGCACACGGTCGCCGTGGACGGGCTGACGCTGACCGCGGCGCGCGGCGAGGTGACCTCCATCCTCGGGCCCAATGGGGCGGGCAAGACCACCACCATCGAGATCTGCGAGGGCTACCGGCAGGCCGACGGCGGAACGGTGCAGGTCCTCGGGCTGGACCCGGCGCGCGACGCCCGGGCGCTGCGCCCCCGCGTCGGGGTCATGCTGCAGGCCGGCGGGGTGCCGCCGGCCGTTCCGGCCGGGGAGTACCTCCGGCTGCTGTCGCGCTTCCACGCCCATCCCCTCGACCCCGCCGACCTGCTGGCCCGGGTCGGGCTGACCGCCGCGGCCCGGACGCCTTACAAACGGCTGTCGGGCGGGCAGCAGCAGCGGCTCGCCCTCGCCGCCGCCGTGATCGGCCGCCCCGAGCTGGTGTTCCTGGACGAGCCAACGGCCGGGATGGACCCGCAGGCGCGCCACGCGACCTGGGACCTGATCGGCGAGATGCGAGCGTCCGGCGCCACCATCATCCTGACCACGCACTTCATGGAGGAGGCGGAGCGGCTGTCGGACCGGGTGGCGATCATCGACCACGGCCAGCTCGTCGCCGGGGGAACGCCCGCCGAGCTGTGCGGCGGCGCCGGACAGCTCCGGTTCCGGGCCGAGGTCGGCCTGGACACCGAAGGCCTGCTGTCCGCGCTGCCCGACGGCAGCCTGGCCAAGGAGTCCCCGGCCGGGCACTACATCATCGAGGTCCGGGACGGGATCAGCCCGCAGCTGCTGGCCTCGGTGACCGCCTGGTGCGCCGAGCATGGTGTCCTGCCAACCAGCCTGCGGATCGAGAGCCGGACGTTGGAAGACGTCTTCCTGGAACTGACCGGAAAGGAGCTGCGCCCGTGAGCACGGCCGGACCGGTGGCCGCCGCTACCCCCGCGGCGCAGCCCGCGTTCACGCCCGCCCCGGGCGCCGCCCCGCTGCCCCGGATGATCGCCGCGCAGACCGCGATGGAGACGCGCTCACTGCTGCGGAACGGCGAGCAGCTCGTGGTCACGCTGGTCATCCCACTCGGCCTGCTGGCCATGTTCAGCCTCGAGCCGGTGGTGAACCTGGGCGGCGGCAGCCGGGTCGACTTCCTGGCCCCCGGCATCATCGCCCTCGCCATCATGTCGACCGCGTTCACCAGCCAGGCGATCGCCACTGGCTTCGAGCGCCGGTACGGCGTGCTCAAGCGGCTCGGCGCGGAACCCCTCTCGCGGGGCGGCCTGATCGCGGCCAAGACGGCGACCGTCATCGTCGTCGAGCTGCTCCAGGCGGTGATCATCACCGCCGTCGCGCTCGGCCTGGGCTGGCGGCCGCACGCCACCGCGCTGGCGTTCCTCACCGTGCCGCTGCTCGTGCTGGTGGGCACGGCCGCGTTCAGCGGGCTGGCCCTGCTGATGGCCGGCACCCTGCGCGCCGAGGCGACGCTGGCCCTGGCCAACCTGGTCTACATCGTGCTGCTCGGCCTGGGCGGCGTGGTGTTCCCGCTGACCAAGTTCCCGGCCGGGGCGCAGCCGTTCCTGACCCTGCTGCCGACCGGCGCGCTGGCCACCGGGCTGCGGTCCGTCCTCGCGCACGCCGCCGGGATTCCCGCGCGCGACCTGGTGGTGCTCGCCGTCTGGGCCATCGTGGGGATCGGCCTGGCCGCGCGCACGTTCCGCTGGGAGTGACCCCCCGCCCGGGGGCCGCTGGCCGCGGAACCGGCAGTGCCCCTGACCACGGAACCGGCAGTGCCGCCGGCGGCCGTACGGAGGTGACCGGGCGCGGACCGCAGGCGGTCGCCGGGCCGGCCGCGCTGGTCGTCACCGGGATCGTGTCCGTTCAGCTCGGCGCGGGCCTCGCCACCCGGCTCTTCCACGAGCTGCCGCCCGCCGCCGTGACCGGGCTGCGGCTGTGGAGCGCCGCGGTCTTCCTGCTGATCATCGGCGGCCGCCGGGCCCGGGGCCCGGTCGCCCGGCCTGGTGCGGCGCCGGGCCTGGCCGGACGCGGCCATCGCGCTGTCGTTCGGCGTCTGCCTGGGCGGCATGAACTTCGTCTTCTACCAGGCCATCGCGCGGGTGCCGCTGGGCGTGGCGGTCACCATCGAGTTCCTCGGGCCGCTGGCCGTCGCCGTGGCTGGCTCCCGCCGCCTGCTCGACCTGCTCTGGGTGGGGCTGGCGGGCGCCGGGGTGGTGCTGCTCACCGGGGGCGGGACGGCGCATCTCAGCGTCCCCGGGGTCGTCTTCGCCGCGCTGTCCGCCGTGGGCTGGGCCGGCTACATCATCCTCAGCGCCGCGACCGGCAGGCGCTTCCCGGGTTCGTCCGGCCTGGTCATCGCGATGGTCATCGCCGCGCTGGTGGTGACCCCGGGCGCCCTGGCCACGGCGAACGGCTCACTGCGGCGGCCGTCCGTGCTCGCGACCGGGCCGGCGTCGGCCTGCTGTCCTCGGCGATCCCCTATGCCGTCGAGCTGCGGGCGCTGCGGCGGCTGTCGACCCGGGTGTTCGGCATCTGGATGAGCCTGGAGCCGGCGGCGGCGGCGCTGATCGGGCTGGCCCTGCTCGGCCAGCACCTGTCGGTCAGCGAATGGGCCGCCGTCGGCTGCGTCGTCGTCGCCTGCATCGGCGCCGCGCGCTCCGCTCCCCCGGCGCCCCCCGCCCCCGCGCCGGGATGAACGTCCACGAAGGGATCATCGCGGTCGCGAGAGGACCACGAAGGGACCATCGCGGTCACCACAGGACCACGAAGGGACCATCGCGGTCGCTGGTGATGGTCGACTGGTGCGGGCGCCGCGGCGGCCAAGGTTCCGGGTGCCGAGCCGGGGGCGGTCTCCTACGATGAGTAGCGTGTCCGCCGATGCCGCCCCCGCGCCCGACGCTTCCGGGTCTGCCCGAGCTTCCGGAACCGCGTCCGAGCCCGTGGCCGTCCCCGGGCCCCCGGCCGCCTCCCCGCTCGGCCGCTCTCGATTGGGCCGCGCGTGGAATCGGATCGCGGCCAACCCCATCGCCGGGACCGTGCTGCGGCCCACGCCCGCGTCGATGCGCGGGCTCGCACTGGCGTCCGTGATCGCCAACGCGGTCATCATGTCGACCGGCGAGGCGGTCCGGCTCAGCCAGTCCGGCCTCGGCTGCCCGGACTGGCCCAAGTGCACCGCGCGCAGCCTGGTCGCGGCCAGCACAACCGGGCAGTCCACCCTGAACACGTGGATCGAGTTCGGCAACCGCCTGCTGAACATCCCGCTCGTGCTGATCGCCGGCTTCGCGTTCATCGCCGCGTGGCAGTACCGGCCACCGGGCAGCAGCCGCCGCCGGCGCAACCTGGTCTGGCTGGCCGCGGCGCTGCCGGGCGGAGTGGTCGCGCAGGCCGTGGTGGGCGGGATCGTCGTGCTGACCAAGCTGAACCCGGGCTGGGTGGCCTTTCACTTCCTGCTCTCGACCGCGATCCTGGGCGCGGCGGTTACGCTGCACGTCCGCACGGGCGAGGGCACCGGGCCCACGACGCTCCTGGTCCGGCGAGACCTGTGGATCATGGGCGCGGTCCTCGTCCCGGTGGTCGCCGTGATGTTCGCGGCCGGCACCGTGGTCACCGGCACCGGGAAGCTGGCCGGGAACGCCACCGCGCCCCGTTTCGACCTGCCGTTCATCGGGGTCACGCAGTTCCACGCGGATATCGGCTGGCTGATGGGCGGCCTGTCCGCCGCGCTGATCCTCGGCCTGTCGCTGTCGGGCGCGCCGCGCCCGGCGGTCCGGCGGGGCTGGGCGCTGGGCGCGCTGATCCTGGCCCAGGGGGCGATCGGGTACGCGCAGTACTTCAGCGGGCTGCCCGCGGGCGTGGTCTGGGTGCACGTCACGGTGGCGGTGGTGATCTGGATCGTCACCATCCGCCTGTTCCTCGCCCTGCGCGACCGGGGCCCGGTTGCCCAGGACGGGACCGGCCAGGCCGCCCCGGCCACCGAAGCGGTCCCGGCGGGCGAGACCGCCCCCGCTACCTAGCCCCGTGCCGGGCGCCGCGCGGCATGAACGGGTGCGGCATCGGTGTCTGGTACGACATCGGCTGGGTGAACCCGGACGGCCCGGACTCGGTCCACGGCGTGGGCGGCGGGGCCGGGCGGCGGCGCAGGAACGCCGCGCGCGCCACCTGCATCAGGCCGAGCAGCCCCTGCTGGCGCTCGGCCACCTCCGCACGGTTGAGCACCCCCCGGCTGGCCTTCTGGTGCAGCAGCGCCAGCTCCGTCGCGGCCAGCTGGTAGTTGCTCATCGCCGACGCCGCCTGCAGGCCACCGGTCGACCGTGCCCAGTTGCGGGCCAGCCGGCGCTCCCGCAGCGAGCTGAGCATCGTGATGTCGTACGGCGTGACCAGGCCGGTCGGCTCGTAGCCGGGCAGGTAATGCTCGATCTGGGCGACGATCCGGCGCCGGTCGGCGCGGATGACCGCGTACAGGACGCCGAGCAGGCAGAGCAGGATCGCGTACGCGATCGCCGTCCCGGCCAGCCCGAAGATGCTGAGGCCATTCCACATGGCGTGCAGGAGCACGGCGGCGGCCCAGCCCAGCGGCAGGGCCCAGCCGGCGTTCCGGTGCGAGGCCGCGTAGGCGGCGCCGATCCCGGTCATCGAGGTGAAGGTGGGGTGCAGGAACGGCGACAGCACGCCGCGGAGCACGAACGTGTAGCCGAGCAGCTGGACACCGCCGTGCACCGGGCTGACGAGCGCGTTGATGTAGTAGCCGAGGTTCTCGGTCATCGCGAAGCCGAGCCCGACCATTGCGGCGTAGACGATGCCGTCGGTCGGCCCGTCGAGTTCCTGGCGGCGCCAGCGGACCAGCCAGACCAGGAACAGCCCCTTGAGCGTCTCCTCCACCACCGGTGCGCCGGCCGTGGCCGAAACGTACTGCCCGGCCGAGGCGCCCAGCGCGGGCTGCGTGATGTACTCCAGCCCGGCCGTGTTGATGACGATGGCGGACAGCGCCGCGATGCCGGCGCCCCACAGGAAGCCGAACGCCAGGTTCACCCGCGGCTCGGGCTCCAGCCGGTCGATGAACAGGACCGCCGCCACCAGCAGCGGCACCGGCGCCAGGGCGAGCGGCAGTGCGATGAAGAACGGCGTGGTGCTGTGCCCGGACGCCACGCTCTGGCCCAGCTCGATGCCGAACACGATGATCACGCACAGCGCGGCCAGCACGATCCCGAGGATGACCCCGACCCGCGGCCGGCCCGGCGGCGTGCCGTCGATGACCGCCCTCGGATCGAAGACGGGTGCGGGCGTCCCCATGCCGGCTGAGCCTATCGGGAAGGAAGCAGCCTGGGCAGACTCCCCAGCCGGGCATCCCCACCGGCCTACCGGGCATGAACCCCGGGCGGCCCAGGACAATCGACCGGTGAGCGCACAGCGGCCCGCCGATCAAGATCAATTTACCGAACGGACCCCGCCGGGGGATCGCCGGCGCGGACGTCTTCCCAGCCTGGGGCAACGGGGCTGGTACCTCGGGACGCGGGACCGGGAGATCTGGCGGCTGGCCGTGCCGGCCCTGGGCGCGCTCATCGCGGAGCCGGTCTTCCAGCTGGCCGATGCGGCCATCGTCGGGCACCTGGGGGCGGCACCGCTGGCGGGCTTCGGGGCGGCGGCCGCGGCGCTGGCCACCCTGGTCAACGTCTGTATCTTCCTCGCCTACGGGACGACCTCGGCGGTCGCCCGCCGGATGGGCGCGGGACACATCCTCGCGGCGGTGCAGCAGGGCATCGACGGCATGTGGGTGGCCGTCCTGCTCGGGGCCGTGCTGTCCGCGGTCAGCGTGCCACTGGCCGGGCCGATCGCGGGGGCGTTCGGCGCGTCCCCGGCCGCCACCGGTTACGCGGTGACCTACCTGCGGGTCTCGGCGCTGGGCATCCCGGCGATGCTGCTGGTGCTGGCCGGCACCGGCATCCTGCGCGGCCTGCGGGACACCCGCGTTCCGCTGGTGGTGGCCGCCGTCGGCGCGGCCGTCAACATCGGCCTGAACTACCTGCTGGTGTATCCGGCCGGGCTGGGCGTGGCCAGGCTCGGCCCTGGGCACGGTGCTCACCCAGATCGGCATGGCGGCGGCGTACGCCGGCGTCGCCGTGCGCGCGGCAGGCCGGCACGGCGCGCACCTGCGGCCCGACTGGCCGGGCATCCGCGCCTCGGCGGGAGCGTCGTTCGCGCTGCTCGTGCGGACGGCCGCGCTGCGGATCTACCTGCTGGTGGCGGTGTGGATCGCGGCCCGGTCCGGGACCGCGGCGCTGGCGGCGCACACCGTCGCCACGAGCCTGTGGAACATGCTCGCGCTCGCCCTGGACGCGCTGGCGATCGCGGCCCAGGCGATCGTCGGGCACGCCCTCGGCGCGGGTGATGTGGCGGCGGCGCGCTCGGCCACCTGGCGGATGACCGGGTGGGGCATCGTGGTCGGCGTGGTGGCCGGCGTGGTGGTTGCGGCGGCGCGGCCGCTGTACGTGCCGCTGTTCACCACGGATCACGCGGTGCGCGTGCTGCTGGCGGGGGTCGCGACGCTGGCCGCGGCCTACCAGCCGGTGTCCGGGGTGGTCTTCGTCCTGGACGGGGTGCTGATCGGCGCCGGGGACAACCGGTTCCTGGCCGTGGCCAGCATCGCCACCACCGTGGTGTTCGGCGTCTGCGCGTACGCCGCGCTGTGGGCGGGCGGCGGCCTAACCGGGCTGTGGCTCGCGATCGGCGCCTTCATGATCGCGCGGCTGGTGGTGCTGAGCGCGCGGGCCCGGACGGCGGCGTGGACGGTCACCGGCGCGCTCCGGTGACGGTGCCCCGGCACTCCCGCGGGGCGTGCTCATGAACGGCGGGTGTCGGCCCGGTCAAAACATCGGGCCGGTAAGGCCCCTCAAGCTCGGGCAGGCATGGCCGGCGGGATAGGCTCGATCATGGTTATAGCCCCTGGGTTTTACGGGGGGGCTTTTTGGCTGCCCGGACGAGGGTAGGTGGGGCTGCGCACTAGGCATCGCGGCAGAGTCCGCCGATGCCGCGACCACAGCCTTCATCAGCAGAGAGGAGCCGTGACCAAGCGGTGACTAGCCAGCCAAAAAACAAGCTCGAGTGGTCTGACCTCGACGAGCGCACCGTGGACCTGATCCGGGTCCTGGCCATGGACGCCGTGGAACACGAGGGATCGGGGCACCCCGGCACGGCGATGAGCCTCGCCCCGGCGGCGTACCTGCTGTTCCAGCGGGTCATGCGGCACGACCCCGCGGACCCGGCGTGGACCGGGCGGGACCGTTTCGTGCTGTCCTGCGGGCACTCCAGCCTGACCCTGTACATCCAGCTCTACCTGTCCGGCTACGGGCTGAGCCTGGAGGACCTCAAGCAGTACCGGTCGTGGGGCAGCCTCACCCCCGGCCACCCGGAGCACGGCCTGACGCCCGGGGTGGAGACGACGACCGGCCCGCTCGGGCAGGGCCTGGGGAACGCGGTGGGCATGGCGATGGCCGCCCGGCGCGAGCGCGGCCTCTTCGACCCCGACGGGAAGCCGGGGGCCAGCCCGTTCGACCACCATGTGTACGTGTTCGCGTCGGACGGCGACATCGAGGAAGGCATCACGCACGAGGCTTCCTCCCTCGCCGCCCACCAGGAGCTCGGCAACCTGATCCTGATCTACGACGACAACCACATCTCGATCGAGGACGACACGGAGATCGCCAAGTCCGAGGACGTCGCGGCGCGGTACGAGGCCTACGGGTGGCACGTCCAGCGCGTCAACTGGGTCCGGCCGGGCGGCAGCTACACCGAGGACGTGCAGGCGCTGTACGACGCGCTGATCGCGGCCAGGAACGAGACCAGCCGGCCGTCCATGATCAAGCTGCGCACGATCATCGGGTGGCCCGCCCCGCACAAGAAGAACACGGGCGCCGCGCACGGCTCCGCTCTGGGCGCCGAGGAGGTCGCGGAGACCAAGAAGATCCTCGGCTTCGACCCGGCCATCTCCTTCCCCGAGGCCCCCGACCTGGTGGCGCACGCGCGCGGTGTGATGGAACGCGGCCAGGCCGCGCACGCGGAGTGGGATGAGCCCTTCGCGGAATGGGCCAAGGCCAACGGCAGCCGCAAGGAACTGTTCGACCGGCTGGCCCAGCGCGAGCTGCCCACCGGCTGGGAAAAGGCGCTGCCCACCTTCCCGCCGGACAAGAAGGGCATGGCCACCCGGAAGGCCTCCGGCGAGGTGCTCAACGCTCTCGCACCGGTGCTGCCGGAACTGTGGGGCGGCTCCGCCGACCTGGCCGAAAGCAACCTCACGACCATGAAGGGCGAGCCGTCCTTCATCCCCCGCGACCACCAGACCACAATGTTCCCCGGCAACGAGTATGGCCGCACGCTGCACTTCGGCATCCGCGAGCACGCCATGGGCGCGATCCTGAACGGCATCGCGCTGCACGGGGGAACAAGGCCCTACGGCGGCACGTTCCTGGTGTTCAGCGACTACATGCGGCCCGCGGTGCGGCTCGCGGCGCTGATGAAGCTGCCGGTGACGTACGTGTGGACGCACGACTCGATCGGGCTCGGCGAGGACGGCCCGACCCACCAGCCGGTGGAGCACCTGTGGGCGCTGCGGGCCATCCCGAACCTGGAGGTCGTCCGGCCCGGTGACGCGAACGAGACGGCCGTGGCCTGGAAGACCATCCTGGAGCGGAACAGCAACCCGTCCGCGCTGTGCCTGAGCCGGCAGAACCTGCCGGTGCTGGAGCGCTCCGAGGGCCGCGCCGGCCCCGCGGGCCTGGCCAGCGCCGAGGGCACCGCCCGCGGCGGGTACGTGCTGGCCGAGGCGGAGAACGGCGACCCGGAGGTGATCATCATCGCCACCGGCAGCGAGCTGCAGATCGCGCTGGCCGCGCGGGACGAGCTGCAGGCGGCAGGAACACCGACCCGCGTGGTGTCCATGCCCTGCGTGGAATGGTTCGCGCAGCAGCAAGCGGCCTACCGGGAAGAGGTTCTGCCGAGCCGGATCCGGGCACGGGTTTCGGTGGAAGCAGGCGTGACGTTCGGCTGGCGGCAGTATGTCGGCGACCTGGGTGAGTCGGTCGGGGTGGAGCACTTCGGTGCCTCCGCCGCGTATCAGCGCCTGTACGCCGAGTTCGGGCTCACGTCCGAGCGGGTCGCCGCCGTGGCGCGCACGGCCCTGGAACGGGCCAGCGCACCGTGAGGGTGAATGACCTCACCCTGCGGATGAACGACTTAAGGGAAGGAACGAAAGGTTATGACCTCCCAGGCAAATGACCCTCTCGCCCAGCTGTCCGCCGAGGGGGTCGCGGTATGGCTGGACGACATCAGCCGTGAGCGGCTCCGCACCGGGAATCTGGACGAGCTGTACCGCGACTACCACGTGATCGGCGTGACGTCGAACCCGACGATCTTCGCCGCCGCGCTGGCCAAGGGCTCGGCGTACGACGGCCAGTCGCACGACCTGGCGATCCGCAAGGTGTCGGTCGACGAGGCCGTCCGCGCCATCACCACCTACGACATCCGCTGGGCGTGTGACGTGCTGCGCCCCGCCTACGACGAGACCGGCGGCCAGGACGGCCGGGTGTCCCTGGAAGTCGACCCCCGGCTGGCCAAGGACACCGAGGCGACGATCGCCGAGGCGCGCGCGCTGTGGTGGATGGTCGACCGGCCGAACCTGTTCATCAAGATCCCCGCCACGGTGGAGGGCCTGCCCGCCATCACCCAGGCGACCGCCGAGGGCATCAGCGTCAACGTGACCCTGATCTTCTCACTGGAGCGCTACGACGCGGTCATCGACGCCTACATGGCCGGCCTGGAGAAGGCCGCCGAAGCCGGGCGCGACCTGTCCGGCATCGCGTCGGTCGCGTCGTTCTTCGTCAGCCGGGTCGACACTGAGGTGGACAAACGGCTCGACAAGATCGGCACGGACGAGGCCAAGGCACTGCGCGGCAAGGCCGCCATCGCCAACGCGCGGCTGGCGTACGAGCTGTACGAGAAGCGGATCGCCACGCCGCGGTGGGACGCGCTGAAGGCCAAGGGCGCCCGGGTGCAGCGTCCGCTGTGGGCGTCGACCAGCACCAAGGACCCGTCGTTCCCCGACACCATGTACGTGGTGGAACTGGTCGCGCCGAACACGGTGAACACGATGCCGGAGCCGACCATCCACGCCGTGGCTGACCACGGCGAGATCCGCGGTGACACGATCCACGGCACCTATGACGAGTCCCGCAAGGTCATCGCCGACCTGGAAAACCTGGGCATCTCCTACGACGATGTGGTCAGGGTGCTGGAAGATGAAGGCGTGGCGAAGTTCGCCGCGTCCTGGAATGAGCTCATCGAGACGGTCAAAGGCCAGCTCGCGGAGCAGTGAACCGCGCACGACAGCGGACGCCGGCGAGCCATCGCTCGCCGGCCCCGGCGCCACGATAGTGAAGGAACGGGAGAATCGTGAGCGAGTCAGTGACGTCAGGCCAGGGCGCCAGCGGTCCCGCACCAGCCAATCCTGCGGCCCTCCCGGACCAGCAGGTGGAGGAGAACCCGCTGCGGGATCCGCGTGACCGGCGTATCCCCCGCGTGGCCGGCCCGTGTGTGCTGGTCATGTTCGGCGTGACCGGCGACCTGGCGCGCAAGAAACTGCTGCCCGCGATCTACGACCTGGCCAACCGGGGACTGCTGCCGCCGGGCTTCTCCCTGGTCGGCTTCGCCCGGCGGGACTGGGAGGACGAGGACTTCGCCCAGCTCACCTACGAGGCGGTCAAGCAGCACGCCCGGACCCCGTTCCGGGACACGGTTCTGGCAGCAGGTCAGCGAGGGCATCCGGTTCGTCCAGGGCGAGTTCGACGACGACGAAGCGTTCGACAAGCTGGCCGAGACCGTCCGCACCCTGGACGCCGAGCGGAGCACCGGCGGGAACTACGCGTTCTACCTGTCGATCCCGCCCAGGGCGTTCCCGGTCGTGGTGCAGCAGCTCAAGCGGTCCGGGCTGTCCGATCCGAACGCCTACACCCCGCCCCAGGGCTGGCCGCCATGGGCAACCCGCCGCCCATGGCGGCGGGTCGTCATCGAGAAGCCGTTCGGCCACGACCTGAAGAGCGCGCGCGAGCTGAACGACATCCTGGCCGCGGTCTTCCCGGCCGAGTCGGTCTTCCGCATCGACCATTACCTGGGCAAGGAAACCGTCCAGAACATCCTGGCCTTGCGGTTTGCCAACACGATGTACGAGCCGATCTGGAGCCGCGGGTACGTCGACCATGTGCAGATCACGATGGCCGAGGACATCGGCATCGGCGGCCGGGCCGGCTACTACGACGGGATCGGCGCCGCCCGCGACGTGATCCAGAACCACCTGCTGCAGTTGCTGGCGCTGACCGCGATGGAGGAGCCGGTCGCGTTCGACGCCGATTCGCTGCGGGCGGAGAAGGAGAAGGTGCTGTCGGCCGTCCGGCTGCCGGCGGACCTGGCCACCGGCACCGCCCGCGGCCAGTACACGGCCGGCTGGCAAGGCGGCCAGGAGGTGCGCGGTTTCCTGGAGGAAGACGGTATCCCGCCCGACTCCCGCACCGAGACCTACGCCGCCGTGCGGCTGGGCGTGGGCACCCGGCGGTGGGCCGGCGTGCCGTTCTACCTGCGGGCCGGGAAACGGCTGCCGCGCCGGATGACGGAGATCGCGCTGATGTTCCAGCGCGCGCCGCACCTGCCGTTCTCCGCGACCGACACCAAGGAACTCGGGCAGAACGCGCTGGTGATCCGGGTCCAGCCGGACGAGGGCGTGACCGTGCGGTTCGGTTCCAAGGTGCCCGGCTCGGCCATGGAAGTCCGCGACGTGAACATGGACTTCGCCTACGGGGAGTCCTTCACCGAATCCAGCCCCGAGGCCTACGAGCGGCTGCTGCTGGACGTGCTCATCGGCGACCCGCCGCTGTTCCCGCGGCAGGAAGAGGTCGAGCTGTCCTGGCGCATCCTCGACCCGATCGAGGACTTCTGGGCCGAGTACACCAAGCCCGACCCGTACCCGGCGGGCACCTCCGGGCCGGCCTCCGCGGACGCGCTGATGGCCCGCGACGGCCGTGCCTGGCGACGGCTCTAGCGAAGGGTTCGACGATGACGATCGACCTGACGGACACCAGCACGGGCGCGATCTACGAGGCCATGACCGAGGCCCGCCGCCGCCTTGGCGGCGCCGCTCTGGGCATGGTGCTCACACTGATCGTGGAGACCAACGAGGCCGCGCAGTACGACGCGATGCGCTCGGCGAACCAGGCGGCACGCGAGCATCCGTGCCGCGTGCTGGGCGTGATCACCCGGCGCCCGAACGCCGAGTCGCGCCTGGACGCGGAGATCCGGGTCGGGGAAACGGGCCCCGGGGAGACGATCCTGCTGCGGATGTACGGCCCGGTCGGCCAGCACGCCGACTCCGTGCTCGCGCCGCTGCTCGTGCCGGACGTGCCCGTGGTCACCTGGTGGCCCGGGCAGGCGCCGGAGGTGCCATCGCAGAGCCCGCTCGGCGTGCTGGCCCAGCGGCGGGTGACCGACTCCGCGGCCGGGGAGGCTGTCCAGGGCGTGCTGGCCAGGCTGGCCGAGTCGTACAAGCCCGGGGACTCCGACTTCGCCTGGACCCGGATCACCCCGTGGCGCACGCTGCTCGCGGCCACGTTCGACGTGCCGCACCCGCCCGTCAGGCGCGGGGAGGTGCTCGCCGAGCAGGAGAACCCGAGCGGCGACGTCCTGGCCGCCTGGCTCTCGGTACGGCTGGGCGTCCCGGTGCGGCGGGCCGTTTCCGGGGGCCCGGGCATCACCGACGTCCGGTTCGAGACCGACAACGGCCAGATCGCCATTTCCCGCCACGACGGCCGGACCGCCACCTTGTCCAAGACCGGTGAGCCGGACCGGCGGGTCGCCCTGCACCGCCGTGACCAGGCCGAGCTGCTGGCCGAGGAACTGCGCCGGCTCGACCCCGACGACGTATACGCGGAGTCGCTGGCCTGGCTGTTCAGCGACGCGCGCACCGACGAGGACCCCGGCCACGACACGTTCACGCTGACCGGCGCGGCCACTCCGATCGGGGCGGCCTACAGCCCCGAGCAGCGGCTGGCGCAGTCGGTCGAACAGAACGCGCCGGAACCAGGCTTGGTCGACGCGTCCGCCACGGCCGCCATGGACGCCAACGAGGGCCAGACGGGCGCGGAAGCCGAGCAGGAGATCGCGGGCCAATGAGCGCCCCGGAGGTCATCGTCCACCGCGACGCCCCGCTGCTGGCCAAGGCGGTCGCGGCGCGGCTCGTCACCCGCCTGGTGGACGCGGCCGCGGCCCGGGGTACCGCCTCACTGGTGCTCACCGGCGGCGGGATCGGCACCGCGGTGCTCAGCGAGCTCGCGGCGGCCCCCGCGCGTGATGCCATCGACTGGCGGCACGTGGACATCTGGTGGGGAGACGAGCGATTCCGGCCGTCCGGGGACAAGGAACGGAACGAGACCGGGGCGCGCGAGGCCCTGCTCGATCACGTCGACGTCGATCCGGCGCGGGTTCACCCCATGCCGCCGTCCGGCGGCCCGGACGGCGACGACCCGGAGGCGGCGGCCGCGCGCTACGCGACGTGGCTGCGCGAGGCGACCCGGCCGGAGGATCACGGCCCGGTGCCGTCGTTCGATGTCCTGCTGCTGGGCATCGGCCCGGAGGGCCACATCGCGTCGCTGTTCCCGGGGATGCCGGCGCTGTACGACGACCGGCCGGTGGTCGCGGTCCGCGGGGCGCCGAAACCGCCGCCCACCCGGCTGACGATGACGCTGCCGTCGATCAACGCCGCCAAGGAGGTCTGGCTCCTGGCCGCTGGGCAGGAGAAGGCCGGCGCGGTCGCCCTGGCGCTGTCCGACGCGGGCCCGGTGCAGGTCCCGGCCGCGGGTGCGCGCGGGCGGCAGCGCACGCTGTTCCTGCTCGACGCGGAGGCGGCCAGCCAGGTGCCACAGGGCATGGGGCGGCCCGCCGATCACTGAGCCGCCGGCCGCTGGTTCAGTCTGTGCCGGTCAAGTCTGTGCTGGTCAAGTCTGTGCTGGTCAAGTCTGTGTTTCTTCTGTGCTCGGTCAAGTCTGTGCTGGTCAAGTCTGCGGGCGCCTCGGCCGCCCGGGCCGCCTTCCGTGAGGTACGCGGCTCGCGGCTCGCGGCCAGCCCGGCGGCGAGGCAGGCCACCGGGACGGCCGCGAGCACATACCGGTAGCTGAAACCGGCCGTCATCGGCGGCAGGATGAGCAGCAGCGCGGCCGTGGCCCACGGCAGCAGGGCCAGGCCGCCCCACCGCCGCCAGCGCGCGATGATGCCGGCCGCGCCGAGCAGCAGGATGATCCCCAGCATCGTGCCCCGGAGGTAGAACACCTTCTGGTAGGCCTGGATGAAGCTGGAGTATGGCTTGGTGACCGTGGGCTGGCCCAGGCTCGGGCCGCCGTAACGCAGCAGCGCCGACTTGTCCTCCGGGTAGTACATCACCCACCACAGCGTCTTATTGGCCGTGACTGGCGTCTCCACCGGCTCGAACTGGAAGGACGGCCCGGAGCCGGTCAGGTCCGACTGGGTGCGGTTCCAGCTGAACGTGTGCACGGCGTCCCGCGCCACGGCCTCGGCGTACGCCAGCGGCTGGGACTCGATGGCGGCCCGGGCGAACTTGCCCGCCATGCTGTCGGCGGCCGATGAGAACTGGTTCCCGTGGCTCACCTTGTACAGCGGCGTGTTGATCGACCACAGATATTCCTGCGAGTTTGGCCGCTGCGCGGGCGGCGTGGGGTCGCACAGGACCTTCAGGTTCGCCGGCAGGGTCATCTTGGAGCATTCGGCGAAGGTGCTCACCCGGCTGTAGAGGAAGGTGCCGCTGGAGGTGTCGAGCGCGTACTGCCCGTAAAAGCCGTGGTACCAGAACATGTAGCCGACGATCGGCAGAACGCCCGCGACCAGCAGCACCGCCGTCCGCTTCCAGTCGACCCGGCGCAGCAGCAGGCCGACGACCAGGACGACCAGGAGCGGCTCCCCCACCGTCCGGACGATGGCCGCGTAGCCGATCATCAGGCCCGCGACCGCACACAGCAGGAACGGCGGCCGGTCGGACCAGCACAGCGCGGCCAGGGCCACGGTGACGAGGAAGATGAACAGCACGTCGGACATGACCACATGCTCGATCTGCATCTCGTACACGTCGAACAGCGCGGGCAGGGCGGGCAGCGTCGCTCCCCACCACGGCAGCCCGCGCCGCCGCAGGACCGCGTAGATGGCGGCCCCTATGGCCAGGCCCATGAGGGCCTGCAGGGCAGCGATCAGGGTGAGGTTGTGGAAGGGCAGCAGAATATAGAGGAAGAGCGGATAGCCGTCCGACCGGACAACATCAGGTGCCTTCGCGACCGCATCGGCGATGTAGTTGTAGGAGTCGCTGTACCAGAGGATGGGCGGGTAGCCGAGCATGACCACGCCGCGCAGGGCCGCGGCCAGCCCGAGCACGATGACGAAGGGCCAGTGGTCGCTCAGCAGCGGGCCGGCCCCGCGGCGGGCCCGTTTGGTGGCCTGGCCGGTTTCCGGGGCGGCCGCGGCGCTCGCTGACGCGGCGCCATCCGGCCCGGCGGGCTCGGCGTGCCCGGTAGCCTCCGTGTGACCTGCGCCTGCATCCTGGGAAGCCGTATCCGCCGACGTGCCCGCGCCACCCGTGCGTTCGCCTTCAGCGGTCACATCAGCCAACAGGTCTCCCGATTTCCTCGCCACTGAGCTAGCTAAACGCTGAGCTACGCAACGTCGCGCACCGCACGCCCTCCCGCAAGCCCTGGGCAATGGTCGGTCCAGACATCGACGGTACTAGATTTCACGGCTGGTGGCCGCCGCACGTTCGATTCTCGGGGATTGTCCGGCCGGTGCGGGGCATTGCCGCCCGGCGCGCCGCTAGATGATGTCGTCGGCGCGCCGCGACGGGCCCGGCCCGCGGTCCCGTGGCGGGTGCCTGCGCCGCCAGCCAGCCATCCGCACCGACAGCAGGCACAGCAGCACGATGGGGATAACCACGGCCGACGCGTGCGCGGCCGCCGCGACGACCAGCCAGACCAGAGCGATCGGCAGCAGCGGGATGAACGGCGGCCGCCGGGACTGGTACTGCAGCGGAGCGTCGACCATCTCGGGCTTCGGCGCCGGCATCTTCAGGTCGGCGCCCAGGACAGGCTCGGCGGGCAGGTCGGACGTCAGCTCGCGAAGGTCACCCCAGGTCCTGGCCGCATACGCGGCCGTCGTCCGCTCGTCGAACTCGTCCAGGTTCAGACGGCCGGCCGTGTAGGCATCGCGGAGCACCTCTACCGCGCTTTCCCGGTCGTGGTCGGAAGCGCGAATCACGCCGTCAGATGTCATATCCGGGCCTTCCCGTGGCCTAGCCCTCGTAACAGTTCAGCATACTCGCTGCCCCGGTGAGCGTCAGTGCGCGCCGTCCCCGGCGCGGCCGCCGATTCCGCCGCTCCCGGTGGCGTTTCCGCGGGTTTGGCTAGGATCGCGCCATGCCACCCGTTGCGCGGTTCCGCGCGTCCGAGGGACATCTCGTTATCTGCGGCGACGATAAGCTCGCCTACCGCGTCGCCCAGGAGCTCACCACCCGGTACCGCGAGCGCGTGACGGTCATCCTGCCCTCCAAGCGCCATGGTCACGGGCCGGACATCGACCGGCTGCCCGGCGTCCGGATTATCCCGAATGCGGCCAGTTGACGTGTGATCTTGTGCCTGAGCAGCGGATATGATGAGCCGACACGCCGAATGTGTAGACACTAGAATAGTTGAGTTACCTGGCCCGCCCGTGCGAGAATAGCCATGTGACACGCAAGGCAGGCGCGATGCACGTGGAAACCTCCCGTAGCCATCAGATGCTGAAGGACGGGACGGTGGCGGACCTACGAGCGGCACCTGCTGCGCCGCTCGTTCCGGGACGGCGGCAAGGTCCGCAAGGAGACCCTGGCGAACCTGTCGCACCTGCCGCCGGAGGCGATCGCCGCGGTCCGCGCGGTGCTGGCCGGCCAGGCGCTCAGCGACGCGGACGCCGCGTTCGAGGTCACCCGGTCGCTGCCGCACGGGCACGCCGCCGCCGTGCACGCGATGGCCCGCAAGCTCGGCTTCCCGGCCCTGCTCGGCCCGCCCGGCCCGCAGCGGGACCTGGCCTACGCGCTGATCATCTCCCGGGTCCTCCGCCCGGCCTCCAAGCTGTCCACCGCCGGCTGGTGGGACGACGTGACCCTCGGCCCGGACCTGGGCGTGGCCGGGCGCGTCCACCGATGAGATCTACGCGGCGATGGACTGGCTGGTCTCCCGCCAGGACGACATCGAGAAGCAGCTGGCGGCCCGGCACCTGCACCAGGGCGGCATCGCCATGTTCGACCTGTCCAGCTCGTGGATGGAGGGCACGCATTGCGAGCTGGCCGCGTTCGGGTACTCCCGGGACGGCAAGCGCGGCAAGCCGCAGATCGAGTACGGGCTGCTCACCGGCACGGACGGCCTGCCGGTCGCGGTGCGGGTGTTCCCCGGCAGCACCGCCGACCCGAAAGCCTTCCCCGAGGTCGTGCACGGCGGTCCGGGCACACGTTCGCCCTGGAGCAAGATGATCATGGTCGGGGACCGGGGCATGATCACCACCGCCCGGATCAAGGACCAGCGGGAACTGGAGGGGATGGCGTGGATCACCTGCCTGCGCCACCCCGCGATCAAGAAGCTCATGGCCGATGGCGGCCCGCTGCAGCTGTCCCTGTTCGATGAGCAGGACCTGGCCGAGATCACCTCGCCGGATTTCCCCGGCGAGCGGCTGATCGCCTGCCGCAACCCGTTCGCGGCCGCCAAGCGCGCCCGCACCCGCGGCGAGCTGCTGGCCGCCACCGAGGCCGCCCTTGAGAACGATCGCCGCCCGGGCCGCCGCCGGGCGGATCAAGGACCCGGACAAGATCGGCGTCGCGGCCGGGAAGATCATCAACAAACGGAAGGTCGCCAAGCACTTCATCCTCGACATCGGCGAAGGCCGGATCACCTGGCGCAGCGACCAGGCCAGCCATCGACGCCGAGGCCGCCACCGACGGGATCTACGTCATCCGCACCCCCGTCCCCGCAGAAACCCTGGACGCCGCCGGAACCGTGGCCGCCTACAAGGACCTCGCACGCCTCGAACGCGACTTCCGGCACCTCAAGGCCGACGACCTGGACCTGCGCCCCATCTGCCACCGGCTGGAAGACCGCGTCAAAGCCCACGTGCTGATCTGCATGCTCGCCTGCTACCTGATCTGGCACCTGCGCCAGGCCTGGGCGCCCGCTGACCTTCACCGACGAGCACCCGCCCGGCCCGCGGCAACCCCGTCGCCCCCGCCCGCCGCTCCGCGGCGGCCGCCGCCAAGGCCGCCCGCAAGACCGGCCCCGGAAACCAGCCCATCCGCAGCTTCCGCGACCTGATCGACCACCTCGCCACCCTGGCCCGCGACACCATCACCGTCGCCGGCCAGCCCGTCGACAAGCTCGCCAGCCCGACCCCCGACCAGCGCCGCGCCTTCGACCTGATCGGCGCGCCTATACCCCTCACCCTCAAGTAGACACCAGCCATCCCCGTCAGAGCATAAAATCCCAGGTCAGCGGAATGAAAGCACCCTAAGCCAGTGTCTCCTATCTGGCGGCCCCGGCGTTCGCCGCGGCGATGCTCGAGCATCAGGTGCTGCGGACCATTCCGGTCGGGCGGCATGTCCTGCTCATCGCGGAGGTCCACGTGGAAGCCGACACCGAGCTGGCCGACAGACTGGTGCAGGACGCGGAGCGGCCGGGCGGGACGCACGTGCTGGCCGTGCGCCGCCACGGCACGGATTTGTTCGACTGGTCCCTGAACCGGAATTATCAGCTCAGACCGCACGATCGGCTGCTCGTGCTGGCCACCCGGGCGGGGCTGGGCGAGACGCTGGCCCGGAACCGCAGGCCCGCTCCCTTAACCGTTTAACGACACGCGGAAAACACCAGGTCTGGGTATACCGGACCGGGGGTCCAGAGCGTTACGCTCGGTGCAGATCACATCTGGTTCTCTTGTTCCGGATGTGGTTCATAAAGGGACACGGCGTGGCTGACTCGCGCGCGGCGTGAGGCAGGGCACGCCTTCCTTCATAGGAGGATCACCGTGAGCGTCAACGACGATCGCATCACCGCGGCGGAAACGCCCACCGCCGAGGCAGCGTCACCTATCGCCGACCCGGCCCCCCTCGGCCTGGCCGCTTTTGCTCTCACCACCTTTTTGCTGTCCGCGGCCAACGCGGGCTGGATGACCAAGGCGACGACAGATGCCTGGCTGGGGTACGCCCTGGCCTACGGCGGCGTCGTCCAGTTGCTGGCCGCCATGTGGGAATTCCGCAACAAAAATGTCTTCGGCACCACCATATTCGGCAGCTACGGCGGCTTCTGGATCGGCCTCGGGCTGTGGGTCCTTCTGGTCGCGCGTAACGCGCCTGCGGCTCCTGCACTCAGGGCTGCTTACGCGGCGCAAACCGTCAAGGACCTCGGCTGGATCCTGCTGGGGTTCGCCATCTTCAACACCTACATGCTGCTGATCAGCACCGAGACCAACCTCGCCATCTTCTCAACGTTGCTCCTCCTGGAGGCCACCGAGATCATCCTGTTCATCGGCTTCTTCACGGCTAACACGAACACGATCAAGGCCGGCGGTTACGTCGGCGTCGTCACCGCGGTTTTCGCCTGGTACACGTCGGCGGCTGGCGTGGCCAACGGCCTTGGGGGCCGGCTTCGCCTCCCGGTCGGCAGGCCCCTCATCAGCTGACCCGTTCAGTGCCGTGAGCGGCCCCGGGGACACCGGTCTCCGGGGCCGCTCGCGTATCCGGGGCCGGGCTGGGTCTCTCCCGCGGTGCCCGTACCCTCCCTTTACCGCGAGGCCGATACCGTAGGCGGGACAGTTCGCGCCCCGTGGGTACGAAGGAGGGAAGCAGGGGGTGGATGAGGATGAACAGCGAGCGCACGAGCTCCGGGAGCTGAGCGCGCAGATGGCCCGGGTGAAGGAGAAGACACGGCCGTGGAAGGAGACGATCGCGCTCGCCCTCGCGATCACCGCGGCCGCGGTGTCGGTCAACGCGACCTCGATCTTCTCCGGGGTGATACCCAACAAATTCGCCCTCGAGACGGTGCGATACGCCCTCGCCGTTGTCTTCTTCGTGCTGGCGATGACCGCCGTGCTGGGCATCTCGGGCAAGGTCCGGGCCTTCTTCGAGCCGCGGGTCGGATCGGCGCACGCCGCGGTGATGCGCTACACGCTGCTGCTGGTCGGCATCGTCGTCACCCTGATCATCACGCTGCAACTGTGCCAGATCCCGATCGCCCAGCTCCTCCTCGGCACCGCCGTGACCAGCGTGATCATCGGCATCGCGGCCCAGCAGTCGCTGTCGAACATCTTCGCCGGGATGGTCCTGCTGCTGTCCCGGCCGTTCCGCGTCGGCGACCCGATCGAGCTGCGAGCGGGTGCGCTCGGCGGCCAGCTGCAGGGCGTCGTCACGGAGATCGGCATCACCTACATCCGGCTGGACACCGGCGACACCGTCATGTCCGTGCCGAACTCCCAGGTCCTGGCCGCAGCCGTCGGCCCCCTCCCCCGCCACCCGGAAGAACCCGCCCCTGCGCCCCAGCCGGTCCCCGTCCCGGAAGCGGAAAATCCGGCCACCCGCCCCCCCGGCACCGGCGCCCATGCGTAGGCTGGCCCGGGTTTTGCTCTAGCGGCCATCGCCGCGGGCTGCGGTGAGTCGCTCATACCGGCCCAACGAACCGGGCCTTGGGCCCGGTGAGCGGCCGGTGTCTCGGCGAGGTACCACCGCGCGGGCGCGGAGCGCATGCGGCGGGTCCGGGGGTCGTCCCCCCGGGCTAACACAACAAAAGGCCCAGTGGCCGCGAGCTATGCTCGTCGGCACACTGGGCCTAGGCCTTAAGGCCGGTGCGGAGGTCGCCTCCTCGGCGAGCGGCACAACGCGGCTCCAGCCGAACGGTATTCCGCGAAGGCTATTTTGGATGCGGCCCGGGGCACTCAGCCGCACCGACCAAACATCGGCAACGCGGTCCCCCGGCCGCACCTGTTGCCCGTTCCCGGCGATATTTCTGCGGAGAGCGGGGCCATCAGCCGAAGGGCCCAGCGGCAGGCAAACGAACGCTTGCTCACACGCTGGGCCCAACGACCTAAGGGGCTGGTGCGGAGGTCGCCTCCACGGCGAGTGGCACAACGCGGCTCCAGCCGGACGGTATTCCGAGAAGGCTATTTTGGTTGCGGCCCGGGGCACTCAGCCGCACCAACCGAAGACTAGGAACGCGGTCCCCCGCCCCACTGTTCCCCGTTCCGGGATTTTTTCAGGAACGGCCGCGGGGTGCGCGCGGTTCCGGGCGGCCGGGCGGCACGCCGTACGGGTGCGAACCGGCGCGCTCATCGTCCGGGTAGCCGGGCCCGCGGGCACCGTCCGGATACACCGACTGGAATGGGTCGTCGGTGTACCGCGGGCCGGGGGGCTCCCCCGGGTACGGGGCGGGCTCGTCCCGGTACGACGGCGGGTACTGGTCGTCCCGGTAGGAGGGCGGCCGCTCGCCGCGGTAGCCGAGCCCGAGCGGGTCGTCGCCGTAGGGGCCGGGGTTCCGGTGCCCGGGCAGCGACTGGTCGCGCGCGCTGTCCGGGGCCCGGTCGCCAGCCCGGTCAGCAGGCCGGTAGGCGGGATAGCCACCGGACCCGAGCGGGTCGTCGCGGTAGGCGGGCGCTCCGAGGGGGCCGTCACGGTAGGCGGGCGGCGGGCTGCTGTCCCGGTAGACCGGCGGCCCGTCATCGGCATAGCCGGGGAACGAGCCACCCAGGCTCTCCGCGGGCCGGTCCCGCCCGCCGGACCGGTCACCGCCGGACCGGTCAGCAGGCCGGTAGGCCGGATAACCGCCCGACCCGAGCGGGTCGTCGCCGTAGGGGCCGGGGTTCCGGTGCCCGGGCAGCGACTGGTCGCCCGCGCTGTCCGGGGCCCGGTCGCCAGCCCGGTCAGCAGGCCGGTAGGCGGGATAGCCACCGGACCCGAGCGGGTCGTCGCGGTAGGCGGGCGCTCCGAGGGGGCCGTCGCGGTAGGCGGGCGGCGGGCTGCTGTCCCGGTAGACCGGCGGCCCGTCATCGGCATAGCCGGGGAACGAGCCACCCAGGCTCTCCGCGGGCCGGTCCCGCCCGCCGGACCGGTCACCGCCGGACCGGTCAGCAGGCCGGTAGGCCGGGTAGCCGCCCGACCCGAGCGGGTCCTCCCGGTAGGAGGGCTCAGCCGGGCTCATGGACCGGAATTCCCCGGTGACGGGCGCGATCTGGCCCGTCGCGTAGTCGGGGAAGCTGGCTACCGCCGGCATCGAGTCGGTGGACGCGGCGGTAAGACCGCGGCGCTGCCGCTCGGCACCAGGATCACGCGACTCACCCGCGGGCAGGGCTGCTCCGCGCGGCCCGCGCTGCAGAGCCTCCACCATGCGCGGCAGGTCATCGATGGGCAGCCGGAACGTCCCCGTACAGGTGCCTCCCTGCCAGATACTGAAGACCGCCACGCCGGTGTCGGAGTACCAGCTGAGACGCATGCTGCGGGAGCTGCCGCGCACGTCGAAGAAGACTTCGCCGAGCCGGGGCAGTGGGGCTGCGTCGGACGCTGACATGGAGCCCATGGTGGCGTGCGGCACTGCCTTTGTCCAGTTCGTTACCGGACTTGGTGGAGCCTGAAAAAACTGCTGGTCACGAGATGCGGTTAATTACCGGCCCCGGCTGCGCGGACGAGATCACTGATGGCATGATTGTCGCCGGGCTCGTTTACGTCGGCGTCATGAGAGATCGAGCAAGGACCGTGACGCTCGCGCTAGCCGTTTGGCAGATAACTGCGCCGCCTGGTAACGCCGCTGTTCCGGCACGGGGTGATCCACGCCCGGGAACATTACGGCGATAGTACGCGTTGCATGAATCGACGGGCGGATGGCCGCGCGCAGCACGGTCTGTCCGCGTGTCCACGAGCCAGACACGAACACTTCCTAAAGATGTCCTGTAAGCAAGTCTAAGAAACAAATAGAGGTGATTGGTCCCATGTCTCAGGTGCGTCGGCAGTCGGCTGTGCTTCCCCGCCCCAACTGGGGCTGGCAGGATGCTGCTGCGTGCCGCGAGGAGGATCTTATCCTCTTCTTCGGTCCTGACGGTGAGCGCCAGCCGGAGCGTGAGATCCGCGAGCGCAAGGCCAAGGCCGTATGCGCCGATTGCCCGGTCCGGGTTGAGTGCCTGAACTACGCGCTGTCGCGGCCGGAGAAGTACGGCGTCTGGGGCGGGCTCAACGAGGAAGAGCGCGCCGCCGAACGCCGGCGCCGGATGCGCCGCGCTAACGCCGCCTGACGGCTTCACTCTCCAGACCAGCGATTCGTATCGAGCAATCCCCGCCGCACCGGCCGGAAGCCCCGGCACCGCGGCGGGGATTTCCTTTGGCCCGGCGGGGACCATGTGTGGCCTACGTGGCCTCGGTGCGGGCCCTGGCCTGAGCCAGCAGCGACAGCACGTCGGCGTCACTGAGCTGGCCGAAGACCGTATACCACTGGCCCACCGACCGGAAGGCGGCCGGGCTGGCCAGCAGCACCACCTCGTCCGCCTCCCGCTGCATCTGCGTGACCGCCGCACGGGGGGCCACCGGCACAGCCAGGATGACGTGGGCGGCTCCGCGGGCGCGAACGGCGCGCAGCGCGGCCCGCGCCGTCACGCCGGTGGCCAGGCCGTCATCGACGACCACGACCAGCCGGCCGGTGACGTCCGGGGGCGGCCGTCCGCCCCGGTAGACGCGTACGCGCCGGGCCAGCTCCTCGCGTTCGCGTTCGGCCGTGGCCCGAAGGTCAGCCACATCCAGGCCGATCGCGGCCAGCAGCGCGTGATCGTAAACGGGCTCGCCGCCCTCGGCGATCGCGCCCAGCCCGAGTTCCGGCCGGGGCGGGTAACCGATCTTCCGGGTGACCAGCACGTCCAGAGGCGCCTCCAGGCTGCTGGCCACCCCGGCGCCCACCGCGACGCCGCCGCGCGGCAGCGCCAGGACCAGCGGGGGGAGCCCACCGCCCGGCCCGGGGGCCGGGCGGAGCTCTTCCCGGAGCCGCGCGCCGAGCAGCTGCCCGGCCACCAGCCGGTCCGGGAACGGGAGCGCACTGCGCCGATGCGCTGGGCCTGTCATGGGATCGGACCCGTCATGGGATCACCCGGATTCCTGTCACCGCATATAAAAGAAAGCGAGAAGATAACCGCATGATCTGCGTTCCGTGCCGGGAGCGCCACCATGAGGACTGTCCCGGCGGCACCTGGTGTGATTGTCAGCACCTTCCGCCCCGCGAAACCGAGCCGCCGATGGGCTGGATCCGCCAGGGCTGAGCCCCGGGCCGACCCCCCGGACTGGGCCGCCCGGAATGTCACAATGCCGTAAATCCCGGGCCTGGCGCCCCGGAGCGGAATAACCGGGGCCAACCGCCGCGTTTTGGCCTGCGTGATGTCACACGAGCGTGCGACCCGGGCCGCGGCCCGGATATCCAGTGCCGCATGGACAGGCGGTGCAGGCGCGTGTGATGCTATTGGTGTGAGCGCCGTGGATCCATTGCTTGTCGCACGCAGGCACGTCGACCTGCTGCGCGTCCGCAGCGCCATCTGTCTGCCCGCCCGCTGACCACTTGCCCGTGACGTAAACCGGGCGCGTGTCGCGGAACCGGGCGTGCATCCCCGGACTGACCCGCCGCAACCGGCCACGCAAAGCCGGCTGGCGATGAATCAGGCCAGTACCGGGAGGGTGTGCTTCTCAGCACCCTTGCCTCCGGCCTCCGGGCACGTGCTCCTGAGAGCCGAAGGACACCAGCTGCATGCCACCGAGCACCGCTAAGCGCACTCCCCGTCGCGCCCGCGGCGAAGGCCAGTGGGCGCTCGGCTACCGCGAGCCGCTCAACAAGAACGAAGAGAACAAGAAGAACGACGACGGGCTGAACGTCCGCCAGCGGATCATCGACATCTACTCCAAGCAAGGGTTCGACTCGATCGATCCTGCTGACCTGCGCGGCCGGTTCCGCTGGTTCGGCCTGTACACGCAGCGCAAGCCGGGCATCGACGGCGGCAAGACCGCCGTCCTGGAGCCCGAGGAACTCGACGACCGCTACTTCATGCTCCGGGTCCGCATCGACGGCGGCCAGCTCAGCACCGAGCAGCTGCACGTGATCGGTGACATCTCCCGCCGGTTCGCCCGCGGCACCGCCGACGTCACCGACCGGCAGAACATCCAGCTGCACTGGATCGAGATCGGATGCGTTCCCGAAATCTGGGAGCTGCTCGAATCGGTGGGCCTGTCGACCACCGAGGCCTGCGGCGACACCCCGCGGGTCATCCTGGGCTGCCCGCTGGCCGGGCTCGACGACGACGAGATCCTCGACGCGACGCCGCAGATCGAGGAGGTCCAGCGCCGCTACATCGGCGACGCGGCCTTCTCCAACCTGCCGCGCAAGTTCAAGTCCGTGATGAGCGGCTGCCCCGCGCAGTGCACGGTGCACGAGATCAACGACGTCGCCTTCGTCGGCGTGCGGTCGGCGAACGGTGAAACCGGCTACGACCTGTGGGTCGGCGGCGGCCTGTCCACCAACCCGATGATCGGCAAGCGGCTGGGCGCGTTCGTGCGGCCGGAGCAGGTCGCGGAGGTGTGGGCGGGCGTCGTCTCGGTGTTCCGCGACTACGGCTACCGGCGGCTCCGGCACCGGGCCCGGATCAAGTTCCTGGTCGCCGACTGGGGCCCGGAGCGATTCCGTGAGGTCCTGGAGAAGGAGTACCTCGGGTACGCCCTCCCGGACGGCCCGGCGCCGGGTACCCCGCGCGGGGGGGTCCGGGACCACATCGGCGTGCACCCGCAGCGCGACGGCCTTTCCTACGTCGGCTTCGCCCCGCGGGTCGGGCGGCTGAACGCCGACGCCCTGGACGCGATCGCCGATCTGGCCGCCCGCTACGGCAGCGGCCGGGTACGGACCACCACCGAGCAGAAGATGGTCATCCTGGACGTGCCCACGGACCGCGTCGACGGCCTGGTCGCCGACCTGGAGGCCGCTGACCTGCAGGTCAACCCGAGCGCCTTCCGGCGGCACACGATGGCGTGCACCGGGATCGAGTTCTGCAAGCTAGCGATCGTGGAGACCAAGCAGCGCGCCATGGACCTGATCAGCGAACTGGAGCAGCGGCTGCCGGGCTTCGCCGACCCGGTCACCATCAACGTGAACGGCTGCCCGAACTCCTGCGCCCGGATCCAGACCGCCGACATCGGGCTGAAGGGCTCGCTCGTCACCGGGCCGGACGGCCAGCAGGTGGAGGGCTTCCAGATCCACCTGGGCGGCAGCCTGGGCGGCGGTGACGGATCGGCGTCAGGTTTCGGCCGGAAGGTCAGGGGCCTGAAGACGACGGCCGACAATCTTCCCGACTACGTGGAACGGGTTCTCAGCCGCTTTGCAGCCGGCAAGGAGCCAGGTGAGACGTTCGCGCAGTGGACTGTAAGGGCAAGCGACGAGGAGCTGTCATGACCAGCCACACGGGCCGGGCCGTTCCCTTCTACTGCCCGTACTGCGGTGAGGAAGACCTCGAGCCCCAGGGCGCAGCGGACGGTGACTGGCACTGCCGTAGCTGCACCCGCAGCTTCCAGCTACGTTTCGCCGGAATAGGAGCGGCCCTGTGAGTTCCGCGGCAACAATTACCAGTGAGCCTGTGGTCGATGCGCACGTGGTAGGTAAAGCTGTCCAGCAGGAGGAACCGCACCGTATGGAGCAGATCGTCGAGCGTGCCGCTGAGGAACTGGCCGATGCGTCCGCGGACGATATCCTCCGCTGGGCCACGCAGACCTTCGGGGAGCGCATCTGCGTCACGTCCTCGATGACCGACGCGGTGATCATCCATATGGCCTCGGCCATCGCGCCGGGCATCGACGTCGTCTTCCTCGACACCGGCTACCACTTCGCCGAGACCATCGGCACCCGGGACGCGGTCTCCGCCGTCTACCCGGTCAACCTGATCAACGTCACGCCGTCCCGCACGGTGGCCGAGCAGGACGCAGAACTCGGCCCGCGGCTCTACGGCCGCAACCCGGACCTGTGCTGCTACCTGCGCAAGGTGGAGCCGCTGGAGCGGGCGCTCAGCCGGTACGACGCCTGGATCACCGGGGTGCGCCGGGACGAGACCGTGGAGCGCCGCGAGGCCCGCGTCGTGGAGTGGGATGGCCGCCGCGAGATGGTCAAGGTCAACCCGATCGCCGGCTGGTCCGCCAAGCAGGTCGACGACTACATCGCCGACAACGGCATCCTGGTCAACCCGCTGGTGTACGACGGCTACCCGTCGATCGGCTGCGCTACCTGCACGCGCCAGGTCGCCCCGGGAGAGAACCCGCGCAACGGACGGTGGGCCGGGACCGGGAAGACCGAGTGCGGCATTCACCTCTGAGCGCCCCCCTGAGCGCCTGGGCCACCCGGCCGCCACGGCTGGTCCCCGCCCGGGCGGCGGCTCCCGCCTCCGCCCGGGCGGGAGCGCCGCCGCTGGTGGCGGTGGCCCACGGGAGCAGGGACCCGCGCGCCGCGGGATGCGTCGGCGCGCTGCTGGACCTGGTGCGGCAGCGTGCCGCGGGCGCGGGTTACCCGGGCCTGGACGTGCGGGCCGCCTACCTGGGGCACGCCGCGCCCACCCTGGGCCAGGCGCTCGGCGCCGCCGACGGCGAAGCCGTCGTGCTGCCCCTGCTGCTGACGGCCGCGTACCACAGCAAGACCGACATCCCGAGGGCGCTGCACGAAACGCGCAGCGCGCAGCCGCGGCTGGACATCACCTACGGCCGCCCGCTGGGACCGCACCCGCTGCTGCTGCGCGCGCTGGACCGGCGGCTGGCCGAAGCCCTCAGCGCCCCGGGCGGCGGCACGGCCCCGCCAGAGGACACCGCCGTGGTGCTGGCCGCGGCCGGCTCCAGCGACCCGGCGGCGAACGCCGTGATCACCGACCTGGCCGCGCAGTGGCAGTCGGACCGGGGCTGGCGCGCGGTGCTGCCCGCGTACGCCTCCGCGGCGTCGCCGGCCCCGGCGGAAGCGGTGGCCGCGGCGCGCCGGGCCGGGGCGCGGCAGGTCCTGGTCGCCACCTACCTCCTGTCCCCCGGCATCTTCGCCGACCAGGTACGCGGTGACTGCCTCGCCGCGGGCGCGACCGCGGTCTCCGGCGTCATCGGGGCCGCACCCGAGGTCGCCGAGGTGGTGCTCGGCCGCTACGCCGAGTCGCTCGCGGGCGGCGCCGCCGCCGCGGTATAAGCCAGTTTGCGTCCTGGCCGTCCCCGCCGTCAGCGGGGATAACGGGCGGTGCAATCGCTTGCTCTACATCCTTGGCCACGCGCGTGCACCGGTAGCCTTACGCGGGTACTTAGATGAGCAAACGGCCCGCGGCCGGATACGCCGGGGAGCAACGCGAAGGAGGCGGATGCATTCTTGGCCCGGTGCACCTTACCCCCTGGGTGCCACCTGGGACGGATGGGGCACGAACTTCGCCTTGTTCTCCGAGGTCGCGGACAGCGTCGAACTGTGCCTTTTCGCTGGTGACGGGGCGGAAGCGGATACCGCCCACACCGAGACCAGGGTCCAGCTGACCGAGGCCGACGGTTTCGTCTGGCACGCGTACCTGCCCGGCGTGGGGCCCGGGCAGCGGTACGGGTACCGGGTGCACGGCCCCTACGAGCCGGCCGCCGGGCTGCGCTGCGATCCCTCCAAGCTGCTGCTGGACCCCTACGGCAAGGCCGCTCAGGGCAACCTGACGTGGGATCAGTCGCTCTTCTCGTACAAGTTCGGCGACCCGCGCACCCGGAACACCACCGACAGCGCACCCAGCATGCCGAAGAACGTCGTCATCAACCCGTTCTTCGACTGGGCCAACGACCGGCCGCCGCGCACCCCGTACCACGAGACGCTGATCTACGAGGCGCACGTACGCGGCCTGACGCTGCAGCACCCGGACGTGCCGCCCGCCCAGCGGGGCACCTACGCCGGCCTGGCCCACCCCGCGATCACCGAGCACCTGCAGCGGCTCGGCATCACCGCGGTCGAGCTGATGCCCGTACACCAGTTCCTGCCCGAGCAGGCGCTGGTGGCCCGCGGGCTGACGAACTACTGGGGCTACAACACGATCGGCTTCCTGGCCCCGCACAACCGCTACTCCTCGGCCGGCCAGCTCGGCGAGCAGGTGGGCGAGTTCAAGACCATGGTCAAGACGCTGCACGACGCGGGCATCGAGGTCATCCTGGACGTGGTCTACAACCACACCGCCGAGGGCAACCACATGGGCCCGACGCTGTGCTTCCGCGGCATCGACAACGCCTCCTATTACCGGCTCGACGACGGGGACAAGTCGCGGTACGTGGACTACACGGGCTGCGGCAACAGCCTGAACGTGCGGCACCCGCACTCCCTGCAGCTGATCATGGACTCGCTCCGCTACTGGATCCTGGAGATGCACATCGACGGGTTCCGGTTCGACCTCGCCTCCGCGCTGGCGCGCGAACTGCACGACGTGGACCGGCTGTCCACGTTCTTCGACCTCGTGCAGCAGGACCCGGTGGTCTCGCAGGTGAAGCTGATCGCCGAGCCGTGGGACGTCGGCGAGGGCGGCTACCAGGTCGGGAACTTCCCGCCGCTGTGGACCGAATGGAATGGGAAGTACCGGGACACGGTTCGCGACCTGTGGCGCGGCCAGCCCGGCACGCTACCCGAGTTCGCCTCCCGGCTGAGCGGCTCCAGCGACCTGTACGAGACCAGCGGCCGCCGCCCGGTCGCCTCCATCAACTTCGTCACCTGCCACGACGGGTTCACGCTGACCGACCTGGTCAGCTACAACCACAAGCACAACGAGGACAACGGCGAGGGCAACAGGGACGGCACCGACGACAACCGGTCCTGGAACTGCGGCGCCGAGGGCCCGACGGACGACCCGGAGATTCTGGAGCTGCGGGCCCGGCAGAAACGGAACATCCTCACCACGCTCTTCTTCTCCCAGGGCGTCCCGATGATGCTGGCGGGGGACGAGATGGGCCGCACCCAGCGCGGCAACAACAACGCGTACTGCCAGGACAACGAGATCTCCTGGATGGACTGGTCCCTGATGGACGGCGAGCGGGACCTGGTGGACTTCACCCGGGCGCTGTCGGCGCTGCGCCGTGACCATCCGGTGTTCCGGCGGCGCCGGTTCTTCCGCGGGCATCACCCCGGTGCGCCCTCGTCCGACGGGCCGGGCAACATCGTCTGGCTGACCCCGGCCGGCAAAGAGGTCACCGACAACGACTGGCGCGCCCCCGGGGCCAAGTCGCTGGCCGTCTTCCTCAACGGCGAGGCGATCAGCGAGCCCGATCCGCGCGGCGAGCGCATCACCGACGACCGGTTCCTGCTGCTGTTCAACGCGGACGACGAGCCGGTCTCGTTCACCCTGCCGGGGGTGAAGTTCGGGCGCGAGTGGGAGATCATGATCGACACGTGCGGCCCCCGGGTGCCCGTCCTGCATGGTGAGCTGCCGCTGCTGAACGCCCGCGCGCAGGCCAAGCTGGCCGGGCACGCGGTGATGGTGCTGCGCTGCCCGGACGGCCGGGCCTGACGTGCGGCAGCTGCTGCCCGCGGGCGGTCCGGGTGGCGATGCGGATCCGGGACAGCTGGCCCGCCTGTACGCCTATCCCAAGGCCGGCCGCCCGTGGGTGCGCGCGAACATGGTGGCCAGCGTGGACGGGGCGGCATCGGTCAACGGCCGTTCCGGGGGCCTGTCGGGACGCGCCGACCGTGAGATCTTCGGCCTGCTGCGCAGCCTCGCGGACGTGATCCTCGTCGGCGCGGGGACGGCCCGGGCCGAGCGCTACCGCCCGGCCCAGCCGGCGTCGATCAGGCCGGAGCTGCGGACCGGGCGCAGCGCCACCCCGCCGATCGCGGTGGTCTCCGGGCGGCTCGACCTGGATCCCCAGCTGGAACTCCTCACCGCGGCGCCCGCGGACGCGCGGACGATCGTCATCACCTGCGACCGCGCCCCGGACAAGCAGCGGGCCGCGGTCGCCGAGTGCGCCGACGTGCTGGTCGCGGGCGGGGAGCACGTCGACCTGAAGACCGCGCTGGACGCCCTGGGCACGCGCGGCCACCGGCGGGTGCTGACCGAGGGCGGCCCGCATCTGCTCGGGCAGCTGGCCGCCGCGGGGCTGCTCGACGAGCTGTGCCTGACCATCAGCCCGCTGCTGGCCGGACCGGGGCCGGGCCGGATCGTCGACGGCGAGACGATTCCCGGCGGGCTCCCGCTCGCGCTCGGGCACCTGCTGGAGGACGAGGGTTTCCTGCTCGCCCGGTACACGGTCGCGGCCGGCGAACGCCGCTAGCGCCCCGCCAGAGGCCTTAATCCGTGGCGCGCGGCAGCAGGCCGCGCTCGAAACCGGCGGCCACGGCGGCCGCACGGTCGTTGACGTTGAGCTTGGCGTAGATGTGCAGCAGGTGCGTCTTGACCGTGGCCTCGCTGATGAACAGGCGCGCGGCGGTGTCCCGGTTGGAGGTGCCGCGCGCGATCAGCGCGAGCACGTCCAGCTCGCGGGCGCTCAGCGGTTCCCGGGCCGGGGCGCGCACCTGGGTGAGCAGCCGGGTCGCGACCGACGGGGACAGCACGGCCTCGCCGCGCGCCGCGGCGCGGACGGCGCGGAGCAGTTCGCTGCGCGGAGAGTCCTTCAGCAGGTACCCGGTGGCCCCGGCCTCGATCGCGGGGACGACGTCGCTGTCGGTGTCGTAGGTGGTGAGCACGAGAACGCGGGCGTCCACGCCCAGCTCGGCCAGCCGCTTGATCGCGGTCACGCCGTCCACGTCCGGCATCCGCAGGTCCATCAGCACCACGTCCGGCCGCAGCGCCCGGGCCCGGGTGACGGCCTCGGCCCCGTTACCGCCCTCGCCGACGACCTCGAATCCGGGGCTCCCCTCCAGGATGCCGCGCAGGCCGTCCCGGACGACCGGGTGATCATCGACGATCAGCACCCGGATCTGGTCCGCCGCGGCGCGGGCGCCGTCCTCACGCATGGGGCACCCCGCCGGCGATGGGGATGAGGCCGGGCCGCGTTCCGCCGCTGCCACCGACGATGGTCCCGCCGCAGATCCGGTGGCCGCCGGCGCCGCTACCGGTGACGATGATTCCGAACGGACCTGCGCGGGAGTGGCCCGCGGGATCGCGGGCACGCTGGCGGAGACGGCCGTCCCGGCGCCCGGCTCGGACTCGATCTCCAGCTGCCCGGTCAGCCGGCGCACGCGCTGGCGCATCGTGGTCAGCCCGAAGCCGCCGCCGGCGTCACCAGACTGGCCCGGCTTGCAGGTCCCGTCCGGGGGCAGCCGGAATCCCACGCCGTCGTCGCGGACGTCCAGCGTCACCACGTCGTCCATGTAGGACAGGGTGATTCCCACGCGGGATGCGCGGGCGTGCTTGGCCACGTTGGCCAGCGCCTCCTGCGCGACGCGGAGCAACGTCACCTCGACCTCGGGGTGCAGGCCCTGCGCCGTCCCGGTGGTGGTGACCGCGGCGTGGACGCCGCTCACCGCGGACCAGCGTTCGGCCACCTCGGCCAGCGCGTCGGGCAGCCGGGTGTCTTCCAGCGCCTCCGGGCGCACGGCCCGGACCGACCGGCGGGCCTCGGACAGGCTGTCCCGGGCCAGCCGGGTGGCGTTCCTGACCCGACGTTCCCAGTCGGCCCGATGACCATTGCCGGCACTGGGGCTGGCTTCCCGCGCGTGCGCTTGCTGCGCCGCCTCCAGCTGGGTGATGATCCCGGCCAGCCCCTGAGCGAGGGTGTCATGGATCTCCCGGGCCATCCGCTGCCGTTCCTCCAGCACGCCCGCCTCCCGGGCCTGGGTCAGCAACTGGGCGTGCAGCCCGGTATTCTCGGCCATCATCTCCTCGAGCCGCCGGTTGGCCCCGGCCAGCTCCACGATCATCCGCTTGCGGGCCTCGTTCTGGGCCTCGGTCTTGGCGCCCAGGTAGATGAACACGGTCACCAGGGTGGCGTTCAGGCAGGCCACCAGCGCGAAGATGGCGACGTTCGTCGCGGTCGGCGATCGGAAGCCGCCGACCTGCGCGATGGCCGACAGCGCCGCGATGCAGATCAGGCCGGCGTAGCGGAACGGGCCGGCCAGGTACCGGAACGCATGGATGTAACCGATCCAGCAGAAGAACCCGAACCACGGGCTGCGGGCCACCAGGACCGCGCAGAATGCCACGAAGCCGAAGAAGTAGACGGCCATCAGGCCCCGGCGCGTGGCCCACTGCGGGTGCAGCGCCACCCACCAGGCCACCCAGCAGGCGGCGGCCCCGGCGATGGCCAGCGTCCGGCCCACGTCAGCCGCCGTCGGGCCCTGCGTCACCACGTACGGGATCATCGACATGACGAGCAGCACGAACGGGACGATCCGCGTCCACGTTTCCAGCCGGCGTTCCGGCTCCTCCTCCATGGCACGGTCAGGCATGAACGCGGCGATGGGTGCGGTCACGTCGGCCTCCCTCCGGCCCGCCGGGCGTCTACTTTCATCCTGTCACTCCCCGCGCCGGGTCATTCCCAGCGGAACAGGCGGACCGCCAGCACGCCGCACCCGATGACCCAGGCGGTCAGCACGCCGAAGTACAGACCGGAAGCCCAGTGCCCGGCGGCCGCGTCCTGGATGGCCTGCACACCGGCCCCCACCGGGAGGGCGTCGCTGACACCCCGCAGCGGTCCCGGCATCTCCGCGCGCGGCAGCCACAGACCCGAGAAGAACATCAGCACGAAGAACAGCACGCCGCCGACCGCGCTAGCGGCCTTGCTGGTGAAGGAGACGGCGGCGACCAGCAACCCCAGTGTGCTAGCCGCCGCGGCCATGAGCAGGAACGCGATGAGGAACGCCAGCGGCTGCCCGATCGAGGCGGTGAAGACGCCGGTCGCCAGGATCACGATCACCGCCGCCGTCGCGATCTGGACGCCGAGAAGCAGGCTGAGCTGCGCGGTGAGCAGGGCCCGCGGGGTCACCGGGGTGGTGAACATCCGGCGCAAGATGCCCCGCTCGCGGTAGCCGACCAGGGTCGTGGGCAGGAATTGCACGCCGGTCATGACGAGCATGAAGGTGATGATGATCGGCAGGTAGGTCTGCAGCACGCTGGCCCCGCCGAACACCTTGACCGGCCGATCGGTCCCGGGGATGAGGCCCAGCACGATCAGGCCGACCACCGGGAACCCGATCCCCCAGAACAGCACCGCCGGCGTGCGGATGAGCAGTTTCAGCTCGGTCAGGGTCAGCTTGCGCAGCGCGGGACCGGGAACCGGGATGGGTATGGCGGACATCGCCCGTTAGCTCCTTTCTGCCTGGTCGCGACCGGCCTGATGCTGACCGGCCTGTTCGCGGCCAGTAAGCGCGATGAACGCGTCGTCCAGGTTGGCCTGGTCCACACGCAGGTGCTGGGCGATCACGGCGTTCTGGATGAGCACGGCGATGACCGCCTGCAGCGACTCGCCGTTCCCGGTCACCGTGAACTGGTCGCCGTCGCGGCGGACCGCGGACACCTCGGGCAGCTTGGCCAGCAGCCCCTCGTCCAGCGGCGCCGACGCGCGGAACCGGATCTGCTGGTCGCCGCCGGCCCGGCTGGCCAGCCCGGACGGCGTGTCGGTGGCGATGACCCAGCCGTTGTCGATGACGGCGACCCGGTCGCAGAGCCGCTCCGCCTCCTCCATGAAGTGGGTGACCAGCACGACCGTCACGCCGGTGTCCCGGATCTCGGAGATCAGCCCCCAGACCTCGCGGCGGGCGGCCGGGTCGAGCCCGGTCGTGAGCTCGTCCAGCACGGCGACCTTCGGGGTCCCGATGAGCGCCAGCGCAACCGAGAGCCGCTGCTTCTGGCCGCCGGACAGCTTGCCGAAGGCGGTGTCGCGCCGGTCGCCGAGCCCGAGCCGGGTGATGAGCTCATCAGCGTCCGCGGGCTGCCGGTAGAACGAGGCGTACAGGTCGAGCGCCTCTTTCACCCGCAGCTTGTCCGGCAGCTGACTGTCCTGGAGCTGGACGCCGACCAGTTCGCGCAGCTCGTCGTGGTCACGCTGCGGATCCAGGCCGAGCACGCTGATCTGGCCGCGATCCGGCTGGCGCAGCCCCACGACGCATTCCACCGTCGTGGTCTTCCCGGCGCCGTTCGGCCCGAGAATTCCGAAGATCTCGCCGGCCTGGACCGTGAACGACACGTCGTCCACCGCGACCTTGGGCCCGTACTCCTTGTGCAGGCCGCTGACTTCGATGACCGCCATGTGCCCAGGATGCCCGGCCGCGGGCCGGGCGGAATCGCCCGCCGGGCCATACTTCACGGCGGGCCCGGCGGAGCGGGGGATCAGCCGAACGGTGGATACCGCCTATCGCCGGCAAGCCCGCTGGGGGCGGCAAAGCCCGCCGCCCAGGGGATCGATAGCCTGGCCCGGGATTGGCCGATCACCTCACCCAGGGAGCCGACGATGGCGCTGCACCGGCAAGTCGACGTGTCTGAGCAGGACCGGGAGGTCGAGCTCAACCCGGTCTACGTGCAGGAGAGAGGCCTCCAGATCCCCCGGTTCCGGCTCCCCGACCACGGCCTGCTGCCGCGCACGGCGGCTCAGGCGGTCCAGGACGAGCTCATCCTGGACGGCAACGCCCGGCTCAACCTCGCGACCTTCGTGACGACCTGGATGGAGCCTGAGGCCGAGCAGCTGATGGCGTCGTCCTTCGACAAGAACATGATCGACAAGGACGAGTACCCGCAGACCGCCGAGATCGAGCGGCGCTGCACCAACATCCTCGCGCACCTGTGGCACTCGCCCGCCGGCGGCAACGCGACTGGCTGCTCGACCACGGGATCGAGTGAGGCGTGCATGCTCGGCGGGATGGCCCTGCTGTGGCGCTGGCGAAAGGCGCGCCGCGCGGCCGGCCAGGACGCCTCCCGCCCGAACATGGTGATGGGCACCAACGTTCAGGTCTGCTGGGAGAAATTCTGCCGGTACTGGGAAGTCGAGCCGCGGATGGTGCCGATGGAGCCGGGCCGGCTGCACCTGACGGCTCCGGAGGCCGCGGCCCAGTGCGACGAGAACACGATCGGGGTTGTCGCCATCCTGGGCTCGACCATGGACGGCAGCTACGAGCCGGTCAAGGAGATCAGCGCCGCGCTGGACCAGCTGCAGCAGACCAAGGGCCACGACGTGCCGATCCACGTCGACGCGGCCTCCGGCGGGTTCATCGCGCCGTTCCTGCAGCCGTTCCTGGAATGGGACTTCCGGGTGGCGCGGGTGGCGTCCATCAACGCCTCCGGGCACAAGTATGGCCTGGTGTACCCGGGCGTCGGCTGGGTGGTGTGGCGGGAGCCGTCCGCGCTGCCGGACGACCTCGTGTTCAACGTCAACTACCTGGGCGGCCAGATGCCGACGTTCTCGCTGAACTTCTCCCGGCCGGGCTCCAACGTCATCGCGCAGTACTACAACTTCCTCCGGCTCGGCTTCAAGGGCTACCACGACGTGCAGCAGACCTGCCAGGACGTCGCCGTCTACCTGTCCTCAGGCATCGCCGGAATCGGCCCGTTCGAGCTGCTCAGCGAGGGCAAGGAGCTTCCGGTCTTCGCGTTCAAGCTCAAGGACAGCGTGACCAACTACTCGGTCTTCGACATCTCCGAACGGCTCCGGGGACGCGGCTGGCTGGTGCCGGCGTACACCTTCCCCGCGAACCTGCAGCACATCGCGGTGCTGCGGATCGTGGTCAGGAACGGCTTCAGCATGGACCTGGCCAGCTGCCTGCTGAGCGACATCCGCGAGCAGGTCAAGATCCTCGAAGCCCAGCACGGGCCGCCCGTTCCCCTGATGGGTGAGAAGGCCCGCGAATCCTTCCGCCACTAGGGGGCCAGGGGTCAGGTTTGCGGTTGGCCCTGGGAGGCGCCCCATGCGTCCGGAATTGTGGAGTAGCCGCCGCCACTGTACTCAGAGAGCTCACCGCCCAGCGAGGGGGACGACAGGCCGGCGCCCGACTTGAGGGCGGCCAGGATGCCGGGATAGCCGCCGGGGTTGATGTAGGCGACCATCGCCTGGATACCGGCCTGCGGGCTCGGATAGGAGTACAGGTTGTAGCCGTTGCCCTCGCTCTTGATCGGCCATCCGCCGTACCCGGGCTGGCTCACGTTGATCGGGTTGTTGGCCCCGACGATGCCGTGCGGCGGCGTGCCGGCCTCGTTCTGCATCCAGTAGCCGATCGACACGATGTTCGCCTGGGTCAGCGGGTCGCCGAAGGCCCGCAGGATCGCCTCTGACCAGGCCAGCTGGTTGGCCCCGCGGGGAGTCTCGTACTCCGCGGTGGGGGCTGGTGCGCCCGCGGCCGTGACCGGGGGCGGCGCCGCCGCAGCGTGCGTGGGCGCGGCCGCGGCCGCGGCCGGGTGCGACGCGGCGGCGGACGGCGAGTGCACCGGGGCGGCCTGCGTCGGCACCACGGCGGGCTCGCGGAACGTCCGTTGCGTGAAGTTAGCCTGGTCCAGCCCGGCGGCAACCTGCGGCACAGACGCGGCCTTCGCCGCCGGATGGGCGGCGGGCTTGGTGCCCAGGAGCATCACGACGCCCACCCCCATCAGGGTCGACACGAGTCCCAGGGCGATGAACCATCGCACGGGCCCATCCGAGCCGACCGGGGCATGACGCCGCCGCCGTGCCGGGGGACGCCCCGGGGGGCGGCCTGGACGGACGACCGTGTGCTGGCCACCGGACAAATGCTGCATGATCCCCCCTCCCTGGCCGTTAACCCGGCGAGCAGACGGGCGGTGGCGCAAGGGATGCGGCGCGCATGACGTCAGGCGCCCTTGCGCAGGCGGTCAAGGGCCTCGGCGAGGATGGCGGCGCCGTCCGAGTCGCTGCGGCGCTCCTTCACGTAGGCGAGGTGCGTCTTGTACGGCTCGACCCGCGGTGGGGCGGGCGGGTTCTGCTCGTCCTGTCCGGCCGGGTAGCCGCACCGGGGGCACTCCCAGCTGTCCGGAACGGCCGCGTCGGTCGCGAAACTCGGCCGCGTCTCGTGCCGGTTGGCACACCAGAACGACACCCAGACGCGAGGTGCGGACTCGCCGCGTTCGGCTTCGCCCATAGGACCTGCGCCTACCCTGCTGCCGCGGATGGCGTTGCCACTGCTCACAGATCACCCCTTGAATAGCGCCATGCGTTACGTCCGGTGCGGGAGGGACGTCAGGAAAAAGTGGTTAATGAATGATGAGCAGGTTGAGCCCGATGATGCAGACGAACCACAGAATTCCGAAGAAAATCGTGATCCGGTCGAGATTGCGCTCAACCACTGAGGACGAGCCGAGCGTCGAGGAGACGCCGCCGCCGAACATGTCAGACAAGCCGCCGCCCTTGCCCTTGTGCAGCAGCACCAGCAGCACCATCACCAGGCTCGTGATGATCAGGATGATAGAAACACCGATGACCATCGCCGCTCGATCCCTCTTCCCTTTCCAAAGCTCACCGCCCCAGGCCTGCGGGCGAAGCCCGCACCGGGGTCGCGGGGCGAAGCCCCGCCCCGGGGGGTCCGGGGGGTCATCCCCCCGGGTCAATACTGCGGGCCGTCTGGAAGCTGACGAACGTCAGCGAACAGGCTAAGCCGCCACGGATCAGCGAACAGGCTGAGCCGCCACGGTCAGTGAGCAGCCCTGGCCAACTCGGCGAACTCGCTGGCGTCGAGGCTGGCACCCCCGACGAGGGCGCCGTTGACATCCGGCTGCGCCATGATCGGCGCGACGTTGTCAGCCTTAACTGACCCGCCATACAGGATACGCAGACTGGAGGCCGTTTCGCGCCCATGAACCGCAGAAACATACTCGCGGATTGCGGCGCAGGCTTCCTGGGCGTCCTCGGGCGTCGCCACCTCGCCCGTGCCGATCGCCCAGACCGGCTCGTACGCGATCACCATGGCCGCCACCTGCTCGGCGGAGATGCCGTCCAGCGACCCCCTGACCTGCGCCACGCAGTGGTCGACCTGCTGGCCCTGCTGGCGGACTTCCAGGTCCTCGCCGACGCACAGGATGGGCGTGATCTCGCTGCCCAGCGCGGCCTTCACCTTGGCGTTGACCAGGACGTCGTCCTCGTGGTGGTACCGGCGCCGTTCAGAGTGCCCGGCCAGCACGTAGTCGCAGCCCAGCTTGGCCAGCATCGAGGCCGAGACCTCACCGGTGTACGCGCCGGACGGATGCGAGGACACGTCCTGCGCCCCGTAGGCGATCCGCAGCCGGTCTCCCTCCACCAGGGTCTGCACACTGCGCAGCGACGTGAACGGCGGCAGCACCGCCACGTCGACCACGTCGAAGTCCTTGTCGGACAGCGTGAACGCGAGCTTCTGGACCAGCGCGATGGCCTCGAGGTGGTTCCCGTTCATCTTCCAGTTGCCAGCGATCAGCGGCAGGTTGCCCTGGTTGCGGTGGTCGCCCCGGGTACTCATGCCGGGCCGCCCGTGCCGGGATCGCCGGCTTCCAGAGCGGTCAGCCCGGGCAGCGTGCGCCCCTCGAGGTATTCCAGGCTGGCGCCGCCACCGGTGGAGATGTGCCCGAACGCGTCCTCCGGCAGGCCGAACGACCGGACGGCCGCCGCCGAGTCGCCCCCGCCCACCACCGTGAACCCGTCGACGCGGGTGATCGCCTCCGCCAGCGCGCGGGTCCCGATCGCGAAGGCGGGGAACTCGAACACGCCCATCGGGCCGTTCCAGAACACGGTCCTGGCGTCGCCGACCTTCTCCGCGAACAGCTCGCGGGTCGCCGGGCCGATATCCACGCCTTCCCGGTCCGCCGGGAAGTCCTTGGCCGAGACGACCTCATGGTCGGCGTCCGGCGCGAAGTGCGTGGCGGCGACGAGGTCGACGGGCAGCACCAGCTCGACCCCGCGCCGGTCGGCCTCGGCCATGATCTCCGTGACCTCAGGGATCTTGTCCGCTTCCAGCAATGAATGACCGACCTCGTAGCCCTGCGCGGCCAGGAAGGTGTAGGACATGCCGCCACCGATAATGATCCGGTCGGCGCGGTCGAGCAGGTTCGCGATCACCGCGAGCTTGTCCGACGGCTTCGCACCGCCGAGCACGACCACGTAGGGCCGTTCCGGCGCGGACGTCAGCTTGTTGAGCACCTCGACCTCGGCGCGAACCAGGTCGCCGGCCGCGTGCGGCAGCCGCTGCGGCACGTCGTAGACGCTGGCGTGCTTGCGGTGCACGGCCCCGAACCCGTCGCCGACGTAGTAATCGCCGAACAGCGCGAGCTGGGTGGCCAACTCGCCCCGCACCGCATCGTCCTTGCTCGTCTCGGCCGGCTCGAACCGGACGTTCTCCAGTAGCGCCACGTCACCGTCGCCGAGCCCGGCCACGACCCGGGAGGCGTCCGCCCCGGCCACGTCGGACGCGAACCCGACCGGGCGGCCGAGCAACTCCCCCAGCCGGGCCGCCACCGGCCGCAGGGAGGGTCCGCCAGCCGCCCGTTCGGCATAATCAGCGCCCTTGGGACGGCCGAGGTGCGCCATGATGATCACCCGGGCGCCACGGTCGGCCAGTTTCGTGATCGTGGGCAGGCTGGCCCGGATCCGGCCGTCGTCGGTGATGCGCGGGTTCTCCGGGTCCGAAAGGTCCAGCGGCACATTGAGGTCGGCCCGCAGCAGCACGCGGCGGCCGGCGACCTCAAGGTCTTCGATGCTCTTCATTTCTGCTGTCTCTTCGCTCGGCGTCTGTTCGCTCTGGCGGCTATGACAGCCGGGAGGCGATCAGCGCGGTCAGGTCGGCGAGCCGGGCAGAGTAGCCCCACTCGTTGTCGTACCAGCCGAGCACCTTCACCTGGTCGCCGAACGTCATGGTCAGCGAGGCGTCGAAGGTGCACGAGGCCGGCGAGCCGACGATGTCGGAGGAGACGATGGGGTCCTCGGTGTAGTACAGGATCCCCTTCATCGGGCCCTCGGCGGCCGCGCGGTAGGCCGCGTTGACCTCGTCCTTGGTCGCCTCGCGGTTGAGCTGGACGACCAGGTTGACGAGCGAGCCGTCCGGCACCGGCACGCGCAGCGCCATGCCGTCGAGCTTGCCCTTGAGCTCGGGCAGCACCAGGGACGTGGCCTTCGCGGCGCCCGTGGTGGTCGGGATGATGTTCACCGCGGCGGCCCGGGCCCGGCGCAGGTCCTTGTGCGGGAAGTCCAGGATCACCTGGTCGTTGGTGTAGGCGTGCACCGTCGTCATCAGGCCCTTGACGATGCCGAAGCTGTCCAGCAGCACCTTCGCCATCGGCGCGACGCAGTTGGTCGTGCAGGAGGCGTTGGAGATGATGTGGTGTTTCGCTGGGTCATAGTCGCCGTCATTCACGCCCAGGACGATCGTCAAGTCCTCTTCCTTGGCGGGCGCGGAAATGATGACCTTCTTCGCGCCGGCGTCGAGGTGGTTGCGGGCGTCGGCCGCCTTGGTGAAGCGCCCGGTGGACTCGAGCACGAGGTCGACGCCGAGGTCCTTCCAGGGCAGCTTGGCCGGGTCGCGCTCGGCCAGCACCTTGACCGACTGGCCGCCCACCCGGATGGAGTCCCCGGAGACGGACACGTCCAGCGGCAGCGTACCGAGCACGGTGTCGTACTTCAGCAGATGCGCCAGCGTGGCCGGATCGGTCAGGTCGTTGGCCGCGACGATCTCGATCTCGCCCGGCGGGATACGGCCAGCCATGCCGATCGCCTCAGCATTGGCGGCGCGCCAGTAATTACGGCCAATCCGGCCAAATCCGTTGATGCCCACGCGGATGGTCACAGCACCGTTCTCCTCGTCATCGCTTTATTTCTATGGGGCCGATTGAAGACCACCGGCCGCCGGTGCCACAGAGACTTTCGTCCTTAAGACCCTATCGAACGCCGTCCCCGGGGATCCCCGGGGACGGCGTTCGATCCAGCGCTCCGCCCTGTTCCGGGCGGGGGCGCGGCAGGCAGACAACGCCGCCTATGGTCTAGACCTTATCACCGGGGGGGCGACCCCCCGGGAGATAACGGCATCAACATCTCTGGAGTTAGGCTCGCCTCGGTGCTGGGGAGGCCTTGTTCGCTGGCGCGGCGGTCGGCCATGGCCAGCAGGCGCCGGATCCGGCCGGCGATCGCGTCCTTGGTCAGCGGCGGGTCGGCCAGCTGGCCCAGTTCCTCCAGGCTGGCCTGCCGGTTGGCGATGCGCAGCTTCCCGGCCATGGTCAGGTGCTCCGGTGCTTCGTCGCCGAGGATCTCCAGGGCCCGTTCGACCCGCGCCCCGGCCGCGACCGCAGCGCGCGCGCTGCGCCGCAGGTTGGCGTCGTCGAAGTTGGCGAGCCGGTTCGCGGTGGCCCGTACCTCCCGGCGCATCCGCCGCTCTTCCCAGGCCAGCACGCTGTCGTGCGCGCCGAGCCGGGTGAGCATGGCGCTGATCGCGTCGCCGTCCCTGATCACCACGCGGTCGACCCCGCGGACCTCACGCGCCTTGGCGTGAATCTTCAGCCGCCGGGCCGCGCCAACCAGGGCGAGGGCCGCTTCCGACCCCGGGCAGGTGACCTCCAGCGCCATCGACCGGCCCGGCTCGGTGAGCGAGCCGTGGGCCAGGAAGGCCCCCCGCCACGCGGCCTCGCAGTCGCAGGTCGTGCCGGAGACGATCTGCCGCGGCAGCCCGCGCACCGGGCGCCCGTAGCTGTCCAGCAAACCGGTCTGGCGGGCGAGGTTGTCACCGCCCTTGAGCACGCGGACGACGTACCGGTTCCCCTTGCGCAGTCCGCTCGGCGCCAGCACCAGCAGTTCCGACACGTGCCCGAACACCTCGCCGATGCCGGCCCGCAGCCGCCGGGCGGCCGCTCCGGTGTCGAGCTCGGCTTCGATCACGATGTGCCCCGCGGCCAGGTGCAGTCCGCCCGCGAACCGCAGCATCGCCGATACCTCGGCCTTGCGGCAGCATGGCTTGACCACGGTCACCCTGCTGAGCTCGTCCTTGACCACACCCGTCATCGCCATAGCTCTACTCCTGTGCTAGCCCGGGGGGACGACCCCCCGGAACCTGTGCTGGCCCAGGGGGGACGACCCCCCTGGAACCCCCCGCTGCGCTTCGCGCCCCGCGGCGGTCCTCGCCGTAACACCGCCGCTCACCGGGCCAGAGGCCCGGTTCGCTGGGCGGTCGGGCCTTCGGCCCCTCTTGCCCGTAGCCTGCTGTGGCTGACCATAACTCGCTCTGGCGGGTGTCGAAGATGTCCGCATACGCCCTCGCTAGCAGCACTGGATCGTGCCGAGGTGTTCCGTCGGCGACGGCTACGTCGGCGAGGACCAGGCGGGCACCGAGCGCGCCGGCGGCCTTCTCCAGGTCCGACACCGCGTCGTGCGCCGTCTCCCCCGCCGAAGTGTCCGCGAGCACCACGTCGAACTCCAGTCCCGGCGAATGTCCCGCCAGGACTTCCAGGTGCTTGTGCGGCGAAAACCCGCCCGTCTCCCCCGGCTGAGGAGCCAGGTTGAGCGCCACCAGGCGATGCGCCGCGGTTCCCCGCAGGGCCGAGGCCAGCTCGGGCACCAGCAGATGCGGTAGCACGCTAGTGAACCACGACCCCGGCCCGAACACTACCCAGTCTGCCTCCATGACCGCGGTCACCGCGGCCGGAACGGCCGGCGGATCGTCCGGCAGCAGCGAGATGGACCGGACCCGGCCGGGAGTGGACGCGCACGCGTCCTGGCCGCGGACACGGGAGATTTCGTCCGGGCGCGCCGGGTCGGCGCCCTCCACCTCCGCTACGATGTCCAGCGGGACCGAGGCCATCGGCAGTACCCGCCCGCGCGTGCCCAGCAGACGGCCCACCCAGTCCAGGCCCTGGACCGTGTCCCCGAGCAGTTCCCAGAGCGCCACGATCAGCAGGTTGCCCACCGCGTGACCGGAAAGCTCCCCGTTGCCCCCGAACCGGTGCTGGACGACCCGGCTCCACGTCGTCCCCCAGTCGTCGTCGCCGCACAGCGCGGCCAGCGCCATCCGCAGGTCGCCGGGCGGGAGCACACCGTACTGGCGCCGCAGCCGGCCGCTGGACCCGCCGTCGTCCGCCACGGTCACGATGGCGGTGACGTCCTCACTGACCCGGCGCAGCGCGGATAGCGACGCGGCCAGCCCGTGGCCGCCGCCCAGTGCCACCACTTTGGGTGCTTCCAACTCCGGCATCATCCCCCCAGGCCCCGCCGCTGGCGCCGTCACGCCGGGCACCGTCGCCCGGAACGCCTTATTCACACGCCGCCCTCATTCACGCCCGAGGTCCCGGTGGGTGACCTGGACGTCGGACCCCTCGTCGCTCAGTTCCGCCGCGAGATACTCGGCGATGGCCACGCTGCGGTGCTTGCCCCCGGTGCACCCGACCGCCAGCGTCACGAAGTGCTTGCCCTCACGCTCATCGCCGGCCAGGGTCACCCGCAGCGCCTCGAAGTACGCCTTGAGGAACTCCTGCGCTCCCGGGCGGCTCAGCACGTAATCCCGGACCGGTGCGTCCAGGCCGGTCATCGGGGCCAGCTCCGGGATCCAGTGCGGATTTGGCAGGAACCGGCAGTCCACCACGAGGTCGGCGTCGACCGGCAGCCCGTACTTGTAGCCGAACGACACGATGCTGACCTGCGGCCCCTTGGCCGAGCGGCCGCCGAAGAAGTCCCGCATCCGGCCGCGCAGCTCGTGCACGTTGAGCCGCGAGGTATCCAGCACCAGGTCGGCCGCGCCCCGCACGTCGCGCAGCAGCTCCCGCTCGGCGGCGATCCCATCCACCACCCGCCCGCTGGCCTGCAGCGGATGCGGCCGGCGCACGCTGTCGAACCGGCGGACCAGGGTCTCGTCGGCGGCCTCCAGGAACACGATGCGCGGGGCGACGCCCCGCGCCCCGAGGCCGTCGATGGCCGACGTCAGATCCGTGGTGAACGCGCGGCTGCGCACGTCGACCACGGCCGCGATCTTCGGCACCGCGCCGTTGGACCGTTCGGCCAGGTCGACCATGGTGGGCAGCAGCCCCGGCGGCAGGTTGTCCACCACGAACCAGCCGAGGTCCTCCAGCGACTTGGCCGCCGTGCTGCGCCCGGCACCGGACATGCCGGTGATGACGACGATGTCCGGCTCGTCCGGGACGGCGGGCGGGGCCGCCGTCCCCGCGTGCTCGCGTACCGGCTCCCGTACCGGATTCACCGGGCCTCCCCCGTTGTGGTCAGCGCGGCGGCGATGGTCTCGGCCAGCCGCGGCCCGATGCCGGGCACGGCCGCGATCTCCTCCGGGGTCGCCGCGGATAGCTTGCGGACCGAGCCGAACCGCTTGAGCAGAGCGGCCCGCCGGGCCTGGCCCGAGGCCGGAGATGTCGTCCAGCGCGCTCGCAGTAAAGCCCTGAGACCGCTTCTGCCGATGGTAGGTGATCGCGAATCGGTGCGCCTCGTCCCGGACCCGCTGCAGCAGGTAGAGCCCCTCACTGCTGCGCGGCAGGATGACCGGGAACTCCTCCCCCGGCAGCCAGACCTCTTCCAGGCGCTTGGCCAGCCCGCACACGGCCACGTCGTCGATGCTCAGGTCGGCCAGGGCGCGCGCGGCCGCGTCGGCCTGGGCCGGCCCGCCGTCCACGACGACCAGGTTGGGCGGGTAGGCGAACTTGCGCTGGCGCATCGCGGCGTCCCGGGCCGCGGCGTTTTCTGCAGTATTTTCTTCCGGGTCCTGCTCGGGATCGCCCAGGGTGTCCAGCTCCCCGGTTTCCTCGCGTTCGTCCAGATAGCGCCGGAACCGGCGGGTGATCACCTCGTAGATCGAGGAGATGTCGTCGGTGCCGTCGTCGCCGCGGATGCTGAACCGGCGGTATTCGCTCTTGCGCGCCAGGCCGTCCTCGAACACGACCATCGACGCCACGACGTTCGTGCCCTGCAGGTTGGACACGTCGTAACACTCGATCCGCAGCGGCGCGTCGTCCAGGCCGAGCGCGTCAGTGATCTCGTGCAGGGCCCGGCTCCGGGTGGTCAGGTCGCTGGCCCGGCGAGTCTTGTGCAGCGCCAGCGACTGCAGAGCGTTACGCGCAACCGTGTCCAGCAGCGCCTTCTTGTCACCGCGCTGCGGCACCCGCAGGTTGACGGGGCCACCGCGGCGGCCGGCCAGCCATTCCGCTACCGTCTCCGGATCCGGCGGCAGCGCCGGCACCAGAACCTCGCGGGGAACGTTGCTGCCGGGAGCGCCGCCCCCGTCCGGCGCGCTGTCGGCCGCGTTCACGGCCGCCTCCCCGTAGACCTGGCCGAGGAAGTTCTCGACCAGTTCGCCGGTCGTCACGTCCTCGACCTTCTCCAGCACCCAGCCGCGCTGGCCGCGCACCCGGCCGTCGCGGACGTAGAAGATCTGGACGGCCGCTTCGAGCTGGTCCTCGGACAGCGCGATGACGTCGCAGTCGGTCCCGTCCCGGAGCACGACGGCCTGCTTTTCCAGCGCCCGCTCCAGCGCGCGCATGTCGTCCCGCAGCCGCGCCGCGCGCTCGTACTCCTCGGCCGCCGCAGCCTGCCGCATTTCCGTTTCGATCCGCCGGATGAACCGGGTGGTCTGGCCGGCCATGAAGTCGCAGAAGTCCTCGGCGAGCTTGCGGTGCTCGGCCGCGCTCACCCGGTCCACACACGGCGCCGAGCACTTGTCGATATAGCCGAGCAGGCACGGGCGGCCGATCTGCCCGGCGCGCTTGAACACCCCGGCCGAGCAGGTCCGGACCGGGAAGACGCGCAGCAGGGTGTCGACCGTGTCCCGGATCGCCCAGGCGTGCGAGTAGGGCCCGAAATACCGGGTGCCCTTGCGCTTCGCGCCCCGCATCACCATGACCCGGGGGTACTCCTCGCTCATGGTGACCGCAAGGTACGGGTAGCTCTTGTCGTCCCGGTACTTGACGTTGTACCGGGGGTCGAACTCCTTGATCCAGGAGTACTCGAGCTGGAGCGCCTCCACCTCAGTGTTGACGACAGTCCAGTCGACCGAGGCCGCCGACGTCAGCATGGCCTGGGTCCGCGGGTGCAGGCTCGCGAAGTCCGCGAAGTAGGAGTTCAGCCGCTGCCGCAGGGACTTGGCCTTCCCCACGTAGATCACCCGGCCGCGCGCATCACGGAACCTGTAGACCCCGGGAGACTCGGGGATGGAGCCCGGGGCCGGCCGGTAGGTTGCCGGATCTGCCACGCAGTAACTCTACGGCGGCCCGGCGACGGTCCGTGCCTTCCCGTGGCCAGCCGGCGCATGTTTCGCGCTCGGCGCGGCCGCGCCGGCCCCGGTGCCCTGGCGGTCCCCGGGTGAGGTCCATACCGCGAATGTAGGCGACCGCGGGGCTGCGGCCTGCGCTGATCGCCATGCGCGGATCTGCTGAAAGCAGAGCCCCGGACTCGGGGCCGCGTGCCGCCGCGCTGGCCGTACTCAGTCGGCGGGCGTGTAGGCGCTGAAGCCGCTGGTCTGCCAGGCCGTACCGTCCGGGGCGATGCCGAGGGCCTCGTACCCGTCCAGGTGCTCGGCCCACTCCCGGGCGGCGGGGCCCATCGCGAACGCGGCCGTGGCGTAGGCGTCGGCCGTGGCGACCCAGGGTCCGACCACGGTGACGCTGGCCAGTTCGGTAGCGGGCTGGCCGGTGCGGGGGTTGATGATGTGCGCGCCGCGCTCGGCCGTCCCCGAGGTGGCGATGGCGACGTCCCGCCCGGTAACGATGGCCGCCAGCGCGGAGGGGTGCAGCGGGTGCGCGATGCCGACCTGCCACGGCCGTCCTGGTTCCGGCTCGCCCGTGCACTGCATGTCGCCGGCCCCGTTGACGCAGTGGCCGGTGAAGCCGGCCCGCGTCAGCATGATCGCGGCCCGCTCGATGGCCCACCCCTTGACCAGCCCCGACGGATCGAAGCGGCCGCCGGGCCGGTCGGTGAAGTAACCGTCGCTCCGCTCGCTGATGACGGCGCATTCCCCGATAACCTCGGCCAGTTCTGGCGCGCACTGCGCCAGGGTGACCTCGCCGCGGCCGAACCGGCTGACGTCACTGCCGGCCCGGTACGTGGAGAACGTGGCGTCCACCCAGTGCAGCCAGCTCACCACCTCCGGCAGCACCGGTGCGGCCGCCGCCGGGATGTCGAGGGAGAACACCGTGCCCATGACGTGCTCCGCGTGGCGGAGCCTCATCGCCGGCGGCCCAATTCCGACCGCCGCCGGGCCCGCCGCGCCCGGGCCGGTCACGTTGACGTTGGTCACGCTCACGCCGGTCATGCCCGCACCCGGGACGGGCACGCCGTCCGGGTCCGCAGTGGTCACTACCCGCCGGCCTTGTCCAGCGCGCTCTGCAGCGACTGGATGTAGCCGGCGCTGGTGTAGCTGGCCCCGGAGACGGCGTTGATCTTCGCGCTCTGCGCGGTCAGCGTCTCCTGGTTCAGCAGGGGCAGCGCGCGGCCGTCGATCATCTGGCTGTTGACGCCGTCGTTGGTGTGCTGCAGCACGGTGACCTTGACGATCTTCCCGGTATTGAGCGTCACCTGGACCTGGGTCGGGCCGTAGCCGGTCATGATCACGCTCCCGGTGAGCACGGTTCCCGTCCCGGAACCGGCGCTGACGGGGGCGGCCGCCGCCGCCGCGGCGCCGCTGGCCGCGCTCGCGGAGCCGCTGGATCCGGATGACGCGCTCCCCCCCGAACCGGCCGTCGCTCCCGTGCCGGACACCCCTGCTATCGCGGTGGACCCCATGTGAGTCCGGAACGACAGCAGCATGACCAGCCCGGCGATGGTACCGCCCAGGGCGAGTACGACCCGGCGCATCGGTTTCCTCCGTTTGGCGTGTGCAGATCAGGTTCGGTTGGGATGCGGCTGCGCCGCGGAGTCAGCAGGGCTCAGAACTCGAAGGACTCGTGGTGGATCTGCCGGCGCGGCACCCCCGCCGCGGTCAGCGCGGCGATGGCGGATTCGGTCATGCCGGCCGGGCCGCAAACGTATACCTCGTAGCGGTGCACTCCGGGCACGAGCGCCAGGATCTGGTCGGCGGTCAGCGGATCAACGCCCAGCTGCGCGCGCGATCCGACCAGGTAGTGCACCGCGGCGCCACGATCCCGGGCGATGGCGTCCAGTTCCGGGCCGAACACGACATCCTCGGGGCTACTGGCCCGGTAGATCAGGGTGACCTCGCCGGGCAGCGTCGCGAACATCGCGCGCAGCGGCGTGATGCCGACGCCGCCGGCCAGCAGCAGCACCCGGCGGCCGTCCGGCTGGGGGGTGAACGCCCCGTACGGCCCCTCCGCGATGACCCGGGTTCCCGGGCGGAGCCGGCGTATCGCGCGGCTGTGGTCGCCGCGGTCCTTGACCGTGATCCGCATGACGTCGGAGCGCGGTGCCGCGGACAGCGAGTACGGGTGCGAGGACCACCACATGCCGCGGGTGAGGAACCGCCAGCGGAAGAACTGCCCCGGGTCGGCCTGAAGCTCGTCCAGGTGCTCGCCGCCGATGTAGACGGACACCACGTCCGCGGCCTCACGGCGGAGGGCGACGACGTGGAACCGGTGCCGGGCCGAGATGCGCAGCGGGCTGATGACCCGGTACCAGATGACCAGCGCCGCCACCGACGCGTACAGCAGCGACCAGACGAACCGCGCCTTGAGGCTGCTGATGAAGGACGCGCCGTCGGCGAACTGATGGCTGAACGCCAGCGCGATCGCCAGGTAGGTGTAGAAGTGCAGGTGATACCAGGTGTCGTAGGACAGGCGCCGGCGCGCCGCACGCATGGACACCAGGCCGATGCCGAGGAACAGGAATCCGGCCACGGTGGCCATCAGCACGTCGGGGTACGACGTCAGCAGGGTGCTCGTCTCGCTGACCAGGGCCTGGTGCGCAGTGACCGAATATCCCCAGATGATCGCCACTGCGTGCGCGACGATCACGCTGACGACGTAGCGGCCGCCCATCGCGTGCCAGCGGGCCAGCCGGTCGGTGCCGATCCCCCGCTCCAGCGGCGGCAGGCGGGACATGAGCGCGACGAGCACGACCACCCCGTAGCCCGCGAGCAGGCCGAGGATGCGCCCCGCATTGGTGAGCCAGTCACCCAGGCCGTGGACCGAGGGGGTGGCCGCCCACCATAGCCCGATGACGGCCAGGCCCCCGGCGTAGATGAGGCCCAGCACCAGCCCGGGGCGCGCCCGCAGGTGCTCCCGCGGCTCAACGACCCGGCGTGATCGCCCGCGCGGGCGGCCCGCCGGAGCCCGGCGCGCCGGGGATGCGCCCGTGCCGTGCGCGCCCGGGGTGGGCGGCCCCGGCCGTGGTTCGACGCTCAGCACTGCATTCCCCTCCTGGAGCCGTAGGCCTGATGTTCCATCACGCCAGCGAGATCTGGCCGGACTGGACCTTGAGGGGCTGGGCGGGCAGCGGGCTCAGGGCCGGCCCCGCGACGACATGCCCGTCAGTGGCGCTGAAGCGGCTGCCGTGACAGGGACAGACGATCGTCCCGGCCGCAACCTGGTCGAGGATGCACTGCATGTGCGTGCACACCGCGCTGAACCCCTTGAATTCGCCGGCCGTGGGCTGGGTCACCACGACCCGGGCCGCGATGAAGACCTTGCCGCCGCCCACGGGGATCTCGCTCGTGCTGCTGAGCGGGCTGCCTGCGTGGCCCGGGCCGGCTCCCGCCGAGGGGCTGGTACCGCTGGAGGCCGTTCCGCCCGCCGCGGGCGCGGAACTGCCGCCGCACGCGGTCAGCGTGCCTGCCAGCCCGGCCAGGCTCACCCCGGCGATCAGGCCACGGCGGGTGGTCTCGGCGTTGCGCGGCTGGGTCACAGGCGATCCTCCAGGGGCCGATCGGTCACGGGCGGGCTGGTACCTCTCATTAATACGTGCCCGGGCGCCCCGCTGTTCACCAACCGGGCCGTCCGTAATCGCCTGTTAAGAGGCAGCCATAAACCGCACGTAATATGTGCCGGTTTGGCTGCCCACAATGGCACGAAGCGCGGCGCTATGCTGGTCCGGCCACCCCGACCAGGTTCCCTTCCGGATCGGTGAAATGGCCGACCACCAGGCCGGTCGGCGCGCGCTCGGGACCCATTCGGCGGGTGCCGCCGAGGCTCTCCGCCTTTTGCAGCGTGGCCTCGACATTCGGCACGCCGATGTAGAAGACCACGTGGCTGTCGTAGCCCGCGCCGCCGCCGATACCGCCCGGGATGCCGGTCCCGTCGCTGGTCGTGTTGCGCTGGACGAACCCGTAGTTCATCGGTTCCGATACCGTCGCCGCCACCGGGGCGCTCGTGTCGAACTCCCATCCGAACAGCGCACCGTAGTAGCCCCGCAGCGTCATCGCTAGGCGTCGGGCCAGTCGGGCGGGAGGACGTCGGAGCTGGCGCCCATGGCGTCGCGGAGCCGCAGGCGGAAGCTTTCGTGCAGCTCGGGTCCCCAGGCGTACTGGCTCGGTACCCGGATGGCGCTGAGCAGGATCTCCCGCAGGTCACGGGCGCGCCCGCCGCCCTGCGCCAGCGGCAGCGCGGCGAGGGAGTACATCTGGTCCAGGGCGCCGAACAGCTCGTTGGCCAGCAGCGGCAGCGTCCCGTAGCAGACGGCGGCCTCCACGAACCCTTCCCACCAGGTGGGCGGCTCGGCGTCGTTCTCGGACGGCACCTCGTCGCCACCGAATGCACGGCGCAGCCTCGTCCGCACGGCTCTGCCGACGGCCGGATCGGGATCCTCGAGGCCGCGCTGCCAGACGAGGGCCGCGTCGGCGTCGCGCTCGCGCAGCGGCAGCGTCCGGGCCAGCAGTTCGATGGCGAGCGGCACGATTTCACCGTCCGCTGATTCGCAGGCCCGGGAGAACGCGTTGATGGCCTGGTCCAGGTAGCCCATCCCCTGCGCGACGTAATCCGCCGGATCGGATCCGGAGGGCCGCCCGGCGGGTTCCGCCAGTCGCTCGGCGGCCTCGTCCGGTGGATGCGTCTCGGCTGTCGTGCCGGGCGGTTCCGGCCCTTCGGCAGTCATGCCGGAAGACTAAAGGGGAACGCCGTGTCCCGGCTAGCCGACGGGGCGTTGGCACCGCGCCAGCCGACCGGCACAGGCGACCGGCACAGCCGACCGGCACAGGCGACCGGCACAGCCGAACGGCTCGGCCCAAACGGTTCCGGCGAGGGTCAGGCGAACGCCTCCGGCGGCGGGCAGGCGCACACCAGGTTCCGGTCGCCGTAGGCCTGGTCGATGCGGCGGACCGGCGGCCAGTATTTGCCCTGCCGGATCCCGGGCACCGGGTACGCGGCCTCAGCCCGGTCGTAGGGGTGCTTCCACTCCCCCGAGATGAGCATGTCGGCGGTATGCGGCGCGTTCTTCAGCGGGTTGTCGTCGCGGTCGTCTTCACCGGAGCCAACCCGCCCGATTTCCTGCCGGATGGCGATCATGGCGTCGCAGAACCGGTCGACCTCGCCGGCGTCCTCGCTTTCGGTCGGCTCGATCATCAGCGTGCCGGCCACCGGGAACGACATCGTGGGCGCGTGGAACCCGTAGTCCACCAGCCGCTTGGCCACGTCCTCGTTGGTGATGCCGGTGCTGGCGGTGATCGGCCGCAGGTCGATGACGCATTCGTGCGCCACGAGGCCGCTGGGGCCGGTGTAGAGCACGGGGTAGTGCGGCGCGAGCCGCTTGGCCACGTAGTTGGCGGACAGCACGGCCACCTGCGTCGCCCGCCGCAGCCCGTCCGCGCCCATCATCGCGATGTAGGCCCAGGAGATCGGCAGGATGCCCGCGGACCCGTACGGCGCGGCCGCCACCGGCCCTACGTGGCCGCTGGCCTCGGCCGCCTCGTCCGGCCCGGTGGTCCCTGCGGTCACTACGTCCCGGCTGGGCAGGAACTCAGCCAGGTGCGCACGGACCGCCACCGGGCCGACCCCGGGACCGCCGCCGCCGTGCGGGATACAGAACGTCTTGTGCAGGTTGAGGTGCGAGACATCCGCCCCGAACGACACCGGGGTGGCCAGTCCCACCAGCGCGTTGAGGTTGGCCCCGTCGATGTAGACCTGGCCGCCCGCCGCGTGCACCGCGTCGCACACCTGGCTCACGGTGTCCTCGTAGACGCCGTTCGTGGACGGGTAGGTCAGCATGATCGCGGCGACCTGGCCCGCGTGCGCGCTCAGCTTGGCCCGCAGGTCACCTAGGTCGATCGCGCCGTCGGAGCCGCACTTGACCACGACCACGCGCAGCCCGGCCAGCACCGCGCTGGCCGCGTTCGTACCGTGCGCCGATTCGGGGATGAGGCAGACCGTGCGGTCCGGTTCCTGCCGGGACCGGTGGTAGGCGCGGATGGCGAGAAGGCCGGCGAGCTCGCCCTGGGAGCCGGCGTTCGGCTGCAGGGACACCGCGTCGTATCCGGTGATCTCCGCCAGCGCCGTCTCCAGCCGGCCGATCAGCTCGGTGTACCCGCGGGCCTGCTCCGGGGGCACCAACGGGTGCAGGGCCGCGAACCCGGGCCAGGTGATGGGCTCCATCTCGGCCGCCGCGTTCAGCTTCATCGTGCACGAGCCGAGCGGGATCATCGACCGGTCGAGGGCGATGTCGGAGTCGGCCAGGCGGCGCAGGTAGCGCAGCATCGACGTCTCGCTGCGGTGCGTGTGGAACACCGGGTGAGTGAGGAACTCACTGGTCCGGCGAAGGGCCGCGGGCAGCCCCGCGCCGGCGTCCGGGCCCGCGCTCTGGGCCTCCGGCGCGGCGGCCAGGTCCACGTCGGCGGGCGGGCAGCCGATCAGCGCGGCGGCCACGGCCCGCAGGTCGCCGTCGGTCGTGGTCTCGTCGCAGGCGATCTGGATCATGCCGTCGCCGGCCAGGTGCAGGTTGTAGCCCGCGTCCCGGGCCCGGGCCATGGCGCCGGCCGCGGTCCCGGTTCCCTCGGGAAGAACGACGCGGATCGTATCGAAGAAGTCGCCAGAGCCGCCCGTTAGGAATCCGGAAGCGCGCAGCGTGGCGGCCAGGATCGCGGCGCTACGGTGCGCGCCGGCCGCGATGGCGGCCAGGCCGTCGGGGCCGTGGTAGACGGCGTACATCGCGGCGAGCACGGCGGGCAGCACCTGCGCGGTGCAGATGTTGCTGGTCGCCTTCTCCCGGCGGATGTGCTGTTCCCGCGCCTGCAGCGCGAGCCGGTACGCGGGCCTGCCGTCGGCGTCGACGGAGACGCCGACGAGGCGGCCGGGCAGTTGCCGGCGCAGCTTCTCGCGGACGGCGATGTAGCCGGCGTGCGGGCCGCCGAAGCTCAGCGGCAGGCCGAACCGCTGGGTGGTGCCGACCCCGATGTCCGCGCCCATCTCCCCCGGCGGCCGCAGCAGGGTGAGCGCGAGCAGGTCGGCGGCGACCGCGGCCAGCGCGCCGCGCTCGTGCGCCGCCTCGATGGCCGGGCCCAGGTCGCGCACGGCCCCGGACGCGCCCGGGTACTGCAGCAGCACGCCGAACAGGGCGCCGTCCGGCTGGCGGGCGATCGCCTCCGGGGTGACATCGGTGACGACCAGGTCGATGCCGAGCGGTTCGGCCCGGGTACGCAGCACGCTCAGGGTCTGCGGCAGGCAGTCGGCGTCGGCGAGGAACACGTGGCCCCGGCCGGCCGCGCGGCGCGCCAGCGTCATCGCCTCCGCGGCCGCGGTCGCCTCGTCCAGCAGCGACGCCCCGGCCACGGGCAGCGCCGTCAGGCCGGAGATCATCGTCTGGAAGTTCAGCAGCGCCTCCAGCCGGCCCTGGGAGATTTCCGGCTGGTACGGCGTGTAGGCGGTGTACCAGGCCGGGTTCTCCAGCACGTTCCGGCGGATGACCGCCGGGGTGATGGTGCCGTAGTAGCCGAGCCCGATCATGGGGGTCAGCACCTGGTTGCGCCCGGCGAGGCGGCGCAGTTCGGCGAGCGCGGCCGACTCGGTCAGGGCCGGGGGCAGGCTGAGCGGTGCGGCGCTGGCCGACGCGGGGAGGGCGGCCTCGGTGAGCTCGTCCAGGGAGGAGTACCCCACGGCCGAGAGCATCTGGCGCTGCTCGTCCGGGGACGGCCCAATGTGACGCCGAGCGAATTCCATCCAGGAGCCTCCTGAGCTGACGGTCAGTTGGGCAGCCGTTAAGGCCGCAAGGCTCCCCCTCTGTCGCGGCGCTGAGCGCTCACTTCAGAGATGCCTGTCCCGTCCGGTCCTGGCGCCTGAGAGGTTGCGGGGAACGTTGCCCCTTCGGCGCCCCGCGCTGGCGGCGCGAGGACTCTCCCGGTCGGTGTCGCTGGCAGAACGCAGTCTACCCACAAAGATCCCGGATCACGGGAAGCGCAGTTCCAAGTCTTTCTCCAGTCCCGCAGCCCACCCGAACCAAGCCATCTACAGTTCCGCGTTGGTTCTCAGCGCTGTTCGCAGCCAGCAAATGCCGGACGGCCCCATTCAGCACACGGGTGGCACTCCTGTGGCCACAGAGCAAGGACCATCTGATGCGCGGGCGGGGTGGACCGGTCTCGGAGCAGGGGTCAGCCCGTGCGCGACGCTCTCCTCCTGGAGAGCTCGTCCTGGCCGACAGTGAGCAGGCCGTCCTCCGCGCGGACGGCGGGCAGCTCGGCAAGGTTGCCCTCGACCTCCTGCCAGACCCGGCCCAGCGCGATGCCGAACACGCCCTGGCCACCCTGCAGCAGGTCGACGACCTCATCCGGTGAGGTGCACTCGTAGACGCTGACCCCGTCGCTCATCAGCGTGACCTCGGCCAGATCGCTGGTCCCGTGATCCCGCAGGTGGTGCACGGCGGCACGGATCTGCTGCAGCGAGATGCCCGTGTCGAGCAGCCGCTTGACGACCTTCAGGACGAGGATGTCGCGGAAGCTGTAGAGGCGCTGCGACCCGGATCCGTGCGCCCCGCGGACGCTCGGCTCGACGAGACCCGTGCGCGCCCAGTAATCAAGCTGCCGGTAGGTGATGCCTGCTGCGGAGCAGGCGGTGGGCCCGCGGTAGCCGGTGTCCACCGCGTCGACGTCCAGGCCGGCGGCAACCGCCCCGGGGGCTCCCCCGGGGCCGTCTCCCCCCAGGCCGCGTCCGGCTGTCCCGGACGACTCCCCGTGACCAGCCTCGCTGCCGTCGCCGTCGGCACCGAACAGCGTGCCCTGCTCCTCGGCGTACGGGACTCCCGCTCGGCGACTGTCGGCCGACTTGCCGTGCTCTTTAGACGGGCCCGTGGATCCCGCGCCCCTGGTTCCCGCCACGCCCACCTCCATCGCGAGCTGACCACCCTGGGTGCTCGCTTCGAACCGTAAGCCGACCAGCTCATGGCGTCAACGATCCCACACGGCGCGTCGCGACATTCCGTTTAAGTCAGGCATACCGGCTCGTGACCAGCGCTCACCAGCCGCGATTCCTGACCCTCGCTACCAGGGATAACTTTGTCCCCAGCGCGTCTGCGTAAACGTACCGTGACCATTCAGGTAGCGCGGCCGAAGTCTTCGGGAGAGATGGTGTCCAGAAATTCCCGGAACTTCTCCACCTCGTCCTCCTGCTCGTCCGGGATGGCCACCCCGGCCTCGTCGAGGATCTCCTCGGCCGCGAAGATCGAGGCGCCGGTGCGCAGGGCCAGGGCGATCGAGTCCGAGGGCCGCGCGCTGACCTCGGCCCCGTTCGAGAAAACGAGGTCGGCGTAGAAGATCCCGTCCCGCAGGGCGGTGATGTTCACCGTGCGCAACTGGACGTTCAGCACGTCGAGCACGTCGCGGAAGAGATCATGCGTCAGCGGCCTCGGCGACACCATGCCCTGCTGCGCGAACGCAATCGCCGTCGCCTCGACGGCGCCGATCCAGATGGGCAAATACCGGTCCCCCTGCGTCTCCTTGAGCAAGACGATAGGGCTGTTCGATGGCATCTCGACCCGGACGCCGACGACCTCCATCTGCCGCACTACAGCTCCATCCTCACGTGCCGCTGGCACACCCTCATTGGCCGGCCACTCCCTTTGTCAAGGTACACCCGCTATCGCCCCGACGCGGAGCGCCACCCACCTCCTACGCCGCCGGCAGGCGGTGCCGGGGCGGTGACAGAGGGAGCCGGAACAGGGGGTGCGGATAGGGGCGGCGCGGGAACACTGCCGGCCAGACCCGCCTCATCGAGGGCGGATTCGACCAGGGCCGCGTGCAGCCACAGGGTCAGCGTCGCGATCTGCCAGGCGTCGCGGGCGGCGGAGGCCCGTGCGCCGGGGCCGCGCTGGCGCAACTGCGGGGCGACGAGCTGCTCGACCAGCGAGACGTCCCGGTCAGCCGAGGCCTTGACCGCGCGCAGGTGCCGGGCGCCCACGCCGAACTTGGCCAGCGCCGCGGCGGCCCGGGCCACTTCGAGGGCGTCCCGCCCGTAGTGCCGCCCGGACCGGCGGACCAGGCCGTAGTCCTCCAGTTCGGCCAGGCTCTCGCCGTCGATGCCGGCCGTCTCGAGCAGCTCGGCGCGAGTCAGCGGCGACCCGTGACGGCCAGCGCCGCGTACGGACGCCTCGTCCGTGGCCGCGGCCTCCGCCAGGGAGGACGCGAGCGTCGGGCGCACCCGCGTGACCGCGGACGCGTCGATGGCGTCGAGGCGTTCTTTGATCACCCGCAGCGGCAGGTACTCGTCCCGCTGCGCGGTCAGGATGTACCGGAGGCGCTCGATGTCGGCCAGGGCGAACTGCCGGTATCCCGACCGGGAGCGCGCAGGCTCGATCAGGCCTTCGGCCTCGAGGAACCGGATCTTGGACGTGCTGACGTCCGGGAACTCGGCCCGCAGCCGGGCGAGAACCTCGCCGATCCCGAAGGAGGCGGGCTCGCGCGATGAGCTCATGCGTAGTCCTGTGCGCCTCCGCCACGGCGCTGTCCCTGAAGGCGCGGGTGCGTCATGAAGATGAGCCGGAACTTCCCGATCTGCACCTCGTCCCCGCTGAACAGCTCGGTCTCCTCGATCCGGTCCCGGTTGACGTAGGTCCCGTTCAGGCTGCCGACGTCACGGACGGTAAACCGGGTCCCCATCCGGTAGAACTCCGCGTGGCGCCGGGACACGGTCACGTCGTCGAGGAAGATGTCGCTGTCCGGGTGCCGCCCGGCGGTGGTCAGCTCGCTGTCGAGGAGGAACCGGCTGCCCGCGTTCGGGCCCCGGTGCACGACCAGCAGGGCCGTGTCGGCCGGCAGGGCCTCCAGCATGGCCGGGTCGGCGAGCGGCTCGTCGTTCAGCTCGGCGTCGAGGGCCTGGGCCCGGTCCAGGGAGATGGTCGAGGTGGTCTCGCCCGGGCGCTCGGCCGCTCCCCGCATCAGGGCAGTCCCGCAGTTCGAGCAGAAGCGTGCGTCATCCGGATTCGGACGACCGCACCGTGTGCAGTAGACGCTGGCCATCGCTCCGCCAGGCCTCCCCTCCATGGGCCAGTCCCACTCCGCCGGGGCCGCGTCAGGACCCGGGCCCTGCGCATGTGACGCGGGCTCGTGGGATGAGGCTGACCAGGTTACCGGGGCGGGGGTGTCCCGGTCTATGCGCCACGCGAGCAGCCGCCGCCAGCCCCTGCGCGGAGCCTGGCCGCTGCTGCCGGAGGATGCCCCGGCGGGAGACCACCCTGGGTCACCGTCGCGACGTCTGCGCCACACCGCCGCTCCACCTCCGCCACACCGCCGCCCGGCCGTCACCCGCCAGCCCGGGACCCGCCACCGGGACTGGACGAGCCGCACGGCCCGTGTCCCATAGTGTGCGTGATTGTCTCACGGCCAAAGGACTTCACGACATGGCGTACCTAGTCAGTCCCCCACCTTAGCGCGGCTTATGACGGGAGTTGACCAATCGTGAGGCTCGTCCCGTGCCATACCGCGGCATCCAATTACCGTGCGGCGTAACCGTTCGTTCCGGGTGTATTTCCGCGGCCGTCACGGATACGCCCGGCCGCTGTCACCGCCCTGGCCGCCGCCCCTGGCCGCTATCCCTGGCCTGGGGCCGTCACCCGGCGTCACTGGGCCGCCTGCTCGACCACGAGCGCCCACTCGTCCAGCAGCATTTGCGCGGTGTCGGCGTCGGTGCCCTCGGCCCACAGATGGGTCACGGCGTCGGCGGGATCCGGGAGGACCAGCACCCAGCCCAGCCCGGGCTCGACGACCCGGACGCCGTCGGTGGTGTCCAACTCCCGGGTCCCGGCCGCTTCCACCACCGTCCGCATGACGCTGCCCTTGGCCGCCCACGGGGTCGGCATGGACCGCCTGAGCAGGTGCGCGTCGGGGATCCGCGCGTCGATCTGGCTCAGCGTCAGCCGGGTCCGGGCCACGAGGCCGATCAGCCGGGCGAAGGTCGCGATGCCGTCGACGGTCCGGGTGAACCCCGGCACCACGAAACCGCCGCGCCCGTCGGCGGCGAAGATCACATCGTCGGCCGCGGCCGCCTGGGTGAGGGCGTCCATCGACGTCGGTGTCCAGTTCACCTCGACCCCGTGGAAGCGGCAGACCTGCTCCGCTACCCGTGTCGTGGTCACCGGCAGGGCGACCCGGCCGGTCTTGCGCTCGGCGGCGACCAGGTCGAGCACGACGAGCAGCGCCCGCTCGTCGCTGACCATCTCGCCCTTCTCATCCACGATCCGGATCCGCTCGCCGACGGGATCGAACCGGACGCCGAACGAGGCGCGCGAGGAGGACACCACCTCCGACAGGCGCTGCAGTCCCGCGCGCTGCTGGGCGACGGTCTCGGTCGGGGACAGCTCGTCCAGCCGGCCGTTGATGGTGAGCACGTCGACGCCGATCCGGCCGAGCAGGCTGGGCATGACCAGCGAGGTGGTACCGCCCGCGCAGTCGGCGACGACCTTCATCCCGGTCTCGCGGACCGCGGTCATGTCCACGCAGCGCATCAGTTCGCGGGTGTACCACTCCACGACGCGGGGCGGGTAGGTGAGCTCCGCGATCTCGCCGGGGAACGCCCGCCGGTACTCCTGCCGGGAGAAGACGCGCTCGAGCTTGCGCTGTGCGGCCGGCGGCAGTTCGGCGCCGCGCTCGTCCAGGAAGATGATGTCGATCGACTGGGCGTCGCCCGGTGTGGTCCGCAGCGCGATGCCGCCGCTGTAGTCGGCGCGCTCGGTCTCGAACCGGGCGACCGGCAGGGGCTGCGCCTCCAGGTCGACGACGTTGATCGCGCTGGCGTTCAGCGCCCCCTGGATCGCGCGCTTCAGCGTCCGCGCGGCGCGGGACACGTCCCGCGACGTGGTGACGGTCGAGCCCTTTCTCAGGGTGGTCGCGTACGCGCTGGCCAGGCGGACGCACAGTTCCGGCGTCACCTCGACGTTGATGAGGCCGGACACGCCCCGCTGGCCGAACAGCGTCCGGTTGCCGCGGGACTCCCAGATGACGCTGTTGTTGACGACCGCGCCGGCCTCGATCGTCTTGAACGGGTACACCTTCACCCCGGCCGACAGGTACGCCTCCGGCTCGATCACGCACTCGTCCCCGACGACGGCGTTCTCCTCGATCCGGGCCAGCCGCATCACGTCGGTGTTCTTGCCGACGACACAGCCGCGCAGGGTCACGCCCTGGCCGACGTACACGTTGTTGTGCACCACGGCGCGATGCAGGAACGCGCCCTCCTTGACCACGACGTTGCTGCCAATCACCGTGTACTCGCGCAGGTGCGCGCCCGCCTCGACCTTGGCGTAGTCCCCGATGCAGAGCGGGCCGGTCAGCACCGCCTCCGGGTCCACCTCGGCGCCTTCCGCGACCCACACGCCGGGTGAGACCTCGAAGCCGTCGATGTCGGCGTTCACCCGCCGGGCGAGCACGTCGGCCTGCGCCTTCATGTAGCTCTCGTGGTTGCCGACGTCCTCCCAGTAGCCGTCGGATATGTAGCCGAACAGCGGCGCCCCGCGCTTGAGCAGGGTCGGGAAGACATCAGCGGACCAGTCCACCGACTCCTCCGGCGGCACCTCCGCCAGGACCTCGGGCTCAATGACGTAGATGCCGGTGTTCACCGTGTCCGAGAACACCTGGCCCCAGGTCGGCTTCTCCAGGAACCGCTGAATCCGCCCGTCCTCGTCGGCGATGACGATGCCGAACTCCAGCGGGTCGGGCACGCGGGTCAGGCCCACCGTGACCAGGGCGCCCTGCTCCTTGTGAAAGCGGACCATGGCCGTGAGGTCGATATCGGTGAGGGCATCACCGGAGATGACCACGAACGGGCCGTCGCGCAGGGCGTCTTCCGCGTTCTTCACGCTGCCCGCGGTGCCGAGCGGCATTTCCTCGGTCGCGTACTGGAGGTTCATCCCGAAGTCTTCGCCGTCGGCGAAGTAGTTGCGGACGAGGGCGGCCAGGAACTGCACGGTCACGACCGTGTCGGTGAACCCGTGCCGCCGGAGCAGCCTCAGGACGTGCTCCATGATCGGCCGGTTGGCCACGGGTAGCAGGGGCTTGGGCTGGTTGGCGGTCATCGGACGCAGCCGCGTCCCTTCCCCGCCTGCCATCACGACGGCCTTCAACGGTTACGCCGCTCCCTCCGGAATGCGCCTGTTCGTTAATCGGTGCCCGTGTCGCCGGTGTCCTCGTCGTTGGGGGGCTGTTCGGGAGTTGTCGGTCGGGTATGTGGGCGGGCTTACGGTTGGGGGCCGGGGGCGAGGCGCCCGGTCAGGAGCGCCCGCGTCTGGATCAGGTACAGGGCCGCGGCCCACCAGTACAGCGCCGTGCCCCAGATCGCGAACGCCCACCCGATGACGCGGGCGATCTCGGCCCAGGTCCCGGCGTATGCCCCGAGGAGCAGCAGCGGGAATGCATATAGAAGGCAAAGCGTAGCTGTTTTCCCCGCAAAGCTGACCTGCAGCGTGCCGAAACCGAGCCGCCGGCGCAGGACGCCCAGCGCCCCGGCCACGATGAGCTCGCGCGCCGCAAGCAGCCCCACCAGCCACCACGGGATGATCGAGCGCACGGCCAGGCCGATCAGGGTGGCGGCGATGTACAGCCGGTCGGCGGCCGGGTCGAGCGCCTCACCGAGCCGGCTCTGCTGGTTGAGCGCCCGGGCGATCTTGCCGTCCAGCCAGTCGCTGGCGGCGGACGCGATGAGCAGCCCGACGGCCCACCCGTCGGCCTCGGGCCCAAGGACGAGCCAGAGGAAGACCGGGACGCCGAGCAGGCGCGCGACGCTGAGCGCGTTCGGGATGGTGAGCACGCGGTCGCGGGGGTCGCCGTGGGTGGCGGGGCTGTGCCCGTTATCGCCCGGGCCGTCCCCGGCCGGGGCAAAACTCTCCCCGGTGCGAACGGGATCGCCTCCCTGGTTCGCATCGCCCCCTACCATCTGGCTCACGCCCGTGACCCTACCTGGCCGACGCGACCATCGCTCATCCGCGGCGCGCGAAGATTCGTCCGTTCTTAGCGTTTTGACCGAAAAGTTTACCCCTCTGTGCACTTCCGTTTCACCGGCTGGAGGTCACCGGGGGCGGTAGAGCGAGATCCGGAAAGCGGCGGTCACGCTGACCGGCTCGGCCAGGCCAGCCAGGCGGTCTGCGGTCTCCTCCGGGCGCGTGTGCCACGCGGACGGCCCCATGCCGGCGAGCGTCGCGGCCCCGGCCCGGGTCAGCCGCAGCCCGATGGACAGGTCCCGCTGGCCGGCCAGCGAGAAATGCGCGCCGAGCGCGGTGGACAGCCGCTCGTCCTTGCGCTCGTCCACCGTCAGCAAGCCGGCGTCGTCGATCAGTTCGGCCAGGTGCCCCTGGCCCGGGGTGACGACGATCAGCGCACCATCGTCGCGGAGGACCCGCCGGAATTCCGGCCCGTTGCGTGGGGCGAAGACGTTGAGCACGACCGACGCCGCGCCGTCGCGCACCGGGAGCGGCTTCCAGACATCCCATCCGGCCGCGCCCGCTGCCGGATGGGCCCGCGCGGCCAGGCGCAGCGCCGGCACCGAGACGTCCATGGCCAGCCCGGCCGTCTCGCCGTAACCGGGGAGGGCGCGGACCCGGGCGAGAACCGCCGCGAGGTAATAGCCTGGGCCGGCGCCCGCGTCGAGCACGTACGGCCGGCCGGCAACCGGGACGCCCCCGGCACCCGGGACGCCCCCGGCACCCGGGGTGCCCTGGGCGGCCGGGATCGCATCGGCGGCGAGCGCGGCCACCGCGTCCGCCAGCGGTGCGTAGTGCCCGGCGGCCAGGAAGGCCTGCCGGGCCGTCACCATCTCCGCGGTGTCAGCCGTGCCCGGCCGGGCGTGGCCCGTCATCAGGTTGACGTAGCCCTGCCGTGCGACGTCGAAGCTGTGCCCGCGCCCGCAGCGCAGTGCCGGCGGCGGCCGGGATGTGGAGGCGGACGGCGACGCGGGCCGGGCGCAGGGCTTCAGCGGAAGTCCGCACACCGGGCAGGTCAGCAGGTCCGAGACGTCGCTGAGCACCACGGGCTGAGCACGCGGGTCCGGTGCGGGTCAGTCGCCCCAGACGTCGCGGGCCACGTCGACGATGAGCCGCAGTTTGGCGACCTCCTCGTCGTAGCTCAGCGTGTTGCCCTCGACCGTGGAGGAGAAACCGCACTGCCCGGACAGGGCGAGCTGGTCCAGCGGGACGTACCGGGACGCCTGCTCGATCCGGCGCTTGAGCTGCTCAGGGTCCTCCAGCGCGCCGCGCTTGGTCGTGACCAGGCCGAGAACGACAATTTTGTCCTTCGGAACGAACCTCAGTGGCTCGAACCCCCCGGACCGGGCGTCGTCGTACTCGAGGAAGAAACCGTCCACGTTCAGCTCGCTGAACAGCGCCTCGGCCACGAAGTCGTAGCCGCCCTCGGCCGCCCACGAGGACCGGAAGTTGCCGCGGCACATGTGCGTGGTCACGGCCATGCCGTCGGGCTTGGCCGCCAGCGCGTCGTTGATCTGCTTGATGTAGCGCAGGTGCAGGTGCTCCGCGTCCTCGCCGCGCTCGGTGATCTCAGCCCGCTGCGCAGGGTCGTTCAGGTAGGCCAGGCTGGTGTCGTCGAACTGCAGGTACTGGCAGCCCAGCTCGCCGAGCCGCCGGACCTCTTCCGCGTACGCGCCGGACAGGTCGGTCCAGAACTCCTCGATGTCCGGGTAGACGCCGGGGTCGATGGACGCCGGGCCGCCGCGGTAGTGCACCATGTTCGGCGACGGGATCGTGAGCTTGGGCATCGCCGTCTTCACCTGCGACTGCAGGTAGGTGAACGAGTCCTCGAAGATCGTCTGGTCCAGGCGGACCTTGCTCGCGATCTGCAGCGCCGCGGGGGTCCACTCGATCGCCCCTGATTCGTTCCGGAACCGCACCGCCATGTTGCCCGGCGCCTTGGAGATCCCGCCCAGGGAGTAGATGAAGTCCATGTGCCAGGAGGCCCGGCGGAACTCGCCGTCCGTCGCCGCCTGCAGGCCGACGTCCTCCTGCATCCGGACGGCCTCGGCGATCGCGTCGTCCTCGACCGCGCGCAGGTCCTCTGCGGGCAGCTGCCCGGCCGCGAACTGCTCACGCGCCCGGAGCAGTCGCTCGGGCCGCAGCAGGCTTCCGACATGATCGGCACGGAACGGTGGTGTGGCGCGACGCATGAGACCTTCCTCGCTCTCGGCAGCTCCGGGTACCCCCGCCGGGAGCATAACGCCCGGGAAGGCTCGCTGGCGCCAGCGGGATCAGGGAGTCTCCCGGCTGACGAGTTCCCGCCCTGGGGACGGCTGACCCGGGACCGGACGGCGATCCACAGCGTGGCCGCGAGAATGACGACGAACAAGGCCAGGCCCGCCAGGATGTACGCGTTGCCGGTGACGAGCTGCAGGCCGTGCCAGTGGTACTCGGCGAACCAGGGCTGGTCCCCGTCCTGGTAGTACGTGGACGGGCTGGTGTTCGGCGGCAGCCAGATGATGCCGAGCGAGAACCCGCCCAGGTCCCTCGGCTTGCCCCACAGACTGCCCGGCCAGGCGCCGAATACGGCCAGGATGGCTGCGGCCAGGACCGACCAGGCCAGGGCGCGAATCCGGGAGGAGCGCCAGGACCGGACGGCGTAGTGGCCAGCCACCGCCACGGCGGGCGCGATCCATACCCAGTGGTGGTCCCAGCTGATCGGCGAGAGCAGCAGGCCGGTGAGCGCGGCCGCGAGCAGGCCCGCGACCTGATGCCCGGCCCGGTCCAGGATGGCCGCGCAGACGACGCCGGTGATCCCGATGAGCACGGCCGCGATGATCCACTCGGTCTGGGCCCCGGCGATGCTCCCGGCGAACCGGGTCGCCACGCCGCGCAGCGACTGGTTGCCTTCCCAGCCGGTGAACCCGGTCCGGCCGCCCTGGAAGAACAGGCCGCCGAACCACCACTTGGACGAGTCCGGGCCCTGGATGGCGAACCCGAGCAGCACGGTGAACACGAACGCGGCGGTGGCCATGGCGGCCTGCCGGAACTTGCGCGCGAGCAGCAGGTACGGGATGAAAACGAGCGGCACGAGCTTGATGCCGGCCGCGATGCCGACGCCAGCCCCCTTCCACCACCGGGAGGCCTTGGTGTCCGGCTGGCACAGGTCCCAGAGGATGAGCGCCATCAGCAGCAGGTTGACCTGGCCGAGATACAGCGTCCGGACCACCGGCTCGGTCCAGAACACCGCGCCGGAGGCCAGCAGCGCCGCGCCCAGCCGCACCCAGGGGCGATCGCGGTAGCCGAGGCCGCCGAAGGTGAACCACAGCGCCGCGACCAGCACGACGATGTTGACACCCACCCAGAGATTGGGCAGCACCCCCCACGGGACGAACGAGACGAGGGCGAAGACGATCGCCGCGAACGGCGTATAGGTGAACTTGAGCCCCAGGCCGTGGTAACCGCCCCAGTCGTACAAGGGCGCCTTCAGCCGCGGGTCGAACGCGGGCTGGACGTGCCGCACGATCAGGCCGCCGGACCGGTACACGCCGAGGTCCACCGGATTCAGCGTCCAGTTGGCGGGGTGAATCGCGGCGTACAGGGCGTACAGGGCGATGGCCACACCGAATGCGGCCGCCCCGGCGCCGAGCAGCCGGGCCCCCGGCACCCGGCGCGTGGACCCGGCCGCCCCCCGGGGGGCGAGGACCGATTTCACGCCGCCAACCATATCGGCACGCGCCGTAACGTGCGTACTTCCGGGCCAGGACATGCGCGCGTACGCCCGCGCGACGACATGCGATAGTAAATGAGGAACCACGGGCGAGGAGGCGAGCAGCCATCAGCGGGATTCAGCAGGTGGTCTTGTCCGGGCCGCTGATCCTGGCGGCCCCCATCGCCGCCGCGGCCGGCGCGATCACGTTCGTGTCGCCGTGCTGCCTGCCCCTGGTCCCCGGCTACCTGGCCTACGCGACCGGCATGTCGGGTACCGACGCGCAGACCGCGAAGACGCCCGCCCAGAGCCGCAAGCAGGCGGCCAATACCGCCGAAGGCGCCGTTTCCGGCGAGGAAGCCGCGGCGGGCGAGGGGGGCACGACCCAGGTGGCCGTCGACGCCCCGCCGGACGCGCCGGAGACGCCGCGCCGGCCCGGGCGGGGGCGGACGATCGCCGGGACCATGCTCTTCGTGCTCGGCTTTTCCGCGCTGTTCGCGGTCTACGGCGCGGCCTCGGGCAGCCTGGGCGGCACCCTGCTCGCGCACCACCAGGGCGGGGTCACCGCGGTCCTGGGCTCCCTCACCATCGTGCTCGGCCTGCTGTTCGCGGGGGTCTTCGACCGGTTCTCGTTCGCGGGCCGGATCGTCCGCCCGTCGGTGCGGCCGCGGGCCGGCCTGGCCGGGGCGCCCCTGCTCGGGGTGATGTTCGGGCTCGGCTGGACCCCGTGCATCGGCCCCACGCTCGCCACCGTGCTCGCGCTGTCCACGACCACGGGGACCGCGGGCCGGGGCGCCTTCCTGGCCTTCATCTACGGCCTTGGCCTGGGCGTGCCGTTCCTGATCGTTTCGGTCTTCTTCCAGCGCAGCATGCGCGTGTTCGGGTACGCCCGCCGGCACGCCCGCCTGGTGACCCGCATCGGCGGGGCGCTGCTGGTCACGGTGGGCGTCATGGAGGTCACCGGTGCGTGGGCCGCGGCGATGCTCTGGCTGAAGATCCACTGGATCGGCGGCTACCAGCCTCCGCTGTAACCGCCCGCACGGCCCGCAGCCGCCCGGAGCCGGGAGCAGCCCGGCGCCGGGGGCCGCCCGAAGCCCTGGGCCGCCGCCCGGGAACGCGGTCAGATCCGGGCGCGCGCCTTCGCGGTGGCCCGGTTCGACCGGCCGCCCCGTCCAGCTGGCTGCTTGGCCGCCTGGGCCTTGTCCTCGGCCGCGCGGGCCGCGGCCCGCGCCGCGGTGGCCGCCTGGGCCGCGCTGACGAGGGCCTCGAACAGCCGCAGGTCGTCGCCTTCCTCGGGGTGCCACTGGACCCCGACGGCGAACGGGTGGCCCTGCAGCTCGATGGCCTCGGTGACCTGATCGTCCGCCTGGGCGACCGTTACCAGCCCCTCGCCGCTGCGCTGCACGGCCTGGTGGTGCCGCGCGGGCACCCGGGCCCGGGGGCCGAGCCGCTCGCCCACCGTGCTGCCCGCGTTCAGGTGCACGTCGTGCGGGGCCATCTTGTACGGGTCAGGCGCGTGCCCGTTATGGCCGACCGCGTCCGGGAGATGCTGAATCAGCGTGCCGCCGCGGGCCACGTTGAGGACGTGCATGCCGCGGCAGATCGCGAGGAACGGCAGTTGCGCCTCGATAGCCGCACGGACCAGCGCCATCTCGAACCGGTCCCGGCGGCGGTCCGGCGGGTCCGTCTTCTCGTGCGGGGCCGCGTCGTAAAGCGCGGGATTGACGTCCGCGCCGCAGGTGAACACGAAGCCGTCGAGGCCCTCGATCAGCCGGGCCACGCTGTCGGCGGGGACCGGCGGCAGAATGACCGGCGTTCCGCCGGAGCGTTCCACGGCGCGGGTGTACGTGAGCGGGGAGAGGACGGCCTCGCGTACCCAGTCGCCCCAGTGCGCGGCCTCGAACTGACCGGTTATCCCAATGAGCGAGCGGGCCATGCACCCTCCTGCGGCGTGGTCGTCAGGTCCGAGGTCATAATGTCCGGCAGGTCGCGAAAATCGTTCCCCGGTGCCCATGATGGTCCATCGCCGCGCACCCAGGTCAGCGCCTTACCAAAGTTCACCAGAAAGCTGCCGGCGGACGCACATGCGCGGCGGTCCGGCCCAGGTCCAGGTCGCCTCATCCGGGCACGGACCTGCACAAATCGGGCAAACGCGCATAAGGACGCATCACCCGCTATCACAGAATGGCCTAAATTTGAGGTTGCCGAATCGGCTAAAACCGTCTTTATCGCCTACTCGATCGCGAACGCGCCTCGCGAGGACGGCACGCTCACCATTCACGTCCGCGCCGTTCCCAGCGGCCTGGTCAGCGCCACCCTGGTTCATCACGTAGCCGTGGGCGACACTCTGCTGCTCGGGGCGGCCGCCGGGTCGATGACGGCGGATCTGACCTCTCAGCGCGACGTCCTGGGCCTCGCCGGTGGCACCGGGCTGGCACCGGTCAAGGCCGTTATCGAGGCAGTTACCCAGGCGCCTGGCGCGGGCCGCCGGCGTGAGATCGTGCTCTACTACGGCGCTCGCCACGAGTCCGGCCTGTACGACCTGCCCGGCCTGCGGCACCTGGAGGCGGCCTATCCGTGGCTGCAGGTCATTCCGGTCGTATCCGAGGAGGCTTCGCCGGGCGCGATCTACGGGACGATCCCGCGCGTGGCGGCCGCGGCCAGCTGGAAGAACCGCGACATCTACGTGAGCGGGCCGGACGAGATGATCGCGCGCACCGTGACCGACCTGAAGCTCAGGGGCGCGCCCGAGGAACTCATCCGGTACGACCGCCCGCTGTTCTAAGCGTACAAAGCCAATGATCAGCTTCCGCCCCAAGACCGGCACGGCCCGAAACTGATCTTGCAGCCCGCACAATGGCACCGCTTCGCTAGCAACATCAAAGCCGGACGCTACAGCAACGCCTGAAACGTTCTCTATCCAGCCCACGGTCCACCGGCGACGAACCCTCACACACACATGGTCACGGGTTTCGCTGGAGTACTGTCCCCCCAGTATCGATGTAAAGCCCTTGAAGAGCCATCCATGAATCTCCAGTGAAAGGTCCCGGGGGGTCAAAACACCAACCCTGTGTGCCGGTCGGATCCCGGCTTGAACAGTCCCAAATACCAACATAAAGATACATGGGCTGCGCTGGGACATACGCTTGGCTTATGTGTCTATCCCACTCGCCCAACTGAAGGCCATCAGGACGTTGAAAAAACCATCTCATGTAATTGTTTCTTTCCAGATAGACCGTGTAGCTGTACGTGTCTTGGCCAGGATCTGTTGGGGCAGGCCAGACCTGGGTGCCCACATTCCCGTGAGTGTTGCCGTTTTGGTAGATAGTAAATTCAGACCTATGGCGGGATGACTGCCCGTAATACTCGACAATATCAACCTCATCACAGCGTGATTGCCCTTCCTCGGCGCATCTTTGCTCAAGGAGCGTCACATAGCTGTTCTTGCCATTGTCTGGCGCGCCACGCATCCAAGCCCTGATGTACGTGTAAGGCGCACTGCCGTCGTTAAAGGGAAAGTTGAACTTCAAGCGACTGGAGTCGCCGCTTCCCTGGCTGTGCATGATCCATCCTTCTTGGCCCGGTCCTTGAGTGCCACCCTGCGTGGTGTAATCAGGGGCAGTGCCGAAATTTTCGAACCAGTCAATCCGGTTGAGAAGAGTGCTGGTAATGGCGGCGCTCGAAGTCTGCTCGTGTGTCGTTGTCTTGCTGGAGGATGCCAAGAGCTTGGCCGACATGGCCTCGTGGTACGTGGCTCTCTGGGCAGCGGCAGAGTGGGAGAGGTCCCTGTAAGTGGTGCCATCGACTTCGAAAAGACTGGGGTCGATAGCCGGATCGAGCTTGTCTGGAGTTTCTGGAGAATTCATTTGCTTAACCTCGCTAAGATAGAACTATGCCTCTGGAGCCTAGTTGGGTCACTGCCGGGCACCTCTTGCACGGGTGCCCGTTGCTCCACGCCAGACCAATAGTCAGATTAGAGATGGGAGGGGGAGGACGATCCTAGGCAGGCGCGGTTCATCCCCATCAGGGTTCAGGAGTCTGGTAACCGCGGCTAGGCCAAATAACCAGCCGCAGTATCGGCGTCGGCCACAAAAGCTAAACATCAACTTTAAAACGGACCTTATGTCGCGAGTTACCATCTGTCAAGGGTCGCGCGCTTAACGCCGTCGCTAATGAGCATCGCTGAGAAGCATTCCAGCAGGTCAACGTGCATTCGAGCCGGCCACCCCACAGAGATCATGTAGGAGACGGCCACCTCGCGATCTATTTCTAATTACCGCCATCACGCTGACTGCGATTTGGACAGCTTCGTCACGCCAAGGGACTCGGCCAGCTTTCCACCCTGCGGGTGGACACGCCCAGCAGGTAGCCGGTGGCCACCACCGATGCCAGCACGCGCTCGGCCCGGCGGCGCCGCTCCAGCAGCCATTCGGGGTAATAACTACCCTGCCGCAGCTTGGGGATAGCCAGCGGGCGCGAGGTAGGCTCACAATTCATGGACGCGGCCGTATTTCCGGCCGGGACATCCGCTCTGGCAGACAGGGGCCCGGCAGCACGGGCCGCGGTGCCGGAGGGGCACGATGGACGTTCCCGAATCCCCAGTCGTCATCATCGGTGCCGGAGTCGGCGGGCTGACGCTGGCCCTGCTGCTGCGCCGGCAGGGCATCGTGGCGGACGTCCTGGAGCGGGCGGCCGAACTGCGCGAGGTGGGCGCGGCCATCGGCCTGGCCGCCAACGCGACGCGCGTGCTGCGGGACCTCGGCCTGGGTGAGGGCCTGGCACGGGTGTCGTCCGAGCCCACCCGGCTGATCCATCGCGACGGCCGGGACGGCCACCTCGTCGCGGGCGCCAGAGATTCGCAGTGGTACCGCGAGACCTTCGGGGCTCCGTTCTATGGCCTGCACCGGATGGCCCTGCAGGGCCTGCTCGCCGACGCGCTGGGGTCCGAGCACGTGCACCTGGGCTGTCACGCCGAAACCCTGGAGGAACGAGGCCGGAAGATGCGGGTGCGCTGCTCCTCGGGAGCGGCTTTCGACGCCACCGTGGTGGTGGGCGCCGACGGCGTGCACTCCCTGGCCCGCTCGTGGGTGACCGGCGGCGACGAGCCGCTCTACTCCGGCACCTCCGGGTTCCGCGGCCTGGTCCCGGCCGAGCGGGTCCCGCACCTGCCCGAGCCGGGCGCCCTGCAGTTCTGGATGGGACCCGGCGCGCACCTGCTGCACTATCCGATCAGCGGCGGCAGTGTGATCAACTTCCTGGCGGTGATCGACACGCCCTCGCAGTGGACGGCGCCGGCCTGGATGGAGCCCGCCGAGCCCGGCGCGCACCTTGAACCGTTCGCGGGCTGGCATCCCGCGGTCACCGAGATGATCGGCGCCGTGCCGCAGTCGCCGCGCTGGGGCCTGTTCGCCCGGCGGCCACTGGCCCGGTGGGACCGCGGGCCGGTCGTGCTGATGGGCGACGCCGCGCACGCGATGCTGCCGCACCACGGGCAGGGTGCCAACCAGACGATCGAAGACGCCGTCGTGCTGGCCGGCGAACTGGCTGCTTGCGTAGGAGCCGGGCTGGGCGGCGGGCTGGGCGGCACCGGCGACATCGAGGCGGCGCTGCGCCGCTACGCCGCCCAGCGCCGGGTGCGGACCCGGCAGGTGCAGCTTCTGTCCTGGGCCGCGTCCGCCGCGCTGCACCTGCCCGACGGTCCGGACGCCAAGCGCCGCGACACGCTGCTCCAGACCCTGCCGGACCGGCTCGGCTGGATCCACGGCTACGACGTGCTCACCCAGGCCGGGATGACCCGGTAGGCCGCACCGGGAAGCGGCGGGTCAGACCTTGCGCCAGCCGGGTATCCAGGCGCCGTCGCGCACCTCGTAGTCGCCGAACAGGGCCGGGGCCTCGGTGCGCATGAGGTCGCCGATCTTGCTGAAGACCAGGCGGATCTCCTCCTCCGCCCCGGGATCGGTGCGCGCCTCGATGGTGTGCCGGAGCGCGCGGACGTTCGCCGACCACACCAGACCGGTGGCGACCCCGTCAGGCGCGAACCGGCGCATGAACGAGGTCTTGTGCTTCTTCTCGTGGAACGGCACGCCCTCGTCGTCCAGGCCGAAGTGGTCCGCCATCCAGCGCTGGAAGTTCTCCATCTCGGCCAGCAGGTCGGCGGCGCGCTTCATCAGCTCCTCGTCGCCGCGGGCCCACTCCGGGAACCAGAACGGGATGTCCGCGAGCCGGACGAACCGCAGCGACTCCTGCGACACCGCCGTCCCCGGCCGATGCCTAACAACTTCATGGGTGAAAACACGGCTCACATTGTGCAGGACGAACGTGAAGTTCACGTGCTCTAGAACGGAACCGTGCGCGCTGGCCAGGATGTTCTGCAGGTACTTGTCCTGGTCGGTGCGGATGCGGGTGACGTTGGGGTTCAGCCCGGGTTCCCATGACCGGTAGCAATTTCCGCACCAGACCCCGTTACCGTTGCGGCGGATATACACGATGCCGTTGAGCGTCGAAACACACCACACTGGGCCGCTGTACGGCTCCCACGACCGACCCGCCGGCCCGCTGCCGATGGTCCCGTTCTGAAGCACGCGCACCCGGTAATGCCTGCTCCCGCCACGGTCATGGAATGCGACAGAAGACGCCTTCCCGATCCTGATCAACAACTCCTGTACGTCACTGGCCAGCCCTTCGGACACAGTGGCGTAGACCTGCGACCCTCCGGACATGCTGCCGTCACCCGACCACATGGCGGACCAAAGAGCGTCAAGAACCCGCAGGTCACTGTGCTCCATCAGCCAGCGCGGGATGCGCTTGTGATGCGCTCCGCTGCCTGCGTCCTCCTGCACGCGACGGACGAAATCAGTCCCTCCGTGGACGTGTAGCGTCACTACGTGCGGTTTACGCGGATCGGGGTACTCACGGCAAGACAAGCCGAGCTCGTCGACGACAGCGAGGATGTCGTCCAGAACCGGTCCCTTGCTCTGCGTAATCCCCACGTACGGGCCAGCACCGCCGACCGGGACATGCGCGAAACCCTCTGCGATGACATATCCGAGGAACCGAGCGTAAGCGAGCGCCGGCATTCTCAGATCCCGAGTTACTTGCAGCCTGGAGCCATAACCGGCATCCCGGCGCCCAGAGCGGTAAGAACGTGCCGGAATCACACATTCATCAGCGTTGATGGTGCCCCGCACAGGTGTCGAGTCCCGCTGGAAGCGCCAGATGCCACGAGTGCTCACGGTCTCAGCCGTGGCAAAATGCCAAGGACTCCATCCGCCACCCTCTAGCATCTTCTGCGTCCACAGCCGGTGGTCGGGCGTGACGAAGAGATCGAGCCCGCGCTGCTTGATGTGCAGCATCGGACCCTCATACTCAAACCGCACCAGCGAGAATGGCTGAAACTCCGCAAACTCTCGAGCGCGGTTCCACGTCAGCACCCGGTCTATGTCCTGGTGAAGATCCCCCACGCGCTTCCAGCCGGCGTCGGTCAGGATCTCTGTCTCCGGGTCATAGCAGAGCCGCCGGCGAACTCGGCGAGATTCTGCGCGTCGTTTTCCAAGTCGCCGCGGTCCAGCCGCTCCAGCCAGGCTTCGCCGCCAACCTCACGCAGGTACTTGGCGACGGCGTCGTAGTCGAGCTGGGGCCGCGCCACCAGCAGAACTTCGGGCTCAACGGTCCTCATGTCACAGCACTCTAACGACACGGGCCGTCTGCGCAGGCGAAGACACCCGCAGCGGAGTGACCGCAATGGTCCCATCGTGGTCCTGCAGCGACCGCAATGGTCCCATCGTGGCCAAGGAGGACGGGCCCGGCGGCGCGGGGGCGCGCGGGGGACGCGGGGACGCGCGAGGACGCGGGGACGCGCGAGGACGCGGGGAGGTACCCCGGCACCCGCCCGGTCTATTTGGGCGACGATATGGCGAGCTTGGTTCATTGCGGACGGCGCGTACCTCGTTTCGCCGCTGCCTTGTCCAAGTGGGGCCATTGCTAGGCCCACATCCTCAGCGATTTCCGCGGCAATGCGAGCTTGGCGCTGGCGCTCAGCGTTCACCGCGTCCAAATCAATCGCTGCGCTCATCACGTCGCGCAATCGCTCCTGGGCGGTTCTGAGGACCTGTGCGGCCTCAATTGAGCCAACTCGCCGCGCCGGGTACTTGCTGTTCGGCTTCAGACACCCGGCGATGGAGCTTCTCGGCCTCCATAAGCGCGGCCTCTGTGGCACTACGCCGGATCGCAAGTTGGTTCGGGTGAGTTCAGGCGTCACGCCCAAGCAGATCGAAGAACGATTTACCCATGAAGGACAGGTCCTTTGCAGTTGGCCGGAAAATAACAAGGCATTACTGGGCGGTTTCCGGCAGGAACCGCAGCAACGACCGCGCAGCGCTTGGGTTTCGAGTAGGAATGCCGCGCCACCGAACCGTGTCCATTGTGCAGACCGTTGAAACCAAAAATTCCCGCGTTTTATGGACGAGCGGGTGCGTGCGCGTGCGTGCGCGCCTTTGCCCCCGGCGGGCAATCCGATAGCGCGAGGAAATCGCCGGCAGGATGCGCTGAGGCCAAGGGCAACAGCGAGGCCCAGCGTTGGGTGCAGGAAGCGCAGCAAGGGCCATCCGAACATCGGGAGATAGGATAAAAGCTGGTGCGCCTGCGGGGCTATCGTGGCGCGCGCGAGAACACTGCCAGGATGCACACAGCGCAGAGCGCGCCAGCCCGGCCCGCCATCGAAACCAGAAGGACGCGGGCCAAGTAGGGAAATTGTAGTCATAATAATATTGTTGCGCGGGGTCAGGATCGGCCCACTTCGCCGAGAGCGGGGCTGAACATTGAGCGAGGGATCGGGGGCTGCTGAAAGTAATGCAATAACCAATTTCTGGTTATGGTGTTTGGCCAAATCAGCGAGGATGCGGCGCGAAGCAGAGTCGGACCTTCCCTTCACGTTCCCGCTTCCCTTCACGCCCTCCTAAGAGGGAGGGCGCGTGAGTGAAGCTAGCGGCGCGGTTCACGGATGCTTCACGGCCTTCACGCCACCATGAGCAAGCGATTGAATTAGTGAGATGACGGCTTCGCCGTAGCTTGACTTTCCTTCCCGGCGTGAAGCAAATACCGGCCTGTTCGTGGAGGGGGCTTCACGGGACGTAGCGGTTGAAGCGCCGAAAACCAGGAAAAAACCCCTTTGCGCAATTTTCTTGCTCAGTTGGTCCGTTCCTCCCGTTCGCTATCGGGCAGGTACCAGACCCAAGGCGCTGCACGGTGTCCGCCGTCCTTTCGGCCATAGGCGCGATGCGGTCGTGATCCTTGGCCGCCTCCAGGATTCGGTTCTGAAGGTTGGCGATCGCCTTCTCGGTCTTGGCGGGATCGGCAGGCAACTCGTCCAGCATCCGCAGGATTTCGGTTGCCAGGACCCTTGTGCTGCAAGCGTTCGCCCGGCCGACACAATTCATCTCGCGCAACGCCGCTCCCACAGTCGCCAGCGAAATCCGATCCGGCGTGGCCGTCCGGGACACGAACTCTTCGGCGGTGATCGGGACCAGGATCGGTACGGCGTTCTCGTTGGGCTGATGCACCTTGAACGGGACCGTGAACCCGTCCACGCCGTCTTTGCGCGCCGTGACTTTGGCCATGACCGTCATCGTGGACGGTCGGATTCAACTCGATTTGTTGATCGACAGAGGCCAGGTCCGCGGACAACCCGCGGCCCCCCTTCGTTGTGTCCTTGCCTTGATGGTGCACCAGGACGACATTGCAACTGGCCTCGTACCGGATGAAATCGACCGCATTCCAGAGGACACGAGCGTCGGTCGCGCTGTTCTCTTCGAGCGTGCCTGCCGGCACGGTGTTGGGTGTCGATCACGACATCCGTCCAATTGCCGCTTTTCAACCATGCGGCGAAAACTCGTACGCATGTAGCGTCGGACAGATCGAATATGCCGCCTTTGACGATCCTGACTACCTGGAAGCGTCCGCGCAGATGGGCCGGAGAAGGAAAGCATAGTATTCCGCCAAGGCTTTCAGGCGCATCGTGCGGACGCCATAGGCACCCTCAAGAGCAAGCATCACGACCCGCGCGCTGGCAGTGCGCATCAGGTGGAATTTCTGGCCCATGATGAAATTGGTTTTGTGGCATTTGGGAGGGGCGATGACCTGGGTGACGATCTTCTCCGGGCTGTCGGGCCAGAGCTTGTGCGATCGTCGCGGTACTTGATCGGCGGAAGGCCCGCGTCAGCTACCGGATCGCGCAGGCCAAAAGCCCATTGCGTGGCGTCATCGTTTGTGGACGGCACTTTGTCTGCCCCGTCCGTTTCTGCTAATGGCCCGGAAAGATGTCCGAATATCTTTTCCGCCGACGGTCCGACATTGCCACAGTAGCCAGCCCTTCTCGCCTTCTCGACGAGCGTACCGGCACCGATGCCCCCAGCCTTCGGCGGCATGGTGTCATAGACCTGCTCGCAGTCTTCGTCGCTCGAATATCCTGTCATTTGCACACCTCGCCGCGCGACCATCTGACGAAGAGGTCGCGCTTATCGAACGTCGGATCGGTACAGGGAGCCGCGTGCAGGGCAGCGGCTATGTCCCGCCATTCGGGATACAAGCAATTCGGGTCAAGAAAACTCAGCATTTCTGCAAGTTGATGAGGGGTGAACGGAATGCCCGAAAGCGGCGACGGGGCACTCAGAGTCTGCTTTGTTGGTAGGGAGGTCCGGCAATTCTCGTGTAATTTCATCGGCGCTGTGGCCTAAGAGACAAGGCAGTTCGCCGCCCGTCATATCGATCAGCCGGACAGGTGTTTTGACGCCGTTTTTCTGGTGAAGCGTTCCGCAGTCGCATGACGCGGGACGGGTTACAGACGGCGGGATCGGTCCCATAGCGCGCCGCTAGTCTCTTCTGGACTTCGCGGAACCGCTCGACCGGAAGATCGAACAGGCGCCAGTAAGCGTGAAAATACTTTTCGTCACGCTGCACAATAAAGTCAGGTTCGACATGCCACGTCGTCGGGAGCGGTACACCGTCGGAATCCAGGAAGACGGCGCGAATGCGCGTGATTTCTGCGTCAAAATCGCCACCTTCGTTCACGACTAGAAATGCGCCGTAGCCGTCACGCTGCGCGGCTTCTATCTCCGGCCATAGGTTCTTGATCGTACCGGACCGCTTGACGGCCGGCCTGCTTTGTCCGCGTCGTTGATGAACCGGAGATGGACTGCCGTGTCTTTGTCGCCCGTCACTAATTCGACGTGGCGCTTTGCCGCTTCAAGTCCCTCCAGAATTGGCGTGTCCATCAGAAGTTGATCCTTGGCCTAAGTAGTCGGATGGCGTGGTCGTTGCACTTCTCGACAAACCCGATGAAGCCTGTGTCTGTGGCCAACGACAGATCGGCGCGAGGACTCCTGTTTCACCAGATATGCGTCGTTGCCTTCGTAGGTCACGATCATCACGCCGACCTTCAGATCGCACGTGGTGGCTTGCGCGGGGCGAAGTAGCGCGATGGGAACGCCATCAAGGAGCCTGGTGTAATTCAGAGCGAGCATGTGAGCGCCCTTACCATGAACGAAAATTCTACCAGACGGACAACTCGTCAGCAGACGGAGCGATGGATCGGTAGAAGGCGGCGCGGTCGATAGCACGCATGGGTTCTGTCTCATTGCGCCGGACTCCTGCTCCCGCGCGTTGCAGGGTTCACTTTCGAGTTGCCGATGCCTTCTTTGATGCGAGCGCCATGCGCTGGGAGCGGTACTCCTCACCGTACTTGCGCCGTGTTGCCTGCTTCGGTGCAAGTAGGCGCTCAGCCGCTTCAATGTCGGAAAGCGTGAGGCGCTTCGCGCACATCGTTTCGAGCTTGCAGGTCAGGACCCGACGCCGGCCGCGGCCAGCGACCCCGGCAAGTGGCGAGGCTTGCCATCGGCATAGGCGCGTACTGCGTTCCACCCCGAGCAATTCTGCGGCAAGATCAACAGACACCGTCAGCGGGACAGCCGCCATTTCATTAGCAAAATCAACCATGTAGGACTCCAAAGATTTTGCTGGATTTCGCCAGCGGGTCGTGTAGTATACGCGAGTTTCTGGATTCAAGCTTCAGTGCAATGCAAGGGGCACGCAAATTTTTCTGGTTAGCTAAAACTGGGCAGAAAATGACTGAAGAAAAGCGCTTTCCAACTTCCATCCGGACTTCCCGCCGGAACTGGAGGACGCTGTCCGAGCATCGGCCGACCGCAAGGGCGTCATGCTGAAGACGGAATTGCGCGTGCTGATCGAGCGCGGGCTGAAAGGACGGGGCCAGATGACGAGATGTTCGGATCGTCCGTTGAAGAAGCCGCCCGCAATAAAGCCCTCGGTCAACTGATCGCTCTTTTGGCCCCTGATGTTGAGCTGAACTTCGGCGGGACGCACAGCTGGCGCACGAGCGCAGCGATCAAAACGGAACTACTCGGCGCGATTGAAGAATTGTTCGCTCACTTGAAACCGTCAGACACGACCGAACTTGACGCCGCTTTTCGAGGGGTGAGACAGGAAAGAACGTCGCGCGCGTGTTGCTGGCGGAAATTAGAAGCGCAGAGCGACGGCCCGCCGATCAGGCATTGAATCCGTATCAAGCTAAACGCATCGCCTTGCTTGCCCTCAATTCGCGATGCCCTCAAAATCGAAAAGGGGTAATGGCAATGCCTAAACGCAGAGCGAAAGGTTTCGGATCAGTCCGCGTGCGCACGCACAATCGCCGCACTTCGTACATGCTCAGAGTGACTATCAACCGTGCAACCTTTGTTCGCACAGTCGTTGTCGGCTCAAAGAAGGAAGCGTTGGCGATGCTTCCACCTTCGTCGCTGAAATTCAGAATGGCGAGGCGGCAAGAAAGAAAGATGAGGCCAAGAGATTGGCGGAACAGCCGACACTTATCGAATGGTCAGGAGAAGTTTCTTGTTCAGCACGTCAGCCAGGACCCCGACCGCGCGGCCACGCGCGCGGCCTATGCCAGTATGCTTCGGCTCTACATCCTGCCCACCCTTGGCCGTCACAAGCTCTCGGACATAACAACGCCCATGATCCGCGACTTGATGCAGGAACTCTCCAGGGGCAAGCGCGCCATGCGCACGCTCAAACTCGTTTACGCCGTGCTGCACCGCGCACTCGACGCGGCTATGAAGACAAACGCTTGAAAGACAATCCCATGCCGAAGTTCGCGAAGCTCCGGCTTCGCACAAGTGAAACCGCAGCCGACAGTGCTAAGCGGACACGTTCTTGAGGCCACTGAAGTCGCTGCACTTCTCCGGGCGTGCGGTGACAACTCAAGCCTACTGTTGTGGGTTGCGATTATGGCCTCTTGCGGACTGCGCCCCGGCGAAGCGGGCGGTCTATATCGTCGAGACGTGGACTTGAAGACGGGCACGCTGCACGTCAGCGGTGCGCTCAAGACGGTCTATGGCAAGCCCGGTGAACCGGCGCGCGTTGGATCGGCAAACCCGAAGACGGCGAGTTCTAAGCGCAGCGTGACAATGGGGCCGTCTCTGATCGCGCTGTTCGCGGCGCACTTTGACCGAATGGAAACCGACCAACGACAATTACTTGACCTGCCAGCCAACGTAACGACGGCCAAGCGCTGACACTGTTACCTGACGATGCTGTGTGTTCTGCGCGGACCCGGAAAACTTGCGTTCGCCACAAAGCCCGGACAGCCTTAGCGCGCGGTTCCGTCGCGCGGCGGCGCGCGCGGGACTGCCAGATATTTCACCTCATTGGTTGAGGCACACGGCGATATCTCACGCTATAGCGGAAGGATCGCCGCTCGCGGACGTTTCGCGCCGCGCCGGCCACTCAAATCCTGCCATCACCGCGGCAGTGTACACGCACGCCGTTTCCGACGGTGAGCGGAAGGCAGCGGCAATCGGAGACAGCCTGCTCACGCCAACAAACAGCGCGGAGATAGAACAACTGCCGATAGCGACCGAGCGATAACGGTACACGACAATGGACATTTCCACAAATTCGTTCGGCTTGCGCGTTGGACAAATCGTCAAGCCATTGATTTTCAAGGACAGCGGCGCAAAGGGGCGCTTGGAACAATCCGTGACCCCGCCGAACGCGCATTAAGACATTCTTAACGGTCCGCACCCAGGCTGTGGATCATATTTTAGCCGCGACGGAGAGCCCCATGGTTGCGATCGCGAACCCGCAGGCAACACAACAAACCGACGAACGCCCCTCCGACGGCATCGATCGCCAAAGCGCGCCGTCGGCCGGGATCGCCAAGCTGGCGCATTTGCATGCCGAGGCCGAAGAGACGGCGCGGCTCGCGAACCTGCTCGGACGCAGCCTCTATGCCGCCATCGCCTTGCCGGTGCTGGCCCTGCTGACCCTCGCGTTGGTCGATAGCGCACAACTGGCGCCGCCGCTCATCTGGTGCGCCTTCGTGGCGGCGGCGGCTGTCGCCATGTTGCGCGCCTACTTCCAGACCATCGGCCGGCCGTTCGAGCGCGCGGCACTCAGAGTCCTTCGCCGCGGACATGAGCGCGATCCTGATGTTCGCGGGATTCGCCTGGGGCGCCGGCGCTTTCCTGGCGCTGCCGGCGGGCAGCGGCGTTGCCGGCGCAATTTTATTCGCCACGGTACCCGCCATTGCGGTCGCCGCTTTGTTGCGCGAACGCGAGGCGGTATTCCTGTTTCTTGCGCCTATCGCGACGCTAACATCCTTCGCCAGCGTTCTGCGGCCGTTCGCGCAAGCCCCGCTCAACGCAGCTTTGATCCTGGTCGCCTGCGCTGTCGTTGGCGGGGCGGCGGCACTGCGCGACCGGCGGGGTGCCGCTTTCGATCGGCCCGCCATGTTGCCGTTACCGTAATTTTCTAAGGGTTTTAGGCGCGACCGCGAGACGCTTAGAGTGTCGGCAAGCGGCATTCGCCGCCTCCGCACCGGGCAATCCATGGTTCTCGCCGCAGCAATTCCGACCAGGACCAGCAAACCAAAGCACGCAACCTGCTGGCGCAATCGAGCGCGGCGTCCGGCGGCGATCCCGCCTCGCTCACCTTCGTCGAGGCGCTCTATCGCAATGCCGCGCCCGAGGACTTGACGCGCTACACGCCGCAGGACCTGGCCGCGCTCGCGCGTTTGGTGTTCGCCCGCGCCGCCCAGCACCAAACGGGGGCGACGCTCGTCGCCTTGTTCGATCCGGCGTCGGAAGCGAAAGACTATGGGCATAACGAGACCGTTCTGGTCGCCGTCAACGACAACTCGCCATTCCTCTTCGATTCCCTATTGGGCGAAGCGACCGCCCAGGGCGTGCGGCTGCGCGCCGTGTTCCATCCGATCATCCCAATCGGCGGACGGCAGACCAGCGTTGTCGTCCTGCTGCTGGATCCCCTCGTCGGCGAGGAGCGCCGCGCTGCGCTGGTGAGCGGCGCCGAAGCCGCCTTGACGCAGGTGCGGCTAGCGGTGCGCGATTGGCAGGCCATGCAGGAGCGGCTGAAGGAGGCCGTCGCGCGCCTCAAGGCCGAGCCGGGGCGCGTGCCCGAAGGCGAGACTGGCCGAAAGCCTCGCCTTCCTCGATTGGCTGGGCGACAATCATTTCACATTCCTGGGCTGCCGCGACTACGCGCTACAGCCGAAGACGATGGCGGCCGGCTGGACCCGGTGCGACGGGCAGCGGGCTCGGCGTGCTTGTCGGACGAGCGACGCGCGTTGTCCTCCAAAAGCGCCCGGACCGCACGGCGGCTGACCGGCGCAAGTGCGCGCCTTCCTCGATCAGCCCGACGCCGCTTGATCATCACCAAGTCGAACCGAGCAAAGCCTGGTGCATCGCCGCGCGCATATGGACTATATCGGCGTCAAGACGTTCGACGCGCGACGGCGCGCTTGCTGGGCGAGCGGCGCTTCGTCGGCCTGTTCACCTCCGGCGCCTACAGCCGCCGGCCGCGCGACATTCCGCTGCTGCGCCGCAAGATGAGACGCGTGATGACGCGCGCCGGGCTTGCGCCGGCGAGCCATGACGGCAAGGCGCTGGCCCATATCCTCGACACATTTCCGCGCGACGAGCTGTTCCAGATTTCCGAGGACGAGCTCTACGCCATCGCGATCGGCATCCTGCAGCTGGGCGGGCGGCCCAAGGTGCGCGCTGTTCCTGCGCTTCGACCGCTTCGACCGCTTCGTCTCCGCGCTCGTGTTCGTGCCGCGCGACACGCTACGACGAGCAGGCGCGCGAACGATCCACGCCATCCTGGCCCGCGCCTTCGACGGCCGGCATGTCGGCGTCGTATCCCGACCCTCGACGAAAGCCGCGCTGGTGCGCATCCATTACATCATCGGCCGCAACGAGGGCCCGCGCCCGGCAGGTGGATGTCGCGCGCGCTGGAACGCGAGATCCGCCGACGCGATCCGCACCTGGGACGACGGCTTCGTCGAAGCGCTGTCGCGCGCGCCATGGCGAAGCGAGGGCCTGCGGCTGTTCCACGACCACGCGCAGGCGCATTTCCGGCGCGGCTATCGCGATGCGTTCTCCGCCGCGCGAGGCGGCGCGCGGATCTGGCGATGCTGCGAGGCATCTGGCGCGCACGCCGAAGGCGGCCCGACGATCGAGGCGCGTGCCTAGCGCAAGGCGCGACGACGCGCACAGCGCGCTGCGCCTCAAGCTGTATGTGCTGGGCGACGGCGCTGCCGCTGTCGGCTGTCGCTGCCGGTGTTCGAGAATTTCGGGCTTGAAAGTGATCGCGGAAGATGCCTATCCCGTCGCGTTCAAGACCGACGACGGCTGGAGCGCGAGGCCGTCGTGCTCGACTTCCTGATGGAGCGCGCCGACGGCGGGCCGCCGATCTCGCCGAAATCAAGCAACCGCTGGAAGAGCCTTTCATGCCGTGGTGCGCGGCCAGGCGGAAAGCGACGGCTTCAACCGGCTGGTGATCGGCGCCGGCTGGCCTGGCGCGATGTCGACGATCCTGCGCGCCGTCGCCAAATATCCTGCGCCAGGCCGCCATTCCCCTTCAGCCAGGACTATATGGAGCAGGCGCTGGCCCGCAATCCGGACATCGCCGCGCTGCTCGTCGAGCTGTTCCACGCCGGCTGCGATCCGAACCGCAGGCCGACGCGCGACGCGGACCGCGGCTTGCGCGACGCGCATCGAAGCGGCGCTTGAAGGATGTGCCGCAGCCTGGACGACGACCGCATCATCCGCCGCTTCGCGCAATGTGATCGCCAATGTGTCTGCGCACCAACTTCTTCCAGCCGGACGCGATGGCGGCCGGCCCAATCCTATCTGCCTTCAAGCTGGACTCCGCACAAGCTGGACGACTGCCCGCGCCGCGCCCGCTGGCGCGAGATCTTCGTCTATTCGCCGCAGGTGGAAGGCGTGCATCTGCGCTTCGGCAAGGTCGCGCGCGGCGGCATGCGCTGGTCGCGACCGGCGCGAGGATTTCCGCACCGAGGTGCTGGGCCTGGTGAAGGCGCAGCAGGTCAAGAACGCGGTGATCGTGCCGGTGGGCGCCAAGGGCGGCTTCTATCCCAAGCAATGCCGGCCAATGCCACGCGCGACGCAGGTTCATGGCAGCCGGCATCGCCGCCTACAAGACCTTCATCAACGCGCTGCTCGACGTCACCGACAATCTGCAACCCGACGGCACGGTGGTGCCGCCGCCCGATGTGCGTGCGCCACGACGGCGACGATCCCTATCTGGTGGTGGCCGCCGACAAGGGCACGGCCACTTTCTCCGACATCGCCAACGGCATCGCCGAAGACTACGGCTTCTGGCTGGGCGACGCCTTCGCCTCCGGCGGCAGCCACGGCTACGACCACAAGAAGATGGGCATCACCGCGCGCGGCGCCTGGGAGGCGGTCAAGCGCCATTTCCGCGAGATGGGCCGGGATATCCAGAACGAGCCCTTCACCGTGCATCGGCGTCGGCGACATGTCGGGCGACGTGTTCGGCAACGGCATGCTGCTGTCGAAGCAGACCCGGCTGGTGGCGGCCTTCGACCACCGCCACATCTTCCTCGATCCCGAGCCCGACCCGGCCGACGAGCTGGGCCGAGCGCAAGCGCCTGTTCGACCTGCCGCGCTCGAGCTGGGACGATTACGACAAGACGCTGATCTCGGCAGGGCGGCGGCGTCTTCGCGCGCACGCTGAAGGAGATCCCGCTCAGCGCCGGAAGTGAAGGCGCTGATCGGCACTCGGCGACGACAAGCTGTCGCCGCCGGCGAACTGATCAAGGCGATGCTGAAGGCCGACGGTCGACCTGCTCTGGTTCGGCGGCATCGGCACCTACGTCAAGGCGGCGGCGCAGACCAATCTCGATGTCGGCGACCGGGCCAACGACGCGGTGCGCGTCAACGGCGGCGAGCTGCGCGCCAAGGTGATCGGCGAAGGCGCCAATCTCGGCGTGACCCAGCTCGGCCGCATCGAATATGCGCAGGAGCGGCGGGCGCATCAACACCGACGCCATCGACAATTCCGCCGGCGTCGACACCTCCGACCACGAAGTCAATATCAAGATCCTGCTCGGCGGGCCGCATGCGCCGCGGCGAGCTCAATCCGGCCGACGCGCGACGCGCTGCTGGCCGCGATGACCGACGAGGTCGCCGCGCCTCGTGCTGGCCGACAATTACGACCAGACCCTGGCGCTGTCGGTGGCGCAATCGCGCGGCGGCGCAAGGACCTCGACGCCCAGGCCGCTTCATGCGCGACCTGGAAGCGCGCGGGCGGCTCGACCGCGCGGTGGAATTCCTGCCCGACGACGCCGAGCTGCAGCAAGCCGCGCGCACGACAGGCAAGGGCCTGACACGGCCGGAACTGGCGGTGCTGCTGGCCTATGCCAAGCTCGATCTCGAGGCGGAAATCGATCGCCAGCGCGCTGCCGGACGATCCGGCATTTCCGCGCCGACGCTCGCCGGCTATTTCCCGCCAGCACGCCGCCGAGAAGTTCGCCGACGAACTCGAACGCAGCATCGCCTGAAGCGCGAGATCGTCTCGACCGTCATCGCCAACCGCGTCGTCAATCTGGCGGGGCCGGTCTTCGTCGCGCGCATGAAGGAGATGTCGGGCGCGCCGGCCGCGCGCGTGGCGCGCGCCTTCGTGGTGGCGGAAGGCGCCTTCGGACTGGAAGCGCTGAAGGCGCGCATCGACGCGCTGGACGGCAGCATCGATGCCGACGATCGCAGATCGGCATGTATACCGACATCGCGGAAATCCTGCGCCGGCTCGGGCTGTGGTTCCTCACCAACGTGCCGGCCAAGGCCGATCTCGGCGAGACGATCGCGCTCTATCGCGCCGGCGTGGAAGCCTGCGCGGCACGTTCTCGACCCTGATTTCGCCTTACGAGGCGCAGGAACCGAGAGCGCGCATCGCCGCGCTTGCGGCGCGCCGGCGCGCCCGCTCGACGTGGCCGAAGATGTCGCGCGTCCTGCCGCTGATGGGCGGCTGCGCCGGAGATCGCGCTGCTGGCCCGCACGCGCGGCGCTCGATCTCGATCTGGTCGCCGGCGCCTATTTCGCGATGGGCGCCGAAGTGGGCACTCGACCGGCTGCGCGGCGCTGGCGCGCGCGCATCAGCGGCGGCGGAGCATTGGGACCGCCTCGCCATCCGGCGGATCGTCGACGATCTCTTCGCCGGCCAGCGCGCGCTGACGGCCGCAGCGCTGCTCGCGATGTTGCCCGCGAAGGCCAAGACCCAGCGCGCCGAAGGCGTCGAGGCGGTAAAGCTATGGGCGCAGGGCAGCGGCCGACGCGCTCGCCCGCGCCAAATCCTTCCTCGAAGCGCTGGAACGCAGCGGCGACTTGTCGGTGGCAAAACTGACGCTCGCCAACAGCCAGATCCACGAGCTGGCCGGGCTGTGATGCGCCATGCCGAGATCGAGAAATTCTGCCTGTCGCTTCCCGGCGCGACGCTGTCGATCCAATGGGGCGAAGAACGCGTCTACAAAGTCGGCGGCAAGATGTTCGCGATGACGGGCCCGAAGCACGACCGGCCCCATCATCTGTTCTTCAAGGCCGGCGAAACCAGCTTCCACATCCTCACGCAACTGCGCCACATCATTCCGGCGCCCTATCTGGCGCGGGCCCATTGGGTCTACTCTGGAGCGGCTCGACGCCTTGAGCACAAAGGAGCTGAAAGCCTACCTCGAACGCGCCCATGCGCTCGCGGCGGCGGGTCTGCCGAGGAAGAAGCGGGTCGCGCTCGGACTTGGCGAAATGGTCTTGAGCTAACGCGCCAGAGCCAGTTGGGCGCGCAGCCGTTCGGTCGAGCGCGCGGTTCCACCGACGAATTCGATGCCGATGCCGTCCTCGTGGTGGCGCGCGACGCGCCCGGCCAACTGGCCGATGAGGACGAATTCGCCGAGCGGCGGACGGATATCCGTCCTGACCGAGATGCCGCTGAGCGAAAGATCGAGCACTTCGCACGCCACGAGCTGACCGTCGGCGCGGGTGAAACGCGTCAGGCCCTTGGTCGGCGTGCGGTCATCGCGGCGCAGATCGGCGTCGTCGACCAACGAGCGGTTCATGAATAATGTAAGCTGTTCGGTTGTGCGTTCGCGCTTGAGAGAAGTGCAGGCGAACCGCACACCGAAGCCGGTACCGTCGAGACGCACCACCGTTCCCTCGAAGCGGCCGAAGCCCTCGATGTAGAGAACGAGCTTAGTTTCCACTTCCAGCGCCAGTTCGCATTGGAGCTGGGCACCGCCGGGCGATAGATCGAGAATCTTGCAAGTGCTTTCCTGGCCGCTACCGGGAACGAACAGCTTGCCGGGAAGATCGACGCGCACACGCCTGAACCGACGGCGTTCTGCGCGCGCTTTGCGGATCACGGGCCGGTCTTCCTTCGTCGTCAGCGCATGAACACCCACGCGCCCCTCCTAGCTTCCCAGTTTGAGCCCTAGTGTGCGATAAAGAACGTCAAGGGAAGGTTTACGGTTGCGCCCCGCGTTGGCTATTTTGTGTTCCTAACGCCCGCTTAACCTCGCCCCGGCGAAGAGCTATAGCAGTGGCCCTAAACGCGTCGCCCAGCCCGGACCTGGCATCTTGCGGAGAGCCTTCATGCCTCAGAATGGAACATCGCGCCGCTTCCCGGCGCTCGTGACGGCGGCGGCGGCCGGCCTTCTGCTGGCCGGGTGCGCCAATTACAGCCCGCTGGACGACCTCAAAATGACGTCTGCTCCCAGCGATTCCGCGTTCAGCCAGGCTCTGTTCCAGGACTACGCCTTCCTGGCGCGCTCTTTCGGCGATGTCGGCCAAGCCGGCTACACGACATTTGACCAGGCTGGATCGGTCTCGTTGGCCGACAGCAACAGCGACGTCGCCGCCCTTGCCAACATGTATGCCTCTAAGGCACTGCAATTGTCGAAAGGCCTTCCGGTCGACCCCAAGTCCAGCCGGGACCTGCCCTCCCACACCTTACGCGACAGGCTGGTGCGCTCGCTGGACAAGGGGCGCGACGAGGTGCCGCGTGACGCCGCTCGCGCCCAAGCCGATTACGATTGCTGGATGTTGAACGCGACGGTGGCATTCCAGGCGCGTGCGGCGGCGGCCTGCCGCGCTTCACTCGATATAACCCTGCCGCGGCTCGAGGCCGAGGTCCATGCGACGCCGCAGTCGGCCAGGGGAATGCCCCTACGACCGCAGTGGCAACCGCGCCCCTGCCCGACGCGGCACCGGCGCCCACCGCCCAGTAAATCTCCCCATTACACCGTTCACTTTGGGTTCGAGTTCGCGATCCGGTATTTGCGCCGATCATTTGCCGGCGCACGCTGTTGCCCGAACACGTCAGGATCGCCGAAAGCGGTTTCGGGCAACGGAATATTTCTCCGGCAACTATCGCGGACGCCGCCGCAGGCGTATGCTGCAGCGATGAGGGGCATGGATCTCGCGATTCTCTGTGCTGTCCTGGTCGTCGCTGCGGCCTCGCCGGCCGGCGCTCAGGCGACGCGCTACAACGTCAAGCCGATGGATTTCGATTTGTGGTGCACCGAAGAAGCGCACTTGTCCTACGATCGCTGCGACAAGCGCCTGCCCGACGATTTGCAGAAGTTCGAGGAGCAGGAGGTTAACCAGTAGAGGACAAA
>CAVUNW010000025.1:0-42556 GCA_963742865.1 uncultured Actinomycetes bacterium
CTCCATCTGGTACGGGCGGGCGCCACGCCGCGCGCGGCCCGACATGGCGTTCTCGGTGGAGGCGGAGGTGTACGTCGCGACGTACGCGATCTACACCGATCCGGCTGACGACGCACGGTACACCGACTGGGTGCACCGCCGGACGGCCGCGCTGGCCGGGCACGGCGCCTGCGTCTACCCGGGCGACACCGATTTCACCCGGCGGCAGGACCGGTTCCTGTCGGACGACGCGTACCGCCGCCTGGCCGCGATCCGCGCCGAGCGCGACCCCGCCTGCCGTTTCGCGTCCTACCCGACGGCCGACCGGGAACGGCTGAACGTCCATGGCTGAGCTGATGTCCCATGGCTGATCAGGCGTCCATGGCTGACCAGGGCGGCACCGGGGCCCGGCTCGACCACGTTGGGCTGGCCGTCGCCGACCTCACCGCCGCCGTCGCGTGGTTCTGCGACGTGTTCGGGCTGGTGCCCGAGCGAACCCTCAGGGTCGGTGCGCTCGACCTGAGCATCGAGATGCTCGTCCACCCCGCCTTCGGCTACCGCCTCGAGCTGCTGCACCGGCCCGGTTCGGCGGCGGCCGGCAAGCCGGCCAGCCCCGGCGAGGCGGCGCTGCGCGAGGGATACGGGCACGTGGCGTTCGACGTCGCCGACCTCGACGGCGCGTTTGACCGTGCCGTTGCCCGCGGGGCCCGGCCGGTCATGCCGCCGTGTCCCTCGCCGGAACCCGGGGTGCGGATGGCGTTCGTCGCCGACCCGGAAGGCAACCTCATCGAGCTCCTGCACCGGCCGCCGGTCGCGTAGGGCAGGACGTGGCTCGCCGGACGGCTTGTCGCAGCCGCTCCCGCCGATCACCGGCATCGCCCGGGTATGGTCGGCAGTCGGCACGAGGTCGAACCTGCGGCCTCGCGCCGAACAGGCCAGCGCAGAAGCGACATCGTCGTCTACGCCCGCTATCAGCTCGGGCGCACGCTGATCGAGAACAACCTCGTCGACGAGCTGCGGCTGGTCCGTCTACCCGGTCGTGCTCGGGGCAGGCGAGCGCCCCTCTTCGGGGGAGACCAGCGACAAGAAACCCATGCGCCTGGTCGATACCACGACCATCGGTGACGGCCTCGCCTTCGTCACCTACAAGTTCGTGGTTTAGCGTCCTGGTCACCGCATAGCCCAGCGCAGAACGAAGAGCCTCTGATCTGAAGCGTCACATCAGGTCGGGGGCTCTCTGCGTGGAAGGCAGCAAGATTCTTGCCGAACGGACGTGGCTCAGCGCTGACATGGCCGCTCAGCCTTGGGTCTGACGCCAGCGCTTGATCGCCTCATCCAGGCGTGGGACGTCCTCCCGCAGGATGACCCAGACCTCTTCGTAGTCGATGCGATGGTAGGCGTGCGCGGCGATGATCCTCATCCCCTTGACCTCGCGCCACGGAACCTCAGGCGTCGCCTTGGTGATCTCGTCAGGCAACTTGGTGGCAATGTCGCCCAGTCGGCCGATGACGGCCTCGCCGGCCAAGCGCAGCGGGCGCTCGGTGTCCCAGCGATTCTTCCCCAGGCTCACAAGTTCGGCTGCTGCATCAGCCGCCTCAGCCAGGTCTGCCAGAAGGTCATCGACTCTCCTGGTCACAGATCCACGGCCTCGGCGCGAATGTGTTTGTCCTGTGGCTTGAGGGCGCTCCGGGCAACAACGTCGACCCCAACACCCAGAAGTTCCTCGAGATCCTGGAACAAGCCGATGTGATCAAGAAGGGAAGTGCCTGGCTCGAAATCCACGAGCAGGTCCAGATCGCTATCTGGATGTGCCTCTCCCCTAGCGACGGAGCCGAACACCGCGATCCGATGAGCCCTGCGCTTCCGCGCGACGCCAAGGATTTCCCTGCGGCGGCGGCGCAGCCCCTCGAGGGTAAGTACGTCATCGGTCACCCTTCAAGGGTATCGCCGCCTGCCCCACCGCTGAAGCTAGGACACGTAGCCAACGCTCTGATCAGGCGTGCAGCTTGGCCGTTCAGACAGGCACGATCAGGGCCCGGCGGTGAGGTCGTCGGAGCGCCCGGCTTCGAGCCGCGGCCACTGGGCGATGGGGCGTCCGCCCGGCCACTGCGCCCACTCTGACAGTGGCGGCCAGGCGGGCGGGCCGCCGTTGGTCCGGGTGATGGAGCACCGTTGTGGCCAGCCGTCGGGCGAGTCCTCCCACGCCTCCTGCCGCCCGTACACGGTCAGGTCCATGAGCGCGTAGCTGTAGTCCATGACCTCGACCCCGCGGAAGGTCGTCCAGTAGGTCTCGAACACCCGGTCACCGTCCCTTAGGTAGCACACCAGGTACATCCGGTTGGCCTGGCGCCCGGCAAGGAGCGCGCCGAGGGAGTCCTGGGCCGAATACCACGGCATGTCCCAGCCCATGAAGTCGTGGTAGCGGATGCTCTCGTCGTAGGGTCCCTGAGCGAAGACGGCGTAGGTGATGTCGCGGGAGTGCAGGTAGGACAGCTCCGTGACCTGGGTGGTGACCCAGGTGCAGCCTTCGCACTGCGCGGCCGCCGGGTGGCCGGGGTGCCACATGAAGTAGTAGGCGATCAGCTGCCGGCGGCCCTCGAACGCCTCCAGCAGCGTGAGCGGCCCGTCCGGGCCGGTCAGCGGAGTGGTGGGGTCTACCTCGACCATGGGCAGGCGCCGCCGGGCCGCGGCGATCGAGTCACCCTCATGAGTGTGTGCCTTCTCCCGGACCCGCAGCGCGTCCAGCTCGGCCTGAAAGGTGGCCCGGTCGACGGCCGCGGGCATCGCCGGGGCGCCGGTCGCCGGCCCGCCGGAGTTTGCTGACTCATCCTTCATGACTGTCTCCTTGGATGGGAGAGTTCGAGCCTTCGCTTTTCTTTGCTTCTGCGTGCGCCGTTTCGGCGAGCCGTTTGATCGCGCCGAGCCGCCGGTCCCATTGCGCGGCGAGGTCAGCCATGGCCCGGGTGGCCTGGTCGAGACGGCCGGCGTCTACCTGATAGAGAACCTCCCGGCCCTGCTTGCGCCGGCTGACCAGCCCGGCCTCTTCGAGCACGACCAGATGTTTGGAGACCGCCTGGCGCGAGAAGGGCACGTGGCCGGCCAGCCAGCTGGCGCTGACGTCACCGTGGCTGACGAGGAGGTCGAGGACCCGGCGACGAGACGGGTCGGCGATGGCCGACCACAACTCGTCATCGGCCTGCGCTGTCATCCCGGTTACCGCTTCGCGAGTATGTCGGCGAGGCGGTCCAGGTACTCGGCCCAGCCGCCGCGATGCTCGTCGGCATAACGTTCTTTCTCCGCGTCGGGCCAGGCGAGCAGCTCGTGGCCGCTTTCGGACACGCGAAGACGGGTCCGCTCGCTGCCTTCCGGCGTCAGCGTGAACTCGACCAGCATCGAGTTGCCCGTCACTGGTTCCTCCCCGCGGGGATGGTTCCAGCGGAACGAGAAGCGAGCCGGTGGATCGACCGTCTCCACGACGACCGGGCCACCCTGGTCCCCGAACCCCATGTAGCCGTGAGCGCCGGGTTCCACGACCAGTTCCACCCGGTCGGCGAACCACTGGCTCATCTGATCAGGCTCGGTGATGGTGCGCCACACCACCTCCGCCGGCGCCTCGATCAGAACCTCTCGCTCAATCACCAGGTCTGCCATCACTCTCTCCTTCCCTCGAATTCCCTCGAACTGCAACCGACGGTAGCGCGTCATAAAGGCATGTGCAACCATCGCTTGCACACGGGGCATCTGGGGCGGGGTGGGCGCGCTGGGCGGGACGGTTGGGCTCCTTGCCGGCGGCGTCCTCACCACGTATGCCGGGTGGCCGTACATCTTCTTCTTCAACGTCCCCATCGGGGCAGCCGCGCTGGTTCTGGCCCCCAAGCTGGTACCCGAGAGCCGCGTGGGCGGCGCACGGCGGCGCTACGACCCCTTCGGTGCCGTCTCGATCACCGCCGCTCTGCTGGTCTTCGTGTACGCCATCTCCCAGGCGCCGCAGGCCGCTGGGCGGCCACTCAGACCATCGCCATGCTCTCAGCCGGGGTTGCGCTGCTCGCGGTGTTCCTCGTCATCGAAACGCGAGTCGAGGCGCCGCTCCTGCCGCTGCCGCTGTTCCGGCTGAGCAGCGTGGCCGGATCGAACGCTGTCGGCTTCCTGCTGGGAACGAGCTTCCTCACCTTCGTCTTTGTGGGCACCCTCTACATGCAGCAGGTGCTCGGGTTCTCCGCTCTTGCGACCGGGGCGGCCTGGATGACGGCGTCGGTCACCTCCCTGGCCTGCGCCGGACTTTCCCAGAAGATCGTGACCCGCACCTCACCCAAGGCCGTCATGGCTTTCGGCATGACCCTCATCGGAGCCGGGATGCTGTGGGCGGCTCAGGCCCCGCCCAATGGGAGCTTCTGGCGAGATCTGGCCGGGCCGTTCTTCGTGGCCGGCATCGGTACCGCCTGCGCCTTCATCCCGATCTCCATCGGCGCGCTCACCGGCGTCACCGAACGCGACGCGGGCGTCGCGTCGGGTCTGCTCAGCACCTCGCAGAACCTCGGCGGCGCGATCGGCGTGGCCGTCGCGTCGTCCATCGCCGCCTCGCACGTCCACACGCTCATCCGCCATGGCTACGCAACCGCTGCGGCGCTGACGGGCGGCTTCCAGCTGGCCCTGTGGGTGTGCGGGCTGACCGGACTGGCCGCCGTGCCGGTGGCCTTCGGGCTCATCCGGCGCCATCGGAAGGCCCCAATGGCGGCGGCGGCACAGCCACGAGAGCCCGTGACGTCCGCAACCCGCTACCCCGTGGTATCTCCGCGCTGCGACTAGGTTCTTTCCCACGACTAATATCAGAGTGGTACGTTGATAACGTGAGTGGGACATACCAGGTGGTGATGGGTGACCGGGGGCGGCTAGTGATCCCGGCCGACCTACGGGAGCGGGCCGGGCTTGCGGAGGGCACCGCGCTCATCCTGCTTGAGACTCCGACCGGCCTCGTTCTTCTGACCCGTGCGCAGCTCCAGGAACTCGTACGAGCGGATCTCGCTGGCTTGGATCTGGTGGGTGAGCTCCTGTCCGAACGCCGCGCGGAGGCCGCCGCCGAAGACGCGGCGTGAACGTCTTCGATGCGCTCTGCCCTGCTTACTCTCCTGCAGGGCGAGCAGGGGGCAGCTCAAGTCGAAGAGGCGCTCCGAGACGGCGGTGCCTGTGGCGCTGCTAACTGGTCGGAGGTGGCGCAGAAGATTCGCGCGCATGGCCGGAACTGGGACCTGTCCCGGTCGCTCCTGATTAGCTACGGGGTCCGGGTCGAAGCGGTGACTGTCGCCGATGCTGAATGGGCGGCCCGGAGGTGGGCTCCAGGAGAGGGACTGTCCCTCGCCGATCGGCTGTGCCTGGCGCTCGGCGACCGACTGGATGCCGACGTGTGGACGGCTGACCAAGCCTGGGGATCCAGCGGGCGGATACGACAGGTCCACTGACTGCCAGTACATCCGGCTGGGTCCGGGCGTAAGGCGCGCCTCGGCCGTGACCTGGGACAAGCGCCAGTACTTCCAGGACCACGCGGGCCTGCAGCAAGCCCTGCGCGAGGCCGGGTTCCCCGTGCTCATCAAGGAAGGCTCCTTCTGCAAGGGACCCCAGGACAACGGATCCCTTGACCCCAGCGGCGTCGGGCCCGGGGTCGGCCAGGTCATGAAGGGAGAACAGCAAGCCCACGGCACCGTCGTCTTCGTCTTCACGCCCTCGGCCATGCCTGCCGGGGAAGAACTGTTCATCGGCTACCTGTCCCCGTCCCAGCTGGCCGTCACGCACGGGAACCCCGGATCCGTCGAACGCCTCGTGCCCACAGGTGTACCGCTGACATGCACCACCCAGGCGCCTCCCCGGCACGATACGAAGTCCTAGCCCGTCGAGCAGCCGGGCCGATCTGCACCCTGCCCTCCCCCTGAACCACTGGGAACCCACGGCAAGGCACAGCAAGGGGGCGCATCGCGGTCTACGGTGCGCCCCTGTTGCCGCCGGTCAGCGGCCGACGCCCGCGAGATCTGGCGCGAACTGTGCGGCCATTGAAACCCCGGCCGTGTCATAAGCAGCAGCGCGTGGCGCGGCCGGTCTCAATCCGCCGGGCGGGCCGCCTTCCCCCAGCGGTGGTCAATGCCGAGGACGTGGACAATGCGGCTGTTGTCCTCGATCCGGTACACAATGCGGTAGGTACCGCGCCGGGCGCCGTGGCAACCGGCGAGCGGCCTGGCATTAACTGGCACCTGCCCGGGAACCCTGCCGTTGTCCGCCAATGCCGCCGGAGAGGGAACGACCATGACAGAATCTCAGCCCCGCAACGATTTCACCAGCTTCCCGGCGCCCGCCGAGGGCATTCTGGTGGCGTTGTTCATCACCGTCCGCAAGGTCGCGCGATCGCGGGACTTCTACTCGCGCGTCCTGGGCGGCACCGTCATCCTGGACGAGAACCCGTGCACGGTCAGGCTGTCCAACTCGTGGATCATCATGAACCCCGGCGGGCCGCCCACCCCCGACAAGCCGGGCATCTCGGTGACCGACTACCAGCCCGGCAACACCACCTCGATCTTCCTGAACTTGCGGGTCGCTGACATCCAGGCCTGCTACCAGGAGTGGAAGGCGAAGGGGGCAGAGTTCGTGACGCCGCCGATTGACCGCGGAGCGGAGATCCGCTGCTACATGCGGGACCCGGACGGATACCTTATCGAGGTCGGCCAGTCCACCGGCCTGCTGCATGGCCATCTCGCTGCAAAGCGCCCGGAGGACCTGCCTGGCTGAGCTCTGTCACCGGCCGGGAACTCCGGCCAGCAAGCCACCGTCGCGCAGACTCTCGGCGGTTTCAACGATCGTGGTCTCGGCTGGGCGCCATCCGAGCTCCTGCTTGGCGCGGTCGTTGTGGATGATCAGTCGGGGCGGCTCCGGTCCTGCTGCCTCCTCGGTTGGTACTCGTTCGGCCAGCGGGCCGAGCCGCTCGCGCAGGATCTGGGCCATCTGAAGGAAGCTGATGGTCGGCCCGTCGGCCAGGGCCAGGTACCGCTGGCCGGCCGGATCGACGTGACCACCGACCGGCTGCCGGGCCGGCTGCGGATCAGCGTCCGCCGCAAAGACCCCTGGGCGCAGGCCCTGGCCCATCCCGCCGTTGACTCCGGTCCCCCTACGCCCGGTACGTGCACCGAACCGGCGAGCATCCGCAAGCCCCTGGTGATCGGCGGCGACCCGGAGACCGGCGACCCGCTGCGGCTGACCATCTGGGACGAGGACGAGGGCGGCAAGGTCGTCGCGATCTTGGCCAAGAAGGGCAGCGGCAAAACGGTCCTGCTGTCAGTGCATCACCGAGCGGATCACCGCCTGCCCGGACGCCCAGCTGATCCAGGTCAACCTGGGCAAGCACCGCGAGGACCGCCGGTGGGCGCCGCTGGCCGCCGTCAACGCCCTCGGCCGCGACCAGGCCGGCCGGGCCCGGCCGCATCCTGCAGTGGGTCGTGGACGCGATCGAGGAGCGGTCCAAGGGCGGCGACGACGCCAGGGTCACCCCGGCCCCGGCGACGCCCGCTGCTGGTCGTGAAGATCGACGAGGTCGACCAGGTGGCCGCCGACCCCGTGTGCCAGCGCCTGCTTCGAAAGATCGCGTCCAAGTGCCGGTCCGAGGGCGTGGCCCTGATCATCGCCGGGCAGCGGGCGACAGCCCAGTGGATGGGCGGGGCGAACCTGCGGGCCAACGTCGACATCGTGGTCCTGGGCCGGTTCGCCCGCGTCCGGGGAGGCCCGCAAGGCCACCGGCGAAGAGGTCGACCTGCCCGACATGGGCGAATACGGCGAAGGCCGCCCCGGCGTGTTCCTGATCACCGAGCTCGGCGGCGGCGGCGGGTACGAGCGCGGCCGGGTGTTCAAGCTGGACGACCCGGCCGACATCGACGCGATCGTGGCCCGCCGCGCCGCGGGCCGCCGCCCCTACGTCCCCGAGCCCGCCCTGGCGGCGCCTGGCCGGCCTGTGGGCCAAGATCACCGGCGCCGGCGTCGACGACGACGACCAGGGCGGCCGACGCCGAGACGGCGATCCGCCCGGCCAGCGGCCAGCTGATCGAGGGCACCGGCCAGATCACGGCCAAGATCGGGCAGGCCCGCGCCCTGGCCGAGGAGGACCCGGAACTGCCGGAGATCCCTCCGGAGATGGCCGAGCATGCCGCTGAGCAGCTCGCCGAGCGGCGCCGCCAGTTCATGGACGCCTACACCGACGTAGACCTGCCCGAGGCCGACCAGCGGGCGCTCCTGGCGATGCTGGCAGCCCCCGGGCGGTGTCTCGACCCGGGCCGCGGCCGCGGCGCTGCCCTGGTCGCACACGCGGGTGCATCAGCAGCTGCAGCGCTGGCAGCGCGACGGCATCGCCGAGATGCGCGGGAAGGGCTCCGGCCGCCGCTGGCACCGCACCGGCGCACGCCGACCGGCACCGAGGCGCCCGGGCCCGGCCGTACCTGCCGCTGCGGGCCGTCCCGCGACACCCCGGAAGCAACGCACAGTGACCACCGCGGCGGAGGCGGCTTGTAAACCGCGCGCTTGTAAACCACCCGGCCCGGCGGCCCCTATAGAGGGCGGTTTACAAGGACTGATTTACAAGCAAACCGGCTCACTCACGCGGCCCCCGGCCGCGGCCCCTCCGCAACTATCCGTGACGAAAGGATGATCATGGGAACCGAGTACGAGGAGCGGCTCCGCACGCGGGCGCGGGCGCTGGCCGACCTGTCCGACATCCGGCAGGACACCCTGGCGTGCCTCGGCGCCGCCCGTCACGCCGGCCTGGATCCGGACGCACTGACCGGCCTGGTCGGCTGCGCCGCGGCGCTCGGGGCGACCAGCATCGAGACCTACACCGCCGGTGACGGGTGGACCGGCCGTCACGCCGACGAACGGCACTTCCTCGGCCACGTCGCCAGCATCGAGGACGACATCGAGGACCGCTACTCTCGACGCGGCGCGGCTCGACACCGAGGCGGGCACCGCACTGGAGACCGCCCGCGAGGACCGGGAAGCGGCCCGCGGCCAGCTCGCCCGCGCGCGCACCCGGCTCGCCACCGCCAAGGCGATGCCGACGTACCGGCCCTGCGACGGCTGTCACGGCCGCCGCGCCGCGGCGATCGACGCCGCTGAGGGGCGATCAAGAGGCCCAGCGGCGGATCGCCGAATGCCAGAACCGGATCGGCATCTGCGAGGGCATCAGCCACGCGCTCAACGTGCTCCGGGTCAGACCTGCGATCGGCGCCCGGCCCGGATCCGGGCCGTCCCGGCCGACCTCGGCGAAACGTACGAGTCGGTGTACCGGCTGATCCGCCGCGGTGGCCGCATGCCGTATGAGGGCCGGTGGATCACCGGCGAGGGCCGGGCGTCCGCCTGACAGACCCGGGCGGGCGCCAGCCAGCCAAGCCTGGTGTTCTTTTATGGCCTGCGGGCGCGGTTATGACGCCAGCCGAAACTGCGGAACAAAATATGCCGCCTCGTACGGAATGCTATTCCCATAGCCTGTCGCGCACTTATCGCCCGGCATTACGTTTTGTCGTTTTCCATAGCGGCATCCCCGTTCATCCCGGGGAATTACGCGGCCAGCGGTCAACCGGAATTAACCGGTATGCGTCAATCAATCACCACACATCCAATGGGGGGACCTCAGATGACCGAGCCGCCGAGAGATCCATATCAGCGCTACCGGCCTCAGCATGGCCGGCCGTTTACGGACAGCCTGCCCATCAGCCGCCGGATGAGACGCGGCTCGCCTCTGCGGCGCAGCCTGCGCAGCCGCGATTCATCCCTAACGAAGGGAACCTGCCGCCGCTCAAGCCGCCGGGCGGTCCCTCATACGGACCGCCGCAGGGACCGCCGCCGAAGAAGAAGCGGACAGCCCTGCGCGTAATCGGCGCGATCGGCGGCGGGTTCATGGTCCTTATTGTGATCGTCGCGATCGCGACAGGAAGCGGCGGCAGCAGCAGCAAAACGGCCGCCCTCTCATCACCCGGAGCGTCGGACCCGACGTTCAGCCCGTCCTCCAGCGCGGCCAGTGCCGCTCCCTCAAGCGCCGCCCCCTCCCCGGCGCCATTCCTACCCCAGACGCTGCTGAACGTGTCCGGTTCCGGCCAGTACCAGACTGCCCGCTACACGGTCGGCGACTCCGGTGATTACGACATCGACTGGACGTACAACGTCGGCAACGACGGGCCGCAGGTGAACTTCCAGATCTACGGGGACGGGGGAAGCGACTTCAGCGTCACCGACCCTAACCAGCTCGGGTCCGGCGGCAGCGGGGTCATTCACGTCTACAACGACAGCGGGGCACACTACTTGCAGATCAACAGTGAGGGCGGCTGGACGGTCAAGGTCGTCACGACACCTTAGATGCGGCGAGGGGCGCGGCTGTGGCCCGAAGCTTTTGCTCCGCCGCCGAAGGAACTCATCGCAGGGAGCAAGATGGCGATGCTCAGCGGCAACGGCTCACGAGGTCGCGGATCGCCTCAATGACGAGTTCCGGCTCGTCCAGGCGGATGTTAGCCGGGCCTGGACTGCCTTTACCGACCCGTCGCATCAGGCCCGGGTCGACACGACGGATCAGCAACCGGACATCATGGGCGGATAACAAGCTCCCGCGGTTCGCGCGGGCCGATGCAGCTCAGCGGCAGCGGTCCAGGAGAGCGCGGATCTCCCGGACGACAAGTTCCGGTTCGTCAAGGTGGATGTAATGCCCGGCCGTGCGCGCGGCGTGCCTCGTCAACCCGGGCCAGCCCTGCCGCGTCTACCTGTGGTGAGAATGCGCACCACACTCGCCGCCTCCGGCACTCTCCTCGCGGTCACGAGCGCCGCCGCCTGCGGGAGCGGCGGCGGAACCTCAGCCGCCAGCCCGTCAGCGCACTCGGCCATGGCGAGCCCATCCCCGGCTCCCGTCACCGTCACCTGCGACAGTCTCGCCAGTGTCATGGAGCCGGTTGTTTCCGATCAGGCCAGCCAAGACGCGAACCAGACCCAGAACTGGGTTGGTCTCGTCCCGGCCCCGAGTGGCGGCAGTGACCTGACGTCCCAGGGCGTGGATCTGCAGATCGCGGCGAGGGCGGCGGGCAGCGTCTCCGGGGTCGGCCAGCTCGCCGCCGGTACCCGCGCGTTCAGCGATGCGGCGGGCATGTTCCTGGCTGATCAGGGTGACGGTCTCATGCCCGGCTGGGATCAGGAATATAAGCCGCTAGAGGCCGATATCAAGGCTATTGCCGCGTTGTGTGCCTATCCAGGGAACACGGGTGCGTCGCCGTGAGCGACGCACTCCAGCGCGCGCCGTGCCGGCCGTCTACTGGGACGCCGGCCTGTCACTGGTGCCGGTGTGTATCGCGCTCGGCGCGGCAGCCCATATCGCCGGGGACGAGCTCACCCACGGCGGGTGCCCGCTCGCCTGGCCGGTCAGCGGCCACGAGTTCCATCTGCTGCCCCGTCGGCTGCGGATCACCACGGGCCGGTTCGCGGAGCACTGGATCATCTCCACGCTGCTGCTCGCCGGGCTCGGCTGGCTGCTCTGGCGGGACACGGGGATGGGCGCGTTCGTGCATCACCTGCCTGTCATGCGGACGGCCGCGCCGTGACCGCCGCCAACCTCGGATCGTTCCTGTCCTTCGGCCTCTGCCGCAGCCCGATCTGCCGCGCGGCGCCTACTGGAGTCCGAAGAATCGGCGCACGCGCGCAGACTTGCGGGCCGCGACCCGGAGAAAGGGGAGCGAGAACACGACCTGGGAGATGCTTCCGTACCGCTCGTAGATTGCCGCGTTCAGCTCCATGCCAAGCACGATTCCTCTCCCGAGGATGAAGAACCATCCCAGCGTCACGATGGTCGCGCCAATCGCTCCGTAGAGCTGGCTTGCGCGGCTGAGCCGTTGCGGAAGATAGAACTCACTTATTGCTTGCATGACCGTGAGAGTCAAAGCCACAAGCAAGGATCCTGGCAGCAGCGCTCCCGGGTCATCGGTGACACGCGGCAGCATCATCGACACGCCCAGCCACGCCAGCCCGTAGATCACCAGAGCCGGGACAAACGCGAGCCCCGCAACGCCCAGTCCCAGGTCTTCCCGCACCCGGTTCACGAGAATAGCGATCACGGCCATGCCACAGATCAGGCCCGCAACCACACCCGCCGCGCGCAACGACGCCCGAGACCCCGACAGCGGCAGCCGCCACGCGGCTGCGCTCGCAGCCCGCAGGACCCTGCTCAACGACCGGCCTGCAGTCAGCACCCCGAACAGGCCGATCAGCACCGCGAACCATCGCGTGAACCCAGGCTGGTGAAAAGCCTCGCTAATTTCCGCCGCGAGGCTACCGGACACACCAGCAGTCCTGCTGACCGCGCGGGCATCGACGAATCCAGAGGCGAATCCGGCGATGCCGACCACCAGGAGCAGCAACGGCACGAAAAACAGAAACAGGCGAAACGCGATCGCGCTACCCATGACCGGTCCTGCCGATTCCCGATCTCGCCTGTAGGTCCCGGCGATGACATCGACCACAGGAAGGTGCTCGTACCGCGCCAGCCACTGCCGGACTGGACTCAAGCGTGCCCGGGTCGCTTCAGCCAGCCTCCGCAACGCAGTGACGTCACGGCCGGCTTCACCGGCAGGCTGATCATCGGGGTCGTCACTCATCCTGCCCGGCTCGGGCATCTCGCGCCATCCAGAATCTCGCCGCCGCCCCGACCGAGTTGAGCTTGCACTCAGGCAGGCCTTCACGTCAGGTTCTCACGCGGCCAGCCGGGCAGCGGACCGCGCGTCGCGTCCGGCACGAGACCGCGATCTGGCGGCCACCGGCGCGCAAAAGGGCTGACGTCGCGCTGCCCGTGCTGGTCGCTTTCTGCAACGGAACTCACCCAACGGAGGACCAATGCCCCTCCCCTGGGATAGTTGCGCCGCTGAAACATCTGGGGTCGAGAAGGGGTGATCCGCGATGGATACGCGCGACGACGCGCTCGGGAGCCTCCAGCGGAGCTGGGGAGAGGTCTACGAGATCAGCGAGGCGCTGGGGGTGTGGCGGGCCGTGAGACTACTTAACGGCCGGACCATCATCGCGACCGACCCAGAGGCGCTGCATGCCCTGATAGTCCGCGACTACAACATCGCGAAGACGAGCGGGTAAAAGGCGAGGCGCTAGCTGACGCAGGCACCGGGCAAACACGTGTGCGGCGGCGCGCAGGCGGGTGAGCTTGGAGGCCGGCCGTGAAGCCGGCACCCGCCTTGGTTCCCGGACGGCGCAAGGAGGCCATTCCGGGTGACTTTGACGCACCGCCGCAACATTCACTAGGGCCGCGCCCCCGGCGAGTAGATGCCGCCCGGGACCGCCCGGGCGCCGGGCGCGGCGACCGTGCTGCCGACGACGCGGGGCCGCTTGGCTTCCTCACTCGCGATCGTCTTGCGCTCAGAGATCCGGGCCTGCTGGCGGTCGTTGGCAGCGAGGCCGGAGATCTCGGACATGCTCTTGCCGATCAGCGCCGCCATCATCCGGTCGATCTGGCTCAATTCGTTGCCGTCGATGTCAAGGCCGAGCGTGAACGTGACCAGCGGCTTAGCGGGAATGTTGACTGTCTCGGCGCCCAGCGGGACATACCCCGGATGCTCACAGCCCCAGGCCGCTGCGTCCCGTGCCTCTTCGGCCGCCTTCACATCCGCTGCGGCGGCGCCGGCGAGCGCCTGTGCGGCTTCCTGGACGGCCATGGCCTCCCCCGCACTCGCCGCAGAAACGGTGCCTGGTCTTCATCGCAGCCCCGCAACCGGGACAGCGGCCCCTACTGGCCATCACTGGCCCCCTTCCGGCGCCGCGGCGCCATGACCGTTGACGCGAGGGGGCGCCCGGTGCGGCCCCAGATTCGCGTGCAGCCTCATCAGTTCCGGGTCGTACGGCACCGTCGCGTGTGGCTCACCCGCGCCCCGGACGGTCATATCGAAGGCCTGCGCGCGTGCGGCCTTCCGCGCCTGATCCGCCTCGTAGATGCCGCGGAGAATCTGCAGGTTCTCGTCCAGGCGCCGGGCGATGTCGCGGCTCCCGGTAACCATCACATCCGCGAACGGCATCCACGCCGCCGCGTGCGCGTCCCGCTGAGCGGCGTAAGCGCCCCCGGCCGCCTTCGTGATGCCAGCGCCGGCCAGGATGCGGTCAGCGATCCGGTAGGCCATGTCCCGGGCCTCGCCGGCGTCGCCGCTCACGCAGCCACCAGCCCGGCGTCAGCGAGAAGGGCATCACTCAGCGCCCCAAGGAAGTCCCCCGGCAGCGGCGGCAGGCCCAGGCGCTCCCGCTCGGCGGCCATCGCCCGCCGCAGCCGCGCCCCGGCCAGATCCCGCCGGGCCTCACCGACCGCCGCCTCATCGGCGCCGTGCTGCACCAGAGCAGCCACCCGGGCCCGGTGATGAGTGAAGTCGTCCGGCATGAGAAAAGCCCCTCCAGCGATGCGAATAAATGCACCACCGAGAAGAGGCTTTACAGCAGGCCAGGGACTTCTAACGCGCGTAGGCGCCGCGCGGGTGACGTTCTGCTACCCAAGCCTAGCAGCCGAGCGCCCCGCCCAGCCGTCAGTGAGGCCAACCAGCCGGGCGGGACGCGCCCGGGGGCGTCCCGCCAGCCGGGCGGGAGGGAACGGGGCTGGCGGGACGCGGGTGCGGGGCGATCTGTACGCAGGGGCGGCAGCCCCGCTCATACCGGCCAGTTTCCGCGGCCGAGCCTGCCGAAAGCAGCAGAACAAGCGTTTTCCGGCACCGTTACCGGCAGAACGCAGGCAGTAACCAGGCTCCCGTGCAGTCAGCCGTCAGGGCAGCAGGCCTGCGTTAAGGACCGCCCTGCCCAGCGTGTCCACCCGGCCGGCCTCCGCCAGGCCCTCAAGCAGCTCGCCGAGCTTCTCCTCCCGCACCTCCGGCACGTGCGCGCACCCCCGGAACGGGCAGGAGAACCGGAACGTCCTGCCGCCGTCAGCGTGAGTGATCTCCGTCGTGGTGATGCACCCGCGCCCGGGATCGAACGCCACCGCAGGGAACCCATCCCCGAACCGGTGAGCCCACCCCCGGCCGAGGAACTTCCGGTGACCCTTCCGCTCACAGAACACCATCACCCGCTGCCAGCCCGGAGGGCAGCCCGCCCACGGATCACCGCCAGATGCCATGCGCCCATGATCCCAGCCGAAAGCGGCGGCGAGAGGGGACCGCGCGCCGACCTGGTCGACTACGCTGCGCGCCATGACCCGCGGCGCCAAACAAGGCGAGAACACTCCCTCTGCTGGCACGCACGGTGACGATAGCGCGACATCGGGGCACTGCCGCACATCTTACGGGTCCCCTGGGCCGAGGTCGCCGGGTTCGCGCCGCCGCAGCTCGGGCACCGCCCGGGTGATCACAGCCACGACCGGCACCGCCACCACCGCGCCGACGATGCCGGCCAGCACGCCGCCGACCGCCAGCGCGAGGATGACCGCGAGCGGATGCAGCCGGATCACCCGCCCGACGACCTGCGGCTGGAGCAGGTGGGCCTCCAGCTGATCCTCGATGATCAGGATCCCCAGCAAGATCACCGCGTCCACCCAGCCCTTGGCGGCCAGCGTGACCAGGATGGCCAGCGCCCCCGCCACCAGCAGCCCGACCAGCGGCACGAACGCGGCCACGAACACCAGCACGGCCAGCGGGAACGCCAGCGGGACGCCCATCACCGAGAGCGCCGCGCCGACCACGGTCGCGTGGATGGCGGCCACCGCGACCGTGCCGCGCATGTAGTACACCACCGCCATCCAGGCGGCGTGCCCGGCCCGGTTCACGCGCTCCGCGGTGTCGGTCCGCAGCGCGCCGAGCAGCCAGGCCCAGATCCGCTCCCCGTCCTTGATCAGGAAGAACATGACGAACAGCATCAGCACCAGTCCGCCGAAGAACTCGGCGGCGATCCGGCCGCCGGTCAGCACGGTGCCCTCCACCAGCGCCTTGTGCTTACTGAGGTAACCGGGAATGTTGTTCAGGAAGTTCTGGACGCTGTTGCTCTTGACATGGAAGGGCGGCCCGGCCAGCAGCGACTCGATCTGGGTGATGGTGTGCCTGGTCTCGTCGACCAGGGCCGGGTAGTCCGCGCTCACCCGGTTGGCGACCAGCATGACCAGGCCGCCGAGCACGACGGCGGCGATGAGCAGGGTGACCCAGGTCGCGGCGAGCGCGGGCAGCCCGGCCCGGCGCAGCCGGCCCGTCAGCGGCTGCACCAAGGCGGTCAGCAGCAACGCCGCGACGCACGGCACGACCACGATGTACAAGATGCCGAGGACCCGCGCGACCAGGTAAATGGCGGCGGCAAGAAGCAGCAGCCGCCACGACCACGCGGCGCCGGTCTGCAGCCAGCCCGGCACACGGCTGGATTCCGGCGAGCCGGCCCCGCGCTCCGGCACCCGGGCCTGCTCCGGCTTTCCCGGGCGGCCCGGTCCCGGCGCGTTCAGGCGGTTCTGCTCACGCACGTCCGCGCCGCGGCCGATCTGATCCTGCACGCCAGCGCCGCGGGCGATCCGGTCTTTCTCCGCGGCCTCGTTCCGCTTCTCTTCGGCTGCCTGGCCGTCCTGCGTCGGGGGACCGGCGCCATTTCGGCCAGTGCCGCCCACCGCGGGCGGATCATCGGTCATGACCGGATAGCTACCGCCCATCGGCGGGGGCGAAACGCCGGCGAGGCCATCTCCACCGCGTTCACCGAGTCCGCGGTCAACCAGGTCATCAGCAAGCGCATGGTCAAGAAGCAGCAGATGCGCTGGACACCCCGCGGCGCACACCTACTGCTGCAGGTCCGCACCCGCGTCCTCAACGAGCAGCTCGCCGACGACTTTCACCGCTGGTACCCAGGCTTCAACCAGGCGCCGGACCCCGTGGCGCTCGCGGCGTAGCCTCCCCCAGAATGTCCCGCTCTCGTTACCCCGCTCGGCCACCCCACGATCAACCTCGATGGCCGGTACCGGACCACCAGCCGACCACCCACCACCGGACTCCGGCCGTTACGAACCGATTGAATCAGGATCCTGTACCGATCCTCGTCACAGGCCCACTGGTGCCGCGCCAATGAGCGGCACACTCTCGGGGGCCGCCCCGGACATGACCAGGCCGGACAGCTCCGGCTCCCAGCGGGCTAGCCGTGACTCAGGCTGGCTGTCCGCGTCCGGGCGCCGCCGCGCAGTTCTGTCTTTCTTCGGTTTACGTCGGTTCGACATCATGGCCTCCTGGTCGGGGGTGCGTGCGTTCATCGTCGCCGAACCCTGTGACATCGCCGGTTTCGCGCACATCCAGATCCGGGGCCGTCACCCGGCTCCCCGCCGAGAGCGAGGACCAGCGCGATCCGCCGGCAGCGAGCCGACGTCGTAGGAGCAATGCGGCTACGGCGCCCAGTCCTGGTCGTCACGGATCTGCCGCACCTCGCCGAGACGGTGCTCCCACTCCCACCGCGTCCCCCACCGGTCCATCCACCGCACCAGCGGATAGGGACTCTTCAAGTGCCGCACGTCCACCTCATCGCTCTCAAAGCGGATTCCAGCGTCCAGCGGCGTCAAGATCCCGTACATCGCACGCTCTGACGACGGCCTCCAGTCCTTCCGCAGCAGTGGCCGCACCTGCCCGAAGCCCGACAGCCGCCTATACCCCGCGGGTGGCGTCAGCCTCTTACCGTCATAGCTGAACTGAGCTTCAATCCGCGTGATCGTGTACGAGCCGCGGTTGACCACCATCACCGCCAAGCGCCTCACCTACCCATCCGGGTCCCCGTGAGCGTTGGCCTCGCCGCCGACGGACCGCTCGCCCAGGACAACCTGCACCGCGTACGCCTCCGCCAACTGTTCCCCGTTCCCGGACGAGTCGGCGCTCCTCCTCAATCTGCGCCCTGCTGTGCTTCCGTTCGTCCCCGAGCTGCGGCTGGCCGTGCGCCCGCTCATCCGCCAGCAGCACGTCACTCCGGTCATGCTCAGACCTGATCCGCCGGTCCGCCCGCCTATCCGCCAGCAGCGCGATACCTACGGCCGGTCACCGCCGCCGCCACCGTCCCGAACGCCGTCATGATGCTCGCCAAGTCCGGGCCGTCACCGCCCCACAGAGATGATCACGGACCCCAAGGTTAGAGCGGTGTCCGGCTAGCGGATGTGCGACGCAGCGGCGTCACTTTATGGCGTTCGAGGGCCCGATATTGCACGTCCACGGACCCGTGACTGAGGTAGTCCGGTGAGGTATTACCGGTCATGCCGATGTGAGCATGTTGTCGGCGCGCATACTTATGCGCTCAAATGCATACTCACTCTTATGTTAATTCACGGACCCTGACGTGAACTAACTACCGCTTATTAATTTGCATTGCCATCTGCACGGCGTGGCACGGAACAGGAAAGATTGTTGACGTGGCGCTTGTGGTGGATGATCTTACGGCGTGGTTGGTGGCGCTGCTCGCCGACGCGGGCCGCAAGAGGCTGACCTCATGGGTGCTCGGCACTGATCAGCAGCGTGCGCTGCGGCAGGCTGCGGAGGCCGCAGTCGAGCGTACTGCCGAGCAGCTGGCGCCGGCGGGCGGCCAGCAGCCTGAACAGCTGGCGATGGTGGTCAGTGAGGTCTTCCATGAGCCGACACCGGACGCAGCGGTGGCCCAGCAGGCGACGTTGCTGGAGGCTCTGCAGACAGGGATCGTCGCCAAGCTGGCTGTCCTCGATGACCCGGACATCACCGGCACCGGTCGGTCGTCGGCGGAACTGCTAGGGGTGGCGGGCGGGGTGCTAGCGGAGACGCTAACCAGGTTGAACTCGTAGTGCATGTGGTCACCAAGGTTCGATTCTCAGGCCGGTGGCGGCCAGGCAGCCGTCGATCAGGTGGGGCCGGTACTGGATCTTCTTCAGCTTGCGCTTGACGATGCGGACCAGCCCGTCCAGGTCGGCGGCGGCGAAGTTGGCCATCGACCGCTTCATCAGCGACCAGATGCCCTCGGCCGGATTCAGGTCCGGCGCATACGCGGGCAGCCGGTAGATGCGCAGCCAGGCGGTATTCTGCCCGGCGAAGTCCGCCAGCTCCGGGGCCAGGTGGACGTTGAGGTTATCCCAGACCCAGACCAGCGGGGCTGACAGGTCCCGGTGGGCGGCGATGATCAGGTCCCGGTAATCGGCCCAGGTGAACCCCTTCGGCTCGCCCTTGCGGCGGCGGTAGGCGCGCAGCTTGAAGAACAGGTGCGGCCGGTCCCCGGGCCGGTAGCACGCCACCCCGGCGATGCTGACCCGCCCGCCGCCCGCGCCGCGAACCCGGACCACCGGGCGGGCGCCGCGCCGGGCCCAGGTACGTCCCTTCGGCGGCCTCAGCCCCTGCCCTGCCTCGTCCTCGAAGCAGAGGTAGGCGCCCAGGTCGCGAGCGGTGCTTTTATATCGGGCCACACCTGGTCCTTCCACACCGCCACCGCCTCGTCATCGCGTTCCATCGCCTGGCGGACCGGGACCTGGCAGGACCAGCCGTGCCGGCGCATCAGCTTCCACACCCCCTCGGGGGTGTACCCGACGTGGAACAGCCGCCCGATCAGCGTCTTGATCCGGCCCAGGGTCCACCGCTGGTCCCCGGCGAACCCGTGCGCCAGCGGCCCCTTCCGCAGTTCCAGCTCGAGCCGGGCCCACTGCTGCGGGCTGAGTTTCTCCTGCGACACCGGCCCTTTGGACCGCAGCGCCTCCGTGCCGCCATCCCGCCAGGCTCTGTGCCACCGCCGCACCGACCCCGGCGTAACTCGCAGATCGTGCGCGATCTCGCTGATCCCGTCGCCGCGGGCGAACTGCCCGGCGGCCTCCAGCCGCAGCCGCTCACGCCGCTGCTGCTCGGCGGGCGTGTACCCGCCCCGTTGCGCATACCGCATACCTCGGTCATACGCCCGCGGCCAGCCAACGTCACGACCTGAGCTCTACGAATTAATCCTGGTTAGCCGGTCACCTGGTACGGGAGATCATGGTCCGCGGGTCTCGGGGCGGGCCGCTGGCACCGCTGGCTGACCAGCTGAACCATGACGTGACCCACCTGCAGGGCCAGCGGCTCGAAGGGATGCTCGCCCAGCTGGCCGACCAGGTGAGGGCAATGGCCGGGGCGGGCCGGTACGCGGAAGTGCCGGGGAAGCCGGTGCGGCTGCCGCCACGGCCGGTGTTCCTGGCTGGCCGAGACGAGCTGCTCGCAAAGGTGGGCGCCCAGCTGACTGCCGGGTCTGATCCGGGGCCACGGCTGGTTGCCCTTTGCGGGCTGGGGGGCGTAGGAAAGACCAGCCTGGCAGTGGAGTATGCGCACCGTCACTTGGCGGAGGTCGAGGTGGCGTGGCAATTTGCCGCCGAGGACGCCACAGTGCTGAGTGCCGGGTTCAGTGAGCTGGCCGCCCAGCTCGGCGTCTGGGGCGTGGCCGATGCCCGGGATCCCGTGGCGTCGGTGCACGCGGTGCTGGCTGGGTTCGCGGCGCCGTGGCTGCTGATCTTCGACAACGCGCAGGACCTAGCGTCGGTGGCGGCGTTCTTGCCTCCGGCCGGGCCCGGACGTTTGCTGGTTACCAGCCAGAACCCGGCCTGGCCTGGTCAGATGCTGGAAGTTCCGATGCTCGACCAGAACGTCGCAGCAGATTTCCTGGTCAACCGCACCGGCGATCTGGAGCGGCAGGCAGCCCGAGGCCTGGCCGACGAGCTAGGCGGCCTGCCGCTGGCGCTGGAGCAGGCAGCCGCGTATATCTTGGCCACCGGCGGCACCCTAGCTGGGTACCTGTCTTTGTTCCGTCAGCGGCGGGCCGAGATGCTGGCCCGAGGCGAGCCCACCGGATACGACAAGACGATAGCGAGCACTTGGGCGCTGGCGTTCGACCGCTTGCATGCCGCACCAGGCGCGGTCGGTCTGCTGCGGCTGGTGGCGTTCTTCGCGCCTGAGGCGATCCCGTTGCGCCTGCTGCTGCAGCTCCGCCCTGAACTGGTCGGGCGGCTTGGCGAGGAGATCGCGCCGGTGCTTGTGCCGCTGCTGGAAGACCCGCTGGCAGCCAGCGACGCGATCGCGGCGCTGCGCCGGTATTCGCTCCTAACCCCGGCCTCCGACGGGTCGGTGTCGGTGCACCGGCTGGTCCAGGCCGTCACCGAGGAACAGATGTCGCCGGAGCTGGCGGGAGCGTGGCGACAGGCCGCCGCCGCCTTGATCGAGGACGCGATCCCCGACGATACCAACCTGCGTGAGACCTGGCCGGTATGCGCGGCACTGCTGCCGCACGCCCAGGCGGTTCTCACCATTGATAGCGCCGGGATGGCTCGAATTGTCAATTACCTGGGATCGAGCGGAAGCTACGCCGCAGCCCGAGATCTTGAGCGGAGAGTGCTCGACGCACGGGAACGGGTCCTCGGCCCGGAGCACCCGGACACCCAGGCCGCCCGATACCAGCTCGCCCGCTGGACCGGGGACGCGGGGGATCCGGCCGCCGCCCGGGACCTGCTTACCGAGCTGGTGCACGTGGAGGAGCGGCTCCTCGGCCCGGAGCACCCGGACACTCTGACCGTCCGCGGCAACCTCGCCAGCTCGACCGGGCAGGCGGGGGACCCGGCCGCCGCCCGGGACCTGTTTACCGAGCTGCTGCTCGTGCTCGAGCGGGTCCTCGGCCAGGAGCACCCTCAAGCCCTGACCGCCCGCCTCAATCTCGCAGGCTGGACCGGGGACGCGGGGGACCCGGCCGCCGCCCGGGACCTGTTCGCCGAGCTGGTGCCCGCGTTGGAGCGGGCTCTCGGCCCAGAGCACCCCGACACCCTGATGGCCCGCCTCAATCTCGCCACCTCGACTGGGGAGGCGGTAGATGCGGCCGGGGCCTGGGACCTGTTTACCAAGCTGGTGCCTGTGCTCAAGCGGGTCCTCGGCCGGGAGCATCCGCGCACCCTGACCGCCCGGCACGAGGTCGCCCGACGGACTGGAGAGACGGGGAACCCGATCGGCGCGCGCGACCAGTTCGCCACGCTGCTGCCCTTTGAGGAGCGAGTCCTCGGCCCGAAGCATCCGCACACCCTGGCCACTTGGCACGAGGCCGCCCGATGGACCGGGCAGGCGGGGAACCCGGCCGCCGCCCGGGACATGTTCACCGGGCTGGTGCACGTGAAGGAGTGGGTCCTCGGCCCGGAGCACCCGGACACCCTGACCGCCCGTGGCGAGCTCGCTGGCTGGACCGGAACAGCGGGAGATCCGGCCGCTGCGCGGGACATGTTCGCCGCGCTGCTGCCCGTGGAGGAGCGGGTCCTCGGCCCGGCGCACCCGCACACCCTGGCTGACCGACGCGAGCTCGCTGGCTGGACCAAACGTGCCGAACGTAGCCCTGGCAACGCCAGGGCCTGAAGTAGCTTTCGTATGTTGACTCACGCCGGGTTCGCAGGTAAGCCCAGCCGACCAGCGGCGCAAAACCGGAGGCGCCCGCGTTCGCGCCTATGGTTCATTTACGGCTCCCACCGTGCCCTTGAACATAACTCAGGCCTGAGATCGGTACCGCAGGGTCCGCTCCCGATCGCCCGACTGCTTGCATGGTTATGCATGCCCGCCCGGCACCAAACATCCTAATTTGCCGCGAGGCGCTCGTCCTCGCGACAAGAGCTGGATCCGTCCCCTTGGGCGTCGGGGAGTGCGGTTAGGTGGCGCGCCTGGGGCGGCGGGCCAGGTCGATGCGGACGTCGAGGTTCAGGTGCTCGGCTAGCAGGTGCTTGAGTTCGCCGCCTTCGATGATGCTGAGTCTGTTATTGCGGGCTGCGAAGGCTTTGGTTTCCGGGCTGACCCATGCGGTGGTGACGAGTACTCCGGCTGTTGCCCGTTTTTCTTCCACCGAGCCGGCCAGTGCGCGTACGTCGTTGGTGGGCACGCAGTGGCTGTATCGCTTGGCCTGGATCAGTATCTCGGAGCGGTGCACGATGTCGGTCTTGTTGTAGGCGACGGCGTCGATCCCCTCATCGCGGGAGGACTGCGTGACCTGCACCTCCAGTCCCGTGGCCTCGAAAAGCTGGCGGATGAGGTTCTCGAACTTATACCAGTCCATCTTCAGCAGGTCGGGGCGCGAGTCGATGCCAGCCAGGGCATCGACGGGGTCGGCGAAACGGTACTTTGCCTTCTGGAACTCGATCACGGGCTCGACCGGCTCCAGGTCGTAGGGGTGCGGCGAGAGGATCGCCTTGAGGTGCTTCAGGCACGCCTCGGGCTCAAGCTGATCAAGCACAAGCCGGGAGAAGTCAGCCCTGCTGGCGGGCGCGCTGATCAGGTGGAGTTCTTCGGCCTGTCCGGTTGCACGGTTCGTCGCTGCCACGATTCCGTTGAACACGACGGCGTCCACGACATCTTCGGCCGCGGTGACGGCGAAACACTCCCACATGGTGCGCAGCGCAACCTGGTGGATCGCCGAGGCGTAGAGTTCCTTGATCTCCTTGGCTGGCCGGGCAAGCTCGTCGATCTCGCTGCGCGTCTTGACGTACCTGAAGTCCCGCGCTGCCGGGATCACTTCCACGGGAGGCAGCCGGTATTCGATGACCAGCTCACGGGGCTCTTGCCGGTAGGCGACCTGGTACTCGTGCAGGAATCCGCTGGGATAGTCCGATAGCGCGAGCACCTGACCGAAATACTCCTCCACCGCATCCGGTACGGCCGCCCGGAAATTGCCCTCAAGCTCATCGACTGCCGCGTTGTGCTCGCGGACCTCAGCTTCGATGGCCCTGACTCGCGCATCATGCGCCGCACGCGCTTCTTGCAACTGGCTGGCGCGTGCGTCCTCAGCGAGCGCGTGATCGGCACGTGCGTGCTCAAAGGCGTCTCGGGCTGCCTCCTGAGCCCGCGCATGCCGGGCCTTGCCGCCCACCAGCCCAGCCAGGACGCCGGGCGGTGGCGGCGCGAAGTCCTCCCACACCGGAACTGGCAACGGCCTGCCGAGATCGCCTGGTTCGAAAGGCGGCACGGCCGCGGACTGCTTCAGCATGGCGAACGACAACTGGGGCGGTGTGTCCAGCACGGAGGTCAGCAGCGTCCTGAGTTCGGCCAGCCGTGCATCAAGCTGTGCCTTCATGGCCTTCGCCGCCGACGCTCCCGCCTCATGCGCGAGCTGTTCCTGGCGTTTTCGCTCCGCTGCATCCGCCCGGGAGGCCTGCCGTTCTGCGCGGTCGTGGTCGCGCATTATCTGCTTTATCGTCTGCTCATTTATGCGCTCCCGAGCCTGGGCGACGCGCTGACGGCGCTCCCGCTCACGTTGCAGCTCCGACCACAGTGACTTCTTGCGAGCCATTACTGCCTCCCCGTTCCACAAGAGCAAAGGCGGAACGCGCTGACAAGACCTCCATCGCACTAGATGATCACTTCGCCTCGAGATTCCCCAGGCGCACGACCTCGGGCTGGCTGGGAGCAATGATCGGCCAACGATCTATCTCATACCGGGACTACCAAGGCGGACTCCCAGACCTGATCTGGCCTCGCACTCTTCTCGACTCGATCGGGTCACGTTGCTTGGGCCAACGATGGCTTCTTGTCACGATAAGTAGCGACACTGCCGCCTCAGCCCCGTCAGACGTCGCACATCTGTGAGGCCAGGCACCGAATCCTAGAGAGACAAACACAAGGCCTGCGCCATAGCGGACATAGAATCCACCACAAAATACGGTAAATCACACATTGGAAAAGGCGCCTCTAATCCGCGCAAAAATATGCCATGTAATTCTCGGGGGTAGTCGTGGAAATTCCGCGATTCTTCCGCATTGATGATATGAGTAAACGTCTCTGACCTGCGTAAACGTACCACGATCGCGGAATCTCTGGAAATTGGTTCATGTTTTCTGTGGTACCGTCGCGACTGTTCTCCTAAACTGGTCAGTGTCAATTTCGAGCGCGCTTGTGAGCCGGGCCGAATGGTCACAGCGCATGGCGGTTGACCTGAAATCAAAGCGTCCCTACGTGAACCCCCGAGCATCTGGCCAGGAAGGCAGGCTGAGCGATGGCTGTCAGCTACGCAGGGATTCCCGACCTGGCTCGGCCGGTTCGCCAGCGCTGAGGAGGCCGAGCGCGCGTGCGAGATGCGGCCCGAGGCGGCGTTCGTGCCGGGCGGCCTCACCTGGCGGCAGGCCGACGAGCGGACCACGGTCGCCGGGGACGGCGGCAACCGTCTTCGCCGTGGCCCGGGCGGCCGGATGAGGGTGTCTCATCTGACGGCCGCCGGGTGAGCGAGGTGACAGACCGCCCCGCGTCCTGTCGGTATCCCCGCCCGAGACTGTCTCATCACGATGTCTCATCTCACAGACCACCGAACCATCCCATACCTGAGACGCAAGGAAGGAAACGCCCCGATGGCGCAGATCGGATACGCGAGAGTCAGCACGACCGAGACCACCTCGCGGAAGGCGCAGCACGTGGAGAACCAGGAGAACCGGCTCCGCGACCATGGGTGCGAGCTCGTGTTCGCCGACAAGGCCACCGGCAAGGCCGCCAGCCGCCCGCGGTGGGACGAGTGCCTGTCGCAGCTCCGCAAGGGTGACACGCTCGTGGTCACCAAGCTGGACAGGATCGGCCGCAGCTTGGTCAACCTGGTCGACGTCGTGCGCCTGCTCGGCGAGCGCGGCGTAGAACTCAAGGTGCTCGACCAGGACATCGACACGAGCACCCCGAACGGCAAGCTGATCTTTCACATCATGGCCGCGCTCGCCGAGTGGGAGGCGGCGATGATCCGCGAGCGCACGCTCGAGGGCCTGGAGGCGGCCCGGGAACGCCACGGCGGCAAACTCCCCGCCCGCGGCCCGAAGATCAGTCCCGACCAGATCGAGGCGGCAACGCTGCTGGCCCGCCAGGGCGGGATGAGCGCCCAGCGGATAGCCGACCTCATCGGCGTCTCCCGCGCCACCCTCTACCGGCACGTCGATGTGGCCGCCCTGCGTAAGAGAACCGCCGCCTGATCCCTCGTCAGGACAGCAGAAGGCCCGGCCAGCCCGCGCGGCGGCCGGGCCTTCCTGTGTCTCGTGCGGCTGCCCGCGGTCACTCCATGTCCGGGGGCTCCGGGGTCACGCTGATGATGTTCGCGCGCCGCTCGTCATCGCCCCGCTCGCCTGCCAGCCGCTCCAGCTCGCCCTGTGCGAGCTTGACGATGCCCTCGATGTCGCCCATGTTCATCGAGACGGACGCGCTGCGTCGTGGCGCGTCCAAACCTCGCAGCTTGGCCAGCCGGTCGAGGGCACGGAGAATTACCTGCTCCTGCGCGGCCTTCGCCTGAACATCGGGCACCGGGTCACCGTTCTCGTCTCTTACGATCCGGCCCATCCGGTCAACCAGGGGCGGCGGGTTGGTGACGTCCTCCCACGCCACGCGACGCAGCTCGGCCAGCTCCACAAGCTGCTGCGCCCGCAGTACCTCGGCGCCGCTCGTCCTGGCGGTCTCTGCGAGGGTCCGACGGATAGCTCGCCAGCACGCGGCACGGTCGGCATAACCGAGCTCGGCGGCCACCTGGTCATACGTCCAGCCCTGGCTTACCAGCAAGCACGCCCGGCCGTCCCGCTCAGCGTGGGCGAGGTCCCGCGAGAACTTGCCCTTACCGTCACGGGGTTTGTTGCTGCGGGCTGGCGTTGTCATGGTTTCAGTGTGACCTATGCGCGCGGGTAATGGGCCGTACGCGGTGCGGGCACGCCGTCTCGTGTCAGGTCTCCTTTGGTCTGGCCACTGTTCATGCCACTGACCTGCCGGTTGGCCAGTTGTCCTGAGACGGCCATCCGCGGTTTGTCTCAACCCACGTGGCCATTTCCTGGGCCGCTAGCATGACTACTACGGCGGTCGCCGAGGTACCGGCCGCGCCTGACCTCAGCTAACGTGAATCGGCGCAGGGACCGGTATAGCCCGGTACCACTAAGACCACAGCCAGCGCCGCCCGCGGCGGGTGGAGAATTCGGAGGTGGGGCGGTGCAAGGGCTTTTGGCTGGCAGCATCGGCGTCATCGAGGAGTTCTTCGGCGCCGAGCTGATCGCGGACGACAGCCGCCGCGCGCACCGGGCCAGTGTCATCACTCCGGCGCGAATTGCCGGGCTTCCCTGGGAGCGACACGGCGCTCTGAAATCCGCTCTCATGGCGCATGGAGAGCGGCCGGTGGAGGACTACCGGCGGGCGCTGCAGAGCGAGCCGAACGGCACCCGCCCCACGATGCTCATCGGCAACGAGGTTACCGGCGTGGACGACCAATACCGCACACTGGAGGATGGCCTCCGCGTGGTCGCCTACTTCGGCAGGGTCCTGGTCGACGATCCGCTGTCATCGGCCACTAGTTTTGAGATGTACTCCTATGACCTCCATGAGGTTCTGGCCCGGCTGGCCGAGGTCCGCCCGCTTATCGCGGGCGGCTACATCACGCTCTTCCCACGGGAGCTTGCCGAGCGGCTCCGGGACGCCAATCCGACCATCGCAAAAGAGAACACCCAGCGAACAGCCCGGTTGGATGACAAGAGGTGGCGTGAGCTCGATCGCCTCGTTCGTGAGCACGACAACCCTTGCCTTTATGGCCTTGTGGCCGAACAGCGCGAGGGGGAAAGGCCCTGGCTAGAGCCCTGGTGGGACTCGGCACTCGACCGGCTAGCGGCCTCGGTCAGCCTAGGTGTGGACGCGATGGACACTACGGGGGACAAATATGTGCTCCGTTACCTCGGCGAAACCCTCACCGCCGTCCCCACTAGGTTGACCAGCATCAAGTTGCCCAGGCTCGAGTTGCTGCCTCCCCGCGAACTCGCCGCGCTGCTGTCCTCCGACGAGATCCTCGCCGAGGTGCGCTCCGCTCTCGACAATGCCCTGCGGAGTGTCCCCGAAGGTCTCGCCCACGATCCAGAACACGCCGCGCAGTGGGTCGACGAACGCCTCACCGGGAACTTCGAGGCCGCGGTGCACCGGCTGCGGCACTCCATCCGTCGGCTGCCAGACGCGGCGATGATCGGCGGCGCGGCCGTGAGTATCGGCGCGACCGTGCTCGCGGGCGCGATAACCGCTACCCCCCCCTCGCCATCGGTCTCAACGGGGCCGCGGCTGGCGGCGCCAGCCTCGCGGCAACCTGGCTGCACCAGCGGCACCAGGCCAACAAGCAGCAGTCGGCCGTCCGGGTGCTGACCCACCTGGCGTCGCGGCCCCAGACCGCGGGCTGAGCCACACGAGTCTCCCCCCGCCGGAGCGGATTCGGTGAGACATCCGGGCTGGATCGGACCGGATTCGGTGAGACTGACCACCTTCAGCAAGGACAGTCGACCTGCGGATTGGCCAACTCTCTCGTGAGGCCCGGCCACCTGCTTGGCCACATCCCTTGAGAAACGGCCAGGTCACCTGAGACCTGACATCTCGCTGCCGTTCGGATGCGGCTCCCTGGACGCTCAGGCGGAGTGCGGGCCGCTGCCGGGGTCGGGTATGGCTGCGTTGATCGCGTCTAGGTGGGGGCCGATGACGGGGGTGAGGCGGTCGAGGAGTTCTGTGGCTTCGTGGCGCTGTGCTTCGTCTGGCATGCGGGCTATGGCCGGGGCGTAGTCGTCGCCGTCCTCGGCCGCGAGGTACGGGCCGGTGAGTTCGCCCAGCCGGTCGAGGTCGCGCCCGATTCCGTCGATACTCCGGTAGCGACCCTGGCCGTCTTCGCCGGTGTAGTAGTGCTCTCGTGTGCTCATGCCTCAATGGTCCCGTGCCGGGCCTCGCGTGGGCGGCGTTCTCGCAAGACGCCGCGCGTGATGCCTGCTTAGGCGCCGCGCTGGACGAGGCGGGCTGCGCCGGGCGGGATCTCCCGCTGGTAGGTCTCGCCGCGCAAGGCGCTTACGCAGGCCGGGCACAGGGGGACGCGCCGCAGGCCGTAGCGGGCCGTGTTGCGCTGCCAGCATCCGGGGCCGGAGCATGCGACGCCAGGAGATGGCTCGCCGTCACCGATGGCACCGAGGGGAGATACGGCCGGGGCGGCGGGCGACGTGGCGGCGGGTCCGCGTCCAGTGTCGCCGTCCAGGAGCTCGCGCTCGATCAGGGCGAGTATCCACGCGCTGCGGGTGCCGTCGCCGCGTGCGCCGTCGACTGCGGCGAGCATGTCCTCGGGGACTCGCACCTGTACTACAGGGCTCGGCACGGGGCCTCCTGTACTACAGGGCCGGGTGTGCGGCGGGGGCTGTCGTCCAGCACGGCCGGGGGGTTATGCGGGGCGCTGCAGGGACGGGGCGAACGGGGCGACCAGGTGCAGCAGTTCGATCGCTGCGGCTTGCTCCCGGTCCGGCATGCGGGCGATGACGGTCGTTACCGGCTCACCGGGAACCTTCTCCCACCTGTCCACTAGCGCGGACAAGGCTTTGAGTGCGGCACCCTCAGCCTTAATGAGCGCCACCTTGGCGGCTTCCGCGGCGGCCACCGGGTCCGGGGGCTGACGTTTGCCGGTCACGGGCAGCACCTATGGGTCGCCGTCCTTGTCTGCATACGCCAATTGTCCCCACGCGAAAGGACCGGCCACCTGCACATTTGAGGCGGCCGGACCTGTTATTGCCGAGCAAGTCAGATAGCCCGGGATGCGTCTCGCAGTTCCTCGGCCAGGTCGCGTTTCGTTATCACTGGAGCTCCGTCCGGGATGCCCTCACCAGTCGCGGCCGGGCAGTTGCTCCAGGTGCAGGTCATGATTGATCTGCCAGTGCAGGCCAGCGTCGTCTGTGAACCGCGTCGTCATCCGGGCTTTGGGATGCGCCGCAGTCTCTGCCGCGAAGGCGAAGGCGCCGGCCACGTCGGCCCGCAGGAGCGGGATGTGTGTACCCTCCGACAGATCAATACGCGCACGGGACTGGGGCATGTCGGACTGGGCGTACATGCCCACGCTGCGAGGCGTCTGCATGCCGTCGCCGGGCTCCGGCTCGATCCGGCAGGTGATATTCCTGATCGGCCGTCGCGAGTTGTTGGCAACCTCAGCCACGTGGACCTTGTGCTGAATAGGCGGATCTGAGCCGGGGGCCTTCGCGAGCGTCCATGATGTCCGGAGGTCGATCGCCTCGGCCTGCTGACGGTCAAGGGTCCGCGTCCGCTGGTCAAGCTCCCGAAGCTGCCCGTCGAGGAGAGCGTCGCGGCGCTTGTTCCGCTCGACCTCGCCCTCGAGGACGCGCTGCTGGCTGCGGAGCTGCCGCCGCTGCATGTCCATCTGGGTCAGCGCGATAGCGGCACCGATGATGACGATGCCGAACCCTGCCCAGGTCCGAACATCTGTCCATGTGCTGGGGCGCCCGGGCGCGTGCCAAGCGAAGCCGGCCGCTCCGCCGAGCACCAGGGCAAGGGCCACGATGAGGCTGGCCGTGCGCTTGCTCACGGCCAGACATGCTAGTGATCTCGTGAGGGGAACGCGGGCTTGCTATGTCAGTCGGGCAGGCCGATGTCGATGACGACTTCTTCGCCGAGGGCGTGCATCGCGTCCACGTAAGTGGGCTCGTCGACGCGCTCACGCAGGTCGCCAGGTTCGACGTCGCGGTGGAGCTGGTCGTCCAGGTCGTGGACGTAGAGCTTTTCGTCCTGGCCGAGGTAGACGCGGATGGTGCCGTCTGCCAGATACACGGGTAGCCGTCAAATTACCCGTGTACTAACCAGGTTGAACTCATAGTGCATGTGGTTACCAGGGGTCGATGGTCAGGCCGGTCCCGGCGGGCCCGCCGTCGGCGGCAGGGTCAGCGTGCCGGGGTCGTGGCCGCCCATGTCGAGACGGAACGGCGGGTACTTGTCGGTCATGAGCCCGGCATAGCCGGCCACCCGCAGCACCCACCGGTTCATGCCGAGCACGAAGCCGAAGATCCGCTCCGGGTACCGCCCGGTGATCAGCAGGACCACCGCGGCGATCAGGGCCACGATGCCGATCAGCCCCAGACCGCCCCAGCCGAACATCCCCAGATGGCCCCCCAGACGGCCCCACTCGACGTAGTACAAGCCCCAGTCGTTGAAGGAGAATCTGAGCGCAGCATGGGGGATCGGGCGGCCAACCCATGGCACGCCCCATGGCACGCCGCTCGTGAACAGGCCGATGATGATGTACTGCGGGATGGCCAGCAGCCACCATTTCACCAGCGCCAGCCCGCGGGACAGCCGCTGCGGGTACTCCACCTCCAGGTGAGCGGGATACGTGGGGTCGTCGGCCAGGGTGAAGGGCGGGTACCGGTCGGTGCCGAACGCGCCGATCGAGTAGTACTGCACCCGCCAGCTCCACCGCAGCACGCCCACGTTGAATTTGAAGATCGCCCGCGGGTAGCGGCCGGTGATGACGATCGCCACCATCGCCGCCGCGCTGAGTACGACGAAGGCCACCCAGAGGAAGCCCAGCACGAGGTAGTGCGGGAACACCAGGATCCATTTGAACAGCCACAGCCCGCGTGACGGCGGCGCGTCCAGCGACGCATCCACCCGCACCGGGTACGCCTGCGCGGTAGCCATCGTGACCACCTCTTTACTTCCCGATGATGCTTGCAGCACCAGCCTCCGCGCGCGCCAGCCGCCGAGGCAGAGCCGGATGTCCTGCCCGCCGCGGCGAAAGTCCCTGGGTCGCCGACAGCCAGCCGACGTCACTAGCCGGTCTCTACGAGTTCATCTTGGTTAGAACGGTGGACGCTCGCCGGATGCCGCGAAGTCGTGCGGCGGCGAGTACCACACTGACCGGCACTCGGGCTCGCGGCAGGAGACGGTCATGTGGCCGCCGTGCCTGGCGCCGGTGCAGCCGCATGGCAGCCATCCGCACGTCACCTTGCCAGGGCCCCAGCGGTGACCGTGCTGGCACTGGACCGGATACGACCACCGGGACGGCAGGTCGCCATCATCCACCTTTCCATTGGAACACCCGCGCGATTATCGCGCCACAGCGGTTAATCGTCGTCGTCCACGCGGTCCCGGTCGTCGCACCGCTCGCCGGCGGCAGCATCGGCGCGGGATTGCCGTCGTAGCTCGCGCTCGAGTCCTTCAAGGCGGCTGGGGTTGCTGTTCGGCCGTGGTGGCCGTGGTGGCCGTGGCGGCAGGGCCTTGCAGTGGCCTGCCTTGCCCGGCTTGGTCCGGCGGCCCATTGGGATCTCCCCTCAGGACGATGGGTCGGAAAAGCGGCGGCTGGCCGCGGAGGATCGCTTTCCGGGCCCGGCTGGCACGTGACCACTGGTTGTGCCGCCGGTTCCATTCGTCTTCGCCGAGCCGGTCCTGTTGCCGCGCTTGGTACTCGGCGTCCTTGCCGGGGTGGGCTGCACGCCGAAGGGGCCAAGACTGGCGCCACGGCGCCAGCGCGCGGTAACGCCGCGCCGGAACACCGGGGAGTGAGTAGCGCCTGGCGGGTATGCGCGCCCAGGCCGGACAGGTTGTGGCGCGCATCGCTGGCCACCATTAACGGACAGGGCGGCCGACGGGGGTGCACATGCAGAGTTAGTTCGCCTCTGTTGGCCCAGAGTCGGTGTCCGCCGCGCGCTCCAGTCGGCCGTTGTCTAGTAGTTTCCAGCCCACCGGCGCATCTGCGGGCCACCTAGGGTCGTTGTTGAGGTACGCGCCGGTGAGGTCCGCGCCGCTGAGGTGCGCGGACTTGAGGTAGGCGCCGGTGAGGTCCGCGCCGCTGAGGTGCGCGCCGGCGAGCTCCGTGCGGGTGAGGTCTGGGCTGCGCGTTTTCGGACAGGTGAATTGGTGTTATTTATGCGCTGCCTGCTGATTAGATACTCGTAGAGGACCTCTTGCGGAGTCCGGTACAGAGTCCGAGTGAAGACGCGTCTGATTGTACCGAAGCTCGATGTACCGCGCAATAGCGTTCTTTGCCTTCTTCAGTGTCGGGTATTCGGTCCGGTTGACCAGTTCGACCTTGACGGCCGCATTCACGACTCGGCCAGCGCATTGTCGTAGCAGATACCGGTGCGCCTGCCGATTGCCGTATCCGAGGCCTTTCAGGACGGTGGCGAACTCCGCGGACGTGTAATTACTGCCGCGATCACTGTGGAAAATGGCGCAGGCGGGAGATCCAGGTTACGCGCGGCTATCTCGATCGCCGCGTGATCAGCGGTGTCTGGTAATTGTCATCAGTGCCAGCGACTATTTTACGGGTGGCGCAGTCGATCACGTCGCGAGGTAAACCAGCCTGCTATGTCGGGATGTAAGTAATATCCGACATTTTCTCGGAGCGCAGCGGTGAAGTCACGGTTAACAGTCCGGGATCAGGCAGGCCGCGCCTGGCGGGTGGTGGACGGCCGCGCGGCCGCGGCTGGCAGGGCACCAGGCCCAGCTCGCGCATCAGGGCGCGGACAGACTCGGGCCGCACGCTCGCGCGCGGGCCAGCGCGCGTGCATCGCGGTACCATAAGCGGAATCGTTTACGTAAAAAGCGCCTGATCTTAATTTTCAGCAGTTCGCGCGCACGGTAGCGCTTTGCGGCGTGACCTCATTCATAGAACCGACTTCGATACCGAGCATTGGCACATGCGGGTGAGCGTGGGAGCGGCGGCGTATCGCGGCGACGGTGGCGTATCCGCGTAATGAACGCATACATCTCGCTCACCGATGCTCCGCTGCGAAGTACGCTGCTGCTTTTGAGAGAAAATCCGCTTTCATGCGCAGCTCGCGGACTTCCCGCTCCAGCTCGCGCAGCGGGCACGCTCGGACAGTTCCAGCGGCGGCTCGTCTTCCGCATGCTTTTTCCGGTAATCCCACACCCGGTTCCCAGGCTGGTCTCGCTCACATTAATATCCCGGGCAACATCCGCGATGGGCCGTGACGTTTCCACGACCATCCGCGCCGCCTCCTCGCGGAACTCCGGCGTATCGTCTTATACTTCCCTGGCAATTTATCCGTCCTCTCGGCTGAGAATCCTAAAGGATCGCAGTCGGAAGGTCGGGGCACCCCCAGTCCGCGAGCTTGAGGTGCGCGTCGGTGAGGTTCGCACCGTGGAGGTACACGTCGGTGAGGTCCGCGTCGGTGAGGTCCGCGTCGGTGAGGTCCGCGTCGGTGAGGTCCGCGAACTTGAGGTGCGCATGTTGGAGGTGCGCATGGTGGAGGTCCGCGCCGTGGAGGTCCACGCCGCTGAGGTCCGCGCCCCTGAGGTCAATTGGCCGGAGGTCGCGTTTTTGATCCCGGCGCCGACGCCCGACCACGGTGACGGCGGCCTGGACGTCGGGCCGTGTCGAGTGTTCCTGTTCCTGGCTGGCCAAAATGATCTGGCGGCGCGGCCACGGGTCGTGTGAGTGTTCGCGGATGAATGCGGTGAGGACCTCCATCACGGTTGGGTGGTCTGTTCCGGAGTCGCGGGCGACGCGCTCCAGTGCGTAGATGCCGCCGATACGCGCGTCGAGCTTGTCGGAGCCGAGCTGCTCGATGGCTTTGGTGTAGCGGTCGGTCACCTGCCCTTCGCGAGACAGGGTGAAGTTCCGCGCGGTGAAGACCAGCGCCCCGGCGGCGAACAGGCCCGCGCCAAATGTCAGCAACCGGCCCCGCGCGGCGTCCCGTGCCATCTGGAGTGATCCCTTGGCTGAACCGACGTCATGGTGCGCGAGCCAGTCCGCCGTCGGTACGAACAGCACCCACGCGATTGTCAGCGCCAGCACGACAATGGCGATGCCGCCTACCAGCCTTCGGATTCCCTGCTGCGGCAAAGCCGCCCGGTGCTTCCTCAGCCACGCAGCCCAGCGTTTCAACATAGGCAAACGCTAGGCGGTGGCTGCGCCAGGACACTCGGCGGGACGATCATCAGCAGGCGCTCCGGGGCCGAGCGCGCGGCGTCGGCCCCGGCGGCCAGTCCCCGGAGGAGCGATGACTCCACAAGGAAGTAGATCGAATCTATGATCGATATATGCGTGCATACATTGAACTCGCGCGCGATTACGGCTGGGGGCCGGTACGGGTCCTGGCTGGCCGCCTGGAGCGGGACAGCTACCACGTCACCGAGATCCTCAGCCCACAGCACATCCTGCTGGCTCTTACCGGCCATTCCCTGCAGCGGGAAACGGAAATGTCCCTGCTGGCGGAGGACGCCCTCTGGTCACGCCCGTCGAGGGAGTCGCGGCCGGGCTGGAGGAACAGCCCGTCAGCGCCGCACTGCCCGTGCTCGGCGCCCTGGCGCCCCTGCTGCCGGGCGGCGGCCTGGCCAGAGGCTCGGTCGTGGCTATCCAGCGGCCGGGCTTGCTCTGCCTGGCGCTGATGGCCGCGGCGTCCCAGCAGGGCATGTGGTGCGCCGTGGCCGGGGTGCCCGATCTCGGTGTGCTGGCCGCGACGGAGGCAGGAGTAGACCGGGCCGGATGATACTCGTCCCAGAGCCGGGCCCGCAGTGGGCAGAGGTGACCGCGACCATGCTGGATGCCTGTGAGGTGGTGCTCCTGCGACCGCCCGGGCGTCCCCCTGCCCAGGCCCGGCGGCGCTTGGAGACCGCCACGCGAAGGAGCGGCGCAGCGCTCATCGTGGCCGGAACGTGGGACGGCGCGGCGGTCCGACTGCGTGTCGTCCGGCAGCAGTGGGACGGCATCAGTTACGGGTACGGGCGGCTCCGGGCCCGGCGCGCTGAGGTGATCGCCGAGGGGCGCGGCGCGCTGGTCCAGCCACGCCGGGTATGGCTGTGGCTGCCTGGCCCGGACGGGAACGTCACGGCCGCCGATGAGCCGCATGGAGCCGCGGCGGGGATGAGTGGCAGGTCGCGGACAGCGGATGAGGCCGCGCTCATCAAGCGGCGGCGGGAAAATCCGCCCGGATCGGCTGCAGGCCACGGGTCAGCCTGCTGGTCGCTGTCAGCCTGCGCGGCCGTCGACCTGGATGCCTCCACGACCTTGCACGCGGCGAACTTCAGCGATGGTGCCAAGTCATCGGCCTCACCTCATACGCCGAGCGTTGGGCAGTGGGAACAAATGGCCCGCCAACGGTGGCCGCCACGACGATACCGCTGCCGCGCAGCGGAACCGATATCCGGTCACGTCAACCGGGCGAACACCTGAGACGTCGAGTTACCGGACCCCTCTCTGGTGTCGCGGTGCTGCGACATAACGTTGCGCCGTGTCGGACTCGTGCGATCGGAGCGGATATGAAGCGTTACGAAGGAGGGACACTCGTCGCGCTGGCGGCCCCGGCGGCGGCCGGGGCGATGTTCATGACATCCCCGGCGACTGCGGCTGTCGCCGCCACGGCGGCCCCGGCGGCGGGCTGCGGTGCCACGCCTCGATGAGCAACAGCCGACCGAAGGACTACACCACCACCTACGTGAACGTAGCAGCGTCAGGTACGCCGGTGTCACCACTGTCGCCCATTACAAGACGGTCAACAGGAAGCACACCGGCAAGGCGAACGCAAGGAAACGCGAAGATCGGCTATTACATCAGCGGCGCGACGCCCGGCTACCGGGTGAATGTGAACGTTACGGTCACGTCTGGCAGGAGCCGCGGCACCTGCTCGACGTCGTTCATACCGCACCGGTAGCCATTAGCAAATGGGGAGCGTGCTGGCGGCGCAACGCAAGACGCCGCCAGCACGCTGAGTCGCGCAGGGCAGGTACCGCCAAACGCCCTACGGCGGGCAGGCGCGGATGGTCCTTCCAGGGGCCGCCGTCGGCAGATTGGGCCCGGAAGGCGGGGTCGTCGCCGATGGCGGGGATTCCGTCGTCCCGCCACCTGACGGGCCGGCGGCTGCCTTCCGTGGCGATGACTTCGCCGCCGAGTACGTCGTGGATCAGGGCGAGCGCGGAAGGTTCCGCGGTGGGCTCGGGGGCGCTGTCATGTGCCCAGAACTCGTCTTCGGGGGCGTCAGACGATGACTTACCGTTGCTACTTTCTGTAGCTGGAAGTGTTGGCGCTTTACTGTTGGCAGAAAAACCGTCGGCAGTGTCAACAGTTTCCGCAGAGGAACTGGCAGCGCTGTTACCTGCGCTTTTGTCGGCGTCATGCTTCATATGCCTATTAGGGGAACTGTTGGCGCCAACACTTTTGCCTTGTACGTGTGAGCGCGCCGCCGATGACTGTGTGTGTTCGCGACGCGGGGCGTACACATAAGTTCCGGCAGGCCCACGTTTGCCTTTGCGCTCCTCGCGCACCGACCCCGGGTAGGTCGCCTCGTACTCAGCCAGCACCTCGGCGAGCTTGGCTGCGGTGCGGATGCCTGCGACGCACGCGCGCCGGAGGTCCCCAGTGCTTGCGCTGCCGCCGTGCCGTTCCAACCACTCAGCGAGCTTGTCGACCGCCTCGCCGAGTTCGGCGTCCCGCCGCGACAGCGCAAGGATCTCGCCGCCGGGCAGCGCCCGCCAGACGGCAAGCGTGTAATCGATGATCGCGATGGCCGCGGTGACGGCTTCCGCCGGCACCTCGCCGCCTGCCGCCGGATTCAGTGACTCCGCGATGACGAGCGCGATGCGTGCCGCCTGCTCGTCGGCCTTCGCCAGGGCGGCCGTGACGGAGGGGGACTCAAGTCCCCGCTGCGCTGACTTCCATCGCTTCTGCGCATCGCGCCACAGGTCAAGGGAGCATCCGGGCATCATCCAGGTCCGGCCGTGGGTGCTCTCGTACAGTTTCGTGATTGCCGCGTCCCATGCTGGCGCCGACCGGCCGGCCTTGGGGTCAAGGTCAGTGGTGAGCGACATGTGCGGCAGCCAGCGGGGCCGCATGCCATCACCCTCGCGGCCGAGCAGAGGAAGGAACTGCGGCTGGATGCCGCCGCAGACAGTGATGACCGGGCGCGGTACCAGCAGGTCGATGTGGGCGCCGACACGCTGGTACCGCCACGGCTGCGTGGACCATAGCCCCAGCCAGCGGGCCGCATCCGTCCCCCCGCCTTGCCGGTACTTCGACAGGCTCCGCAGCCATTCAGTCAGCTCGTCGGCGTCCACGCCGCCCGTGCCATCCCCGCCCGCGAGCCAGCGGGCAACCATCTCGATCGTGATGTCGTTGATCAGCCTCGTCGGGTCGGCTGGCGGATCGCCACGATCTTTCGCGGGCGTGGCGAGCCACGTCTGCAGTTGGTCGCTGTAGCTGGCATGCATATTGGCGTCGAGTTCCCGCAGCATGCGCCGGGCCAGTGTTATCGCGGGCGTCTTCCCGCCGCCCGGAGGGGCGATAAGGGCGACCCACAGGCAGGGCCGCACGGTCCATGTCTCATAGATCGCCAGGTCGGCCTGGCCGCAGACGGTGGCGAGAGCGCCCAGGGCGGCGCCGCCGACGAGTGCGGCTGGAAGCCCGGCGACGAGACCGGCATCCACGATTTCGCGCAGCGGGCCCGTAAGCGCATCCACTGGGTACTCGGGAATGCTGGGCAGGTGGGCGCCAGCGTCTGCGGGCCCAGTGCCGGCGCCGCACTCCACCGGCTCCGGCAGCGGCTCATTCGCCGCCCCGCGCGCCTCGCGGGGGTCATCCGGCCATGGCACGTCAGGATCAGCGTGCGCCTGGTCGCAAGCGTCTACGGTGTCGATGTGGCCGCCAGCCGGGACGGCGGCCGGTGACATGGGCGCCGGCTGCTGCCTGCCGTATCCGATCCGGCCGAGCTCGCGGGCTGCGGCCGGGTAGTCGCCGCCATGGTTCACAGCGCATAGGCGGCGAACTTCGTGTAAGGCTTTTCCATCTCGAACGGCGGGCATCAGAGGAGAAGACGTAGAGCCGGTCCACGCCGTCCTTGCTGTGCCCGATGGTGGCCGAGTGGCCCTCCGCACACCCTTGCCCGGGCGGGTCACGTAGAGGGCCCCCCCGGTCTCATGGTGGAGTTCCCAGCCATGCGGGCAGAGGACATCGGCGACCAGTCGGCGCGCACATTGAAGTCGTCCCTGGGCGCGTGCGTCGGCTGGGCCGACGGTCCGAGGCGCGGACGTCGGCCGCAGAGTCGGCTGCGCAGGCGCTGCGGCCGAGCTCAGCGCATCGAGCCAGGGCTGCGGCAGGCCGGCGTCGGCCACCTTGGTGATCCTGCCTGACCGCCACCGATAGGGCTTCCCCGTGTCGGGATGGATGCACGGCGGGCAGACGACGTACCGGTGATGCCACTGGATCACCTCGCCGGGACTGACTCCGTTGCCGCCCTCGGGCAGGTTTCCCGGCGGCCTCCCAGTCCTCGGGCACGCGGAACAGCCGGATGCCGGAGATGCCGTCATTCCGCGACGAGCACCGGGGCGCGTCGGGAGAGGGCCGCACCGTGCGGTCAGCTCCTCCCAGGCCGCCATGTGACGGTCGTCCTTATAGGCGTCCACGTCGATGCCTGCGACTCCAGCAGGCAGCCGCAAGCCAATGTTGCCGGAACGGTTCCCGGTGATCCAGCGGTCGACGTCGGCCGGGTCGGCCCGGCGCCCTTTCCGGCCGGTGTATCCCTCAGGTGGCGGCGCCTTCTTGCGAGGTGGCAGCGGGAGCGGCCAATAGCCGGCGGCAAAGTAGGCCCTCGCTGCGCTGCCGTAGGGCTGGGAGCTCATGCTGCCGCTCCCGGGCCAGCGCGGCCATAAGTCCGGGCAACCACGACCCCGATCCGGTGGCCACACGGCAGCCTCCGCGTGCCCGTCACACCGGCCAATTCCCTGGCGCGCCCCAGGTGCGGGCTCCCGCACACCGGGCAGCGGCACAAGTAGTGCCATAGCTTGCGATGGTCGGATGGCAGCAGCAAGGACACGCGGCAGGTAATCGCCTCGCGCCGACGCGCCGCCCGGCGGCGCCCGCCACCTTGGCTTAGAATGCGAGCAGAAGATCCTGCTGTGGCGGCGGGTGATGCTTCCGGGGGCCCTGGGGGGTGACGGCCCCAGGGCCTCTCTCATTGTTGATCATGGGACGGATACCTCTCGTACAGGCGTGCGAGAGACATCCGCCATCGGGGTCAGTCCCACGTCTCGGGTGTCGTGCACCTCGAGGCCTCCGTCGGGTCGGATCGCGCTAGGGATAGTGGCATATACCTCGGGTTTCTCTGGGGTGGGGCATTAAGCGGCGTCAGTATCCTCGCCGGCGCCGCCTGTAGGCGGGGTGGGACTGGTCGTATTTACGGCTGGGCCGATCCCGAGTAGCTCGCAGGATCGGCGCGACAGGAACGACGAGTGGCTGCCGACTTTGATACGGGCACCGGGAACGTTCCGCGCTGGACCGCCCTATACGACTCGTCTTTGCATAGTCCGGCGATGATCTCGCCGGCGATGGGCACGGTCGTGCGGACACCGAGTGCCTTCACCTCGTCAAAGGTCCACACGCGCTGACGGTCCGTCATGCCCTTGCCGTCTCTTGCGCCGGGAACAACTCGGCCAGGGGCACGCCGACACCTCGCGCGATCCGCACCTTCATCGCGGGCGAGGGCTCGCGTTTGTGCCTCTCGATCAGGGAGAGGTACGCGGTGGATAGACCGGTTAGGCCTGATATCTCGGCCAGGGTCCAGCCCTGGCTCTCCCGAAACTCACGTAGGGCATTCAGCATGATGGACACCGTCCGTCTACCTCGACTACCCGGATATCCGGGTCGTTGACTATCACCGTGCCTAAGCTAGCGATGACGGGTGAGTCAACTGTCTTGTTAGCGGGGTAGTTGGCGGCTACGATCGACCCAACCACCCCGCCTCACAGATACTTGGCAAATGCGCATGCATGAGTTGATCGCTAAGGGCGTCGCCGAGGCCCGGCGCCGCCAGGGCTGGACGCAGGAGCAGACCGCGAACGCCTTCCGGATTCACGGGCTCCGCGCCTGGCGCACCAGCACTGTCGGTTCAGCTCGAGGCCGGCCTCCGTAGGCCAAGGTTCGATGAGCTGCTGCTGATGGCCCGCGCGCTCGGGACCACACTTGACGAACTGATCCCGGGCGGGGATGACGAGGTTGTCGAGCTTGGAGAAGGCGCCGAGGTCAGCCCTCGCTGGATTCGCGAGATGCTGGCGGGTGATTTTTACGAACAGTTGATCGAGGATGCGCCTTACGAGCGGTTCCCGTTCGATGACGCGATAGCGGAGGCGATGAGCCGTTCGGAGGCTGAGAACAGGCGCGTCAAGGCGCTCGTGAAGCCGATCGAGGAATGGGCGGACCAGCACGACATCAAGGTCATGGCCTCGGACGAGCGCGCCATGTGGGAGAACGCGTCGGATACAGAGCGGCACGCGGCGCGGCGGCTCGGAGTCGAGATCACGCAGCTGAAGTTTTCCGCCCGGGTCCTGTGGGAGCACCGGGGGTTCGATGAGGAACGCGACCGCCGGGTCGGCGATGTTGATCAGCTTGAGCCGCGCAGCCGACAGGCACGCCGGGGCCTGGTCACCCGCGAAATGCTCGCCGAGCTCGGGGCCGTCCTCGACGAGGCCTACGCCGGTCAGGGAGGGGACGGCGACGGGTGAACGGTAAGTGGTCCACGCCCAAGCGGTGCAACTGCAAGGACGAGGGCGGGAAGGAACTCGGGCGGACCTGCCCCAAGCTAACCGGGCGCCATCACGGGACGGTGGGCTACACAACCCGGATCCCGACAACCAGCGGCATCCGGGAGCTTCGCCGTTTCGGGTTCGCCACCAAAACCGAGGCAGACAAGGCGGCCAGCCAGGTATGGGACCTGATCAAGCTAGGCGGCGCCGATGCCGGTACCCAGCAGCGCATTGGTGATCTCATCTTCCGGGCCACGGCCCGGGGCGGCCAACTTCCCCCGGTGGAGGATGTACGCCGCCGCCTGGGCCTCGGCCTGGACCCGGCCCAGCCGGGCGCGACCGTCGCGGCGTGGCTTGATTCCTGGCTGGCCGGGAAACGCCGGACTAAGCGGGCGTCTACCGTGCGCGGCTACGAGGCCCACGTCCGGGTGCACATCAATCCCGTGATCGGCGACGTGCCGCTCGAACGGCTGAACGTGGGGCATGTGGAGGCGGTGCTTACCGCCGTGCCCGGGTCGGCCGGGACCCGGCACCGGGTGCTGGCGACACTGCGGGCGGCGCTGAACACTGCGGTGAAGCAGCGCCAGATCACGTGGAACCCGTGCACCGGTATCGAGCTGGAACCCGACAAGCCGGCGGAGGCGGGACGGTGGACCCCCGCCGAAGCGGCCCGGTTCCTCGTATACACCGCGGATGACCCGATGGGCCTGATGTTCCGGGTCATGGTGCTGCGCGGCTGCCGCCGCGCCGAGCTCTGCGGGTTCCGCTGGTTCTTCGCCGACCTTGACCGGGGAGTGCTCACCGTGAAGCGGCCGATCCTCCAGCTCGGCGGGAAACTGCACGAGGAGCCCACGGCCAAGACCAAGGCCGGGGATCGCCTGGTGTTCCTGGACGCGGAGACCGCGGACCTGTTGAGGGCCCACCACAGGGCACAGCTGCGGGCGCGGATGAAAGCGGGGGCCGCGTGGCAGGACAACGACCTGATCTTCTGCCAGGCCGACGGGCGCCCATGGAATCCCGATCACGTGTCCAAGCGGTTCAAGAAACTGGCCGCCCAAGCGGGTGTGCCCGTCATCAAGCTGCACGAAGGCGGTCGGCACACTGGCAACTCGCTGATGCGTGATGCCGGGGTGGACCAGGAGGTCCGCATGCGCGAGGTCGGTCACGCCGGCAGGGACATCAACGACCGTTACACCCACGTGCTGATCGAGGCGCACCTGACCGCCGCCGAACAGACGGCAGCCCTGGTCCGGGAGGCCGGGAAGACGGCACCATGACCGTGTGCGTACATCATGCGTCCGCCGGGTGCTGCCTGCCGGTTCCCCGGCACGTTTTCGCAGGTCAGGGAG
>CAVUNW010000026.1:0-88950 GCA_963742865.1 uncultured Actinomycetes bacterium
GGCGTGTACCGGGTAGCGTCGTGCCCATGGCCGCTTCATCGATCCACGTACGGGACAACCCCGAAAGCCGGACCTACGAAGCCTGGGACGGGGACAGCGTCGTCGGCAGCCTCGTCTACGAGCTGGAGGGGCCGCGGACCGTGCTCACCCACACCTGGGTTGAGCCTTCCCACCGGGAGGCGGGCGTCGGCACCGCGCTGACCCGCGGCGCTCTGGACGACCTGCGGGCCAAAGGACGGCGCATCACCGTCTACTGCACGTTCGTCGCGGACTTCATCACTGAGCACAGCGAGTACGCGGACCTCGTCGACCCGGAGCACCCCGGTACCCCGCGCCACGTCTGAGGCGTGTCAGCCGGCCCGGACGGCGATCCCCGGGTAGTCGAGCACCAGGCCGCTCTCGTCGTAGGCCAGCTGGCACTCGAAGGCGAACTCCGGCGCCGCGTAGTCGTACCGCTGGCGCCCGTCCTCGTCGTCGATCCGCGCGTACTGCTGCCCGAGCCGTCCCACCGCCAGTTCCAGCACCCGGACGTAGGCGGCCGGAGCGTCGGCCCGTGCCCCGGGCGGCAGGCCGAGGCGGTGCACCGGCAGCGCGTTGGTCATTGCCGAGGCCTCCAGGTCCACGTCCAGGCATCCCTCGAGGTGCGGCGCACGTTGCCCGTCGACGAGCCAGCGCCCCTGGCCGTCCGCGCTGAGCCGCGTCTCGCCGGACCCCGCGGCCGTACGCGCGGCGATGTGCGCGTCCCGGGTGACCCACGCGCGGTCCACCTGGATGCCGTAGGTCACGACCCACGGCTGGCCGTCTTCGGTGGCGGCGGTGGTCCCGTCGAGCCGCCAGCCGCCGTCCCGGTCCTCGATGTAGGTCACCTCGAAGCCCGAACGGGCGCCGCGATGCTCCCAGCACGCCAAGGCCGGCGGCGAGCGGAACAGCGCGGGCGTACGGGCGGGCACCCGCTCACCCTAGCCGCCAGCGGCAGGCCGGAGCAGCCGCCAGCGGCAGGCCGGAGCAGCCGCCAGCGGCCGGCCGGAGCAGCCCTTCAGCTGCCCGCCGGGGCGTGCGCCAGCTGGACGGTGACGGCGCGGACGGTGGGGGACAGCGTGACGGTCCCGGTCTTCTGGTCAACGGTCCCCGCGCTGGCACCCGCGATGTTCCCCACGAACGCGGGCAGCTGGAAGAGCACCGGACCGGACGGCTGCTGGCCGGTGAGCGTCAGCGTGACCGAACGGCCGCTGGTGCGGACGGTCAGCCCCAGGTGGCGCCCCCCGGTGGTGGGGAAGTTCGCCAGGCTGATGACCTGCCCGCTTGCCACCCACGATGAGGGGACGCCGCGCCCGACGACCAGGCTGCCGTCGGATCGCTGGGCGGCCAGCGAGTCCAGCAGCACCAGGTTGGCGTTGGCGATGCCCCACGCGTGCGGGGACGATCCGTTGCCGGCCTCCGGGTGGGTCCCGGTCCACGGCGAGCCGGGGTTGGGGAACTGCTGGCTCTCCCACCACGCCTGCGGCCCGCTCTGCCCGTTACTGATCATGAACTGGTACGAGCGGATCCCCTGGGACCGGTAGTCCTGGCTGGCCAGGCCCCATTCGCCGTAGCCCGCGTTGTAGGCCGTGCTGTAGTACTGCGTCGGATAGCCGCCGAACGTATCCGGCGGCAGCTTGCCCGCCAGCCGGGCGAACCCGTACCTGTACGTGGCGTCGATCAGGCTGACGCCCGGTCCGCTCAGCGGGGCGCCGAACAGCTGCCCGTCCCAGGCCCAGCGGCCGAAAAGGAACGGGGCCGCCCAGTTGGCGTCCTCGGCGTTGGCGCAGCGGTTGCTGGTGTTCGGCTCGATCATCGAGCAGGGCAGGTAGTTCAGGTGGCTGGCGGAGATCGTCGCGTTCAGTGTCTTATTGACCGCCGCCAGCAGGCTGGAGTACTGCGTCGCGGCCCAGCTCGCCTCGCTGGTGCTGCCGACCTGCTGGGCCAGCCAGTGGTAGGCCCACAGGCCCATCAGGGCCTCGTAGTTGTCGATCGTCCAGTACCCGTTGGCGTCGATGTCGTTGGTCTGTTCCATGATCCCGCCGGGCCCGGTCCGGTCGGCGGCGATCATGTGCGCGGTGTCCTGGATGCTCGGCTCGGTCTTGCCGCCCGGTCCCTCGGTGGCGAAATTGGCCTTGACGAAGCTCATGTCACCGGTCTTGAGCAGGTAAACGGCCCACACCCAGGGGTAGGTCCACACCCCGTCGACGTACTGCGGCTGGTTGCCGCTGACGTGCCGGGCCCGGTCCAGCAGCGCGTGCGCGTTCTCGGTGTACCCCTGGTTGAACAAGTTGGCCAGGATGCCGATGATGTCGTGGCTGAATTCCTGGTCGTAGCCGTTGACGCCGGTCTTCAGCTCGGCGCCGGACCGGATGATCTGGGTGTAGATGAAGCCGGTCTTGTAGGCGTTGATCAGGCTGGCGTCGGGCAGCTGCGTGATCTGGGCGATCGCGGCCAGCTGGCTGTTCCAGTACGAGCGCATGTGCGCGTAGTGCTGGCTGAAGCCACCCGCGGCGGCCAGCGCGGACGCCGACGGGAAGGCGTAGCTGCCGCCGAAGCGGTCCGACGCCACCGCGTAGTCGTGGTTCACGGTCGTGTGCGGCGGCACCGCCACCGGGGCCGAGTCCAGCGGGACCAGCCCGGCCGAGGGCTGCGGGTCGATGGTGATCGTCTGCCCGGTGGGGTTGGTCACCTGGACCCGGCTGTAGATGACCACGTAGGCGTGCCCGCCGATGGTCACGTCGTCGCCGAAGTTCGTGATCGAGATCGCAGCGCCGTCCCGGTGGAAACCCGTCACCAGGGCGGGCAGATAACCCTCGGCGTTCGCCCACGTCGTGGTGCTGTTGTCGTAGATCCCATAGCCGTACGTCGTGCCCGTCACCGCCGCGGTCGTCCCGCTGCCCGGCCCGCCGTTGGGGCCGCTGGTGTCGACCCAGAAACTCCCGCCCAGGCACGCCACCACTCCCTGGCTGTTACCCGCCCAGCCGATCGCGCTCGCGTCACCGAACGTTCCGTACACGGTCTGGTTCCCCGCCGGGCCATTCGGTGCGCAACTGTACGGCGGAGCCGGGGCCGATGCGGCGGCCATTGCGCTCGCGGGCGCGGCGCAGAAGGCCATCCCGCCGAGCGCGACCGCGCTGGCCAGCATGAAGACGGCGCGGGGCCGTGGGGGAAGGAAAGGAAACGCGCGCCTCATCGGGGGGCCTCCCGTCACCGTTGACTTGAGCGGTCACGGTTTACCCCGTGGGAGAGTGTTTAAGCCAGTGAGTCAGGTCTTCTCCAGGGCCTTGTCGATGTACACGCGGTAGCCGAGGTCGGGGCGGAAGCCGTGCACCTCGGGCGTGTCCAGGCTGGCCATGAAGGACAGGATCTGCGGGCTGAACACCTGGCCCGGGACGAGCACCGGGAAACCGGGCGGGTAGGGCGTGACGAAGGTCGCGGACACCACCTGCTCGCCGTTGTCGACGCGCCGCTGCACCTCATCGGGCATCAGGTACTCGCAGTTGCTGTCGTCGTAGGCCAGGTAGAAAGCACGCCGCACGTCGCCTTCCGGGGTGAGCGGCTCGTGGCCGTCGGTGAAGGAGGGGTGGAAGCCACTGAAGTCGGGCAGCGGCGCGGAGGGAGCGGTAGCCGGCGGACGGCGTCCCCGTGGGCGGCGCGTTCGGCCGGGCTCATGTCGCCGTGCTGGGCGTCCAGTTCGCGGGCGATGGTCACCAGCACCTCGATCAGGTAGGCGACCGAGCTGCGGGTCGTGCCGATGGTCGTCATGAACAGCAGGGTGTTGCGCGACGTCTTGTTGATCTGCACGCCGTAGCGATCCATCAGCTGGCTGCGCTTGAACGTGTCGCCCTCGATGCCGGTGGCGCCGATGAAGATGGTGACCCGCGACGGGTCCAGCACGAATTCGTCGGTGGTCCAGGCCTTCATCATGGCGGGCAGTCCCGAGCGCAGCGGCTGATCGATGCCGGCCGGCCGGTACTCGGCCGGGATCAGGTCGGCGGTCGTGAGGCAGTGCATGTACTTGCTGAGCAGCGGGTGGTTGTCCACCGCGTCGCGGAGCCGCATCGCGTTCTCGATCTGCTTCTGCACCAGCTCGAAGCCCTCCAGGGCCGCCTGGCGGCGCCCCAGGTCCAGCGAGGCGAGGATCTGGTAGTTCGGCGACGTGGAGGTGTGCGTCATGTACGCCTCGTGGAACGTCTCCTCGACCCGCTGGCTGAAGTCCTGGTCGAACACGTGGATCATCGACCCCTGCCGCAGCGAGGTCAGCGTCTTGTGGGTGGACTGGGTCGCGTACACGCGGACCCGGGCGGTGTCGGGATCGGGGAGCAGCTGGCGGTCCAGCAGCGCCTCGTTGTCGCCGGGCGCGATCGCGCTGAGTTCCCCGGCGAACTTCTCGTACTGCGCCCGGTACTCGGGCTGGCGCAGCCGTTCCCGCAGCGTGCGGGCGGCCCGCATGGCCGTCCGCGGGCGGTACACCGGGTGCAGCCGGGCGAAGGCGAACCAGGCTTCGTCCCACAGGAACACCAGATCAGGCTTGATAGCCAGGCACTCCTGCATCACCCGTTCGACGTCGTAGACGATCCCGTCGAAGGTGCAGTTGGTCAGCAGCAGCATCTTGACCCGGTCCAGCTTGCCCGCCCGCCGCAGCGCCAGCAGCTTGCCCTTGATCTCCCGCAGCGGCACACCGCCGTACATCGAGTACGGGTTGAGCCGGTATGCGTCCAGGTAGGTCACCTTGGCGCCGGCCAGCATGAGCCCGTAGTGATGCGATTGGTGGCAGTTGCGGTCTACCAGGACGATGTCCCCCGGCTGGACCAGCGCCTGCACCACGATCTTGTTGGCCGTCGAGGTGCCGTTGGTCACGAAGAAGGTCTGCCGCGAGCCGAAGGTCTTGGCCGCCAGCTGCTGGGCCTCACGCAGCGGTCCGGTGGGTTCGAGCAGCGAGTCCAGGCCGCCGCAGGTTGCCGACGTTTCGGCCAGGAAGATCTCCAGGCCGTAAAAGTCGATCATGTCCCGGATCCAGTGCGAGTTGAGGATCGACTTGCCGTGCGAGATGGGCAGCGCGTGGAACACCCCGGTCGGCCGGTGGCTGTAATTGCGCAGCGCGCTGAAGAACGGCGCACGGTACCGTTCGGCCACCCCGCCCAGGAGGCTGAGGTGCAGATCCAGTGACCCTTCCCGGGCGTGGAAGACGCGCCGGAAATGGTGGCTCAGCCGCGGCCAGGTCCTCGACGGAGATTTCGGTCATCAGGTACAGGTCGAGCTCCGGCCTCATTCTGGCCAGCGACCGGGCCAGGATCTGGGCACGCTCGTCCGGGGAGCGTTGCATCAGGTCATCGGCCCCGGCGTCGCCCAGGAATGGCGCCAGCGCCGCCGCGTCGTAGCGGGACCGGTGCGCGAACCGCCGGCGCACCACGCACGCCTGCAGCCGGAAGTTGAGCCGCGCGCTCATGATCGCGTCCTCGAAGCTGGGCACCACGACGATCTCGTAGACGAACGGGTCGTCCGGGCGGCGCCAGCGCCGGAGCTCCTGCCGCAACGAGCGCTCCTGCGCTTCGCTCAGGTCCTCCACGACCAGAACCTCGAAGTACGGCCGGGCGGCCGGGGCCCGCTCGGTGTCCGGGGCTGCCTGCTGGTACGTGCCGTCCTCGCCGGACGGGTCCTGGAACCGGCCGTCGCGGTAGGTTTCGGTGACCAGGGCCCGGTTGAACCCGCTGACCATCGCCGCGAACCGGTCGTACTTCCCGGCCGCGAACAGGCGCCGCATCTCCTGGAAGTTCTGCCCCCCGGGAAACGCCCAGAACCGCTCGATCGGCGCGAGGGCATCCAGCAGGCCGCTGATGGTCCCGGCCGGCGGGTCGGTCGGGCGGCACTGGGACCCGGCCAGGACCAGCTGGGTGCTCGCCTCCTCCAGGCTGGACCAGCTGTCGTTCCTGAACTGCCACAGGCTGTTGTAGGCCAGTGGCTTCCCGCTGACGGGCACGGTGACCACCTCCGTGATCTTGGCTCCGGCTGCTCCAGCATCGGGCCGGCTGCCCTTCCCCCACCATCCTCCCCGGAGATTCCGGCGACAAGATCATGGCCGACGCGCCCTGCCCTCCCTTGTGCCTGCTCAAACGGCGTGTTACCAACGTGTTACGGGCTCGCTCAATGCTGAGGACTAATGATGACAACGTGACCTTGCTACAAAAAGTATCCGTTCCGTCGCGCTCGGCCGACGCGCTCCAGCCGGTCATCGGTGCGGCCCGGTATACCGACCTCGTGGACGGTGCGGCCCGGTTCCGTGATCAGCTGGACGGTCGGACGATCTGGAACGTCAATTCGACCGCGGTCGGGGGCGGGGTGGCCGAGATGCTGGCCGCCCTGCTCGTCTACCTCAAAGACCTCGGTATCGCGGCCCAGTGGCTGGTGCTCGGCGGTGACCCGGACTTCTTCGCCATCACCAAGCGGCTGCATAACGAGCTGCACGGGGTGCGCGGCCCGGGAGCAACTGGGCGAGGCCGAAGCCCGCCACTACGCGGAGGTCCAGGCCGCGAACGCGGCGGAGCTGCTGGACCTGGCGCACCCGGGCGACATCGCGCTGCTGCACGACCCGCAGACCGCGGGCCTGGCAGGGCCGCTGGCCCGGGCCGGCCTGACACGTGGTATGGCGCTGCCACGTGGGAGTCGACTGGGAGAACGACGCCACCCGGGCGGGGTGGGCCTTCCTGCGGCCCCACCTCGGCGCGGCGTACGGGCTGGTGTTCAGCCGCCGTGCCTACGTCCCGTCGTGGGTGCCCGCGGACCGGGCCACGATCATCCCGCCCTCGATCGACCCGTTCTCGGCCAAGAACCAGGAGCTCAAGCCCGATGCCGTCCGCAGCATCCTGGCCACCATCGGCGTGCTCGACTCCACCGCCGCCCCGATGGGCTTCGCCGTCCCCGGCCCACTTCGTCCGCGCCGACGGGACCACCGGCGAGGTCACCTCCTCCGCCCAGGTGATCGGCGACGCCCGGCCCGGCCCGGACGATGCGCTGGTCGTCCAGGTGTCCCGGTGGGATCACCTCAAGGACATGGCCGGCGTGATGCGCGGGTTCGCCGAGCACGTGGCCCCGGGCGGCCCCGGCTTCCTCGCCCTGGTCGGCCCCTCGGTCGTCAACGTCGCCGACGACCCCGAAGGCGCCGTCGTCTACGCGGAGTGCGTGCAGCAATGGCGGGCCCTCCCCGCCGCCACCCGGGCCCGGGTGCTGCTGGTCACCCTGCCATGCGACGACGTCGACGAGAACGCGGCCATGGTCAACGCCATCCAGCGGCACGCCACCGTCATCGTGCAGAAGAGCCTGGCCGAGGGGTTCGGCCTGACCGTCGCCGAGGGCATGTGGAAAGGCCGCCCCGTGGTCGGCTCGGCCGTCGGCGGAATCCAGGACCAGATCGCCCCGGGCACGGGCGTCCTGCTGCCGGATGCCCGCGACCTGGCCTCGTTCGGCATGGAAATCCGCGCGCTGCTCGACCAGCCGGACGTTGCGGACCGGATGGGCGCGGCCGCGCACGCCTACATCCGCGAGAACTACCTCGGGGATATCCACCTGCTCCGCTACGCCCAGCTGTTCAGCTCGCTGCTCGCCGCGCCGCGGGCATGACCGGCCTGGCGGCCTCGGCGGCCGGGCCAGGACCTAGGCAGATGTGGAACGGGACCTTTGCCGCTGTGCGGCCTGAGCAGCCGATTCAGGCTGACCGCCAATTACCCGATTCCTTTCGTAAGGGGGGGTCACATGGCCTCCATCGACCTGCACCCGTCCAATGCCGTACCCGCACCTGTCGTCGCGCCCGCTACGGCGGCGACGTGGGGTAACTCCGCGCCGCTAGCCCTGGCCGCGTTCGCGGTCACCACGTTCATGCTCAGCATGGTCAACAGCGGAATCGTCAATATCGCCGTCCTGCCCGTCGTCTTCGGGGTCGCCCTGATGTTCGGCGGGCTGACCCAGCTGATCGCCGCGTTCTTCCAGTTCCGCATCGGGAACACGTTCGGCGGCGTGCTGTTCGGCGCGTTCGGCGCGTTCTGGCTGTCCCTGTTCGCCATCGCCGAGTTCTTCCTGAAGGACATCCCAGCCGCTCAGGCCGGCCACGCGCTCGGGCTGTTCCTGTACGCGTTCGGCATCTTCACCGTGTTGATCTTCGCTGCGTCGTTCCGGACCAACATTGTGGTCGTCGCCGCGCTGGCCGACCTGGTCGCCACGTTCTTCGTGCTGGGTGCGGGCAACTGGGGCGGCAATCTGACGGTCGTGCACGCCGGCGGGTACCTGGGCCTGGTCGCGGCCGCGCTGGCCGCCTACCTGTCCTGCGCCGAGGTGTGCGAAGCGACCTATAAGCGCTCCGTGCTGCCCGTCTGGCCCCTGGCCGCGCACTGACCTGCGCCGTACCGTAGCTATTGCGACGATGAGGAGCATCCGACATGGGCCGTTACGCAGAAGAATTCCACCGCAGCATCGCCGATCCGGAGTCGTTCTGGGGCGATGCGGCCCGGGCCATCGACTGGTACCGGGAACCGTCGGTGATCCTGGACCGCTCGAACCCGCCGTTCTACCGGTGGTTTACCGACGGGGAACTGAACACCTGTGACAATGCCCTGGACCGGCACGTGCGCGACGGCCGTGGCGACCAGACGGCGCTGATCTACGACAGCCCGGTGACCGGAACCTCCCGCCGGTACACCTACCGGGAACTGCTGGACCAGGTGGCCCGGTTCGCGGGCGTGCTGCAGGGGCTCGGGGTCGGTAAGGGCGACCGGGTGGTCGTCTACCTGCCGATGATCCCCGAGGCGGCCATCGCCATGCTGGCGTGCGCGCGGATCGGCGCGGTCCATTCGGTGGTGTTCGGCGGGTTCGCGGCGCCGGAACTGGCGGCGCGGATCGACGACGCGACGCCCAGGGTGGTGGTCTCGGCCTCGTGCGGCATCGAGGGCACCCGGGTCGTGGAGTACAAGCCGCTGCTGGACAACGCCATCGAGCTGGCCACCAGCAAGCCGGACCGGTGCGTGATCCTGCAGCGCCCGCAGGCCGAGGCGCCGATGGTCGAGGGCCGCGACATCGACTGGGCTCAGGCCGTCGCAGGGAGCCAAGCCCGCCGATTGCGTGCCGGTCAAGGCCACCGACCCGCTGTACATCCTGTACACGTCGGGCACCACGGCCAGGCCCAAGGGCGTGGTCCGGGACAACGGCGGCCACGCGGTCGCGCTCCGCTGGACCATGGACAACCTGTACGACATCAAGCCGGGCGAGGTGTTCTGGGCCGCCTCCGACGTCGGATGGGTGGTCGGGCACTCCTACATCGTCTACGCCCCGCTGCTGGCCGGATGCACGACGGTCCTGTACGAGGGGAAGCCGGTCGGCACCCCGGACGCCGGCGCCTTCTGGCGGGTGATCTCCGAGTACGGCGTTAAGGCACTGTTCACCGCGCCGACCGCGTTCCGGGTCATCAAGAAAGAGGATCCGGACGGCGAGCTGGCCCGCAAGTACGACCTGTCCGGCATGAAGTACCTTTTCCTGGCCGGGGAGCGGCTGGACCCGGAGACGTACCGCTGGGCGAAGGACCTGCTCGGCATCCCCGTTATCGACCACTGGTGGCAGACCGAGACGGGCTGGGCGATCGCGGGTGACCCCATGGGCCTCGAGGCCCTGCCGACCAAGCCCGGATCCCCTACCGTCCCGATGCCCGGCTACGACGTGCGCATCCTCGACCCCGATGGCCATGAGGTCCCGCCGGGGGATACCGGCGAGATCGTGCTGCGGCTGCCGCTGCCGCCCGGGTGCCTGCCGTCCCTCTGGCACGACGACGACCGTTTCGTGAGCTCTTACCTGTCCCGTCACGACGGCGCCTACGTCACCGGCGACGGCGGCTACCGCGACCAGGATGGCTACCTGTACGTGATGGGCCGCACCGATGACGTCATCAACGTCGCCGGTCACCGGCTGTCGACCGGGGAGATGGAGGAGGTGCTGGCGAGCCATCCCGCCGTCGCCGAATGCGCCGTGATCGGGGTCCATGATCCGGTCAAGGGCGAGGTCCCGCGCGGCTTCGTCATCCTCAAGGCGGGCGCGGGCCAGGACCCTGCGGTCTTGTCGGCCGAACTGGTCGCGCTCGTCCGCGACCGGATTGGCCCGGTGGCTGCGCTCCGCCGCGTCGATATCGTCGAGGCCCTGCCGAAGACTCGCTCCGGGAAGATCCTGCGCAAGACGATGCGCGGCATCGCCAACGGCCAGGACGAGCCCGTCCCGTCCACCATCGACAACCCGGACGCCCTCAACGCGCTCCGGCCCATGCTGATCCGCGGCGGATAGCAGCCACGGGAACGGCACCCGCCCGGGCGGGCACCAGCGGACGGCCCGCCCGGGACGGCAGGCGCTGCCGTTAAGGCAAGACGGCAAGGTAAGAAAGAGCTAGCCCCCATGGCCGGGATCGGGCGTGGGCGCCCGGGTACGCCAGGCGCATGCGAAATTCAGCTGACAACGACCCGCCGCGCCGTCCGGACCAGCGGTTGCCGGCCTACCGGGAGCGCGCCCGCCGCTACGGCCGGGACACGGGCGCGTTCCAGCCCTACCGCCGTGCGGTCGTGGACACCCTGCCGCTCTCGGCGGGAGACGTCGTGATCGACGTGGGCTGCGGGACCGGTCTGTGCTGTGGCCTGCTACGGGAAAAGGTGGGCGCGCACGGAGGTGTCGTCGGTATCGAGGAGTCGCCCGAGATGCTGGCGGTAGCCCGCGAGAATGCCGAGCGCGAGGACTGGCGCAACGTCTCCCTGGTCCAGTCTCCCGCCGAGGAGGCCCGGATCACGAAACGCGCCGACGCGGCGCTCTTCTGTGCCGTGCACGACATCCTGCAGTCCCCGGACGCGCTGCGGAACATCATCGGCAGCCTGCGCCCGGGAGCGTGGGTCGCGGCCGGCGGCGGCAAATGGGCGTCGCCGCTCCTGCCCGCCGTCAACGCCTACGTGCGCCAGCAGCATGCGCCCTACGTGCGGAGCTTCGACGGATTCGACCGGCCCTGGCGCCACCTGGAGCAGTTCACCGAGGACGTCCGTGTCCGCGACATCGCGTTCGGCGGCGGGTACGTGATGATCGCCCGGGTGCCGTCCCGGCCGGCCGGGACACCCGGCCGGCCAGGTCACCCGGCCGTCCCGGTCAGGCGGCCGGCCGGAAGCACGGCGCGGACTCCCCGGGGTCGGCCGGGCGCTGCGCCGCCGCGGGACCGCCGAGGAATTCGGTGATGACCGGCGCGACCTGAGCCGGGCTGTCCACCAGCGCCAGGTGGCCGCCGCCCGGCACCGTGTGCAGCCGCGCGTCGCGCATCAGCAGGGCCATCAGGGTGTGGTTCACGTGCGGGGTGATCGGATCGTCGTCCCCGCAGATGAGCAGCGTCGGGTGGCGGATCGCCCACAGCCACGGCAGGCTGGTCCAGCCGAACAGCGGGGCCATCCGGTAGATGGCCGCCTGGATGCTGCGCGGGCGGCGGATGTGCATGGAGCGGATGAGCTCGGGTTCGGCCCGCAGCCGGCCGCCGAAGATGGTGCCCGCGACCTGCTCCAGCCGCGGCTGCTCGAACGTGCCCGGCTGCATGAAGAGCCAGAGCGCCGCCGGGTCACCGGGCCAGGAAAAGCCGCCGAGGGACGTGGAGACCAGCACCAGGCGGAGCACCCGGCGCGGATGGGAGAGGGCCATCTGCTGGGCCACGGCCCCCCCGAACGAGGTGCCGAGCACGTGCGCGGATTCGATGCCGAGCTCGTCCAGTACCCCGGCGCCCACCGAGGCCAGCCCGGCCATGGTCAGCGGGAGGTTTGGCATGTCCGAGCGGCCGACGCCCGGCGGATCGAAGGCGATGACCTGGTACCCGGGCAGGTACGGATGCAGGGGCCGCCAAAGCGCGGCCTCCGCCCACAGGCCCGAGTGCAGCAGGAGGGGCTCACCCTCCCCGTAGATCTCGGCGTGGACCCGCAGGCCGCGGATGCGCAGCTGGCGGTGCGTGATGCCGCCCGCGGGCGGGCGCGCGATCGCCTCGGCGGCCGTGCGGGCGGTGCCGTCGGCAAACGTTCGCACGCTGGCCTCGGCCGATGTGGCAGGCATCATGGAGATCCCCTTCGTCATCAGTGCCGTTCTCCCACATGGCACCGATGCGCCAGTTGAAGATCACCCATACAACATGTACCCGCGCGTAACTTGTTTTACACGCACGAAACGTACTCTGCACGTGCGTCGGCCTTCACACCAGAGGTCTCTAGGCCGTCACCATCAGGGACTTTGGTCCCGTCCAGCTCTCCGGCGGTCCCCGTGCGCCCCCGGGCCGCAAGCCCTCACGAGGCCCGGCCCCGGGGCCCCGCCCCGGGCGGAATCAGGCCCTCAGAACGGCTGGCCGCCCACGTCGGCCTGGCCGTTGGCCACGAGCCACGTCAGCGCCTCGTGCAGGGCGTCCAGCGTGCTGAACCGCGGTTCGTACCCGAGGGTCTCCCGGGCCCGGGCGATGCTCGCGGTGATGCTGCGGAACGTATGCTCCCGGGTGGTCTCCGCGTGCCCGCGCCGGCCTGGCGCTCGAACTCCGCCCAGTCCACGAAGTCGAGCTTGGCCTCCCGGCCGAACCATCCCGCGACCCCGGCCGCCAGCCCGCGCAGCGTCATCGCCTGCTCGGCCACCACGTGGAAGCTGTCCCCGATCGCGGCCGGCCGGGACAGCGCCCGCTCGAAGGCCTGCGCCACGTCGTCGGCGTGCACGTGGTGCAGGACGCCCAGCCCGTGATCGGGCAGGGCCAGTGGCTGGCCGGTGGCCAGGGCGGTCCAGACGCCGGGGTCCAGGTTGCCGGCGGGCGTGATGACCGGCCAGCCCGGCCCGCTGATGTGCCCCGGGTGCAGCACGATCGACGGTACCCCGCCGGCCAGCGTCTCGCGGTGCAGCAGCGCCTCGATCTCGGCCTTGCCGGTGCCGTACTCGCCGTAGGCGGTCCGCGGCTCGTCCTCCGTGACCGGCACCCGCAGCGCCGGCCCGTGCACCCAGATCGTCCCGCAGTGCACCAGCAGCGGCCGGGACGGGCGGAGCGCGTCCACCAGCTGCTGCGCCGACGCCGCGGTGAAGCACACCAGGTCGATGACCACATCGGGATGCAGCGCCGCCACCCGTGCGCCGAAGGTCCCCGCGGCGTCCTCCGCGTCCCGGTCCACCGCGACCCGCGTGACCGAGTTCCACTGCGGGCTCGGGTGGTACGGCTCGCGGGTCCCCCGGCTCATCGCGGTGACCTCGTGGCCGCCGCGCACCAGCCGCGGCACGAGGTAACTGCCGATGTGCCCGGTAGCTCCAATGACAACGACGCGGCTCATCCTCGGCGATCCCTTCAGCGCAGCGGGCCCGCCACCCGCCGATGCGGGCGGCACCTCCTGTCATCCTCGCACTGCGCCGTTTGCGGAAGAAACAGCTGTGACCGCACCTGGGCGGCTGGAGGATGGCGAACGTGATCGACATGAGCGCCTGACGCCTACGGTGCGGCCAGGGCCGGGTTGAGCCGGACCAGCCGGACCGGGTTGGTCTCGTCGAGCTCGGCGACGCCTTCCCGCGACTTCACGAAGTCGGAGAACGTGCGATACCCCAGAGCCCGCTCGCTGAACGACGGGTCCATCCGCCTCATCTGGCTCTTCACCGCCGAGCTGTGCAGCCAGTCCGCGTCGTCCTTTTCCTGGCCCAGCCGCAGCGCCCGCTCGAGCAGCCTGGTCGCCACCAGCTGCGGGTCTTCGGAATCGGCCTCCGTCTCCTCGGTCTCCTCGACCACCGCCGCGGCCGGCCGCCTGCTCCGCCGCGAGCTGCGCGCGGGCGGCGCGCTGCCGGGCTCTTCGGCTTCTGCCGGTTCGCCCGTCGCCGGCCCGGTTGACAACGGCGAGGTGCCGGTCGCGGTAATGCCGGGCAGCGCGTCGTAGGTCACGAGCTCGTCGCACGCCGCCGCGAGCGATCTGCTCGTCGATCCGGCGACTCCCACCCCTACGACGTAACGCCCGAGGCGCCGGCACCGCTGCGCGAGCGCGATGTAATCGGAGTCCCCGGCGACGATCACCACGTGGGTCAGGTCGGGCAGGCGGAACATGTCCTCGACCGCATCCACGGCCAGCCTGATGTCGGCGCCGTTCTTGGCGTAGGCGGCGGCCGGGAACAGCTGCACCAGGTCCACGGCCCGGCTGACGAGCTGCCCGCGGTAGTCGGCGTTCACGGGCGCGGACCAGTCCGCGTAGGCGCGGGTCAGCACCAGGGTCCCGAATGATGAGGCGAAGTCGATCACCGCGCCGACGTCCACGGTGGCGCGCTGGAGCTTCTCCACGATCTCCGGGTCGGCGGATCTGTCCGCCTTGTTGAACCCGCGCACCTTGTCCCGCTGGAACTGGCCCCGCCCATGCACCTGGTCGTAACGGGAGATCACGATGTTGTCGAAGTCGATATAGACGGCCACACGGGTACCGCCAGGGTCGTTCATGCCTGCTCTTCTCGCCGGGACGCCTTCACGAGGCCAGCCTGCCGGAAAATCAAAGGTGACCGTCAGTTAACACTAGGCAGTCAGCAGAGCGCCGGCCTCACGAAGATCAGTATCGCGGGCATGGTGACCCCGCATCAGGTTCCCGGGTGAGCCGCTCCCTCACCTGCTCCGGTGCGTGGGCGGCGGTGCACGACAACACATGCGATTACTGCGGCCGCCGCCACCGTCGCCAGTGCGATGAACGGGAATTCGCTGTAAGGCGCCGGCTGGCCGGGCTTGAACAGCTCCACGAACGGGACGATGAGGGTCAGTGATCCCAGGACCGGGATCGCCACGTGGCGGAAGGGTGAAAACGAGTCCCGGTGGCGGCGCCACATGAACACGGGAAGGGAGATCGTCGTCAGCAGGTAAACGAAAAGGATCACGATGGTCCCCATCGTCGAGCACTCGGCGTACAGCCCGACGGGGTCCATCGAGCCTGTGTCCCCGCTGATGAGATGGGTCACCCACCAGACGGCGATGATCCCGAGCCCGGCGCCCGCCATGACCAGCAGCGCATTGACCGGCGTGCCGTACCGTGGGCTGACGTGGCCGAGCCTGCCCGGAAGGAGCCCGGTCCGGCCGCCGTCGAAGAGCATGCGCGACTGGGAGTCTGCCCCGGAGACCAGGGTGGCGAGCACGGAGACGATCCCGGCGATCCAGGCCGCGACGGCCGCTCCGCCGAGATAGTGATCCGCCACGGTCAGGAACGGGACAGACGAGCGCCCGATGGGGGAGACGTCGTAATTGAAGCCGGTGATGGTCGCGTAGGCGAAGAAGACGAACAGGACGCCCGCGATCGCCACCGAGATGTAGAGGGCCCTCGGCACGGTGCGCGTCGGATCACGGGTCTCCTCGGCTAGCGCAGGGCCGTTCTCCCAGCCGATGAACATGTAGAGGGCCAGCGGGAAGCCGACGGAAAGGCCGGTCAGCCCACCGGTGAGGTGCGACCAGGAGAACGGGGTGGCCGACAGATGGCCACGCTGATCGACGAGGACAATGACGCAGACCACGACCATGATGGCCACCTGCACGACCACGGCGGCGCCTACCGCGGTGGTCGACAGCTTGAGGCCGCGCACCGTCAGCCAGATCGCGCCCGCGGTCAGCACGAGGCTCAACGGCCCCCAGGGAGGATGCCACGCTGTGTAATGCGAGAGGGTCATTGCCACCATCCCGCCCGACATGGTGAACACCGCCGCGATGGCGACGGTATAGCCGACCGTCACCAGCAGGGCGGTGGCGACCCCTGCTCTGGCTCCCAGCGCTGTTTCCACATACGTGATGAAGCTCCCCGCCGACGGCTCCGCCCGGGTGAATTCGGCCACCGTGAAAGCAAGGAAGCCGACAGCCACACCGGCGGCCACGATCGTCAGCGGCGCGGCGACGCCCGCTGTCACCGCGATGACCCCGAACGCGAAGTAGAAGTCGATGCCCGGCCCGATGTTCGCGACCGTCGAGGCGGTTATGTCCGCCGTTCCGAGCTGGCCGGACGTGAGGTGGCCTTCGCCGTCGCTCACCACATCCCCTCGCCCTGGTTGCTGCCCATCATCACCTCCAGCGACCGCAGGCGCCGGGACGACGCGGAAGATGACCTTCGGCCCTGCCGCCCGCGGGGGACGTGCCTAGCGTCGAAAGCGGAGGTGATGAACATGGCCGAGATCGCAGGCGAGATCGTGATCAGCCGTCCCGTCGAGGAGGTCTTCGATTTCGTCGCCGATGAACGCAACGAGCCAAAATATAACCCCGAAATGAGGCGGCCGTTCAAGATCACGAGCGGGCCGATCGGCACGGGGACGCGCTTTACGGCGATGCACATGTCGGGTGGCCGCACGGACGTCATGACCATTGAGGTCACCCAGTACGACCGGCCGCACCGGCTTGCCTCGCGCACGGTGATGTCATGGGCCGAGATCCGGGGAGCGCTGACCTTTGACGCGGCCGGCGCAGGCACCCGCATGCGATGGGCCTGGACGGTACGGCCCAAGGGGGCCCGCCGGGTCATGGCACCCATCGTCGGCATTGTCGGGCGGCGTCAGGAGCAGGCCGTCTGGGAAGGGCTGAAGCACTACCTGGAGAACCGCTAGCGGGCGGCCCCTCATGACGCCGCAGGCTGATATCGCACCGGAAGGCCGCATCCGCGGCGGGGCCTTACCGGCGATTGCCTCAGGCCAGGCCCGCCGATTCCCTTACCGGGGCGAGACCGTCGGCAGGCCCGCGTCCTCTGCCGCTTTGAGCAGGCGGTCGTCGCAGCTGACGATCCCATCGAGATCCGGGCCCAGGACGTGCGCTGGCCAGTCGGCCGCCGAGGCGATCTCAGGCAATCGTGGTCCCTAGTGGCTGTGATCACAGCCACTCCTGCACACAAAGCAAGCCGAGCCGCCTGACAGGCGACGCCACCCGGATGTGTGTGTTACGGCGCCGTCCTTCGCGGCGTCAGATGACGTCGAAGTCGGGGTATTCAGGGCGCCACATCGTCTCGTGCACCTGCTGGATGGGATCGGTGAGCGGCTGGCCGGCGAGTCTTTCCGCCGCGGCGGCCTCGGCCACGGCGACCCCGATCGTGGCCGACACCAGCCGAAGGTTGCTCACCGGGGGCAGCAGCGCGGCGCCCGGCGCACTCGGATCGGTCAGGGACGCGACCGCGTTCGCGGCGGCGGAGATCATGCCGACGCTGATCCGGCGGGCGCGGGCGACGGTCACGCCCAGGCCGATCCCCGGGAACACCAGGGCGTTGTTGGCCTGGGCGATCTGGTACCGGCGCCCGCCGTACTCGACCGGCCGGAACGGGCCGCCCGCGGCGACGAGGGCGCGCCCGTCCGTCCACCGGATCAGGTCGGCCGGGAGGGCCTCGGCCTTCGACGTCGGGTTGGACAGCGGCATGATGATCGGCCGTTCGGTGTGCGCGGCCATGCTGCGGACGATCGGCTCGGTGAACGCCCCGGCCTGCGTGGACGTCCCGATCAGCATCGTCGGCGCGACCTTGTCGACCACTTCGGCGAGGCCGATCTGGCCGTAGCGGCCGCGCGGCCAGCCGTCCAGCTCGCCGGGCGAGCGCGCGTACCGGACCTGGAAGTCATACCGCGGTCCCGTCCCGCTGGCGCCGAGCAGGCCCTCCCGGTCGACGGCGTAGAAGCGGCCGGTCGCCTCGTCCGGGCTCAGGCCCTCGCTGATCATGACGTCGCGCATCATGTCGGCGATGCCCAGCCCGGCCGTGCCCGCGCCGTGGATGACCACCCGCTGGTCGCACAGCTGGCCCCCGGTGACCCGGATCGCGGCGTACGCGGCCGCCAGCGCGGTGGCCGCGGTGCCCTGCAGGTCGTCATTGAACGTGCAGCACTGATTCGCGTACTTCTCCAGGATGCGCCGGGCGTTACCCGCGCCGAAGTCCTCCCAGTGCAGACATGGCGTGCGGGAACAGCTTGGTGGCCGCCGTGACGTAGGCGTCGATGAGGTCGTCGTAGCGCTGGTCGCGCACCCGGGCGTGCCGGTTGCCCAGGTACATCTCGTCGTTGAGCAGCCGCAGGTTGTCGGTGCCGACGTCGAGCATGACCGGGATGACCCGGCGCGGGTGCATGCCCGCCGCGGCGGTGTAGACGGCCAGTTTGCCGACCGCGATGTCCATCCCGCCCACGCCCTGGTCGCCGATGCCGAGGATGCCCTCCGCGTCGGTGGCGACGATGAGATCGACGTCGTCCGGGCCCGGGCCGTAGTTGCGGAGCGACTGCTCGACGTCGTCGGGTGCGTCCACCGATAGGTAGACCCCGCGCGGCCGGCGGAACTCCTGGCTGAACCGCTCGATCGCCTGCCCCACGGTGGGCGTGTAGACGATCGGCAGCAACTCGTCGAGGTGGTCGGCGAGCAGCCGGTGGAACAGCACCTCGTTGCGGTCCCGCAGGTTGCCCAGGTACACGTTCTTGGCCAGATCGTCCGGCTGCCGCCCGTACTGCGCGTACACCCGCTGCAGCTGGCTGGCCAGCGTGGTCACCTCGCTGGGCAGCAGGCCCGTCAGCCCGAGGGCCCGCCGCTCCGGAATGGTGAACGCGGTGCCCCGGTTGAGCATCGCGCTGCTGAGCACCGCGTTGCCCCGCGCGCGGATCCGCACGCGGTATCCGTCGGGCCCGTGGATCAGGTCATAGGGTCGCTCGTACATAGCGGTCGCAGCTTCCTTGCTGGTGCTGGGGGACGGCCCCATTGTGACCGGCCGTCCTGCACCGGGGCGCCGTCGCCTCCCTAACGAGGATGTTCCGCTACCGCTCCCCGTCAAGACCCTTGATCTTCCGAACGGACCTTGGTGAGACGATTCTGCAGCATGCTGAGCACGTCCGGGCGGGCGGCGTGGGTCTCTTCGTAGCGGTGCAGGGCGACGAGGTCCTGCTCGCTCAGGCGGCGCAGCCGGGCCCTGATCGAGCCGAGGGTCAGCCCGTCCCACCCCGGTACCGGCGGTTCTCCCGATGGGGCTCGTTCGGCCGCTTCGCCTGGCACCGACACCAGGCGTTCTCCGGCCGCCGCCAGTTCCGTAGCAAAATTCGGTACCGGCACGGGAGCTGAGCCGGGCGCGGGCGCCGTCACCGTCGCGGTGCTGGCCTGCTCCGCGGGCGCGGGCGCCGTCACCGTCAGGGCGGGCGTTGCGGTCACCGGCATTGCGGTCACCGGCGTTGCGGTCACCGGCGTTGCGGGCGCGGGCGCGGCGGCCGCAAAGCCCGGGGGCGTGCTGGGCCCCGGCCGCACAGCGGTCCGGCCGGTCCCGCCGAGGACGGATGAGACCGAGGCGTCGATCATGGACTCCGTGAGGCGCATCATCAGCCGCGCTGCCTCGAACTGCTTCCTGGCCCACCAGAATGGGTCAGCCCACGGCCAGGGGGGTCGCGGGACGCGTGTTCCCGTCATGGTCATCGCCTACTTGGTGCTCTTGAGGCTCTCGGTGGCCGCGGTGCTGGTGGCCACCAGCTGCTTGGCGAACTCACGCTGCGCGTTCAGCATCATGGCGGCGAAGTCGAAGACCTGGTCGATGACCTGCTGCGGGTCCACCGGTGAGGCCCCCGGCAGCTGGCCGAAGCTCTGCTGGAAAGCCTGCGTCCACGCGTTGAACGCGGTCATCATCGTGTCCTGGGTCTGCTTGAACGTCTCAGCGTACTGGTCCTGGGGGGTAGACATGGTGTCCTCCATCTGACATGTGGCGTATTCCGTTGCCGTCGACGCTACGCGCCGATACAACCGACGTTACGCGCCAATGCAAACTATGTCAAGCAAGCGCATGACATATCAAGCATTGGGCCCATCAGCGCACGGATACAGCTACCGGGCCGTGTGTTGTGGAAACCGAAGTTTTCGGGCCACGTGTGTTTCAGCACACGTAGCCGGGAAGCGTACATAACGGGGCGGTAAAGCCGCTGCCCCGTGTATCACTCCCTAGTCCGGGATCAGCGCGGTCGCGACGGGGCGCCGCCTGCGAGGGTGGCGAGAGTCGCGCCTGGCGCCTGGCGTCATACGGAAGGAGCCAGCCTTGCCGGCACCGCCGCCATCATCTCCGTCTTCCCCATCCTCGGTGGCCCAGCGAATCGATCAACTGATGGACGTCCCCGTGTTCCCGCCGCCCGAGGAGTTCGCCAAGCACGCGAAGGTGACCGACTCCGCCATCTACGAGCGCGCCGCCGACGCTCCCGCCTGGTGGGCGGAGCAGGCGCGCACCCGGCTGGACTGGCAGACCCCGTTCAGCCAGGTCCTCGACGACAGCAACGCGCCGTTCTACACCTGGTTCGCCGACGGCACGATCAACGCTTCCTACAACTGCCTGGACCGGCACGTGAACGCGGGCCGCGGGGACCGGGTCGCCTTCCACTGGCACGGCGAGGAGGGCGAGGAACGGTCCCTGACCTACGCCGGGCTCCTGGCCGACGTGCAGCGCCTGGCCAGCGCGCTGAAGTCACGCGGCGTGGGCAAGGGCAACGTCGTCGGGATCTTCCTGCCGATGATCCCCGAGGTCGTGGTGGCCATGCTGGCCTGCGCCCGGATCGGCGCGCCGCACAACGTGGTGTTCGGCGGCTTCTCGCCGTCCGCGGTCCGGGAGCGGATGGAGGTGTCCCGAGGCCAAGGCGCTTATCACCACCGACGGCGCGCGGCGGCGCGGCAAGACCGCCCCGATCAAGCAGGCCGTGGACGACGAAATCGGCGACCTGGACACCCTGGAGACGGTGGTCGTTGTCCGCTCCACCGGCGTGTCCTGCCCGATGCGGGAGGGCCGGGACTACTGGTACGACCAGCTGCTCGCCGAGGCCGAGCCGGAGTGCCCGGCCGAGCCGATGGAGGCCGAGCACCCGCTGTTCCTCCTCTACTCCTCCGGTTCCACGGCCAAGCCCAAGGGCATCGTCCACAGCACCGGCGGCTATCTCACCGGCGTGACCACCACGAGGCGATGGTGTTCGATCTCGATCGCGGAAGGGGACGTGTTCTGGTGTACCGCCGACGTCGGGTGGATCACCGGGCACTCCTACATCGTCTACGGCCCGATGGCCAACGGCGCCACCTCGGTGATGTACGAGGGCGCGCCGGACTACCCGGACAAGGACGCCTGGTGGGACCTGGTGGAGAAGGAACGGGTCTCGATCTTCTACACCGCCCCCACCGCGATCCGCTCCGCCATGAAGTGGGGCGAGGAGTACCCCGCGCGGCACGACCTGTCCTCGCTCCGGCTGCTCGGTACGGTCGGCGAGCCCATCAACCCGAAGGCCTGGCTGTGGTACTACACGGTCATCGGCGGCGAGCGGTGCCCGGTGGTCGACACCTGGTGGCAGACCGAGACCGGGTCCATCATGATCGCGCCGCTGCCGGCCCTGACCCCGGCCAAGCCCGGCTCGGCCACCCGCCCGCTCCCGGGCGTATCCGCTGACCTTTTCGACGAGAAGGGCAACGAGGTCCCCGAGGGCGACGGGCTGCTGGTGCTGACCAAGCCGTGGCCCAGCATGCTGCGGACGCTGTTCAACGACCCGGACCGCTACGTCGAAACCTACTTCTCCCGGTTCGGCCCCCAGACCTATTTCGTCGGGGACGGCGCCCGCCGGGATGAGGACGGCTACTTCTGGATCACCGGCCGCGTCGACGACGTGATCAACGTGTCCGGCCACCGGCTGTCCACGGCCGAGATCGAGTCGGCGCTGGTCGCCCACGCACGCCGTCGCGGAGGCCGCGGTCATTGCGGTCACCGACGAGATGAGCGGCCAGGCCGTCATCGCCTACGTGACCGTCGTCGGCGAGGCCGAGCCAGGGCCGGACCTGGCCACCGGGCTGCGCGACTACGTGGGGACCCGGATCGGCAAGCTGGCCCGGCCGCGGCGCATCATCTGGAGCCCCGAACTGCCCAAGACCCGATCAGGAAAGATCATGCGCCGGCTGCTGCGCGATATCGCGGAGGGCCGCGACCTCGGTGACGTCACCACGCTGGCGGACCCGACGGTCGTGTCGTCCCTGCAGGAGGCGGCCGCGGATGGGAGCAAGCCATGACGTCAGCCCGGGACCGAAGAGGCACACGCACCGGACCACAGTGACGACGGCATCGTCGCCCACCGGGTCGCCCTGGTGACCGGCGGCACCCGCGGCATCGGCGCCGCGGTCAGCCAGGCCCTGGCGCGCGAGGGCGCGTCGGTCGCGGCCGGCTACTGGCACAACCAGGAGGCCGCCGAGAAGTTCGCCGCCGGCATGCGGCGCCGACTATCCGCGGCAGAAGTTAACCATGCACGAGGGCAACATCGGCGTCGCGGATGACTGCCGCCGGGTGGTCAGCGAGGTCATCGAGCAGCACGGCCGGCTCGACATCCTGGTCAACAACGCCGGGATCACGATCGACAGGGTCGCCGCCAAGATGAACGATGAGGACTGGCACCAAGGTGCTCGACGTCAACCTGTCCGGCGCCTTCTTCATGGTCGCAGGCCGCCCTAGAGCACATGATCGGAGCGCGGCACCGGCCGGATCATCAACGTCTCCTCGGTCATCGGCGAGACCGGCAACATCGGCCAGGTCAACTACGCGGCGTCCAAGTCGGGCCTGTTCGGGCTGACGAAGTCGCTGGCCAGGGAGGCGATCTTCCATCTCGGCCGGAAGGGGCAGTCGCCCGGCGAGGGCGGCGGCGTGACCGTGAACGCCGTGACACCCGGCTTATCGCGACCGACATGGTGGCCGCCATGCCCGAGAAGGTCCTGGACCGGATGCGCGCGCAGATCCCGGTGGCCCGCCTCGGCCAGCCCGAGGAGATCGCGCAGGGTGGTCGCCTTCCTGGCGGCGGACGAGTCCGCCTACATCACCGGCCAGATCTGGGCCGTCAACGGCGGCATGGACATGTGACCGCGAAGGAGCGTACTGAACCGCGAAGGAGCGTACCGAGCAGATGACAACGAACGATCTTCCCGCCAACACCGAGCAGCGCGATGTCTTGGTCTTGTCCGCCACCCGGACGGCGATAGGCAAGTACGGCGGCGGCCTCGACGGCGTCCCGCCGTGCGATCTGGCCGCCACCGTGGTCCGGGAGGCGGTGCGCCGGGCGGGCGTGCCGCGGAGGACGTCGGCCACGCGGTCTTCGGCAATGTGATCCACACCGAGGTCCGGGACATGTACCTGGCCCGGGTGGCCGCCGTCAACGGCGGGCTGCCGGTGCAGACGCCCGCGTTCACGCTGAACCGGCTGTGCGGCAGCGGCCTGCAGGCGATCGTGTCGGCCGCCCAGGCGATCATGCTCGGCGACTGCCGAGGTGGCGGTGGCCGGCGGCGCGGAGTCGATGAGCCGTGGCCAGTACTGGCTGCCCGGCATGCGCTGGGGCCAGCGGATGGGCGACGGTGCACGTGGTGGACGCCATGGTCGGCGCGCTCACCGACCCCTTCGACGCCTGCCACATGGGCGTCACCGCGGAGAACGTCGCCGACCGAGTACGGTGTCTCCCGGGCCGATCAGGACGCGCTCGCCGTGGAAAGCCACCGCCGCGCGGCCGCCGCCGCGGACGCCGGGTACTTCAAGGAGCAGATAACGCCGGTGGAGGTGGCCGGGCCGCAAGGGCACGGTGACCGTCGACACCGACGAGCACATCCGGCCAGGCGTGTCGCTCGACGACCTGGCGCGGCTGCGGCCGGCGTTCGCCGAGCGACGGCACCGTGACCGCGGGCAACGCCTCCGGGATCAACGACGCCGCGGCCGCCGTCGTGCTGGCCGACCGGCGCGTTCACCGAGCGGCACGGGATCAGCCCGCTCGGGCGGCTGGTCGCCTACAGCCACGCCGGGGTCGAGCCGCGGATCATGGGCATGGGGCCGGTGCCCGCCACCCGCAAGGTCCTGGAGCGGGCAGGGCTGAAGCTCGACGACATCGACGTCTTCGAGGTCAACGAGGCGTTCGCCGCCCAGGCCCTGGCCGTCATCCGTGAACTCGGGCTGCCGGAGAACGGACCAACCCGAACGGCAGCGGGGTATCGCTGGGGCATCCGATCGGCGCCACCGGGGCGATCCTCACCGTGAAGGCGCTGTACGAGCTGCGCCGGACCGGCGGCAGGTACGCCCTCGTCACGATGTGCATCGGCGGCGGCCAGGGCATCGCCGCGATCTTCGAACGACTCTGAGTAGCCGGACTGGCCAGCCCGTAGCGGCTGGCCAGCCGGCCCGAGAACCAGGACAGGCAGGAGGATGCGGTGAGCCCGAACGACAACGACCAGGGCAGCGAGCGCGGCGGTAGCGAGCACAGCGACCGACGCGGGCGGCCCGGAGACGGGGCTGGTCCCCGGCGGCCTGGACACGGGGGACTTCCTCGGCTCGATGGCCGCCGTGCTTCGCGCGCGGCCATGCGGCCGGCCGCGTTCACCGCGGCCAGCGTCCGGTTCGGGGCGAACCTGGCGCAAATCGGCCCGGCGGCGGTACTCCCGCGTGCTGGGCCGACCCGGCCCGTCGCCGGTGCCGGCCGGACCAGAAGGACACGCCGGTTCGCCGACCCGGCCTGGGAAAAGAACCCGGCGTTCTTCGCGCTGCGGCAGGGGTACCTGGCGACCAGGCAGCTCGGCGAGGAACTGCTCGCCGCGGGGGAGGCCGATCCCGTGGCGGATCAGAAGGCCCAGCTCGTCAGCGGCTTGCTCGGGGACGCGCTGTCCCCGACGAACTACCTGCTCGACCAACCCGGCCGCGCTCAAGCGGGCGTTCGAGACGGGCGGCGCGAGCGTGCTGGCCGGGGCCCGCAACTTCCTCGACGACCTGGCCCGCAACCACGGCCGGCCGCGCCAGGTGGACCGGAGCTCGTTCGACGCTCGGCGAGAACCTGGCCGCGACCGAGGGCAAGGTCGTGTTCCGGAACGAGCTGATGGAGCTGATCCAGTACGCGCCGCAGACGAAGAAGGTGCACGCGGTGCCGCTGCTGGCCAGCCCGCCGTGGATCAACAAGTACTACATCATGGACCTGGCGCCCGGGCGCAGCTTCCTGGAGTGGGCGATCCAGCACGAGCGGACGGTGTTCGTGATTTCCTGGCGCAACCCCGAGCCTCGATGAGGGACGTCTCGCTGGAGGACTACCTCAACGACGGGCTCGCGTACCGCGCTTGACGTCATGGCCGACATCACCGGCGCGCGAGCAGGCCGACATCGTGGGGCTGTGCCTCGGCGGGGCGCTGGCCGCGATGCTCGCCGCGCACATGGCCGCCACCGGCGAGAAGCGGATCAAGTCGATGACACTGCTCAACACGCTGCTGGATTACAGCGGCCGGGCATCCTGGGCGACTTCACGGACGAGCAAACCGTCACCCAGCTCGAACGCCAGATGGCGGAGACGGGCGTGATGGACGGGGCGCAGATGGCCACCACCTTCGACCTGCTGCGCGCGAACGACCTCATCTTCAGTTACGTGGTCAGCAACTGGCTGATGGGCGACTGCCCGCCGGCGTTCGACATCCTGGCCTGGAACGCCGACAGCACCCGGCTGCCGGCCGCCATGCACTCCTTCTACCTGCGGTCGCTGTACATGCGGAACGAACTAGCCCGCGGCGAGCTCACCCTGGCCGGGCAGCGGCTGTCGCTGTCGGACATCCTCAGCGACACCTACGTGGTGGCGGCCGATGAACGACCACATCGTCCCGTGGCAGGCCTCCTACCAGACCACCCGGCTGCTCGGCGGGGACGTCCGCTACGTACTGAGCTCGGGCGGCCATATCGCGGGCATCGTCAACCCGCCCGGCCCCAAGGCCCGGTACGAGGTGATGACCGAGGAGCACCCGCCCGACCCGGCCGAATGGCGCGAGGCCGCGAAGGCGACCGATGGTTCCTGGTGGGAGGACTGGGCGGAATGGTCCTCGTCCCGGGCCGGCCCGCTCGTCCTCCCGCCCCCCATGGGGGGCGACCGCCACCCGCCCCTCGCCGACGCCCCCGGCACCTACGTCCGCGAGTAGCCCGGCCTCGGCACCCGCGCCCTGGGAGCCCCGCCCCGGCGGGCTGACCGTTCTGGCCGCAGTGATCGCCCCGCTGGCCGGCCGTTATAGCGCTTGACGTCAACCGCGCTCGAGGTTCTACGCTCACTTTAGTGAGTAAAGAGTGAGTGCAGACCAGGCGGCCCGCCCCGCGGCGGCGCCGTCGGCTTTGCCAGGCGGCGTGTGGGCTCCCGAACGCCGGTCGCTGACGGTCGGCCTCGTGCTCGCGGTCACGCTGGTGGCGTTCGAGGCGCTCGCCATCGCCACCATCCTCCCGGTCGTCAGCCGGCACCTGGGCGACCTTCGTCTCTACGGCTGGGTGTTCAGCGCGTTCATGCTGTCCAGCCTGATCGGCATCGTCCTGGCCGGGACGCTGGCCGACCGGGTGCCGCTCGGGCACCCGATGCTGGCCGGCCTGGCCCTGTTCGCCCTCGGACTGGTCATCGGCGGGACCGCGCCCGACATGCTGGTGCTGGTCGCGGGCCGGGCGGTCCAGGGCCTCGGCGCCGGCGTCGTGCCGGCCGTGGCCTACGTGGCCATCTCGCGGGGTTACCCGGAGGGATGCCGTCCGCGCATGTTCGCGGTGCTGTCCACGGCGTGGGTCATCCCCGGGCTGATCGGGCCGGCCGTGGCCGCCCTCGTGGCCACGGCGGTGGGCTGGCGGTGGGTGTTCCTCGGGCTGCTGCCGCTGGTGGCCGCGGCCGGGGTGCTGGTGGTCCTGGCCCTGCGGCACGTCCCGGCCCGCACCGGGCCGGCAGGCGCCGAGCCAGCCGACGGCGCCGGCCGCCCGGCGGTGCCGTACCTGCCCGTGCTCGGCGTGGTCGCCGGCGCGGGCGTGGCCCTGACCGCGGTCACGTCGGGCAACCTGCCATCCATCGCCGCCGGCGTCATCGCGGGCGGCGTCCTGCTCGCCGCCTCGCTGCGCCGGCTGACGCCCCCGGGGACCCTGACCGCCAGGCGCGGGCTGCCGGCGACGATCCTCAGCCGGGGCCTGCTCACGTGCTGCTTCTTCGCCGGGGACGCGTACGTCCCGTACGCCATCACCAGCGTCCGGCACGCCCCGACGGAGCTGGCCGCGCTGGCCCTGACCGTGACCACCCTGACGTGGACCGCGGGCTCCTGGGTGCAGGCCCGCTGGATCGCCCGGGTTGGCCCCCGGCGCCTGGTCCGCTGCGGAGAAGGCCTGGTCCTGGCCGGCCTCGGCCTGATGAGTGCCGTTCTGCTGCCCTCGGTGCCGCCCGCGTTCGGGGTCCTGGCCTGGGCCGTGGCCGGCGCCGGGATCGGCCTGGCCTATGCGCCGCTGTCGGTGACCGCGCTTGACCGCGCGGCGCCGGGCGAAGAGGGCCGGGTCACTTCGGGTCTTCAGCTCTGCGACGTGCTCGGTCAGGCCCTCGGAACCGGCGTCGCGGGCGCGATCGTGGCCGCCGCTGCGGGGGCGCTCGATCACCGCGCGGGCGTGGCGCTGGCCTTTGCGGCCGCGCTCGCGGTCAGTGTCGTCGCCTTGGCCGTCGGCGCCCGGCTCCCCGCCCAGCTGACCAGTTCGGAACGACGCGAGCCATCCGCGGCCCGGCCCGGCTGAACGTCCACCAGGACCCGGAGGCTTCCCGCAGGATCCCGGAAAACGTCCAGCAGGACCCCGGAATCTGCCCGGCCCCGATGGGCCAGCCTTCCGACTGGCCCATCCGGGCCGGCGCGGGTCGGCCCCCGGTTCTGCCCCCCACATCCAGCACCGGAGCCGGAGGTGTCCCCCCCAGACGGACCCGTACCTCGCCGACGATAGGGCGGCAGCCGCCGAACGCACATCGGCAGAAGTATGTAGACGGATATGTATTTCTTTGTTGCCGCTTATGGGCAGACCCCTCCGGCCGGCTCTAGGCTGATGCCGGAATGATCCAGCGGAATGCTATCGGCCTTTCCCGGTCGTTGACATTGGGTTTGCTCCCGGGAGTCACCGAATAGCCGGACGAGAGAGTGGGAATTCTGACCAACCTGCCCCAGGCGCCGAATAGTTTCATTGGCCGGGAGGAACAGCTTGGTGAGCTGCTCCGGCTGGTAGCGGAGACCCGGGCGCTCACACTGCGCGGGGCCGGCGGAATCGGGAAGACCCGGCTGGCCCAGCGCCTGCTGGCCGCGGCGGCGGATGAGTTTCCCGACGGCGTGTGGTTTGTCGAGCTGGGGGATCTGCGGCAGCCCGATCTCGTCGTGCCGCGGGTGGCGTCGGTTGTCGGCGTCAGGGAGGAACCGTCACGGCCGCTGCTGGACACGCTCGCCGCGGCCCTGCGCCCGCGCCGGCTGCTGCTGGCCCTCGACGACTGCGAGCACCTGATTGATGCGTGCGCTCAGCTCGCTCAGCGTCTGCTGGCTAGCTCGCCCGGGCTCCGGCTGGTGGCCACGAGCCGTGAGCCGCTGCGCGTGGCGGCCGAAACCGTGTGGCAGGTGCCGCCGCTGTCGGTCGCGCCGGACAGCGTCGCGGTCAGCGCCGATGACGTGTCCCGCTACGAGGCGGTGCGGCTGTTCGCCGACCGGGCCGCCGCGGTCCGGCCAGGGTTTACCGTCGGCCCGGCCAACGCGGCCACCGTCGCCGCCGTGTGCCGGGCGCTGGACGGCATACCGCTGGCGATCGAACTGGCCGCGGCGCGGGTCCGTGCGCTGTCCGTCGAGCAGATCTCCGAGCGCCTGGACGACCGGTTCGGGCTGCTCACCGGCGGTGACCGGACCGCCCCGGCTCGCCATCGCACGCTGCGCGCCACCATCGACTGGAGCCACGATCTGCTCACCAGCGGCGAGCAGATCCTGCTGCGGCGGCTTTCGGTCTTCGCCGGCTGGTCCCTGGAGATGGCCGAGCAGGTGTGCACGGACGCCGGCATCCCGGCCGGGGACGTTCTCGACCTGATGACCGCGCTGGTGGACAAGTCACTGGTGGTGCTGGAGCCCGAGGTCCTCGGCCAGGCGCGCTACCGGCTGCTGAACACGATCCGCGACTACGCCGCGGCCCGCCTGGCTGAGGCGGGTGAGTCCGCCACCTTCCGGGGCGCTCTGATCGGCTACACGCTGCGGACGGTGGAGGAGAACCAGGCGATCGGGATGGCCCGGGTCCAGGCGCCCTGGTCGGCCCGGGTGAACGTGTTCCGCCGGTACGACGCTGACGTCGGCAACGTGTGGCAGGTCCTGACGTGGTGCCTGGCCGCTGGCGACGCCGAGGCGGGCCTGCGGGTCTGCATCGGCGTGAGCCCGTGCTGGATCGCCCGCGGTTCTTCCGCCGAAGGCGGCGAGTGGCTGGATTCCTTCCTGGCCGCCGACGCGCCCTCGATGCCGGCCGGTGTCCGGGGCGCTGCCCTGGTGGCACGCGCCCAGCTTGCCCTCTCCACGGCCCCGCCGGTCGCCGAGTCCCATGCCGCCGAGGGCCTGGCGCTGTGCCGCTCGGCCGGAGAGGAGTTCTGGACGGCTACCGCGCTCAACCTGCTGGCCGAGACCGCGCTGCACCGGGGCCGGATGGAGGAGGCCGCATCGCTGGTCGACGAGGTGCTGCCGATCGCCCGGTCCGCCGGCGATGGCTGGAACGAGGGCTACGCCCTGGGCACCCGCTCGGCGGTGGCCGGGCTGGCGGTCCAGTTGCGGGAAGCGCAGTACTTCGCCGAGGCCTCGATCGCCGTCATGCGCCGCATCGACCAGCGGTGGGGGGTGGCCCGCGCGCTGCTCGGGCTCGGGGACCTGGCCCGGCTGCGCCGTGATCCCGCGGAGGCGCACGCCCGCTACCTGGAGGCGCTGGACATCCTGCGGGAGATCGGCGCCCGGCCAGAGATCGCGCGGTGCCTGGCCGGCCTGGGGAAGATCGCCCTTGACCTGAATGAGCTCCGCCTGGCCAGGGAGCACCTGACCGAGAGCATCCGGCTCAGCCGGTCCATCGGCTCACGGATCGGCGTCGCGCGCGGGCTCGAGGCCTTCGCGGCCCTGACCGCCCGGGAGGGCCGGCTGGAGCAGGCTGTTCTGCTGATCGCGGCGGCCAGTGCGCTGCGCGAGGCGGCCGGCCTGCCTGCGCTGTCCGGCGCCCGCGCGGACCGCATCCTGGCGTCGGCCCGCCGGCTGGGGGAGCCCGCCGTCACCAAGCTGTGGGCGGAAGGGCTGGCCCTGACCGGCGACGAGTCGGTCGCGCTGGCCCTGGACGGCGACGAACCGGCGGAGGCGACCGCCCGCTGCCCGGGCGAGATGCCCGGCCCCCGGCGCAGCGCGCTCACGCCGCGGGAGCAGCAGGTTGCCTCGCTGATCGCCGGCGGCCGCAGCAATAAGGCCATCGCCGACGAGCTGTCCATCAGCCCGGCCACCGCGGCCCGGCACGTGGCTAACATCCTGGGCAAGCTAAGCTTCAGCTCGCGCGTCCAGATCGCCACGTGGGCGCTGGACCAGCTCGGCCCGGCGCCCAGCTTTCCGGCATCCACGGCGGCGCAGAGCTGAGGGATTCCGGGGGAGCTGCCGTGGAGCCCAGGTTCGACGTGGTCGTGACCGGCGGCGGCATTGTCGGCCTGGCCACGGCGCATGCTGTTGTCCGGACCGGCCGCAGCGTCGCCGTCGTCGAGCGTGAGCCGCGCCTGGCCAGCCACCAGACGGGGCGCAACTCCAACGTCATCCACTCCGGGCTCTATTACGCGCCGGGCGGCCTCAAGGCGCGGCTGGCTCCCGCGGGGTGCACGGAAACGGTGGCGTTCTGCCGTGAGCACGATCTGCCACACACGGTCAGCGGCAAGCTCGTCGTCGCGACCGAGCCGGAGGAACTGCCGAGGCTGGCCGAACTCGAGAGGCGCGGCCACGCCAACGGCGTCGAGAACCACCGCCTGGACCCCCGCGCAATGCGCACACACGAACCGCACGCCCGCGGGATCGCGGCGCTGTGGGTGCCGTCCACCGGGATCTGCGACTACCGCGCTATCGCCGAAAAGCTCGGTGAACTGATCATCTCCAGGGGCGGCGAGATCTTCCTCGGCCGGGCCGTGCGGCGCGCCGTCCGACGGAACGGCGAGGTGGTCGTGCAGACCGATCGTGGGGACCTGCGCGGGGGCCAGGCGGTGATCTGCGGCGGGCTGCACGGCGACGAACTGGCGCTGGCCTCCGGCGCCGACCCGGGCGTACGGATCATTCCGTTCCGCGGCGAGTACGCGGGCCTCGCCGGGGAGGCCGCCGGGCTGGTCCGGGGCCTGATCTATCCGGTGCCCGACCCGGCGTTCCCATTCCTCGGGGTGCATGTCACCCGGGGCGTGGACGGTCACGTGCACGCCGGCCCGAACGCGGTCCTGGCGCTGGCCCGCGAGGGGTATTCGTGGCGGACGGTCCGGCCCCGGGAGCTGGCCCAGTCCCTGACCTATCCGGGAATGGCCAGGCTGGCGCGGAAACACTGGCGTTACGGCCTCGGCGAGATGTACCGGTCGGTGTCCAGGCGCGCGATGGTCAAGCAGATCCAGCGGCTGCTGCCCGACGTTCGCGCGGAGCACCTGACGCCCGCCGGCGCCGGAGTGCGGGCCCAGGCGGTGCGCGCCGACGGAACGCTGCTCGACGACTTCCTGTTCGTCAGCCAGGGGGAGGGTCCGGGCTCGGTGCTGCACGTCCTCAACGCCCCGTCGCCCGCGGCCACCGCCGCGCTGCCCATTGGCCGGGAAATCCTGGCCCGGCTGACCGGCGACCAGCTCAGCCCGCTCTGACCGGGACTGCCAATTTTTCCTAACGGGCGGCTCCGGGACTCATCCGCGACCGCGGTCACACTCCTGCCCCTCATCCCTAACCCCAAGGCCGGTTAGTTAAGCGAGTTGCCTGGCTGTCAAGGTGTGTTGGTTGGTGCGGCGGCAGCGGGACTCCGGTAAGTGAGGTTTGTCCGCCAAAGACAGCCTCGTCACCAGGAGCCCCGCCGTGGATCAGTCTGTCATTTCCCGTGCCGTGACGGTGGCCGGAGGGCGGTTCGCGCCGGGTCACCTGGGCGAGCTGACGCAGCAGGTGCCGTTCGAGATGGTCGACGCGGTGCTGGAGGAAACGTGCCGGGTCCAGCGCCGCGTCCGTGATCTTCCGGCCCGGGTGGTGGTCTACCTGCTGCTGGCGGGGTGCCTGTTCGCCGAGCTGGGCTACACCAGGTCTGGCGCCGTGTGGCCGCGGGACTGGGCGGGCTGCCCGTGGCGGTCCCGACCGCGTCCGCGATGACCCAGGCCCGGCGGAGGCTCGGCCCGGCTCCGCTGCGCGAGTTGTTCTTCCTGCTGCGCGGCCCGGCCCCGGGCGGGGCGCGGTGGCGGGGACTGCTGGCGGTCGCGATCGACGGCACGATCATGACCGTTGCCGACAGCAAGGGCGAACCTGGCCGTCTACTCCAAGCAGCGCGGCGGCCCGAACGGCGCCTCCGGCTACCCGATGCTGCGGCTGCTGGTCCTGGTCAGCTGCGGCACCCGCACCGTCATCGACGCGGTGTTCAGCCCTGTATCCAAAGGCGAGACCACCTGCGCCCCGGGCCTGCTCGGCAGCCTGCACGCCGGAATGATCCTGCTCGCCGACCGGAACTTCGGCGCCGGGTTCCTGGCCGCGCAGATCGCGGGAACCAGGGCGGACTTCCTGATCCGGGTCCGCAGCGGGAACTGCTCCCCGAAGCTTCCGGTACTGAGCCGCTGCGGCGACGGGTCCTGGCTGTCGCGCTTCGGCGGCATCCCCGTCCGGGTCATCGACGCCGAGATTACCGTCACCACCAGCACCGGGCACGCCACGAGCGGCTGCCGGCTGGTCACCACCCTCCTCGACCCGGCCCGCTATCCTGCCGGTGAGATCGCCATTCTCTACCGCGAGCGCTGGGAGGTCGAAAGCGCCTACTTCGAGCTCAAGTCCACCATCCTCGGCGGCCGGGTCCTGCGCGCCCGCACCCCTGGTGGCATCGACCAGGAGGTCTACGCCCTGCTGGTCACCTACCAGGTGCTGCGCACCGCCATCGCCGACGCCGCCGGCACCGTCCCGGGCACCGACCCCGACCGCGCCAGCTTCACCGTCGCCCTGAACGCCGCCCGCGACCAGGTCATCCTCGCCGTCGGCGTCCTCGCCGGCCCCACTGCCGACCTGGCCGGGACAATCGGCCGGCTCGTCCTGGCCAGCCTGATGCCCAGCAGGCGGCTGCGCATCAGCCCCCGCGTCGTCAAGCGCGCCATGTCCAGGTACAACGCCAAAGGCAAAGTTGACCGCTCAACCCGCAAGGCCACCATCGTCATCGCCATCCTCGGCGACCCCTTGACACCCGGCGGCGAACCTTAACTAACCGGCCTTGTCCCTAACGGGCGGCTCCGGGACTCATCCGCGACCGCGGTCACACTCCTGCCGCTCATCCCTAACGGGCGGCTCCGGGACTCATCCGCGACCGCGGTCACACTCCTGCCCCTCGTCCTAACGGGCGGCTCGGGGACCCCGCCGCGACCGCGGCGTAGCCGTGGTGGCTGTCAATGTTCGCCATAAGCAAATTTGCGTCCCCCGCAACTTCTTGTACTCTGCTCCCATGTCATCTGCTGGACCAGCGGACCTGCGGGGGACGGCGCCCGCTCCTGCGCGCGTCCTCGGCGCCGAGTTGCCCCGCGGGCCCAGCCGGCATCCTGCCCAGGGCAGGCCCGGCCGGGCCGAGGGACTGCGCGAGCGCAAGAAGCTCGCCACCCGGCAGGCCCTCGGCGCCGCCGCCATGCGGCTGGCCATCGAGCGGGGCCTGGAGAACGTGCTGGTCGAGGACATCGCGGCGGCGGCGGACGTGTCCGCCGCGGACGTTCAACAATTACTTCGCCAGCAAGTACGAGGCGATCTGCGCGCTGGCGCTGGACCGGTCCTCCCGGATCGGCGACGCGCTGCGCGAACGGCCCGCCAGCGAGAGCCTCTGGGACGCGATCAGGAACGCGGTGCTGACGGTCTACGCCCCGGCCAGCACGGCCCCCGACCCCGAGGGCATCGCCGGCATCCGGCTGGTCACCTGTTCCCCGGTGCTGCGCGGGCGAGTACCTGAAGGCCCTGGCCATGATGCAGTACGAGCTGGCGGAGGCCATCGCCGATCGCACCGGCACCGCGGCGGCGGCGGCACGTTCTTCACCCGTGCGTTCGCCGGCGCCGTTACGGCCGTGGTCCAGGCGGCGACCGAGCGCTGGCTGTTCACCGATCCGCCGGTCGCGCTCGCGCCCGATCATCGAGGACGCCCTGCGCGAACTGGCCGACGGCATGCTCGCCGTCCTGCCCGGGCCCGCCGGCCGGCATGCGCGCCGGAAAATGACGCGCCATGCGGGGGGCACCGGGCTACCGGCCCGGGCTGGCGACCCCGGCCGCCTACCGGCCGGCCGCCGCATGACGCTGTGCCCGGCCGGACCCCAGCCGCCTGACCGGCCCGTCCCGCCGCCTGCCCGCGACCTCCCGCCATCGACCGCCCCAGTGCCCGTCCCGCCCCGCGACCCCCAGTCCCGCCCGCCGACCCAGAGAGAGAGATGCTCATGCTGATCCGGCTTCTGCGCACCTACCTGCGCCCGTACCGCAGGGCGATCACCGCCATCGTGCGTGCTGCAGCTGGTGCAGACCCTGGCGACCCTCTACCTGCCGACCCTGAACGCCGACATCATCGACAACGGCGTGATCACCGGCGACACCCGCTACATCATGCGCATCGGCGGCATCATGCTGGCGGTCAGCCTGGTGCAGATCATCTGCGCGATCGGCGCGGTGTACTTCGGGGCCAGGACCGCGATGGCGCTGGGCCGGGACGTCCGGCACGCCGTGTTCCACCGGGTCCAGGCGTTCTCCGCCCGCGAGGTCGGGCGGTTCGGCACCCCGTCGCTGATCACCCGGACGACGAACGACGTGCAGCAGGTCCAGATGCTGGCCGTGATGACGCTTCACGCTGCTGGTGTCGGCCCCGATCATGTGCGTGGGCGGCATCATCCTGGCCCTGCAACCAGGACGTGCCGCTGTCCTCGCTGCTGCTCGTGGCGGTGTCCGGCGCTGGCGCATCATCGTGGGCCTGATCATCAGGCGGATGCGGCCGCTGTTCCGGCTGATGCAGACGCGCATCGACGCCATCAACCGGGTGCTGCGCGAGCAGATCACCGGCGTGCGGGTGATCCGGGCGTTCGTCCGCGACCCGCAGGAGCGGGACCGGTTCGCCGCCGCGAACGACGAGCTGTTCGACGTCTCGCTGGGCGCCGGCCGCCTGATGGCGCTCATGTTCCCGTCGGTGATGCTGGTCCTCAACCTGTCCAGCATCGCGGTGCTGTGGTTCGGCGGCCACCTCGTCGCCAGCGGCGGCATGCAGATCGGCGCGCTGACCGCGTTCCTCAGCTACCTGCTGCAGATCCTGATGTCGGTCATGATGGCCACCTTCGTCTTCATGATGGTGCCGCGGGCGGAGGTGTGCGCCGAGCGGATCGTGGAGGTGCTCGACACCGATCCTGACCTGCTGCCGCCGGACCGCCCGGTCGCTCGAGCTGGACCGGCCACGGGTACCTCGAGCTGCGGGACGCGGAGTTCCGCTATCCCGGGGCCGAGAAGCCGGTGCTGTCCGGCATCAGCCTCGCGCGCCCGGCCCGGCGAGGTCACCGCGGTCATCGGCGGCACCGGCAGCGGCAAGACCACGCTGCTCAGCCTCATCCCGCGGCTGATGGACGTCACCGGCGGGGCGGTGCTCATCGACGGCGTCGACGTCCGCGAGCTCAGCCCGGCGCTGCTGTCGGACCTGATCGGGCTGGTGCCGCAGCAGCCGTACCTGTTCTCCGGGACCGTGGCCACCAACCTGCGCTACGGCAACCAGGAGGCCACCGACGATGATCTGTGGCACGCGCTGGAGATCGCCCAGGCCCGGGACTTCGTCGAGCAGATGCCCGGCGGCCTGGACGCCCCGATCGCCCAGGGCGGCACCAACGTGTCCGGCGGCCAGCGGCAGCGGCTGGCCATCGCGCGGGCCCTGGTCCACCGGCCGGAGATCTACCTGTTCGACGACTCGTTCTCGGCCCTCGACTACGCCACCGACGCGCGGCTGCGGGCCGCGCTGGCGGCCGAGACGGCGGAGGCCACGGTGGTCATCGTGGCCCAGCGGGTCGCCACGATCCGGCACGCGGACCAGATCATCGTGCTGGACGCCGGGCGCGATCGTCGCCACCGGCACCCACGACGAGCTGATGAGCACCGACGAGACCTACCGGGAGATCGTGCTCTCCCAGCTGACCGAGCAGGAGGCAGCGGCGTGAGCGGGCCGGGCAACGGCCAGGCGACAGACGGCGCGGGCACCGGCCAGGCGGTCCAGCGGAGCGGAGCCCGCCGACGCAACGGGGCCGGGGAGCGGGCGACGCCCAAGCGGGGACCCGGCCGCCGGCGGCATGGGCCCCGGCCCGGCCCGCCGGTTCATGGCCGGCGGCATGTCCGACGGAGAAGTCGCTCGACTTCCGCGGCTCCAGCCGGCGGCTGCTGGGCACGCTGGCCCCGCACCGGCTGCTGGTCATCGCCAGCCTGGTGCTGGCCGCGGTCAGCGTCGCCTGTCGGTGCTCGGGCCGTGGCTGCTCGGCGACGCCACCAACCTCATCTTCGCGGGCGTCATCAGCAAGCGGATCCCGGCCGGGGTCAGCAAGGCCCAGATCGATGGCCCGGCTGCGCCGCGAGGGCCACGGCACGGAGGCCGACATGCTGTCGGCGCATGCACGTGGTGCCCGGCCAGGGCATCGACTTCGGCCGCGTCGGCCAGGTGCTGCTGCTGGCCCTGCTGGTCTACCTCGGCTCGTCGGCCGGCATGCTGCATGCAGGGACGGGTGACGGCGACGGTCGTGCAGCGGGTGGTCTTCCGGCTGCGGGAGCAGGTCCAGGCCAAGCTGTCCCGGCTGCCGCTGAGCTACTTCGACCGGCAGCCCCGCGGCGAGATCCTCAGCCGGGTCACCAACGACATCGACAACCTGGCCCAGTCGCTGCAGCAGACGCTGAGCCAGCTGGTCATCTCGGTGCTGACCGATCGTGGGCGTGCTCACGATCGATGTTCCTCATCTCGCCGCTGCTGGCGCTGATCGCGCTGGTCACCGTGCCGGTCTCGGTATTCGCTCGTGGCCCAGGATCGGCAAGCGCGCGCAGCCGCAGTTCATCAAGCAGTGGTCGACCACCGGCAAGCTGAACGGGCACATCGAGGAGATGTACACCGGCCACGCGCTGGTGACGGTCTTCGGCCAGCGGGACGAGGCGATGCGGACCTTCACCGAGCAGAACGAGTGGCTGTACCAGGCCAGCTACCGGGCCCAGTTCATCTCCGGCACCATCCAGCCGGTCATGATGTTCGTCGGCAACCTCAACTACGTGCTCGTCGCCGTGGTCGGCGGCGCTGCGGGTGGCCGCCGGCGCGCTGACCCTCGGCGGCGTGCAGGCGTTCATCCAGTACTCCCGGCAGTTCAGCCAGCCGCTGACCCAGGTGGCCAGCATGGCCAACCTGCTGCAGTCCGGCGTCGCCTCGGCCGAGCGGGTCTTCGCGCTGCTGGACGCGACGAGCAGGAGCCCGGACGCCGGCCCAGCCGGCCCGGCCCGCCGAGGTGCACGGCCGGGTCGAGTTCGAGCACGTGTCGTTCCGGTACACGCCGGACCGGCCGCTGATCGAGGACCTGTCGCTGACGGTCGAGCCCGGCCAGACCGTGGCCATCGTCGGCCCGACCGGCGCCGGCAAGACCACGCTGGTCAACCTGCTGATGCGGTTCTACGAGATCAGCTCCGGGCGGATCACCGCTGGACGGCGTCGACATCGCCTCGATGAGCCGGGACGAGCTGCGCGTCGCTGACCGGGATGGTGCTCCAGGACGCCTGGCTGTTCGGCGGCACGATCGCGGACAACATCGCCTACGGGTCGGCCGGTGCCACCCCCGAGCAGATCGCCGAGGCGGCCCGGGCCACCTACGTCGACCGGTTCGTCGCAGACGCTGCCCGACGGCTACGACACGGTCCTCGACGACGAGGGCGCCAACGTGAGCACGGGCGAGCGGCAGCTCATCACCATCGCCCGGGCGTTCCTGGCCCGGCCCGCCATCCTGATCCTGGACGAGGCGACCAGCTCGGTGGACACCCGGACCGAGGTGCTGCATCCAGCAGGCGATGACGTCGCTGCGCCAGGGCCGGACCAGCTTCGTCATCGCGCACCGGCTGTCGACCATCCGCGACGCCGACCTCATCCTGGTGATGGAGGACGGCCAGATCGTCGAGCAGGGCACCCACGACGAGCTGCTGGCCGCAGGCGGCGCCTACGCCCGCCTCTACCAGTCCCAGTTCGCCCAGGCCCTAGCCGCCGTCGACTAAGGGGCCCCCGGCCGCCTGCGCCCCGTGGGTGGCTCCCCAGGTTTGTGTTGCGTTCTCAGCGCCGGTTCCGCTTCCGGCCGCCGGATGGCGTCGCGTTCTTCGGGCCCGTGATCAGCCGTCTGCCCGCCGAAGCTGAGGCCGTCCCGCTGTGGGAGCACGTGCTGGGCCTGGCCAGTTTCCCAGGCTTCGCCGAGATCAAGCGCAGCCTGCGCGAACGGCCGCAACTGCGCAGCTTCGGCGTGGAGCCGGGCCAGGTCGGTGCGCAGGAAGACTGGCACGGCGGCAGCCGCCGGCGAAGAAGTAGCGGCCCGGTAACCCCCGGCACATCCGGGTGGCTCGCTCCGGCCCCGGCGTGCGGGCGTTCTCCCTGGCGCCGGCGTGCGGGGCGGTTCTCCCTGGCCCCGGCGGGCCGGCGCGGGTCTTCTCCGGCGGACGCCTCATCGCCGGGCCCGGGTCACCCACCCCGTGACGGCTGTCTCGCCGGCATCCTCGGCTCGGCGGCCGAGGATCCGGTCCACCGCCGAGCCCATGCTGCCGTCGGCGCTGATGATGCGGCGGATCACCACGATCAGGCAGGGGATGGCCCAGAAGTCCCCGCACACCCAGAGAATGCCCGCGCCGATCTGCTGATCGGCGAACGGCGGCAGGGTAACCCCGGGAATGTGGTTGTAGACCGGATACCAGGCGGCGCTGGCCAGGACGCTCATCGACATGGCCAGGATCCACATGGTCACGTTCGTGGCCACCAGCGCGACCGCCTGCGAGATGGGCGGCATCCGCATCCGGAACGGGGGTGAGGGGATGAACTGCAGCCAGAACAGCACCCCCACGAGAAAGAGGCTGGTGTGCATCAGCCAGATGTGCACGGCCTGGTTGTTCTCCGCCAGGTCGAACAGTGCGGGGATGTGCCAGACCAGCATCACGGCGGTGAACGCCGTCACCGCTACCCACGGGCGCAGCAGCCAGCCCGCCGCCGCGCGCAGCGGGCGTGACCAGCGGCCGCGCATGACCCCGGCGGTCGCGCTGCGCCCGGCCCGCCCGGGCAGCCCGTCCAGCAGCGGCTGCCACGGCGCCCCGGCCACGATCAGGGTCGGGGCGGCGAACATCAGCAGCAGGTGCTGGATCATGTGCGCGAAGAAGTAGTCGCTGGCCCAGTAGTCGACCGGTGACTCCACCGCGAGCAGCAGCATCATCAGCCCGGCGTAGAACCACAGCGAGCGCAGCCGGCGCTGCCGGGTGCGCTCGGGGCGGGAGCGCCGGGCCAGCCGGGCGAGGCCGATCTCGTGCCATCCGGCGAGGACGATCGCGACGATCAGGAACGGGTCGAAGGACCAGTGATCGATGAGGTAGCTCATGGCCGCCTAGCCCGACGAACCGTAGGGGATCGTGACGTGGATGGTCTGCGCCAGGCTCCACCACGCCGGGCCCGCCCCGGAGCTGCCCTTCCCGGAGGTTCCCGGGCCGAGCCGCCAGTCCATGAACGTACCGCCGTGAGCCGTGATCGCATCGGCGCGGCCGCCGGGCCCGAGCGCGAGGGTGGCCGCCCCGGCGGGCAGTACCGGAAGCGCGCGCCACGATGACCCCGGCCCGGCCAGGGACTCCGCAGGACGTCCGTTAAGAATGATTCCGATGCTCCCGCCCGGGCCGACCGAGGTGGAGCGGAGCTGGCCCGCGCCGGTGCGCAGCGGAGCGGACAGGGTCCACGCGCTGCCCCCGTCGCCCGACCAGGCGGCGAGGAGGCTGGTGCCCGGGCCGGAGCCGGCCCGCAGCAGCGCCACGAGACTGTCGCCGGCCGCGGTCAGCCTGAGCACGCCGATGGCCTCCCCGGACACCGCCCCGGGCAGCGCCGGTCCCGCCGCGCGCCAGGTCCCGCCGTGGTCGGCGAAGATGCCCACGGTTCCTGGCCGGCTGCAGTCACCGGCCAGCATCGGAAAACCATTTTTGCCGAACGAGGCTCCGGTGAGGCCGGTCAGACCGCAGGACTTGCCCTCCGGCGTGGCCGCCAGCACGCCCGCGCTGGACAGGGACGTCCACGCGGTCCCGGCGCTGGTGCCGAGCTCCACCCGCCCGCTGGTGGTCAGCGCGATGAGCCGGCCGCTGGGGCCGGCCGCCAGGGCGTCGGGCGCGGCCGCGAGGCCGGGGTTCACCGGGCCGGCCGGGGACCAGCTGGCGCCCTCGTCGCGGCTGGCGGCGAGTGGCGAGAACGTCAGGTCCTGGCTGGGCCGGAAGCCGGTGACCAGCGACCCGCCAGTTCCGGCGACCTCGAGGCCGCCGTTGTCAGCCACCCCGGCCGGGGTCGCCAGCCGCCAGGGCGCGGTTCCCGCCGGACGGACGAACAGCTCCCAGAAGTTGTTCTCGTCGGCCGCGGGGCCGCCCATCTCCACGATGGCCCGGGCGGCCCCCGCGGAATCGGTGACGGACGTGGCCAGCGGCGGCGGCGCGGCCGGAACCGCGGCCGGCCCCGGGCTGGCGGCCCGCTGGGTCCCGCAGCCCGCGGCCAGCGCGCAGGTCAGGGCGCAGGTCACGGCGAGGGCGGTGATCGCGGTGATGCGGATGGCGGTCATGACTGCTTCAGCACCTGCTGGGCCGCGCTGGTCAGCTCGGCGGCGAACGACGATTCGGTGCTGGCCGTGCCCGGCCCGGGTTCGAAGTCGAGCTCGGTCCGCGTGTGCCCGCGCCCGTCGATGATGAACGCCAAGTCGCTGTGGCCGATCATCCCGCCGGCCGGCAGGATCTGGGCCTGAACCCCGTAGTTCTTCCAGGTCTGCTGCAGCTGGGCCAGCGTGCCGGTGAGGAAGAGCCAGTTCGGCAGGCCGGTCAGGCGCTCCTGGCGGTTGAAGGCCTGGACGTAGCCGACGGACCGGTAGAGCGGGTTGGCGACGATCGCGACCAGCTCCACATTCCGGGACGCGGTCCCGAGCATCTGGTCGGCCTGGCGGAACTCCTGGGCGATCACCGGGCAGTCGCTGGTGCAGACCGGGTTGAGGAAGGTGAGCAGCACGACCTTGCCGCGCAGGGCGGCCAGGCTGGATGGCTGGCCGTGCTGATCGGTCAGCGCGAAGGCGGGCGCGGGGAGATCGAGCGGGGCGGCGTTGCCGTCGATCGCCTGCGCGATGAGGGGGTCGGCGGTCCGGCTGGCCTGGGCCAGCGCCATCGGTGCGGTGCCGAGAATGATGATCGCCACCGCCCAGGTCGCCAGCACCGCCCGGGTGCCGGCCGCGCCGAACGCCCGGGCCAGGCGCGCAGGCCGGAGCCGGTCACGCCGCCTCAGCCCCGGCGAGGCCCGGCCAGGTTCGCCTGCCCCCGTAGCCGTAGCCGTGGCCGTGGCCGGCGCCGTCGCCGTCGCCGCCAGAGCGCCGGCCGGCGCCGTGCTGGCCGGATCGGCCACCGGGACCGGGACACGGGTTAGGGCCAGGTAGCCCGCGACCACCACCAGGGCCATCGGGATCATGCTGTTGGGATCGGTGCCCAGGCCGCCGAAGAAGCCGAAGTCCTCGATCAGCACCCAGTCCGCGAGGCAGAGCCCGATCGTGGCCAGGACCGTGAGGCGGAGCAGCCCCGGCCGCCCGCCGCCCGCGGTCAGCAGGCCCGCGCCGATGACCGCCAGCGCGACCACCGCGAACAGGTTGACCGCGAATCCGTGCGCTGCGGTGAAGGACGCGAAGCTGCCGACCCAACCGGCCAGCAGCGAGGGCTGCGGAGTGCTCGCCATGGACCTGACCATGCCGGTGAGCGTCCCGCTGCTGCCCCGCAGCGTTCCCTGCCAGAAGCCGCGTCCCGGCCACGCCTGCAGCACGGCCATGCCGATGAAGAACAGTCCCAGGGCCGACAGCACCGTGCGGCCCAGCTGCGGTGCCCTCCAGCTGCGCTCGGGCGCCGCGATCAGCGCGCCGGCGGCACAGTAGAACACCACCGCCCCCGGTGCGCCGAAGAGCCAGGTAAGACCGGGCGCGAAGATACCGCCGAAGGCCTCGCCGAACACCCAGACCACCAGGCCCCACCCGGCGCTGGCCAGGCCGGCGAGCCTGGACCACGGGCCGCGGGGCGCGGTGATCAGCCAGACCCCGATCCCTATCTGAATCCAGACCACCGAGGCGCCGGCCTGGATCGGATGGTATGACCAGCTCGTGCCCGCCCAGTTCACGATGTGCTGAACCCAGCCCGGGGAGCTGGCCGCGGCCGGCTTGATGACCTGCGAGGGCAGCCCGGTCGCCATGGCCGGCTGCGCCTGCAGCAGACCGTCGAAGATCCACAGGATCCCGAAGCCGATCCGCAGCACCTGGCGCCCGGCTGGCTCGGCCGCCACGCTGCCGCGGGCCGCCGCCGCGACGGCCGTCGGCCGCAGCCATTCCCGGATCGCGATCCAGGCCACCGCCAGCACCGCGAAGATGACCAGCACGATGATGCCCTGGTGCAGCAGGGCACTCCGGAACGCGGCCACCATGGTCGGGTTGTCGCTGTTCAGGCCGGAGTTCATGCCCGGCATCGCGGTTCACCCTTCCGCGGGGCGGCCAGGCCGCATGGTTCCCGGCTGATCATGCCCTCATCCGGGAGGCGGGGCTGGTCATGCCCTCATCCGGGCAGCTTGGGGAGTGTGGCCTGCGCCGAAAGTGACGTGATCGCGTGCTGCAGCACGGCGTCCACCGACGCGCGCTGCGCATTCAGCGTCCGCAGGGCCCCCTTCAGCGCCGCCATCGCTGCGCTCCTGGCCTGCGGCGTCGGGGCGGCCAGCACGTTCGCGACATCCGTCTGCACGTTCACGGCATCCGGAGACGCCCAGGTCACCAGGCCCTTGACCGCGGACGCCAGGTGGAAGCTCGCCAGCGACTCGGTCACCTGGTACGAGGCCAGGTCGTCGAGCGGCATGCTGTTAGCCAGCGAGCAGTTGCTCGCGCCGTCCCGGGCGACGCCGATCGCATCCGTCACCTGGTTACTGGACCCGGACTCGATTCCCTGCAGCGCGGTCAGCGACTCGCTGACCCCGCCCGCGCACGACTGGATCCCGGTCGTCATGTCGTGCAGGAACCCCCGCAGGTCGGATGCCCGCTGACCCGTCGATGGCCGGTGCACGAGAGCCACGCTGACTCCGATCACCAGCAGCACCGCGGCCGCGATATAGAGCAATCGCGGTGATCGCCGGGTGGGCCACGCGCTGTGCCGGATCACGACGTACGGCGGGTCCGTGCGGGGAGGTGACTGCATCGTGCTCAGCCTCCGTTCTGGTAGCCGTCGGCGGCGGGCGCCGGGCTAGCCGGGCTCACGTGCTGGCCGTCCATCAGCGCGACGCCCTCGGTCAGCTGCCGCATGGTCACGTCGCCGAGGATCCGCTTGACGATGTGATGCCGGGCGTCCAGGAAGAAGGTCTCCGGGATACCGGTCGCACTCACGCCGTACGCGTCGGCCACGGCCGTCGTGGACTCGAACCCGACCGGATACGCGACCCGGTCGCTGGTCACGAAACGACGGGCCGCCGTGGCGCTGTCGTCCGCGTCCACGCCGATGATCACGGCCCGGCCCGCCAGCGAGCGGTAGAACGAGGCCAGCAGCGGTGTTTCCTTCGCGCATGGGCCGCACCATGACGCGAAGAAGTTCAGGATCACCGGCTGCCCGCGGTAGGCACTCAGCGACACCGTTTGCGCCGGGTCGCGCAGGGACGGCAGCGTGAAGGCTGGTGCCGCGGGCTGGGCGGCAGGGGTATTCCGGTGGGTGGTGCTGTCGACCGCGATCACCGCGGCGATGACCGCCACGCATACCGCGGCCGCGATCGTGACGGCCGGGCGCGGCCGCTTACCACCACCACGCGGCCACCAGTCCCGTGGCCGCCAATCTCGGGGCCACCAGTGGCGGGCTGGCCCGGGGACAGGCTCGAACGCACTGCTCAGGGCCGTTGCGGATGCCCCCGTCGCCGGCACTGCCGCTGGCCCGGCGGCTGGCGCCGCGGCTGGCGCCGTGGCTGGCGCCGTGGATAGCCACGCGGGCCGCCAGCCGGTCCGAGCCCGCCGCTGTCGCCCGGGCCGCGCCGTCGCCGGGAGCACCAGCTCGAACGTGCTGCCCGACCCGGGCGTGCTGCGGACCCGCACCTCCCCGCCGTGCCCGAGGGCAACCGCGCGGACCAGCGTCAGCCCGAGCCCGGTTCCGCGGGGTCCGCCCCGGGCCGGGCCGGACCGGAACCGCTCGAACACGGAACCGAGGTCGGCGGGCATGATGCCTTCCCCGGAGTCCTCGACCACCAGGCAGGCGGTCGAGGACTCGTCGTCGCACGTCACCGAAAGCCTGATCGTGTCGCCGGGTCCGGTGTGCTGGACGGCGTTCTCCATCAGGGCATCCACCGCCAGTTCGAGGCGCTCGCGGTCGGCGTCCACCGTCACCGCGTCGAGCTGCCCGGTCGTCCAGACCCGGCGCGCCGTGGCCCGCCAGCGCCACAGCGCCTCGGTGAGGAAGCTGTCCAGGGCGACCGGCGCCAGGGAGAGGAACTCCGGATCCTGCGACGCGGCGATCAGCAGCAGGCGGTCGCTCAGGCTCTTCAGCCGCGCCAGCTCGCCCAGCACCACGTAGATGTCCTGCTGTTCGCGCTGACCGGTGAGCTCGGCCGCCAGCAGCTCGGCGTGGCCCAGGGCGATCGTGATCGGCGTTCTGAGCTGGTGCGCGGCGTCCTGGAGGAACCGGCGCTGGCTCGTCAGCAGCTGGCCGGTCTCCTGGCCCGCCCGGCCCGGCTTGTTCCTCGTGTCCCCGGCGGCTCCGCCCCGGTATGCGTGCCACACCATGACCAGGCCGAAGACCAGAATGACGCCGAGCCAGATGGGGCAGAAGACGGTGCTGTCCGGCCGGGCAAAGGTCATCAGGGCGGCCAGCCCGAACAGCCCGAGCAGTCCGAGCAGCATCCACGCGGGGCTGATCCAGCTCACCGGCATGCGGGTGCCGGCGCCGCTAGGACGCAAGCTGGTATCCCGCACCGCGCACCGTCCTGATCAATTCGAACCCGAGCTTCGACCGGAGCCGCCGCACGCAGACGTCGACCACGTTGGAACCCGGGTCGAAGTCGTATCCCCAGATCGAGGCGAGCAGCTGCTCCTTCGGCACCGAATGGCCGGCGTGCTCCATGAGCTCTTTGAGCAGCAAGAACTCCAGCCGGGTCAGGGGCACCGGCCCCTGGCCCACGTTCGGCCTGCAGCCGGCCGACGTCGAGGCTCAGCTCCCCGGCCCTGAGCACCTCGTGGCGGGGATCGCCGCGCAGCTGGACCCGCACCCGGGCCAGCAGTTCCTCCAGCGAGAACGGCTTGGTCAGGTAGTCGTGCGCGCCCAGATCCAGGCACGTGACCTTCGTCGTCGCCTCGTCCACGCAGGACAGCATGAGCACGGCCTGGTCCGGGTGCAGCCGGAGCAGCTCGGCCAGCACCTCGCGCCCGTCCATGTCCGGCATGACGAGATCCAGGATGACCAGCCCGTACTCGCCGGTCCTGGCCAGCTGAAGCGCGTCGGCCCCGCTGGATGCGCAATCGATCGCATAGCCAGCCTTGGCGAGGGCGCGGCTGATAAAGCCCCGGATGCGCGGCTCGTCGTCGACGAGCAGGATTCCCGAGCCTGGTAGGGGACGAGCCGACCGATCTGTGCTCATTGCAGGCATTTCGCTTCGCACCTGGGCCACCTCGGATGGGCGTGGCGACCGAACCCGCTACTCGGATGTCTTCCGTCTGAGCAGACAATCCACTCAATTCGGCCGCGGCGTCAAGCTTCGTGACCTGAACGCAATCCATTGCAAGATCCGGGTGGCGGGCATGGCCCGGGCCAGGTGGGCGCAGACGCTGCGCACGCTGGCGTTTTAGCGAGATGTGACGAACTAGCCACCCAAGATGGTGGAAAACGGGGGAGTTGCCCACCGATCATGACAATTTCGTCATTCAGCGAGGTGATCCTTGCCGTCCTGACCGCGCTGGCGCAAAGCTCGGGACGACGACGAGCTTCCGGGGAGCCGGACGCGCATACATCCGTGAGAACGCATCGGCAGAGCGAGGTGGTGGCTGGTGTCCCTGCCGGCCCGGGTGACGACCCTGATCGTGGCGGTTCTCGCCGTGGCCGGGGGCGTAATCTTTGTCGTCGCCCATTACCTGCTCGGCGGCCCGCCGACCGTCGACTTCACCGCCGGCTCCTCCGGCCAGGTCAACGTAATCATGCAGTCCGACGCGTCGTCGGATCCGGCGGCGGTGCCTGACCATCCGACGTGGGTCAGCTACTTCATCAAGAGCCCCACGAACTCGGCCTGGGTCCATACCACGCTGTTCCAGGTTCCCGCCCACACCCGGGTGAACGTGACGATCTATGGCTACGACGGCTCGACACCAGTCCGCAACCAGGTCTGGGGCCAGGTCAGCGGCACGCTCGGCGGCGTCGCGCACTACGGCAGGCTGACAGTACGGACCGTCAACGGCTGGAACGGCCCCCTTCTTATCCAGCACACGTTCGCGATCCCCAGCCTGAACCTCAGCGTGCCCGTCGAGGCGGGGCCGGCCACCTGCACGACCGGGCCCTGCACGGGCAAGGATCACTCGACCACGACGTTCAGCTTCGTGACGCCGGCTCAGCCCGGCGCGTACCGGTGGCAGTGCTTCGTCCCATGCGGCCTGTCCTTCCTCCTCGGCAACGGTGGTCCCATGCAGACGATCGGCTACATGACGGGCAACATGCAGGTGGTGTCCTGATGGCCGCCGCGGAGGGCACGGTCCGGGCCGACGCACAGTCGCGCGAGCCGAACCACGGGCTGCGGATCTTCCTGATCTGGCTGCCGGTCGCCCTGGCGGCGGACCTGATCATCTGGTTCGTCTGGGGCCCGCACATGCCGCCGGGCGACCTGTCCTCGTCCGCATCCAGCCAGCAGTTCGACATCAACGTCATGGCCGTGATGGCCACCCCGGTCATGGCCTTCGTACTCATCTACATCGGCTATGCCCTCGTCGTATGGCGGCACCGGGAGGGGGACGACGAGGACGGGCCGCCGATCCATGGCAATACCCGGGTCTCGGTCGCGTGGATCGGGGTCACGGCAGTGCTCGTGCTAGGTCTCTTCGTGTTCGGCACGGTCGAACTCGCGGTTCCAGCCGGGGCGGGCGCCGGCGAGGGGAACACACCGATCTGGCGGCCGGGCGGGGGCACCCCGCTGCAGGTGCAGGTGATCGGTCAGCAGTGGCGGTTCACCTACCGTTACCCGCAGTTCGGCGGGTTCGAGACGACCAGCCTGGTGCTGCCCGTCGGCCAGAACGTCCAGTTCAACGTGACCTCGCTGGACGTGATCCACAGTTTCTGGGCCTACCAGCTCGGGGTGAAGGCGGATGCGAATCCCGGCATTAACAACGTGGCCTACACCAAGCCCGAGCACACCGGCCTGGTCCAGGTGCGCTGCGCCGAGCTGTGCGGGCTCTGGCACGCCGACATGACCACCGCCGGCCAGGTGGTCAGCGATTCCGCGTTCAGCGCGTGGGCGGCGTCGGCCCGGATCCAGCTCGCCGCCCTGACCAGGAACCTCCCGCCCTACACGCTGACCTACGACCCGAACTCGGTCGCGCAGCTCGGCAGGGCGTTCCAGAAGGCCGGGCTGACCGGCGCGGGGGGCCAGTACTACGGCCCCCAGTACCCAGTGCAGCCATAGGCCGGGCAGCCATGAGCAAGCGACCAGCACGCACCGACATTTCCGCTCCTTCCGTGGAGAGGTGACCGGATGGCCATCGACGTACAGCCGGAGAGGCCCCAGGCACCGGGCGGACGCGTGCCGGGTGCGCCGCAGCCCGCGCGCGCCTGGTGGCTGCGCCCGGCGATCCACACCGCGATCGTGGGCGCGGTGCTCGGCTACCTCCTGGGACACTGGCTGGGCAACTTCATCGCCAGCGGCTACACGCAGGTCATGAACTCCGGCCAGAACGACTACGCCATCGTTCTCGGCTACGTCTTCGGGACGGTCGGCTGGCTGGCCGGCCTCGGGGTCTTCAACGACCTGCTGCGGCAGATGGCCGGCCGGCCGGTGCACGCCGCCGAGGAGGTACGGGAGGCGTCTTCCGGCCTGGCCAGGTACTTCCGGTACTCCCTCGACCACAAGGTGGTCGGCATCCAGTACCTGGTCGGCATGATCGGCTTCTTCCTGAGCGGCGGCCTGCTGGCCATGGCGATCAGGACCGAGCTGCTGTCGCCTTCGTACCACGTCTTCAGTTCCGCGACGTACACCGCGATCGTCGGCGAGCACGGCACGATGATGATGATGATGATGAGCTCGGTCGTCCTCGGGCCGTTCGGCAACTACCTGATGCCGTTGATGATCGGGTCCAAGCGGATGGCGTTCCCGCGGATCGAGGCGCTGTCCTTCTGGCTGACTCCGGCCGCCTACCTCGTGCTGCTGTCCGGCCTGATGTTCGGCGGGTTCCCGTTCGGGTGGACCGGGTACGCGCCGCTGTCGGTACAGGCCACGCAGGGCGCCGACGCGTACGCCGTCGCGTTCGGGATCATGGGGCTCTCGCTGATCCTGCTCGGGTTCAACATCATCGTCACCGTCATCTGCTACCGGGCCCCGGGGATGCACTGGAGCCGGCTGCCGATCTTCGTCTGGGCGATCCTGACGACCTCGTTCCTCATGGTGCTCGCCGCGCCCGTCCTGGTCGGCGCGATGTACATGATGATCACTGACCGCACGGTGCAGACCGCGTTCTTCACCGACAGCCTCGGCGGCAGCAGCTACCTGTGGCAGAACCTGTTCTGGTTCTTCGGTCATCCCGAGGTGTACATCCTGGCCCTGCCGGGCTTCGGGATCGTGTGCGAGATCATCCCGGTGTTCTGCCGCAAGCCGCTGTTCGGCTACCGCATTGCGGCGGCCGGCATGGTCGGTGTGACGCTGCTGAGCTTCTTCGTCTGGCAGCACCATCTGTTCGTCAGCGGGATCAACCCGGACATGCGGCCGGTGTTCATGCTGACTACGGAGCTGATCTCGATCCCGACCGGGTTCATCTTCCTGGTCGCCATGGGCACGTTCTGGAAGGCGAAGATCCGCTTCACCGTGCCGATGCTGTTCGCGCTCGGGTTTTTCTTCAACTTCCTGATCGGCGGGATCTCCGGGGTGTTCCTGTCCGATGTGCCCGCGGACACCACCGAGCACGGCACGTTCTTCGTGATGGCGCACTTCCACTACACGATCATGGGCGGCCTGATCTTCGCGTTCATGGGCGGCCTGTATTACTGGCTGCCGAAGATCCTGGGCATCCGGCTGAACGAGACGCTGGGCAAGATCCAGTTCTGGACGATGTTCGTCTTCTTCAACTCGACGTTCCTGCCGCTGTTCGCGGTGGGGATGGCCGGGCAGCCGCGCCGGGTGTACACCTACGCGAGGAGCCTGCAGACGCTCAACGACTGGGTCTCGATCTCCTCCTTCCTGCTCGGCGTCTCGATCCTGATCTTCGTGATCAACTTCGTCTACTCGACCGTGATCGCCCGGGTTCCCGAGGTGGGGAACCCGTGGAACTCCCGCGGGCTGGAATGGCAGGTCGCCTCGCCGCCGCCGCCTGGCAACTTCGCCCGGGTTCCCGTGGTCCTGTCTGGCCCGTATGAGTACGGCGTGAAGGACGCGCCGCCAGTGGCCGACCTGGATCCGCCTCTGGGCGTGCTCAGCGAAGCCTACGCAGGTGCCGCGACAGAAGGGGCGGAGGCATAACGATGGCCGAGACGGCAGATCTTCCGCCCAGCCTGACCCGGGAAAGCGAGGAGGCCGGCTTCTTCCACGAGGCGGCACTGAACGCGACGTGGACCGGGGTGCGGCTGGCCGTGGGCGGCCTATCGTTCGCCTTCGGCTGCTTCGTTTTTGCCTACTTCTACCTGCGGTCGCTGAACTCGCATGGGATGTGGCATCCGGCCGGGTTCAAGGGCCCGCAACCGTGGGCCGGAGCGGTGATCATGGCGCTGGTGGTGGTCAGCGCGGCGCTCCAGTACGTGGGGCTGACGCGGATCAAAGCTGGTAACAAGCGTGCCTGGCAGGCCAGCGCGATGGCGGCCCTGGTGCTGGGGCTGGCCGCGATCGGGCTGCAGGTGTGGCAACTGCTGAACCTGCCCTTCTACCCGGGGAGCGCTGGCTTCGCGAGCGTCTTCGTCGGCGCCACTCCGGTACTCCTTATCGTGGTGCTGGCCGCGATGATCTGGCTGGAGACGCTGATCATGCGAGCGCGGGTGATCCCGGCGATCTCCTTCGTGGAGCAGCCGCCGACCTACGCCGAGGCGTTTGCCGTGCAGCGGTTCCAGTCCAGCCTGAGCGCGTTCACGGTGCTCTGGAACTACCTCGCCGTAATCGCGATCCTGTTCTGGATTTTGTTCTATCTGACGGCCTGACCGGGTGGTGGCCCGGCTGGCCCGGGCCACCGGTGCGCCCGGCGACCCACGACGTGGTAATGACGAGGAGGCTGGCGTGGCTGGAACGGTTCTCGCCTCGGTGCCTGTCAATAGCGAGGCCGGGGCCTACCTGACCTTCGCTTTCCCCATTCTCTTGTTCTGCTTCGTCGCCGGGGTCCTGTACATCCTGCTGTTCGGCCGGCCGCACCCCAGGGTTCCGGGGCGCCGCATCGTTGCCGTCGCTCACGCCGGCCCGCCGAGCCCGGAGGCGGCGCACGCGGCGGCGGTGGCGGGTGGCCTGCCGACCGCCGAGGGCGGCGGGTCCGCGGAGTCCGGCGCCGAGGCGGCCGGCGCCGTGTCGGCCGCGATTGCCACGACGGATCCGGGGGAGACAGACGCGACCGCTCCCGCCGGGGATGCTGGCCCCGCCGGGGATGCTGGCCCCGCCGGGGATGCTGGCCGCCGCCGGGGATGCTGGCCCCGCCGAAGGTACTCCTCCTGCCAAAGGGCCGGGCGCCCACCGACGGGACAGCGCCCACCGACGGGACGGCTCGCCGCGAAGGCACCACTCCAGGCGAGGGCACGGGGGCCAGCGAATGACGGAAGCCGCAGGCGCGCTGCGCGGGCCGGCGCCGGTCTGCGCGCCTGAGGCCAGCCGGCGCTCCGCGCGCCTGGTGGCCAGGTCGCTGTTCGCCCTGACCAAGCCCCGGATCATCGAGCTGCTGCTGGTCACGACGCTGCCGACCATGCTGCTGGCGCGGCGCGGACTGCCCCCGGCGTGGCTCATGGTGGCCACGCTGACCGGGGGCGCCCTGGCCGCCGCCAGTGCCAACACGCTGAACTGCTTCATCGACCGGGACATCGACGCCGTGATGCGGCGCACGTCGCGCCGGCCGCTGGCGGCCACCGGAGCGAAGGCGGTCATCAGGCCGGGCGAGGCGCTGGTGTCCGGCATCGTGCTGGGGGCGGCGTCCACGCTGCTGCTCGGCGCGGGCGTGAACTGGCTGGCCGCGGCGCTGGCCGACGGCGCGATCCTGTTCTACGTCTTCGTCTACACACTCGGGCTCAAGCGCCGGACCGCCTCCAACATCGTGATCGGCGGGGCGGCGGGCTGCTTTCCGGTGCTGGTGGGGTGGGCGGCGGTGACCGGCCGGGTGAGCCTGGCCGCGGTGGTGCTCTTCGCCGTCATCTTCTTCTGGACGCCCCCGCACTTCTGGGCTCTGGCGATGAAGTTCCGCGACGACTACGCCGCGGCGGGCGTGCCGATGCTCCCGGTGGTCGCGCCCGCAGCGGTGGTGGCGCGGAAGATCGTGCTCTACTCCTACGCGATGGTGGCGGCGACGCTCGCGCTGGCCCCGTACGCGGGCTGGCTGTACGGCGCCTGCGCGGCCGGCCTCGGCGCCTGGTTCCTGACCGGGGCCCACCGCCTGCGGACCCGGGTGGCCGCCGGCGATAACCGCGCCCCGATGCGGCTGTTCCACCAGTCGATTGCCTACCTGACGCTACTGTTCGCCGCGGTGGCCGTGACCGCACTGATCCCCTGGGGCCGCTGGTAGTGGCGGCCTCCAGGTGGCGGTTCCTAATCTCGCCGCGGTGGCTGGCGTGGCACGCGTTCGCGGTCGTCGCCTTCTGGGGCATGTGCTGGCTGGGTGACTGGCAGCTTCACCGCGCAATCGCTGGCAACAGCCTGAGCTGGGCCTACACGTTCGAATGGCCGCTCTTCGCGATCATGGGCGCCGTTTTCTGGGCCCGGACGATCCGCGATGAGCTCCGTATCCGCGCCGGATCGGCGACCGGCAGCACCGAGTCAGCCGTCGCCAGCGCCGAGTCAGCCGGGGCCGGTCCGCCCCAGGCAGCCGGGACCGGTCCGCGCGAGCCCGGTGACCGGGACCAGGAGGCCGCTGCCTACCTCGCCCGGCTGCAGGAACAGGTCAAAGGCCACGGCCGCTGGCACGGCCTCCGCTGAGGGGCGTTTCCATGATCGGCGTCAGCCAGCCGGGCACGGGACGCTCGCGTCCGGTGATCCGGTGCCGTCGATCACCACCCTGACTATGGCGTGTGCGGAGCTGTGGCTGGTGGGCGGCCATGGGGGGACGTGGGTTAGGCTGCCTGTCGGTACTGGGTTTTCGGCCAGGCGGCATTTAGCGGCGGGAGGATGCGGTGACCTCGCAGGACTGGTTTGAGAGTGTCGTGCCTGCCGATGCGGTGCCCGGCGCCGATATTGATACGGGCGTGCCGCATATCGCGCGGGTGTATGACTACTGGCTGGGCGGTAAGGACAATTTCGCGGTCGACCGGGAGGTGGCCGAGAAGGTTATCGGCTCGTTCCCGGACGTGCTGGTCAGTGTCCGCGCGCAGCGGGCGTTCCTTGGCCGCGCCGTGCGTTACCTGGTTGCTGAGGCGGGTGTCCGGCAGTTCCTGGACATTGGGACTGGCCTTCCGGCCGCTGATAACACTCATGAGGTGGCGCAGCGGGCGGCACCGGAGTCGCGTGTGGTGTATGTGGATAATGATCCACTGGTTCTTGCGCATGCCCGTGCCTTGCTGGTGGGCAGCCCGGAGGGCGCGACCGCCTATCTTGATGCGGACCTGCGTGATGTGGGCAGGATCGTGGCGGAGGCAGCCCGGATGCTGGACTTCAGTGAGCCGGTGGCGGTGGTGCTGCTGGGGGTGTTGCATTGCATTCCTGATGCGGACGATCCGGCCGCTCTGGTGGCCCGGTTGCTGGCTGCGGTGGTGCCGGGCAGTTACCTCGTCGTGTCGCATCCGGCGATTGATGTCGCCACTAGTCAGATGGGCGAGTCGATGCGGGGCTATAACGAGCAGGCCCCGGTTCCGCTGACGGCGCGGACGCATGCGGAGGTGTGCCGGTTCTTTGAGGGTACGGACCTGGTGGAGCCGGGCGTTGTGCAGTTGCATCGCTGGCGGCCTGGGGCGGATGACCTGGAGCCAGACCGTGAGCTGGCCAATTACGGCGGGGTAGGCCGGAAGCCGTGAACGCGGTGGCTGTGTGCGCCGGGCAGTGGCCGCACCCTGCCGAGCTGAGGTAACCCTCGCAGGAGCGAGCGTGGATGAACACCGGGCCGCGTTCGATGTAGGCGCCGCTTGTGCCTGGCGGCGGGAATCGGACGCGACGCTCAGCTTGCCCGCCGCGATTAGCCGCGATCGTCGGGACGGCGGGTGACCAGCCTGATCCTGCGCTTGAGGCCCGTGCGCGGTTCCCGCAACGCGACCGCAGCCGCCGGAAGGGTGGGCCTGGGGCGCCGGGGCTCACGAACACCGGCCGCGGGCGGTCGCCAGCGCCGGTGCCTGATCGGATCAAGTAGCCGCCGCACCCAGGCAGCCATACCCCGGAAGGCTGGATATTGGCGTTCTCGCGTCATATCTCGATTATGCGCCTGCATGGCAAGAGCCGATCGCATACTCATGGCCTCCTGCCCAGCTCGACTGGGCATGCAGCGCGGCTGTCACGCCGAGCACCGCGCTGCCAGACTGGAGCCAGCGCTATGCCGAGCTCCAGCCGGCCTGCGCCTGACCGGAACCGCGGCGGTATCAGCCCGGAGAAACCGCAACCTCAACCCGGGCCCGCGCGTCTAAAAGCCGACGAGGAGGTGGCTCGGTGCGGCAATCCTGCCGAAGGGCACTCGCCGGTCGTGGAACAGGTGTTCCGGTCTCAGGCGCGGTACCGCCCGCTGTGGTGGGCGACCCCGGCCGCGACCCTGCTCCTCCTGGCCGCTCTGGCCGGCTGCGGGGCCGCCCGTTCGCCCGGGGAAGCGGTCGCACCCACCGCCACGGTCACCGGCTACATCCAGCCGTGCGCGGGACTGCCCTTCCCGCAGAAGACCTCCACCGGGGCGCGGCTGTTCTCCGCCGCCGCCACCGTGGAGGCCCTGCGCGGCCACGAGCACCAGAAGCCGATGGGCGATGGGGTCTCCCAGATTGTGTTCCCGACCGCGATCGCCGCCCGCGAGCGGGTCTCACAGAACCAGAAGTTCCGGTTCGATCATCTTGCCTCTGGCCCCTACGTGATCCTGGCCCGGTACGCGGGGGGCAATGTGGTCACGTCCCTGGACGTGTCCGCGGCCGCAGGCCAGATCGTCAATGTCTATCTTCCGAATACGTGCAAGTAGCCAGCGCGGCTGTCCGCCCATCACGCCAATAGGGCATCTTAACGGACGTCCTGGGAGATCATCCCGCACCCGGACTCACACCTGCCCCGGGCCGTCGGTCTAGGCCCTCGTCACGATGACGACCGGAATCGTGCGGTCGGTGCTGGCCTCGTGATCGGCGAAGAACGGATAGCTCTCCTTGATCATGGCCCACAGCCGCTCGCGCTCCGGCCCCGTGGCCGTCTCGGCAACGGCTTCGTAGGTGTCGTCGCCGACCTCGATCGTGACCCGCGGGTTCGCCACCAGGTTGACGTACCAGTCGGGATGCTTCGGCGCGCCCATATTCGAGGCAATGACGAGCAGCCGGTCCCCGTCGCGATGGAACATCATGGGCGTGGTGTGCGGCTGCCCGCTCTTCGCGCCCACCGTGGTCAGCAGCACCAGGCGGTCGCGGTGCATACCCTCGATCTCAGCACCGGACCGGAACTGGTCGATCACCCTGCGATTGATCGCCTTGACGTCCATCGTTCCCCCGTTTCTTGCCGGGCACGGATGTGCCACGTTTGCGTGGCCATTGCGGCCGCTTGCTGGACTCCGGAATTATGGTCGGGTTTGCTGGCTGCTGGGCTCGGGCCGTTTTCCCGGCCACTTACGAGAGGGATGACCGTTGCTCATCATCTGGGGCTTGCGGGTTTTCTACCGCACCGTTGGCCAGGGTGTCTTCCATTGCCGCAAGTGCGGCGGTGACCGCCTCTACCGGCAGCGCGCCGGGCGGCGGTTCTTGACGCTCTTCTTCATCCCCATCATCCCGCTGAACAAGGTCGGCGAGCACGTGCAGTGCCAGACGTGCAAGACGCGTTACGTCATGGACGTGCTCACGCTGCCGACCGCGGCCCAGATGCAGGCCGCGCAGGACTGAAGCCATGCCTGGGAACTGCTCAACCGCCTGGCGAAGGTCTACGTATCCCCCGACGCCGAATTCCCCGCGCCACGAGGTCCCGGCTACATCGTCCGCTACTCCATCGAGCGCATCGGCGGCGTTGGTCCCTGGGTATCGCCCTCGCGCTGAGCTGCGGGATCGACGGTGCCACCACCGGCTGAGCCCAGCGCTCCCGGTCAGTGGCCGGCGATCTGGCCGCCGTCGATGTGCAGGATCTCGCCGGTGATGTAGGGCGATGACTCCAGGAACAAGATGCCGTCGACGACGTTGCTGACCTGGCCCACCCGCCCGAGCGGCGGAAGCCGGTCACCGAGTTCGTCGTAGCTTTCCGGCGGGTGCACCGGGGTCTGGATGATGCCGGGCGAGACGGCGTTGACCCGGATGCCGCGGGACGCGTACTCGATGGCCAGTGACCTCGTGGCCGAGGCCAGGCCGCCCTTGGTGAGCGCGGCCAGGGCCGCGGGCGAGCTGGAGCTCGCGACTTCGGCGATGGTGGCCGTCATGTTGACGACATGGCCGCCGCCGTGCGCCAGCATCGCGGCGATGGCCCGCTGGGTCAGGTGGAAGAAGCCGGTGAGGTTCACCCCGACGACCGTGGCGTAGTCGCCGGCGGTGTAGTCGGTGAAGGGCTTGGAGATGAACACCCCGGCGTTGTTGACGAGCGTGTCCACACGGCCGAAGCGCTCGAGTGCCCCGCCGATGATCCGGTCGGCGGTCGCGGGCTCGCCGATGTCGCCGTCGATGGTGAGCACCTGCGGGTCCTCCGCCTGCTTGATCGTGCGGGCCGTGGCCACGACCGCCCAGCCCCGCCCGCGGTACCCGGCGACCAGGCCGGCGCCGATCCCCTGAGAGGCGCCGGTGATGATGGCGACCCGCTGGCCGGTCCCCGTCATGAGGTGCCCAGCGCCGGGTCGCTCGGGTGCGGGCTGAGCGGCGTGGTCTGCGCGGTCATCCAGGGCGCTAGCGGCAGCGACTCCAGGATCGCCTGCAACTCGGCTGCGCCCTGCGCCCGCCACAGGCCCAGCGCGCGTCCCTGGCCGGGCTCGGGCGGCAGCCGCCACAGCCGGAGCAGGTGCCCCTGCCCGGCCAGCTCCTTCGCCCGCTCCGCTTCGCGGGCCTCGGTGTCGTCGATGGCCTGGCCGGGAGTGCCCTCCGGGATGACGGTCGTGAACGTGGTCAGGAACTCCGTGGCTCCGTTCCTGGCCGGCCGGGCCGGGTCGTTCGGATGCGGCGAGAGCGGCGTGACCTCATCGGTGCGCCACACCCGGAGCGGCATCGAGGCGAGGATCTCCTCGAGCTGGCCGCCGTCCGCGGCGGCGAACAGCCCGAGCGAGCGCCATTCGCCCGGCTGCAGCGGCGGCCGCCATAGCCGCAGCAGGTGCCCCTGCGCCGCGAGCTCACCCGAGTGCGCGGCCTCACGTGCGCGGATGTCATCGACGGCCGCTGGCGGCGTCCCGTCCGGGACGTGGGTGGTCATGGTGACGAGGTATTCCATGGCTGGCCCTTTCGGTTCTTTGGTCCGGCATGACGTCCGTTCGGCAAAAGAATTTCAACCATTTTTTAACGGACGTGGGCTGGAGCGTCCCGGGTAAGCGGAAGGCGGCGTCGGTGGCGATCGAGACTGGCACTATGGTCCACTCTCGCGCGGCCGTTCGCGCCCGGGAAGGCCCTGGCCGGTGCCCCGGCTGGTGCCCGGGCCGGGGGCCAGCACGATCTTGGCGGTATCCCACGGCCGTTCCCACCCGGCGAGGGCGAGCAGGCGATCAACGAGCACGCCGGTAAGCCCCCAGATGAGCATGCCCCTGACCCGGAACCCGGGCGACACGATCGGGCCGGGGCCGTGCACCGTCAGCCGGACCGCGGGATTGGCCAGCTCGCTGAGCCGAGGATCCGCTGGCCTGCCCGGGGCTTGCCGCGGGCCAGAACATGGCCGAGTACCTCTGGGATCACGGGATCGCCGCGGCCGCGGCCGACAACCCGGCCTTGGAAGTGCTCCCCGTCGACCGGAACGCCGGGTTCCTCCATCGCCGGATCATCGCGCTGCTGGGGATGGCGATCGGCGAGTTCTGGCTGCTGGACGGTCTGTCGGCGGCCTGCCGGGCAGCAGGCCGGTACGAGTTCCTCCTGACCTCAGGCCCGCTCCCCATTCCGGCCGGGGTGGCGTCCCCGTCGAATGCTTACGCCGTCCTGTAGCGGCCCGCAAGCGCAGGCACGGGCGGGGATGACGATCCCGGCTAGATGCTGAAGCCGATAGCGCGCAGCTGCTCACGTCCGCTGCCGCCGGCGACGACGAGCAGCCCCGGGTCGAGCCCGGCGGCTTCTGCTCCCGTGATGGCCCGGTCGAGCAGCCAGGCGATGGGCTCGCAGGTCCGGCCAGGGCCGAAACGCAGTCTGGCGCGCGCGGGCACGACGGGCTGGCCGGCGATGGTGCGCAGAGCGGTCCGGGCGTCCCTTTCGGCGACCCGGACCCGCGGTTCGTCGATGTGCCAGTCAGCGGCGAGTGTCACGTCCATGCGCCGTCCTCAATGGCCGATGTCCACGTAGATGGTTCCGTCGCCTCCGATCTGGCAGCCGAATCTCTGCAGCCGGGCGTTGTCCGGGTTGATGCCGCAACCGGTCGCCGCATTGAACTCCCACAGATGCGTGGCGCAGATGAGCTTCTCCCCGTCCAGATCGCCCTCGTCCAGTGCGGACGCCTGATGCGGGCACCGGTTGGAGTAGGCGTGGACATCACCGTCGACGTTGACCAGGAGCACGGCTTCGCCGTCGACCAGCACGGCGGTCATCTCGCCCTCCCAGAGGTCCTCGACGTTGATCGTTTCCCGCCATTGCGTGGTCATCGCGATCTCCATGGTCAGCTCGCCTGCACCGCCCCGTTTTCGCTCGCCGTTTCAAGCAGCCCCGCGAGAAGTCCTCCCGGGCCGTCCTGGCATGGGCGGCGACGTCAGCGGCCGGCACGCTGCTGCCCGTCGCTGCTCCCAGGATCGTCCCGAGTCCCAGGGCAGCGTCGTCGGCCAGCGCGGACCAGCGGCTGATCCAGGTGCCCAGCACGGCCCGGTTCTCCGGGCGCTGCGTCACGGCCAGGGCCGGGCTGGTCATGGCCGGATGCTCCTTGATGTGGCCTACGGTGGGCCTCTGCCGGGGTACGGCCTTTCGCTCTCAGCAGCGTGGCCGCGCGCCGTGTGCCGGCCAGGCCGAGTTCGGTGTTCTGGTGCAGGGTCAGCCGGATGTCGTCGACATCGTGGGCGAAGGTCCGGACCACCGAGGCCAGGTAGTCCTTGTCCTCCTCGGGATAGTGGAAGAACCAGGACAGCCCATAGGGATCCGCATGCGGCGGTTCCCCGTCGGGGGTGATGACGGTGACGTCAAATCCCGCGGCGGTGAACCGCTCATAGGGCGTGAGCGCCTCTTCGGCGAAATAGCCTGTCGGATGTTTTGTTCCATCCGCGAGCGTCATCTCGCGTGCGCTGGTGAGGAGGTATGCGATCCGGGTCATGCCGCCTCCGCAGCCAGGACGAACCTGTCGACCGGGTCAGTCTGTCATTGCAGTGGTAACGCCGTTACCACAGGAATGTCAAGTTTCTTCCCGTGGATCGCTTTTCGTTAAAGTTGGCATATGACGCCTTCCGTAAAATGCGCCGCGAGCCCCTCAAGAGTCACCTGCGCCACAGCAGATAAATGGCGCCCCAGGGAAATGTGACAGGGAAATGTGACAGGAAATTCGCTCATCAGCGAATTCGCTGACCATCAGCGACGCTGGCATTCGCAACCTCCCTGGGGATGCGCACGGCAGGCAGTCCGATGCGGTCGCGGTCGCGGCCTGCTCCTCAGAGCTACGCTATTGGGGACATGGCGGCGTGGTCTGGAACGCTGCCGGCTGTGGGTTTTGACAGTGTTCTGGGCTGGTGATTTGGGGATGGCCGCAAATTCCCGGCCGTCACGGCGCGCCGGGCAGCTCGGGGGCCGGGCCACTGAGCTGCGTGTGCTCAGCCGCTTCGTCAATGCTGTCAAGGCGGGGCAGAGCCAGGTGCTTGATGCGCGGTGAGGCCGGGCGTGGGGAAGACCGCGCTGCTGGATTACCTGGCCGGGCACGCGGACCTGGGTGCCGGGTGGCGCGTGCTGCCGGTGTGCAGTCCGAGATGGAGCTGGCGTTCGCCGGGCTGCATCAGCTGTGCCTGCCGATGCTGGACCCGCTCGACCCGCCTGCCGGCGGCCCGCCGCGTCATGCTGCTCGGGGACCGCGTTCGGAATCGGCGCGGGTCCGGCGCCGGACCGGTTTCTGGTCGCCCTGGCCGTCCTGGGCCTGCTGTCAGAAGTGCCCGGGGACCGGCCGCTGCTATGTGTAGGTGGATGACCGGCCGTGGCTTACGATCGCTACCTCGGCGCAGGCGCTGGGTTTCGTGGCCAGGCGGCTTGCGGCCGACCCGGTCGGAGCTGTTGTTCGCAGCCCGCGATCCGGGTGCTGACCGCGGCGCTGGCGAAGCTGCCCCCGCAGCACCGCGACACGCTGCTGCTGGTGGCGGGGGCGAGCTGACCTACGACCAGGCCGCGCTCGCCCTCGGCTCCGGGGGACTGCGGTCGCGGGTCAGCCGGGCCCGCCGAAGCATCCGGCGGGCGCTCGGCGGGATCGATCCGTCGGCACTACACGAGGAGCCCAGCGATGGATGAATGACCCTGCTGCGCGACTGCGCTCGGTAGCTGCCGCGGCCGATGTCCCCGCGCCGCCGAAGAAGCCTTTATCTCGTGCATAACGGCTGGGCTGCCCGGCGCGCGGCCACTGTCCGGCACGCGGCGCCACGGCAGCCGCTTCCGGCGGCGGCTCGGCGGCCCGCCGTTCGCGACTTCGCCTGGCGGCTCGGTGTGATAGGTGGCGGCCACCGCTGGCGGCTCGCGGTCGCGGTCGCGGTGAGTGCTGCGCTGGCTGTGGCCGCGCCGGGGCGGAAAGATGCCGGGATTCCCGGCCAGCAGCGGCCCGGCCGGCGGATCGGTGCCCGCCGTCCTGCTCGCCGCCAAGGCGGCCGCGACGGCGGCGGCGCAGCCCTCCGTCCCGGCCGGCCAGTGGGTCTACACCAAGACCGTGACGAGCACGACCACGCTGTCTTGCAGCAGGATCTGCGCGGTGAAAAACGGCAAGGGTCATGTGCATGACGTCGCATTGCCCGGCTTTCTCAGCCAGCCACGAGTCCCGCCCGGTAGGACCTGCTTGCTATGGAGCAATGGACTGGTGGGGATCGGCAATTATCACGGCGGAACGCCGCTCCCGCGGGGGAACCGCGTCACCCTCACTGGCAAAGGAACAGTCGTCGCGGTCGAGCTACCCCGCGAGCACGGATAGCAGGAGCAGGAGCAATGGAGCACCGCGGACGGCACCCGCAACGCCTCCTACTCGGCCAGCGGCAAGCTCGTCACCACCGCCGCCTGCCCGTGCGGGATGGTCGGCTACACGGACCTCGGCAAACTGCCCAGTGACCCGAAGGCTCTAGTCCGATGGGCGATGCGCCCGCCGGGAGGCGGTGGCCGTTACACGACCGCTTACCTCGCCTGGAACGCCTTCAACGGGATCGAGGGAACCCTCACGAGCTACGTGCTGCCACCCAAGGTGGCCGCCGAGCTGTACCGGGCGCTGGGCGACATTCCGGGCGTGACCGTGGAAAAGGACGCGGTGGACGCGGCGGGCCTGGCACGGCCCGGCGTTCGTGCTCACCGATAAGGACTATCCGGGCGGCGGCTGGACGGCGGAGATCTTCCTCAGCCCGCACACCTTCCAGCTGACCGGCTACGCCGAGCACTTCCCCGCTAAGTGTCAGTGCCCTAGCCCCGGCACCGGGGCAACGGCCATCCTGCGGCAGGCCCTCGTGTCCGGCCCAGGCGTCCGGCCATGACACATGCCTGGATGGAAGTGCGCTTCGCCTGCGGCGTCTTCAACCTCGCCCTCGCCGTCCTGCTGCTCGCCTCCGGCCACTGGCTGGGGCCGCTAGCCTGGCTGGGACTGATACCGCTTGTGGGGCGGCGCTGCTCTTCTGGACCGGCTCCCGCCGGCAGCGCACCGCCCAGCCCTAGACCGCAGAAGGCCATGCGATCTGATTATCAGATACACTGGTTCCATGAAGACCATGACCGCCACCGAGGCGTCGCGGCATTTCTCCGATCTGCTCGATGCGGTCGAGCGCGGTGAGACGATCACGATCGTCCGTGGTAGTCATCCGGTCGCGGAGATTGGACCCGCTCACCGCCGTACTGGTGCCGACTTGCGCGCCGCACTCGCGGACGTGCCGCCACCGGACGAAGAATTCAGCCGGCATATCGCCGAAGCTGTCGCCTTGCTCCGCTCCGAGGTGGTTGATCCGTGGGCCGGCGCTGATCCTCGATACGAACATCTTGATCGCTTATGAGCGCGGAACCATTGATCGATCGGCGCTGGATGACGACGAGCTCGCGATCGCTGCCGTCTCGGTCGCCGAGTATCGCGTCGGAATTGAGATGGCCGATACTGCCGAGCGTGCGGCGGAGCGCGCCCGGGCGCTCGCCGCTATTACGTCCGCCGTCGAGGTTCTTGACTACACGCAGGCCACGGCAGCCCACCATGGCCGTCTCCTTGCGTATGCGCGTCAGGCCGGCGCTTCGCGCGGTGCGCATGACTTGATCATCGCCGCGCACGCAGCCGAAACGGGCCGGATCGTGCTCAGCCGGGATGCGAAGGCCCGCTTCGGTGACCTTCCTGGAGTGAGAGCCTTGGATGCCTGACCAATGAGTACTGGTGCGGAACGGCTGCCGGGCAGCGCTCTGGTGTGGTCGGAGGAGTTCGATGGTCCTGCGGGCGCGCCGCCGGACCTCGCCGTGTGGCAGCTGGAGACCGGCGGCGGCGGGTGGGGCAATGAGGAGCTGCAGTACTACACGGATGGCACCGAGAACGCCTGCCTCGACGGCGCCGGTCACCTGGCGATCGTGGCCAGGCGGCCCGATCGCCGGGCGCGGAAGGATCGTTACGGCGGCTGCGCCTTCACCTCCGCCCGGCTGAACAGCAAGAACCGGGTGGAGTTCCGCTACGGGCGGGTGGAAGCCCGGATAAAGATCCCCCAGGGGCAGGGCATCTGGCCCGCGTTCTGGATGCTCGGCAGCGACATCGGCGAGGTGGGCTGGCCGCGGTGCGGTGAGATCGATGTGATGGAGGTTCTCGGCCAGAATCCTGCGGTGCTGCACGGGGCGGCCCACGGCCCCGGTTACACGGCCGAAGCGGGCACCGTCTCCCACCGGGCCCGGGCCAGCCTGGCCGAAGATTTCCACGTGTACTCGGTCGCCTGGGAGCCCGGCCGGATCCGCTGGTACCTGGATGACGTGCGGTACGGGACGATGACCCCCGCCGATCTGCCCGGCAGGCCCTGGGCCTTCGACCACGACTTCTTCCTGGTGCTCAACGTGGCCGTGGGCGGGACGTGGCCGGGCCGCCCCAGCCGGTCGGTGGTCTTCCCGCAGACGATGCTGGTCGATTACATCCGTCTCTACGCTCCTGGCGGCATCTGACTTGAAGGGTGACGAGCGCGTCTGATACGGCGGTGTCCGAGCCCCGCGCTTTCATCGCGCGCGATTGCGCAAATGACCGGGATCGTGAACGGCCGGACCGCCGTGGCGCCTGCTGAGTTTTCGGCCGGGGCGGACATGTGGGTCTCCTTGGTTTTGCTTGGTGGTCGATGTGGAGCCGCCCGTCCTAGGCGGAGCCGCAGTCTTCCGGGGCGGGCAGGCAGGTGGAAGCTGAGATCTGAGGATCCCCTTCACGAGCGGTACCGCCTCACCATCGTGCGTCGGGCAGCCGCGTCGCGCCCGTAAGAACTACTGGTCTGTATCCCTGGTCTTCGATAGGGCACAGATGGAGGCTGCGTCGTGTCCAGCTGGCGGGCTTGCCCACGCTGGCGCGACGGCCTCGCGGCTGACCACGCCAAACGGCGCCGTTGCGGGAGTACAGCCCCTTTCAGGGCCAGCTGCCATGGCCTGGTGACCGCGCGTGCCTGAGCAGCCACTCGGCGTGATACGCGGCAGATCGGTACGTCCGGTCGTGTCATGAGAGTGTCGGCTGCCAGCTTGAGCGAGACCGAATTTCAGTAGCCCCGCCGGGATATTCGCGGCAGCCTGGAACGGTGATTGATCCGGCGATCGAAAGTCACTACGGCACCGGCGCCGGGTCGCGAACCACAAGCCCATGGGCTCTGGTTTACATAACAGGCTTTGAACTGCGGTTTCCCGGTCCTGCCGCGTCCTCGTGGCTGCCATTCCCTCGGGGCCGTGACCGACGTCAAGGCTGACGGCTGGCGGGGGATATCCAGATTTGGGCGCGCCGCCGTACCGTGGAATGGGGCCCCTCTTCAATATGCGGCCCGTGGTGAGCCATCGGGGGGCCGTCACCACCCGAGGGGTGACAACCGTGCTTGTACTCGACATCATCCTGGGAATCGCTGTCCTGGTCCTGCTGATCTACCGGCAGTTGTCCACCCGCCCGGTCAACGCCTCCGCCCTGCGCCTCATCGCGATCCTGATGATCATCGGCCTGCTGCAGACCGTCCAGTTCCTGAACAGAAATCATGCTCACCCGCTGACCTTCGCCGCCATCGGCGGCAGCCTGGTGCTCGCGGCCATCTTCGGCGCGCTGCGGGCCAGCACGGTCCGGGTCTGGCTCCAAGACGGGCAGGCCTGGTCGCAGGGCAACTGGCTGACCGCCGCCTTGTGGATCGCCTCCCTGGCCGCGCACCTGGGTTATGACATCCTCTTCGCGCATGGTCCCGGCGCCAGGGGCCTGGGGACCGCCACCATTGTTCTATACCTGGCCGTCAGCCTGGGCTTTCAGCGGGCCCTCGTCCTGCAACGGGCGCACCGCCTGCAGCTTGCCGACCCCACCGCGGTGGGCGAGCCGGACGGCCCCGGCTAGGAAGGGACGAAGCGAACGGGCGCCTATGTCCGGCCGTTGAGACCGGGCCGCTGAGTGTTGGCTACTGGCCAGGTGTACCGGGCGGGCCGCTGCGTGAGGTGGGCCGTGCGGATCGGCGCTCCGCAGCCCACTGCACGACAGGGATCAGCACCCAGCAGTACTTGGCGGCTGTGGTGTTCACCCACGCCAGGCCGGCCGACAAGGCGACAACCATCACGATCGCGGCTGCCCGCACCCGCAGCGCCCATACGTCCCGGGCGTCGGTGTCCCCGGCCAGCAGATCCCACCGGCGCCCCAACACGAACATCGCCCGCGTCGCCAGGACAGCGAGCAGCAGGTTGGCAGCGAAGATGTCAACCGCCAGCGGATTGCTGGGGTATTCGCCCAGCAGGCTGCTGGTAAAAGGCATGATCGTGATGGTGGCCAGGAACGCGAAGTTCCACCACGCCAGGCTGTCCCGGTGGCCGACCACGTGGCGGAAGACCCGGCGGTGGGTTAGCCAGAACTGGGCGATGATGTAGAACGCGATCACGTAACTGACCAGGTGGCCAGCCTGGCGGGCGAGTTGGGCGGCCAGGTCGGCGGCCGAGGTGGGATCGGCGACCTGGGACAGGGGTGGCACCGTCACCTGCAGGACTAGCAAGGTGAGGGCGAAGGCGATCACGTTGTCGGACAAGCTGAGCAAGCGCTCCACGCTCGGCAGGTCATCGCGCCAACGGGCAGGGCGGAAATCGGTGGTCATCGCTGTGAAGCCTCCAAGGTTGCCAGCCCGGCCCGGCGATTGCGCCGCAGCGATCGGCGAGGTTTGCGGTCCACCTAGCGGTACAGCGCAACAATGTCTGCTGACCGTAGCGTCGCGGTTGGTGCCGAAGATGACGCGCTGGCTCGTGTCCGCGAGTTCATCGAGCATGGCACGCGCGGCGGCCATTGAGCCAAGCCGCGGCACCGCGTACCCCCAGCCCGCGTCTGGCCATCCTTGGTCGTCTTCGAAGAGCCGGCCGGAGGCGTACCCCAGGCGTCCGTGGTCTCTGGTCCGCTCCACTGCTCCCTGTTAGCGTTGAGCTGCACCCGGGAGGTGCCATGGCCAGACGAGTTGTACTGATCGTGCTGGGGATCCTGCTGCTGGTGATCGGCGCGCTGATCGCGATCGCTGGCGGCGCGCTGATGGCATTCTTCGGGTCGAATAACACCTTGAGTTCGGGCGTGCAGCAGGTGTCGACGCCGACCCGCGCCCTGGTATCACCGGCTGACTCGATTCAGGGCACATCCGGCGCGCAGACCGTCTTTGGCAGCGTCCGGTTGCGTATCACGGCCACGCCGACCGGCGCCGGGCATCTCCTCTTCCTGGGCATCGGCCCAGCGAGCGCGGTGGATCGCTATCTCAGCGGGGTCAGCTACGACGTAGCAACCAACATCTCTGTTACGCCGTTTCACCTGACGCTGGCCCGCCAGGGCGGGACCGCCACACCACCGCCGCCCGAATCTCAGTCGTTCTGGGTGGCCAAGGCGAGCGGAAACCATCCGACCCTGACGTGGACCGTTACTTCCGGCTCCTACCGGGTGGTCGTAATGAACACCGACGCTGCCGCCCCGGTGGCCTTCGCCGGAGGGCTGGATCTGACTATCCCGCACTCGTTTGCGATCGGTATCGGCCTGCTCATCGGCGGCATAGTGCTCATCCTGATAGCGATCGCGCTGATCGTGCTCGGTGCCCGGTCCCGGCCCCGGCCGCAGTCTCGGCCCGTTCCTGACCCGGCCGCCGGGGCGTAGCCAGACCCGGGCGCACCGGACGCTGCCGGGCGTAGGAGCTTGACATCGAAAGTGGCACGGCCGCCGACGCGCGCCTCGTAAACGCCCGCATCAGATAGGCCAATATGACCGCTGACCTGGGATTTCCGGTGGGCGCGCCCGGCAGGACTCGAACCTGCGACCTACTGCTTAGAAGGCAGCTGCTCTATCCGACTGAGCTACGGGCGCCCGGCACAACATTGTGCATGCCTAAGGTCACGTGTGGGCCACGGCCAGGTTCGCTGTATGTCGCGGCGCAGGGCCCGGCGATCCTCGCGCCTCGTGGCCGCCCCCAGCCCGCCACACCGGTAGGAAGCCTGGCCAGAGCGCGTCCCGGACGCTGTCCGCATGCCCGGCAGATTCCAGCATCAACGCTCCTGTACCACGCCCCAACGTACCCGAACACGCCGCCCGTGCACGCCCTCGGTGCATATCGCGCAGGCCCCCGCGGCACGCGTCCCGGGCACCGGACGCCTGTGCCCCAGTATCCCCCATTCACACCGAAGGCCCATCCAGGCGCAGCAGACGATATACGCGTGGCCGACCCCAAAAGAGCGACCGTTAGGTAATTTCGGGCAGGTTGCTAAATCGGCCATGCGTCCTTATCTAGACGCCATCGTCTCAACCGTTGAATGATCGAATTACCCGTCTCTCCGCAGCAGAAGTTGTCAATGTGATCGTTGTAACAAATACCGCCTCCCGTTACCCCCAATGGGAGGTAAAAGGATGACCTTTGCCGCCCGGCCGGCTAGCAATTCCGGGCAGTAACCGTTTATCGTCACTTTCCATGACGTCTGGGAAAAATCCTCCGATTAGGGACTTCCTTGCCAGTCATCAGTCCGGGGCTGACGCGCCCGACGATGCATTAACGGGCCGTGACGGGGCGGCCAGCGCCTTGCTGCAGCGCCGCGTCCAGGCGCTGAGGGCGCAGCATGCCGGAACGCGCCGCCGGGACCGTGGCATGACCGGCGCATCGCCCGCCCCGCAGGCCACGCAAGCCGCCGCCCCGGAAGCCATGCTGACCGCAGCCCTGCAGGCCACGCCGCCTGCCGCCTCGCTGGCCGCGGCGGCCTCTATCCCGGAGGCCACGCCGCCCCCCGCCTCCGTGGCCTCCCCTCCGGAGGCCACGGTCATGTCCTACGCCCTGCCCCTGGCGCCTTCCGCCACACCGGTCACGGCGGTCCCTGCCCCGGCGACCGCGGTGGCCCCCGCCCCGGAAGCCCTCATCATCCCGTTCCCCTACGTCAGCGCCGACTCGGACACCACCGAAGTTCCGCTCATCGGCGGCGACATGACCGAAGGCGTCGTCCGCGTCGGCCGGACCGTCCGCCGCCCGGTGCGCCCGCACACTCCCGCGGTGCACGCCCTCCTGCGGCACCTGGAGGCCGTCGGCTTCGAGGGAGCCCCGCGGGCTCTCGGCATCGACGCCAGGAACCGCGAGGTGCTGACCTATCTGCCCGGCGTGGTGGCCAGGCGCCCGCTCCCCGGGTTCGTGACCGCCGACTCGACCCTGGCCTCCCTGGCCGAACTGCAGTTCCGTTACCATCACGCGGTCGCCGGCTTCGCGCCACCCGACGGGGCGCGGTGGGACGGCGAACTGACCCGGTTCGTGGACGGCCCGCCGGAGATCATCTGCCATTGCGACGTCAACCTGGAGAACGTCATCTTCCGCGCCGGGCCGGAGGGCCTCCAGCCGTACGCGTTCATCGATTTCGATCTGGCCCGCCCCGGGACGCGGCTGGTCGACATCATCCAGACGCTGCGGTACTGGGCTCCCATCGCCGATCCCGCCGACCGTGATCCGGCGCTGCGGGACGCCGATGCCGCAGGCCGCATCGCGCTCTTCTGCGAGGCGTACGGCCTTTCCTACACCGAACGTGCCCGCCTCGTCCCGGTCGCCAGCCGGTGGCTGCGCCGCTCGCGGGCCACGATCGCGCAGCGCGCCCGGATGAGTGGCGGGGCCTGGACGCGCATGCTGGACGCCGGGGTCCATGACCGGCTGCTGCGATCGGCGGTATGGCTGGAGCGGAACCGGCCGGAGATCGAGGCGCGCCTGCGCGGCCCTGGCCGCCGTCCGCCGTCCGCCGTGAATGCTGCGCCGGCAGGGGCAGCCGGGCCAGCCGCTGCCGCGGACGCCGTGCCGCGAGACCCGGCGGCAATTCGCCCAGGTTAACCACGGGGGAGCCGGGCCACCCCGGCGTGCTTTCGCCTAGGGTCGTGTCCTGTGACGTGCGAGGGGCAGGTGCCGGGGGGCGTCCGGGGCTGGGCGCTCGCTGCAGGCCTGGCCGCGGGTGTGGCGCTGGACGCACTGCTCGGCGACCCCCGCCGCGGGCACCCCGTGGCCGCCTTCGGCCGCGCCGCCACCGGGCTGGAGGCCCGGCTTTACGCCGATAGCCGGTTCCGCGGCTCGCTGTACGCCGGAGCCTGTGTGCTCGGCGCCACCCTGCCCGCTGTGGCCGCGCATCGCCTCACCCGTGGCCGGCCGCTGCCCCGCGCCGCAGCCGTCGCGGCCACCGTCTGGGCGGTCACCGGTGCCCGTTCGCTACGTCATAGTGCTGAACGGACGTCCGCGACCCTTGATACGGACGATCTGGCTGCGGCCCGTGCGATGCTCCCGGGGCTCTGCAGCCGCGACCCGGCCCACCTGGGAGCGAAGGACATCGCCCGCGCGGTGGTGGAGTCGGTCGCCGAGAACACCAGCGACGCGGCGGTCGCTCCGCTGGTCTGGGGTGCGGTCGCCGGGCTGCCCGGCCTGGCCGCCTACCGCGCGGTGAACACGCTGGACGCGATGGTGGGCTACCGGTCGCCGCGGTACGAGCGGTTCGGCTGGGCCGCCGCGCGCCTCGACGACGTGGCCAACTGGGCCCCCGCCCGCCTGACCGCGGTGCTCACCGCGGCCTGCGCGCCGATGGTCGGCGGAAGCCCGCGTGCGGCCCTGCGCGCCGCCCTCCGCGATGGCGGGCACCACCCCAGCCCGAACGCGGGCCGCCCCGAAGCCGCCTTCGCCGGTGCCCTCGGCCTGCGGCTCGGCGGGGCCAGCAGCTATGGCGGCGTACCGGAGTACCGGCCCGAACTCGGTGACGGCCGCCCGCCCGAGCCCCGCGACATCCGCCGCGCCGCGCGCCTGTCCCGCGCCGTCACGGTCGCCGCCACCGCCCTGGCCGCCCTCGCCGCCCTGGCTCTCAACCGGGGAACCGCCCGGTGAAGGGGGCCCTGCTCGTCGCCGGGACCAACTCCGACGCCGGCAAGAGCGTGATCACGGCCGGGCTGTGCCGCTGGCTGGCCCGCCAGGGCCTGAAGGTGGCCCCGTTCAAGGCGCAGAACATGTCGCTCAACTCCTTCGTCACCCCCGGCGGCGCGGAGATCGGCCGGGCCCAGGTCATGCAGGCCGCCGCGGCCGGGGTCGAGCCGACCGCGGACATGAACCCGGTCCTGCTCAAGCCGGGCAGCGACCGGCGGAGCCAGGTCGTCGTCCTCGGTCACCCGAGGACCGAGACCGACGCGGTGTCCTACCGGTCCATGGCCACCGACCTCCGGCAGGTCGCGCTGGCCAGCCTGGCCCGGCTCCGCGCCGAGTTCGACGTCGTGATCTGCGAGGGGGCCGGCAGCCCGGCGGAGATCAACCTGCGGGACACCGACGTGGCGAACATGGGACTGGCCCGCGCCGCCGGGCTGCCCGTGATCATCGTGGGCGACATCGACCGGGGCGGCGTGTTCGCGGCGCTGTACGGGACGCTCGCGCTGATGCCGCCCGCCGACCAGGAGCTCGTCTCCGGTTTCGTCATCAATAAGTTCCGCGGCGCCCCTGAGCTGCTGGACAGCGGGATCACCATGCTGGGGCGCCTCACCGGCCGCCCGCTGCTCGGCGTGCTGCCCTGGGCCGAGAACCTCTGGCTCGACGCGGAGGACTCGCTCGCCCTCTCACGGGCCGTCGGCTCCGGCGGCGTGGAGGGCGTCGCCGCACGTCCGTTCGGGAATGATGTTCTCCGGATCAGCGTGGTCCGGCTCCCGCGGATCAGCAATTTCACCGACATCGACGCGCTCGCCGCCGAACCGGGCGTGCTCATCCGGCTGGCCCGCGAGCCCGCCGAGCTGGCCGACGCCGATCTGGTCGTGCTGCCCGGGTCCCGGGCGACCGTCGCGGACCTGGCGTGGCTGCGCGAGCGCGGCCTGGCCGCGGTGATCGCCGAGCGCGCGCGGGCGGGCCGGCCGGTGCTCGGCATCTGCGGGGGGTACCAGATGCTGGCCGAACAGATCGAGGACCGGGTGGAATCGGGCGCCGGCGAGGTCGCCGGCCTGGGCCTGCTCCCGGCCCGGGTGGAGTTCGGCGCGGCCAAGCGCCTGGGGCGGCCGGTGGGCCAGGCGCTCGGGGCCACGGTCGCCGGGTACGAGATCCACCACGGGGTCGTCCGGGTTACCGGCGGGGAGCCGTTCCTGGACGGCTGCCGGGCCGGCTTCGGCGGCGCGGTGTGGGGCACGAGCTGGCATGGAACGATGGAAAACGACCAGTTCAGGCGGGCATTCCTGGCGGAGGTAGCCCGCCTGGCGGGCCGCGATTTCACGCCCGCGCCCGATACCGACTTCGCCAAGCTGCGCGAAGGGCGGCTCGACGCGCTCGGCAACCTGGTCGCGGACCACCTCGACACCGCGGCGCTCGCGCGGCTGATCAGCGGCGGCGCGCCACCTGGCCTGCCAGTGGTACCGCCTGCGGGCCCGCCGCCCCCGCGGGCCCGTGAAATCTAGCCGAACAAATCTTGCCGAACGGAAAGGGGCGGGAGATGGACGAACGTGGCGACGGCACCGCCGCGGCGCCCACCAGCGACCCAGTAGGCCGGGGCGGTCCAGCGGCCACCGGCGATCCAGCCTGGCTGGCGTCCCGGCCAGTGCTGATCTTCGACCTCGGCGGCGTTGTCCTGGACTGGAACCCGCGTTTCCTTTACCGCAAGCTCATTCCCGACGAAGCCATCCGGGAATGGTTCCTGACCGAGGTGTGCAGCCCGGCCTGGAACCTGCAAATGGATACCGGCAAACGGTCCGCGGAAGCGGTCGCGGAACTGTCCGCCCGCTATCCCGATCAGGCCGGACTGATCAGTGCGTACTGGGAGCGCTGGCCGGAAATGCTCGGCGGTCCCATCCCGGGCACCAGCGAGCTCATCACCGAATTGGCCGATTCGGGCCGTGAACTATACGCGATTTCCAATTTTCCCGGCGAGGCGTGGGCGGCCACGATGGAGGCCTTCCCGGTCCTGCACTGCTTCAAGGACATCGTCGTTTCCAGCTTCGTCGGCGTGTGCAAGCCCGACCCGCGGATCTTTGCCCTCGCGCTGCGGCGATTCGGGGTCGCCGCGGAGGATTGCCTGTTCATCGACGATGTCGTGGCGAACGTAGCGGGCGCGAAAGCGGCCGGTATCGAGGCCGTCCAGTTCACCTCGGCGGCCGAGCTGCGTCGGCTGCTCGCCACCGCCGGGCCGGCTCGCTGAATTAGCTTCCTGACCCGCGCGGCAGCGTGATTCGTCCTCCCCCTAGCATGGGCGGCAGCGCTGCCGGGCTGAACGGGGCACGGCGGCATGCGCGCCCACGTGAAATCCCCATTCCGCGTTCCGCACCCCTGAGGTAGGTCATGCCCGAGAAAGTTCTGTACACCGCCCAGGCCATCTCGACCGGCGATGGCCGCAACGGCCACGTCACATCGGCGGACGGCCGGATCGACCTCGATCTTGCCCTGCCGCCGGAGATGGGCGGTTCGGGTAACGGCGCCAACCCCGAGGAACTGTTCGCCGCCGGGTACGCGGCGTGCTACCACAGCGCCCTGCGCGCGATCGCCCGCCGGGCCGGCGTGGACGTGAACGGCTCCACGGTCACCGCGGACGTGGGCATCGGGCCCGAGGGCGACGCGTTCGACCTGGTCGTCACGCTCGAGATCTACCTGCCGAACGCCAGTCCCGAGCAGGCCAGGGAGGCCGCCGACGCGGCCCACCAGGTGTGCCCGTACTCGCGCGCGACGCGTGGCAACATCAGCGTGGAGCTCCGCCTCACCGGCCCGGCCGCCACCACCGAGCAGCCCGCCTGACCCAGTGCCCGCCAGCCTCCGGGAGCGGCTCGCGCACGCGCGGCTCTACCTGTGCACCGATGCCCGGGAGCGCCAGGGCGACCTGCCGGACTTCCTCGACGCGGTGCTGGGGGCGGGGGTGGACATCGTCCAGCTCCGGCAGAAGGGCCTGGAGGCGGGGCAGGAGCTCGCGTTCCTCGAGGTGTTCCGGGAGAAGGCGGCCCAGCACGGCGCGCTGTTCGCCGTCAACGACCGCGCCGACCTGGCCTACGCCGCCGGGGCCGACATCCTGCATCTGGGCCAGGATGATCTCCCGGTCGCCGTGGCCCGGGAGATCGTCGGCCCCGGTCCGCTGATCGGGCGGTCCTCCCACGCCGAGGTGGAGACCGCCACGGAAGCGGCCGCTCCCGGGGTGGACTACTTCTGCACCGGCCCGGTCTGGCCGACCCCGACCAAACCCGGCCGTCCCGCGCCCGGCCTGCCGCTGGTGCGCTACGCCGCCGCGCTGGGCACCCAGCGCCCGTGGTTCGCGATCGGCGGGATCACCCTGGAGAACCTGGGCCAGGTGCAGGCGGCCGGAGCGGACCGCGTGGTGGTGGTCCGTGCGCTCACCGACGCCCTGGATCCCGCCGCCGCCGCGGCCGCGTTCACCGCGCGCCTGCGCGCACGGTAACGGCCCGTAGCCTGGACGGGCGCTCAGCGGTTACCCTGGGGCGCATGCCACCGAGCCCTCGCCGCTCCGCCGCGACCACCGGTTCGACCCGTCCCAGCAGCCCGGCTGCCGCCCCGGCCCGCCTCGCCCGGCACGCCGCCGCCATCCGTGACCTGATCGCGGCCGGCGGGGAGTCGTTCTCGTTCGAGTTCATGCCGCCGAAGACCGATACCGAGGAGCAGCAGCTCTGGCGGGCGATCCGGCAGCTGGAGCCGCTGCGGCCGACGTTTGTCTCGGTGACCTACGGGGCGGGCGGCTCGACCCGTGACCGCACGGTCCGCGTGACTGGCCGGATCGCGGAGGAGACCACGCTGACCCCGGTCGGGCACCTGACCGCGGTGAACCATTCGGTCGCCGAGCTCCGCCAGGTCATTGGCTCCTACGCGGCGGTCGGCGTGCGGAACCTGCTGGCGCTGCGCGGCGACCCGCCCGGCGACCCGAACGCGGAGTGGACGGCGCACCCGCAGGGCCTGTCCTACGCCGACGAGCTGGTCCGCCTGATCCGGTCGGTGGGCGACTTCTGCGTCGGCGTCGCCGCCTTCCCCGAGAAGCACCCGCGCTCACCCGACCTCGACTCCGACGTGGAGTACTTCGTCCGCAAGTGCCGCGCCGGGGCCGACTTTGCCGTCACCCAGATGTTCTTCTATCCCGAGGACTACCTGCGACTGCGGGACCGGGTAGCGGCCCATGGCTGCCAGGTCCCGATTATCCCCGGCATCATGCCGATCACCAGCGTGCGCATCGTCGACAAGGCGGTGGAGCTGGGCGGCACCCGGATTCCGGCGGAGCTGTCCGAGCGGCTGCACGCCGTCTCCGACGACCGGGCCGCGGTCCGCGAGATCGGCGTGGACTACGCGGCGTCGATGTGCGAGCGCCTGCTGGCCGAGGGTGTCCCTGGCCTGCACTTCTACACCCTGAACTGGTCCCGGGCCACGCGCGAGATCTACCAGCGGCTCGGCCTGGCGGAGCGCGCGGCCCGGATGCGCACGTCCGGGCAGGGCCGCCGCGACCCTCAGGAGCGGATGTCGCGCAGCGGCAGCGCGGCGCCCATCACCGCGTAGGGCGGATCCCCGCCGGAGAACCGGAACGCCGTCAGCAGGTCGACGAACCCCGCGCTGCGGTAGAGATGCCGCGCGGGTGAGTCGGAGTCGTGCGTGGACAGCAGGGCGCTGGCCTCGTCCAGGTCGGAGGTCAGCCGGTACAGCAGGCTGCGCCCGAGTCCCTGGTGCTGGTAGGCCGGCTTGACGTGCAGCTCGGCCACCTCGAACGAGTCGGTGAGCCAGCGGCTGGCTTCGGCCGCCCCCGCCTGCGCCGAGAGCGCGTAGTTGACCATGTCGTGCCACCACTGGCCGGACTCGCCGTGGAAGCCGTAGCTGAAGGCGACCGGCTCACCGTCGCCGTCGAGGACGGCCAGGGCGCGGAAGCCAGGATTGGTGGCGTGCCGGGCCATGATCGACCGCCGGCCCGCGAGCTGTGAGGCCGCCGGGTTCATGGCCGCGGTGTACACGGCCAGCATCTTGTCGATGGCCATGACGAAGCGCGCGGCCCCCAGTTCCGTCAGCGTCGTTGCGGGCCCCATCTTGCCGAGCTTACGGGACGCCCGGGCGAGCACGATGATCGGGCGAATACCTGCTGTTCGTGCTCGTACACAGATGCCCATCGGCCTATGGTTGAGCTAACGAAAGCGGGCACCATGCGGTCATTCTGGGACGCCATCCTCGCGCGCAGATCGGCACGACCGGCCAGCCCCGCAGGCAGGCGGGCCCGCACCCCAGGCCTCCTGCCCGCACCTCAATGCCCTCCCAGCTGCACCCCATGTCTATAGTCAATAAAACCTACCTAAATTATTGACAATAGGGTGACCTGAGTGTTTTGCTCGCGATGACGGTCAGGCGCGCCCCTACGGACGGGCCGCGCGACCCGCAGAAGGGAGACTCATGTCCACCAGTGCCCCGGCCATCGACATCCGGCGCATCGCGGGCCACATCGGCGCGGAGGTCACCGGCGTGCGTATCGCGGCCGACCTTCCCGGCGATGTGTTCGCCGCGATCAGGCACGCCCTGCTCGACCACAAGGTGATCTTCATCCGCGGCCAGGACCACCTGACCGACGCGGAGCAGGCGGGCTTCGGCCGCCTGTTCGGTGACCTGACCACCGCGCACCCGACCGTGCCGGGCACTGAGCAGGAGCCGCACGTCCTCGAACTGGACGCGCAGGCCGGCGGGGGCAAGGCCAACGCGTGGCACACCGACGTCACGTTCGTCGACCGGCCGCCTGCGGTCTCCATCTGCGGGCTGTCACGCTGCCGCCCTACGGGGGCGACACCTCCTGGGCGAACACAGCGACCGCGTACCAGAGCCTGTCCCCGGAACTGCGGACGCTGGCCGAAAGCCTGCGGGCACTGCACACGAACGAGTACGACTACGCGGAGCAGTCCGGCGGAGGCGTGGGCGCCAAGTCCTCCCGCGACGAGCAGCACCACCGCGAGGTCTTCCTGTCCACGATCTTCCAGACCGAGCATCCGGTGGTCCGCGTCCACCCCGAGACGGGGGAGCGCACGCTGCTGCTCGGCCAGTTCGTCAAGCGCATCCTGGGCGTGTCCGCGTCAGACTCCCGGTACCTGTTCGAGCTGTTCCAGCGGCACGTCACCCGCCTGGAGAACACCGTGCGCTGGCGCTGGGCCCCCGGCGACCTCGCCATCTGGGACAACCGCGCGACCCAGCACTACGCCATCGACGACTACGGCGATCTGCCCCGCCGGATGCACCGCATCACGGTGGCGGGCGACGTCCCCGTCGGCCTCGACGGCCGCCCCAGCGCCGCCCTCCGCGGCGAGTCCGCCCCCTACGTCACCGCCTAACTATCGGGGGGCCTCCCGCGGTAAGCCCGCCCCGCACGTCACCGCCCCAGCGCCCCCCTCGTTAATCCCGAGGTCCCGGGCCACCTGCGCGATCGGCTTGCCGGTCTCCCGGACCAGCCGCACCGCGCCCTCCCGGAAGTCCTGATCGAACTTCCTGCGCGTCTCTCCCATCGGAGAACTCCTCTCCTTAAGAGGATCTCTCCACGCTGGGAGGGGAAACCCACCCGTCAGCTTCCCCTTATTTGCCAGGAAGGCGCGGCGATCTGTGCTCAGCGCCAGTATCTGCGGTGTCAGCGGGTGCCACGGCGACCAGTTCGATTCCGAAGTCACGTAGCCGGTCGAGCAGGCCGTGCAGGTGTGCCTGGTCACGGACCTCGCCGACAAGGACCGTCTGATTGGGGCCCGCTTCCAGGGTCATCCCGTCGAAGGCGGACTCGAAGCGTTGGCTCAGCCGTCCCCGCAAGACGATGCGGTATCTGCTCGAAGCCACTGCTCAGCTCCCGTGCTCCTGCGCCTGGCCGGGACCGGCCGCCGCTACCGGGTCGGGGCGGGCTGCGCGTTCCTGGGCCTGGGCGATGGCCCAGGCGGCGTTGATCAAGCCGATGTGGCTGAACGCCTGCGGGAAGTTGCCGATCATCTCGCCGCTGCCCGCGTCGATCTCCTCGGCCAGCAGGCCCACGTCATTGATCACCGCCACTGCCCGCTCGAAGGTCGCAGTGGCCTGGTCCAGCTCACCTGCAAGGGCCTGCGCCTGCGCCAGCCAGAAGGTGCAGAGCAGGAAGGTTCCCTCTTCTCCTGTCAGGCCGTCGTGGGCCAGGTAACGGTAGACCAGGCCGTGCTCGTCGGTCAGCCGGGCGGCGGTCGCGTCGATGGTCGCCTTCATGCGCGGGTCATCTGCGGGCAGGAAGCCGGTGATCGCCAGCATCAGGTTGGAGGCGTCCAGGTCCTCGCTGCCGAAGGCCTGGGTGAAGGCGCCAGCCTGCTCGCTCCAGCCGTGCTCAAGGATCGCGGTATGGATCTCGTCGCGGGCGGCGGTCCAGTCCGCGACCCGGTGCTGCGCGCCGAGCTGGGGAGCCAGGGCGATCGCGCGGTCAAGCGCTACCCAGCACATCAGCTTGGAGTACAGAAAGTCCCGGGGCTCGCCGCGGATTTCCCAGATGCCCTGGTCCTTCTCCTTCCAGAGGCTGGCGGCGGTGTCCGCCGCGGCAGCCAGGAACTGCTGCGTGACCGGGTCGAGCTCACCGAGCTGCTGGACCAGCCGCTGGGCGGCACCGAGCAGCTCGCCGTACACGTCAAGCTGACGCTGGCTCCAGGCGCCGTTGCCGACCCGCACGGGCGGGCTGTCCGCCAGCCGGCCAGGTGCGGCAGTTCCCGCTCGGAAAGGTCGCGTTCGCCCCCGATCCCGAACATGATCTGCAGGTCCATCGCGCGCTGGAGCTGGGATGCCGCGGCGTCGGCCAGGAACGCGAAGAACTTGTTGGCCTCGTCGGGGCAGGCCGCCACCCACAATGCCTCCATGGTCAGGCTGGCGTCGCGGACCCAGGTGTAGCGGTAGTCCCAGTTGCGCTCGCCGCCGACGGTCTCCGGCAGTGAGGTCGTGGGGGCGGCCACGATGGCGCCGGTCGGCTGGAAGGTGAGCGCCTGCAGCACCCGGCCAGAATGGTGGACCAGGTCGCGCCATGGCCCCTCGTAGGTCTGGTGGATAGCCGACCAGGACCGCCATCCCTCCAGGGTGTCTTCCAGCCGGGCGGTGATCTCAGCGGCATCCCAGGCGGCCAGCGGCGGCTCGGACATCTGGCCGTGCTGCAGCGCGAAGCTGACCGTCTGGCCGGCCACCACGTGGAGACGCGCACGGCCACTGGCCCCGTCTACCCGGAAGCCGGCCGGCGCGGACAGCAGCAGCCGGTCGGCGCCGCCCCGCGCGGAAAGGCCACCCGGCACTGCCTCCAGAATCGGGTGGATCAGGCCGTATTCGGGACGCGGAGCGTAGCTGACCTCGACCTCCAGCTCGCCGCCGGTGCAGGCGAGGCGGCGCAGCAAGACCCCCGGCGACCCGGCGCCCAGGTCGTGACCGCGGTCGTTGCGACCGACCGCCATGGCGTCGGTCAGCACCCCGGTACCTGTCGCAGTCCGGAAGGTGGTTTGCAGCGCCATGGTCTGGTCCACGTATGCGCGGCTGGCCTCGAAGTCACCAGCGGGCCGGATCGTGAAGTGCCCGCCGTCAGGGTCAAGGATCCGTGCGAACACGGACGGCGCGTCGAAACGCGGGAAACATAGCCAGTCCACCGAACCCTCGCGGCTGACCAGCGCCGCCGAACGGCAGTCAGACAGAAGAGCGTAATCGCCGATCGGCAAGCCGTTCATCGTGGTTCCTTTCCTTGGAGTTAAAGACCGTACGCCTCGAGCAGGTGGAGCCAGACTTCGCTGACGGTCGGGAATGACGGCACCGCGTGCCACAGGCGGTCGACGGTCACGCCGCCGCAGATCGCGACGGTCGCCGAGTGGAGCAGTTCCTGCAGGCCTGGGCCGGTGAAGGTCGCGCCGGCCACGGTCCTGCGATCATCGTCGATCACCAGCTGGCAGGTGCCGCGGATGCCGTTGCCCTGGGTGTACGCGCCAGGAACCTCGCCCGTCGGGGTGCTGACCTCCGTTATGTGCAGGCCGGCGGCGCGCGCCTCGGCGGCGGTACGGCCGACCGCGCACACCTGCGGGTCAGTGAAGGTCACGCGGGGAACGATGCCGTGGGAGGCCACATCTGCCACTTCCGCGCCCAGAATCGCTGCGGCGGCGATGCGCCCGTGGTACTTCCCCATGTGGGTGAGGGGCGCGAGCCCGTTGCAGTCGCCGATCGCATACAGCCACCCCCCGGGAACGCCGGCCGCCCGCAGCTGCCCGTCCACCCGGACGGGACGCCCGGGCTCCAGCCCGACAGCCTCCAGGCCGATGCCGGCGGTGGCGGGCCTGCGGCCCACCGCCACCAGGATCTCATCGCCGGTGAACTCACGCCCATCCGCCACATTCACCACGACCGGGCCGCCGCTGCCCAAGCGGCGGGCAGCGGTCATGCGAACCCCGGTCACCACGGTAATGCCCTCGGCCTCGAAAGCGGCACGCAGCTCCTCGCCGGCGAACGGCTCTTCACGCGCGAGCAGCCGCTCCGCGCCCTCGAGCACTACGACGTTCTCGGAACCCAGGCGCTTGAACGCCTGCGCCATCTCGGCGCCGATGGCGCCGCCGCCCAGCACCAGCAAACGCCTGGGGAGCTCCTTGGCACTGGTGATCGTCCGGTTGTCCCAGGGGCCGGCCTCGCGCAGACCAGGGATCGGGGGAATGAGCGGGCTCGTGCCAGTGGCCAGCACTACGGCACGGGCCGCACTGAGCCGCCGGGTGGTGCCGTCGGCGGCCTCGACCTCGACGACCCGCTCCCCGGCCAGGCAGCCGGTGCCGCGGACAAGGTCAATACCCTTGCTCTCCAGCCACGACAGCTGTCCGTCGTCCCGCCAGTGAGAGGTCATGTAGTCGCGCTGTGCGAACGCGGCTGCGCTGTCCAGGTGGCCGGTGACGGCCTGGGCGGCCCCTGGCGCACGCCGAGCCGCGGCCAGCACGTCGCCCGGCCGGATAAGCGTCTTAGAAGGGATGCAGCCCCAGTAGGAGCACTCGCCACCGACCAGCTCTCGCTCCACGATGGCGGCGGTGAGGCCGCCATCGGCCAGCCGACCAGCGACGTGCTCACCCGCCGGGCCTGCGCCGATCACTACCACGTCGTATGAGTCGGTCACGAGGGGCCCTCCTCCGTATCGCGTCGTTGGTCATGGCATCCTTGCTGAAGGAGTCTCAGCAGCCACGAATGTGTTACAGCCGCGGCGGCGCAGGCACCGGGCGAACGCTGTAACAGCGGCGGCCGCCGCCGAGACTGCGGCGTAGGACGGCCCACTCGCGGTCGACCCCGGGGATCTGCCACCCGCTGGCGCGCGGCCTATGGTGCGGCTCGACATGATCGCCAGCATCGGCGGCGGGCTCGCTCACTCAGATGACCAGGTTGTCTCGAATGACGGATACAGGGTGAGGCCACCGTCGACAAACAGCGTCTGGCCGGTGATGTACGCCGACTCATCGGAGCACAGGAACGCGGCCACCGCTGCCATCTCCTCGGCGCCGCCCGCCCGCCGCATGGGGATGTGGCTTTCCACCATGCGCCGCTTGACTGGGTCGTCAATCCACGACCTATTGATGGGCGTCACGGTCGCGCCTGGGCCAATGCTGTTGACCCGTATTCCCCGTGCCGCGTATTCCAGGGCGAGCGACCGGGTGAGGTTCTGCATGCCGCCCTTCGACACCGAGTAGCCAAGGAACCGCGGCTTCGGGATCACCTGATGCACGCTGGACACGTTGATGATCACGCCAGGCCGCTCCGCGGCCAGGAAGCTGCGCAGCGCCGAGCGGGCGCACAGGAACGCGCCACGGAGGTTGACCGCGAGGACTTTGTCGAAGTCCGCGGTGGACAGTTCATGCGAGTCCTCAGCTACCTGGATGCCAGCGTTATTGATCAGGATGTCCAGCCGCCCATACTCGCTGAGCACCCGGTCGAACATCTGATCCACGGCCTGCTCGTCGGAGACGTCCGCGGCGACCAGAATCGGTCGGCCACCCGCCTCCGACATCTTCTTCATGCAGATCTCGACGCCGTGCTCGATCGCTTCCCTGGTGGAGATCGCGCCTTCCGGCCGGCCTACGTAGTTGATCGCGACGTTGGCGCCCTCCTCCCCCAAGCGGATGGCGATCGCCTGGCCGATTCCCGAGCTGCCGCCGGTGACGAGAGCGACCTTGTCCTGCAAACCCTTCATGGTTTTCTCCTCGTGGGGCTGGTTGTGGCGTGGCGAGAACCCGCGCTCGCCTGGGCCGGCGCGGAGCCCGGCGCTGTTGGTTATGGCGGTCATGCCTGTTCCGTCCCGCCTGGCGCGCAAGCGTTACGAAGCAGGCACGGCAGCGGTTCGGCCGGGGTCGGCGCCCTGCTTCTCATCCGGATGAGAAGGGGTGAGGGGGGAGGTGGATCGCCGGGCGCCGGGATGAGGCTGCAGTCAGCCGAATCCAGGAGGCGACCACGATGCCACAGGTTAGTTACGGCGAAGCCGCGCAGGCCGATGAGGTCACCCGCACCGATATAGACCTTGTCACGCAGCTGCGGGCGGGGGATGAATCGGCGATGGCCCAGCTGGTGGATCAGTGGTCGCCGGCCATGTTCCGCGTCGCGAGCTCGTTCGTTGACAGTCGGCAATCCGCGGAGGACGTCGTCCAGGACGCCTGGCTCGGGATGCTGAGCGGCCTGGCGAGGTTTGAAGGCCGGTCTTCGCTGCGCACATGGACGTTCTCGATCCTGGTCAACCGAGCCAGGACCCGCGGCGCCCGTGAGGCCAGGACAGTCCCCCAGTCGCCGCTGGACCCCCGGGGAGGACCGGCCGCGGATGACTTGTTTGCCGGTCCCGACGGTGAACAGGCCTGGAACTGGTCCTCCATCGATGCCCCGTCCCGGTGGGACACCGCCCCGGAAAACGTGGTGCTGTCCAGGGAAGTCCTGCGCCAGCTTGACCGGGCCCTTTCGGCGTTGCCGCCGCGGCAGCGCAGAGTGGTTACCATGCGTGACGTCTGTGGCATGCCGGCTGAGGAGGTCTGCGCGGCCCTGAACATCTCCCCCCAGAATCAGCGGGTCTTGCTGCACCGCGCCCGTGCCATCCTGCGCGCGGCCCTGGCTGAGTACTACCGTGGATGACCCGTGCCCCCGGCGGAACCGGCCAAGGGCTGGAGGACGGGGGCAGCCAGGGAGGGGAACGCATGGCTGCTGACCTATCCGGGTGCACGGCACTGGTCACAGGCGCTGCCTCAGGCATCGGCCAGGCCAGCGCCGTCGCCTTCGCCACGGCCGGAGCGTCCGTGGCGCTTGTGGATATCGACGCCGACGGTCTCGCGGACACCGCGGCCGCCGTCAGGGCGCGGGGGCCGCGCGCCGAGGTACTCGTAGCAGACGTCACAGACCTCCAGGAGGTGACCGAGGCCATCGGGCGTGCGGTGGAGATCTTTGGCAGGCTCGACGCGGCGCACAACAACGCCGGCGTGCCCGGGCCGTACGTTCCCCTGGATGAGTACGGGGAGGAGGACTTCATGCGCGTCCTCCAGGTTGACCTGGCCGGCGTCTGGCGGTGTATGCGAGCCGAGATCAGGCACATGCGGGCCCAGCGGTCGGGCGCCATTGTCAACACGTCCTCTATGCTTGGCGCTGCCGCGATGCCCGACAATGGCGCGTACGTCGCCGCCAAGCACGGTGTGCACGGCCTGACCCGCGCGGCGGCGCTCGAACTCGGCGGCACAGGCATCCGTATCAACGCCATCGCCCCCGGCGTGACCCGGACGGGCATGACCTCGGCGGTCAGCGATGAGCTGCTCCGCATGGTGCCGCTGGGCCGCATCGCGGAGCCGGAGGAGATCGCCGCGGCCGTGGTGTGGCTGTGCTCGCCCGAGGCCTCCTACATCACGGGGTCTGTGCTGGTCGCGGACGGTGGCTGGCTCGCCGGGTGAAGGTAGCTGGGGAACGGAGACGCCCGTGACAGACCAAGGCAGCAGCGCCCAGGCGCTGCCGGTCGGGCCTGCCGGGCAAGCCGGCGCTGCGCCGTGAGCTTCGGTTCATGGAGACGGCCTCGGTCTCGATCGGGGTCATGGCACCCACTCTGGCGATGTCGGTCACCGGGGTGGCCGCCGCCGCCGCGCTGGGGAGAGCGGCACCACTGGCCTTCGCCGTCGCCGCCCTGGGCGTTGGGCTCGTGGCCTACGGGTTCATCCGGCTGGCTGGCGAGTTCAGCCACGCCGGGTCGGTCTACGCCTTTGTCGGCAAGACGCTCGGCCCGCGGCCAGGGTTTCTCGCTGGATGGGCGCTGCTTGGTACCTACCTGGTGTTTCCGCCGGTATCCATCATGGGGGTCGCCGTCTTCGGGCGGGCCTTCCTAGACGCTGCCGGGCTGGCCCATGATGCCGACTGGTACCCGCTCGCGCTGGCCGCGTGGGCGGTCATCTGGGTGCTTGCGGCCCGCGGGGTCCGGCCGACGACGCGGTCGCTTCTGGTGTTCGAGGTCGTGTCCGTCTGCCTCATTCTCGTGCTCATGGGCGTGATCTACTGGCGTCTGATCGCCGGTACAGCCCCTGGCGGCCAAACCGTGTCCGGTGAGGTCTTTGTTCTCCCGCCCGGCGTGGGCGTTTCCGCCTTGGCGCTGGCCGCCACGGCAGGCTTTCTCGCGTTCGCCGGCTTTGAGTCGGCGGGCTCGCTGGGGGAGGAGTCCCTGGTGCCGACGCGGATGATCCCGCGCGCCATCATCACCGCGGTCGCCTTTGGCGCCGTCTTCTACGTGGCCTGTGTCGTCGCCCAGACGCTGGGGTTTGGTACCGGTGCGGCCGGCGTGTCCGCTTTCCGGCATTCTCAGGCACCGCTGGGTGAGCTTGCCCAACGGTACGTGGGCAACACCCTGGCCACCTTGCTCGATCTTGGTGCCGTGCTCAGCGCGCTTGGCGCCGGGCTGGGCGGGGTGATCGTCGCGGCTCGCATGATGTTCGCCTTCGGGCGAGATGGCCTGGCCTACCGTCGCCTCAGCGGCGTGTCGGCGGCGACCGGCGTGCCGCAGCGGGCGCTGGCGCTGGAGATGCTCACCGGTCTGGCCCTGCTCACGGCCTTCAGGCTGGCCGGAACCTCGGCCCTCAACGTGTTTTTCTACCTTGCGACCATCGGGACGCTGTCGCTGCTCGTCATGTACGTGCTCACCAACGTGGCCGCCGCCCACCATCTCGGCCGGCGATCGTTCTGGCAGGTCGTGGCTCCGGTCGGCGGCGTGCTCATCGCCGGGTTCGTGCTGTATCACAATGTCTGGCCGGTACCTCCGGAGCCGTATGAGTTCTTCCCCTACCTGGTGCTGGGATGGCTCCTCGCCGGACTGATCATCACCGCTGTGCTTCCTGGTTTCTCCGCGAAGGTGGACGACGGGCTAGAGCGTGCCGCTGCTAAATAAGACCGCGTTCCCGGGCCCGGATCACGGCTTCCCCCCGGGACTCCGCGCCGAGCTTGCGGTAGATGGCGCGCAGATGGGTCTTCAGCGTGCTGGGAGCGACGAACAACGCCGACGCCAGCTCACGCTGCGGAGTCGGCGCGGGCAGCAGCCGCAGGATCGTGAGCTCTCTGTCGGTCAGCGGCTCGATCAGTGCATCCTGGCGGGTGCGCACCACCTCGGCGCGTTGTTCGCGGGCCAGCCAGGTGGCCACCACCGGCCCTGCGTCGGGGCAGTGCCGCAGAATGCCGCGTGCCTCCCCGACCAGCGCGCCCGGATCGCTGCCGTCCTCTTCGCAAGCTGCAGGCATTGCGTCGAGATCGCGCGGGGTGGAGCTCGCCGGCGGCGAGGTCCTGAAGACCGAAGACGCGGTGAGCAGCGCCGCGGCGAGCTCCACCCGGCCAGCGCCGCGGCGGCCCAGTTCCACCGCCGCCACCGCGGCTTGTTCTGCGCTAGCCCAATCCCCGCGCTGGGCGGCCAGGCGGGCCGCGGCCAGGGCCGGGAACATGGCCACGAAGTGCGAGTCGCTGAGCGTCTGACCGACAGCGGACTGCGCGTCGAGCACCAGCGAGTCCGCGAGCACGAGGTCGCCGCGGTTCACGGCCAGGAGCGCCAGGCAGCCCTCAGCGTAGATGTAGGCCAGGCGGTTACCGTCGCCTTCGGCCCGCCGGGCCGCCTCAGCGACCAGTTCCCCGGCCCGATCAGCGTCTCCCAGCCACATCGACGAGATGCCCTGAACGAGCCGGTGGACGGTCGCCACGAACGGGTCATCGGCACTCGGGGAGATCTCCTGCAGTCGGCCCGCCGCACCTCCCACATCGCCCATCTTGTACATGTGCAGCGCGCGCAGCACTATCAGGTGGGTATCGGCTGGGCCCGAGGCCTCAGCGGCATCAAGCGCGGCTCCCACTTCCTCCAGCCGGCCCCGGTCGAGAGCTACCCAGACCCGCGCCGCCGAGAGAGACGCGTCCCCGGCAACGAGTTCGGCAGGCAGCGCGTCGAGCCACCTGCGCACCGTCTCCAGCTGCCCAGCGTTGAAATGCTGGCGCCAGTGCGCCGACACTAGCCGTCCGCTGAGCGAATCGTCACCCGAGGCGATCGCATGGCCGATCGCCTCGGCCGCGTCATCGTTGCCCTCGTACCAATCGGCCGCGCGTTTATGCAGCGCGGAAGGCTGCTCCGGTGCCGTGCGGGCAAGCTCATGCCGCAGCAGGCCGCCAAAGAGGTGGTGATACCGGAACCAACGCCGCTCATCGTCCAGCGGGATCAGGAACAGGTTGGCGCGATGGATTTCGCTGATCAGCTCGGCCCCGTCGGCCCGTCCTGTGAGCGCGTCGCACAGCGGTGCACACATCCGGTTGAGAACCGAGGTCACCAGGAGGAACTCACGTACTCGCGGAGGCTGGCTGACCAGCACCTCCTCGCCGAGATAGTTGACGATGTGCCAGTCTGCGCCCGTGAAACGCTCGATGAACGCTGACGGATCGGCCCGGTCTCGTAGGCGCAGTACCGCGAGTTGCAGACCCGCCGCCCATCCTTCGGTCCGCGCCAGCAGTCTGCGCACGTCCCGCTCGGGCAATCCCGTCCCGAGCCGGTCGCCGACGAATTCCAGTGCCTCGTCGAAGCTGAACCGAAGATCTTCGGCCCGCAATTCGGCGAGGTCCCCCCGCACTCTCAGCCGGCTTAGCTGCAGCGGCGGGTCGGCTCGCGTGATAAGCACGAGGTGCAGCTGAGACGGCCCCCGGTCTAGCAGCGTCGCGACCGACGTGTGCACCCGCGCGCTGGTGACCAGGTGATAGTCGTCCAGCACGAGCACCAGGGGAGCATCAGAACAACGTCAGCTCGTTGATGAATGCGGGAAGCACGTCCCGCAGGACGTCGGAGCCGGCCGCGTCCAGCCGCCGCAGGCCTGCTGCGCCCGCCGACCCGGCCTGGCCAGCGGCGAGCAGGAGGCACCGCCAGAAGCGCTTGGGGTCGTTATCACCACCGTCCAGCGACACCCAGCCTGCGGCGACCCGATCCTGCCGGAGCCAGTCAGCGACCAGCGTGCTCTTCCCCCAGCCCGCCGGCGCAACGACAAGAGTGAGCGGCAGCGTGCACGCTTGGCGCAGCAAGACATGCAGGCGCGTGCGCTCCACCGTGTGGTGCCGGGGATTCGGCCTGAACAACTTGGTCGCGATCACGACCTCAGAAGCGCCAGCAGTCACCCCCACCGCCCTGTCGTCGCCAAGGTGCCGCGCCTGCCGCCAGTGAGGAACCGGACGCATCTTGCCGCACTACCAGGCCACGCTGGCGAGACCCGGCACTTCAACGACTCTAGCCCGCGATCACCCAAGATCAACAGATCCGGCTGACGATCAAGACGCGATGATCACCTCATGAGATCCACCTTGCTCTGGCATGACCCTGCCGGGCGGCACTGACCTGGCCCTCATCGCGGTCAGAGACGGGACCGAACCGTTGCTCCAGCGCCTTCAGCCCATGAGTAAGCACACTGTCACGTACATGGCCTTCGTGAACGACAGGTGGAGGTAGTCGGTGAAGAACGGCGTCCAGTCGGGCAGGGCGAAATCGGGCTCCTGCGCCTGCGGGAACAGGAAGTCCGGGTACATCCCATGGCGTGGCACTGGTCGGCGGGGCTGCCCCGGTCCAGTTCCCAGCACCACAGCGCGAAGATGAGCACGTTAGCAGCCCAGAGGGACCGGCCGCGTGTGCCGTGTGGCCGGTCCGTCGTGCTGTGGCCGTGCGCCCGTTCACATCAGGTGCGGTTCCGGTACCGGTTCGGCCGCCGCTGCGGCGGATTCTGGCTCGGCGGGTTCTGGCTTGCCGCCGTGGAGCAGCATGAGCGCGGACAGCGGGAAGATCAGCACCGACAGCAGTCCGGCGCACACCAGCGCGGCGGCTGTCACTGGAGTGATCTTGCCCAGCGCCACGCCGATCTGCGTGGCGGCCACGATGAACGGCAGCGACGTGGCCTGGAGAAGCCCGAGGGCGAGCGTTGGTTTGGGGCCGTTCGCGCGCAAGCGGAGCAGCGCGGGCAGGCCGCGCACCACCAGCAGCGCCAGCAGGAACACCGGGACCCGAACAAGCGCGGACGGGCTGTGCAGCAGCCCGGTCAGGTCGAGCCGGATCCCGCTGGTGACGAAGAATATCGGCACCAGGAACCCGTAGCCGATCGCGTCCAGCTTGACGCGGAAGTTCGGGTGCGAGGCGGAGTCGCGGTCGACCAGGCCGACGATCGCCCCGGCCAGGAACGCGCCGAGGATGCTCTCCAGGCCGAACCGCTCGGCTAGGGCGGTGAACGCGACCAGCAGCAGGACCGCGAAGCGGACCCTGATCTCCGCGGTGGTGTCCTGCAGGCGGACAAGCACCTGGCCGAGCCGAATGGACCGGGCGGCGCCGGACACCACCAGGCCGCTCACGGCCACAAGCCCCGCGAACGCGCCGAGCACCACGACCCGCGAGCCCGTGCTCCCGCCCGAGGAGGAGAAGAACAGCGACAGCAGGACGATGGCCGTGAAGTCGGCGACGCCCGCGGCCGCCAGCGCGGTCTGCCCGATCTCACTTTGGAGCTGGCGGGCGTCCTTGAGGACGGGCACGACCAGGCCGAGCGCGGTGGAGGAGAGCACGATCGCCAGCAGCAGCGGTTGCGACACCCACCCGATTGCGGTGAAGGACGCGCCGGCGCCGTATGCCAGCACCAGCGACACGAGATAGCCGAGCACGGCGTAGCGGAGCAGCCGTCCCCGCAGGCGGTGCACGTCGATCTCCAGCCCGGCGAGGAAGAGGAGGAAGGCCAGGCCGAACAGGGCGAGGATCGACACCGGCAGGTCGACGTGTACCCAGCCGAGCACGGACGGCCCGATAATGATGCCGCCGACGATCTCAAGCAGGACCGCAGGGACGCGCAGCCTTGGCAGGAAGCCAATAGCGAGCGGGGCGAGGACCGCGACGGCCACCACCACCAGCAAGTTGACGAACGACACGTCAGGCATGGCCAGTCACCCCTGCGCCGACCGAGGTGGACGCCACCTCCGGCGGGTCGACGCCTGCGGCCTGTGATACCGCCGTCACCACCTCGGTCATGACACCTCCTCAGAAGATGACCGGCTGGACCTTGGGCTCACAAGATCGCCAGCGGAGCGATCCACGCGCCGGTGGCGCCGCGGAGCTTTGCATGCGAGATGACCAGCAGGAACTCGTGGATGCGGTCGCGTGCGACCTCCTCCAGCCGCAGGTTCTCCGCTACCACCACCCCGTGGCGGACGTTGAGCGTCTGCGGGACCACGAACGGCTCACAGTGGCTTTCCGGCGGGAAGGGGCCGAAGCTCCAGGTGTCACACCCGGTCAGCGCCACCCGGTGATCGACGAGCCACTCGCCAAGCGCCAGGCCAGGACCTGGTTCTCCCGAGGCGTACCGTTCGTTATCGGCACCCCACAGACCACCCCAGCCGGTGTGGAAGAACACCGCGTCACCAGGCCGGACATCGTGGCCTGTGACAGCGAGAGCTTTCTCCGCGTCCGCCACCGTGATCACGTCACCGGGCTGGAGCCGACCGCCGCCGCGCGATGCCGCGACGTCGAGCAGCAGGCCCCGGGTCACCACCTGGGGAAGGGTGTCGATGCCGAGCCGGTTGGTGCCGTAATCCTCGATGATGTCGTCAAGGAGGAACCCATTGTAGGTGCGGTCGCCCATCTGCAGGTGGTTGAGCCCGTCCACGTGGGTGCCCATCTGCTGGGTCGCGGTGACCTGCTCGACGATCCAGTTGACGCTGTTGGACCCGAGGCCCGCCGGGCCCGCGTCGCGATTGCGCCGGTTGATCTGGCGGTAGTTGGTGGTCAGGTACTGCCGGAACGTACGGCCGGGGAACGCGGGATGTCCTGGTGCAGCACGTGCGCCA
>CAVUNW010000027.1:0-86898 GCA_963742865.1 uncultured Actinomycetes bacterium
CCCGGTGATCGCCATCAGCGCTCTCGCGGTACCGCTGCTCTTCCTGATCTACGTGTGGGAGATCGACCCGCTGGAAGTACGCTTCGCGGTCCCGACGGCGGCTATCTTCGTGGCCGGTGCCGGGCTCGGGGTCGGCTGGGGGCTGCTGCTCGGCCCGCTCGTCTCCGACTCGCTGGTCCCCCGGCTGGCCGCATCGCTCACCACTGGCGGCGTGCTCGTGTCCGCGCTGGTCGTTCCCGCGGTCGGCCAACTCCTCATGGTGCTGCCGGTCGCGGTGGCGCGGCTGTGGCGGCCGGCCCGCAGCGAAGCGCTGGACGGCTTTACCGCCGGGGCCGCCGGCGCGCTGGGCCTGACGCTGGCCGCCACGCTCACCCAGCTGGCCCCGCTGCTGCGGGACGGGAACCTCGCCGTGGGCTCATCCGTGCTCGCCAACCTCACCCAGGCGGTCGTCCGCGGGCTGAGCGACCCGCTCGTCGCGGCCGCCGCCACCGGGTACATCGGCGCCGCGCTGTGGAGCCGGCGCGGGACCGGCCCGGCGGCCGGCGGCCGCTGGCTCACCAGTCCGCTGGTGGCGCTGGCGATCGCCCTGGTCCTGCAGATCGGCCTCGGCTACGCCGACGCTGCGGGCCTTCCGGACATCGCCCTGCTCGTGGTCCACCTCGTCGCGGCGGCGGTGGCCCTGCTGGTCCTGCGGATCGGCCTGCACCATGTGCTGCTGCACGAAGACCGGGACGTGCGGATCGGCCCGCCCCGTGTCTGCCCGCACTGCTACCGGGTCGTGCCCGCGATGCCGTTCTGCCCGATGTGCGGCGTCGCCGAGCGCGCCACCGGGCTGAACCCGCTCCCGCTGACCCGTACCCGGCGCGGGGACGGGCCGCCCGGCGGGGCCGGCCCGGCTGGCCAGGCGACCGGCGCCGAACGGCTGGAGTCCCCGGGCAGCACGGCCGGTCACCCCGCGACGGCCACCGCGGCCCAGCCCGTCGCCGGGGACCTGCCGCAGGACACGGCGGTCTTCCGCGACGCCCGCCCCGGGGAGCTGACCGGAGTCCGCCGTCTCGGTCACTCGCGTGTCCTGGCCGTCCTGATCGGCGGCCTGGCCGTGCTCACCGTCGTCCTGGTCGTGCTCGCCTTCGTGCTCCCGCCGGCGCCGCCGAAGCCCTGTACGTCGCTGAGCTGCTTCGCGCCGTTCGGGACCCCGGTCCAGCCGCCGCATGTCTACACCAGCCCGGCCGGGTGGAGTGTGCAGTGGTACCCGGCCAGTGCGGTCTTCAGCCAGCAGCCTCCCACGACCTCGGCCGTCACATCCTCCGGCCAGCTGGAGCTCAATTTCACCAACCCGTCCGCACCGGCCGAGGACGGTCAGCTGGCCTTCGTCGGCGGCCCCGCCCAGGGCCAGAGCGCGCAGGCGATCGTCACCTCGCTGCAGCAGGCCAACGCGCCCAACGCCGTTCCCGACTACGAGCTGCCCGGTGCCAGCGTCGGTTACCTGCCCGGTTACGGCGAGGGGTTCCAGACACAGGCGGTCAGCGGGAACGGCGATCCGATCACGTACGAGGTGGTGATCAGCTGCGCCGTCCGGGACAACTACGCCATCTGTGCCTACGCGACCGGTCCCCAAGTCAACCTCAACAGCGTGCTGAACCATCCGACCGAGTCCAAGCTCGCCCTCACGCTGTGGGCCAACCCGGACGTGAACGGCGTCCGGTGGAAAGGTGAAAGCCTGCCCTGAATCACGGCGTCCCGGAGCGGGCCGTTCATCGTCCCGGAGCGGGCCGTTCATCGCCTGGTGCGGGTAGTCCACAATCGAGACCATTCGGCCGCGGTCCTGGTCGGCGGCTCCGAGTGCTAGTGGTCACGCCCCGGGACGGGGCGGCAGCTTGACCCGATCTAACCGCCGCCACGGGCCGGTCACGTACGGCGCCGGCGGTGGACAATGGCCAGCCGAGACCGGCACCTGGATGATCGGCAGCATCGATCAGGCGGATGCACCATGTGGCTCTGGACTGCCCAGACCCCGCTGCGCTGGCCACGTTCTGCTTGTGCTGCTCCGGTGCCGGTGACATAGCCTTGAGGACCCGGCTGGGTGGTGGACGCCGGCCGAGCGAGCGGTCACTCTGGCGCTGGTACTCCAGCCGCGTTCTCGGTGGCGAGCCGCTCGCACGTGGCGACCTCGGCGCTGACCGGCGGCGCCCCATCCGGTGCGGATAGGTCCACTTGCGGGCGATCAGGCGGCGGTGCCACCGCAGGACGGTGCCGGGCGTGACCAGCCGGTGCATCCGCAGCCTTGCCGGCAGGAGCCGGATCAGCGTGGCGAGTACCGCCCGGTCGGCCCAGTCGAGCCGGGGGCGGGGATTGGTGCGGCGCAACACGGCGACCTCGTGCCGCAGAACGAGCAGCTCCGCGTCCTTGGAGGCCGATGACCGGCCGAGCACGACGAGCCAGCCGCAGAGCCGGACGAAGACGAGATAGAGCAGGCGCAAGGACACGGATGATCATGATGCCCTACGGCTGAACCCTGGCCATCGCCGCAGCTCACAGGTCAGGCGGACTTCTGGCACCCCACACGCTGAGATCATCAGCGCGATTCCCCCGTTCATGGCCATCGCAGCCACCGGCGACCTGCCGATCGATCTCGACGAGGTGCCTCTCGCCGAGGTCGAGTCGGCCTGGCAGCACAGCAGCGACGGCCGGCGGACCGTCCTCCGGCCCTGACCACGAGCCGGCCTGTGGCATGCAGAACGGCCACATCTGGACGGCGCTCATCTTGATCAGAATTCAGCCGAGAGACCACCCAGATTGGGCGGGACTGTGCGCGTTCTTCCTGAGGTTCTCCATGCTCAGCGTAACGCCGCCTGTCGATGCCGTTCGTCAAGTCGGTGCAGCCTGACCAGTTTGAAGGTCGCCGTCGGGCGTGGTGTACTTCGATCCTGCGGGCGAACACCGGGCCGCCGCTGGGCTGGATCTCGTATGACCTGGCGCGCGCCCTATGCGGGAGATGAGTGCCATCGGGCGGCAGGACCGCTCCCAAGGTTTGCTTCGATCAGAACAGCGCCTCGATAGGTGCGACAGCCACCAGGTCCTTCACGGCCTCGGCGAGCTGCGGGTCGAACGTGATCAAAGCATCGGCCTGGAGCTGGGTCAGAGCGACGTACTCGGCGTCAAACGTGTCAGGCCACCCGAGCTGGTCGGCGACCTTCCATGCGACGTCCTGAAGGACGGGGCCTTCGTGCAGCCGGATCCGCATCCCGCGCGCGTACTCGAGCCGTCGCTCGGCATCCTTCTTGGTCATCTCACCGCGGTGTACTGCCTGGTAGAGGCGCGACAGCATCTGCGAGCGAAGAAGCGCCGGAGCCAGCATATGATGCCCGTCGGGAACCACGGCCTCGTCACCAGCTAGGCGAATGGCGACGTCCGGACCGATCACGTACCTCGTCATGGAAGGTCAGTTCCTTTCCGTTGCTGCGCGGCACAAGCGCCTGTCTCAGACTACGGCGATGTCGAGCCCGCTCATCGGCATGAGCGTCGTCCGCGCCGCATCGGCGGGAACATGGCGTGCCGGAGGCTGTTCTGCGGGGTCCAGCTGGTGGTAGCAGAGGCTTGCCTCAGCCGCGCCGGGCTTCGGCGGTTCTTCGTGCGGGCCACTCACGATGAAGCGATGGCGTTTGGTGGCCTCCAGGATCTATGGCTCGGCTCGGGACGAGGCAGTACCGGGCGGGCAGGGCTTGCCGGGGATGGTGCCGGGGTTCTCCGCAGCGGGCTACCGGGGAGGGATGCTGAGTGCTTCGGGGGGCGCGGCGGTAGTGCTCGGTCAGGGTCTCGCCGAGGGTGCCGGGCCGGAGCAGGGCCGGTATCTGGGCCGTCGCCCGCCGTACGGGTACCGGCTGGCCGATGCGGGCCCGCACCCGAACCCGGCGTACGCCGCGTGGGGGCGGCGGGGTTGGCGGCTGGAGCCGGACCCGGACGCGCCGCGCCGCCGGAACGCGGGGCGCGCCTGGTACGCGGGGCCGTTGCCGGGGGCCTCCTCGGCGGCGACAGCGCGCTCCGCGACGGCGGCGTCGGTAGTCCGCCAGGCCGGTAGCTCTCGCGGCTGCTGCTCTTGGCCGCGTGACGGCCGCGTCCGGATCCGCCCCTGCCTTGCTGACCCGGCACGAGGAATAATCGGTAAGACATCCCAGGGTTGCCGCCGGCCGGGTCGGCGGCGGCATCCCGCGCCGGTCTGGAGGAGGGCGCGATGGAGGAGAACTTTGTCTGGATGACAACGCGCCGGATCAAGCCAGGGACGCTGGCTGATTTTGAGCGGCTCTGGCGGCCCGAGCGCCATCCCGACGGCATGCTGCACGCGTACGCATACTGGTCTGACGACGAGCAGGAGATCATCGCCGTGTCGTCGTGGGTCTCCCGGGAGGCATGTGATGAATGGCGGGCATCGTGGGAGGAAACGCGCCGGCGGGCGGCGATCGCGCCGTACGTCCTGAGCGAGCAGGATGGGTACTACCGCGGCCGCGAGCTGATCGTGCCGGCGCAGCCGTGAGCAGCCAGGCCGGGTTCACCGCCCATCGATGACCTGGCGGACGGCTTCGGCGGCGGCTACCTGCCGCCGGTCGGGCCCGCACCGGGCCGGGCGGTGCTCTGCACTAGTTATGGTCCCCCACACGCGATGAACCCCACGAAGGTGTCAGCCGTAGGAAAGATCACAGGGCCAGGCAGGCGCCGAGCGCGAAGAACCCGGCCGTGGCCGCGACGTACGCCATCGTTTGCCCGAACAGGACGTGCGTGTCGTCGCTGCTCGCCGTTCCGCTGAAGCTGGGCGAATCTATCATGCCATCCGTCCCCTGTGGCATGCCCCGTGCTTCACTGCATCTGTCCTTCCTGCGCTGAGGCCAACAACCGTCGGCTACCCGGCGATCGATGCTGGCTGTTGGTGACCGGCCAGACCGATGCACTACATCGAATGCATAGGGGAGAGGCTCACATGGACATGCGGCAGCCCGACGCGGTAACGGGCGCCTGGCGGAGAGGCGGGATCCGGTGACAAGCGGCTATGCACGCGTTACCACCGAGGCTGACCTGTTCGCCAAGGCCAGGGAACTGTCGGTCAGGACGATCATCTTCGACGTGGAACCGCTGGTCACGTACTGGCATAGCGGCCAGAAGTCCCTGGACCAGGGAGTGGCGCGCATCCTCGACGAGGTCAAAGCGGTCCCGTCGGTGCGCGTGGTGGTCTTCGCGACCAACTCGGCCCGTCGCCCCACCGCCCTCCCTGCCTGCGACGGCATCCAGGTCAGGTACCTGGCACACGCCGACAAGCCGTTGCGGACCGCACCGTACCATGATCTGCCCAGGCCGGGCGCCGTGGCGGGTGATCAGCTCCCCACCGACGGGATACTCGCCTATCGGCTCAATTTTTCGTTCCTGCACTACATGCCGCGGCTGACCGGTGTTCCGCTCGGGCCGGACCTTATGCACCGGTGGGGCGAGCTGGTGCGTCCGGTGCTGTTCCGGCGGCCAGCCTCGCCGCCACCCGATCGCGACCGGCCCCGCACATGACGGCTGTGCCCGGGTAACCGTGCGGGCTGGGTCCCGCCTGGTCAGCCGGGCGCTTGCCGTGCCGGGACCGGCCTGGGCAGCTGCCAGGCACCTTGTCCTTGTGCAGCTGCTCGATGGCATCCAGGTCTGCCTCCGCGGACGAGAGGCTCTTGTAACTGGCGGCGTAGACCACCAGGGGCTTCTTGTCGGCCACGACATCAATCTCGGATCATCCGACGAATGGTTCAACGCAGCCTGTCCCGGTGGCGGGCCAGACGGCGAATTTGCCACCCACAACCAGTCCACACCGCAACCGCACGGCGGTAAAGGCGACGTCGGTCACAGGCCAGCGACAGGCCGGCCCGGATCTGGTACCCGGCCGCCAGGACAGCGTTGCGGTGCATCTTCCGCCGGCAAGATTTGCCCGGTTCGATTATCTGCTCCGTACCGGCACGGACCTGGCCAGCACGCGGCGCCGCTGGCCCGGCGTCAGCGCTCGCGATGAGAGCTTGCAGGCGGTGAAGTGGCCCTTGTTCTCGCCGTCGTACTACATTGAGGGTCTTGGCCGGGCCTGGAGGCGGCGAATGCGAATGGGCAGGACTGCGGGCAGTACGCTGCGCGACAGGGTCGACGGTGCCGATCAGGCCATCATGGCCCGCCTTTCCGCCGAAAGCTCACCGGTGCTGGACCGCTTCCTGCCCACGCTGAGCCGCTCCGCCGATTTCTTCGTGCTGTGGATCGGCATCGCCGCGGCGCTGGCGGCCAGCAAGGACGAGCGGGGGCGCCGGGCGGCCCTGCGAGGTCTGGCCGGCATGGTGATCGCGAGCACGGCCAGCAACGTCCTCGCCAAGGGCCTGGTACGCAGGCCGCGCCCGGCCGGCGAGGTGCCACCGGACCGCCGCCCGGGCCGGACGCCGGTTACCACCTCGTTTCCGTCCGGGCACGCCGCCGCCGCAGCCGCCTTCGCCACCGGCGTCGGGCTGGAAATGCCAGCGCTGGCGGCGCCGGTCGGGGCACTCGCGGTGGCCGTCGGCGCGGCCCGGGTCGTGAACGGCGTGCATTACCCGTCCGACATCGCCGGCGGATGGGTAGTTGGCGTGGGCGTAGGGATGCTGACGCTCCGGTGGTGGCCGCTGCGCCGGTCCGAGCCCGCGGCCGCGGCGCCGCCCGGCCGCGAGGCACCCGCGGCGCCCGCCGAGAGGGACTCGTCCTCGTGATGAACTGCGGCGGGCACGACCTCAGATGAGCTGTTGGTCTACCGTCCGGACGAGTCAGCTTGAGAATCCCGGTTCGGTCTCGCTGCGGGACCTGCTGCCGGCCCTGGCGGCATTGTGCCCAATACGATGCTCTGGCCACGCGGCGGAGCGTCAGAGGGCCTGGCGAGGTAGCCGCAGGAGCCCGAGTACGCATGACGTTCCGCGCCAAAGTCCCTGCATGTGCTGTTCTCGCCGCGGGTCTTGTGATTATGCCTGGCTGCGCACGGGGCGGTGTCGCGGTGGATGCCGACCGCGGCGTATACCTGGTGATCGTGGGCACCGCTCTCGCCCTGGTTCTTGCCGCGTGGGGCCTCATGTTCCTGCTGGGAGCCCGGGTGACGGCGGTCCTTGCCGCACTGGGCTGCCGGCTGGTGAGCTACTGGCTGCCGCTGCCTGCTGGCGCGGTGGCCTACCTTCGCATCAAATCCAAAGGAAGCCCCAGGTGAATCTGCCCCGCGCCCCGATGGGCGCCACCGCAGGCTGGCGGCCCGCAGATCCGCCGCGTCGGCCCGTGTTGTTCGTCAACCCGAGGTCGGGCGACGGCGCGGCCGAGCGCGCCGGGCTCGCCGACCGGGCGCGCGAAAAGGGGATCGAGACCGTCATCCTCGCCCCCGGCCAGGACCTGGCCGCACTGGCCCATGAAGCCGCGGCGGCCGGCGCAGACGCGCTCGGGATGGCAGGCGGCGACGGGTCGCTGGCGGTCGTGGCCGCCGCGGCGGCCGCACACGGGATCCCGTTCGTGTGCGTTCCGGCCGGGACGCGCAACCACTTCGCGCTCGACCTGGGGGTGGACCGGCACGACCTGGCCGGCGCTCTGGACGCGTTCACCGGCGGGGTCGAGCGCCAGATCGACATGGCGGAGGTGAATGCCCGCGCGTTCCTCAACAACGTCTCGCTCGGCATCTACGGCGAGGCGGTCCGCAGCCCGGCCTATCGCGACGCCAAGGCGCGCACGCTGCTGGCGACCGCGGCTGCGGTGATGGGCCCAAGTACGGAGGCGCCTGAGCTGCGGCTGGTCGATGACCTGGGGCGCGAGTATCGGGATCTCGCCGTCGTGCTTGTGTCGAACAACCCCTACGCGCTGGATCGCCCGCTGGTCACCGGCACCCGCCCGGCGCTCGACACCGGCCAGCTCGGCATCGCCGTCCTCGACGCACCCGGCGGCAGCCCGCACGCTCCAGGCCGGGCCTGGACCGCGCCGCGGCTGGAGGTGAATGCCCCGGCACCGGTGCACGCCGGTGTCGATGGCGAGGCGGTGGACCTCAGCCCGCCGCTGCGGTTCGCCATCCGGCCCGGGGCGCTGCGGGTCCGGATCTCCTCCCGCCACCCGGGGGCCTCGCCATCAGCGCGTCCCGCCTCGGCCTCCGCGCCCCCGGCGCGAGGCATCCAAGCCCGCTGACCTGGAAGCCTGCGGCCTGCACGGCCGCGACCCGTATCGTCTGTGCGGCCAGCCGGCCAGGTGAAACGATGGTGCCGTGACGGCATCGCAGCCCGGCGGGATCGTGTGGGGCTCGATTATTCGATCTGGCATGGCTGGTGGAGTCTTCCGGGGTGAGATCATCCCTGAGTGATCTTCTCGGCCGTCTACCTGCTTGTGCGCTGTCTGCTGGGTTGCCTGATGGTGCTGGCCCAGCGTGAGGTGTCCAAGGATGCCGAGCTGCTGGTGCTGCGGCACGAGAACACGGTGCTGCGCCGCCAGATCAGCCAGGTCCGCTACCAGCCGGGCGACCGGCTATGGCTCGCGGCCCTATCGCGGCTGATCCCTCGGCAGCGGTGGGCTGAGGTGTTTGCGGTGACCCCGGCGACACTGCTCGCCTGGCACCGGCGGCTGGTCGCACGCAAGTGGGATTACACCAGCCGGCGGCGTCCCGGGCGGCCGTCCACGGCAGCCGCGATCCGCAAGCTTGTGATCCGCATGGCGACGGACAATCCGAGCTGGGGGCACCGGCGGGTGCAAGGCGAACTGGTCAAGCTCGGCCACCCGATCGCGGCCTCCACGGTGTGGCAGATTCTGTACGCCGCCGGTATCGGCCCCGCGCCCCGCCGCGCTGGCCCGACCTGGAAGCAGTTCCTGACCGCGCAGGCCCGCGGCATCCTCGCGGCCGATTTCGTCCACGTGGACACCGTGCTCCTGCGACGCGTGTACGCGCTGATCGTCATCGAGCACGGCACCCGCCGCGTTCACCTGGCCGGCATTACCGCGCATCCGGACGGCGCGTGGACGACGCAGGCGGCCCGCAACGTCCTGATGGACCTCGGTCACCGCGCGGCTTCAGTCAAGTTCCTGATCAGGGACCGCGCTGGCCAGTTCACCGGCTCATTCGATGCCGTGTTCACCGCAGCGGACGTCAGGATTCTCCCCAGCCCGCCACGGGCGCCCAGAGCGAAACCTCGGGTTGCATACTGCACCTCTTCGGAGCGATTGGTGGTTAGGTGGCGTTCATGCAGGTCGCAGGGTGTCGTGCCGGCGTCCTTGGTGGGGGGCCGGCGGGTTGGGCCCGGGCGGGTCGTAGAGGACTTCGCCTTTGTCGTTGTACCGCTGGCCACTGACAATTCCGGCGTGGTACCAGATCTTGACGGTGCCGGTGGACACGCCGAGTAGCGCGGCCATCTGGCTGAGCGGGATCAGGCCGGCGTCGAGCAGTCGCTGGCGGCGGCTGGGTAGCTGGTAGGTGCGGATGACGCGCTGCACCATGGTGGGGTTGAAGGGCCGTCCTTCGCCGTTGGGCAGGCCGCGGCGGCGGAGGATGGAGGCGATTTCTGCGCAGGTGTGGTGGTCCAGCAGCTTGTCGATCTCGGCGATGGTGCTGGCCTTGGTCTGCCGGATTTTCCAGGCCGGCTCGGGGACTGGCAGGGTGAGGGTGCGGTGCTGGCCGCCGGCCAGGCGGACGTGGGCGGTGATGGTGTCGCTGGTGCGGGTGACGGTGACGTCGGTGAGCAGCAGCCGGGCGATGCGCTTGCGCTCGCGCATGGGGGTGGCGGGGTCGTTCCAGATGCCGGGCAGGTCGGTGACCAGCTGGGCGATCCGGTCCTTCTGGGCGTCGGTGAGCTGCCCGTCGTGCTGGGTGCGGGCCTGGTCGTAGGCGGCCTGGGCGTCGCCCAGGGCGCGCAGCGCGGTGTTCCAGCCGGCTTCGAGGGTGTCGGCGACGAGCCGGTTGGCGGGGTCGACGGCGAGGTAGCGGCGGCGGGCCAGGTCGGCGTGGTAGCGGGCGCGCTCGACGTGGGCGGCGCGCAGCGCGTCGGCCTCGGCGGCTCTTTGCCCGAGCTCGGCGGAGACCTGGAGGGCGGCTTCGACGGCCAGCGGGGTCAGGGTGTCGATGAGAAGCTGGCCGATGTGCTCGTCGAGGGTGTGGCCGGGGACGGCGGCGCAGATCGGGCGGGCGTTGTCGATGCCGTCGCGCTGGCAGAGGTAGGTGGGCAGGTCTTTCCCGCCGCGGGCGTGGTAGCGGATGGTCATCCGCCCGCCGCAGCGGCCGCAGATGATGATGCCCTGCAGGAGGGCGGGGCCTTCGCGGGGCGGTCCGGCGGCGCGGTCGCGGCCGTGCGCGGCGGCGTTGGCCGCGAGCCTGGCGATGTTGGCCTCGTACTGGTCCAGGGTGATGTATCCGGGGTGGGCGCCGGGGATGAAGGCGATCCACTGGTCGCGGGGCACTGTGATGCTGGCCCGCTTCCCGCCGGGCAGCAGCTGCTCGCGGTGCCGGCCGTAGGTGAACGCGCCGGCGTAGCGGGGGTTGTGCAGCACATGCAGCACGGTGGAATGCCGCAGCGGCTGCCAGTCGACCTCGCCCTTGCGGGGTCCTTTGAGGTGCCGCCAGGGGAACGACAGCCCGGCGGCGCGGAACGCCTTCACCACGGCGGTGGCCGACCCGGTGGCCTCGAACGTGGCGAGCAGGTGCCGGACCGCGCCCTGGATGGCGGCGTCGGGGTCGAGGATGACGTGCCCGGCAGCGTCGTAGGCCAGCCCGGCCGGCAGCGGCATGATGAGCTCGCCGCGGCGGGCCTTGGACAGGATCCCGCCGCGCAGCCGGGCCCGGATGAAATGGAGCTCAGCCTCGCTGATCTGCCCTTTCATGCCCAGCACCAGGCGGTCGTTGAAGGCGCGCGGGTCGTAGAGGCCGTCTTCGTCGCAGATCAGGGTGCCGGTCATGGCGCAGATTTCGAGGAGCTGGTGCCAGTCGGCGTTGTTGCGGGCCAGCCGGGAGCATTCCAGGCCGAGCACGATCCCGGCCCGGCCCAGTGACACCTCGGCGACCATCTGCTGGAACCCTTCCCGCCCGGCGGCCGATGCCCCGGAGTGGCCCTGGTCGATGTCGATCACGGTGATCTGGTCCGCCGCCCAGCCCAGCGCGATCGCCTTGCCGCGCAGGTCGTACTGGCGGATCGCGGACTCGGTGTTGTGGATGACCTGCTTGAGGCTGGACTGGCGGATGTAGAGCAGCGCCTGGCGGGACAGGTGGGCGGCGGTTACCTTCGACGCCACGGTATCGGGGAGCATCGGGGTCTCCTTCAGGGATGAGCGGTTACGGGGGCGCGCCGCCGGCTGCGGCGAGCGCGACGGCCGCCAGGGCGCTGATCAGCTCGGTGGCCAGCGGGACGGGGAGCCCGGCGGCCCGGCCGGGGTGGGTGCCGGGCGGCAGGCTGGGTGGCGCGGGCGTGTCCTGCGCGGTGGGGGTTAGCCCGGTCAGGGCATGCTGCCAGGCGGTGACGCCGCCGCGGGCCAGCACGCCGAGGCCGAGCGGGAACGCCTCGCCGCGCGCGTGCAGGGCGGCATGACGGAGTTGCTCGTAGCGGGCGTCCAGCCCGCCGCCGGGAGCGGTAGCCTGGCCGGCATCCAGGCGGGCGCCTGGTTCAGCAGCCGCGTGGCCAGGTGATGTGAGCAGGGACAGGGACGGGTCATCCTCCTTCCGCATCTTGCGGGCGGGCAGTTCCGCGGCTTTTGGAGTGGCGCTCGCGGCGGCGGGCCAGCGCTCGCTCGACCGAGCGGGGGTGCACGCGCACGCCGAATGCCTCCTCGATCCGGCCCGGCAGCTGCGCCGGGCGCAGCGCCGGGCCGGCGGCCAGCTGCTCCTCGGCCCAGGCGAGGATCTCCTCCGTCAGCTTGCTGGCGCCGCGCGGCCCGGGCCGGGCCGGCACCAGCCCCTCCAGTCCCGCCGACTCCAGCGCGGCGGCCGCGGCGTAGTACGCCGGCCGGGAGTACCCGAACGCCGCGGCGGCCTCGGTCACCGGGGCGCCCCCGGCCCTGACCTTGCGCACCATCTCGTACTTGACCTGCACCGCGTCCCGGGCGTCGAAGAAGTCGCTGCCCAGGAACTCCGGGTCGGTCACCTGCTCCGGGTGCGGGTTCAGGCAGCGCGCCCCGGCCAGCGCCGCCTCCTTCGGGTCCGGTCCGGTACCCCGCCTGGCCATGCCGCCTCCTGATCATCAGTGCTGTCAGGAAGATTTTGCCGAACCCGGATACCGCTCGCACGCTCATGAGCCAGCGTGTCGCCAGATTCCTCAGGGAGTCACGGGTAAGAATGCCGACGAGCATCAGGCTGGCCATCAGCCGGGCAAGCCTGCGAGGCATAATCTTCATTGACACTCACGGCATAATCCCCTTTACGGCCGCGGTGCCGTCTCGCTGCGTGCGGAGCCGGTCTGCCAGGTCAGCCAGCGCCAGCAGGCCATCGGTGGTGAACGGGCACCGGCCGGCCGCGATCACCACGAACGGGTCCGCCGCCGCCACGTCGGTCCACCCGGCCGGCAGCGAGAACAGCTGCCCGTTCTCGTCGTGCAGGTGGACCCGGTTCCTCGCCCCAGTTCTGGCGGTAGGCGACGAACTCGAAGTCCTGGCCGCACAGAGGGTGGAACGGGTGCGTCACCCGGACGCGCCGGTACCGATCGTGCGGATCGGGTGTAGTTGACGATACGGGGCAACGCCATCTGCGAAAGAATGATAGGTACCCTTCGCCGGGAGCTCCTCGACCGGTTGCTGATCGTCAATGAGCACCACCTGCGCCGGGTGCTGACCGAGTACCTGCGTGCACTACAACACGGCCCGGCCGCACCGTGCCCTTGGCCAGCTCACGCCGACTCAAGCCGACACCCGGCCACCCGAAGATCAACCTCGCCGAGCACCGGATCCGTCGGAAACAAGTCCTCCGAGGGCTCACCCACGAGTACTACGTCGCCGCCTTACGCCCCCACGCCGCTGCGAGAACAACGCAGGTCACCACCCCAATCGTGTTTCCGAGCCCCACAGGTTCTCGACGCGTTCGCCGTCGCCGGGCACTCCCGATCAGGTCCGCGAAGGCCTCAGCCAACGTGCGCGGCCGGCCCATACTGTCGTCCTGGCGCCCCCAACCTACGGTGTGGCCGCAACTCGTCTTACCGAGATAACACGCGATCTCATCAGCATTTTCGGTCAGTCCTGACCGGTGTCCCGCTCCAAAAATAGGATCCGTGTCGTGACCTTGGTTCTCCGGGGTATCAGGCAGCGCGCGAGTATTCGTTGATCAGGCCGCCCAGGACGGGTCTTCGGTGGATCGGTCCGCGGTCAAGGTCGGCAACGGTGAGGTGGCCGCCGTCGCCCGGGCAAAAGGAGCGGTTCGTGTCTGGCCTCACCGGCAACTGGCTCCACTTCCGGCCCCAGCAAACGTCCGGCTCTGTCTATTATGAGAGATCCTTGTATCCGATAAGATAAATCAACCGTCGCAGAGGAGCGCCGATGACTCTCTTTGGGCCCGGCGTGGCATCCCGGAACCGGGCGGCCGGCCTGCGACTCGCTGAGCTTGTGGACTCTGTGATGGCCAACCCCGGGTTGCGGGCTAAGGCCGAGATCGCGCTGGTCGGCGAGGTGCTCGGTGATACTGACTGGGTGGCCGGCCCGGGTGACGACGGCGCCGTCGTGCATGCCGGGGCGGCCAGCGTGGTCGCCTGCGGTGAGGCTATGTTCCCGGCGTTCGTGCAGGCCGACGCGCGCGGCGCGGGTTTTGCCGCCGTCCTCACCAACGTCAACGACCTGGCCGCGATGGGCGCGGAACCGCTGGGCATCGTGGACACCATCGTTGGCCCGGAGCCACTGGCCCGGGCCGCGCTAGCCGGTATGCGGAACGCGGCCGAGCTGTTCGAGGTACCGATCATCGGCGGCCACCTAACGATCCACGATGGCCCCCCGGCCATCTCCGCGTTCGGTGTCGGCACCAGCCCGGCCCTGCTGTCGGTAACCAATGCCCGGCCCGGCCAGTCGCTGGTGGTGGCGGCCGCGCTGGACGGCGCCATGCGCCCGGACTTTCCCTTCTTCCCAGCCTTCGACGCTCGCCGGGACCGGTGCGCCGGGGACGTGCGGCTGCTGCCCGCGCTGGCTCGTGACGGCATCGTGGTCGCGGCCAAGGACATCAGCATGGCCGGGCTGATCGGCTCCCTCGCGATGCTGCTGGAGCCAGGCGGTTACGGTGTGACCGTGGACGTTGAACGGGTGCCGGCACCGCCCGGTGTGCCGCTGACGCGCTGGTTCAACTGCTTCCCCAGCTACGGCTTCCTGCTCTGCGTCGCGCCCGGCCGGGAGCCGGACTGCCTGGCTGCCTTCGGCGACCGCGGCCTCGCCGCTGCCGTGGTCGGCACCCTGGACGGCACTGGTGAGCTTGCGCTGCAAGCCGGCATCGAGCGGGTCACCGCACTGAGGCTGGACGAGTACCGGGTCACCGGGCTGCCCCGCTGACCAGATGTGTGTCAAATAGTAGATGAAATCTACTATGATTAACGAATGGCCGATGTCTTCACCCACGAGGCCCCGCCATCAGCCGGCTCGGACGCCGCCGGTGTGGCCGCCCTCATCATGGACCTGCAGGCGCTCGGATTGCGGATCGAAACCGAGCTCGAGACCACACGCAAGGGCGGTGCGGGCCCGTCCGACTCCGGAATGCTGTGGGTGGAGGGTGTCCCGGTCACCGTTCCGCCGAGCACCACCTCGCCGTATGCCCTGCTCGCCGAGGATGATGGCCAGGGCATCTACCGTGACGGTCTCAAGGTCGCATCAGTGTCCGGCACGACACGGCCCCGCTTCTACGACCTGACCACCGCCAACGGGATCCCCTACCACCAGATCGCGCTGCTGCACCTGGATTCGCTGGCCTCCACCGTGGTGCAGGCCTGCAACTACTGGGGCAACTCCGATCAGTGCGGGTTCTGCGGCATCGGGCTGTCCCTGGCCGCCGGGCGCACCATCGCCCGCAAGACCCCGGAGATGCTCGCCGAGGTGGCCGTCGCGGCCCGCGACCTGGACGGCGCGGTGGACGCCACGCTCACCACCGGCTCCTCGGCGGCGCCGGACCGGGGTGCGCTGTATGTGGCCCGCTGCGGGCAGGCGGTCAAGGAGGCCGCCAGGCTGCCGGTCGAGGTGCAGTTCGAGCCGCCCCGGGACCTGGCGATCCTCGACCAGGTGCATGACATGGGCATCGACGCGGTGGGCATCCATGTCGAGTCATTCGACCCGGCGGTGCTGGCCCGGGTGGCGCCCGGCAAGTACCGTACCGGCATCAGCACCTACTTCCGCACCTGGGAGCGGGCCGTCGAGCTGTTCGGCGAGGGCCGGGTCTCCACCTACGTCATCCTCGGCCTGGGCGAGGACCCGGCGCTGACCGTCGAGATGTGTCGGCGGGCGGTGGACATCGGCGTGTACCCGTTCGTGGTCCCGCTCCGGCCGGTGGCCGGCTCGCTGATGGCCGACGTCCCGGCGCCGTCCCGCGAGTACACCGAGCCGATCTACCGCAAGGTGGCCGGGTTCCTCGCCGAGCGCGGCCTCGGCGCGGACACCGCCGTGGCGGGCTGTGCCCGCTGCCAAGCCTGCTCGTCGCTGAACCTGGTGCAGCAGGCGGGCTCCGCCCCGACGTGCGGCCCGGCCGGCCCGCACGCCCCGGCCCCTCTGCTGCAGATCGGCCGCCGGGCGTGAGCGGTCAGTCAGCGCCACAGCTGCCGCTGCCGGATGAGATCCAGGTCGTCAACGTCGGGCTCCCGATGTTCGCCGACGCGGTTCGGGAGCAGGGGCGCCCGGCGCAGCAGGTCGAGTGGCGCATCCCGGCCCAGGGCGACCCAGGCACCGTGCGTGCGCTCGGCCGGCTCTATGGCGACGCCGCCGCGGGGATCGACAAGGCCAACGCGGAGGTGGTGCGCCGGCTCAACGAGGGCGCGCCTCAGCTCGTCGGGGTCTCTTCCCTGGGCCAGACGGTCCCGGGCATCGAGGGCCGGATGCTGCTGCACTGCGGGCCGCCGCTGCCGTACGCGGGGCACTGCGATCCGCTGCGCCGCTCGATGCGCGCCGCCGTGGTGGCGGAGGGCTGGGCCGCTGACGTGACCGAGGCGGACCGGCTGCTGGAACGCGGCGAGATCGGCCTGGACGCGGCCAACCACCACGACACCGTGGTGCCGATGGCCAGCGCCCTCGGCCCCTCGCAGCCGGTCCTGGTGGTACGGAACGCCGAGGGGGGCACCCAGGCCTACTCCGGCATCAACCAGGGGCCGGGCAACGTGGCATGGTTCGGCCGGGACACCGGCGAGGCGATCGACCGGCTCCGCTTCCTCGCCGAGATCGCTGGGCCGGCCGTCGCCCGCATCCTGGAGCGGACCGGCCCGCTGGACGTGCTGGCCATCGCTGCGCAGGGCATCACCATGGGCGATGACCTGCACATGCGCACCCAGGGCGCCACCAACCTGCTCACCCGCACCTGGCTTCCCCAGATCGCCGCGCTGCCGGACGCCATCCGGGTTCCGTTCAGCGAGTTTCTGGCCGGTAATCATCTGTTCTTCCTGAACATCGCGATGGCGGCGGCGAAATCGCTGCAGCTGTGGGCCGAGCAGGTCGAGGGGGCCAGCATCGTGACCACGATGTCGCGTAACGGCACCACCTTCGGCATCAAGCTGGCCGGCTGCACCGGACTGGTACATCGCCGAGGCGCCATCCGTCGGCGAGGCCCTGTACTACTCCGGCTACGGGCCGGACACCAGCGCGCGCGACATCGGGGACAGTGCGGTCCTCGAGCTGACCGGAATGGGCGGGCCGGCGGCGGGCGGCTCGGCCGCGGTGGCCGCGTTCCTCGGCGGTACGATGGCCGACGCCGCGGCCGCCACCGAGGGCTTCCGGGCGATCTGTGCCGGCACCAGCAGCCGGTTCACCCTGCCGCCGCTGGATTTCGCCGGCACGCCGCTGGGCGTGGACGTGCGCAAGGTGGTCGAGCTAGCCATCACCCCCAAGGTGACCACCGGCATCCTGCATGCCAGCGCCGGAATCGGCCAGGTCGGGGCGGGGGTGGCCGCCGCGCCGCTGGACTGCTTCGTAGCCGCGCTGCACGAACTGGTCGGCCGGGTGTCCCCAGGGTGACGCGGGTGCTCGACGCCGGCCTCGGGGCCCGGCAGGCGCTGGGCCGGCCTGGCCGAGGGCCGGGTGCTCGCGGTATACCGCCGGGCGGTCTACCTCCGCATGCCGGCCGGGCTCTGCGCGCTGACCACCGCATCGGCACCGCCCGGGCCGCTGCATCTCCGCTGCGTCACGTTGCCTCCGTGCCGGCCAGGCAGCCAGGTGCGTACCGACGGCCGCACCCTGACCGGTGACGGCTGGGCGATCCCCCTCGAGGCGCCGGCCTGGACCGGACGGCTGCCCGCCCCGGGCTGGCTGCCCGGCGGGATCAGCCCCGCCGAGGTGGCCGAGCGCGCGCCCGGGCTCGGCGGCCGCGGTCCGGGCCTCACCCCGGCCGGGGACGACGTACTGGCCGGACTGCTGCTGGTGGCCAGGGCGGCGGGCGGCCCGGCCAGCGAGCCGCAACTAATGGGTACCGTCCGGCGAATTCACACCACCGCGGTGGCCACCGCCTTCCTGAGCTGGGCGGCCCAGGGCCAGTGCATCGAGCCGGCCCACGATGTGCTGCACGCCCTCGTGCGGCTGGGCCCCGCCGCGGGCACACCCGATGGTGACCGGCTCGCCGCGATCGGGGCCAGCTCGGGCCGGGCCCTGCTGCTGGGCATCAGAATGGGCCTGGACCCCAGCGCGGTCGGCGAAGCTTTAACGTCATCTACTATAGTAAATGACTATCTTTCATCGTAAAGCAACGGGAGGTGGTGCCATGGACGGGATCGCCGACATGGGCGGCACGGATGGCTGGGGAACGCTGGCACCACCGCGCCGGGACGAGCCGGTGTTCGCCGAGCTATGGGAGGGGCGCGCGTTCGCACTGACCCTGCTGAGCATGGGCCGCGTGTCCGGGCAGAACCTGGACGCGTTCCGGCATGCTCTGGCCCGGCTGGACCGCACCGCGTACCTCGAAGACGGCTACTACGGCCGCTGGCTCAACGCCACCGAGCTGATGCTCACCGACAGCGCCATTCTGGCCCCCGGCGCGATCGACGCGCGGGCCCGCAGCCTGCGCGGCGACCAGGTGACCGAGCCGGCGATCCCGGAGCCCGCCAAGCCCGACTACGCCGCGACCGCCCCCGGGTCGCTGCGCGACGTGGCGACCCCGCCTCGTTTCCGCGTCGGCCAGCGGGTCCGGGCCAAAGACATCTCCCCGTCCGGCCACACCCGGCTGCCGCGCTACGTCCGGGGCCACACCGGCGTCGTGGAGATCATCCAGCCCGGCCACCTGCTGCCCGACACCCACGCCCACTTCCAGGGCGAGAACCCGCAGCACGTCTACTCGGTGCGCTTCGGCTCCCACGAGCTGTGGGGTGCCGACGCCGAACTGTTCGAGCTGACCATCGAGATGTACGAGTCCTACCTGGAGACTGCCCCGTGAGCACCCCCGAACGCCTGCCCGCCGCGCTGCGCACCGAGGCCCTTGAGCAACTGCTCACCGAACGGGGCCTGGTCGACCCGGCCGTGATGGACAAATTCATCGCCACCTACGAGACCAGCGTCGGGCCGCTCAACGGAGCCAAGGTGGTCGCCCGGGCCTGGACCGACCCTGAATACAAGGCCCGGCTGCTCGCCGACGGCACGGCGGCCATCAAGGAGCTCGGCTTCTCCGGGCCGCAAGGCGAGCACATCGTCGTGGTGGAGAACACCGCCACCACGCACAACGTTGTGGTGTGCACGCTGTGCTCGTGCTATCCGTGGCCGGTCCTGGGGCTGCCGCCGTCCTGGTACAAGGACCCTGCCTACCGGGCGCGGGTGGTGAGGGAGCCGCGCCGGGTCCTTGCGGAGATGGGCCTGGAGCTGGCCGATGACGTGCAGATTACCGTGCGGGATTCCAGCTCCGAGGTCCGCTGGCTGGTCCTGCCGGAGCGGCCGGCCGGGACCGAGCACCTGTCCGAGGAGCAGCTCGTGCCGCTCATCACCCGGGACGCGATGATCGGAGTGGCCAAGGTCAGTCCGGTGGGTGCACCGTGACCGCCCCGCTGGACATCGAGGGCCTGGCTGCGCCGCCCCGCTCCAACGGCGAGCTCGTCTTCGCCGAGCCGTGGGAGAGCCGCGCGTTCGGCATGGTCGTCACGCTGTACGACGCTGGCCTGTTCACCTGGGACGAGTTCCAGAAGGCCCTGATCGCGCGCATTGCTGCCTGGGAGCGGAACCCGCCGCCCGGCGAATCCTGGAGCTACTACCAGCACTGGCTCGGCGCGCTGGAAGACGTCCTGGCCTCCGATGGCACCGTGTTCGCCGATGAAATCGTCACCCGGGCCGAGATGCTGGCGCGTCGCCCGGCCGGCCACGATCACCGGACGGAACACCGGCACTGAGCTGGCTTTCCGCGGCGGCGCGGCCCGCCAGGACGTCCTGATAGATCTGCCCGTGACGCCGCGCGCTGGCCTCCCAGCTGAACCGGGCCACCACCGCTGCCCCGTTGCTGCGCAGCCGTTCCCGCAGCGCGCCGTCGGTGACCAGCGCGCGCATCGCACTGGCCAGCGCTACCTCGTCGGCGACCGGCGGCAGCAGCGCGGTCTGGCCGTCTACCAGGTACTCACGGAACACCGGCAGGTCGCTGGCCACCACCGGCAGCCCGGCACTCATCGCCTCCAGCACAACCAGCCCCCAGCCCTCCTTGACCGAGGGAAACGCCAGGGCGTCGGCCGCGTGGTACCAGCCGGCCAGCTCGGCCTCGCTCACGGTGCCCAGGAGCATCACATCCTCGCCGAGGGCCAGTCCCAGCTTGGGGAGCAGCGCCAGCGAGGCCTCGCGGTAGGCGGTGTAGTCCTGGAACGAGTGGCCGCCGACCACGGCGAGCACCGCGTCGATCCCGTCCCGCCTGAGCCGGGCCAGGGCCCGGAACGCGTGGACGCTGCCCTTACGTGGCTCCACGCCGCCCACCGCGAGGAACACGAACCGTTCCCGGCCAGCGCCGGCCTGCGCCCTGAGTTCGGCCCGAACCTGAGCCGACGGTGCGGGGAACCGTCCCGGGTCGACTCCGTTGGGCACGACATCGGCCTCCCGGCCGTACTCATCACGCAGGATGCGGCGCCACTGCTCGCTGACCACTAGCACCCGGTCCGGCTCCAGGATGGCCTGCCGCTGGCAGTCCACCAGCGCCGGCGTGGTGAAGTCGTCGACGTGGTGCACGGTGCGCAGCACGCTGACCGCCCGGCCGGCGTCGCGCACGCGGGCCGCAGCGCGCGCGGCGATGCAGTCCTGGGCGTGCAGCAGGTCGAACTCACCGGCCAGGCCGGCCAGGCCGGTGGTGAGCGTGTCGATCCCGGCGAACACCCGGTCCGTCAGCGTGGTGCCGGCCTTCGACGGCGCGGGCAGCACGGTGTAAGGGACCTCGGTATCCCGGAACAACCCAGCCGATGGATCGCCGAGCGCGACCAGATGCACGCCGAAACCCTGCCGGTGCAGGGCGTCGCCCACGCTGAGAGCGTGCACCAGGCCACCCCGCGGCCTGGTGGAGTGACAGACCAGCGCTACCCTCGGGCGGCCGGCGCTCACAGGGACCGCCCGGCGACCTCGGGGGCGCGGGTGGCCAGCGCCGCGGCCGCGAGCGAGGCGCGCGCGGCCGTCTCGGTGACCAGACAGCCAGCCTCGGTGAACGTGCGCCGCTGCGCGGCGAGATCCTGCGGGTCCTGGTCGGTGCCCAAGACGTAGGTGATGATCTTCGGGCCGCCGCCTGTGACGATCTCGGCGCAGACCGGCGCCAGTTCGGCACCCGGGTCCATGTGCGCGCCGTAGCCGAGCACTATGTCCAGGATGATCGCCGCCACCGACGGATTCGTGGCCTGCTCGCGCAGTACCTCGATACGGGCCTGCGGGTCGATCATGGGGTGCGGGCGCCCCCTGGTGTACTCCTCCTCTCCCAGGTCGAGGCAGACATGCGCACCCGGTGGCCCGAGCGGGTCGGTGACGGCGAATGAGGGATCGAGTGGGGTGTTGGAGTAGACCGGGCCGAGCACGTCGCGCAGAATGACCAGCGATTCGTAGCAGAGCGTCCCGCCGGAGAACAGCCCGCGCACCAGGGTGCGACCGGCGGGCAGCCCAGCGGCCAGCTCCTCCACCCGCTCGGCTAGCCCGGCGGCCACTGGCGGTACTGTCTGGCCTGCCGCCGCGACCGCGGCCGCCGCTCCCGCTTCCAGGGTGCGGGCCAGGACGACGCCGTCCGGCGCCGCGAAGTCCGCCGGTACCCCGATCAGCGCGGCCACCACCTGCTTTCCCTTGGCCGCCTCGAGGACCGCATGGGCGACTTCGGGCGCGGGCGGCTTGGACACCAGCAGGATGATGTCGGTCGCGTCGTCTTCGGCCAGCCGGCGAACCGAGGAGAGCGCCATCCGGCCGCCGACCGCCGCCGACAGGTCCCGCCCGCCCAGCCCGATCACGTGGGACACCCCGGCGCCCCAGCGGTGGACCAGGCTGGCCGCCTCCTGCGCGCCGGTGCCGGCGGCGGCCACCACGGCGACCCGGCCGGGCCGCACCACGTTGGCGAAACCGAGGCCGGTGTGCCCCAGCATCGCGGTGCCGGCCCGGGGCCCATCACCAGCCGGCCGAGCCGGTTCGCCCGGTCCTTCAGTTCCACCTCGTCGTCAATCGAGACGTTATCGCTGAACAGCAGCACGTCCAAGCCAGCGGACAGAGCCTTGTGCGCTTCCAGCGCGGCGTAGTCGCCCGGCACCGAGATCACCGCGACGTTGGTGTCCGGCGCCCGGTTCAGCGCCTCGGTCAGGGTGCGGGCTGGCCGCTCGCCGGCGGCCGGCCCGCACGCACGCGGCGCGAACATGGCGGCCTGGGCGGCCTCCTGCGCGGCGGTCACCGCCTCGCCGGACCCGGCGCGGATCGCAAGGAACAGGTCGTTGGCGCCGGCGGAGCGCAGTTCGGCGAGGTCGAACCCCTCGGTTTCGAGAGTCTCCAGGTTGGCCGGGGTGGCCATCGCGGCGGCCGCCCATTCGACGCCGTCCACCTGGCGCATGGCCCTCGTTCCGGCGAGCTGAACGACCGAGTCGACGTAGGTGTCCCGGTGCAGCGCAACGTGCCGGACAGCGCTGGCGGTGGCGGCGGTGCTCACGTGGTAGCTCCCTGGGAGAGACGGACGGGTACATCGGCGGGCACGATGCGGGTGCCCAGCTCGGTCCCGGATTCGGGGGCAGGCCGCAGGGAGGCGGCGGCCAGCGCGGCGTTGGTGATCACCGCGCGGCGGCCGCCGGCGCGGATGAACTGAATGGCGGCCCGGATCTTCGGGCCCATGCTGCCCTCCGGAAATTGCTCGTCGTTGGCGTATGCCTGGGCCTGATCGACGGTCATCTCGCCGATGGCGCTGGCCTGCGGGGTGCCGTAGTCGCGCATCACCCGGGGCACGTCCGTGATCAGCACCAGCGCTTCGGCGCCGAGCGCGCTGGCCAGCCGCTGGGCCGCCAGGTCCTTGTCGATCACGGCGTCCACGCCCCGGTAGCCGGGCCCGTCGGGCACCACCGGTACCCCGCCGCCCCCGGCCGCAACCACGGTCACCCCGCGCTCGACCAGGGCCCGTACCGCGTCCAGTTCGACGATCTCCAGCGGCTGCGGCGAAGCCACCAGCCTGCGGTAGCCCCGTCCAGCGTCCTCGCCGACCACCCAGCCGTGCCTGATGGCCTGCCGCCGGGCGTCCCCCTCGGTCAGGAACGGCCCGATCGGCTTGGTCGGGCGGGCGAACGCGGGATCACCCGGGTCCACCACGACATGGGTGACGAGCGAGACGACGTTGGACGATCCGCCCACCTGACGCAGCGCCAGCACCAGCAGGCTGCCGAGCTGTCCCTCGGTCATCGCGCCCAGCAGGAACAGCGGCAGCTCGGGAACCGCACGCGAGCCGCGTTCCTGCTGCACGGCGAGGTTGCCTACCTGCGGGCCGTTACCGTGCACGACGACGACGGTCCACCCCGCGTCGCGCATCTGGCGCACCGTGGCCGCCATCGCGCGAGCGTTGTCCGCCTGCTCGGCGTAGGTACCGCGCTGCCCACTGCGGGTGATGGCATTGCCGCCGAGGGCGACCACAGCGAGATTGGTCATGCAACGATGTCCTTCTGGGTCCGGGCTGCCTACTTGGTCATTATCGGAGACGCTTTTATTAACTATAGTAGAATTCCCCGGTAGTCGCCGCCGACCGGTACAGTTCCCTGCGTGAGCCAGGTGGACCTGCGGTTGCGCCTGCTCGGACCGTTCACCGTGGAGGGCGAGCTACAGGCGCCCGTCCCCGTCGGCAAGGCCCGGCGCGCGCTCGCCATGCTTGCCGAACGGGCTGGGGAGGTTGTCTCGGTCGGCGCGCTGGTGGACGCGCTCTGGGACGCCGACCCCCCGACCGCGCGGAACGGAACGTTGCCGCGCTGATCAGCCGGCTGCGCCGGGCCCTGGGCCGGGACCGCATAGAGGGCAACGGAACCGGCTACCGGCTCGCCACCGATCATCTCAGCGTGGACCTCCTCGAGGCGGCCGGGCTGGTCCGGACCGCGGAGCGCGAGCTGCGCTCCGGCCGCTTCGCCCTCGCCTCGACCAGCGCCGAACGCGCCACCGAACTGCTCGACGCCGGCGTCGCGCTGGCCGGGGAGCGGGACGATCCCTGGGTACGGGAGCTGCGCCAGACCGCGGCCCGGTGGCTGCGCCGGGCCCGGATCTGCTGGGCGGCCGCCGCGCTCCAGCTCGGCGCGCCGGACGTGGCGGTGCAGGCCGCCGACGCGCTGCTGAGGGCGGACCCGCTGGACGAGGAGGCCTGCCGGGCGGTTATGGCCGGTCATCAGCAAGCGGGCCGGTCGGGTGCCGCGCTGACCGCTTACCACCGATTGCGGCAGGCCATGGCCGAGCAGCTCGGCAGCGATCCCTCGCCCGCCACCCAGGCGGTGTACGTCTCGGTGCTCCGGTCGGAACACCCGCCGGCGAACCCAGCCCGGAACAGGCCCAGCGAGCCGGCCCCTCCGAGCACGAGGCGCTCGTTGGCCGGGGCAAGCAACTGGCCCGGCTGCGCCAGCTCTGGGACGAGGCGGCGGTCGGCTCCCCGGCGCTCGCGGTGGTCACCGGGGAGGCCGGTATCGGCAAGAGTGCGCTGGTCAAGCGGTTCGCCGAGGAACCCGGCCAGACCGGGGCGCTGGTGGTCGCGGTCGCCTGCTTCGAGGCGGAGCGGTCGCTGTACCTGCAGCCGCTGGCACAGGCGGTGCGCACGATCATGCGTCGGCTGCCGCCATCCGAGGTGCGGGAGCTGGCCGGGTCCCGGGTGGGCACCCTCGCCCAGCTAGTCCCGGAGCTGACCGACGTGGTCGGGCCGGTGGACTACGAGCGCGCCAGCGCCGAGCTGGAGCACGGCCGCAGCCTCGACGCACTGGCCGGCTTCTTTAGCCGCCTCAGTGGCCGCCGGCCGGTCCTGGTCATCGTCGAGGACTGCCAGCACGCCAGCCGGTCCACCCTGGAGGCGCTGCACCTGATCGCCAGCCAGTGGGCCGGCAGCCGGATGATGGTGCTGGTGACCGAGCGGACCTCCGAGGACGAACCGGTCACCAACCAGCTGCGTGACGTGGCCTCCGGCTGGATCGAGCTGGAGCCGCTCCGCCCCGGCGATGTGGCGGCCCTGGTCCGCCAGTCGGGCCTGGCCTACGATGTCGCCCAGCTGAACTCGTGGACGGGCGGGTCTCCGCTGTTCGTCACGGAACTGCTGCGTCACCCCGCGCCGACCACCGCCCCAGCCGCTAGCGGCGACCCGGTGATCGTGCCCAGTTCACTGCACGATGCGGTCGCGGAGCGCATCGCCCACGGCGGCGAGCCGACCGCCGAACTACTGGCCCAGGGCGCGGTGCTGGGGGCGGCGTTCACCCTGGATGAGGTGGCCAGGCTCAGCGGCATCGACGTCGAGGACTGCGCGCGCCGTGCGGCCCGGGCGCTGCGGGCCCGGCTGCTGGTCGCCAGCGGGGGAAGCTTCCGGTTCGCCAACGACATCGTGCGCCAGGTGGCCTACGAATCCGCCCCCGAGCCGGTGCGGGCCAGCCGGCACCGGCGCGCAGCGGGCATGTCAGCGGATCATCCCGAGGCCGCAGCCCGGCACTTCGCGGCGGCCGGCGACTGGCCGGCGGCGGCCCGGGCCTGGCTGGCCGCCGCCGAGACCGCGCACCTCGCGTTCGCCAACAACGATGCCGCAGAGCTACTCGGCCACGCGCTGGCCGGGGCCCGGCGGGCCGGTGAGCCGGCTCAGGTCATCGAGGTACTGCTGCGCCGGGGCCGGGCGTTCTCGGAACTGGGCCGGTACGAGGAGGCGCGAGCCGATCACCAGGCGGCGCTGGAGCTCGCCCGGAGCGAGAACGACTCCGTGCTCGAGGCCCGCGCGCTCGAGCAGCTGGGCTGGACCGCGCTGTTCGCGAGGGATGCGCCGCACGCGGTGGACTTCGCCGAGCAGGCCACCGAGCTAGCCGAGTCCGCGGCCGCGGCGCCGGGCGCGCTGCCCAGCGCCACCCTGCTGCTCGGCCGGGTGCGGCACTGGGACGGCGAGTACGCCGGGGCGGCGGCGGCCTACGACAAGGTGCTGGCCAGCGAACCGGGCGACACGACGACCGCGCTGGCACTGGCCTACCAGGGCGCCCTGCTGCAGCACCAGGACCGGTTCGCCGAAGCGCGCTCCGTGCTGGCCCGCGCGGCCGTGCTGTGCCGGCGCACCGGTGAGTTCCGCCCCATGCTGCAGACGCTCTTCTTCACCGCGCTGGCGAGGGGTGACACCGGCGACTTCGCCGGCGCGCTGCGGGCCCTGGACAACGCGCGGCGGCTGATCGACGCGGAAAAGGTGATCTTCTACCGGGCCGGCATTGAGACCACCACCTCCTGGATCTGGCAGGAGCTCGGTCAGGTCCACCGCGCCCGGGAACACGCCGAACTGGCCGTCGAACTGGCCCGGCGCGGCGGCGGTGCGCTGGAGCTGGAACAGGAACTGCACGCACTGCTCGCGGTTGCCGACTGCGACTTGCTGCTGGGCGACGAGCAGTCCGCCGCCGCCGCGGTGCACGCCGCCGCGCCGATGCTGAACCAGTCGTTGCCGTTCCGCCCGCGGGCGGTGATGCGGCTCTTGGAGATGCGAGCGCGGTGGGAGCCGGACCTCGCCGAGGCGCTGCTGGACGAGGCGCGCCGCTACTCCTCGCGGAAGTACCTCGCGCTAGCGCTGCAGGCCCTCGGGCGGCCGGAAGAGGCCCGTTCGGCCGCCGCGGCCACCGGATCGGACCTGCTGCTCGGCCAGCTGGGCACACCAGCGGAACGGCGCGCCGCCGTGGACCGGATCGCTGCCGCGCTCCCCGACGACCTGCGGGTCTCGTTCGTCACCACCGGCCGGCTGAGCGTTCCGCCGCCCCGCACGCACTAGCCACCCGGACGCCGCTCGGGCGGGCGAGCCGGTCAGAGGTGCTCACGGGCCCGGGTGGGGCCAGCTTGATGCGCATCGGCAGGTGCGGCCGGCCCGACGTATATCTCGGGTTCGCCGTCCAGGGCCCAGCCCAGGCGGCGGAAGAACGTCTCGTTGGCCGGCTGGACGTGCGCGGTCATTGAGGCCCCGCCGAGCGCCCCGGCGGTGGCCACGGCGAACCTTACCAGCGGCCCCCCCAGCCCGCTGGTGCGGAACCCTGGCAGCACGGCCAGCCGGTCCCCCTGCCAGTCTCCGGCCGGGTCGGCCGGGTCGGCCGGGAACAGCCGGACCGTGCCGGCGGGCGTCCCGCCGACCAGGCCGAGCACGTGCAGCGTGGCGGGGTCGGCGTCCCTGGCGTCGGTATCGGAGCCGGCGAAAACGTGTTGCTCGGCGACGAACACGGCACGCCGGATCGTGTGGTGCGCGGCCAGTTCACGGGGGTGCTCGACCAGCCGGCAGGCCACGGCGCGGGAGGCGGCCAGTGAGACGGTCATGCCCCTCCCCTCCGGGCCGCGCGGGGACCCGGGCCGGAGAGCCCGGCCCGGCCGTTCCGGTAGGCCGCCAGCCAGCCGTCGCGGTCAGTGAACGACGAACAGGTCGGCTCACCATCGGGCGGCGCCATCCGCAGGCCGTAGGGCGCACCGCCGGACCAGATGTCCACGGAGGCGGTTAGCAGGGTACCGGTAGGCAGGTGCAGCGCAACCGCCTCACCCTCGGTCAGCTCGGCCGGATCCTCCGGGCCCGCCAGCACGGCCCACGGCCTGCCGGCGCCCCAGGCTTCGGCGACGGCTTGGTCGACCCGCCGCTGGTTCGCCTCGGCGGCGAGCTGGCGGTCCCGGGCACTGCAGGCCACCCCGACGACAAGGTCGGCGGGCAGGCCCGTGCCGCCGGGGCACACCTCGGCGAGCAGCGCGCCCGGGCTCGCGTCGGCGGACAGCAGCACGGCATCTTCGTCGCCCCGGCGGTGCAGTTCGGCTACGACCATCTGGATGACGGTGAGCGCACGCTGGTAGCCGTCCGGGTCGGCGATCAGCGCCGGGTACAGCCGGTCCTCAGCCGAGCGCCAGCGCGCCCGGGCCGCGGTCACGGGATCGGTCATGTGGGAACCTCCGGCCTGGTCGCGGGATGGCCGGGCCGGCGCCTCACCGGCCCGGCCATCCCGCGACCGCTGCGGGCGCTACAGCGTCCAGGTCTGCATGACCAGCGCACCCTCACGGCGTGCGGTCAGGTTGCAGTCCAGCACGTCCAGCGGGTGGATCGCCCGCACTCCCTCGATCAGGTCTGTCTCGCGCATGCCGTACAGCGCCGCCATGGCGAAGCGGCAGGCCAGCACCTTGCCGCCCTCCTTCATGAAGGTCTGGAGCTGGTTGTTGTAGGCCAGGTGGCCGGGAAAGCCCTCCGCGCCCACGGTCGGGAAGCCCCGGGTGGCCGAGGCCATCAAGACCCCGGGCCCGTAGAGCACCAGGGTGGTGTCGAAGCCCTTCCGGTTGATCCGGGTACAGGTGAGCATGTTCACCAGGCCGACCGAGCCCTCGTAGGGCACGGTGTGCATGAAGATGTACGCCTTCTCGCCCTCGTTGGCCTGGATGTCCTCGAACATCTTGTCTTCGTAGTCAACGATCGCGTCGCCCGCGTGGGCCCGCTCACCGACGATCTGTGCCACAGTGTCTCCTTCGTCCGTTGATGTGTTGTTCGGGGGTCAAACCGCTGGCCCGCCCGGGGCGGGTGGCGGAGCCCACGTCTTACGGTGGCTGCCGGGCATCGCGCGCATGATCGTGCGCCGGAGCGGCCACGGCAGGAGCGAATAGGCCGGGGCGAATACCTTCAGCCAGAAGATGTCCTTCGCGCCCCGGGGAGGGCGAGGTGCCGGCGAACCGGTCCGGGCGGCGAGCCGGCGGTGGGCATCCACCAGCAGGTAGTGCTCGGCGTTGGCCCGCAGCCAGCGGTAGAAATCCGAACGCGCCACCGGTTCAGCCCTTCGCCAGGTTCGCCAGGCCGTTCTGCGCGGCGGTGACGATCGGCTCGTTCAGTGCGCCGATCGCGGGCGAGTACACGTTCTCCATCGAGCCCAGGTCGCGCAGGGTCAGGCCGAACTTGATCGCGGTGGCCAGGAAGTCGGCCCGCTCCTTGATGCCCTCGCCGCCGCCCACCATCTGCGCGCCGATCAGCCGCAGCGTGCCGGGCTCGGCCAGCAGCTTGATCGTGATGGGATGCACGCCCGGGTAGTAGCGGGCGCGGGAAATCCCCTGGCCGGTCCCCAGCACGTAGGGGATGCCCAGTGCGGTCGCGGTGGCCTCACCGAACGAGGCGCCCCCTATCACCCACTTGCCCGCCGGGGTACCCCACGGCACATAGACCGCGCGGTAGGTGCGGTCGCCGCCGGCGGCGTTCGTTCCGGCCACCTTGCCCTGCGCATAGGCGTGCGAGCCGGTCAGGCCCTGCAACGGCACGCCGGTGACTCCGTGCGGGATCTCGCAGACGTCGCCTGCCGCCCAGACGTCTGGCGCGGAGGCCTTCATCCGCTCGTCCACCACGATGCCGCCCGTGGAACCGATGTCGAGTCCAGCCGCCCCGGCCAGCCGGTTGTTCGCCACTTTGTGGGTCGCCACCACGGCCAGCTCGGCCGGCAGTTCACCGTCGGAGGTCCGTATCCCGCGCAGCTTGCCGTCGGCGTCGCCGAGGAACGCCTCCAGCGTCGTGTTGAAGTGCAGGTGGACGCCCATCTCGCGCCAGGACTGCTCGACCGGCGCCATGATGTCCGGGTCGGCCATGGTGGCCAGCGCGTACGGGTTCGGGTCGACCAGGTGGGTTTCCACCCCGCGGTGTGCCAGCGCGGTGACCATCTCCAGGGCCAGCGGGGAAGCCTCGATCACTACCGCCCGCTTGGTGTTCGCGATGACCTTGTCCCATTCGGCGGCGCGGCGGATGTTCTTCACGTAGTACAGCCCGCTCAGCTCGCCGCCTGGCACGCCCGGGTCGGCGTAGTCGAAACCGGTGCAGATGATCAGGCGGTCGTACCGTACGGTCCCCTCGCCGGCCACCGTGACCGCATGGTCCGCCGTGTCAATCGCCGTCACCTCGGTCTCGTAGTGCACGTCGATCCCGGCGTCGACATAGACCTGCTTACCGGCCAGTATCAGCTTGTCGAAGCTTTCGATCTCGCCGCCGTGCACGTAGGGGATGCCGCACGGACTGTAGGCGACGTCCTCGAACTGCGTGTACACGACGACCTCGGCGGACGGATCCACCGCTTTCACCCCGCCCGCGGCGCCTAGCCCCGCCGCACCCCCGCCGATCACCACTATCTTCCGCGGCACGTCCAACCGCCTTTCACCGTCTATGCTGAGATCGCCAGTTGTTGTTTACTATGCGATTCAGCGTATCTACTATATTGAACGAGTGACCCCTGTCAACGTCACCGTCTCACCGAGGAGCCGCCGGATGCCTGGCCCCGCGTCACCTCCAGCCGAACCCGGTGTGGAGCAGGACGGCGGCGGTTCGTCGTGGGAATCGGTGGTGAGCTCCATCGGGCCGAAGGTGCACGCCCTGCGCCAGCGGCGCGGCCTCTCGCTGCAACAGCTCGCCCAGCTGGCCGACGTCTCCGCCGCCGCCGTGCACAAGGTGGAGCGCGGGGACATGGTTCCCACCATTACGACCCTGCTGAAGATCGCCGCGGCGCTGCGGACGCCGATCGGGCATTTCGTGGAGGGGGGGGCCGAGCCCGGGCCGCTGGCCGTGCACCGCCGGGGTCTGCAGGCTGACCCCACCGCCGTCGGCAGCACCACGATCAGCGGGCCGCCCGGCCGGTTCCGCGCCGTTGGCACGGTCAGCCGGCTGGCGCCCGGCGCCCGGCGGACGGGCCAGCGCCTGCCCGGTGAGGCGCTGGTCGTCGTGGTCCACGGCAGCCTGGCGATCAGCGTCGGCGAGGAGGACTACACCGTGGCCGCCGGCGAGTCGCTGCACTTCCCCACAAACGTCGAGCACGGCTGGGCCAACCCCGGGCCTGGCATTGCTCAGGCCCTATGGTTCACCCTCACTGACGGATAGCGACCCGGTCCCGGCTCCCGCCTGCCTGGCCCTCACCGCTCCTTCCCCGGCCGCGTGGCCGCCGCCCGGGCCGCCTGCAGCAGCTGGTGCTCGGCCCGGTCGAAGCCGGCCGTCCGGTCGGCGGCCGCGCCGGCCAGGGCATCGAGTTCCGCCCGCAGCTCACCCGCCATCCGGGCGAGCGCCGCCGGCGCCGCGCCGCCCTCAGCCTGCCGGGACTCGACGATGTGCCACGGATTCCAGCACGGATACGAGATCCTCGCCGGCCAGTCCCCAGCTTTGCCCGGTGTGAGCCAGGGCGGCCTCATCGATCATGTCCCCGGTGATGCCAGCGCCCGGGATGCCGGCGCGGCTGGCCGCCCGGACCACGTTGCCCACCACCACATAGGCGGTGCGGTAGTCCACCCCGCGCGTCTGCACCAGGTACTCGGCCAGGTCGGTGGCCTGGGTATACCCCCGGTCCAGCTCCTCGCGCATTCGCTCCGGGTTAACCCGCAGGGTGCGCACCACACCGGTCATCAGCCGGGTGATCCGCACCGACAGGTCGAGCGCGCGCGGCACCTCTCCGTAGGCGAAGATCAGGTTGTCACTGCGCGCCGACGGGCTCTTGGTCACCGCGAGGAACCCGCTCAGCCGCCCGATCAGCACTCCGGCGGCACCACGGACGATGGCCAGCGCGTACGGGTTGCGCTTGTTGGGCATCAGGATGCTGGAGCGGGTGTAGGCGTCGGCCAGGTCAACGAAGTCGAACTCGCTGGAAGAGAAGATCTCCAGGTCCTCGGCCAGTTTGGAGAAGTTGGACAGCAGGCTGGCCGCCGTCGCGAGGATGTGGATCAGCCCGTCGACCTGCCACATCGCGTCCCTGGTGTGCGGGATGACGCCGTCGAAGCCCAGCGCGGCGGCGATCGGCGCCCGGTCCTCCAGCAGCCGGGTGCCGTTCACGCAGCCGGCGCCGCCCGGACTCCTGTCCACCCAGCCGGTCTCGTCGAGCAGCCGCCGCACGTCGCGCACCGTGGAGTAGACGAAGGACAGCAGGTAGTGCCCGAACGTGGACGGCTGGGCCTGCTGCAGGTAAGTCTGATCGGGCAACAGAGTGCGGGCATGCTCCTCGGCCCGGTCGGTGGCCTGGGCCGCGAACGCGACGGCCTCGGTGATCAGCTCGGTAAGCTGGCGGCGCAGGTGCAACCGCAGCGCGACCCGTGCCGCTTCCCGGCGCGGGCGCCCCGCGTGCAGCCAGCCCGCCGCGTCGCCAATCCGGGAAACGAAGTAGTGCTCACGTGAGTTGTACGGCTCGCCGTAGGACGGATCGTAGGGGAACTCACCGGCCGGTATCTCCGATACCTCGAGCAGCAGTGTGAGCAGCTCACGCCGCGCGTCCGGAGGCACGATGCGCCGACGGTCCAGATCCAGCACGTGCGCCAGGTCGGCCAGGTTGAGGCCGCGATGCAGGAACGCCGCGTCCGCGTTCTCCAGCGCGAAACCGGACTCGATCAGTTCCGGCGCTGGCCCGCTGGCCGGCGGGCCGCTCTCGCGGATGCGCCTGGCCGGCTCGGTCTCTGGGGTCGTCATGGCGCATCCTTTGCAGTCGTAAGGGTGCCGATTGCGGGCACCAGGCCGCCGGTATGCCACAGCAGCACGGGTCCGGCTCCGCTCAGGTGATCGATCGCCGAAGACAGCGCCTCGGCTCCATAGGTCTCGTCGAACAGCAGTCCCTCGGTGCGCAGCGCGAGCAGTGCGCGCTCACGCTCCAGCTGGGTAGCACGGCCGAAGCCGGGACCGCGCGCGTCGCAGATCTCCAGCTTGGCGGCGGGCAGTGGGGTGCCGAGCAACCGGGCGCAGCCTTCGGCGAGCTCCCGCACCCGGGGACCGATCCGTTCCGGCGGCCGGCTCACCGTCACCCCCAGCACCGGGATGCCCAGCCCGAGCGCCGCCATTCCCGCCAGCAGCCCGGCGCAGCTGCCCCCGGAGCCGACCGGGATCACGATCAGCCTCGGCGGCTCGTTCAGCCGGGTGAGCTGCCCGGCCAGCTCGTCAGCGGCGGCCGCGAACCCGATGGCCCCCAGCTCCGTCGACCCGCCCCGCGGCACCGCGTACGCCCGGCGGCCGGCGGCCGTCAGCTCCCCGGCGCGCCGTTGGACCAGCTCGTCCACGGCGTCGCGGTCACCGTTGCCGGTGGGCCGCAGGCGCGCGCCGGCCGCCGCCGCCAGCGCCAGGTTCGTGCTCTCCGGATCACCCCACACCACCAGCTCGCAGTCCAGCCCCACCGTGCGCGCGCCCAGCGCGGCGGCCAGGCAGAAGTTGGAGCCGGGGCCGCCCCCGGTGATCAGCACCTCAGCGCCGCGCTCCAGGGCGTCGCCGAGTAGGAACTCCAGCGGTCTGGTCTTGTTGCCGGCGACGCCGAAGCCGGCCAGGTCGTCCCGCTTGATAAGCAGCGGCCCCCGGCCCAATGCCGCCGCCAGCTGACGGGCCCGCACCAGCGGCGTGGGGAAGAGGCCGAGCGGAACCCGGGGCAGCCGTCCGGTCCGCCCGGCCAGCCCGGTCACGCCCACCGCTCCGGCTCACCGGCCCGCGCCATCTCGGCGCGGGCCCGCACCTGGTCCACCATCGCGGCGGCGGCCGCCACGCTCGGCGAGTCCCGCCACCGGCGCACCTCGTCCGCACCGGCCAGGCCGCGGACGGCCAGCCCGGCGGCCAGGTCCGTCCCCTCCTCCCTGAGCAGCTCGTGCAGCACCTGCTGGGCGCGGTGCTTGCCGATCCGGGCGGACAGCTCGGCGAGCACCCGCTCCGAGCCGAGGTCGGGACCGTAGCGGCGCACGGTGCCCGCCATCGCCTCCGGGTGCACCTCCAGCCCGTCGAGCAGCGCCAGGGCCAGCCGCGCCGCGGCGCCGGTCAGCTGGCAGACCTCGGGCAGCGCCAGCCACTCCGCCTTCCACGCGCGGCCGTCTCGCTCGTGCCCGGCCACCATGCCCTCCACCAGCACCGCCGACGCGGCGCGAGCCAGGCGGGCCAGGGTGTCCAGATGCTCGCTGGCCTCCGGGTTGCGCTTGTGCGGCATCGTGATGCTGCTGACCGCGCCGCGCGGCGCCGCCTCGGCCAGCTCCCCGATCTCCGGGCGGGCCAGTTCGTACACCTCGCCGCCGATGCGGCCCAGCGTGCCGCACACCATGGCCAGCACATTGCCGAATTCGGCGATCCGGTCCCGTGAGGTCAGCCAGGAGATACCCGGGTCGGCCAGCTTCAGCTCGGCGCAGAACCGGGCGCGCAGCTCGATCCCCTGCGCGCCGAAGAAACCGAGTCCGCCGACCGCACCGCCGAGCTGTCCGACCACCCAGCGGGACCGGCCCTCCCGCAGCCGCTGGACATGCCGGCGTATTTCGTCCGCCCAGCTGGCCGCCTTGAAACCGAAAGTGATCGGTGCCCCGGGCTGACCGTGGGTCCGCCCCGCCATCACGGTGTCCCGGTGCCGCGCGGCGAGCTCGAGCAGCCGCGCCTCGAGAGCCCGCAGGTCGCGCCAGACGATCGCCCCGACGTCGCGCATCAGCAGCCCGAACCATGTGTCGCTCACGTCCTGCACCGTGGCGCCGACGTAGACGTGCTCGCGCACGTCCTCGGGCAGCACCCGCAGCAGGCCCCGGATCAGACCGAGGGTGGAGTGCGCGGTGAGCCGGGTCTGCTCGGCGACGTAGTCCAGGTCCAGCGCGTCTACCCGGGCCGCCCCGGCAAGCGTCTCGGCGGCGGAAACCGGCACGATGCCGAGCGCGGCCTGCGCCGTGGCCAGCGCGACCAGGATGTCCAGCCAGCGCTGCAGCATGGCGCGCTCGTCGAACAGCGCGTCCAGTTCGGGGGTGCCCCACAGATGCGCGTAGAGCCGGGACGAGCTCAGGCGGGTGCCCACGCCGGCTCCTCCTGGGCGGCCAGCAGCGTCAGGGCCTCCCGGACGTGCTCCAGCGACGCGCCCCACGGCACTGACACCCAGCCGGGGCCGGACTCCACGTGCTCCTCCTGCAAACAGCACTTGGTGAGCAGCCGGCCGTCGCTGACCGGGCCGCCGGTCTGCTTGGGGCAGAAGTCCACGGTCGGCGGTTCGTCGCCGTAGAACCAGCGGTGGATCTGCCGGGAGCGGGCACAGCCGAGCAGCGTCCACGGCTCGCGCTCGGGGTGCTCGTCCAGGTAGCGTACCTGGGCCCCGGGCACCTCCCCGCCGGACCCCCGGCACGGCAGCAGGTAGCGCCGGTCGGGGCGGCGGGCGGCCAGCCCGGTGAGCTCGGTCAGCTCGCCGGCCAGCTCGATCGGGGGCAGCAACTCAGTCACCGCGAGGACCCGCCGGGCCTGGTCCAGCAGTTTCGCCGGCTCCGGCGGAACGACCTCGCGAACCACGACGCGCAGCGGGCGGGGTTCGCAGATGAAGTTCACGTGCGCGTAACGGCCCTGCACCACGACGGCCCGCGCTCCGGGCGCCCGGTCACACGCTAGGGCGGCCAGCACGGATGGGATGCCGGTGTCCGCCTCCGGTTCGACCAGGTACGCGCACTCGGCCGGGCCGGCCAGCAGCTCGACGGCCACCACCGGGGAAAACAGCTCGTTGTCCGAGCGCCGGGTGACGCGCGCCAGCGCGGTGAGCTCGCCGCTACGGGCGACCACGAACCGGGTGCGCCGGTACGCCGGGCGGCCGAGCAGGTACGCGCGCAGCCCTTCCTCGGTCAGCTCGACGCGCTCCGGTAGCCGGGCGACCGAGACCCCCCGGTACCGGTTGGGCACGAAGTTGGGGCCGACCGTCACGCCAGCTCCGCTTCTGGCTGCTCACGGCGCGGTACCGCCGCGGTGTCCGAGCGGAGGCCCAGCCGCAGCGTCTCCGCCGACAGCACGTCGCCCGGCGCGACGTTGCCCAGGTTGACCTCGGCACCGAAGCGGCGGACGAACCAGGCCTGCTGGCCAGCCTGGGGGGCTTCGAAAATGACCCGTTCGGCGCCCACCGCACCGGCCACCGCCTCGACCACTTCGGGCCGCACTCGCCCGGCCTCGTCGAAGGTCCCCACCGTCCCGCTCTGTCGTCCCTCGGTGACCAGCAGATTCGCACCAGCCTCCAAGTCCGACCGGCACTCGGCGGGCCAGTGCCGGGCCGGGTTGCGCTCGCCGGGCGCCTTGGCGCCGACCTCGGCCAGCACCAGAAACCGGCTGGCCGCCTGACCGATCAGCGCACGCTTGTCGCGCAGCGACATCGCCACGGTGCCCCGGGACACCTCGACGTAGCGGAAGCCGAGGTCCTCGGCCCACGCCAGGCAGTCGGCCGCGACGCCCTGCGCCCAGGCGATCTCCAGCAGCGTGCCGCCCAGGCATGCCTCGACGCTGTGTGCGCGCAACTGCGCGAGCTTGGCCGCCAGCGCGGTGTCGAGGTAACCGGTCCCCCAGCCGACCTTCCAGATGTCGATGTGCCGCGCCGCCGAGGCGAGCAGGTCGGCGGCGGCCGCGGCCCCGATGCCCGGATCGAGCACGTGGGTGAGGCCGACGGCGCGGGGCTTGGCCGACCGCGTGGGCAGCTCGAGGAACTGAGGAAGGGGCACTCGATCACCACGTTTCGTATAGTATTTATTCATCTACTATACGATGAAGCATGCCCGCTCAGGCTTGGACCAGCTCGATGACTTTCGCGAAGGGCCGCTCCGGAACGGCCCCGGTGGCGCGGCGGCCGACGATGTCGATGGCGAGGCTGAATGCCCTGCTGGCCTGGTCCGGGTAGCGCCAGGCATGCTCGTCGGCGAAGGCCGCCCAGTCCTGGGGGCCGACCAGCGGGGTCCCGGAGTAGTCCAGCTCGTGCCAGGTGACCGCGATCTCGATCAGCTCAAGCAGCGCGTCGACGTTGGTGTCGACGGTGAGCAACCGATCGTGGTGAGCGGGGTGGCGCACCGCCGCGCGACACCGACCGCGGCGGCAGGTGAGGTGGACAGGTACCTGCGCTGTCGTCATCGACATCTCCCAACAGACGATCCAGATCATGATCTATGACACGGTGCACTACCGCGGTTGCACAGATGTTGCATCCGGGCGCGCCCGGAAGAAACGCGGACGCACCACCGACGGCGGCGAAGGAGGCCGGGATGAACGTGGCTGAACGAACCGTGCGGGCCAGCTGGACCGGAGGGCTGAGAACCGTGGTCCGGGCGGGCGACTTCGAGGTAGTCGCGGACGAGCCCGCCTCGGCCTGGCGGCACCGGCACAGCCCCACAGCCTACCGAGCTGCTGCTGGCCTCCATCGCGTCCTGCTTCACGCTGGCGCTGGCCTTCAGCGCGCGCAAACTGGGCATCGAGCTAGCCCCAGATACCCAGGTCGAGGTCACTGGCCGGTACCGGGGCCCGCAGTTCGATTCGTTCCGCATCGTGGTGCGCACCAGCTCGCCGGAGGGGGAAGACCTCGGCACACTGATCAAATCCGCCGAGCGGGTCTGCTACGTCACCAGGACCCTGCGTGGCTCACCCGAGATTGAGGTCGTCGCCGAATGAGCCGGCTGGAAGCCGCTGAGTTCGCGGCCGTTCCCGCGACCGCCCGGCTTGAGGACTGTACGCCGGGCACCCTCGTGTACCAGGCGGCCACGGCCCTGTATGACAAGTACCGGCTCAGCAACATCGGCCCGGCCAAGCGGTCCAAGTTGCTGCACCTTAAACGGCCCTGGCTGGTACCGATCGCGGACACTCCCGCATCAGGCCGCCCCTGCTCAGGTCCGAACTGCTCGACGACGCGACGCTCGGGTCGTTCCGGCCGTTTCATGGTTTCCAGGGCTCGAACGTGCCGGTTCCCCCTGACATCGCGGCGGCGCTATCCGAACGAGCCGCCCCGCGGCTGGTGACCCTGCCTCGGCCGGGCGGGTGAGGGAGGCCACCCTTGCGCCGGATGACCATGGTTGGGTCAGTGCGCGGTGTCCCCGTCGTTGACGAGAACCGCCGCCCCGTCGAACAGGCCGACCTTGAGGTCCTGCAGCGCCTGTTGTGCTTGTGACATCGGGTACACATGGGTGGTGGCCCGGACGTGGTGACGGATGGCCAGTGCGAGGAACTCCCGGCCGTTGTCACGGGTGTTGGAGGTGACGCTGCGCAGTTCTTTCTCATAGAACAGCTCGTGCTCATAGTTCAGCGGCGGTGTGTCGGTCAGATGGATCCCGGCAATGGCGAGGACCCCGCCACGGTCGAGTGCCCGCATCGCGACCGGCACGAGATCCCCGACTGGCGCGAACAGGATCGCGCTGTCCAGGGGTTCCGGCGGGGAGTCATACGCGCCCCTCGCCGACGCAGCGCCTAGCTCCAGCGCCAGCCGCTGCGACGCCTCGCCGCGGGTCAGGGCGTGGACAGTCGCACCTTGCGCCAGCGCTACCTGGGCGACCAGGTGGGCGCTGTCGCCGAATCCGTACAACCCGAGCCTGCCGTTCTCCGGCAGCGATGCGCGCAGCAGCGCCCGGTAGCCGATGATCCCGGCGCACAGCAGCGGCGCCAGCTCCACGTCAGCTACGCCGGCGGGCAGCCGATAGGCGAACGCCGCCGGCACGGTCGTGTACTCTGCGTAGCCACCGTCGGCGTCCCAGCCGGTGTAGAGCGAGTTAGGGCACAGATTCTCGTTGCCGCGGCGGCAGTAGGCGCAGGTCCCGTCGACATGCCGCAGCCACGCGACGCCAACCCGGTCCCCAACGACATAATCGGTAACGCCCTCGCCGAGTGCTGCTACCGGGCCCACGACCATGTGACCGGGCGTGACGTGCTCACGGTGCACCGGCAGATCGCCCTCGCTGACATGCAGGTCGGTGCGGCACACGGCGCAGACCAGGACCTGGACCAGCAGTTCGCCGGGAGCCGGGCCGGCACAGGCTTCTCCACGTACCTCAGCGGGCTGGTCTCGATCGGTCCTGGCTGGCTCACCACCCAGGCCTTCATCGTTTCCGGGCTGCCAACAGTCATTCCTTACCCCTATCACCCTCGATCAGCCGATCAGCTTCACGGGCCGTCTTGAAGAACACCGCGATGGCCTCGGCCCGGATCTCGATCGGGAAGGTCACGCGGCCGGGAACGACGGGAATTACCAGCCTGCGTGATTGGGACGATAGTGACACGGCTACGGGCCGCCCGGCTCCAGAGTCGGACGGCCCGTGATCGCGGGGGCACGAGCTACCTGAGGTCGTCAGGCGCCCTTGACGTTGTTGCCATACCGGCGGCGGAACTGCTCCACCCGGCAGGCCGTGTCGAGGACGCGCGCCTGCCCGGTGTAGAACGGGTGGCTCGCCGATGAGATCTCGACGTCGACGACGGGATAGGTAGTGCCGTCCTCCCAGGTGATGGTTCGCTCGCTGGCGGCAGTCGACCTGGTGAGGAAGGCGAAGTTCGCCGCGCGGTCGCGGAAAACGACCGGATGATAGTCCGGGTGGATTCCCTGCTTCATGATTACCGCTCCTCCCGGAATTCAACGTGGCGGCCGATCACCGGGTCGTACTTGCGGATGACGAGACGGTCAGGATCGTTTCTCCGGCTCTTCCTGGTCACGTACGTGTAGCCAGTCCTAGCGGTCGACCTCAGCTTGATGACGGGGCGTGTGCTGTGACTCATGCTCGGCGCAACAGCCAGCTAGTGAAAATCATTCCCAATAGCTGGTGCCTTCCGCCACGCGCCGGCGGCGCCTCAAGCGGCACGAGACCGGCTCGTCATGACCAGGTGGCCCACCCGGACTGCTTGGTGCACCCGGTGGCGGGGGTGGTGGCGGTCGGGCTGCCGGTCGACGCTGGTGGCGCCCGGCGGTATGTGGTGATCGGGTTGCTGGCCGCCAGGCTGGGGCTGCAGAACGCGACCGTGCGCCGCCTGGCGGTTCCCGATGTCACCACAACCGTGCTCACCCCGAGCTTGACCGGGTTGGCTGCCGGCTCCTGGCTCGCCGGTGGCCACAGCCCTCGAGTCGGGCGCCGCCTGGCCGCTGTCGGCCTCATGGCCGCGGAGGCTGGCGGGGGCGCTGCTGCTGCGAGTGGACGTGGCGCTGCCGGTGCTGGCCGCGACGGTGGTGATCGCACTGGCCCGTGGTGGTGCTCGGGGTTCGGCCGGTAGGAGCGCCCTTATGCTCTTACGGCCCTTGCGTGTCGCCTTGGCGGCAATCCCGTGGTCACGATGCCAGCTGGCCGTACCGCTCCTGGACCGCCGACCTGCCGGCATATGAGGTGCTGGAGCTGTGAACCGCTGGCTAACCAGCAACGGGGGCCCCGTCACGATGGCGGGCCTGGCTCGCCGTGGCCGGCCGCGCCCGGGCTGAGGGGTATCTCATGGGATTCGCTGCGGCTTCGGCGGGCCGCTCAGGGGGGTTGATGGCGATGGACGGCAGGCTTTCACCCGATCCCGAGGCGGCGGTCAGCGCCCGGTATTACGGCGCGGTCACCACCGAGCATCTGGACCGGCGGGCCAGAGTCGCCGCCGCGGAACGGGAGCGGTTCGCCCGGCGCTGGCCGCGCTACCGCGGCCGCTTCCTGGCCGCCGCGCTGGCCTAGGGCGCGGCGCTGCACATGCTGACCGGCAGCACCGGCGTGAAGGACCTGGACGTGGTGCTGTTGTTCGCCGCGCTACCGGGCGAGCGCTTTCCGGAGTTCCCCCGGCTGGTCAAGCACGTCGACTTCGGCCCCTCCAGCCTGGGCCGCCAGGCCCATGCGCACCCCTCCGCACGTCCAGCTGATGACCTCGCTCAAGCCGTACATGGGACCGACGAAGTTCGTCACCTGGACGATCTCCGGAGCCGACGGCCGTCCCAGCATGGCTGGCGCCCTTGACCAACTGGCCTCCGGATAGCGTGCGTCTTTGGCCGATCCAGGCTGGCAAGCCCCGCCAGCAGCGGTCCGTCTCCTGGCAGACCATGGCTGCTGATCAGCCAACCCGAACCGCCAATTCTGCGCGCAACACTGGTCGCGTGCAAAGGAGCCGCCGGACGTACCTATCGGCGGGTATCGCGCCTCGAGAAGACTAACCGCGATCGCGGAGCGTGACGATTACGGTGTATTGCGTGCCGGGGTCGGACGCGACATCGATCGTGGAATCGGAGGGGGTTTCGCCGCGTTCTCCGGATCGGTCTGCAGATGCGAGATCAGCTGGTCATGTGCTCGGCCCAGTCGCTCTAGCCGCCGGGAAGCGGCTGGCTGCGCCGGTGGTCGGCGCCGGTTCCTGCCCGTCTGCCCTGACCGCAGCCGTACCGCACCTAAGGCCGGCTCCAGGTAAACCGGCCGGCCGGGCTCCGACTGACACCTCCGCGCCGGGCTATTTCAGGATGTTGACGGCACGCGCCACGATCAGTGCCACCGTGACGATGGAAATGACCGACTGCAGGGCCATGGCGAGCTTGGCCCAGCGGGACAGCGGCAGCACATCGGTCGGGCTGAACGCTGACGCGTTGGTGAAGGCCAGGTAGAGGTAGTCGGCGAAGGCGGGTTCCCAGTCGGGCGGTGCCAGCTCCGGGCTGGTCATCTGGACGAACTGGAAGTCCGGGTACGGACGAGTGCCGAGGGCGCGCGCGACCGGGCCACCCCGGTCGAACTCCCAGTACCACAGCCCGAACACGATGACGTTGGTGAGCCAGATCGCTCCGCCGGTGACCAGCAGTGGCCCGGCGTTCTCCCCTCGGTGCCGTGGACCAGGCCGGTTGCCAGGCTCACCAGGGACCATGCGTTGGCGAAGCTGATCAGCGCCGCCAGCGTGAGGCCGAGGATGCGCAGCACCCGGGATTCGCGGTCGATCCGGTGCGGGTTGGCCAGGACCAGCGTGACGAGCAGTATGCCCTGCAGCGCGGGCAGGATCCACACCGGCCGCAGCACCGCCAGCCGTCCTGGCACCGCGACCTGCAGCCCGATCGCGACCGCAGTGCAGGCCGCGACCTGCCAGCGCCGCTCCCCCCTGGTCCGGCGCCGCCAGGCCGGTATCACCGCGCCAGCGGCCCGCTGTGGCGTCCGGAAGAACGCGGCGCAGGTCTCCTCCACGCGCCGGGCGACGGCATGCTCGAGTTCGTCGAACCGCCTGTGCAGCGACGCGAGGTCTTGAGGCTTTTTACCAAGATCGGTCACGCTGCTGCCGTTGGCGATCCCTGATGCTCCCGAAGCCGCACTAGTTTCCATGATTCCCCCCGTCACCGGGAACCCAAGCCAGCCAGACGGCCGCCATATTCGCCTGCATGTACAGAGTGGCGCCCAGCACGCCTGATACACCAACGCAGGAAAGTACGCGGTCACTAAGCCGGGTCCGCCGCGCGCGTTCCGGGCCTGGCCTCTGGCCCGGCCCTCGCCGTCAGGCCCGGCCGGGCCGGTCTCCGGGGGTCAACGGCGCGCCGCAGATGCGTCTGCGCGCAGGCCGTTTCTTACCGGTTCTTACCGGCATCCCCGCCACCACGGAGCGGCGCCGGACACCGCGTAAGGCAGGGCCTGCTGCGTACGGCACGATGGTGAGGTGGCCAAGCACGGTGAGGAGGTGCGCGATGCCCTGGTGCGCCAGTGGCAGGCCATCACGGCCGCCGTCGCCACGATCGATCTGGAGACTCCGAGCCGGGTGACCGGCTGGCGCAACCGGGAAGTGGTCGCCCACCTGTGCCTGCAGCCGACCCTGCTCCGCAAGTTCATCGCCACCGCGCCCACGCAGCACGCCGTGGTCACCGTCGCGGCGAGCCTGGCCGGGACTCACTCACTGGCCCGGCTGGTCGGGCCGGGTCGATTTCGCGAAGGCCGCCCGCGAGGCCGCGCCGGCCTTGCGGGCGGCGGATCTCTCCGCGACCGTGGTGACGATGCAAGGCCCGATCCGGCTCGTGGACTACCTGGTCACCCGCTGCGTGGAAGCGGTCGTGCACGGGTGCGACCTCGCCGGCCCGGTCCGCCCGGACCGCGTCGCCCAGGCCATCACCGCCGGGGCGCTGCTCAAGGCGCTCGCCGCCCGGGCTCCCCACCTCGTGCGGGAGGCCCGGCAGCTGCCGTTGCCCGTCTGGATCGATGTCGCGACCGGACGGCAGCCGGTCTCGGGGAGCCTCGCAGCCGCAGTCCCCGTGATGACCTGAGCGGCAAGGGCGGCCCGCGGGTGGCGCATCCTTTTCGCCTGACCAGCACGATCACGCTCGTTTGTGCCGGGTGGCACGTTTCTATTGCTCCACCCAATAACAAGACCGGCGCCGCGCAGATCGGCCAAATGTGTGCGGCCAGGGCCGTCACTCCATCAGCGTCTCTGACAGCACAGAGCGGGAATGCGCCTCATCCAGGCCGGTGACTTCCCCGCCGATCCCGACGCGCTGCGGTTCGTCATCGCCACCAAGGACGCCGGGATGCTCATCGCGGACGCATCCTCTTCGAAGAACGCGGCGTTGTTCCTGCGCCAGATCCGGCTCGACACCTTCGCCCGGGAGCACGGGATCTCCTCGCCGGCGCTGCGGCCCGGCCTGACGCTGCTGGACTACTTCGACGCCGACGTCTCCGGACGCGATTTCGCCCACGGCAAGCCCAGCCCCGAGATCTTCCTGACCGCCGCGCACGAACTCGGCGTCGAGCCCCGCCACGCGATCGCGATCGCGGACGCCTCCGCCGGAATCCAAGCCGCCAAAGCCGGCGGCATGGCCACGCTCGGCGCCGCACGCGCCGGCAACGCCGGCCTGCTCGCCGAGGTCGGCGCCGACCTCGTGGTCACCACACTCCACGACGTCGACACCACCGCCCTCTCCGAAGGAAGGCTGGCCACGCGAAAGGCATTACGCCGCACGACAACGGCATCGCGCCGGTACCGGACGCCGCACGACAACGGCATCGCGCCGGTACGGGCTACGGTCAGCGGGTCGCCGCAGCCGACTCCGGCCTCGGCAACGTGCACAGATTGACCCGTTCGGCGTGGTATCGAAGGTCATGCGCGCGGCGTACCACAACGTACCGAACGGCGGCACTGTGCGCGTTCTCCCTGACCTCCTCCGTCGCTCAGCGTGGTGCCGAGGTCTTCATACTGCGCCACCCGGGTCACCATGCTCCAGCGCCAGGTAAGACACCGAAGCTGCCCCCGGCCGACCGGGCGATCCTCGCGGCGCTAGCCCGACTGCTGCCCAATGGCCAACTCCGTCAAATGCGCCTTATCATCCCACCGCAGACCCTGTTGCGATGGCACGCCGTCCTGGTCAGGCGACGGTGGGTGTACCCGTGTCGCACTCCGAGAGGGCCGCAGGCGATACGCGGTCTGGTGTTGGAGATGGCCGCGGGACAACCGTGTGGGTGCCGATTATTCATCCGTGCTGGTCAGGCAGCATGCCGGTACTCGTGGAGGGTGCCGCTGAGCCGGTCCCGTTTGCGGATATCGAGGTGCGCGACCTGCTCAGGATCGGTAATCGGTCCGGGTAGCGGGTGCATGGGGGCGGCAGCTCGGAGGGTCCGGTGGGGCCGGTGCTCGTTATAGAAGTGCTCGAACTCCCGGAGCGCGTGCAGGAGGTGGCGCTGGTTCCAGATGAGCGTGCGGTTCAGGAGCTTGTGTCTGCACGTCTGCACCCAGCGTTCCACGATCGCATTCATTCTCGGTATCTGGACCCCGCTGAGCACGACTTCGATGCCCGCGTCGGCGAGGATGGCGTCGAACGGGCCGGGGAACTTGCCGTCGCGGTCCCGGATCAGGAACCGAGCCCGGCTCCCGGCGTCCTCGAGGTCCACGGCGAGGTTCTTCGCGGCCTGGGCTACCCAGGAGGCAGTGGGGTGGGCGGTCGCGCCCAGGATCCGGATCCGCCGGGTGGCGTGTTCGATGAGCGCCAGCACGTACAGACGGGTGCCGGTTAAGGTGACGGTCTCGAAGAAGTCGCAGGAAGCAGGGCGCCCGCCTGGGAGCGGAGGAAGCTGGCCCAGGTGGTGGAGGTGCGCCCGGGCGCCGGGTCGATCCCGGCCTGCTGGAGGATTTCCCACACGGTGGAGGCGGCAATCTTGATCCGGAGCACGAGGAGTTCGCCGTGGATGCGTCGGTAGCCCCAGCAGGGGTTCTCCCGTGCCAGGCGCAGCACCAGCTGCCGGATGGAGCGGACGGTGCGCGGCGGGCCCGGGCGCCTGGGGCGGGACCTGGCCGCTTGGCGGCGCGCCAGGACGTCCCGGTGCCAGCGCAGCACCGTGTCCGGCCGGATCAGCAGCCGGAACCGGCATAGTACGTCGCGTGGGAGCCAGTGCAGCAGGGCGGCCAGGAACGCCCGGTCGGCGGGGGAGAACCGCGGTCGGGTCCGGCCGAGTTGCCGTTCCAGGACCGTGATCTGGTGGCGCAGCGCCAGGATCTCTACATCCTTGTCCCGGTCGCTCATCGGGAGAAGCCGCAGTAACGCGAACACGTTCGTCACACTCAGATAGGCCAGTCGAAGCAGGACAGCCGACCATCATGCCGCAGCGGGCGGACCTTCGGAGAGCAACCAGCTCATGCGGCCTCTGCCGAAACCGGATAGCTGCTCACCTGGGCGGATGAGGTTTTCGGCACAGACACCGCCGGGCAGGCGGGCGCCGGCGGGCGGCGCGCGGGCGGCGTCAGATGATGCGGCGGTGCACGTTCTCCGTCTTGGCCGGGCCCGGCTCGGCCTCGGCGATCAGCGGCCCGGGTATCGACGGATCGATGACGCCGTCCTCCAGCCACAGGTAGCGGCCGGACAGCACGCGCCGCGCCAGGGCCGCGTCGGGACTGTCGGTGTTGCGCCATAGCTGGCCGAACAGTTCCTCGGCCCGCAGCCGCGCCTGGGTGCAGAACAGGCCGGCCAGCTCGGCCGCCGTCGCGTCCCGGCCGGTCCCGGTGGCGGCCGCCATGTCGTGCTGGGCCCGCACGCACGCGGCGCTGATCGCGAACAGCTCCGCGCCGATGTCGACGATCCGGCCCAGGAAACGCTGCTTGTGCTCGAGCCGGCCCTGCCACCGCGCCATCCCGTAGAAGGTGACCCGGGCCAGCTTCCGGCTGGCCCGCTCCACGTACCGCAGGTGCGTGGCCAGCGGGCCGAAGTCGCTGTAGGCGCGGGGCTTCTGCCCGTCGCCGGTGACCAGCGTGGGCAGCCACCGGGCGTAGAAGCCGCCAGCCCGGCCGGCCGCCCGGGTGCGCTGGGCGATCGGCACCTGCGGGTCGATCAGGTCGCCGGCCGCGGACAGGTGCGCGTCCACCGCCTCACGCGCGATGAACAGCCGCATGATCTCCGAGGAGCCCTCGAAGATCCGGTTGATGCGCATGTCGCGCAGCATCTGCTCGGCGGGCACGCCGCGCTCACCGCGCGCGGCGAGGGACGCCGCGGTTTCATACCCGCGGCCGCCGCGGATCTGCACCAGCTCGTCGGCGATCGTGCTGGCCATCTCCGAGCACCACAGCTTGGCCAGTGCCGCCTCGATGCGGAAGTCGTTGCGCTTGTCGTCCGCGAGCTGGCTGGACAGCTCGACCATCGCCTCCAGCGCGTAGGTGGTGGCGGCGATGAAGGAGATCTTGACGGCCACCTCCTCGTGCTCGCCGACCGGCCGCCCCCACTGCACTCGTTCCCGTGACCATTCCCGGGCCATCTTCAGCGCCAGCTTGCCGGTCGCGGCGCAGCCCGCCGGGAGCGCTAGCCGGCCGGTGTTGAGCGTGGTCAGGGCGATCTTCAGGCCCTGGCCCTCGCGGCCGATGCGGTCCGCGGCCGGCACCCGGACCTGGTCGAACCTGGTCAGCCCGTTCTCCAGGCCACGCAGGCCCATGAACGCGTTCCGCCGTTCCACGGTGATCCCCGGTGCGGTGGCCTCGACCACGAACGCGGTGATCCCGCCGCGGTGCCCGTCGCCCTTCGGCACCTTGGCCATCACCACCAGCAGGTCGGCGACCACCCCGTTCGTCGTCCAGAGCTTCTCCCCGTCCAGCACGTATTCCGACCCGTCCGCCAACGGCGTCGCCGTGGTGGTCAGCCGGGCCGGGTCGGAGCCGACGTCGGGCTCGGTGAGCAGGAACGCGCTGATCTCACCGCGCGCGCACCGGGGCAGGTACCGCTGCTTCTGCTCGTCGGTGCCGAACATCGCCAGCGGCTGCGGCACCCCGATGGACTGGTGCGCGGACAGCATCGCGGACAGCGCCGGGCAGACCGACCCGACGATCATCAGCGCCCGGTTGTAGTACAAGTTGCTGAGCCCGAGCCCGCCGTATTCCGGCGCGACCTTCATGCCGAACGTGCCGATCGCGGCCAGCCCCTTGACCACCTCGTCGGGTATCCGGGCGTCCCGCTCGATCTGCGCGGCGTCCACCGACGCCTCGCAGAACTCCCGCAGCCGGGCGCAGAACTCCCCGCCGCGGCGGCTGGATTCCGCGTCGGGGCGCGGATGCGGGTGGATCAGGTCCAGCCGGAAGTCCCCCAGGAAGAGCTGCTTACCGAAGCTTGGCTGCTCCCAGCCGGCCTCGCGGGCTTCCTCCGCTACCTGGCGAGCCTCCCGCTCGCTCACCTGGCCATGTTCTGCCTGGTCCGCGCTCATGCGCTCCTCCTCATCGGGCCCTGGGCACTTCGGCCGGGCAGCGGGCTCAGGAAATGCCGGGACTGCGTGCTATCCGAGCCGGCCGCCGCCCCGCGGTCAAGAGGGCCGGGCGTCCGCGCGGCGCCCTGGGCCTGCGCCTGCAACACCCTGCCGGGTCGCACCTATGCCCCCGCTGCTGCCATACCTGCGTGACTCATTGTCCTTAATCGTGCACGAAGTGCTGATATGAGCCCCGTTTCCGCACCTGTCGGGTGACAAAATATGGCCTAGTCCTGTGACCTGCGGCGATGTGTGGTCGTAGGGCATGATGGTCAGCCGTGTCCCTGCGCCTGCTCTACCTGATCTTCATCCGGCTCTGCGGCTGGCTGGTACTGCTGGGCCGCTCGTCAGCGTCCAAGGAAGCAGGACTGCTGGTACTCCGGCATGAAGTCGCCGTGCTGCGCCGCACCAGGCCCAGGCCCCGCCTCGACTGGGCCGGCCCGCGGTTGCTCGTGCGTTCTGACCGCGCTTGGCGGCTGGACCGGTGATTTTTATTCATGAGTTTGACCGCTGTCCCGTCGCCTGCGAGTTGGGCTCTGTCTCACTGATTCCGGCGCGTTACGGCCTGTGTCTCAGCCTTCTTGGCCCCAGGCAGAATCTCCGATGCTGGGCGGGGCGATGACCGTCGCTGCGCTGGACCCTTGGTTCTGGTCTTGATCTGCGGTATTCCGGCCGGGTCTCAGTTCGCCCACGGGGGCGCGATCCGGCTGCCGTCGGCCATGACCGCCTCAAGACCGGACGTCGTCGTTACCCAGGCTGTGGCACCGGCCGTCCCACCGTCCAGGCGCAATTCGCTGTCGGCTGGCACGAGGACGACATCACCCGCAGCGAGAACCGTGGCTATCCCGTCCAGCGTAACGGTGAGTTCCCCGTCAAGAAGGAGCAGCACCTCCTCCCGAGTGGGCCGGTGGGCGACTCCACGCAGGCCAGCGGGCACATTCAGCTGCCAGGCGCAAAGCTGCGCGCTGCCCCGTGACGGCGCCACGAACGAACTGAATGTGCTGCCGTGCACCTGGTGCTCGGCGAGCTCGGCACCGCCGCTATGGGCGCCTTGCAGTCCGCCCTTCAGGCGGTCGTACCACCGGGCCGGCTCCGCCCGGCGTGGTGACATGCGTCGCTGGGGTGCGGCCGAGGTAAGCCCGGAACGGTCATGGACGGCGGGGAGTTGGCTCAGGTGCGCTGGTGAAAGCAGGTCAACGTCCAGGTCAAGGACTTGCTCTCTTACCTGGAGGCACGTCATGAACGGCACTGGGGACATCGTGTTCAAGCGGTGCGGCTGCACCGACGCGGGCACCGGCCGGCAGCTCGCGGGCCACTGCCCGCACCTCGCCGAGCCCGGTCACGGCAGCTGGTACTACGCCGTGCAGGTCGCCACGGTCGGCGGCAGGAAGGCACGCTACCGGCGGGGTGGTTTCGCCACCCGGGAGGCAGCGGCCGCCGCCCGCCAGGCCATCATCGATGGCCCGGTCGGGCAGGCCGCGGCGGGCGCGTGCACGGTGGCACGGTGGCTGCGGTACTGGCTCACCCAGGCCGAGCCGTACCTTCGCCCGTCGACTATGCACTGCTACCGCGACCACATCGACCGGTACTCATCCCCAGCATCGGCCGGGTCACCCTCGCCGACCTCACCGGCAAGCGCCTGCAGGCCTGCTTCAACCTAATCGCCCGCCAGCGCACCAAGAAGGGAACACCGATCGCCGCGTCCACCGTCGACAGGGTCCGCGCCGCCCTGCGATCAGCCCTGAACGCCGCCGTCCGCGAGGACCTCATGGCCAGCAACCCGCTCGTCCAGGTCAGGTTGGCAAGCCGGTCCGGCCGCACCCGGTCATCTGGACCGCCGAGCGCGTCGAGGCCTGGCGGCGGGACGGCATCCGCCCACCGGTCGCGGTCTGGACCCTGCGCCAGCTGGTCACCTTCCTGACCGGAGTGGAAAACGACCGGCTCGCGGCGCTGTGGTGGCTGATCGCGCTGCGCGGCCTGCGCCGCAGTGAGGCCGCCGCCCTGGACCGCGACGACCTGGACTCCGAGGCCCGTGAGCTGACCATCAGCCGACAGCTGGTAGCCCTGCCGGGCGAGCTGTACTGCGGGCCGCCCAAGAGCCGCGCCAGCATCCGCACCATCGCCCTGGACGAGGCAGGCACACGACGGCTGGCCGGCCAGGCCGTCCTGCAGACCCTCGAACTGCTCCAGCACCAGTTCACCGAGCAGCATCGCACCGACTCCCGCACCCGCACCGGCACCGGCTGGCGGCAAGGACGGCCGATGTTCACCTACGCCGACGGGCGGCCGATCCGGCCTGAGCACCTGTCCCACAGGTTCCGGACCCTGGTGAAGGAACTGGACCTGCCGCCGATCCGGCTGCATGACCTGCGCCACGGTGCTGCCACCCTCGCGCTGGCGCTTGAGGTCGCCGGGAGTGCCCTCGGCGACCAGGTGGCCCTGGTCGAGTACCGCGATCCGGCCGCCGAGCTGGTCGGCTTCTTCGAGATTCTGGGTGGTGAGGAAAACAGAAACAGCCGCTGGGATCGACGCCCGGAACTTGTGCCGCTTCGCTGGTTACACCGTATACCCACGGCTACTGGCGGTTCCCGAGCACCGGGTGGGCGGCCCTATGGTGCCCGATGCGGCTTGACAGACCCGGCCGGAGGAACCTGCCTAAATCAGGTAGGCGAAAGTCAGAGCGCCTAGCCAGGTGCAGGTTCCCGCGTCCTAGCTCGCGCGGGCGCCGTGCCAGGCGGCACTTTCGACGAAGTGGGTGTCGAACCGGTCTTGCAGTGCCAGCAGGATCTCGCGCGGCTCGGTGCCTGCGCGCAGGCGGACGACGTGGCGGAAGTAGTCGAATCGCTCGATGCCGGGGGTGATGACGATCAGGGCCTCGGCGGCCGAGCCGCGATGCGCGCCGAACGCGTGGGCCAGGCCTGGGGGCACGACGAGCACGTCGCCGGCGGCCGTGGTGATGACGTCGTCCCCAGCCAGGACGTCGAGCTGGCCGCTGAGGATGAAGAACAGCTCGGAAGCCTTGTCGTGCCGGTGCGGCACGGCGCCATCGGCTCCGCGGGCGAGCGCGACCCGGTGACTGCTGAGCGCGCCTCCAGTCGTGCTACTGTCCGCCAGCAGCACGTGCCCGATGGAGTCGAGGCGCTCAGCCTCGCCGGCCCGAACCAGGACCGGCCGGTGCAGGTCGGGATGCGCGGTGGTCTTGCTGGTTGTCACGTCATTCTCCTTCTTGGTACGGGGGTTACGAACGGGCTTGCTCGAGCGCGGGCTCGGTGCCGGCTGCCCGGTCCTGAGCGGGTTCGGGCGTCCCGGCTAGGTCCTCGCGCCGGATCCGGATGGCGATCACCGTGATGACCAGGCCAGCCAGCGCGATTCCGGCTGCGGTCAGGAACCCGCGGGTGATGCCGACGGCGAGAGCGTGGTGGTAGATCGAGGCCCGCACCAGCGCGCTCAGCTGGGCGTGCCCGGACCGGGCGGCGGCCGCCGCGTGGATCGTCTGGCTGCGGGCGCTGCTGGCGACCGCGGTCCAGGCCACGGATCCGAGCGCGGCCAGCCCGATCGCCCCGCCGACCTGCTGGCCGGTGTTCAGCAGGCTGGAGGCCAGGCCGGTGTCCCGGGCGGGGACCCGGCTGAGGGCGACCAGGGACAGCGGCACGAACAGCAGGCCCAGGCCCACGCCGGTCACGAGCATCGGGCCGAGCAGGCCGCCCGGGTAGGTGCTGTGCTCGCTGAGGCGGGAAAACCAGTACATGCCGCCCGTGGTGATCGCCGTCCCCGCCAGTATCGGCGCCCTGGCGCCGATGCGCCCGATCAGCTGGCCGACGATCCCGGAGACCACCACGATCGTGCCGGCGAGCGGGAGGAAGGCAATACCGGACCGCAGCGCGCTGTAACCGAGCACGTTCTGCACGAAGATGCTCAGGAAGAAGAAGATCCCGGTCATGGCGGTGGCCAGCGCCAGCATGATGAGGTACGCGCCGGAGCGGTTGCGGTTGGCCAGGATGCGCAGCGGCATCAGCGCGTGCGGGCTGCGCGCCTCGATGACCACGAAGCCGGCCAGCAGCAGCGCCGACGCGGCCAGCGAGGCGGTGACCCGGGTGTCGCCCCAGTGCGAGACGCCGGACTGATCAGTCCCCGCATTGGACAGGCCGTAGACCAGCAGTGTCACCCCGCCGGTGCCGGCGATCGCTCCGGGCAGGTCAAAGCGGCCACGGTTGCGGGCGGATTCGGGCAGCACGAGCCGTGCGGCCGCCGCGGTCAGCAGGCCGATCGGCACGTTGACGAAAAGCACCCAGCGCCAGGACAGGTAGGTGGTGAGCAGGCCGCCGGCGACCAGGCCGACCGCCGCGCCGCCGCCGCTCATCGCGGCGACCACGCTCATCGCCCGGTTACGGGCCGGGCCCTCGGCGAAAGTCGTGGCGATCAGCGCGAGCGCGGTGGGGGCGATCAGCGCGCCGCCGATGCCCTGGACGGCCCGCGCGGCCAGCAGCCAGGCCTGCGAGCTGGCGAAGCCCCCCGCCAGCGAGGCAGCGGAAAACAGCACCAGCCCGGAGATGAACACGCGGCGCCGGCCGAGCAGGTCACCGGCGCGGCCGCCGAGCAGCATCAACCCGCCGAAGGTGAGCGCGTAGGCGTTGACGACCCACTCCAGGCCGTTCCCCGAGAACCCCAGCGTGCGCTGAATATGCGGCAGCGCGACGTTCACGATCGTCGCGTCCAGCACCACCATCAGCTGCGCCGCGGCGATGACGGCCAGGGCCAGGCCGAGGCCAGGGCGCCTGCCGTCGGCGGACCGTGTTGCGGACATCCTGTTTCTCCTTAATGTCTGGTGCGGGGATCCCTGTACCGCGCCTGGATGCGCATGGGTAGCAGGTCTTGCCACGACGGTAGGAGGAACCTCGGGTGGCGGGCGTCACCCGAAAGTGGACATGCCCGGTGGAATCTCCGCAGGCGGCACGTCGGCACCAAGGTGCCGATGTGCGCGAGCCGCCCGCGAGGCACCTGGGGGCGGGGACCGTAGCACCACGGCCCGTTCGGCATTAGACCGAAGTTGCTTAGCTCTGTGTAGGAATCGTCGGCCTGACCTGGAGTGGGTACCGGCTTGCGTCTCTTACTGTAGCGAAAATATCTGGCGTGTCGCGAGGACATGATGGCGTGTCCTGCCTTATTGTCCAGATATGGGACAGCAGCCGTCAGCGATGCACGTGGCCAGGATAAGGGGCAGACACGTGGACAGGCAGGGCCGCCGCCGCGACTATGAGTACCGCTACCTGCGGCGCACGTACCGCGACGGCGGCAAGGTCCGGCATGAGACTCTGGCGAACCTGTCCGGGCTGCCGGAGCAGGCGGTCGACGCGATCGAGGCGGCGCTGAAGGGCACGCCGCTGGTGCGGCCGGGCAGGCGGTGACAATCACCGCGTCGCTGCCGCACGGGCATGTGGCGGCTGTGCACGCGATGGCGGTCAGGCTCGGGCTGCCCGCGCTGCTCGGGCCGCCCGGGCGGCAGCGCGACCTGGCGCTGGCGCTGATCGTCTCCCGGGTGGTGGCCCGGCCTCCAAGCTGTCCACCGCATCGTGGTGGGCCGATACCACGCTGGGGACGGACCTGGGCATCGCGCCGCGTCCACCGATGATGTGTACGCGGCGATGGACTGGCTGGTGGCCAGGCAGGACGCGATCGAGGCCAGGCTGGCCGCCCGGCACCTGGGCCCGGAGCCGAACCCGGCGCGGATGGCGCTGTACGACCTGTCGTCCTCGTGGCTGGAAGGCACGCGGTGCCGCTGGCCGCCCGGGGCTACTCCCGGGACGGCAAGAAGGGCAGGCTGCAGATCGAAGACGGGCTGCTCACCGACAAGGCGGGCCGCCTGGTCGCGGTCCGGGTGCTGCCCGGCAACACCGGCGACCCGGCCGCGTTCACCGGCATCGTGCAGGTCATCCGGGACAAGTTCGGCCTGGCCGAGATGGTCATGGACGGCGACAGCGGCATGATCACCAGCGCGCGCATCGCCGCGCTGAACCAGCAGGAGAACGGCACGGCCCGGCCGGACCCCTACGGGTGGATCACCGCGCTGCGCGCCCCCGCCATCAAGAAGCTCATGGCCGACAACGGGACGCTCCAGCTGTCGCTGTTCGACCAGCAAGATCTCGACGAGATCACCTCCCCGGACTTCCCCGGCGAGCGGCTGATCGCCTGCCGCAACTCGGTGCTGGCCGGCGAACGGGCCCGCAAGCGCGCGGACCTGCTGGCTGCGACAGAGAAGCTGCTCGCCCCCATCATCGCGCGGGTCCGGGCAGGGCGCCTGGCCGGCGCCGCGGCAATCGGGGTCAGGTGGGCAAGGTGATCAGCAAGTACAAGACCGGCAAGCACTTCACGATCACCATCACCGATGACAGCCTCACCGCGGGCCGCAGGCAGGACCGGATCGATGCCGAAGCCGCCCTGGACGGGTTCTACGTGCTGCGCACCCCCATCCCGGCCAGCCAGCTGGACGGCGCCGCCGTGGTGGCCGCCTACAAGAACCTCAAATATGTCGAGCGGGACTTCCGGCACATCAAATCCGACGACCTGGACCTGCGGCTGGTCTTCCACCGCCTCGAAGAACGAGTCCGGGCCCACGTGCTGATCTGCATGCTGGCCTGCTACCTGACCTGGCATCTGCGCAAAGCCTGGGCGCCGCTGACCTTCACCGACCAGGACCCGCCCACCCCGGACAACCCGGTCGCCCCCGCCCGCCGCTCCGCCGCCGCCCAGGCCAAAGCCTCCCGCCAGCGCGATCCGGCCGGACGCCCTTACCGCAGTTTCCGCGGGCTGCTCGAGCACCTGGCCACCTTGACCCGTAACCAGGTCCGGTTCGCCGGCACCGCCGTCACCACCCCGATGCTCACCGAGCCGACCAGCACCCAGCGCGAAGCCTTCGACCTCATCGGCGCCCCGATCCCGCTGACCTTGAAGCAGCCAGAACGCCGCCCCGGCGCGCCCGCCAAACCCCACGTCAGACCCTGAATCGCCTGCCGAACTGACCGTAACTTCGGATTGTAGAGGGATTGGAGGATCTTTCCCGAACGACGCTGGTGCGTGCGCCCTGTCCAGCTGAGAACGCCCGGGAGCGTCGCTCCTCGTCAGGGGATCAGGCTGAGCTCGCGTGCGCGGGTGACGGCCTCGGTGCGGTTGGCCGCGCCGAGCTTGCCCAGGACGTGGCTGACGTGCTTCTTGACGGTGTCGAGGGTGACCACGAGCTGGCTCGCGATGGCCTGGTTCGACCGGCCTGCCGCCAGCATCTCCAGCACCTCCAGCTCACGGCTGGTCAGCTGCTCGACCAGGCCCGGCACCGCCGTGACACTGCGCCGCCCGGCATCCGGAGGCGCGACGTCCTGCGCGCCAAGCGCGCGCTGCAGCCGGGCCAGGCAGCCGAGCGGGACCTCCGCGGCCGCCCCGCCGGACCGCTGGGCCGTGATCAGCCGGGCCAGCAGCGCGGCCATCGGCGGTCCCTCGTCGGCGAAGACCCGGACATAGCCCTGCGGGCAGGCCAGGGTGAGCGCTGCGGCCAGCGCGTCCACCGCGCGGTCTGCATCACCGCTGGCGGCCAGCGCCAGCGCCCGCAGCGCGCCGATCTCGATCAGGCTGCCGGTCCGATCCTGCGCGGCCGCCGCCGCGTGCAGCCGGTCCAGCAGCGCCAGCGCCGGGCCGGGCCGGTCCTGGGCCAGCAGCACCCGGGCTAGCGCCAGATGCGCCTGCTCGCTGGGGTAGTCCGGCTCGTCGTCCTGGTTGAGGCCGTTCTCCTGCGTCCAGCGGGCGGCTGCGGCGAGGTCGCCCTGGGCCAGCAGCAGCCGGGCCCGCTGCGCCGGGGCCGGGTTGAGCGGGCCCGCCGGGCCCGGTGAGGCCTGCTTGGCCTCGGCGATAGCCGCCAGGGCCCCACCCGGATCGCCGCTGGCCTGCCGGATCCACGCCAGCGTGACCAGGCCGGTGGCCAGCGGCGGGAGGTAGGCGAACTGGCGGCACAGCGTGATGCCCTCGGTGATATGCCGCAGCGCCGTATCGAGCTCGTTCCGCTGGTAGGCCACCTCCCCCAGACCCACGTACGCCGGGCCCGCGGCCGGCGGAGGCGCCCGGCCGGGCACTGCGGTCATCTCCAGTGCCTGCCCGCAGGTCCGGGCGGACGCCTCCAGGCCGCCCTCGGCACGCTGAACCTGGCCGAGTAGATACAAAACCCATGCCGTCAAAGTGGGCAGGCCTACTGCCCGCCACTCGGGGAGGCTGGAGATGAAGGTGCGCTCAGCCTGGGCCAGCCGACCACGAAGCCACTCACCGACGGCCAGGTACCGCCGGGCGACGACGTGCAGCAGCCACTCGCCCTCGTCGGCCTCAGCCATCGCCCGTGAGGCGAATGCCACCGTGGCGTCCGCGTCGCCGCGGAGCTGGGCGAGGAGGCTGCGCTGGAGCATGATCAGCGCGGGGGCATTCACCAGCAGGCTGCGGGCCCGGCCAACTGTAGGCTCGAACGGCTCCTCCGCTGCGCCCGCGTACGCGTGCTCGGCCGCGTCGAGCAGCGGTTCCACCGCCTCCAAGCGGCCGCTGATGAGGGCCAGGAAAGCCTGCGTCAGCAACAGCCGCGGCCGGGACCGGACCAGGTCCTCGGGCAGCGCAGACAGCCACCGATAAATCGTCGCCCCTTCGCCGCGTAGGTAGAACACTTCGTCGTAATGTTTCTCGATCAGCCGGGCGGCCCAGGTCATCTCCCCGGCGGCGACCGCGTGCCGGATCGCGTCATCGGCCAGCCCACGCTCCGCATACCAGGCTGCCGCGTTACGGTGCAGTCCGGGAACCCGGCCGGGCTGTTCGGCCTGCAGGCGGGCGCGGAGCAGGTCGGCGAACAGGTGGTGGTAGCGCCACCAGCCGCGCACCTCATCCAGCGGCACCACGAACAGCCCCGCCCGTTCGGCCTCCTCGAGCAGCGCCTGGCTGCCAGGCCGGCCGGTGACCGCGTCGCACAGCTCCCCAGACAGCCGCTCCAGCACCGAGGTCTCCAGCAAGAAGGTGCGCAGTTGCTGGTTCTGCTGCTCGAGCACCTCCTCGGCCAGGTAGTCCAGCACGTAGCGGTGGCTGCCGGTGAACGCGGCGACGAAGCCGGCGACATCGCTGCGTCCGCGCAGCGACAGGCCAGCCAGCTGCAGCCCGGCCGCCCAGCCCTCGGTGCGCGCGGCCAGCGCCGCGGCGACGGCATCAGGCAGCGGCGCACCGGGCCGCGCTCCGCCGGGCGCGGCCGCCACCTGCTGCAGCAGCACCGCCGCCTCCCCGGGCGTGAACCGCAGTTCCGCGGCGCGCAGCTCGGTCAGCTGCCCGCGGGCCCGCAGCCGCGCCAGGGCCAATGGCGGGTCGCTGCGGCTGGTCAGCGCCAGCTGCAGCCCCGGCGGCCGGTGCTCAAGCAGGAACCCGAGCGAGGAGTGCACCAGCTGCGAGCTGATCACGTGATAGTCGTCCAGGACCAGCAGCAGCGCCTCGTCCGCGTCAGGCTGGTCGGCCACCTCGTTGATCAGGGCCGTCACCACCGGCTCGAACGACGATGGCGCGGGAGGCCCCAGCAGCGGGCCCACCCGCTCGCTGATCCCCGGCCGCACCCGGTCCAGCGCGGCCACCGTATGCCGCCAGAACCTGGCCGGATCGTTGTCCCCAGCATCCAGCGACAGCCAGGCCACCGGATGCCGGCCGCGGCGGACCCACTCGGCCAGCAGGACAGTCTTGCCGTACCCGGCCGGCGCGCAGGCCAGGACCACTCCGCGTCCCCGGCCCTCCTCCAGCCGCTGCGCCAGTCGCAGGCGCGGCACCAGATCTGGCCGCAACCCGGGCACGTTCAGCTTGGTGGCCAGCAGGACATCGCGCTCCGACGTTGCGGCCTCGGCTGCGGCCGGCTCACCCATCGGTAACCTGCACGATCGGCGCCTCCAGCGATCTTGCGTCGCTGCCCGGACCTCCCATCCTAATCGCGAGCCGGCCGTCCGTGAACCCCGGGGCCTGATCCGGGGCGGCACCATCGTGCCGGCGCCGTCGCGGAAAGATTCCACCCGCATGGGCCACCTTCGGGTGACGCCGATCCCGTCCCGGGTTCGTAGCGTGCAGATCCACGGACCTAAACCGAAGGACGGCACATGGGCTTGAACTCGCGCTACGAGATCCGGGTCAAGGGCATCCTCGACGGGCGGTGGACCGCCTGGTTCGAGGACCTTCAGGTCACCAGCGACGGAGAGGAAACCGTCATCTGCGGCCCGGTCGCCGATCAGGCCGCCCTGCACGGGTTGCTGACCAAGGTACGCGACCTCGGGCTGTTCCTGATCTCGGTACGCCACCTCGATCCAGATTGACCCTCGCGCGTCGCCGTCCGCGCAGGAAACGCCAGGAGGAGATCATGCATCCGGTCATCATGCGGCAACTCGCCGCCGACCGCATCGGGGAACTACACGCGAAAGCAGAAAATGAACGCCTGACCCGCCAGGCGCGCCGGGCCCGGCGTCGCGCGCCGTCCACCCGACCGGGGCTTCCGGCCAGCGGGACGCTCAGTTACGACGATCCCCGCCTGGACGCAGGCCAGCGGCCGGCCATGCACGAGCAGCCCAGCGCGCCGCCCCTGCCGGTGATGGCCGGCTCGCCGCCAGATAGCGGCGACGCCAGCACGCGACGCGAAGCGCTGGACCATCGCCACTGATCAGAGCGAGGCCGCAGGAGCTTAATAGCGGTGTCGTCGTCGCCGTACGCGGCGCGGCGCCGCTTCGCGAGGAGGTTGCCCGTTCACAGCGGACGATCAAGGAAGTGGAGAGGAGCCACTCCGCTCCATCTCCGAGATATAGCGCACCTAGGGGCTCGCGGCGAGAGGGTCGTGCCGCATAATCGCTGGCCGAGGCCAGAACCTACGGAAACGGGAGTCGCGAAATGCGTATGTTGTTGTCGGCGTACGGGTCACGCGGGGACGTCGAACCGATGGCGGCACTTGCGGTGCGGTTGCGGGAACTCGGCGCGGAGGTGCGGGTCTGCGCGCCGCCGGACGAGGAGTTCGTGGAGCTGCTGGCCAGCGCCGGCGTACCGCTGATGCCGTTCGGCCGTCCGTGGCGGTCGTGGGAGCGGCCGTCGACGGCCGAGGAGCGATCCCGGCGCGTGGCGGAGTTCATCGCCGCCCAGTACGACACGGTCGCCGCCGCGGCCGTGGGATGTGACGTGCTCCTGGCGACCGGCATGTCGCACTTCGTCGCGGGGTCGGTGGCCGAGAAGCTGGCCATCCCCCACGGGTATGCGACCTTCGCCCCGATTCTGCTGGACAGCCTGTTCGCCCAGGACTGGAACGCGCTGTTCAGTCCGCCGATCAACGTCCACCGGACGTCGATTGGCCTTCCCCCGGTGGATGACGTCCGCGAGTTCATGTTCACCGACCACCTGTGGCTCGCGGCGGACCCGACCCTGGGTCCGTGCCAGGGGACGCCCGACCTCGACGTCGTGCACACCGGGGCGTGGATCCTGCCGGACGAACGCCCGCTGCCGGCCGATCTGGTGGCGTTCCTGGACGCGGGCACACCACCTGTGTACGCGGGCTTCGGCAGCATGCGCGGCGTCGCGAAGGACGTCTCCCGGGTGACGATCGAGGCGGTCCGCGCGCAGGGTCGCCGCGTGCTCGTCGCCCGCGGCTGGGCCGATCTCGCCCTGATCGACGACCGGGACGACTGCTTCGCCGTCGGCGAGGTCAACCAGCAGGCACTGTTCGGCCGGGTGGCCGCCGTCGTGCACCACGGCGGCGCGGGCACGACGACGACGGCCGCCCAGGCCGGCGCGCCCCAGGTCGTCGTGCCCCAGGCGGGTGCAGACCAGCCCTACTGGGCCGGCCGGGTGGCCGACCTGGGCATCGGCGCGGCACACGACGGTCCGGCTCCGACCACCGAGTCCCTGTCAGCCGCGCTCAGGACGGCCCTGACCCCCCAGACCCGCGCACGGGCGGCCGCCGTGGCCGGCGCGATCCGCACCGACGGGGCGACGGTGGCCGCGACGCTGCTGGTCGACGCGGTCAGCCGGGAACGGCCGCCAGCGTCCGCGTGAACCACACGGGATCGTCGAGCCAGGGAAAGGACGGCCGAGATTCACATCGGGGAAGTGCTGACCCTCGCGGTGAACTGCTCCACTGCCTGGTTGACCGCGGCGGACTGCGGCGCCGGCGGCGCCGCCCGGCGAATCGAGGTCGCCGTCGACGAGCGCGAGCACGGTCGACGCGATCAGCAGGTACCCCACGATGAACGGCAGCTCGCTGACAAGCAGCGCGGGGTAGCGGAGAACGAGCCGAGCCTGCGCCACCGGGTCAGCGCACACACGACGCCCCAGGACACGAGCGCCATCGTCCACCAGTACCCGATCGGCATCAGGAACTGCCCGCAATGCGGCGCCACACAAACGCCGGTTGCTGGTCAAGCGCGATCGGCTCGGCGTCGAGCGCCCGTACTCGCTCAGCGTTCCTAGCCAATCCTGCTGGCCGCGGGCCCCGCGCGCGCCGCGACCGCACCGGTGCCGTCAGCGCCTGCCACATCCGGCCGATCGACACGGCCAGCCGATCAGCCCGGGCTCTCTTCCAGCGCGATGGCGCTGGCTGCCTCCCGGACGCCCTTGGTGGCCAGGTCGAGGACGAGCTTCTTGCCGGGGAGGTAGGGCAGTGTCCTGATGGCCTGGTTCTGCAGCCAGATCTGTCGGCGAGTCTGCGGGATGAACCGCTTGGTGTTCCCGATCGCGATCTGCTGGTTACGAGCCACGAAGTCCCGCATCCGGCGCTGGTAAGCGGCGAAGGCGGCGCCATGGTCGCCGCCGGCGGCCTGCAGTGCACCGGCCAGCACATAAGCCCCGACCAGCGCGAGGCTGGTGCCCTGGCCCGACAGTGGCGAAGGGCAGTAGCCGGCGTCGCCGACCAGTGCCACCCGGTCAGCCGACCAGTTGTCCATGCGGATCTGGCTGACGGAATCGAAGTAGAAGTCGGGGGCGTCGCGCATGGCCGCGAGCAGCCGCGGGATCTGCCAGCCGTGCCCGGCGAACGCGGCTTCGAGCAGCTCCTGCTGCTGGCCGATGTCGCGGTGGTCGTATTCGAGGGGCGGGGAGGCGAAGAAGAAGATGGCCCTCGCCTCGGTGTTGTCCCTGGCGCTGGTGACCGTTACCGACTTGCCAGGGGCGACGTGAATCAGCTGCCAGTGATCGAGTCCCATGTCGTTGGGGACGGTGCAGACCGACAGGTACATGCCCAGGTGCCGGGCGAAGGACGGTTCCGGCCCGAAAGCGAGCGCTCGCAGTGTGGAGTGCAACCCGTCGGCGCCGATCACGAGATCGAACGTGCGCGGTTCCGCCCGCTCGAAGGTGACCTCGACCGCTCCGGGCACCTCGGCCATCCCGGTGACCGAATCGCCGAAGATGTACTCGGCGCCGCTCCGGGCGGCCTCATACAAGATGCCGACCAGGTCGCCGCGCACGATCTCTACGTCGGCGGCGTCGACGACGCCGAAGGCCGCGTTCATGCTGGCCAGATGCTTCCCGGTGGCGCTGACGTACGTCATCCCGCGGGTGCGCGTGCGCGCCTGCCGCAGCGCCATCAGGATCCCCGCCCGCCTGGCGACGTCGATCGCCGCGCCGCGGATGTCGACCGCCTGGCCCGCGTCGCGCGGTGCGGGTGCCCGTTCGACCACGGTCGGGGAGAAGCCGTGCCTGGACAGCCAGTACGCGAGTGTCGGCCAGGCCGGCCCCGCGCCGGAAATCAGTACATTCCCGCGCTGCGCCCGGGACCGCCCGGGTACCCGGTCGGCTGCTGATGCTGGTGGGGACATGGGAACCTCCGTGTGTTCTGCGGGTTCTGCTTAGCTTCTTGGTGCCAGGGCCGCGCGGCCCGCGGGCAGGTCATCCCAGGACGGTATGAGGCGGCGATCCGCCGGGCGTCACGCGAAAGTGGACAGTGCAGGTGGAATCTTCCGCGGGCGGCGGGCGGAACGAACGTGCCGCCAGGGCTGAGGGCGCTTAGGGGATCAGGCCCAGTGGCCCGCGAGGATCTCCCACGGGCAGGCGGATGCAGCCGCGGAGCGAGACGTTCTCCACCCTCTTCAGCAAGGCCGACTCGAAATCAAGCGGTCACGAGTCTTGGGCGGGCTGCCAGTTGTGGTGATTTGCGTCGGAGAAAGCGCTGACCCTCGCGGTGAACTGTTCCACTGCCTTGTTGACTGCGGCCGACCGGATGGACTCGTACAGGTCGAAGTCGTGGTGCGCACCGGGCAGCTCGGCGTAGCTGACCGGGCGGCCCGACACCGCGCGGAGCCGCTCCGCGAAGGCCCGTACGTCCGCCGCCGATATCAGGTCTTTCTCGCCGTGCACGATGAGCACGGGCGGCAGGTCACCACGCGGCGCGAGGTCGCCGTAGTAGCCGTAGCGGCAGATCAGGCCCGCGATACCGGTCTCGCCGTCGCAGATGGCCCGGATGGCCAGGTTCGCCCCGGCCGAGCTGCCGGTGACGAACAGCGTGCCGGGCTCGGCTCCGAACTCCGCGGCATGAGCCCGTACCCAGGCGATCGCGTCGCGCACGTCGGCTACCTGGCCGGCCAGCGTTACGCGCGGCTGCAGCCGGTAGTCCGCGCTCACGCAGACGAAACCGCGCCGGCTGGTCAGGTGCCGGATGAGCGGCCGCGCCTCGCGGGCCTTGTTGCCGGAATGGAAGCCGCCGCCGTGGATGTGCAGCAGGATCGGCGCGCCGGCCGGCCGGTCACGGCGGTGATATACGTCCAGTGTGCGGTGCGGCCCGTCGCCGTAGGCTAGGCCGCGCACCCGGACCACATCGAGCCGGCCGGGGAAGAACGGGGCACGCAGGATCCGGCCCCACGGCCGCCTCGGCTTCCCTGTGTTGCGCAGTGCCGCGTGCGCGCGCAGCGCGCGGCGCACGATGACCACGAGGCCGGCCAGGGCGAGCAGCGCGACAACGACGCCGATGGCGCCGGCCGGGGAGTCGAGGTCGCCGTCGGCGAGCGCGAGCATGGTCGAGGCGATCAGCAGATACCCGACGAGGAACGGCAGTTCGCTGACCACCAGCGCGGGGATGGAGTAGAAGAAGCCGAGCCTGCGCCACCGGGTGAGCACGCACGCCACGCCCCAGGACACCAGCGCGACCGTCCACAAGTACCCGATCGGCATCAGGAACTCCCCGCGATGCGGGGCCGCACGCACGCCGACCGGCCGGGCGCTGTCGCCTCGGCAGTGAGCCTCCGTACCCGCCCGGCGTTCCTGGGTGACCTACGGGTTCCGACCACCTGGTGACCGTGATCAATGAGCCGCGTAGCGCGCCGGGCGCCGATAGCACCCTCAGCCCCCACGAAGATTGGCATCGCGTGCTCCTTCTCGAGTAGCCGGACACCCCCACGTTATGAGGCGGTGCCGCGGCGGACGTCACTCGAAAGTGGACATGGCGGGTGGAAGCTTCCGCGGCCGCGGGTGGAACTGGGCCGGGTCAGGGGATCAGGCTCAGCTCGCGCGCCCGGGCGACGGCCTCGGTGCGGTTGGCCGCGCCGAGCTTGCCCAGGACATGCCCCACGTGCTTCTTGACGGTGTCCAGGGTGACCACGAGCTCACGGGCGATGGCCTGATTCGACCGGCCCGCCGCCAGCATCCCCAGCACCTCCAGCTCGCGGCTGGTCAGCGGGTCGACGATGCCGGGCACCGCGACGGTATCCCGGCCTGATCCCGGTGCGGGAGGCCCGGCGCCGAAGGCCCGCTGGAGCCGGGCCAGGCAGCCGAGCGGGACCCCGGCGGCTGCCTGGCCGACCCGCTGGACCGCGACGAGCGGCCGAGCAGCGCGGCCATCGGCGGCCCCTCGTCGGCGAAGACCCGCACGTAGCCCTGCGGGCAGGCCAGAAGGAGCGTCCCAGCCAGGGATGTGACCGCGCCTGCCTGGTCGCCGCTGGCCGCCCGCGCCAGCGCCCGCAGCGCGCCGATCTCGATGACGCTGCCGGTCCGGTCCTGGGCTTCGGCCGCGCCGTGCAGCCGGTCCAGCAGCGCGAGTGCCTGGCCGGGCCGGTCCTGGGCGAGCAGGACCCGGGCCAGGACCAGCTGTCCCGGCTCCCGCGGGTAGTCGGGCTCATCGTCAGCGCCGAGGCCGTGCTGCTGCACGAAACCGGCCGCGGCGGGCAGATTACCCTGAGCCAGCAATAGCCGGGCCCGCTGCGCCGGGACCGGGTTGAGCAGGCCTGGCGGCCCCGGTGCGGCCTGACCGGCCTCGCCCATCGCCTGCAGCGCTCCGGCCCGGTCGCCGGCGGCCTGCCGGATCCACGCCAGCGTCACCAGGCCCGCGGCCAGCGGCGGGGTATAGGCTAGCTGCCGGCACAACGCGATGCCCTCGGTCACGTATCGCAGCGCGTCGTCGAGCTCGCTGCGTTGGTAGGCCACTTCGGCCAGGCCCACATACGCCGGGCCGGCGGCCGGCAGTGTCGGTCGGCCCGGCAGCGCGGTGCGCTCCAGGGCCTGCCGGCAGGCCAGGGTGGCTGTGTCCAGGCGGCCGCGGGCGCGCTGGACCTGGCCGAGTATGTGGCGGCCCCAGACCGTGATGGTGGGTCTGTCGGCCCACCCGGCGATGCTGGGTACGAAGACGCGCTCAGCGTCCGCGAGCCGGCCGCGGAGCCAGTCGGCGATGCCCAGGTTGAACCGGGCTACGTATTCCAGCAGCCGCTCGCCCTCGCCGAGCTCGGCCAGGGCCCGCGACGCGAACGCTGTCGTGGTCTCCGCGTCCCCGCGAAGCATGGCCAGAAGGCTGCGATGGACCGCGATCAGTGCCGGGATGTTCACCAGCAGGCTGCCGGCCCGGCCCGCCGGAGGCTCGAACGGCTCCTCTGCCGCGTCGGCCTGGGCGCGCTCGGCCGCCTCGACCAAGCGCTCCACCGCGTCCACGCGGCCCGCGCCGGCGTCCAGCTGGGCCTGCGCCAGCAGCAACCGGGGACGTGACCGGACTAGGTCGGCGGGGAGCGCGGCCAGCCACCGCCGGATCGTCGTACCCTCGCCGCGCAGACCGGAGACCGTGTCGAACTGCCGCTCGATCAGCCGCGCGGCCCAGAGCATCTCCCCGGCGGCTATCGCGTGCCGGATCGCGTCCTCGGTCAGCCCGTGCTCGTCGTGCCAGGCGGCCGCGTTGCGGTGCAGCCGCCCCGCCGAGCCGGGCTGTCCGGTCTGCAGGCGGGCGCGGAGCAGGTCGGCGAACAGGTGGTGGTAGCGCCACCAGCCGCGCACCTCATCCAAAGGCACCAGGAACAGCCCGGCCCGCTCCACCTGCTCCAGCAGTGGCTGGCTCCCGGTGCGGCCGGTGACCGCGTCGCACAGCGGCCCGGACAGCCGCTCCAGTACCGAGGTTTCCAGCAGGAAGATGCGCACCTGCCGAGGCTGGCGTTCGAGCACCTCCTCGGTTAGGTAGTCCAGGATGTACCGGTGGCTGCCGGTGAATGCTGCCACGAACCCAGTGATGTCCGGCTGGCCGCGCATCGATAGCGCGGCCAGCTGTAGCCCGGCTGCCCACCCTTCGGTCCTGGCAGCCAGCGCCGCCACGTCGGCGCCGGGCAGCACCATGTCGGGCGCTTCGGCCACCTGCTTCAGCAACGCCGCCGCCTCGTCAGTGGTGAACCGCAGATCGGCGGCGCGGAGCTCGGCCAGCCGCCCGCGGACCCGCAGCCGGGCCAGCGCCAGCGGCGGGTCGGCGCGGCTGGTCAGCACCAGGCGCAGCCGCGGCGGCCGGTACTCAAGCAAGAACCGCAGTGAGTCGTGCACCTGCTGGGAGTCGATCACGTGGTAGTCGTCGAGGACCAGCAGCGCGTCGCCGTCGCCGGGCTGGGCATCCAGCTCGTTGATCAGCGCTGTGACCAGCCCCTCGAACGATGACGGAGCCGGGGGCCCGGCCAGCGGGCTGACACGCGCGGCGATTCCTGCGTGTACCTGGTCCAGGGCGGCCACCACGTGGCGCCAGAACCGGACCGGGTCGTTATCGCCGGCATCCAGCGACAGCCACCCGGCCGGGTGTTCGCCGCGCCGGGCCCAGTCCGCCAGCGCGACCGTCTTGCCGTATCCGGCCGGCGCGCAGACCAGGACCACCCCAAGCGCCAGGCCCTCATCGAGCTGTTGGGCTAGGCGCAGCCGCGGCACCAGGCCCGGCCGCGGCGCGGGCATATGCAGCTTGGTAGCTAGCAGGGCATCTCGCTCGGCCGTGGCCATCCCGGACGGGGACGCCACGGGCGGCTCAGCCATCGCGAACCTGCACGTTCTGCGTCTCCGGCGATCTTCCGCTCGCTGCTGGAACGACCCATCGTAAACGGGCCGGGTTCCTCCCTTCCCCTGATCGCCTGCGGCAAACGCCGGGCCGGGCCGCACCTTTGGTGCCGCGGTCTGTCGCGGAGGATTCCACCCCGTGGGCACTTTCGGGTAAGGCGGCACCCTGCCGCGGCTTCCTAGCGTGGCGATCAGGAGACCCCAGCACACAAGGGTGCTCTTCACCATCTTCAGGAACCGGTGAGGAACCCAGGCCCGGCCTGCACGCCGAGCCAGGTCACCGTGCTAGCCTCGCTGGATGCTGCGTGCGGCCACCGCTTCGAGCATGCGCCAGTCCTCGTCGGCGGGCCGGTAGTCCTCGGGCCGACCGCGGTAGGTGTCGAGCACGACGTATTCCGAGCCGAGGGCGGCGAGGTCGTCCAGATCCCGCAGCACCTGCGCCAGGCTGCCGACGCCCAGCCTGCGCCGGTCGTGGTCGAGGTCGGCCGCCCCGATGTGCAGGTTGATCCGAGGGCATGGGGCCGGCACGGGGCGCCCCGCCGCTTCCGCGGCGGCCCGCAGCCTGGGCAGGCCGACCTCGCGCAGCCAGTCCAGAGGAGGATCAATCGGGTGCCATGCGTCCGCGAACCGGGCGGCACGGCGGATCGCCGCGACGCTGGAGCCCCCGGCCCAGATCGGCGGGTGCGGGCGGCGTACCGGTGCCGGGCCGGTCCTTACCTCGCGGAACGACACGGACCGGCCGTCCATCGAGGCGACCTCGCTGGTCCACAGCTCCTTGACGGCGGCCAGATATTCGTCGGTGATCGCGCCGCGCTGGGCGAACGGCACCCCGAGCGCGGCGAACTCCGGCTCCGACCACCCGACCCCGACGCCGAGCACGAACCGGCTACGGCTGAACTGGTCGATGTTGGCGGCCATCCGCGCGGTCAGCAGCGGGTGGCGGTACGGCAGGAGCGCCACTGTCGTGCCGAGCTCGATGCGCTTGGTCTGCCCGGCCAGCCACGCCAGGGTGACGAAGGGATCGTAGAACGGGGCCGGGTAGCGGGCCTGGACGTCGGGGGTGAGCGGCCCCCGGTCGGAGACCATCGCGATCGAGAAGCCTGCCTGCTCGGCGAACCGGGCCCAGCCCCGCAGTTGGTAGGGTGGGCCAGGTCAGGCATGCAAGCGAAAGGTCTAGTCCAGCTGATCCAAACGCGGCCCACATGGCGGGAGATTGGCGCGGTCCCAGCGACTAGGTCCCGACTGACGAGCAACCGTGGAGCAACCATGGCCCGGAAACGGCCCGCACGAGAGGCCCTGGAACGGGTATAGTCCCAGGTCAGAATGGGTGCGCCGCCAGGGACTTGAACCCCGAACCCGCAGATTAAGAGTCTGCTGCTCTGCCAATTGAGCTAGCGGCGCGCGAACCTCAGGAATACTAGCAAGGCCTGTTTCGCTTCGCGAATCGTTCCCGGCCCGCTCGCCCCGGCATCAGTCGCCGGGCGTCACCTGTTAGCCCCGTTGCCGGCCGGCCGATCGCCACCGGCATGCTTCCCCCGTCCCTGCCGTCCCACCTCCACCGCCGCCCGTCCCGCAGCCTGGAAGCGGGTCAGGGGAGCGTTTTCCCACAGTATTTGCGAAACTCTGCCCGAACGGGGCTCCCGCCGGGCGTGTACGTTGCGTAATCAGCCGCGTGACCTGCGCCGATCGGTATCGGCTTGTCCTTCGATGACAGAACGTGTTCCCGGCGTGAAACGCTCACAAATCAAGAATTCCAAACACAATATAGTGCTCATGGGCAAAGCTTTCCCCAAGACACGCTCCAAAAGCATTGCGTAATGCGCGAATTCGCGCTGGGATGAGACTCTGAGCGGTGGTGCGCCGGCGTGGCGGCGTGCCGTGCCAATGAGGAGCGCCATGCTGCCGAGCACCCGCAGGTCTGCGCCTTGCCGCAGACAGCCGGGCCGCAGACAGCCGGGCCGCAGACAGCCGGGCCGCAGACAGCTGGGCCGGCTGGCCGCCCTCACCGCCGCATTGGCGCTGTCCGTCACCGGGATCGCCGCAGCCACAGCCGCCTCCCCGACGGCCGCACCCGCTACGGCCAGACCCGCCGCCGTGACCTCCACCGCCTCCGGGCGCGTTCCGGCCGCACCGGGCTCGGTGGCGCCCATACCGGCCATCGCCGGGGCGCCGGTGATCCGCCTTTCGGACCCGAACCCGCTCAGCACCGCCCAGTGCCTGCAGACGATCAGGCTCCGCTGCTACAGCCCGGTGCAGTACCAGCAGGCCTACAACCTGAACCCGCTGTACCGCTCCAATATCACGGGCAAGGGCCGGACGATCGTGATCGTCGACTCGTTCGGCTCCCCGACCATTCGCCACGATCTGGCCGTCTTCGACCGGCAGTGGGGCTTCCCGAATCCCACGCTGAACGTCCTCAAGCTGGGCAATATCCCCAAGTTCAGCCCGGGTAACGCGAGCATGGTCGGCTGGGCCGAGGAGACCACGCTCGACGTCGAATACGCCCATGCGATCGCGCCGGGGGCGAACATCCTGCTGCTGGAGACGCCGGTCGCCGAGACCGAGGGCGTCACCGGCTTCCCGGAGATGATGAGCGCCGAGAAGTACGTGATCGACCACAACCTCGGCGACGTGATCAGCCAGAGCTTCGGCGCGACCGAGAACACGTTCCCCGGGTTCGCCCGGCCCAGCCACGCGAGCCTGCTGAACCTCCGCTACGCGTTCGCGGACGCGGCCCGTCATCACGTCACCGTGCTGGCGGCCTCGGGGGACAGCGGCGCCACCAACGACCAGCCGGACGGCGCCACGCTCTATCCCTACCGCGCCATCTCCTGGCCCTCGTCGGATCCGCTCGTCACCTCGGTGGGCGGCACGCAGCTTCTGCTCGCCCAGGACGGTAACAAGATCCGGCCGGATCAGGTGTGGAGTGACACGTACGGCGCGGGCGGCGGCGGGGTCTCCAGCATCTTCCCCCGCCCCGGGTATCAGGACCGGGTGGCGAGCGTGGTCGGCGACAGCCGGGGCACCCCGGATATCTCGATGGCGGCGGCCGTCACCGGCGGCTGCTGGGTCTACCAGAGCTTCGATCCGAGCGGGCCGGGCTGGGAGATCCTCGGCGGGACGAGCGAGGCTACCCCCATCTTCGCCGGTGTCGTGGCGCTGGCCGACCAGCTGGCCGGGCATCGTCTCGGCAACATCAACCCGGCGCTCTACACCCTCGGCGCGCTCAGCCAGATCAGGAACGACTCGTTCCAGACCGGGATCGTCGACGTGACCACCGGCAGCAACAGCTACGCCAGCAAGGTCGCGGGGTACCCGGCAGGCCCGGGCTACGACCTGGCCAGCGGCTGGGGCACCATCGACGCCGACCGCTTCGTCCGCGCCCTGACCCACGTAACCGGCTGACCCTCCCCGGCTGACCCTCCCCGGCTGGCCCTCCGCCCGCCCGCAAGGGGACCACGAAGGGATCATCGCGGTCCCTAGAGGACCACGAAGGGACCTTTGCGGTCGCCGGCCCGTCGCGAGATAGCGCCAGTCCGCGCTCGATAGCGCGGGACCGTTGGCCGGTAGCGGGAACGCGGCAGGCTCCCGCATCGGGCATCCTTGAGGCATGTCCACGCCACCTGCCGCGGCGCTGCCGCCGCCCCTGCACTCCAGCGGTCCTTACCGGATATTCCTGGTCTGCCTGGGCAACATCTGCCGTTCCCCCATGGCCGAGGTCGCCCTGACCGCCGAAATCGCCTCGGCCGGCCTCGCGGACGTGGTCACGGTGGACAGCGCCGGGACGGGGGACTGGCACGTCGGGCACGGGATGGAGGCGCACGCGCGGGCCGAGCTGGCCCGCCGCGGCTACGACGGATCCGCGCACCGGGCCCGGCAGGTCGAGCCGTCCTGGCTGGCCGGCCGGGACCTGATCCTGGCCATGGACGGGCGGAACCTCGCCGACCTGCACCGGATGGCCGCCCGCGCCGGTATCAGCACCGACCGGATCAGGCTGTTCGGGGCGGCCGGAGGTCTGCAGGCCGAGGGCGGCGCCCAGGGAGGGGCCGAGCGTGACGCCCTCGACATCCCCGATCCCTACGGCGGCGACGCCGGCGACTTCAGCGCGGTCCTGGACCTCATCGAGACCGCCGCCCGGCACATCGCCGCGCAGCTCACCGGCATGCTGGCCGGCCGCGCCCCGGCCTGACCACGCGCCGCCGCGGGGGCGTACACGCCGGCCTCTCGTGGCGGAGAAACGGCACACGATCCCGGAGGTGTCCATGCCTCGTACCGATACGGACCGAGCGGAGCTCGCGCAGCGGATCGCCAGCCTGACCGGCACCGGCGTCCGGGAGGTTCGCAGCCTCGGCGGCCAGCATGGCTGGGGGCACTACGCGATCACGCTGGCCGACGGGCGCGAAGCCTTCGCCAAGGTCGCCGGCACCGACACCCGCCCCGCCTTCGAGGCCGAGGCCCGCGGCCTGCGCTGGCTGGCCGAAGCCGCGGCGGTCCCCGTCCCCGAGGTGCTCGGCTGGGACGGGCGCGCCCTGGTCCTCTCCTGGGTGCCGCCCGGGCGGGCGGATACGTCCTCGGCACGTTCGTTCGGAGGTCAGCTGGCCCGGCTGCACGCGGCCGGGGCTGATAGCTACGGTGCGCCGTGGCCGGGGTTCATCGCGAGCCTGCCGCTGGACAACTCCCCGTGGCCGGCGGACCGCGGCTGGCCCGAATGGTTCGCCGAACGGCGCATCCTGCCGTATCTGCGCCGCGCTGCGGACGCCGGGACGCTGAGCCCGGCGGACGCCCGGCTGGTGGAGAAGGTCACCGGCCGGATCACCGAGCTCGCCGGGCCCGCGGAACCGCCGAGCCGCATCCACGGCGATGCCTGGTCGGGCAACGTGATGTGGTCGGCCGGGCGGGGCTGGCTCATCGACCCGGCGGCGCACGGCGGCCACCGGGAGACCGACCTGGCCATGCTGGCGCTGTTCGGCGCGCCGCACCTGGAGCACATCATCCGCGGCTACACCCGCGCCGCCCCGCTCGCGGACGGATGGCGCTCGCGGGTCCCTCTGCACCAGCTTCACCCGCTGCTCGTGCACGTCTGCCTCTTCGGCGCCGGTTACCGCGAGCCGATGCTGGCCGCGGCCCGGGCCGCGCTTTCCTCCTGACCCGCTGTCAGCGGGACGCTGAGCCCGGTGCCATCTGGGGCCCAGAATTATTCTTAACGGACGTCAGCGGGACACCGACGGATGGCTGGCCTGATCGTCCTGGGGCTCCATGCCCGGTTCGTCCGCCTCGCCGGTGTCGGGCGCGAGCGGCAGGGTGACCCGGAACGTCGCGCCCTGGTCCGGCGCCGAATCCACGGTCGCGGTGCCCCCGTGCGCGGCGACCAGGGCACTGACGATCGCCAGGCCGAGGCCGCTGCCGCCGCTCTTGCGGTTCCGCGCCTGGTCCGCGCGGTAGAACCGTTCGAATACCCGCCGTGCCTGCTCGGGCGTGAGCCCCGGCCCGTGGTCCGCGATCTCCAGCACGGCGGCCGGAACGGAGGAGGCCGGGGCGCCCCGGAAGGGCGGCGCGCCGGGCAGGAAGCCCGAGCCGAGCCGGACGTCGACCGCCGTCCCGTCCGGGGTATGCGTGAGCGCGTTGGCCATCAGGTTCCCGATCACCTGCCGTAGCCGCGCCTCGTCGCCGAGAACGAGGAAGCCCCGCCCCGGCTCGACGGTGAGCTGCACCGCCCGGTCCGGCGCGATCATCCGGGTGTCCTGTACCGCGTCCGCCGCGAGGACCAGCAGGTCCACCGGCTGGTGCTCGATCGGCCGCTGCTGGTCGAGCCGCGCGAGCAGCAGCAGGTCCTCCACGAGCACGCCCATCCGGGCCGCCTCGCTCTCCACCCGCTGCATGATCCGGTCCAGGTCTTCCGGATTCAGGCTGCCGCCGGCTCCCTCGCCGGTAGCCACGCCGCCGCGCTGCCGGTAGTACTCGGCGAAGCCGCGGATGGCGGTCAGCGGCGTGCGCAGTTCGTGGCTCGCGTCCGCGATGAAGCGGCGCATCCGCTCCTCGGACTGGACCGCCGCCTCCTCGGACTCCTCCCGGTCGTGGAACGCCGACTCGATCTGGGTCAGCATCGTGTTGATCGACCGGCCCAGCCGCCCGACCTCGGTCCGCGGGTCGCGGTCCGGGACGCGGCGGTCGAGATGCCCGGCCGCGATCGCCTCGGCGGTTTCCTCGATGTCGTCCAGCGGCCGCAGGTTGGTCCGCACCACCGCCACGCTGACCACTCCGAGGCCCAGCATGATGACGACGCTGACGATCACGTCCAGGCTGGTCAGGTAGCCAAGCGTGTGGTTGATGTTGCCCAGGTTGTCGCCGATGACCAGCGTCCCCGTGGTCACGGTCCCGTCCAGCTGCTGGTAGGGGACGGACTCCTCGACGATGCGCCACTGGCCGCTGCCCGACATGGACGGCACCGTTACCGGGTGCCCCGCGTGCGCGCTCAGCCAGGAGGAACTCGTCGGGACATCCGGACCGGACGCCCCGACGAATGGGCCGTTGCCGATATCGGGAACGACGTTGCCCTGGGAATCGACAACCTCATACACGAAACCGAGACCCGTGAGCAGATGGTTCGCGCCCATGCTGGGGGTGGAATTCTGTCCGATCAGGGTCTGTATCTGGGTGTCCGCCTGGTTGAAGAGGTATGCGCGAAACACCACGATGCTCGTAAAACTGATCACGGTCAGCGCCAGCGCCACCAGCGCGAGCAGCGCGGTGATCAGCTTGATACGCAGCGGCGTCCGTTCGGACAGGCGCGTCATCGCATTCAGCGGGTGCCGGAACGCCTTTTCCGTGCCCGGTTCCGATCCGCTCCAAGCCATATCTGTCAGGTTCCTACGACGACGGCAGCCTGAGGACGTAGCCGACCCCGCGCAGCGTGTGGATGAGGCGTGGTTCCACCGTGTCGATCTTCCGGCGTAGCACGGATACGTAGGACTCCACGATGCCGGTGTCGCCGCGGAAGTCGTAGTCCCACACGTGGTCCAGGATCTGCATCTTGGACAGCACCCGGTTGGCGTTGCTCATGAAGTACCGGAGCAGCTTAAACTCGGTCGGCGACAGCTGGACCTGCTGGCCCGCCCGCCAGACCTCGTGGCTTTCCTCGTCCAGCTCGAGGTCGGCGAACGTGAGCCGGGGCGTGGGCTCGCCGGGCTCCCCGCTGGTCCGCCGGAGTACGGCCCGGATCCGGGCGATGACCTCCTCCAGGCTGAACGGCTTGGTCACGTAGTCGTCGCCGCCGAGGGTCAGCCCGCGGATCTTGTCCTCGGTCGCGTCGCGCGCGGTCAGGAACACCACGGGCACGCGGGCGCCACCACTCCGCAGCCGCCGGACGACGTCGAAGCCGTCCATGTCCGGGAGCATGACGTCAAGGACGATGAGGTCGGGCCGGTGCCGCTGGGCAGCCTGCACCGCCTCCGTCCCCGCCGCGGCGGTCACGACGTCGAAGCCCGCATATCGCAGGCTGGCGGAGAGCAGCTCCAGGATGTTCGGCTCGTCCTCGACGACGAGCAACCGGGTATCCGTTCGCTGCCGCTCATCACTGGTCAGCATCTCCATGCTCAATATTGTCACCCATCAGGCTGAGAGAAACCTGAATGCGGGCTGGAGCCTGGCTGGCCGGATCGGCATAATGGCTGCGCAGTGCATAGCTGAGGGCGCGCCTGACGGCCGGGCGAGCCGGGCCTAGGCGCGGACTTAGCCGACGATTTCCCGGTTCCCGAGCCACTGGGTGATGGCCGCGTCCCGCGACCCCACACGGAGTTTCGAGTAGATCCGGTTCACGTGGTTCTTCACGGTCTTCTCGGCCAGGAACAGCTGAGCGGCGATCTCGCCGTTTGTCCGGCCTTCGGCGATAAGCGACATGATCTCGGTCTCCCGTGCGGAGAGACCGAGATCTGGAGCATCGTCAGGCGACCCGTCAGTACTCATTCAAACCGGCCCACCAAACCGGCTCGTTCAGATCCGGCTCATCAAACCTGCTCATCAGACCTCCGGCCGGTAGCCGTCAGTACCGCTGAGTGGCGATGCTACCAAATCACACGTCAAAGGCGGGCAAACGCCACTGGCCCGCGCAAAATACCCTCGTCAGCCGGCCGAGCTCCCCGGCGACGTCCCGCTCGCGGACGAGCCGCTCAGCAGGCTCTGCGGGACGGCACGGTCACCTGCCAGGTCGCTGAACAGCTCCGTCGCCTTGGCGTGATCCCACAGCACGACCGACCCGACGCTTTCGCTGCCGTAGCCGCCGAACGGGACCGTGGTCGTCTCCGGGTTCCGCAGCGAGAACCCGACCTGGGCCAGCTGGTAGAGCTGGGTGCCCTGGTCGACGTCCAGGGACTTGACCGAGCCGTCCGCCGCCGGGATGGAGGCGAACGGGTTGATCAGCGTCCCGGTACTGGTCATCTTGCTGAGCACGGCCTTCAGCAGCAGCCGCTGGTCCTGCTCGCGCTGCAGGTCGCCCTGCGCGAAGTTCCTGGTCCGGACGTACCCGAGGGCCTGCGCGCCGTTCAGCGTCTGGCAGCCGGCCGGGAGGTTCAGCCCCGCATTGGTGTCCTTCATCGGCGCGGAGAGGCACATCCGTACCCCGCCGATGTCGTTGACCACGCCGTCCAGGCCGCCGACGCCGATGCCCATGTAATGGTTGATGTACAGGCCGGTGGCGTTCTGCACGGTCTGGGCGAGGAGCGCCGGGCCGCCCAGCGAGTAGGCCGCGTTGATCTTGTTGTAGCCGTAGCCGGGGATCTGCACGTACGAGTCGCGCGGGATGCTCATCAGGATGGGCGGGTTGCCGTTCGCCGACAGGTGCAGGACCATGATCGTGTCTGTCCGGGCCCCGGTGACGTCGTGCCCGAGGGCGAGCTGGTTTTCCTGGGTCCTCGTCAGCCCGCCCCGGCTGTCCGAGCCGGTCAGCAGCCAGTTCGTGCCGGCCCCCGCGGCTGGGCGGCCCGAGTAGTTGGCCAGCGCGTTGACCCGCGTGAGCTTGGAGTTGAAGTAGAAGTAGAGGCCGACCGCCGCGATCAGCAGCAGCAGGACGACGGCGGCGATGATCTTACCGATCCGCTTCGGGCCCCAGCGCCGGCGCCGGACGAGCGGCACATTCCCCGGCGGGACGTCCGATCCGCGCCGGGAGGGCGGGGTGTAGCTGGGCGGCTGCGAAGGCCAGCCGCCGGCCTGATGGCTCGCCTGCCCCATTCCCGGCTGGGCACTACTCGCCGGGCGGCGGCTGGAGAGGTCGCTCGTTGGCGCATCGGACCAGCCGCCCCCGGCGGTCCCTGGGCGCCGGCTGGGCGTTTCGTCGCGATACCAGCCCTGGGGCCAGTCGTTCATCGTCCCTCCGAGTACATGGCTGCCTTAACCCGACCGGGGCAATGAGCACGCTCGGCAGCACTTCACGATACCTGCGGCGGTCGCTCAGGACCGGCAGACGCGGCTTTCGCGCCGGAACCTCCAGAAACCTGGAAATCGCCTCCCCCCGGCCGGGCACCGTATCCCTCGCCGGCGCCGCATCCCCGGCTGGCGCTGCATCTCTGGCCGGCGCCGCGTTCCTGGCTGGCGCTGCGTTCCTGGCTGGCACCGGGCCCTACGACGGGCGGCGCACCCCGTACAGGTAGGCCGGCCCCGCGTCGGACGGATCGCTGGATTCGAGCCGGCCGCCCCACCAGCGGCGGTAGCCGGCCCGTTCCAGGGCGCGCCAGGATCCGACGTTGGCCTGCTGCGGGGCGGCGACGATGGCGTCGGCCTGCGGGTAGCGGCCGAAGGTCAGCGTGGTGAACAAGCAGATCGCGGCCCTCCCGTAGCCCCGGCCGGTGAGCCCGGGCTCCCCGATCAGGTAGTCGATCCCGGCCGCGCAACCGGACACGGCGCCGGTGGCCTGCATGGCGTGATCCCACTCCGGGTCGTCGGCGACCAGGTAACGCTCGATCAGGCCGGCCGCCCGGCCCTCCGCCTCGATGACGAACACCTCGGCCGGGTCGGTGCCGTCGATGCACGGCACATACGAGGCCTCGACGGAGGCCAGGTCGCTGGGATCCCGCCACCACTCGGCCACGTGCGGTTCCGCCAGCCATCGGCTCAGTTGCGGTAGGTCGTCGCGGGTCAGCGGGCGCACGGTCAGCGCGTTCACCGTCACGCTCGCATTATGGCCACGCGCGCTCGCCGCCGCGCCAGCGGTTTTTGCCTCTTCTCTAGGTAATACCACGTCAGAAGCACAGCGGGCCTCCGTGCCGTCCGGCATGGGGGCCCGCCGCCGTCCGGGTCAGGAATCGGTCTCCGGCTCGACCAGCAGCCGCGCGTAGGTCGCCACCGAGCGCTGGTAGCGGGGCAGATGCGGCGCCAGCGCCGCCAGCGCGGCCGAGATGCCCTCCCGCTCGCGGCCGGTATCGGCCAGGGCCAGCGCCAGGAAGGCCAGCACCGCGTCGTCCAGTTCGTCGGACCCGGCGTCGATCTCCGCGGTCAGCAGCCTGACACTCTCTTCCGGTCGCCCGATATTCCGCAGCGAGCTGGCCATCTGGATGACCGCCTGACGCCGGCGCGTGCTCTCCAGCCCATGCTCGAGTGCCTGCCGGTAGAGCGGTACCGCCATGTCCGGGTGGTCGGTGGCGTCGAGCGCCGACGCCCGCTCGAAGAATCCGGCGCCGCTGTCCGCGGGGAGCTCGGCGGCCAGCTTCTCGATCAGCGCGAGGAAATCTGCCTCGCTGAGTCGATCAAACGACTCCCAGGCGGCCGAGATTCGCTCTTCCCAGTCTGTTTCGGTCACCGATCAACCGTATATAACGTGCACAAACGATTAACCCTGTCATGATCGGTAGCAGGGGCCATCAATGGCGTGAGCGTGCCGCCCGGAGGGGGATGATGGACGATTCGGCTCTTGCCGCCTATTTCCGGCGCCTGGCCGTGCCGCGGCCGCATACCGCTGACGCGGTGTCGCTGCACGTGCTGCACCGGGCTCACCAGATGACGGTGCCCTTCGAGAATCTGAGCATCCATCTGTCTGAGCCGATCTCACTGGCCGAGGACGACCTGATCGACAAGATCGTAACCCGGCGCCGCGGCGGCTTCTGCTACGAGCTCAACGGGGCCTTCGCCTTCTTGCTGCAGGCCATGGGGGCCCAGGTCAAGCGCGTGGCGGCCCGGGTCTACGGCGACGGCTGGGCCGGCCCGCCGTTCGACCATATGGCGCTGGTCGTGCACGCGTCCGACGCCAGCGGGCCCTGGCTCATCGACGTCGGGTTCGGCAGTCACAGCGTCTACCCCCTGTTGTTTGACAGCCGTCACGGTCAGGATGACCCGGCCGGGTCGTTCCTCCTCGTCGACACCGAGGACGGCGACGTGGACGTGCTCAAGGACGGCAAGCCGCAGTACCGCATCGAGCCCCGCGAGCGCTCCCTGGCCGACTTCATCCCGACCTGCTGGTGGCAGCAGACCTCGCCGGAGTCTCACTTCACCCGCAGCACCATCTGCTCGCGCCTCACCAATGGCGGCCGGGTGTCCATCAGCGGCCGGACCCTGATCAGCACCGAGGGCGGCTCCCGCTCCGAACAGCACCTGCCCGACAACGCCGTCCTCACCGCCTACCGCGACCACTTCGGCATCGTCCTCGACCAAGCCCCCCACGACCCCACCGCCCCCGCCCCCGCGACCTCACCCGCCCCGCAAGCACCGGCCGCCCCAGGCCCATCGGCCCAGGAGCCCCACCCGTCCCACGTCAACCTCCCCTAGCCGTCCCTCCGCCGCCAGCGCCGGATTCAACGACCGCAATGATCCCTTCGTGGTCCTCTAGCGACCGCAATGATCCCTTCGTGGCTCCTCAGCAGCCGCGACATCCCCCGTCTCGCACCTCGCCAATTTGCTAAGTCCAGCCTTATCAGCTTAGGCTGATGGTATGCACGAGGATCTGGACGTCAACGAGATCGCGGCCGCACTCCGGGAGAGCATCGGCCTGCTCCTGCGGCGGTTGCGGCAGGAGCAGGCCGAGGGCGAGCTGACGCTGCCCGAGTCCTCGGCCCTGACCCGGCTGAACCGCGGTGGCCCGGCCACCTCGAGTGCGCTGGCCAAGCAGGAGCAGATCAGCCCGCAGTCGATGGGGGCCACGCTCGCCGCCCTGGAGGCGCGCGGCCTCGTCGAGCGGCACCCGGAATCCGGCGGACGGCCGGCGGGTGGTCCTGTCGGTCACCAGCGCCGGGCACCAGGTTATGCAGGACAAGCGGAACGCACGGACCGAGCAGCTGGCCAAGGCCCTCTCGGCCGGGTTCACCCCCGCCGAGCTCGCGCAACTGAGGACGGTGGCGCCCCTGCTCGAGCGGCTGGCGCAGAGCATTTGATGCCGTCTCGCACTCGCTGACCGCGACTACCGGGTGTTCGTCCTGGCCGACGCCAGCGCCGACCGGGACCCCCGAGGTCCATGAGTTCCTGACCGGCCGGGTCTTCCCCGCCCAGGCCCACGTCATCACCACCGCCGACCTGGACGCGCTGCTCTCCTGACCGCCTTAGCTCCGCGGGCCGTCGCTGAGGCTTCCCGGGCGACGGCATCGGGTACGTTGAACTGCCGGGGCTGTTGCGCGCCCAAGGGAAGTGGTCTATATGCGGCGGTATCTGCTCGTTCTGGATATGGATCTGCTCGCCGTGGATGAGGAACTCGATCTGGCACCGATCAACTACCTCGTCGCTCGCCAGTACCAGGAACCCTGCACAGTGGTGGTGCTGTCATTGGCCAGTACGCGCCAGGCCAAGCTGCCCGGTCTGGAGCTGGCTCTCGGTGCCGCCTCCAGCCAGCAGGCCTTCGCCAAGTTCCCGGTAGCGCCCCGCCCGGACCACGACGTCAATGCGGCCGCCGGGCATCGCATGAACCGGGCCATCCGGCATCTGAAGATGATCGGCTGCGAGGCCAGCGGCCTCATCAGCGACGAGGAACTCGTTAAGGCCGTGCGGGCCGAGACCCGCAGTCACGACTACGACGAGGTGATCCTGGCGACCGGCAGGCAGGCCAATTCCCGGCTGGCTCGCCTGCTGCACCGGACCCCTATTCATCAGCTGCGCCGGCGCTGGAAGCAGCGGCTGATCGTCTTTCCGTCCGGCCCGGGCACAAGGCCGTGACCATAAGCAAGCACCCCGAACCCAAGACGCAGGTTCGGGGTGTCCTCGATCTCCTGAGAGATCACATGGGGTGGATGATGGGATTCGAACCCACGACCCCCAGGACCACAAATTGGCTGGTCCTCGATACTTCTTGTTATGATGACGTACAAAAGACCAGGTAAACCAGGGTCCTTGGCGAGTAGTGGAGTCCAGTGGAGAGCTCTGGCGGCTGGCCTGGCTAACCGTTTTCCTAACCAAAGTGCCTCGCGGACAGGGGCTGAAGGGTGGGAGAGGTGCCGTACGTCATCGACCGGGTCCGAAAATCCGGGATCCGCTACACGGCGATGTACACCGACGAGAACGGCCGGTACAAGAGCGCCGGGACCTACGACACGCAAGAGCGCGCACAGGCGGTCGCCGAGCAGCATGAGCGCCATGTGCGGCTCCGGCTCGCCGAGACCAGCCCAGCTGACAAGGCCACGATCACGGTCCGGGACTTCGGCGTGAAATTCCTCCGTGAGCACGCGGTCGAGCCGAACAGCAAGATGACCTACGCTCAGCTGCTCAACTCGCACGTCTATCCGTTTATCGGCAAGCGGCGGGTTGCCGAGATCGGCAGGGAGACGATTCACCGGCTGCTCACCGTAGTGCTGCCCGAGGAGGGTGCCAGCCAGAGCACGATCGTGAACGTCCGGACCTGCCTGTCGGCCATGATGCAGATGGCCTGGGATCACGGCTATCGCGCCGACAACCCGGTCAAGGGGATCAGGCTCAAGCATCCGCCGTCCGGGCCGATCGTGGTGGCGACCCTCCCGCAGTTTCAGCGGGTCTACGCGGCGCTGCCGCACCAGCCGGCCAAGGTCTTCGCCCGGCTCGGGGTTTCGACCGGGGCGCGGTACTGCGAGCTGATCTCGTTCATCCCGGAAGACTTCGACTTCGGCGGCTGCATGCTCACCGTCAGCAAGTCGACGGTCGAGGTGACCGCGGACTTCCACCCTGACGGGTACCGGTTCCTGACCCGGCGGTACACCAAGAACGGCGAGCACCGCCGGATGAAGATCGACGCCGAGGTCGCGGAGATGGTCCGGGAGCACATCGCCGCGAACGGCATCGGGCCGGGCCAGCTCATTTTCCCTGTGCGGTTGTTCGCGGCTCGCACGGTGGCCGCCCGTCGTGAACGGATGAGCGAAGAGGAAATGGAGGCCCTCGGGTACACCGACCCGCTGCCGAACGGCAAGCAGTACAAACACGGCACGATGGGCGCCTACGTCACCGCTAAGTGCCGATGCCCAGGATGCATGCAGTGGAGCGCTGACTACGGCCGCTCGCGCAAGCGCCGGACAACCGGCCGCACGGAACGGGAGTGGTCGGCGGGCTGGCGCCGAGACCCGACCGAATACATGGGCAAGAACACTTGGTACCGCATCTGGAACTCTGCGGTCGGGGAGGCTCACCTGCCGTTCCGGTACACGCCCTACCAGGTCCGGCACACGCATGCTTCGTGGCTGATCGACCAGGGCGTCGACCTGGAGCGGGTACGGCACCGGCTTGGCCACGGCGACCTGACTACCACGACACGGTACGTGAAGATCCTGGATGAGGAGGACTCCACCGCCGCGGATGTCATGAGCGAACTTCTGAAGGCCGTAGTGTAGACAGCTCGATAACTCAGATTCGCTCAGGGCTAGATGTCATCGACTCCCCTACTTGTTCGGTTGCGGACCTGGGTCAACGCCGAAGCGTCGGCTAGGCTCAAGTTACGTCGGCGTGTCGCTTGAAAAGGGGACCTGAGCTGCGGAAACGCGGTTTTTGGTCTCGAAAATGTAGCCAGAAGAATCTGACGATGCCCTCGGCGTGATACCGAGTTGATCATCAACGGACGGCCAGATGCCGTGCCGGACAGCGGCATGTAGCCAGAACACCGACCTGCCTCGCGCATCGTTTGTCCAGGTCACCGCCAGCATTCGCATCCCCTGGATCACGTAACTTCGGGCTAGCCACGGGCAAATGACTGTGCGTCTAGTTGGCGCTTCGGCGGCACCACTGAGATCATCAAGGAGATCATCGGCTTCGGCCTGTAGCCTGACCAGGATATTTACGAAGTCTATGCTTTCTCGATTCCTAACGCGATGTTAGCCAGGGTGTTAGAACTGGCCGCCTGCGCGAATCCGTGTAGGGGAGTGGAGGTGTGTGCAGTCGCGTCGGTACAGACGCCGTAAGCACGCGTAAGCAGCCTGCCGGGAGCTCATGTCGACTGCGTGTCAGGGAGCGGCGTGCTATGCGGGTCGGTATGTCGGTACCTCCGGCGCGCGCCACCTCGTCCACTGCCGGCCTCCCCGCAGAGGCGTTCATCGGCGCTGGCCGCCGAATGCCTGGTCCAGGCGCGCCGCGAACTCTTCGGCCACCTGGGCGACCGCGCGGCGCAGCCCGTCTGCGCTGACTGCCTGCGTGGCCTCGGTGCGCACAGGCTGGTCGCTCGTCCTGATCGTGACGGCGCCGTAGCGCGGCATGCCCACCCTGCCGCGGGTGACCAGCATCGCGGGCGCGATCCCGGCGACAGGGACGATCCACGTCGGCAGCGGGACTGGGACGGCGAGCAGCAGGTCGGAGCAGCGCGGTGAGGCGTGTGGCGATGTGCTCCGGATCGAAGATCGCGGCGATCGCGCCATCGGGTTTGGGCAGCGCCTCCCAGGTACTGCGCTGGCCGGTGCGCAGCACCGCGAGTCCCGTGTTCCCGCTGCCGCGCATGGCGCGCACGAAGGCAACCGCGCTGTTGGACGAGGATGCTGGCCCCCGAGCGCCTGCTGGACCTGGTGCGGCATTTCACCCTGTTCATGCAGGCGGGAACAAGGACGGTGAAGGTGGTGGCCCGGTATCAGCAGTACCGGGCGGTGCACCGGGCGCTGGACCGGCTGACCACGGGGGCGACCCGGGCGCAAGACGGCGAACTGGACCGGCGTGGCGAGATCGTCTGGCACACCCGCGCGGCGACTCGGTGGAAGGAACAGCAGGGGCTCGTGAGCGAAGCGCACGCCTGCCTCGGCCTGTCCACGCTTCCAGGCAACTGGGTCGCCCGGGATGCCGGCCGGCTGCTGCAGGAACGGGAAACGGCGGGCCCGGGGCCCGCCGTTTCCCGTGGAGGATTGTGGTTAGCGTGGCGGGAACTGTGAGTTGGGAGCAGGGGGGGCGAGGTTGGCGGTGGGGGCCTTGAGGGTGTAGCCGATCACCGCGCAGTTGATGTCGACGCCGGCCGAGCCGTAGGGTTCGGGCTGGCCGGTGGCCGGGTTGACCCCGGTGAGCAGGTCGGGCCGGGTGGCGGCCAGGTTGAACACCTGGTTCTCGTCGATCTGGCGGGTGTTCAGGCCTTCGCTGACCGCCTTGGGGGTCCACAGGCCGAGCTGGGCGTCCCACAGCGGGCTGTAGGCGTCGGCGTGCCGGGGGTCGGTCAGGGTGGGGAAGTCACCGAACACGTTGAGCAGGTCGCCGCCGTTGCGCAGCGCGTCGATCATCGCGGTGTTGCCGGCGGAGGCGTCCGATGCGGCGAACCCGTCCTTGACCAGGTGCACGAATCCCTGCGCGTTCGGGTTGGTGGCGCCGGTCTGGCCGTTGATGAAGCCGAACAGCCGCTCGCGGGCCGAGCCGAGGAAGTCGTCGCCGCCGTTGAAGGCGGCCTTGTCCAGCGCGGGCACGTAGGTGGACCTGGATCCCGCAGTCCATGCAGCGCGACGCCTGCGCGCGGACGTCTTGCTCGCTCGACGACGCCACGACCTCGCGCCAGTCCTGGATGCGCTCCTCGACGGGCCTGTCGTGCTCGTCCTCCCGGGCCACGCGCAGGAAGCCCTTGGGGTCGCCCAGTCAGCCGACCCTCCGCAGCTCGAGCACGCGGCGCCACTCGTGCGGGACCACCTTCACGAAGCGACGCTCGCCCCACGTGCCGAGGATGCCTCGGCCGAGCGCGCTGCGCGTGTGTGCGACGTGCTCCTCGATCAGCGAGCGAAGCTCTTCGCGATCTGACGGCTTCGAGCTCGTCGAGACCGACGGTCGCCGTCGTTGACGCGCGCCCTGGCGGACTGATCGTCGTCCAGGACGAAGGCGACGCCGCCGCTCATGCCGGCGGCGAAGTTGCGACCCGTCGGGCCGAGCACGACGACGGTGCCGCCCGTCATGTACTCGCACCCGTGATCACCGACGCCCTCGACGACGGCGACCGCGCCGCTGTTGCGCACGGCGAATCGCTCGCCTGCGCGACCGGCGAAGAAACCCGCCCGAGGTGGCGCCGTAGAGGCAGGTGTTGCCGACGATGACGTTCTCGTGGGCGCGGAAGCGCGCGCGAGCGGCGGGCGGATGGCGAGGACTCCGCCGGACAGGCCCTTGCCCACGTAGTCGTTGGCGTCGCCCTCGAGCACCAGGAGCATCCCGTTCGTCGGCGAACGCGCCGAAGCTCTGCCCCGCGGTGCCCGTGGCCTCCACGACGATGGTGCCCGCGGGCAGCCCTCGCCGCCGTGCGGCGCGCGACCTCGCCCGCGAGACGCGCGCCGAAGGCACGGTCGGAGTTGGTCAGCGCCATCTGCATCGTGGTGGGTTCGCGGTACTTGAGAGAAGGCGCGCTCCATCGAGGAGCGCTTCGTCCGTCGGACGACGGAGGAAGCGCGCGTGGCTCTGGACGCCGCCTTCGGCCGGCTTGGCCACGGCGCGCACAGCACCTTCTGGAAGTCGAGCGTGCGGGCCTTCGGATGGTCCAGCTCGCGCGCGAGGATGCAGTCGACGCGGCCCACCATCGCGTCGACCGTCCGGAAGCCCAGCGGGCCATCCACTCGCGAAGCTCCTCGGCCACGAAGAAGAGGTAGTTGATGACGTGCTCCGGCGTGCCCTGGAAGCGCGCGCGCAGGACCGGGTCCTGCGTGGCGATGCCGACCGGGCAGGTGTTGAGGTGGCACTTGCGCATCATCACGCAGCCGCTCGCGACCAGCGGCGCCGTGGCGAAGCCGAACTCGTCGGCGCCGAGCAGCGCGGCGAACGCGACGTCCTTGCCCGTCTTGAGCTGGCCGTCGACCTGCAGGCGAACGCGCTCACGAAGTCCGTTGAGCGCGAGCACCTGGTGGGTCTCGGCGAGCCCGAGCTCCCACGGACGCGCCGGCGTGCTGGATGAGGAGAGCGGAGAGGCGCCCGTTCCCCCGTCGTGGCCGGCGATGTGGATGGCGTCGGCGTGCGCCTTCGCGACGCCCGCGGCGATGGTGCCGACGCCCGTCTCGCTGACGAGCTTCACGCTGACGCGCGCCGGGCGTTGACGCACTTCAGATCGAAAATGAGCTGGGCGAGATCCTCGATCGAGTAGATGTCGTGATGGGGCGGCGGCGAGATGAGGGTCACGCCGGGGACGGAGTGACGGACGCGGGCGATGGCCTCGTCGACCTTGTGCCCGGGCAGCTGGCCGCCCTCTCCCGGCTTGGCGCCCTGGGCGATCTTGATCTGCAGCTCGTCGGCGTTGACGAGGTAGTGGGCCGTCACCCCGAAGCGCGCGCTCGCGACCTGCTTGATGGCGCTGCGGCGGGAATCGCCGTTGGGCAGCGGCACGAACCGCGCCTCGTCCTCGCCGCCCTCGCCGCTGTTGGACCTGCCGCCGATGCGGTTCATCGCGATGGCGAGGTTCTCGTGCGCCTCCTTGCTGATGCTGCCGAAGCTCATCGCCCCGGTGGCGAAGCGGCGCACGATGCGCGCGGCCGGCTCGACCTCGTCGAGCGGGATCGGCTCGTCGGCGAGCTTCAGATCCCAGCAGCCGCGCACGGTGAAGGGCTGATTGCCCTGATCGTTGATGGCGCGCGCGTAGTCGGCGTAAGACCTCCGTCCTTGAGGCGACGGCCTTCTGCAGGCTCGCGACCGTCTTCGGGCGTCCACAGGTGGCGCTCGCCACCGACACGCCACGCGTAAGCACCGCCGACGTCGAGCGCGTCCTCGTCGGCGCCGCGCCTCGTCCACGGCGCTCCGATAGCCAGCCGCATGTCGCTGCAGCGCCTCGCGCGCAATCTCCTTCAGGCCGATGCCGCCGATGCGCGACGCCGTCCCCGGGAACCAGCGATCGATCGTGCCCTGACCGATGCCGAGGGCCTCGAAGATCTGCGCGCCCTGATAGCTCGACAGGCAGGAGATACCCATCTTGCTCATCACCTTGAGCAGCCCCTTGCCGAGCGCGTTCACGTAGTGCTGCGCGCGCGCATCGCCGGGGTACGTCGATCTCCAGGGCCTGGATGGCCTCGAACGCGAGGTACGGGCTCACCGCCCCGGCGCCGTAACCGACGAGCAGGGCCACGTCCGCGACCTCGCGTGCGTCGCCGGATTCCACGACGAGCCCGGCGCGCATGCGCTTGCCCGCGCGGGCGAGGTGATGATGCACCGCGCTCGTGGCGAGCAGGCTCGGGATGGCGCGCGTGCAGCGGTGACGCCGCAATCGCTCAGCACGAGCAGGCTCGCGCCGTCGTTGACCGCCTGCTCGGCCTCGGCGCAGAGGTCCTCCAGGGCGCGCTCGAGCGCCGGCCCGGGATCGGCCGCCTCTGGCATCGAACAGCATGGGCAGCACGCGGACCGGGAAGTCGTCGAGCGCTCCCCGGTGAGCTTCGCGAGCTCCTCGCTCTGGAGCACGGGCTGCGCGAGCTCGAGCAGCCGGCACTGCTGCGGCGTCTCCGAGAGCAGGTTGCCCTCGCCGCCCAGGCAGCTCGTGAGGGTCATCACGAGCTTCTCGCGGATCGGGTCGATGGGAGGATTGGTCACCTGCGCGAATTGCTGCTTGAAGTACCGGAAGAGCGGCTGCGGGCGCTCGCTCAGCACCGCCAGCGGGCGCGTCGTTTCCCATGCTGCCGACCGGCTCGTCGCCCGCCGTGGCCATCGGCGGCAGCAGGAGGCGCAGGTCTTCGCGCGTGTAGCCGGCGGCCCGCAGGCGCGGCGTCGCTCCTCGAGTGGAGAGACGAGGCGGCGCGGGCGCGCGCGGGACCGCAGGCAGGTCGAGCTTGTTGTCCTCGAGCCACTTCGCGTAGGGCTCGTGCGCCGCGACCTGCGCCTTGATCTCGTCGTCGCCCACGATGCGGCCGCGCGGCGAGGTCGACGAGGAGCATGCGGCCCGGCTGCAGGCGGCCCTTCTCGACGACGTCCTCGGCCTCGAAGTCGAGCACGCCGAGCTCGCTCGCCGCGACGACGAAGCCGCTCTGCGGTCACGACGTACTTCATGGGGCGCAGGCCGTTGCGGTCGAGCGTGGCGCCGACGTAACGCGCCGTCGGTGAAAGCGAGCGCGGCCGGGCCGTCCCAGGGCTCGACCAGCGACGCGTGGTACTCGTAGAAGGCGCGCCGCTCCGGCGGCATCTCGGGCTGCCCTTCCCACGCCTCGGGCACGAGCATCATCATCACGTGGGGAAGGCTTCGTCCGCCCGCGACGAGGAAGTCGACGAGGTTGTCGAGCGACGCCGAGTCGCTGCCGCCCGGCCGGATGATGGGCTTGAAGTCGGCGAGGTGCTCGCCGAATGCTTCGCTCGCCAGGAGCGGCTCGCGCGCGCGCCATCCACGTCTGGTTGCCGCGCAGCGTGTTAATCTCGCCGTTGTGCGCGATGCGTCGGTACGGGTGCGCGCGCTCCCAGGTCGGGAACGTGTTGGTGCTGAAGCGCGAGTGGACGAGCGCCAGCTTGCTCTTCGTCTCGTCCGATATCAGGTCGCGGTAGAACGCATCGAGGCGTTCCGGCAGCGCCAGGCCCTTGTAGACCACGGTCCTCGACGAGAGGCTCGCGATGTAGAAGCTCGGCAGCCCCGCATCGCTGGCGCGGCGTCCGGCGCGCTTGCGGATCATGAACAGAGTGCGTTCGAACACCGCCGCCGGGCACATGCGCCCGATGAACAGCTGCTTGAACACGGGCATCGACGCGCGCGCGAGGGGCCCGAGCTGGCTCTCGTCGATCGGCACGTCGCGCCAGCCGAGGACCTTCTGGTTGTGATGGCGCACGACGTCCTCGAGCACGCGCATCTCGGCGGCGCGCGCTCGGGATCCCGCGACAGGAAGCACTGGGCGACGCCGTAGTCGCCCTCGAGCGGCAGCTCGATCCCCGCGTGGCCGAGACCGCTCGAAGTGGGCGTGCGGGATGTGCAAGAGAATGCCGGCGCCATCGCCGACTGGGGATCGCTGCCGGCCGCGCCGCGGTGCGCCAGCCGCCGCAGGAACTGCAGGCCCATCACCACGACGTCGTGCGTCGCGGGTCCTTCAGATCGGCCACGAAGCCGAGCCCGCATGCATCGCGCTCGAGCGCGGGGTCGTACATGCCCTGCGGAGGCGGCAACGGCATAGCAACGGCAGTATGACGGCTCTTGACGCGACGCGCCAGAGGGAGCGCATCCGCACCGGGCTGACGAGCCAACCCTGCGGAGCTTGCTCGCGCATGGGC
>CAVUNW010000028.1:0-36757 GCA_963742865.1 uncultured Actinomycetes bacterium
GACACCGGCTCCCGCGGCGCCAGCAGCCCGGCCAGGTACTCGCGGAACCCCCGCCGCTGCGCCACACGAGTAAACAGGTCATCGAAACCGGGCCGCGTACTCCTCCAGCGGACCCGGCGCAGGCGGCACCGGTGACCGGCTTCTGCCACCGCTAATCACCAGCTTCGAACTCACCAGGAAGAACCCCCTACTCTCAGGCTACCCCGAGCAGTCTCTCATCTAACGGACCACCCCGCGAATTTACGTAGCTAGTCTCAAGGGCCGTCACTCGCGGAAAAGAACTGTTCAGCCGGGCAAAATGTAACCTGCTGCTACGGCACTGGTGATGATTAATTTGCGTTGCTGTTATATTCCGCGTTTTTGACTGATAAAGAACCCGCCGACCTGCAAGAGTACGGCCACTGGCCTGTAAGAGCATGGCCCCGGCCTGCGACTTCACGGCGGCGCGTTATGCCATGGCGCGACTTGTCTGGACAACTTAATGCGGGGGTTGCCGGGCGTTTTAATTCACGCCTAAGCTGCGGCTCGATGGGGGACGCCGTTTAACAATCGCGGCGGCCGTGGTAGCAGCTAGTACCACAGCCGTTGTTGGGCTTAACCGCAATTTCAGTTTTCTTGGTCGGCCAGCCAGAGTCGCAGATAGCGCTCCAAACGGCAGCCTCACTCATAGCGTTGCTCGCTGCTTCTCGCGTTCGGCCGGCCGGCGCGGCCGTCTACCGACCTCGCGTTGGCGCGCGCGCTCGGGGAAATCACGTTCTCGAATATCTTTTTCGGCACCGTGCCGACGCTCGCAGGTATCGTGACAACCAATTTCGTCGCTTGGTCGGCACCATCAGCCGCTCGCTGGGCTGCCTACTGTTCGGCGCGGCGGCATTCGTGTCGGCCGCGGCGGTGCGGCGAATCAGCCGGGCCCAGCTGACCGTCGTGGTGCGCATAATCGCGGCATCGCTCTACAGTCCTCCTTGGCTGGCTATTCGCCGCCCACCTGCCCACAGCGGTCACCGCCGAGCCCGCGGCCCAACCGACCGGCGACGGCGCTTCATGCCCAGCCGGCCGTGCCTTCCCGGGAGATGCTGCGGCACAGGTGGCGGCGCGGCCGCGGTCGGCGACCCGAACAGGTCGCGACGGCTGGACGACGAGTTCTTCGGCCGGCCGGCAATCGCTGCCGTTTTCGCCGCGGTAGCCACATCAACTACTTTCCCTACCCTTCGGTGTACGTCGGGGTGATCTCCGTCGGCGCCGTTTTCCGCCTGTGTTTTTACGCGGCCCTCTTCACTGCCTTGATGCGCGAAATCTGGTCGTACTGGGTCGCCCTGACGGAAGCGACGGTGGTTAGCGAACGCCGGCGGATCCGCGGGCGACCTGCATGACGGGCTCGCGCAGCAACTGGCGTACCTGACGCGCAACCGGACTCACTTCCGGAATGTCGAGCAGGAGACGCTGGACCTCGGCTGCGCCGCGACCGAACGCGCGCGCCTTGACTCCCGGCAAGCGATCAGCAGGCTCGCGGCTCTCCACGGCGGCCGTAGAAGATGAGCTCGCGGATAACGGTGGGCGAGGCGGCGAAGCGTTCGGCGTCGCCTGGAGCTCAATATCCCCCCGGGCATCCGGCTCCCGGCGTCGCACTCCGATGCGCTCGCGCGGATCGCGGCGAGGCGGTCACAAACGCTGCCCGGCATAGCGGTGCCGGGCAGGTGGACCGAGCCACCGGACGTCATCGCGCGTACGGCAAGCGTCAGCGACAGCGGATGCGGTTTTGATCCCGCGGGCCCTGCTGCTGGCTTCGGGCTTAGGTCGATGCGCGAGCGCGCCCGCTCCGCGGGCGGTAGCTGAATATCTCTGCCACATCAGGAGAGGCACCAAGGTGGAGGCAATGCGAAGAGCGCCACGGCAGGAAACCGTTATTAAGCGTCCTCATCGCCGACGACCATGCGCCACACGTGAGGACGTTCACCGGGCGCTCGACGGCGATGCGCGCTTTGAGGTTTGCGCGGAGGCGTCGGATGCGGCCGCGGCCGTCCAGGCAGCGCTCCGGGGAGAAGCCGGACGTCTGCCTGCTTGATCTGCGCACGCCTGGCGGCCTGCTCGCCACAGTACTGGGAGATCAGGGCCCGGCTCCCCGACGTGAAATCGTCTACGACGGTTTCGACGATGACGCTGACCTTTTCGCCGCGCTCCGGTCGGGCGTCGATGGCAACCTGCTGAAAACGACGAACCTGAAGCGGCTGCCTCGCGATGCGCTCGACGGCGTTTGCGCGGCGAGGCGGCCATACCGGGAACGCTCGTCGAAAACGCTGTCCTCAGCACTTCCGCCAACGGGGGCGGCGGCGGCGGAAACCCGCCGGCGCCGCGCCCGGGCAGCGGCTAACGAGCCGAGAAGGGGAAGCTCGAGACTGCTTGCCCAGAGGCTCATTCACCGCCGAGATCGCTCAGCGGCTCGTCGTCGAGCGCGGTGCGGCTGCACGTCGCTTCGATCGTACGCAAGCCCGGAGGTTCCCGAGGGGCCGCCGCAGAACTGTTCCGCCGACGTTCAGACACCTGAGCGGGCACACGGTCCGCGGCAAACGCTTGCCGACGTAACGCTAAGGAAGGACAGCGCCGACACGCCACTGCGGGCCTTGATCGCGGATGACCATGCCCTGATCCGCCGCTCGTTCCGGGCGGACCTGGAAGCGGCCGCCATCGAGGTCTGCGCCGAGGTCGCCAACAAGGTGCTGAGGCGGTCCGCGCCGCACTTGCCCGAACGGCCCGACATCTGCCTGCTCGACGTGCGGATGCCGGAGGGTGACGGCATTGACCGCCTCGCCGAGTCGATCGGCGGTCGCTGCCCGCGGGAAACCGTACTGATCACGGGCCTTCCCCGAGGAAGACGGCGTTCTGGCTCGCCGCGCGCGCCGGAGCGGACGGCGCGCCCTGGCCAAAGACATCGACCAGCGGCGCTTGGCCGCATATCCTCCGCGCTCGTCGGGGCAGGGGAGACCGACGGCTATCCACGTCGGCTGCTCTACCCGGCGCCGCATGCTTCAGCCACCTGCTATTCGAAGACTCAGCGGCCGGCAGGGATCGCCCTTGCTCACACGTGACACCGGCCTATAGCATTAACGGCCACCGAAAGGGGAGTCAGCGGGATCGGCGACGAACAGCCTGCTAGGGGAGCGGAACGCCCCGAGTGGCAAGCTCCGACGGAGGAAAGAGCGGGGAATGAATGAATGGCGCACGGGGGCCGGTCTGCCACCGCAGAGCAGCGGCGCAAATGGCAGAGCAGAGGTCCGCCAGCCGCCTCGGCGCCGCTGCACCCGTAACCCGAAGCCGCCATGCCTCTGCGGCTTGTGCAGGTGTACCTGACGCCCGGGTTGACGAGTTCCTCCGACAGGCGCGATCCATGGCGATCGGAGAGCCTTGACGCGACCGCCAGTGCCGTTGCCGCGATGCCATGGAGCAACTCATGAGGCAGCGAGCGCCGCCAGATGGTCAGTTGCTCGGCAGCCCCAGGGGGCAGAGCCAGCCAAAAACCACAGCGCGGTCCCCGGAGATAATACGGGATGCGTATATGACCCATTTTGCATGTGTAATTCGTGAAATATTGCATGCCAAATTGCCGCAACGTAAAAGCTTAATAGCCGTGTCAGGGGTTGCGCGCGGATAGCGGGTTGCCGCGAGCATGCGCCAGCAACGGAAAGCTTCAAATCGTTGAGGTGGGTTGCATGGGATAGCGGGCCCTGCGATTCGGCCGAAATACCGAAGCGCACACCGAAAGTAGACAGTGGTCCGGGCTGGAGCTCGGTCACTTGTCGAGGCGAGAGGCGGCAGAATTGAATTCCAGACTTTTCTGTGAGCGTGAACCTGACCTCAAGATGGCCGAGGTACTGCCCGCACCGGAGACGCTCGGGATGCCCAGCGCGATCGGTCGTGACGCGCCCTGGGTCGGTGTGTGCGTCGCGCACCAGGTATCGGAGAGCCGAGCCGGGGCAAGCAACACATCCTGGGGGTGCCCAAGGGCTAGACGTCTCGACGGTTTTGTCGGCTACGTCCAATTTCTTTATCCGCAATTTGCATGGTTCGGGGGAAACCCAACAAGAGAAGCCAGCGGGGACGACAACGACCGCCTGTGAGCGGTTCATCTCAATTTCGCCCGAGCCCACTCACGTGGCCGAGTCCCGCGACCGCCAGGAATCTGCAGGAAAGGAAACCCTGGTGGGTCCCCGGGTAGCCGCAGCTCCCGCGGCTACCGGGGCCCCACAGGAAGAATGGGAACCCGCAGTAGGAAGAGAGAAAGGAAGACGTCACCGCTGAGAGTCACATCCACGAGCTGCAGCACCTGAGCACGGCGAAGGGGTGGCCCGAGCGCGAGGCGCTCAGCGGCGTATGTGAATTCAGCTTCAACTATGCCGCGATTGAGCAGATGAACTCGCGGGCGCCGCCCTTCGTTCAGTACAACGCCAGCCCGGATCGTCCAGCGCCAGCGCTGTCCTGGCGGGGATTCGCCTCGAGGCGGTCCCGCGAGCGGGTCAGAGACAACAGGGATAGGTAATCTACCACCCGGGAGTGGTGTCAGCCCCAGCGTCGTATCAGTCGGCTTGAGTACCTGCAATCCCGCGACTACCAGAAACCCACAAAGAAGAAGTAAGGAAGACTGTCATGTCTGAACGCACATTTACGAGCTGGACGCCCAGCACAGCGAGTCGCCGCCGGAGCGCGAGGAGCGCGGGACGCCAACCACTTTTACGCCTCGGTCGAACGTTGCTGAGATCACCCAGCTGAACGCCGCGTTCCTCGTCCGGCGCTCCAGGCCGTATGCAGCCGTCATCTGCCAGCGGCCACACCAGACAGTCGGGTGCTGCGCCCGGTGGACCGCCGCCTAGGGCGGGGTCCCCCGCTGCTCCGAGGAAGTCAGCGGAGCCGCCGCCAGGGACCGCCCGAGCAACAGGCGCCACCGATCAGGGCGAGCGCGGATTCCGGGTAGCAGATAGGTAGTCACCAGGTCAATGCCTAGTTCGTGGCAGCTAGGGAAGTTCCAGCTGGCGCGTACCGCGCGATCTCAAGGAACTGTTGCCACGATGCAGGAACGATAGGAAAAGAAGAAAGAGAGACTGTCATGTCTGCAATCGACGAGGAGCCGACGAGCTGGACACCCAGCACGGCGAGCTGCTGCCGGAGCGCGAGGCGCTCAGCATAGCTAGCTACCCTGGCATCAACGTCAACGTCAACGTCAACGTCAACGTTCCTGTAATCACCCAGCTGAACATCGCGGCCTTCGCCGGCAGTCAGTCTAACCAAGCCGCGGGCTTCCACCTGTAGTGACCTCGAAATAGCGCTAGCGAAATAGCGTTAGCGCTGTGCTGGGGGCCGCCGCAAGGTCGGCCTCCCAACGCTTTGGAGAAGACTCCACATACATTCCCGCTTGGCGATGTATCTGGAAACCGAATTACCGGCTCACCGTGAGCACCGCCCCGGGACTCGCGGGTCACCGATTAGGGCGGCGCATCCGCGGCGCATCCTCGGGGCAGCAGATGCAACGACAGGCCGACCCTAACTCGTGCTACCAAGCGAGTTCCGCCAGCGGCTCGCCCACGGCGGCCGCAATGCTTCCGGCATCCAGCCCAAATGGAGCCGGTGTAATGTCGCCGCAACTGGCCCCGGGGGTGGACCGGCTCGGCGAATACCAGGGGTCGGGTCTAACCGAAGCCACGTACCTTGCGCGCAACTCGCGCGGTCAGATCGTGCAGCTGTCCCGGCTCCTGCACGTGGTGTTGAGCGAGATCGACGGTGAGTCGTACAGTCAGCGAGATCGCCGGGCGGGCCACTGCCGCTTTCGGGCGGACGGTGAGCGTCGGCAATGTCGAGTATCTGCTTGAAAACAAGCTCGCCCCTCTCGGCCTGCTGGCCAACCGACCGAAAGGCTCGCGCCGGAGCCGGGACTGCCGCGCCAGGACCCGGCAATCCTGGACCCTGAAGGCACGCCGCACCCTCGTTCCCGCCCGGGCCGTACAGCACGTCGCGCGCCTGTTCCAGCCGCTCTTCAGCCCGCCTGTAGTGGTGGTGGTGCTGGCCTGCCTGATCGCCTCGGACGCCTGGCTGTTGAGCAGCGCGCGACTCGGATCTGCCACAGGTATGTGCTGCTCCACCCGCTGCTGCTGCTCCTCGTGCTCGGCCTGTCCGTGCTGTCGTTGCTGTTCCACGAGTGCGGCCACGCCGCCGCCTGCCGGTACGGCGGAGCCCGCCCCGGTGTCATCGGCATGGGCTTCTACGTGATCTGGCCCGCCTTTTCACCAATGTCACCGACGCCTACCGGCTAGGGCGGGTCGGCCGGATCCGCACCGACCTCGGCGGCGTCTACTTCAACGCGATCTTCGCGCTCCTGTTGACAGCGGCCTACCGGGCGACGGGCTACGCACCGCTGCTCGCTGCCATCGTGCTGATCTACTTGGAGATCTTTCAGCAGCTGATGCCGTCTCTCAGGTTTGATGGGTATTTCATCCTGGCCGACCTGATCGGTGTGCCCGACCTGTTCGGCGCATCGTACCCACGCTGGGCAGCATGGTCCCCGGCCGCCGGGTCGACCCCCGGGTGCGCAACCTTAAGCGTGCAGCACGGGTCAGCCTCACCGCGTGGGTCCTGACCGTCGTCTCCGTTGCTCGCCCTCCCGCTGGTGTTCATCATCCTGAATGGCCCCAGTCTCGTCAGGACATTTGCCCACTCCCTGGTCGTCCAGGCGCATTCCGTTGTCGCGAAGTTCGGGCGGGTTGATGTCGCGGCCGGACTGGTGAGCGTGATCTCGGTGGTGCTCCTCGACCCTGCCAATGGCTGGCATCTGGCTACATCCTGCTGCTCACCGGTCAGAGAACCGTCCGCCGGGCCGTCACCGTCAGCCAACGGCGTCCCATGCTGGGGCTAGCGGATTCGCGGCCGCTGCCCTCCTGGGTCGCAGCCTGCGCTGGCCGTTCAGTGGGGAATCCTGCCGCTAGGAGACAGCGGCGCGACCCCGTCGCGCCCCGCCGGGGCCACCACCCCCGGCGGGCCAGCCCATCGGTCAGGCAATCGGCCAGCCCCCCCGCCTAGGCCTGCTTCCTCGGAGTCCTCGGGCCCGTCGGCCGCGCAGGCGGGCGGATCGGGGTCGGCAGTTCCGGTAATGGGGCGTCGTCACTGTCGGCGGCGGCCGCGGCGCGCGCTCAGGCCGCGGCCTGGGTCGCGCAGCAGGTGAGCAGCGACGACATTGTTGCCGGCGCGATCCGGCATGTGCTCCGCGCTGCAGGCACAGGGGTTTCCGGCGGGACGCCTGCTGCCCTTGCAGCCGGCCGGGGGCGGTATCCGTTTGGCGCCGACGTGATCGTGGCGTCCCTCTGGTCCGCAACGAGTTCGGCACCCTCAGCTCACCGACGTGTTCGCGCCCGCGCTGATCGCGAGTTTCGGCTCGGGGTCCGGGCGCATTGACATCCGCGCCATCGCCAACCACGGAGGCGCCGCTTACCGGGCGGCCGAGCCGTCGGATCTCGCCACCCGCAAGGCGGCGGGTGCGCAGCTGCTGCAGAATCAGCGCTTCCACGCCACCGCGCAGGCGGCCAGTCAGATCACGGCCGGTCAGGTCGACTCCCGCGTGCTGGTCACGCTGGCGTGGCTGGTCTCCCAACGCGCCGTCAACGTGACCGCCTTCAGTGACACCGGGCCGGGGGCGCCCACGTCGGTCCGGCAAGTCACGATCACCAGTCCCGGCGGCCAAGCCTCTGACCTGACTGCCGATCTTGACCAGGTACTAAGGCAACGCACACCGTACCTGCCCGAAAGTACGACCATCGTCCACCTTGGGGACCCGACGGCACTGCGTATCGAGTTCGGCGCGCCGAGTCTGCAGGGACTGCTGTCCGGCGGAAATTCCTCATGACGCACGGCGCCCGGCGGTGAAGGAGTTCACCGTCGCGGCGTCTGTCTTCGCTGCGGCATTTGATGAATGAGAGGTGAGTAACGGTGAGACCGTTTTTGCGACTCTTCCGGCTTTCCGTGGTGCTGACGCTGCTCGGGGGATCTGTCGCCCTTGAGGCCGCGCTTTCCCCGGCGGCTTCCGCTTCGGCCAGCGCTCCGGCGGCCGCGCGGGTCGGCTGGGTCCGGTGCGCCCACCTGTCGCCGAATACGCCAGCCGTTGACGTGTACATGTACGCGTTCGGCAGTGACAGCAGCCCCATTGTGCTGAAGCACGTTTCCTACGGCAACGTCTCCGACTACATGGCTGTCACTGCGGGCCAGTACACGGTCGCGATGCGCCAGGGCGCGCCCGCCTCGACCGCCCCGGTGCTTTCCACCAGTTTCATGGTCAACGCGGGGGACTCCTACACCGTGGCGGGCGTCGGGCCGGCTTCCGGGCTGAAACTGCAGGTGCTGAAGGATGACCTGATCGCGCCTGCGGGTAAGACGCTGGTCCGGGTGATCCAGGCATCGCTCAAGGATCACCTGGTGACAGTCAGCTATGGGTCCGATGTCCTGGCGAGCGACCTGGCCTTCGGCTCAGCGACGAAGTACTCTGCCCTGGCGCCGGGTATGGGAACGGTGAAGTTCACCGCACCGAGCGGCGCCACTTCCATGCCGGTCACGCTGGCCGCCGACACGGTGCACACGATCGTGGTCCTAGACGGTTCCTCCGGGCTTAAGGTCGACAAACTGACCGACGCCGCGGGCAGCAAGACGATGCCGATGGGCGGGGCCGCGACCGGCTTCGGCGGGATGGCGCGCAGCATGGGCCCCGATTCGGCACTGTGGCTGCTCACCCTGGCCGGCGGGTCGCTGCTGGCCCTGGCGGGTTTCGCCGGGCTTCGCCGGTCCCGGAATGTTCGCGCCGGAGCTCAAGAGTGTCCGACCTGCGGACCGCGAAGGAATGCCGGACCGGTACGCCTACGTCCACCTGCTGGCGGAGGAGAAACGATGCCGACCAGGGGATGACGTGATGTCGATCCTGCTGGCCAACTCGCGGGTCTAGCGCTGTTTATGGAGTGCCCGGCACCGGGGCAGGTAGGGTGCAAAGTGGTTGCCTATCGGCTCTCCGCTGAGTTCCTTGGGAGAAAGAGGGGAAGATCATGACGAGCAGATTCAGGACAGTGAACCTGTCCACGGCCTCCAGCGTGAATGTCAGCGGTGGTGAAGCGGTCGTCTCCGTCAATGGGCGAATTTTCCGTGTGGACGCTAGCGATGCCGTATCTGTAAAGGTGGTTTCCGATGGCTCAGCCACCTATATCGAACTCACGGACAAGCACGGAAGGACGAGGCGAGTAGATTGCGCGGGGTAGGCGCAAGCATTCGGCGTACGCTGGAGGTCCTGTGGAGGCCTCCACCTGAACAGCGCAGCGCGCCGACGCTCTCATAAGGCAAGAAAGAACCGGAGACCGAACCAAGATCTGCATTACAAAGAGGTCTCCGCGGTTTCAGCGAGCCCCAGGCCTCGACAGCGCAAATGGCTACTTGAGCACTTCGTTACCTTCGCCGACGCAGCCGACACGGTTACTTGCGGTGTGCCGACTGAGCGAGGACGTCAGCGCCACGATGCGCACCTTCACGGGCGCCCATCCCTGACTGGCGACCGAGGTCCGGCTGCCTGCCTACGCTCCGGACCTCAATCCCGCCGAGGGCGTCTGAATCCCGCCGAGGGCGTCTGGGCGAATATGAAAGCGGCCTTGGCAACCTCGCCGCCGCCGACGTTGACCAGCTCGCCGCCATTGTCAAGAACCCGCTTAAGCGCATTCAGTACCGCTCGCCCTCATCAGCGGGTTCCTCGCCAGACTGGGCTCACCCTCGACCCACAGCCGCCGTAACGGCCAAATGCTGGCTTCAACCTCTGTAACGGTTTTGGTGCCCTTCAGGTCCCCTCGATGTGAGGGTACCGGTCATGATGTCTTCGAGGCAGAATACGGAATCATGACCCCGCCAGGGTTGAAGCATGGCGAACCTACACCCGTCGTACACAAGCACGTTGCAGTGGGCCACAGGAATGGGTGCTTGAATCGGGCCGCTCCACGCCGATGCGGTGCCAGTCATTCCTAGCCCGCCTAGCGCGGCTCCGGCCGCCACAGCCCCTGCGAAGAGTTTCGTCTTCATATGTGCTCCTTTTTGTTACGGGGCCTTCCGGCGTAGTCGCAGATCTCTCAGCTCTGCCGAGCTGGTGATTAAGGCCGGGAGGACCACCGTCTGCTCTTCGGATTGGCTCCGGTATTGCGGGTAAATTTAGCAGACCAGGATATGCTGTGCAATCCATTTATGCATTTTAGCATGCAATATACGCCAATTACACATGCACAAATTGAGATATCGGTAATCCGTATTGACGTTTTCCCAGCAAGCGCGAATCGGGCAAACGTGATGTAGCAGCGTCCGGGCAGACACGCGGACATTCGCGGAGATCACCGGGAGGCGCGGAGCCCCGGTAGAAGAATCTCGCCAAAGAACAACCCGCTACAGGGAGAGGTTCCGCGTGGGTCCTTAGTGTCATGCTCGACGTGCCCAGGGAGCTGATCTGGTTCGTTTCCCGCCTGCTCGCTGAGCACCGGCGCGAGATCGGCACGCGGAGGGGAACCCGAGGCTGGGCTGCTATAAGCAGGCGGTGTTCGCCCTGGCCTCGTTCCGGGACAAGGGCGAGATCCCGCGGCTAGGCCGCGGGTTCGGGCTGCCGCAGTCCACCGGGTACCGCTACCTGGATGAGGTGATCGAGGTGCTGGCGGCCCGCGCGCCGGGCCTGCAGGAGCAGGTGGAGCGGGCGCTGGCGGAGGGCACTCCGTACCTGATCCTGGACGGCAAGATCGTGGACGCCGACCGGTGCCGGGAGAAAACCACGAGCCGCAAGGGGAAGACGATCGATTTGTGGTATGCGGGGAAGACCCATGATTTCGGCGGGAACATCCAGGCGCTGTTTTACCCGTCCGGGATCCCGCTGTCGGGTGTCCGATGTGCTGCCGGGCAATGTGCATGACCTGGCCGCGGCCCGGGAGAATGTCCTGGGCGTGCTGCGGCCGTTCCTGGAGGCGATGCCGGTGCTGGCCGATCCCGGGTACGAAGGCGCAGGTCACGGCGTCCACATCCCGGTGAAGAAGCCCGCCGGGGTCAAGAAGCTCGATATTGATACCCGGGCCCGGAACGCGCTGATCCGCTCGGTGCGCTGCCTGGGTGAGCGCGGCTTCGCGCTGCTGACCCAGCGGTGGAAAACGCTCCAGCACGTCACCGCCAGCCCCGGCAGGATCGGCCTCATCGCCCGCGCCGCATTCGTCCTGGTGCTATTCGAGCACAAGATGATCACGTGAAAGTCGTGAGAAAACGTCATTGTCTCCGCCGACGGTGTGTTTTCGGCCGGTTTTGCCCTTTCGGGTCGGCTGGGTCGGCACCGCCCCCAGCGGCGTAGAACAGCAATGAGATGACGCTTACCAGTCCGGCCGTGACGTCGGCCTGGGCCGAAGTAAGTGGCGTGCTGCAACTGGCTGTGCAGGGAGGCGGCCGAGGGGCCGGACAGGTCAGCAGATTGGCTGCCTGACCGGCGGGCTACGGCACACCTCCTGGCCTCGCAGGCCCAGGAGGGCCGGTAGCCCCGGTCCCGCCCGGTGCTGCGCGCGCTCCGGCCAGCTGAGCGCTCAGCAACCTAAGCGGCCAGGGGCGATTAGGGTCCTTGCTTGTCTGGTGGGACCCGCGGTTCATCTTCGGTGCGCTGATATCAACGAGGCATGGGCGCGGCAGCACACCAGGGCGCTGCATAGGCGACAACAGGGGTGTGAGATGTCAGGTCAGGACATACGGCGCCTGCGACGTCCCAAGTCACGCAGCCTGCTGCAGGATCATTCCGGTGAGCAGCGGGTCACCAACATCGAGTTTTCTTCGACCTGGTGTACGTGTTCGCCGTCACCCAGCTGTCGCACCATCTGTTGTCCGGCCGACCGTGGAGGGCGCGCTGCAGACCGCTGCTGCTGCTCGCGCTGGTGTGGTGGGCGTGGGTGTACACGACCTGGGCGACGAACTGGCTGGACGCCCGGCGGATTCCGGTCCGGCTCATGCTGATCGCGCTGATGCTCTGAGCCTGGTGCTGTCGGCGGCGCTGCCCGGGGCGTTCGGATCCCGCGGGCTGATCGTCGCCGGCGCCTACGTCGCTGATGCAGGTCGGCCGGTCCGCGTTCGTGGCGATCGCGGGGCGCGGGCAGCGGGTCGACAAGATCTTCGTCCGGATCACCCTGTGGTCGGTGGCCAGCGGATGCGTCTGGGTGGCCGGCGCGTTCGTGCATGGTCACGCGCGGGAACTGGTGTGGCTCGCCGCCTTCGGCGTGGACCTGCTGGCGACAGGTGGGCTTCTACATCCCGGGAATGGGCGCGACTACCAGCGACGAGTGGACCATCGCCGGCGGCCACTTCGCCGAGCGGTGCCAGGCGTTCATCATCATCGCCCTGGGCGAGTCGATCGTCGTCATCGGGCAGGCCCTATCGGTGCGGCAGCAGTCACCGCCGCGGCGGTCGCGGCGTTCGTCACGGCCTTCGCCGGCAGTGTCGCCCTGTGGTGGATCTACTTCGATCGCAGTGCGGAGGACGGCGCCCGGGTGATCGCCGAGTCGCCGACCCCGGGCGGCTGGCCAACTCCGCGTACCACCTCATCCACCCGGTGATGGTGGCCGGGATCATCGTCGCGGCCGCCGCTGACCAGGAGGTGCTGGCCCATCCCGCGGCCGTCGGGCGCGTGTCCACGAGCTGGCTGGTCGTCGGGGGAGCGGTACTGTTCCTCGCCGGGCATGTCCTGTTCAAGCGGGTCATCTGGGGCGTGATCTCCTGGCCCCGCCTCGCCGCCGTCGCCGTGCTGCTGCTCCTGCTCGTTCCTGGCCCCGCACATCACGGCGCTGGCCCTGAGCATCGTGGTCGTGCTGGTCCTCGTGGCCGGTGGCCGTCAGCGACCGGTTGGCGGCGACGTCGCGCCCGCCTGTGCCGTCAGCATGCAGCGTGCGTGCCGCACCCGGACGTGCATGTACATGGTGCCGCAGCGAGTTAGGGCATGAGCTCGACGCGGCGCCGCTTGACGCCGCACGACGGGACCATGGACGCGGCAAGAGCCGCCCGAGCGCGGGCAGCGCCAGCGCATCCAGCCAGGCCGGCGGTGCCGGAGACGACGACAGCGCCCGCGAGGGCGACGAGGGCGCACCCGAGGGCGGCGCACCCGAGGGCGGCGCGTCCCCACGCGAACGGCTGCGCGGATGGTTCACCGGCAGGCTCCCGGCCGGCTGGTTCACCGACGTGCCGGTGATCAAGGCGGATCGCGAGGAGATCACCGTGATCGGGACGCTGCCCGACCCGGAGACCGCCGGGGACGCGTCCGACGCCGAGCGCGCCATGGCCGCCGAGGGGCGGATCCGCAGGTTCCGCGAGGAGACCAGGGCCCGCCGGGTCGAGATTGCCCGGGAAGCCGAGCATTCCTTCCGGCGCAAGGTGTCGTGGGGTGTCACGTGCGCGGACCGCACTGAGATGTTCACCACGTTGTCGGTGCCGGTGATGACCCGGCTGCGCCAGCCCGAGCGCCGCGTTCTCGACACTCTGGTCGAGGGCGGGGTCGCGCGCAGCCGGAGCGATGCCCTGGCCTGGTGCGTGCGCCTGGTCGGCCAGCATGAGGACTCCTGGCTGGCCGAGCTGCGGTCCGCACTGCGCCGGGTCGAGGAAGTGCGCTCGGAGGGTCCGCGCACCTGAGGGCGCCGGGCGGGCGCTGCCTGGCGCTATGGTTTACACCAATACGCAATCCGCGCCACCCAAATGGTCTATACCAAAAGCGTAAAGGGTCTATACCAAAAGCGGCACACGGTCTATACCAAGATTCCGCTGAAGGTCTATACCAAAGTTGGCTGCCGCTGATCGCGGTTGTTTAACGGTGTGGCCGAACGGGTTCATGTTATCGTTCGCCGCGGCATTGTGATGCCGGTTACACAAAGCTATTTTAGCTCCTGTTTCCGAGGTAGACTCCCCCAAACTCCGCAGTGGCTTCCGGCCCGCATATTAGGGCCCCGCGTGCGGATGTGGGACAGGCGTCCCGTGGAGGAGGAGCAATAGTGGCATACCAGGTGAACGCAGCATCGGTGGAGTGGAACCCGTCGGCAGAACGGCTGCGCGAACTGACGGAAAAAATGCCGAACGCATCGATCACCGAATTCGGAAACGTAGTGGTGAAGGCGCGGGTGGATTCGCGTAGCGCCGGGTCCACCTACATCGTCGAAGACTCGACCAACGCTACGAAGCAAACGATCAGCCGGGATGAATACGAGCGGGTGGCCGCGCAGCAGGATGCATATATCGCGGGACAGGACATGGTTGTCGTGGATGGCTATATCGGCCCCGATCCCGGCTTCCGCACGAAGGCGCGGCTGATCATCGAATCGGCGAATGCCAACGTCGCCGGCATGCAGCAGCAGCTCTACTACCCGGCCGGGGAGGATTACGACCCCGCCACCTGGGTGCCGGACACCACGGTCGTCTACACGCCGAACCTGCCCGCCCCCGGATACCCCAACGACCGGGTCATCGCGGTGGACCTCAATGACAACATCACCCGCGTGCTCAACTCGGACTACTTCGGTGAGTCCAAGAAGGGCGGTCTGCGGATGTGGAACAACATCGTTTACAACCGCGGCGGCCTGTCGCTGCACGCTGGGTGCAAGGTGATCCCCGTCGGGGGAGATAACCGGACGGTGCTGATCGTCGGGCTTTCCGGCACCGGGAAGACGACGACGACGTTCACCTCCCAGCTGGGCAGCCGGCCCGCCCAGGATGACTTCATCGCGCTGATGCCGGGCGGCGTCGTGCACGCGACCGAGAACGGGTGCTTCGCCAAGACGTTCGGGCTGAACCCGGACTACGAGCCCGCCATCTACTACGCCACGATCAAGCCGGACGCCTACCTCGAGAACGTGTCCACCGGCGCCAACGGCAAGGTTGACTTCTTCGACACCTCCTACACCAAGAACGGCCGGACCACCTGGCCGTTCGCCTACGTGGACCCGTGGCCGGCGGACCACCTCGAGCCGGCCGACTTCCTGCTCATCCTCAACCGGAACGAGAACATCGTCCCCGGCGTGGCCCGCCTGGACCGGGCCCAGACCGCCGCGTACTTCATGCTCGGCGAGACGACCGGGACCTCGGCGGGCGGTAAGGACGAGGAGGGCAAGTTCCTCCGGATTCCGGGCACCAATCCGTTCTTCCCGCGCGACATGGCCGACATGGGCAACCGGATGCTGGAGCTGCTCGACTCCCGTGAGCTGCACACCTTCGTGCTGAACACCGGGCGCGTCGGCGGCGGCGACAGCAACCCGGACTCGAAGAAGGTCACCATTCCCTACTCCTCCGCGATCGTGCAGGCGATCGTGGAAGGGACCATCGAATGGACCGAGGATCCCGACTTCGGCTACGAGGTCGCCACCTCGGTGCCCGGCGTCGACGACATCGAGATCCTGCAGCCGCGGCGGCTGTACGAGCGCACCGGCCGGGCCGCTGACTACGCCGCCATGGTCCAGAAGATGAAGCAGGAACGCAGCGAGTACCTCGCCTCGTTCGAGGGGCTGGACCCCTCGATCCTCAAGTCGATCGCCTGACGCAGAGGGGCTCTTCGCCTGACGCACACGGCTTATCGCCTGACCCAGGCGGGCGTTATGCAGGCCGCGACGGCCGCGGGATTTCCCCACCGGGGAGCCCCGGCCGCCGCGGCCTGCCTGCTTCCGCACCCTGGCCGCCGCGGCCGCCGGCGTCCCATTCACCCGCTCTTTGCCAATAGCTCAGGATCTTTAGATACCGTTTCTAGTGCTGAGCAGGGTGACAGGAAGGTCGCTAGATGGGATTTCGTGGCCTGGTATACCAGCTCTACGCGCGCAGGCTCGAAAGGTCCCTGTCCCCGGAGGCGATCCCCCGGCACGTCGGCGTGATGTGCGACGGCAACCGGCGGTGGGCCAGATCGGCCGGCCTGCTCGACGTGGCCAGCGGCCACCAGAAGGGCGCCGACAAGATCTTCGAGCTGCTCGAGTGGTGCCGGGAAGCCGGCGTTGAGGTCGTGACCCTCTGGTTGCTGTCCACGGACAACCTGGCGCGCCCCGCTGCCGAGCTCGAGCCGCTGCTGCGGATCATCGAGGACACCGTCCGCCAGCTCGTCGCCGAGCGCTGGAACGTGAACCCCATGGGCGCGCTGGACCTGCTCCCCAGCGGGACGGCGCGGGTGCTCAAGGACGCGGCGGAGGCCACCACCGACAATCCGGGCCTGCTGGTCAACGTGGCGATCGGGTACGGCGGCCGGCGTGAAATCGCCGATGCGGTCCGCTCGCTGCTGCACGAGCACGCGACCCGCGGCACCTCGATCGAGGAGCTCGCGGAGATCCTGAACGTCGAGCACATCGCCGAGCACCTGTATACGGCGGGCCAGCCCGACCCGGACCTGGTCATCCGCACCTCAGGTGAGCAGCGCATCGGCGGGTTCCTGCTGTGGCAGACGATCCACTCGGAGTTCTACTTCTGCGACGCCTACTGGCCGGCCTTCCGCAAGGTCGACTTCCTCCGCGCGCTACGTTCCTACGCGGCTAGAAACCGCCGCTTCGGAACGTAGCTGTGTCTGCCCGGGGGGCGACCCCCCGGAACCCCCCGCTGCGCTTCGCGCCCCGCTGCGGTACTTCGCCGACACACCGGCCACTCACCGGGCCTGAAGGCCCGGTTCGCTGTGCTCCGGGGGGCGGCGCCTCCCGCCGTCCACCCCGCGGAGTACTCGCCGACACACCGGCCGCTCACCGGGCCGTTGGCCCGACTCGCTGGGCTGGGATGAGCGCCTCGCCGTAACTCCACGTGGACCTGTACGAGATTTCTGGCCGCATATCGGCGCTAGTTCTTCTCAATGGGACGTTGTGGGCTTAATCGGGCGCGGGCTGGGAATGGGGACACGCCGGCGGGGGCGGAAATGCGCCGCAGGGGGGCGCTCACCTGGAATTTCCCAGCTCTTAGCATGTGCGGTATTTCCAGACCGGCGGGTATCCAGGTACCTTCGAAGTGGCGGACGGCGAGCGCCGTCCGCGGGAAGGCCCTTGGATTTGCGAAGCGTTCGCGTTTCCGGACGCAGGCGTGATGAAGGAAGGGCCGGATCGTGGCCCTTCGTGGGCCTACCCCGGTCCGTCCGAGACGCCTGTGAGCGTTACTCGCCAAGCGGCTGGCGGCGGGCCTGCGGGCCCACGCGCGCCGGAGCCAGCCGTGGCGGTGATGGTCACCGCACGGGTCCGAGTAACGCGAGCCTCTCCGGGCACAGGCTCCTAGCAGGGTGCCGCTCCAGGCACCCAGGGGAGATCGCGTGGCCAGTTCCTCGATTCGCCGCGGTCCGCGGCAGACCAGCAGCCAGCCAGTCCCCGCGTCGGGCACCCAGCCCCGGCGACGTACCGGCTCGGCCGCTGGGCGGTCCCGCAGCAAAGTCCGAACCTACGTGCTCGACACCAGCGTCCTGCTCTCCGACCCGGCCGCGTACAGCCGGTTCGACGAGCACCTCGTGGTCCTGCCGGTCGTCGTCGTCACCGAACTGGAGGCCAAGCGCCACCATCCTGAACTGGGCTACTTCGCCCGCCAGGCGCTCCGCTACCTCGACGACCTCCGCATAGAGCACGGCAGGCTGGACGACGACCTGCCGGTCAACGACCTGGGCGGCACGGTCCGGGTGGAACTGAATCACACGGACACCGGGCTCCTGCCGGCCGGGTTCCGGCTCGGCGACAACGACACCCGCATCCTTTGCGTCGCGTGCAACCTCGCGGCCGAAGGGCACGATGTGGTCCTGGTCAGCAAGGATCTCCCGCTGCGGGTCAAGGCGGCCTCGGTCGGTCTGGCGGCGCAGGAGTACCGCGCCGGGCTGCCCGCCGACTCCGGCTGGATGGGCATGTCGGAGCTGGCGGTCCCACGGTCCGACATCGAGGAGCTTTACGCCAACGGCACGCTGGACTGCGAAGCCGCGCGCGACCTGCCCTGCCACACCGGCCTCGTGCTCGTGTCCGAAGGGTGCAGCGCGCTGGCCCGGGTCAAGCCGGACAAGTCCGTCCAGCTGGTCCGCGGTGACCGGGAGGTATTCGGCTTGCGCGGCCGCAGCGCCGAGCAGCGGGTGGCCCTGGATCTCCTGCTCGACCAGGAGGTAGGAATCGTCTCCCTCGGTGGCCGGGCCGGGACCGGCAAGTCCGCGCTCGCGCTGTGCGCGGGCCTCGAGGCGGTCATGGAGCGCCGCCAGCACCGCAAGGTGATCGTGTTCCGGCCGCTGTACGCGGTGGGCGGCCAGGAGCTCGGCTACCTGCCCGGGTCCGAGGCCGACAAGATGAACCCGTGGGCGCAGGCGGTCTTCGACACCCTGTCCGCGGTGACCACGCAGGATGTCATCAACGAGGTCCTCGCCCGGGACATGATCGAGGTCCTCCCGCTCACCCACATCCGCGGCCGGTCCCTGCACGATGCGTTCGTGATCGTCGACGAGGCACAGTCGCTGGAGCGAGGTGTGCTGCTCACCGTGCTGTCCCGGATCGGGTCCGGCTCCCGGGTCGTGCTCACCCACGACATCGCGCAGCGGGACAACCTGCGGGTCGGCCGGCACGACGGAGTGGTCGCGGTCATCGAGAAGCTCAAGGGGCACCCGCTGTTCGCGCACGTGACCCTGGTGCGGTCCGAGCGTTCGCAGATCGCCGCGCTCGTCACCGAGATGCTGGAGGACTCCGGGCTGGAGGACACCGGCCAGTAGTCAGAACGAGCGACCAGGCCCGGTAGTCAAGGGCAGTAACCAGGCACCGGAGGCGGCCCGCGCACCCGGAAGGGCGGGCGGGCCGCCTCCCTGCTGTTTCCCGGAACATGGATCCCCAGCTGGTAAGGCCATGATCGGGGATCCGTGCGGCGAAAACGCCGTCGCGTGCAGTAGCGTGACGGTCGTCATGGTGCATTCATCCTCTGTCCCCGCGGGCGCACCGTCAGCAGATGGTGGCTGGCCGCCGGTTTCGGTCGTCATGCCGGTCCGCAACGAGGCCCGGCACCTGGCCGAGTCGGTTCGCCACATCCTCCAGCAGGACTACCCGGGCGAGATCGAGCTGGTGCTCGCGGTCGGGCCGTCACGGGACCGTACGCTGGCGATCGCCGAGCAGCTGGCCACCGGCAACGCGCACGTCACCGTGGTCCCCAACCCGACCGGCAAGATCCCCTCCGGGGTGAACGCCGCGATCAAGGCGGCCCGGTTCGGCGTCATCACCCGCGTCGACGGGCACGCCATGCTGCCGCCGGGTTACCTGCGCACCGCGGTCCGGACCCTGCAGGAGACCGGCGCCGCCGACGTGGGCGGGGTCATGGCCGCCGAGGGCGTGACGCCCTTCGAGCAGGCCGTGGCGTGGGCTATGACGTCGAAGGCCGGGGTCGGCGGGGCCAGCTTCCACACCGGTGGGCAGCCCGGCCCGGTCGACAGCGTCTACCTCGGCGTGTACCGCCGCGACGCGATCGAGAAGGCCGGCGGCTACGACGAGCACTACCTGCGCGCGGAGGACTGGGAACTCAACCACCGCATCCGGCTGTCCGGCGGCCTGATCTGGTTCGCGCCGGAGCTGCGGGTCACCTACCGGCCGCGCTCCAGCCCCCGGTCGCTGGGCGCGCAGTACTTTCACTACGGCCGGTGGCGGCGCGTGGTCGCCCGTCAGCACGCCGGCACGATCAACCTGCGCTACCTGGCGCCGCCGGCCGCGGTGTCGGTGATCGCCGCCGGGACCGCCATCGGCGTCGCGGGACTGGCGGGGCTGGCCGCGGGTGCGCCGGCCGCGCTGGACTGGCTGGCCCTGGGGCTCGTGATTCCCGCCACCTACCTGGCCGGGATCATCGCGGTGGCGGTCGCGTTCGGCCGTGGCCTGGCGCTCAGTGCACGGACCCGCGTGCCGCTCGCGCTGGCGACCATGCACCTGTGCTGGGGGGCCGGCTTCCTGACCAGCCCGCGTACCCTCCTGCGCGGCCAAAACGGGAGCACCAGGGCCCGTTCGGCCGCACCGGAGCCCGCAGCGCCGCGGTCGGTCAGCCAGTAATCTGGCCTGCCCCCCAGCAGCGGACCAGCGCGGGCGATGGCCGATCACGGCGATGGCGCCGTTACCGGATCGCGAGCTATCGGCGGCGCGTGTTGACCGGGTATTCCGCCCGGTCGTGCGCGCGGGCGGGAGAGAATGAATCATGACTTTTGATCTGCCCAGCCTGCTGGAAGCCCGGGCCGGGGAGGGCTACGAGCTCACCGCTCGCTACCTCAACCCGCAGCTGCCGCGTACGCTGCACACCATCGGCTTCGATAAGGACTACGTGCGCGGTGAGGGCGCGTACCTCTACGACGCCGAGGGCAACGTTTACGCGGATTTCCTGTCGGGGTTCGGAGTGTTCGCGGCTGGCCGGTCTCACCCGGTGATCAAGAAGGCGCTGGCTGACGCGCTCGAGATGGACTTCGCGGCCTGGACGCAGTTCGACTGCCCGCCGATCCAGGGCCTGCTTGCGCAGCGGCTGCTGGCCAAGGCGCCCGGGCTCGAGCGGGTGTTCTTCTGCAGCAGCGGCACCGAAGCGGTCGAGTCGGCGCTCAAGTTCGCCCGCCACGCCACCGGCAAGGGCCGCATCGTCTATGCCCGGCATGGCTTCCACGGGCTGACCGCCGGGTCGCTGTCGGTGAACGGCGCGGAGGAGTTCAAGGAGGGCTTCGGCCCGCTGTTGCCCGGCGCCCAGGTCCCGCTCGGCGACCTCGGCGCGCTTGAGGCCGAGCTGCGCAAGGGCGACGTCGCCGCGCTGATCGTCGAGCCGGTCCAAGGGCACGGCGTGATGATGACGCCGCCCGGGTTCCTGCCCGAGGCCAAGGCGCTGCTGCATAAGTACAGGGCGCTGCTGATCTGCGACGAGGTTCAGGTCGGCCTGGGCCGCACCGGCCGCTTCTTCTCCTATGAGTATGACGGCGACGTGCGGCCGGACATCGTGACCGTAGCCAAGGCGCTGTCCGGCGGTTACGTGCCGGTGGGCGCGATGCTGACTACCGACAAGATCTACTCGTCGGTTTACTCCTCCATGGACAAGCTCATGGTTCACTCCACCACCTTCAAGGGCGGCCCGCTGGCCATGGCCGCCGGGCTGGCCGCGCTCGCCGTTATCGACGACGAAGGCCTGGTGGAGAACGCCGCTCGGCGCGGCGAGGAGCTGATGCAGGCTCTCAGGGAACTGCAGGCAAAGTACGACCTGATCAAGGACGTGCGGGGCAAGGGCCTGATCATCGGCATCGAGTTCGGACGGCCATCCGGGCTGAAGGCGAAGGCGGGCTGGGGCATGCTGCAGAAGGCCCGCGTCGGCCTGTTCGCGCAGATGGTCGTGGTCTCGCTGTTCCGGCGGCACCGCATCCTGACCCAGGTCTCCGGCGACCATATGGAGGTCATCAAGCTCATCCCGCCGCTGATGATCAGCGGCACTGAGGTCAAGCTGTTCACAGAGTCGTTCGCCGAGGTCATGGACGATGCCAGCCGCGGCAGCGGGCTCATGTGGGACTTCGGCCGGACCCTGGTCAAGCAGGCGATCAGGAACTGACGCCGCCGTCCCCGGTCCGCAGCAGCGTCTCGGCGATGGCCAGGTCACGCGGGTAGGTGATCTTCAGGTTGTGCTCGCTGCCCGGCACCACCCGCACGGGCACGCCCGGCAGGTAGCGCAGCACCACCCCGCAGTCGTCGGTGGGCGTGAAGTCCGGGTCAGCCCGGGCCAGTTCGTGGGCCCGGGTGATCACCGACCACCGGAACGCCTGCGGGGTCTGGCACCGGAGCAGGCTGTCCCGGCGCGGTATCCGGGTCATCACGCCGTCGGCGACCACGACGATGGTGTCGGCGGTCGGCACGGCCACCCCAACCGCGTCCGCCTCGCCCAGCGCCGTGATGCAGTCCGCGATGATCCGCTGGCCGACGAGCGGCCGCGCCGCGTCGTGCAGGAGCACGCCGCAGTCGCTGATGCCCGCGGGAGCCAGGCGCTCACCGACGGCCGCAATCGCCTTGCGGGTCGAGCCGGGACGCGTGCTGCCGCCTTCGATGATCCCGGCGAGTTTGCCGAAGCCGCCGGCGTCGAGCAGTTTCTCCGCCTCGCGGATGTGGCCCGGCGGCATCACCACCAGCACCTCGTCCACGCCTGGCGCCTCGTCGAAGGCCGCCACACAGTGCTCGATCAGCGTCCTGCCGTCCAGCCTCAGCAGCTGTTTCGGCACGTCCGCACCGAACCGCAGGCCCGATCCGCCCGCCAGCACGACCGCGACCATCCGCATGAGCCGGACTTTACTGGATGCCCGGTGCTGGGCGTGAAACGCCGGCGGCAACGTGTGTCCGTTCCGGTATTCATCCGGTTAGCTCGATACTCTTCAGGGAACGTTGTGTGCCTGAGCAGCACCTTCGGGTGATTAACGACTCAGAACACGAGCTCAGGAACCACGGGCTCAGGAAACCGGGTCCAGGAATCTGGGTCCAGGAATCTGGGCCCAGGAATCTTGGGCCCAGGAATCTGGGGCCCAAGAACACTGTGGGCGGCCGGTCGGGTGGGAGGATCGAGGCAATGGGCCGCTGGAAGGACGGCAGATGACCGTTGCGCTGGTCCTCGCGGCTGAGCCAGCCGCCGGGCTGTGCGGCCAGCTGACGTCCCAGCTGATGTCACTGGGCGTGCGGCGGGTGGATGCGACCGAGGACGCAGGCCCGGGCGCGGGGCTGCTGACCGTCGCGGCCGCGGCGCGCACGACCGGCGAGCAGATGCTGATCTGCGGTGGCGATCTCGCCGTCCCCCAGCAGGCACTGGCCCGATTGCTGGGCTCTGAACGGACGGCGGGCTACGCGGAGGCGCATCCGGGCTGCCGGGCCATGCTCGTCGACCCCTCAGATCTGCGGGTGCTGGCCGAGTCTGCGGAGTTTCTCGCGTCCCGTCCGGGTGAGCCGGACCAGGTGAGCGCGCTGCTGGGGGAACTATCCCGGCGGGGCGTCGCCGTGGAGTTCGTCGAGGCCAGGCCGGACGGGGATGCCGACCGTGACGAAGACGGGCTCGTCGCAGAATTCTTCGCCGACCCGATCGCCCGGGACGTAGCCCGGTGGGCCGCAGAACGGGCGCTCGCCCCGGCCGCGCTGATGGGCATCAGCCTGAGCCTCGGCCTCGTCGCCGCCATCTGGTTCTCCGAGCCGACCGCGACCGCGAAGGCCGTCGCCGCGGTGACATTGCTCGCGGCCTTCGTGTCCAGCCGTGCGGGCCGGTTCCTGGCCGCGGCACCGGGGCCGCTCCTGACTGCGATCGGGTCCCTCGGCGGCCGCGCGGGCTCACGTACCGGCGTCATCCAGCCTGCCGGGGACTGGCTGTCGGCCGCCGGGTGGGCGATCACTGAGTGCGCCGTCTACGCCGGGCTCGCGGCCAGTTCCGGCCTCGGTGGTATGGGCCCCGCCGGGCTGGCTTCCGGCCACTTCGACATAGCGGCGATCGGGGCCGATTCCAGCGGCGTGTGGCACCTGGCCGTGGCGGCTCTGGCGGTGCTGGCCGTCCGCCGGATGACCGACCTGTGCTACGAGCGCGCCACCGAGAGCACGGGCGGCCGGACCCGGCTACCGCGCTCCGCCGGGCGGCGGCGGATCGAACGGGCCCTCACCCTCCCCGCGGGGGAACGTGCCGTGCTGATCATCGTGGCGGGCGGGATCTGGGGTCCCCGGGTCGCCTTTCTCGCGCTGATCGGCTGGGGTGTCGCCGCCACCGGGTACCTGCTCACCGCCCGGCTGGTGGGCCTGCGTGACGCGATGGCCTTCGGCGGCCGGTCAGCGCCCGCGATGCTCGCGCCCGCCGACGAGGGATCGATCAGCCTCGACACGGCGGCCCCGTTCGGCGCGCTGGGCGCCATGACCGGCGGCGCCCGTTCCGGTAGCGGCGCTCACCCTGATAACGGCGCTCACCCCGGTAACGGCGCTCACCCCGGTAACGACGGACGTCCCGGTGACGGCACCCGCTCCCGCCAGGACGACGGCGTGGAAGCCGACGCAGAAGACGATGACCAGACTGCTGCCGGCGACGCGGGCACCGGGGAAAGCGCATTCTCCGCGGTGGGGCTGCGGCCGACCGGAACCGCCCGCGAGCCCGCCGCGCGGCGTGCGCCCCGTCCGCGGGCCGTGGTCCGGGCGAGCGGGGCCGGCTACCTGGTCGCCTACCGCGACGACGGTCCCCTCTCGCTGTGGCTGGGCCGCCTGGTGGAGGGGCGTATTCCGCCGGTGCCACCCGTCCTGGTCGGGGTTTTCGTGACCGTAGCCCTGGCCCTGCTCGGCATGGGCAATCTGTCGGGCGTCCTGGTGCTGACACCGGTGGAGGCGATGCTGCTGGCCGGGCTCGGCTCCTGCCATCCGCATGACGGGCGGCTGGACTGGCTGGTGCCGCCGCTGCTCCAGGTGGGGGAGTACCTTTTCCTGGCCGCCCTGGCGTTCAGCCGGGCGGTATCCCCGCCGTTGGTCTTCGCGCTGATCGCCGCCGTGGTGCTGCGCCACCTGGACGTCGCCTACCGGGCGCGGCACCGGATCCGGTGGCCCGCGGCCCGGCCCGGCGATCGCCGGGCCCGCAAGCCGGGCCGGGCCGCGCCACCGGCGGGGCGGCCCGGCCTGACCTGGCCGCCGCTGGGTCCGGACGGCCGTCCAGCGGACGTCACCGGCCTCGGCTGGGAGGTACGCATGCTGGTGGCCGGTATCGGCGCGGCCCTGGGCATCATGCCGTTCGCCTGCATCGCGCTGGCCGGGTACCTATGGGCGCTGGTCGTCCGTGACTTCCTTACCGGATGGCTGGGCGTGCGGGACGAAGCCGTCCCGCCGCCGAGCCGGTCCGCTCGGCATGAGGGCGCCAGGCGTGCGGTTTCTGGCCGCGGCGACGAGCGCGGTGCGAACGGTCGGCGCCGGAGGGTCACGATGAGGAGCGTTCGCGCGCAAACGGCGTAAACCTGCGGTAACAACGCAGGCCCCCATAGTCGCGGCGCAGGTAGTGTCGGAAGGGGCAACGGATAAAATTGCGCGGGGAGAATCGGATGTGTCCTTGCTGACGCGGAGCCCGGTGCGCGGGGGCAGTTGGGTGCCGGGCGAGGTCCTGTCGTGGCCGTCACTGAGCACGGTCCGCCGGTCGTGGATTGCCGCCGCGTTCGCCGCCTGCGCGCTGTTCGCCGGCGGGGTGGCCCTGGTCTCCACCGATCACCTGCACCGCATGTGGGGCATGATGGCGGCCTGCGGCTACGCGGTCGCGGCCGTGTCCGTGCTGGCCTGGCGGGCCCGGGGCGCGGACCTCGCGCTCGCGGTGAGCCTGTGCGGGGCCCTGATCGTCCCGCTGGCCTGGATGGCGTGGACCGGGCAGGGCCAGCCGGAGGTCGCCGTCATCGTGCATTCGGCGCAGTTGCTGGCTCACCACGGCACGCCGTACCGGGCCTCCGCCGTGCTCAGCCATACCCGCAATCCGAATGCCTATGATCCCTACCTGCCTGCCATGACGGTGTTCGGCCTGCTCTGGACGGTGGCTGGCCCTAGCCCGCTGGCCGACCCGCGGGTGTGGTTCGGGGTGGCCTTCGTGGTCTTCTTCGCGCTGGCGCTGCGGGTGGTGAAGGCCAGGGACGTCACGCGCTGGACCGTGTTCGTCACCGCGACCCCGATCATCGCCTTCGAACTGGCGGTCGGCGGGACGGATGTGCCGATCATCGCGCTGATCTGTCTTGGCTTCGCGCTGCTATGGCGCTATCCGCGCCCGGTGCTGGCCGGCCTGGCCTTCGGTGGCGCCGCCTCGATGAAGGCGACCGCGTGGCCTGCCCTGGCCGTGGCCGTTACCCTCGCGCTGGCCAGGGACGGCAAGCGCGCGGCGGCGGTCATGACGGCCGCGTCGCTCGGCGTGATCGCAGTCCTGGTCGGCCCGTTCGCCGTGCTGCGGCCGGACTCGCTGGTGAAGAACACGATCCTGTTCCCGCTCGGGCTGGCCAGCGTGACGTCGCAGGCCGTCAGCCCGCTGCCGGGGCACCTGATCGCGCAGACCGGGCACGCCGGCCGCTTGTTCGTCATCGCGATGCTCGTCCTGGCGGGCGTCGCCGTGCTCGCGTCGCTGGTCGTGCGGCCGCCCCGGACCGTCCCGTCGGCCGCCATCCGGCTCGTTATTGCGCTATCGGTGATGTTCGTGCTGGCGCCCGCCACCCGGTTCGGCTACTTCATCTACCCGGGCGGCATCCTCGCTTGGCTGATGGTGGCCCACGTTGGCCAGCGTGCCCGCGCCGGGGACGCTATCCCCCCGGCCGAGCAGGCGGACTGCGGTGCCGCGGTAACGGGTATCGGCGGTAGCCGGCCGGTAACCGGGTATCCGCTCAGGGAGCGAAGTCGGCGGGCACGTCCGGTCCGGTGAACGCGCCCGAGTTGCTGCAGATGTTGCTGTTCCCGGTGATGCCGCCGAAGGTCTTGGTGATGCTGCTGACCCCGGACGACTCCGATGCCGAGCTCGGCGAGCTGGACGGAGCAGGTGCCGCCGCCTTGATTCCGGTGAAGCTGGAGCCGAGGATCAGGTCGACCGTCCCGGGGGTGATACCGGCCACCTGCTGGACGACGGCTCCCGGGGCAACCTGCGTCAGGGCGGTGGCCGCCGCCGCGTCCGCCTGCGAGCTGTACTGGATGATCGTGCTCGCCGAGGGGGCGACGGCGTTGCCGGTGCCGATGACGTCGAAGTGGTTCTGGGTGAGCGAGCCGGCCGCCTGTGCGGCCAGGCCGGCCGTGGCCGTTGCGTTCAGGACCTTGATCCCGATCTGTTGCGCGCCGGTGGCGGCCGTGGCTGGAGTGGTCGCGGCCGGCGTGGTGGTGCCGGAGTTTGCCCGGGGCTTGGCCACGGTCTGGTCGTGCTCGATCGCACCGAAGAGCTGGCCGGCCTGCGGCTGCTGCCACAGCACCCGGTTGGCGTCGTTCGGGTCGGGTATCACCGGAACCTGGGTGAACTGCACCGCCTTGCTGGTCAGCCCCTTCATGCTCTGCGCGACGTTGAGCATCGCGGCGACCGACAAGCCGCTGTCCGTGGTGAGCGTCTTGGCCACGTCACGCGCGATCGAGTAGAGCCGTGGCCCGTCCGACATGGTCTTCTGGGTATCGATCTGCTGCAGCAGGGCGGCCATGAAGAACTGCTGGCGCTGGATGCGCTGCAGGTCGGATCCTTCGCCGATGTGCCGCTCGCGGACGAACGCGAGCGCCTGCGCGCCGCTCACATGGTGCACGCCCGCGGTCAGGTTGAGGCCGGACGCCGGGTCCTTGATCGCCTTGGGCAGGCAGACGTTCACTCCGCCGAGGTCATTGACCACCGACTGGAAACCGCTGAAGTTGACCTCCACGAAGTGGTCGATGAAGATGCCGGTCGACGACTCGAGGGTCTTCCATAGGCACGCCGGGCCGCCGGAGGCGAACGTCGCGTTGAGCATTTCGGTGGCGCCGGGCTGCGCCGTCTGGCCCTTGTCACCCATCCCGTCGGCCTGGCACCCGATGATGGGCACCAGCGAGTCGCGGGGAAAGCTGATCACCACTCCGCCGCGGTGCTGGGGGAGGATGTGCAGCAGCATCATCGTGTCGGACCGTGCCCCGGCGATGGCCTGGGCGCTGCCGAACTGGCCGCTGGTCCCCGCCCGGCTGTCCGACCCGATCACGAGGATGTTCATCGCGGCGGTGCTGTACTGGGGCGGCCGCTTGCCGAGCAGATGGCTCACGTCGACCTGCTTGATACCGTCGACCACGTTGCGGTAGGCGGCGTAGCCGGCCAGTGCGGCCGCCACCAGAACCAGCGTGGTGACCACCGAGGTCCAGCGCAGGATGTTGCGCCGCCGCGACCTACCCGGCTGCGGCCCGTCCCCGGGACCACCGGGCCCCGAAGGTCCCCGGCCGCCGGGGGCGCCCGGGCCACGCCGCGCGGGTCCTTTCGGCTTCTTGACGGAGCGCCTGGCGGGCTCTCGCCCGCCGACCGGGCGGACGCTCACCCGGGTCAGGCCGTCAGACGGCCGATCGGTGCCGAACTGCGGACCGCGCCCGTACGAGGAGCCGTCAGGCCACGGCGCATCGAACGGGCGCGGATCGTCAAGGCCTGCTTCGGCCAGGCTGTGGTAGCGGTCCATCGCCTTCCTGGATCTCTAACTGGACGTGGAAAGGCCTGATCACCCATGTCCGGAGCGGCCCGTAACCGGGTGCTGAACCCGTTGTTCCGGCGCGGCACCCGGTGGCTGGCTACGCGCCGGTTCTGTCTCCCGCCAGCCGCGCTGCTGCCCCTTCTGTTTATCGCGTCCCATAACGAAAGTGGCGCAAAACGCGCTCAAAGGTACTTACGAACCGATGTCGTCCCTGGTGACGGACGGCACCAGCAATGGCGGGAGCGGCGCAACCGTGATGAAAATGCCGGATAGCCATGCGTCGCGGCCCATGGCCGGCCCTTAAAGTGGGTCCGTGCGCCGAGGACTCCGCGCGTCAGGCAGGGGTGGTGACGCAGGCAACCGCGCTGACGCGGCCAATCCGGCCGGGCCGGCCGATGCGGCTGACCCATCCCCGGTCACTGATCCACCTGACGTGGCCGGGCCCGGAAGCCCGGCTGACCCCGCCGGCGAGGGCTTCACCGATGACCGGGCCGGCCCGGATGACGACGCCGTCCCCGGGTCCCCGGGTGACCCCGGCGACCCGGATGACGCCGGCGACCTGGACGACACCGGGGCCCACGATGACGGCGAGGATCCCGTGGACGCGGCGGCTGCGAACGGAAACACAGACGGCGAGCCCACCGGGCCCCCGCCACTTCCGCGCCGGCGCCCCCGGAACGCCACCCCGGCCGGGTCCCCGCGCCGCGGTGCGCCACCTGAGCCCGGCGAACTCCCGGACCTGAACGGCTACTCCGAGCCGGACGGCTACTCCGGGCCGGACGATGGCTCCGGACCCGGCGAGCACGCCGGGTCGTGGCGTGCGGCGGCTGCGGTCGCGACCATAATCCAGCCCCGCACCGGCGCGCTGCGCACCGCCGCCGCCCGGCTCGCCCTCCGCCCGGCCGTGACGCGGCGCCGGGCCAACTGGCAGCGGATCCCGGGCGTGCTGTTCGCGGCGATCACGGTGCTGCCGGCGGTGCTGGTGATGGCGTGGCTCATCCCGGGCCTGCCGCTGCTGCTGGCTAACCGGTTCGACGGCATTCCCATGATCATCATCTCGGTCCCGCTAGCGGCCGCGATGATCGTCATGATCATGCGCGAGCTTCCCGCCGCCTGGCCGCACGGAATCCGCGACATCGGGAGGGCCCGGCCGTCAGCGGCCTCGGTGGCCACCGAGGCGATGGTCTCGCCGCGGCTGGAATCCGGATCGGGCGAGCGGAGCATCCGGCCGGGTAGGCGCGGCCCCGAAACGGGCGGCCCGGGACCAGCGGAAATGGGAACGGAGCCGGACGGACCGGACCGGCGACCGGGCGCGACCGCGGACCGGCCGGACCCCGGCAGACGCCCCGGCCGCCGGGGGCCGGACGTGCCGTGGTGGGCCCTGGCCGGGACGATCGTCGTAGCGGCCGGCTTCGCGGTCTGGCAGTACGCGGAAAACTCCCAGCAGATCATCGTGCTCCGCGATCCCGGCACCTATCTGCAGTTCGCGTACTGGATCGCCGGTCACGGCTCGGCCCGCATCCCGCAGTCACTGCAGGCCTTCGGCGGTGCGCACCAGGGCCTGACGTTCAGCAGCCTCGGCTTCTTCCAGGTCGGGACCTCCGTGGTGCCGCAGTTCATGGCCGGGCTGCCGATGATGATGGCGATCGGCGTGTGGGCGGGCGGCCCGCTCGGGGCCGCGGCCATGGCCCCCATTCTCGGGGCCTGCGCGGTCCTTACCTTCGCCGGCCTGGTAGGACGGCTGGCCGGGGCACGCTGGGCGCCGGCGGCCGCCCTGGTCCTCGCGGTCACCCTCCCGCAGCAATACACCAGCCGGAACACGTTCAGCGAGACGCTGGCCCAGATCATGCTGTACGGCGGCCTCTGCCTGCTGGCCGACTCCTTCGTCCTGCCCGGCGGCCGGTACACGCCGGTCTACGGCGGGCCCCTCACGTGGCAGGACGGCCCGCCGCCGAACGTCACGCTGGCCTTCTTCGGCGGCCTCAGCGTTGGCCTCACCCTGCTGATCAGGATCGACGGTCTGAGCGACCTGCTTCCGGCCATTCCCTTCCTTGGAATTCTCCTCGTCCGGCGGCTGCCCCAGGGCATTCCGTTCGGCATTGGCCTGTTTGTCGGCGCGGCGTACGGCTTCGCCGACGGGTACCTGCTGTCGCGGCCCTACCTGACCGCGCTCAGTTCATCGCTGCGGCCGCTGGCCATGGTCGCGCTGGGAGCGGTGGCCCTCACCGTTATCGGCATGGGCCTGGTGAGCGCGCGCCCGACCCGTACCTGGCTGCGGCGGCTGGTGGGGGCACGGCCGCTGCGCTGGCTGCCGGAGGCCGCCGCGGCCCTGACCGTCCTCGTGGTTGTCGGCTTCGCCGTGCGCCCCTACTTTCAGACGGTCCGGGGCGAGACCGACCCCGCGACGATCAGTTACGTCGCCGAACTGCAGAAGCTCGCGCACCTGGCCATTGACCCGCAGCGGCAGTACGCCGAGGACAGCCTGTACTGGGTGATCTGGTACATCGGCGTCCCGGCGGTCATTCTCGGCACTCTCGGCCTGGCGCTGCTGGCCCGGCGATGCCTCCGGTCGCTGCTGACCTGGCGGGACACCGGGGCCGCGCGAATCTGGGCGCTGCCACTGATGATCATCGGGTGGGTGACGGTCACGGTTCTGTGGCGTCCCGGCATCATCCCCGACCAGCCCTGGGCCAGCCGGCGGCTGGTGCCGGTGGTCCTGCCGGGGCTGATCCTGACCGCCACCTGGGCGTCGGCCTGGATCAAGGAACGGGGCGCAAGCTGGGCGCCAGCCGCCTGGCCGGCGCGGTCGTCGCGGTGTGCTGCGTGATCGCGCTGCTGGTGCCCGCGGCCGTGACCACCTTCGCCGTCGGCACGACGAAAACCGCCAGCGGCTCGGCCCGCCTGACCGCGAACGGCCTGGCGTTCAAGCGGACCGGGGCGGGCGAGGAGAACGCGATCCGCAAACTGTGCACCAGCATCGGGGCGAACGCGTCGGTCGTCGTCCTCGACTCGCTCACCGCCGACCGGTTCAGCCAGGTCATCAGGGGCATGTGCGGCGTTCCGGCGGCGCGCATGGACGACCTGTCGGCGGCCTCCGTGGCGTCAGTGGTCGCGGGTATCGAGCGGGCCGGGCGGCGCCCCGTTCTCCTGGCGGCGCAAGAATCCCAGCTGCAGCCGTACGGCGGCAGCACCCAGCAGGTGCTCAATCTGCTGACGACCCAGGACGCGCACGAGCTGACCCAGCCGCCGGGCCGAACGTGGCTGATTCACTTCGTCATCTGGATGTCCCAGCCCGGCGGGGTGCCCGGAGCGGCCGTGGGAGGCCGGACAGCGGAGTATTCTCGCCGGGCGTGAGCACTCCACAGGAACCAGGGCCCTTTGGGTGGCCCGAACATGGGCGCCCGGACCCGGAGCCGCCCCCCAACGGACGGCATGCTCCGCCGGACGGCACTGTACCGCTGGAATCGGTGCCGCTGGAGTCGCTGTTCCCGCCTGAGCAGCCTTATACCCCCGGCCAGACCGCCGCCGAGCCGTCGCCTCCGGGGCAGCAGCCCTATCCGGGTCAGGCGTCCTACCCGGAAGAGCCGGGCTATCCCGCGGACGGCTCCTACTCCCGGGAACAGGGCTACCCGCCACCCGGCGGCCTGGACTACCCGCCTCCCAGCGGCCCGCGCTATCCGTCTCCGGGGGAGCAGGGTTCCCCGTTCCTGGGGGAGCAGGATTATCCGGGCAGCCCGTCCTACACGTACCAGCCGTCGCCGCACGAGGCCACGCCACCCCACGACGCGCCCGCGTACGGCGCGCCGACCTCGTATGACGAGCCAGCCTCGTATAACGAGCCGGCGGCCTCCTATGACACGCCCGCCTCGTCTGAGGCCGCTCCGGGCTACGGGACCCCGCCGGCGTACGAAACCCCGGGTTACGGCACCCCGCCCGCCCCGGGGCCGTTCGGGGCCGACCCGGCGTATTCGCCGCCGTCCCCGTTCGGCACCGTGCCCCCGGGGACGCACGGCACCAAGGGCCTGCCGGTCCTGCCAGGTCGCCCCGGGAGCCTGCCGGGTCAGCCGGGGGAACCGGAACTGCCGCCCCAGACAGAGCCGCAGTACCGCGGGGCACCGCTGGACGGCCGCGAGCCGCACGTGTCGATCGTGCTGCCGTGCTTCAACGAGCAGGATCACGTGCTGCGCGAGGTCGAGCGGATCAGCCGGGCGATGGACGCGAGCGGGCTGCCGTACGAGCTGATCGCCGTGGACGACGCCTCCACCGACGCCACGCTGGAACGCCTCCAGGCCGCCGGGCCGAACCTTCCGCGCATGCGGATCGTGCACTTCCCGCGCAACGGCGGCGCCGGGACCGTCCGCCGGATCGGGACGCAGCAGGCCAAGGGCGAGATCGTCGTCTGGACCGACGCGGACATGACCTACCCGAACGAGCGCATTCCCGAGCTCGTCACCATGCTGGACATCGACCCGTCGATCGACCAGGTCGTCGGGGCGCGCACCAGCGAGGAGGGTACGCATAAGGCCGTCCGGGTCCCGGCCAAGTGGTTCATCCGCAAGCTGGCCGAGAAGCTCACCAACTCCGAGATCCCGGACCTGAACTCCGGGCTGCGGGCGTTCCGGCGGGACGTGGCCGTGCCGTACCTGCGGCTCCTGCCGCCGGGGTTCTCCTGCGTCACCACGATCACGCTGGCGTTCCTGTCCAACGAGCACGGCGTGGTGTACGTGCCGATCGACTACGCCAAGCGGGCGGGCTTGTCGAAGTTCCGCTTCGTCTCCGACGCCTACCGGTACATCCTCCAGGTCCTGCGCATGGTGATGTACTTCAACCCGCTGAAGGTGCTGATGCCGCCGGCGCTGTTCCTGCTCGGCCTCGGCATTCTCAAGGGCATCTTCGACATGGTGGTGCACCCGCTGTATTTCGCGATCAACACGGTCCTGATCTTCGTGACCGGGCTGATTATCGCCTCGCTCGCCCTGCTCGCCGACCTGATCGTGAGATCCCGCGGCGACACGTGACTCCCCGGTATCCTCGTTTCGTGATCATTTGCCGGGACCCGCAGCCGGCGGACGATCGTGAGGGCCGCCTGGGCGATGGGCGCCGCTGGGATGGGCGAAAGCCATGCGGATCGCGCTGATCGGCCCGGCGCACCCCTACAAGGGCGGCGGCGCCCGGCACACCACCGAGCTGGCCCGCTGGCTCGCCGCGGCCGGGCATGAAGTCGTGATCGAGTCGTGGAGCAGGCAGTACCCGGCCGGGCTCTACCCCGGCGGCAGGCAGACGGTCGACGTGCCCGAGGGTGAGCCGTTCCCGCGCACCCGCCGGGACCTGTCCTGGCGCAATCCCGCTGGCTGGGCCGCTGTGGGCCGGCGGCTCCGCGACCGGGACCTGGTGGTGTTCGCACTGCTGATCCCGCCGCAGGCCATCCCGTACCTGGTCATCCTGGCCGCCCTGCGCGGCGTACGCGGCCCGCGCCGCCTGGGCCGCGCCCGCCGGGAGGGCCGAGCCGCCCCGCGGACCGTGGTGGTCTGCCACAACGTGCTCCCGCACGAAAGCCGGCCGGCCGACGAGCAGCTGACCAGGCTGCTGCTGCGGTGGGCCGGGGCGGCGCTGACGCATTCGGTCATCGAGGCCGCCCACGCCCGCGCCCTGGCCCCCGGGGCGCAGGTGGCCGCGGCGCGGATGCCGCCGCACCTGCCGGCCGCCGCACCCGCCGCGGACCTCAACGGTCACGTGGCTAACCAGGCTGCCGAACGAGCGGCGGTGCCGGGTCTCCGCGGGACCCGGCTGCTCTTCTTCGGGATCGTCCGTCCCTACAAGGGTCTCGACGTGCTGCTGCGGGCCCTGGCGCGGATGCCCCGGCAGGTGACGCTGACCGTGGCCGGGGAGTTCTGGGGCCAGGCGGAGACGGAGACCAGGGCGCTGATCGGCGAACTCGGCCTGGCCGGCCGGGTCACGCTACGGCCGGGCTACGTGGCCGCCGACCAGATCCCGGGGCTATTCGCCGGGATCGACGCGCTCGTCCTGCCGTACCGGTCGGCGACATCGTCCCAGAACGCCTGGCTCGCATTCGAGTTCGGCGTGCCCGTGATCGTGACGCGCGCGGGGACGCTTGCGGACGCGGTCCGGGACGGCGTCGATGGGCTGGTGTGCGAGCCGGGAGACGAGGACGATCTGCTCCGGGCGCTGGTGCGGGTCAGCGAGCCGGGGGAGCTGGATCGGTTGCGTTCGGCGGTTCGGGCGCCCGATCCGGGTCACTACTGGAACCCCTACCTGGAGACTCTGCTGAGCCTGGCCGGCCAGCCGGGGCGGGAGCCCTCCGGTCCTGAGCCTTCCGGCCTGGAGCCAACGGCCCATTAGGGACCGTCCCCACCACCGAGGCCATCGTCATACCAGGCTCAGAGGCCTCACTGACCCCAGCCGCCCCTTTCGCCCCAACCGCTCCATGTGTGGCCCGGCGGCCGATCAGCATGGCCACGGCCGCCCAGGCCAGGTCGCCCACGGTCACGACCACCCGTGACGCCAGCGCGACGGCCAGCGCCGGGCCCCGCGGCATGACTGGCGAGAGCACCGCGATCAGCGCCACCTCACGGGGGCCGATCCCGCCCGGGAACGGGATGAGCAGGAAGCCGACCGCCCAGGCCAGCGCATAGCCACCCGCCGACAGCAACAGGATGTGCAGGCTCTTGCCCGCGATGTCGCCGACCAGCAGCCAGGCGTGCAGGCCGTAAAAGATCCAGCCCAGCGCGGTCCACCCAGTCGCGCGGGCGATCCCGCCCCGGCTGAGCGGTGTGTCCAGGACCGGCCGCCGGATGGCCCGGAGCGCGAGATTCAGGCCGTACATCGTCACCGGCGGGTACAGCCCGACCAGGAGCACCGGGATGCACATCAGCACCCACCAGTAGTGGCCCAGCGCGCCCGCGGAAGCCAGCGGGAGCGTGACCGCGGCCATCACGAGCCCGACCACCAGGGTGATCGCCATGCTGACCAGGCTGGCCGCGCCGCTCCGCTTCTTCGGGACCCGGTAGTCCTGCGCCAGGCTGACCTGGCCGGCAATGGCCCACACGCCCCCCGGGACATACTTGCCTAGCTGCCCGAGGAACATCACCCGGATGGCGGCCGTCAGCGGGAGCGGTGAGCCCAGGTCGGCGAGCAGCGCGCGCCAGGCGAGCATCATGCAGCCGAGCGCTACGATGGCCGCGAGCACCGCGCCGGCGACGTCAGAGATGGCCAATTGCCCCAGCGCGGCTCGCACCTGCGGCCACTGCGAGACCAGTCCGTAGCAGGCGAAGCCGAGCGCGATGGCGAGAAGCCCGGCCCGGAACCAGGGGCTCGCGCTGAGTCGGCGCAGCACGCGGCCAGCGTACCCATGGGACGCGCCATCCGCGCCGTGCATCCGCCGGGACGTCCAGTGGCAGGAATTGTGCGTCGTATGGCATTAAAGTCACTCGCCATGTTCGCCGCCGCGGGGCAAGCTGGATTCAGTGAGCGATCTGTCCACCTCTCCCGGCCCAGCAGCCCCAGCTAGCGACGGTCTGGCGGCCGAAGCCCCGGTCCGGCGTGAAGCGTTCGGCGGGTGGGCCGCGCTGCTGGTCGTCTACGTGGTGTGGGGCAGCACCTACCTGGCTATCCGGGTTGGCGTCGAGACGATCCCGCCGCTGCTGCTGGCCGGGGCCCGCTACCTGATCGCGGGGGTGATCCTGTTCCCGTTCGCGATCCGCAGCGGCCCGGCGGCGACCCGGGCGGCGGATCGCCCACGCTGGGCCACTTGGCTGACCTGCGCGGTCGTTGGTGTCCTGCTGCTGCTCGGCGGCAACGGCCTGGTCTCCGTCGGCGAGCGCACGGTGCCGTCGGGCTTCGCGTCGCTGCTGGTGGCGACCGTTCCGCTGTGGCTGCTGGTCATGGATTCGGTGCTGCGCCGTCAGTGGATCGGCTGGCTGCCGTTGGCAGGCCTGATTATCGGCCTGGCTGGGGTGGCCCTGCTGGCCGGTCTGGGCAGTGGCGCGTCCCCAGGCGGGGCGTCGGCCGCCGGGGTCTTGATCATCCTGGTGGCGAGCGTGTCGTGGGCGCTGGGCACCATCGCGTCCATGAGGCTGGTCATGCCGCAACGGGCGCCGCTGGCCACGGCGATGCAGATGCTCACCGGCGGCGTGACGATCCTTGTGCTGTCGGCGGCGACGGGGGAGTTCGCCTCGTTCCACCTTGCGCACGTGTCTCTGCGGTCCTGGCTGGCGATGGCATTCCTCATCGGCCCGGGCTCGATTCTCGCCCTGTCCGCTTACAACGTGGCGGTCCGCCGCCTCCCGACGTCCACCGTGGCCACCTACCCCTACGTGAACCCGGTCGTCGCCGTCATCCTCGGCGCGACGCTGCTGAACGAGCGGCTGACGCCCACCATGCTGATCGGCGGTGGCCTGATCATCGTGGCCGTCGCCCTCGTCGTCTGGCGCCGCGGCTCTCCCGGCCATTAAGCGGTTCCCCGGGCCGGTGGCCCGTGCCCCTCGGACTTGGTTCGTCGCCCCCCCTGCGGCGATGCGCGACCCGCAGCCGTCGATTTGCTTAGTACACCGGAAGTTCATAAAGTAAGGACACGCGACGCGGGGTGGAGCAGTTCGGTAGCTCGCTGGGCTCATA
>CAVUNW010000029.1:0-155808 GCA_963742865.1 uncultured Actinomycetes bacterium
CAGGCGATCTCACAGGCGCGGTTGAAACGGACGATGCGGCCAGCAGGGTCCATGACCATGACCAGTGCGCCGACGGTGTCGAGGACCGCGGAGACGAAGTTGCGCTCCGCGGTGAGGGCGGATTCTACGCGCTGGCGGTAGCGGCCGGCACGGTTGATCTGGCGGATCCTGCCGTTGAGTTCGAGGCGGGTCGTGATCTGGCGGCTTAAAAGATGCTGAGCGCGGAGGACTGGGCCGAGGTCAGGGTGCGGGGCGTTGAATCGAGGACGAAGAGCGCGCCGAGCGCGACGCCGCCCAGCGTAGAGACGGTGGCACCCGCATAAAAGCTGTAGGTCTGGCCATCAAGGAGGATACCGTGGGGAGCAAACTTCGGGATCCAGATGAGCATCCGGTATCTCGTAGACCGACTTGCCAAGGATGGTGGTTTCGCAGGGCAGGCTGTCGGAGGGGAGCTCGGTTGTCTGGACGCCGAAACGCGACTTGAGCAGTATCCTATCACTGGCCAGAAGAGAAAGCGCGGCGACAGGTGCGTTACAGATCTGGGCGGCCAGGCTGGTGATGTCATCGAGGGCGGAATCAGGCGCTGAATCGAGAACCTCAAATTGCCTGAGGGTTTCGATTCGTAAAGCTTCGTCCTGGATATCGAGGGGGTTCATCTGGCTTCTCGATGGTAGGGGAAGCCGTAAGTGCTGGCACTGCTACTTTTGGGGTAGCGGAGAGAACTAAGGTTTGGGGAGAGTGCAACATTCGCCAGCTGCCGGAGGTTCGTTGGCGCTGGCGTCCAGCGCCACCTTCCAGCTTCCGTCAGCGACTTTTTTCCACACTGTAAAGTAGCGTCCGGAGATAACGACGGGCTCTCCATTTTTATCTTTAGAGCGGCCTTCGTAGTGCCCCCAGGTGAATCCCATGTCGCTCGATGGACCCATCTGGGCGCCTTGAGGAGACCAGGTAAGTTGATAGGTCTTGGGATCCCATTGCGCCTGGGCTGCGATGGCGGTGCGTCCGAGGACCGCTGGACGTCCATTGTTGAGGGTGACGGCGTCGTCGGCAAACCAGCGGGCGAAGGCCTTGCCTCCACCGGCGGCCACGGACTTGGCAAATCGTCCCTCCAACTCCATGAGCAGAAGGACGCCCGGTGAGAGCGTGGGTTCGGCGAATGGGCTGGCAGAGGCTGAAGGCGTAGCGAGAACATCGAAACCCGGTGTGACAGTAGAAGGGCTCGCGCTGGTCTGTGCTGTGAGCGGGAGCGCAATAGCCATGAGGAGAAGGAAGGCGAGACTCAAGATGCGGCCCATAGAACGTATGCTACCAGCCACTGCACGGGCTGGCCACATAACGCGTTTGGAACGATAGGGGTTCGGCGCGCCAGTTGTTACGATGGCAACCTGGGTAAGATTTTGCTCAATAAAGAAGGGCAACCCCTTCCCAATTCCGGATTCTCGGGATACGTGTGCGATCAAGCTGACACGCATTTGCCTCCTGGGGAGACAAATGGCCAATGCCATGCTTCTACATGGCAGGAGGATGGTGGGGATCAATGGATTTGGCTTCTGCGGCTGATTTGGCCTCTGCGGCCTGGCCAGCCTTGGCGGCTTTTGCGGCGGAAGACGAATTTGGATTCACCGAATCGCGGAGTTCCTTCGACGGCTTGAAGAAAGGGGAAGTCTCGCTGTTTGGCCGGAACATCGACTTTTTTCGCCGGTCTTGGGATTGCGGGCCGGTACGGGCGTTGCGCTGGCTGAGTGCGGAAGCTTCCGAAGACGACGAATCTCGATCTTGTCGCCGGACTTGGGAGAGCGCCGATGACGCATCTCGAAGAGGGTATCGACGATGACCTCTCCATCGCGGCGGGTGAGGTCGCCCAGGGCAACCACTTTGTCTACGAGGTCAGCTTTGGTCATGAACGGGTTCCTTTCGTACTTGGGAGGGCGATAGGGGTCGATGCAAGATAGTTCCTTCTCGTTGATTGTAGACGGGATGGAGGCGATCCGCAGAGCGAAATCACAATGAAAAACGGCAAGCCAACCTGCATGGATTCAGATGCAGAATCGGGCTGAAAGGTCACGTCAAAAGAGAAAAAAGCCTCATTTTTCTCTGCGGGGCTCCAAGGCTCCTCTCAGGGAGGGCCGGTAAAGGCGAATGGAGCTGGTTTTACTTCCACATGAAGTAGAAGCCGGGGGACTGGTCGAGGAGCTTGCTGGGGTTCGGGAAGAGGGAGTCGGAGTCGTCGGAGAGAGTGGCGAAGAGGCCCTCTTGTCCGTTGGAGGGCGGCATGGTGGGCTCGCCGGAGATGCCGACAGATTTGGCGGTATCGATGAGGGCGACGCGGAAGCCGCCGATCTTGTCGATGAGGCCGAGGGGGATCGGCCTGCTGGCCGGTCCAGACCTGGCCGGTGGCGAGCGGCGGATCTTGTCGTCGGTGGAGTGGCGGCCGGTGGCGACGTCGTGGACGAACTGCCCGTACATGTTGTCGACGAGGGACTGGAAGTAGGCCTGTTCTTCAGGGGTCATGTCGCGGGTGGGATCGCCGGCGTCCTTGAGGGTCCCGGCGTGGATGACAACGTTTTTGAGTTTGGCCCACTTCATGAGGTCGCCGTAGTTAGTCCACTCCATGATGACGCCGATGGAGCCGACGACGGAGGCCTCGTTGGCGTAGATTTTGTCGCAGCCGCTGGCGATGTAGTAGGCGCCGGATGCTCCGACGGATTCGACCGAGGCGATGATCGGCTTCTTCTTTTCCTTGCGGACGCGGACGACCTCGTTGTAGATCTCCTGGGAGGCTGCGGCGCCGCCGCCGGGCGAGTTGATGTGGAGGATGATGGCCTTGATGGAGGAGTCGTCGCCGAACTTGCGGAGTTGGGCGTTGACTTTGTCGGAGTCGAGGATGACGCCGTCGATGTCGATGACGCCGATCTTGGAGCCGCCGAGGCCGTCGAAGGAGGCGGACTCGTCGCCGCTGAGGCTGCGGACGGTGGACCAGACCATGGCGGTGATGAGCAGCGCGATGACGGCGAAGGAGCCTCCGAAGATGGCGACCCAGAACCAGGGAGAACGGCGGGGACGCGGAGGCCGGGCATAGGCGGGGTAGGGTGCTGCGCGGCGTAGGGCGGCGCGTAGGCGTAGGCCGGCGGGGTGGCCGCCGAGGGAGGAGGAGTGGAGGCTGGCGGAGGGCGGAGGCGGCGGGGTGGAAAGGTCTTCCGGCATGATGAGGAGTTTAGATCATTTCAGTTAAGTTGCGATGCACCTGGAGTGGCAGGGGTGATGCCGGTCTGGGGATGAGACGCGGGCCGGGGTGGCGGAAATGGATTATGCGGCTAGGTTGGCGAGAAACGTCAAATATTGAAGTATCATGAAATGCGCTCTGTGCTGACGCCGAACCCGGCGGATTTGGGGCGGACGGGCGCGGCGAGACGACGATTCCGCGCAAAGTTGAAGGCGATCGACAGAAAGACCCGAGGGAAGCGATGGCAAGTACCACAGTTAAGTATTGTGATTCCGGCTTACAACGAGAGCGCGCGCATCGAGCAGACGCTGGAGCGGGTGATGTCGTGCGTCGAGAAGCAGGGGTGGGACGCCGAGGTCCTGGTGGTGGACGACGGCTCGAAGGACGCGACGCCGGAGATCGTGCACCGCTGGATGGAGCGGTATCCGCGGCTGCACCTGATCAAGAACGAGGGCAACCGGGGCAAGGGGTACTCGGTGCGCAACGGGTTGCTGCAGGCGGCGGGCGAGATGGTGATGTTTACGGACGCGGACTTGTCGGCGCCGATGGAAGAGGCGGAGCGGCTGTTTGCGGCGCTGGCCGATGGCGCGGATGTGGCGATCGGGTCGCGCTGGATGGACGAAGGCGCGGGCAGACGATTCATCAGCCGCTGTACCGCGGGTTCTTCGGGCGGTGCTTCAACTGGGTGACGCGGACGGTGATGGGATTGCCGTTCAAGGATACGCAGTGCGGGTTCAAGGCGTTTCGGCGGCCGGCGGCGCAGATTATCTTCCGGCTGCAGCGGATTGAGCGCTGGGGATTCGATCCGGAGATTCTGTTTATCGCGCGCAAGCTGGGGTACGAGATTCGCGAGGTTCCGGTGACGTGGGGACACGACGAGCGGAGCCGGATGAGCTATCTGAAAGACGGCATGAAGATGCTGGAAGAGATGGCGATGATCCGGCGAACTCGATTGCGGGACGGTACGACGAGGATATCGCGGCGCTGAAGGACACCAGCAAAATGGTGACGCCGCAGGTGGCACATGTGACCGTCGAGCATGTGACCAAGGTGAGAGCCGAACTTCGTCAGTTGCGAAACCAGTTTTGGTGTGCCCAAACAGCGCAAAGCAAATCAACAACAAGTCCTTCGCCATTCCACCCCGGTGAGCAAGCGCTCGCCGGGGTGGAATGGCGAAGGATGACAATGCAAAAAGACAGAGATGGACAGGATACAGTAACTCTGATTCTGCTTTAGCTATTAGGGAAGAGATCGCCAGCGGACTTTCACTTCGCCGGCCAGGATGTTTTTCCTCCTCGGTGATACGCCAGATTTCCGATATGGCCCGCTCTTGCTGCTGCAATTCCCGCCTCGACGGGTGCATTCGGTTCCTTGCGTGTCTTGACGCAGTCGAAGAAGTTTCTCATGTGCGATATCGTGCCGTCCTCGAAGCTCTCTTCCTTTAAGATGGGGTTTCGATCGCCCTTCACCTTCTCGTGAAAGATGCTCATTCCCGCACGGGTGATCTTCAACGTTGCCTCCATACCTCGAACGAGTCCTCCATCGTCGATTGACGAACTCATCATCCCCTCATACACCACATCGAAACCCGGATAGTGGAAGGCTGCCTGGATGGTATCCGGGCAATCCCAATCCTTGAACACGTATTTGTTCCCCAGCATGAAGGCCATTGTCGGCTCATCCGCTTTCATCGCCCACTGCGCGACGTCGATCCAGTGGGTAAACAGGTCCGTCATCGCACCGCCGCCAAAGCTCCAGAACCACCGCCAGCGGTTGTACTTCTCCAGACTGAACGGCTGATCCGGCGCTCCTCCAAGCCACTGCTTCCAGTCAAGCTGTGCCACATCAACCGGCTTCGGCACCCAGTTGAGACCGTAGTTTTGCCACCAGTAGGTCCGCACCTGAGTGATCTGCCCGAGCGCGCCCCCCTGGATGAGATCCACCGCGTTGCGGAAGCGGGGCCAGCTCCTTTGCTGCATTCCGGATTGCAGAATCTGATTGCTCGATCGCACGCTCTTCTGCAGTGCCGCAGCTTCTTCAAGGGTATGCGTTACGGGCTTCTCCAGATACACATCTTTGCCCGCGGCCAGGGCTGCCATGGCGATTCGCACATGCCAATGGTCCGGTGTCGCGATGATGACTGCATCGCGGCAACCGGACGCGGGGGAACCCGGCATCGGGGAATCTGGCGCTCGGGGATTCTGACACCCTGTCAGAGGCGGACGCCGCGGAGCCCGGCGCCGGGAGGCGGAGCCGGCCGGGCCTTCGGGGGAGCGCGCGTGTACGTGCTCGGTGAGCCGCGCGTCCGGGCGCTGAACGTACGGTTATGCCCGGCGCTGGGTACTATCTGGGCGGGTCGCGCGGGCCGCCGGCGCCCGGCCGTCTACCTGGCCGGCATGGACGATCGACACGGGACCGCTGCCGGGACCCAGGAACCGGAGCTGCATCCGGACCTCGCGCCGCTCGCGTTCCTCCTCGGCCGGTGGGAAAGCGCAGGGGTCGGAGGCTACCCGACCATTGAGAGCTTCCAGTTCGGCCAGGAGGCGACCTTCAGTCACAACGGGAAGCCGTTCCTGAGCTACACGAGCCGGACGTGGCGGCTGGACGCGGAGGGACGGATCGGCCAGCCGCTGTCCACCGAGGCCGGGTTCTGGCGCCCGCAGCCCGAAGGCAAGGTTGAGCTGCTGCTCGCGCACCCGACCGGCATCACGGAGATTTACCTGGGTGAGGTCTCCGGCCACCGCGTCGACCTGGCCACCGACGTCGTAGCGCGCACGGGTGGCCAAGGAGGTCACCGCCGGGCGGCGGCTGTACGGCCTGATCGGCGATGACCTGGGCTGGGCGTACGACATGGCCGCCGTCGGGCAGCCGCTGCAATCGCACATCTCCGCGCAGCTCAAGCGGGTCGGCTGAGCCGCTGGGCAGCCTCCGGCGAAAGTAGAATCCCGGCGACTTCCGCCACGGCGCACAGGATGAGCACTGCGGGCGGGGACCGGCTGGACACGGCCGATCAACCCGGGGTCCGGTGTCTGTCCGGGATTGCCGACCGCCGTCCCACAGGACGTCAGGGCTACGCCCATCGGCACCTCAGGAAAGGAGGCGGAAGGGCGTGGCCCGCGCGTTGCGGCACATGGGCCGCGGTGCGCGCGCCGGCGGGTCAGCGGCTAGCGGACAGCCACCTCGCGAGTCCAACGTCTATGCATGCTGTGGACCACCTCCTTTCCCGCGTTAGAACGCACGTTATGTCAGGCGGCCCGCCGAAGCAAGACGAATTCCCCGGCCCCCCGCCGCACCCCGCGCACTACCACCCGGCGCACTAAACTGCGGGCATGGCGCAAGCCCCGGATGCCGAACGCGCCCCGCAGACCTGGGACGAGCAGCTGCGGGCCCGCGGGTACCGGGTCACGCCGCAGCGTCAGCTCGTGCTCGAGGCGGTCGCCCGGCTCGGGCACGCCACCCCGGAAGACGTCGGGGCCGAGGTCCGCCAGGCCGCGCGCGGAGTCAACATCTCCACCATCTACCGCACGCTGGAGCTGCTCGAGCAGCTTGGCATGGTGACGCACGCGCATCTGGGCCACGGCGCGCCCACGTACCATCTCGCGGCGGACGCCGACCACGTTCACCTGGTCTGCCGGGGCTGCGGGAAGATCACCGAGGTCAGTCCGGAGGCGGTCCGGCCGCTGGTCACCGCGCTCGACGCCGAGCAGGACTTTGAGACGGACGTCGGGCACCTGACGGTGTTCGGCCGCTGCGGGCAATGCCGGCCGGTGGCCCGGCAGCCCGTAATCTGGGACCATGAAGAGCCCGCTTCTCGCCGCGCCCGGTGCCGTTCCCGCTGAGGGACCGGACACCGGTGTCGCCGCGCACTACGGAGATCCGGTGCGCGAGCAGCGCGCGATGACCCGCGACGCCGGGCTGGTGGACCGCTCGCACCGCGGCGTGGTGCGGATCTCCGGCCCGGACCGGCTGAGCTGGCTGCACAGCCTGACCACGCAGCACCTCGAGGCACTGCCGTCCGGTACTACCGCCCGCGCGCTCATCCTGAGCCCGAACGGGCACGTGCAGCACGAGCTCACGCTGACCGACGACGGCACGGCCACCTCGATCCACGTCGAGCCGGGAACCGCCGCGGCGCTGGTGGAGTTCCTCGAATCCATGCGGTTCATGCTCCGGGTCGAGGCGGCCGACGTGACCGGCGATTACGCGGTGCTGACCGTAGCCGGGCCAGCCCGCGCAGACGCCGCCGGGCCTGCCGCGGCGGCGGCCGTGGCCGTGACCGACGGCCCGGTCGGCACCGATTACGTGGTGCCGCGCGCTGAGCTGGCCACCCTCGCGGAGGAGGTGCGCGCCCGTGGTGCCCGGCTGGCCGGGATGTGGGCGTACGAGGCCCTCCGGATCGCCGCGCACGAGCCCCGGTTCGGCCTGGACACCGACCACAAGACCCTCCGCACGAGGCCGGCTGGATCGACTCCGCCGTGCATCTGACTAAGGGCTGCTACCGGGGCCAGGAGACGGTCGCCCGGGTGCACAACCTGGGTCATCCGCCCCGGCGGCTGGTGTTCCTGCATCTGGACGGGAGCGTGGACCGGCTGCCCGCGCACGGGGACCCGGTCGAGCTGACGGCAAACGATCGGTTACGTCGGGTCGGCCGCTCGTCACTGGGAGCTCGGCCCGGTCGCGCTGGCCCTGGTGCGCCGGACGGTCCCGGTCGACGCCACGCTCCTGGCCGGGGGCGTCGCCGCCGCCCAGGAGGTGATCGTGCCGCCGGACGCCGGCGCGAATGTCACGATCGACAAGACGGCGTTCGGGCGGCGCTCGCTGCTGTCCCGGCCCTGATCAACTGACGCTGATCAAATGACGCTGATCCAATGGCCCTGCGACATAGATTCGGCGACATAGATTCCGCGACGGAGGTCCCGTTCCTTGCTGCGTCGAACTCTGCTGGCCGCGGCGTCCAGCGAGCGGTTGCGCCAGGCCATCACCACGGCCCCGCAGAGCCGCGCCATCGTCGACCGTTACGTGGCCGGGGAGACGACGGCCGATGCGGTGAGGGTGGCTCGTGAGCTGCGTGACGACGGCCTCCTGGTGTCGCTCGACTACCTCGGTGAGGACACCACCGGCGCGGTCCAGGCCGCGGACGTCGCCCGGGCCTACGTCCGGCTGCTCGGCGAGCTGTCGGCGGCCGGCCTCACCGCCGGCGGTGCCTGCGAGGTGTCCGTGAAGGCGACGGCGGTGGGCTTGCTTCCTCCCCGAGCACGGGGAGAAGACCGCGACGGAGAACATCGCGCGTATCTGCGCCGCCGCCCGCGACGCGGGCACCACGGTCACGCTCGACGCGGAAGACCACACGGCCGTCGATGCCACCCTGCGCATCGCCGCGGCCTGCGGTCCGAGTTCGCCGATCTCGGCTGTGTCGTTCAGCCCGGCTGCGGCGCAGCCAGGCCGACTGCGCGCAGCTGACCAGCACGGGCGCCCGGGTCAGGCTGTGCAAGGGCGCCTACGACGAGCCCGCCGACGTGGCCTTCTCCCGGCGGCAGGACGTCGACCTGTCGTACGCCCGCTGCCTGCGCGTGCTGATGGCCGGTACGGGGTATCCGATGGTCGCCACCCACGACCCGCGGCTGATCGACATCGCGACGACGCTGGCCCTGATGTCGGGACGGCCCGCGGACCGGTTCGAGTACCAGATGCTGTACGGCATCCGGGCCGAGGAGCAGCGGCGCCTGGCCGGTACCGGAGCCCAGGTCCGGGTGTACGTGCCCTACGGCCGCGACTGGTACAGCTACCTTGTCCGGCGGCTGGCGGAGCGCCCGGGTAACCTCATGTTCTTCCTGCGCTCGCTGGCCCCGTCCCCGTGGCGCTCGTGAGCACAACCCACCCAGCGAGGTGAGAGCCTGATGATCGCAATTCTCGGCACCGGGAAAATGGGCGAGGCGCTGCTGTCCGGGCTACTGCGGGCCGGTCACCCGGCGTCCGGGGGGCTGGCGGTCGCGCGGCGCCCTGAGCGCGCGGCTGAACTGCGGGAACGCTACGGCGTGCAGACGCCGGGCGCGGCGGAGGCCGCCAAAACCGCGGACACACTCGTCCTCGCGGTCAAGCCGCAGGACATGGGCGCGTTGCTGGACGAGATCGCCGCCTTCGTGCCCGCTTCGGCCGACCGGCTGGTGATCTCCGTGGCGGCGGGCATCACCACGGCCTTCATCGGGCGCCGGCTGACCGGTGACGTCCCCGTTGTCCGGGTGATGTCCAACACGCCGGTGCTGGTGGACGAGGCGATGAGCGTGATCTCGGCGGGCCCACGCCGGTGAGGAGCACCTGCGCCGTACCGAGGACCTGCTCCGGCCGGTGGGCAAGGTGCTGCGGATCCCGGAGTCGCAGCAGGACGCCGCCACAGCGCTGTCCGGCAGCGGGCCGGCTTATGTGTACTTCCTGGTGGAAGCGATGGTGGACGCCGGGATCCTGCTCGGGGTGCCGCGTGGTGCGGCGATGGAGATGGTCACCCAGGCCGTGTTCGGCGCGGCCACGATGCTGCGCGAATCGCGCGAGCACCCGGTGATCCTGCGCGAAGCGGTGACCTCGCCGGGCGGAACGACCATCTCCGCTATCCGGGAACTGGAGAAGCACGGGGTCCGGGCCGCGTTCTCGCCGCGATAGAGTCCGCCCGTGACCGGGGCCGGGATCTCGCCGGCGGCTGACGGGGGCCCGGTGAGCCGGGCGGCGGCGGACAGGCGCAAACTGAGCACGCGGAGGTCACGGTGACGTGCGAACTGGCGGTGAGCTGGGATGACCGGCTCGCGCAATACGACTTCGGCCCGGGGCATCCGCTCGCACCGGTGCGGGTCGAGCTGACGATGGCGCTGGCGCGCGAATTCGGCGTGTTCGACCTGCCCGGCGTATCGATGACGGCACCCGAGCCGGCCACCGACGAAGAGCTGCAACTGGTGCACGACGCCGCCTACATCGAGGCCGTCCGGGACGCCGGTGACCGTGCGGCCCGCGGCGAGCCGCTGAACCCGCGGTCGGTTCTGTTCGGCCTGGGCACGACCGACGACCCGGTCTTCCCCGGCATGCACGAGGCGTCCTCGCTGGTGGCTGGGGCGACGCTCGCCGCCGCCCGGGCCGTGTGGACGTCGGCGGCCACGCACGGCGCCAGCATCGGCGGCGGCCTGCACCATGCGATGCGCCGTTCGGCCAGCGGGTTCTGCGTCTACAACGACCCGGCGATCGCGATTGCCTGGCTGCTGGAGCAGGGAGCGGACCGGATCGCCTATGTCGACGTCGACGTCCATCACGGCGATGGCGTGCAGGCGGCCTTCTACGGCGACCCACGGGTCCTGACCATCAGCCTGCACGAGCACCCCGCCACGCTGTTCCCGGGAACCGGGCTGCCGTCGGAGACCGGTACCGGGCCCGGTGAAGGCTTCGCCGTCAACGTCGCGCTGCCCGCGGGGACGGGTGATGCGGGCTGGCTGCGCGCGCTCGAAGCGATCGTCCCGCCGCTGCTGCGCGAGTTCCAGCCGCAGGTGCTGGTGAGCCAGCACGGCTGCGATAGTCACCGGCTCGACCCGCTTGCCCACCTGGAGGTGAGCGTCGACGGGCAGCGCAAGGCCCAGTCCATGCTGCACCGGCTCGCGCACGAGACGGCCGGCGGACGGTGGATCTGCACCGGCGGCGGGGGATACGCACTGGTAGCGGTGGTGCCGCGGTCCTGGACCCATCTGCTCGGCATCGCCAGCGACCGGCCCATCGACCCGGCCGAGCCCACGCCGGCAGCCTGGCGTGAACAGGCGCTCCAGCGAACCGGCATACAGCCGCCCGAGCTCATGACGGACGGAGCGACGGCCAACTTCGTCCCGTACAGCTCCGGCTCGAATCCGCACGACCCCGTCGACCGTGCGATCGCGGCCACCATGAAGGCCGTGTTCCCGGCGCACGGGCTGCTGGCCGGCCCGTGGTGAACCTGTCGCCCGGCACCTGGTGAAGCTGCTGGCCGGGGCTCCGGATGAGGCCTGCAGGCGGTCCCTGGCGAAGCGCCATTGGGCCGTGCCGCTGCGCGATATTCAATTTCCGGCGCCCAGTCAGGCGCGTTAAGGCAATGAATTATTAGCGCGCACCAGTAGTCCCTTCAGGAACGGCTGCCACCTCTGGCCTGCGTCTTCTCTTGTGATCGTTTTGCGGTGCGGTGTGCACAAGGCGTGATCGGCCGCCGTCCTAGCTTGCTCTTTTTCGTGCGCGACTTACCCTGGAGACGTACGTGACTGGTGCGCCGATCGGTCAAGCGTGCACGGCTCCGTGCGGAAGTGGAGCAGGGATGACTGCGAGCGAAACTCCCCTAAGCGACGTAAGATTTCTCACGGTTGCTGAAGTGGCCACGATTATGCGCGTCTCCAAGATGACCGTGTACCGCCTGGTGCACTCGGGTGAACTGGAGGCAATCCGGGTCGGGCGCTCCTTCCGGGTTCCCGAGCAGGCGGTCAACCAGTACCTCCGGGAGGCCTTCGTCGGCACCGGCTGAGCGCGGACCTTGCGGGACCGTCACGGGATGGTGCGGCCGGCACGGTAACCTTCTACACCGGGTCTATACCCGGCCGCCCTCATCGGGGCGGGCACGGCGGCGTGGCCGTCTTCCGTACAGTCGAGTGAGGGTAATTTCGTGGGCTCAGTTATCAAGAAGCGCCGTAAGCGGATGGCCAAGAAGAAGCACCGCAAGCTGCTGAAGAAGACCCGCATCCAGCGGCGCAACAAGAAGTAGCCGCCCGGGGAGGCAGTCCGCCGCCGGATCAGCCGCCGCGCGTGCCTGCCGGTGGCCCGGCACCGGGTGCGCCGTGCCGGTGCTTAGCCGGTGCTTTGCCTAGGAGGTCGCGCCATCCCGCCGTGTCCGGCACCATAAGCGTCAATGTCTATCTCCGTACTGGTCGCGATCGCAGGCGTGATGGTGGCGGCTGTGGGCACCGGTCTGCTTGGCGGCCGGTGCATCCGCAGTCCCAGTCCCAGCTTCATCGCCTGGGCTACCGGCATGTTCGCGCTCACGGTGGCCCTGCTCGGGCAGAGCTTCGGATTCGCGACGGGATTCGGGGCCGTGACCTTCCGGGTCATCCAGATCACGGCGCAGCTCGTCACCCCGGTCGTCCTGGCCTGGGGGCTGGTCGAGCTGGTGGCGCGCGGGACGGCTGCTCGCTTCGGGGCCCGGCTCGCCGCGGCCGCCCTGATCGTGGTGATCGGCGTGATCTTGGCCACGGACCCGCTCGCGGCTAAGCCGTTCAGCCGGGCCTGGCCGTCCGCCGCCGTGCACTACCAGATCATCCCGCACTACGCGCTGATCGGGCTGCATCTGGCCGTCGCGGTTGCGGCCGTTGCGGCCGTCGCGCTGTGCGCGGTCCGGGGTCACGGCCCTGGTGCGCAAGCGGAGCTCGTGACGGGAGCGGCAGCGGTCGCCGTCGGTGCTGCGTGTGTCGTGGCGCTGCGTTTCACCCTGCCCGCGGAGTCCGCTTACCCGGCGCTGAGCGCGCTGTCCGCCGGGCTCGTCTGGTTCGGTATGACCAGGCTGGACGGCAAGATGCCCGGTATTGGCCGCGCGAGCAGCGGGACCCGGGCCCGGGACCTGCCGGACCGGCCGCATGCGGCGAGCCACGCGGGCGGAGGGCGCGGAGCCGGTGCGGCGGGCCGGTACGGTGCGGCGGCCGCGGAGCGGGATTACCCGGCCAGGGGCCGCGGCCGGGCCGGCTTCCCGCCTGATGACCCCAGCTGGCCCGGTGGTCCCGGCGACTCTGGCCAGGCCAGGCTTCCCCGCTCCGACCCCGCGTGATGGGTTCTCCGCGGTGGGTTTCCCCGGCGCGGATCTCCCGGCCGATGGGCGGCGCGGTGCGGACGCGCGCCCCCCGTATGTCCCCGGCGCGGAGCCTGCGACCGGGGCGTTCGAACGGCCCGGTGCGGCGCTGGGCGCGGCGCCGGGCCCCGGCGAGCCCCGTCCCGGCGCCCCCGGTACCGACATCGTTCGCCCCGCCCCGCGGCCGCACGGCCTGATCGCGATCTATACCCTGCTCGAGGACAAGGTGGCGGACTTCGACCGGGTGGCGGACGAGGCCGCCGAGCAGGTGCGCGCGCAGGAACCGGACACGCTCGTCTACGTCATCCACACTGTGCCGAAGGCGCCGATGCAGCGGATTTTCTACGAGATCTACCGCGATCGGGCCGCGTATGAGCGGCACGAGCAGCAGCCGTACATCAAGCGGTTCGTCAACGCCCGGCGGCCGTTCGTGCTCGCGACCAACGTCATTGAGCTGCGTCTGAAGTACGCCAAGATCTCCCCCCTCGTGCAGGCCGAGGCGCAGGTCCCGTCCCCCGTGGGGGCGCTGCCCCCCGCTGGCCCCGCGGCCCCGGCCAGCCGGGCGCCGGCTCCGGGTGGCCGGGCACCGGCCGGCCCGCGGCCCTTGGCGACGGGCGGCCGGGGGACACCTCGCGCGGCCCGGGTAACGGACGGCCCGATCGTGGCTTGCCCGGCTGGGATGACCGGCGGCCCGGGGATATCCCGCGCGGCTGGGATGACCGGCGGCCCGGGGATACCTCACGGAGCTGGAGTGACGCGCGGTCCGGGGAAAGCTCGCGGGGCCGGGGTGCCGGGCCGTCCGAGGCGGGCCCGCGCGGCTGGAATGGTGGACCGCCCTCCGATGCCACGCGAGCCGGTAACGATGCCCGCACCGCGGGCGGCAGGCGGGCCCGGGAACAGTTCCCGCCGCCCGTGCCGCCGCGCCCGTACGGCGGGATCTGACGGTATGGCGGCACCTGACGGCCCCGGCCTGGCGGGAGGGCACAGTTTCGCGGGTGGACCCGGCCCGGCGGCGGACCCGGCCCGGCAAGCGGGCACACGCCTGCGGCCGGACCCGGGACGGCAGGCGGAAGTCACCGGATCACGCTCCTCGGTAAGCCCGGCTGTCACCTGTGCGACGAGGCCCGGGCGGTGATCGCCCGGGTCGCTGCGGAGCTCGGGGTCGGCTGGGAGGAGCGCGACATCACCGCGTCCAGCGAGGACATGGCCGAGTACTGGGACAAGATCCCGGTCACGCTGGTCGATGGCGTGCAGCATGACTTCTGGCGGGTGAGTGAGGATCGCCTCCGGGCGGCGCTGCGTCACTGACCTGCGTGGGCATCACTTTGTGCATCTGTTCACAAAGGCGTACCTTGAAAGGTGAGGCGCTGGTGCCCGGCCGCCGCACCCCTCCGAGACGGCCGGCTGGCGCCTTCGGAACCCACCTGGCAGGCAGGCCGGTTACCGCCGCCCAGCCCGCCTCGCGTCGATCCCCCGAGGAGTGCCGGCGCATGTCTCGCGATTCCCTGTCCGACTTCGGCCCCAGCGATCCCGGACTGCCGGGTGGCCGTTTTCCCGACGGCCCCTCGTCCGGGGACCGGCTGCCCGAGGCCACCGTCTCCCGGCTGCCCGTGTACCTTCGCGTTCTGACCGGCATGGCCGAGCGGGGCGTGGTCACGGTCTCGAGCGACCAGCTGGCGACCGGAGCCGGCGTGAATTCGGCCAAACTCCGCAAGGATCTGTCCCATCTCGGCTCGTACGGCATCCGGGGAGTCGGTTATGACGTGGAGTACCTGATATACCAGGTGTCGCGCGCGCTGGGGCTGACTCAGGACTGGCCGGTCGTCATTGTCGGCGCCGGTAACCTCGGCCGCGCGCTAGCCAACTACGGCGGCTTCGCGACCCGTGGCTTCCGGATCGCGGCTCTGCTGGATTCCGACCCGGCCATTGTCGGTATCCCCGTCGGGCGCCTGGCCGTCCGGCACTCGGACGACCTGGAGGACGTCGTGGCGGAGCACAACGTCGCGATCGGCGCCATCGCCACCCCGGCCGCCTCGGCGCAGAGTGTGTGCGACCGCCTCGTCGCGGCCGGTGTCACCAGCATCCTGAACTTCGCGCCGATGGTTCTCAATGTGGCAGAACGGCGTCGACGTGCGTAAGGTTGATCTGTCGATAGAACTGCAAATCCTGGCGTTCCACGCGCAGCGGCGGTCGGTGGAGCGAAACGGGCGCGCTCCCCAGGGCGCGCTGCGTACCGTAGCTAAGGAAGCCGGGCGGCTTCCTGCGGCGGCCGCGGCCACATCAGCGGTAGAAGCGTAGGCGGTAGTCACGTGAGTGTGCTCGTGGTCGGCATGAGCCACAAGAGCGCGCCGGTTCCGGTTCTCGAGCGTGCCGCGCTCAGCGCGGATGCACTCCCCAAACTGCTTCGGGACCTGTTCCACAGCGGCGATGTGGCGGGAACCTTTGTCATCTCTACCTGTAACCGGGTGGAGATCTACGCGGATGTCAACCGGTTCCACGGCAGCGTGGCCACCGTCTGTGAGCTGCTGTCCCGTTATTCGGGCATCGTCACCCACGAGCTGACCGGGCACCTGTACGTCCATTACGAAGAGGGCGCCGTCAAGCACCTCCTCGCGGCCGCGGCCGGGCTTGACTCCATGGTCGTCGGCGAGGGCCAGATTCTCGGCCAGGTGCGCAGCGCGCTCAAGGTGGCCCGGGACAACGGGACGCTGGGCCGGGTGCTCGGCGAGGTCGGCTCCGCGGCCCTGCGCACGGGCAAACGGGCGCACGCGGAAACCGGGATCGACCGGACCGGTGCCAGCCTGGTCAGTGTCGGGATCGACGCGGCCACCGAGGCGCTGGGCTGCTCATCGCTCAGTGGCCTGGACGTCCTCGTGGTCGGGGCGGGCTCGATGAGCGCGCTCGCCGCCACGATCGCGAGCCGGGCCGGCGCGGGCCGCGTGACCGTTGCGAACCGCACCCGCGAGCGCGCTGAGCGGCTGGCCGCGTCGGTCGGCGGCCGCACGGCGGACCTGGCTGACCTGCCGCGTGCTCTCGCCGCCGCTAACCTGGTTATCTCCTGCACGGGAGCGTCCGGGCTGGTCATCACCACCGACATCGCCGCGGCCGCGCGGTCACTGCGCACGGCCCGGGACGGCCGGGACAGCGGAACCGCCGTAGGCCGGCCGCTGGTGTTCCTCGACCTGGCCATGCCGCGGGACGTCGACCCGCAGCTGGCTGCGCAGCCGGGTGTCACCGTGATCGGAATGGACGAGCTGGCTGACGCCGGGCGTTCGGCGATCGCGCTCGCGGGCGTGGCCGACGAGGTGGCGGCCGTCCGGGCGATCGTCGAGGAAGAGTTCGCCGCCTACCGGGCCGCCGCGCACGCCATCCAGGTGACTCCCACCGTCGTGGCCCTGCGGGCCAAGGCGGCCGAGGTGGTCGACGCCGAGCTGGCCCGGCTGGCCGGGCGGCTGCAGGGCGCCGGCGGGCTAGATGCTCATGCGCTGGAGGAAATGGCCCGGACAGTCCGCCGGGTGGTAGACAAGCTCCTGCACGCACCGACGGTGCGCGTTAAGGAACTCGCCGGCTCGCCGCGGGGGGACGGGTACGACGAGGCGCTGCGTGTCCTGTTCGACCTGGACCCGCGCACGGTCGAAGCGGTCACCTGCGCCGATACCGAACAAGTAGATGCTGACATTGCCCGGCTGCCCTCGCCGTCGGCCGAGGAGGGGAGCCGGGAATGACCATGCCCGCCGTGCTGCGGCTCGGCACCCGCAAGAGCCCGATGGCCATGGCCCAGTCCGGCCTGGTCGCCGAGGCGGTCACCGCGCGCACCGGATACCGCGTCGAGCTCGTCGGTGTGACCACCCACGGTGACGTCAGCAAGGCCCAGCTCGCCCAGATCGGGGGGACGGGCGTATTCGTCGGCGCGCTGCGTGACCGGCTGCTGAGCGGCACGGTTGACCTGGCGGTGCACTCGCTCAAGGACCTGCCCACGGGACAGCCGGAGGGGATCGTGCTGGCCGCCGTGCCCCGGCGCGACGACCCGCGGGACGCGCTGGTGACCCGGGACGGAGCCAAGCTCGCAGATCTGCCGGCCGGGGCGGTCATCGGCACCGGCTCCCCGCGCCGCGCCGCCCAGCTGATGCTGCTCCGGAAGGACATTCACTGCGTCCCGATCCGGGGCAACGCGGATACCCGGCTGGGCAAGGTGACGACGGGGGAGCTGGACGCGGTCGTGCTGGCCGCCGCGGGCCTGGCCAGGATCGGCCGTCTCGACGTCGCCAGCCAGGTTTTCGAGCCCGACGACATGCTGCCCGCCCCGGGGCAGGGGGCGCTGGCGGTCGAGTGCCGGGCCAGTGACTCGCATCTGGCCGACCTGCTCAGCGCCGTCGACGATGCCCTGAGCCGCGCGGCCGTCACCGCCGAACGGGCCGTGCTCGCCACTCTCGAGGCGGGCTGCAGCGCCCCCATCGGCGCGTACGCCGCCGGAACGGCGGAGCATCTGCATCTGGAAGCGGCGGTTATCGCGCCGGACGGGCGGCAGGCACTCCGCGAGCGCGGTGCCGCCGCGCCCGGCGATGCCGCCCAGCTCGGACGCGATGTCGCAGCACGATTGCTGCGAAGCGGTGCGGGCACTCTCATGACCGTGCCCCCAGTACGGACGATCAACGGGAAAGATGCCTTGTGAACGCCACCCCAATTTCTTCCACGCCGCCCGCCGACGAGCAGGCGCCGGCCACGGTCGGCCGCGTCGCCCTGGTGGGGGCGGGGCCCGGCTACGAGGGCCTGCTGACGCTGCGCGGCGCGCAGCTCATCGGCCAGGCCAGCCTGGTGGTCGCCCCGCGCGACCCCGGGCCGCGAATCCGCCAGCTGCTGCGCTCCGGCGCTGAGCTCTTCGTCGCCGCGGATGCGACCGACGCCGCGGAGCCTGACATGATCGCGGTCGCCCAGGCCGGCCAGCTTGTCGTCCGGCTCTACGACGGCGATCCCCTGCTCGATGGCGGCGCGGATGACGCGCGGGCGCTGGCCAAGGCCGGCGCGGAGTTCGAGATCGTGCCCGGCGTTCCCGCGGCGACCGCCATTCCCGCGTACGCGGGGATCCCGCTCGGTGCCGACGGGGGCGAGGTGCGCATCATCCGGGCCGCGGAGGCGAACCAGGTCGCGTTCAGCCCGGGCACGCTCGTGGTGCTCGGGGCCGAGGCCGGTCCCGCCGACCTCGGCAAGATGCTGATCGCCGCCGGCTGGCCGGAGACCACGCCGTTCGCGCTTACCTGGGACGGGACCAGCACGTCGCAGCGGACGGTTGTGTCGGCCCTGGGGCGCATCACCGCCGACCTGAAGGCCGCCGGGGTAAGCCCGCTCGGCTCGGGCCAGGCGGTGGCGGTGGTCGGCGAGGCCGTAGCGGCCCAGCCGCGCCTGTCCTGGTACGAAACCAAGCCGCTGTTCGGCTGGCGGGTCTTGGTGCCGCGCACCAAGGCGGACGCGGCGGCCGTGTCGGAGCGGCTGCGCGAGCAGGGCGCCATCCCCGAAGAGGTGCCCACCATCGCGGTGGAACCGCCCCGGACCCCGCAGCAGATGGACCGCGCGGTCCGTGGGCTGGTCACCGGGCGCTATCAATGGGTCGCCTTCACCTCCGTCAACGCGGTCCGCGCCATCCGGGAGAAGTTCGAGGATTACGGGCTGGACGCGCGCGCGTTCGCCGGAGTCAAGGTGGCCGCCGTCGGTGACCAGACGAGCGCCGCGCTCAGGGACTTCGGGATCTCACCCGACCTCATCCCCGAGGGCGAGCAATCCGGCCAGGGTCTCGCGTCGGCGTGGCCGCCCTACGACGACGTGCTGGACCCCATCAACCGGGTTCTGCTGCCCCGCGCCGACATCGCGACCGAGCACCTCGTCGCCCGGCTCACCGAGCTCGGCTGGGAGGCCGAGGACGTCACCGCCTACCGCACGGTCCGGGCCGCCCCGCCGGCCGCGCCGATCCGCGAGGCCATCAAGGGCGGCGGCTTCGACGCGGTGCTGTTCACCTCCTCCTCGACCGTCCGGAACCTGGTCGGGATCGCGGGCAAGCCGCACGCGGTCACGGTCATCGCGGTGATCGGCCCGCAGACGGCCAAGACCGCGGCGGAGTTCGGGCTGCGCGTCGACGTCGTGGCCCCGAAGCCGTCCATGGCCGCACTGGTCGAGGCCCTCGCCGAGTATGGTGCGAGCCAGCGGGCCGCAGCCATCACGGCCGGCGAGCCGCTGCGCCGGCCCAGCGAGCGGCGCCGCGGAGCCCGTAAGCGGCCCCGGTGACACGCCCGTGACGGCCGCACCCGTGCGAGGGCACCGCCAGGTCCGGGCTCAGCCGCGCAGACACATCAGTGACGTGCTCAGCAGATGAGGGAGTTCCAGTGAACGCAGGGTTTCCGGTGGTCCGGCCCCGCCGGCTCCGGCGCACGGCAGCGATGCGCAATCTCGTGGCGGAGACCGCCCTGCGGCCTGCCGACCTGGTGCTGCCGATGTTCGTCAAGGAGGGCATCGGCGAGCCACAGCCGATCGGATCGATGCCCGGTGTCGTCCAGCACACCCGGGACAGTCTGCGGAAGGCCGCCGCCGAGGCGGTGGGCGCCGGGGTCGGCGGCCTCATCCTGTTCGGCATTCCCGCCGTCAAGGACGGCCGGGGCACCGCCGCTGACGACCCGGCCGGCATCGTTCAGCTCGCGATCGCGGACCTGGCCGCCGAGGTGGGCGACGCCACCGTGCTGATGGCCGACCTGTGCCTGGATGAGTACACCGACCACGGCCACTGCGGGCTGCTGACGGCGGCTGGCGAGGTCGACAACGACGCCACACTGGAGCGCTACGCGGCGATTGCGGTGGCGCAGGCGTCGGCCGGCGTGCACGTGGTCGCGCCCAGCGGGATGATGGACGGCCAGGTAGGCGCGATCCGGTCGGCGCTGGACGGAGCGGGTTTCGCGGACGTCGCCATCTGTGCCTACTCCGCCAAGTACGCCTCCGGCTTTTACGGGCCCTTCCGTGACGCGGCCGAGTGCGCGCCGCAGTTCGGCGACCGGGCCTCTTATCAGCAGGACCCGCCCGGTTCCGCCGAGGCGCTCCGCGAGGTGCTGCTCGATATCGACGAGGGCGCGGACATGGTCATGGTGAAGCCCGCCCTGGCCTACCTGGACGTCATCGGGCGCGTTGCCGCCGCCGTGCACGTACCCGTCGCCGCCTACCAGGTGAGCGGCGAATACGCCATGGTGGAGGCGGCCGCGGCCAACGGGTGGCTGGACCGGGACCGGATCATCATGGAGACCCTCACCGGGATCCGCCGGGCCGGGGCGGGCATCATCCTCACCTACTGGGCCGCCGAAGTGGCCCGGCGGCTCCGCTGACCGCCGTTCCGCCCCAAGCCTGGCCCGCCCGACCTGGCCGCCAGGTCTGGCCCGCTCTGGCAGACGGTAACGCCGAGTTAACCATCCTGCGTCATATCCTCGTCTTAGCGCTATCTTCCTGGCGCATTGTGCCCGACGGGCTGTGGGCTGTCCTCTACGATGGGTGACGTCGTCTCGGGAGTGCCCTCGGTGGTCCCGTTCGGCACCTTTCCGGTCCGCCCGGCGCTGGAGCGCTTCTCCGCAGGCCGGCGGGCTCGCAATATCGATGCGGAACGCCGGCGGTGCGGTCGGGGTCCCGGGTAGGAGCTAGCCGATGGTCGATGTGGTGCGGCGCCGCAGCCGCCGCAAGACGGCGGACCGGAACGAACGGCGCGACCCACTCGGGCAGGCGGCTGAGAGATACGCGGCGCTGGGCTGGCCAGTGTGCGTGGGGGCGCATCTTTCGCTCGACGGGCTGAAGACCGGCCGCGCCTGCTCGTGCAACCGGGTCGGCTGCCCCGCACCGGGAGCGCATCCTGTCTCCCCGACCTGGCAGATGCAGGCCACCGTTGACACCGGCACGATCCAGCGCTGGTGGGACGCCCGGCCTGACGCCAGCGTGATCCTCGTCACGGGACGTGTCTTCGACGTTCTCGACGTCCCGGTCGCCGTGGGCGACGGCGCGCTGGCCGCCATCGAGGAGGCTGGGATAACGGCGGGCCCGGTCGCCGAGGCGGGAACGCGCATGCTGTTCTTCGTGACGACCCGCGGCGCCCCCGTCGACGAGGACGAATGGTGGTCCTGCCGGCTGGACTGCGAACCGGAGAACATCACCACTCAGGGCAGCCTGCGCTGGCATTGCCGCGACAGCTACGTCCTGGCCCCGCCATCGGCCGGGGGCGGCGGGATGACCCGATGGGTTCGCGACCCGGCCGGCCATCCGCTGCCGGATCCGCTTAGGCTGCTGGGGTACCTGGTCGACGCCTGTGAGGAGGCTGGTCTGCCGTGAGCACCCCCGCCGAAGGTAACCGCAGCCTGGGTTCCCGTTCGGCGGAGTTGTTCGAGCGGGCCTGTGCGGTTACTCCAGGGGGTGTCAACTCGCCGGTGCGGGCGTTCGGCTCGGTCGGCGGGGTGCCCCGTTTCATCGCCGCCGGCGCCGGACCGTACCTGACCGACGTCGACGGGCGCGAGTACGTCGACCTGGTGTGTTCCTGGGGCCCGATGATCCTCGGGCACGCGTACCCGGCCGTGGTGCAGGCGCTGCACGCGGCGGCGGAACGGGGGACATCGTTCGGGGCGGCCACGCCGGGTGAGGTCGAACTCGCGGAGGAGATCACCGCGCGCACGCCGGCCGAGCAGATCCGGCTGGTCAACTCCGGCACCGAGGCCACGATGTCCGCGCTGCGCCTGGCCCGCGGGTTCACCGGGCGCCCCGTGGTGGTCAAGTTCGCCGGGTGCTACCACGGCCACGTGGACGCCCTGCTCGCGTCGGCCGGCTCGGGGGTGGCGACGTTCGGCCTGCCCGACTCGCCCGGCGTCACCGGGGCCTCGGCCAGCGATACGATCGTGCTCCCGTACAACGACGAGGCGGCGGTCCGCGAGGCGTTCGCGAGCCGCGGCGACCAGATCGCCTGCGTGGTGACCGAGGCCTGCCCGGCCAATATGGGCGTGGTGCCGCCCGGGCCCGGCTTCAACGAGATGCTGCGGTCGCTGTGCCACGAGCACGGCGCGCTGCTCATCATGGACGAGGTGCTGACCGGCTTCCGCGTCACCCGTTCCGGCTGGTACGGCCGCGACGGCATCGCCGGGGACCTGACCACGTTCGGCAAGGTCATGGGGGGCGGCCTGCCCACGGCCGCATTCGGCGGCCGGGCTGAGATCATGGGCCGCCTCGCTCCTAACGGCCCCGTCTACCAGGCCGGGACGCTGTCCGGTAACCCGCTCGCCACCGCCGCCGGGCTGGCCACGCTCCGGGCCTGCACGCCGGAGGTGTACGCGCGGCTGGACGAGACCGCGGACCTGGTCGCCAAGCTCGCCACCGAGGCGCTGACCGCGGCGGGCGTGCCGCACCGCCTGCAGACGGCCGGGAACCTGTTCTCGGTTTACCTCGGGCGCACCGATCCGGTGCGGAACTTCGACGACGCCCGGGCCCAGTCCGCCGTCGCGTACGCGGCGTTCTTCCACGCGATGCTCGACGGCGGGGTGTACCTGCCGCCGTCCCCGTTCGAGGCGTGGTTCCTGTCCGCATCCCACGACGCACCCGCGATCGCGCGCATCGCCGCCGCCCTCCCCGCCGCCGCCCGCGCCGCCGCCGCCGCCCTCGCCTAGCTAGTGGATCTTCGCGTCGGCAGTTATCCACAGGGTGCCGGGCCTTTCCGGGTTTATCCACAGGCGGACGAAAGGCGCTGTTTCAATCCGGAGGGGCGCGCGACAGTGGCCCCGTGGGCCCGCCGATGCTCTTCACTGCGGCGCCTCGGCGGTGCAGCCGCTTGCTCGTCGCGGCGTAACGCCGGGCCGGTAAGCTGGGCCAGCCATGAGTGACCATTCGCCGAGTCCTGCCGCGCCGGGGCCAGCCGCAGATACGACCGTCGTGCACCTGCTCAGGCACGGGGAGGTCGAGAACCCGCGCGGGCTGATCTACGGGCGCCTGCCGGGATTCCACCTGTCCGAAGACGGCCGCATGATGGCCAAGGCGGCCGCGGATTATCTCGCCGAACGCGACATCGTGGCGGTCTTCACCTCGCCACTCGAGCGGGCCCGGGAGACGGCCGAGCCGGTCGCGGAGCGATTCAGTCTCGAGCCAGTGGTCGACGAGCGGCTGATCGAGCCCTGGAATCACTTCGAGGGCCTGGTCTTCGGCATCGGAGACGGCTCGCTGCGGCGGCTGGAGCACTGGTGGTACCTGCGGGATCCGTTCTCCCCGTCCTGGGGTGAACGCTACCGGGTTGTCGTGCAGCGGGTGCGCGCCGCCATGGCCGACGCCAGGGACGCCGCCCGTGGTCACGAGGTCGTCTGCGTCAGCCACCAGCTTCCGATCTGGGTGACCCGCCGGAGCGTCGAAGGCCGCCACCTGTGGCACCACCCCAACAATCGTGAGTGCGCGCTCGCCAGCGTCACCAGCTTCACGTTCAGCGGAGACGAAATCACCGGCGTGACCTATGCCGAGCCGGCCCGGCGTCAGGCCAACCTCGGTGGTGCGGCACAATAAAGCTTGGTACTACTCACTGTAGGAGTTTCTGGGTCCTGGACGTGCCGGTGTTTCCCTTGTCAGCAGCCGTTCGCCGCGCCGTCGGCATGGCCACGATGGCCGTCGTCGGTGTGCTGAGCGCTGTGGCGTGCGGCGGCCAGACCCAAACGAGCACCCCGGCCGGTAACGGCGTGAACTTTGTATCGGGCAACGGCAACAGCGCCTACTACCCGGCGGCCAGCCGGCCGGTAGCGCCGTCCGTCTCCGGGAGCACGCTCTCCGGCGGCCGGCTCAGCCTGAGTACCTATCGCGGCCGGGTGGTCGTCGTTAACTTCTGGGGATCCTGGTGCGCACCGTGCCGCTCGGAGGCTCCCGCCCTCGCCGTACTTTCTCAGGAGTACCGGTCCAAGGGCGTGCAGTTCGTCGGGGTGGATATCAGGGACTCGCCCGCGAGCGCCCAGGCCTTCGTGCAGAATTTCGGCATCAGCTACCCGAGCCTCAACGACCCGGCCGATGAGATCGCCCTCGCCTTCCGCAGCACTGTGCCGCCGGCGGCGATCCCCAGCACGCTCGTCATCGACCGTAACGGCCATATCGCGGGGCGTGTCATCGGCCAGGCGAGCGACGCCAGCCTCGGGGACATTCTCGCCAAAGTAACCACCGGGGCGTGAGCCGATGACCGACGTGCGCTCGCCGCAGGGCGGCAACGGCCCCGCCCGCGCCGGCGTGGCGGAGGAGCCCCCCGCCGGTATCGCTGGTGAGGCCCCCGCCGGTATAGCGGAGGAGACCGCAGCCGATGCCGGCGAGGAGACGCAGGCCGGCCTGACGGCAGAGACCGAGACTCCGCCGCCGCGCCCCCAGCCGGGCACGTTCGGCGTGATGGCGTGGGCCCGGTGGGGCTGGCGGCAGCTCACCTCGATGCGCACCGCGCTGGTCCTGCTGTTCCTGCTCGCGCTGGCCAGCGTGCCCGGATCGCTGCTGCCGCAGCAGGGCATCGACCCCGCCGGCGTACAGCAGTACTACTCCGCCCATCCCGCCCTGGCCCCGTTCCTCAATGCGCTCGGCCTGTTCAATGTGTTCGCCGCCCCCTGGTTCGCCGCGATTTACCTGCTGCTGTTCATTTCGCTGGCCGGATGCGTGCTGCCGCGTTCGTTCCGGCTGGCGCGGACGGCACGAGCCCGGCCGCCGCAGGCGCCGCGCCACCTGTCCCGGCTGCCGAACTCGGCACGGTACGAGACCACGATGACCGCGGAGGAGGCATCCGCCGCCGCCGCCGCTTTCCTCACCCGCCGGCGCTTCCGGCTGAGCCAGGGTGACGGCTGGCTGTCGGCGGAGAAGGGCTACCGCCGGGAAGCCGGCAACCTGCTGTTCCACGTCGCGCTGATGGGCGTGCTGGTTTCCATTGGCGCCGGTGGCCTGTTCGGCTATAAGGCCGACCGGCTGCTGGTCGAGGGGACCAGCTTCGCGGACACCGTGACTGATCTCGACGCTTATCACCCGGGCCGTCTCGTGTCACCGAACGACCTGGCCCCGTTCAGCATGACCCTGGACAAGTTCTCCGCGAGCTACATCCTGTCCGGGCCGGACCGCAACCAGCCGTCCAGCTTCGACGCGCACGTGTCCTACACCGCCCAGCCCGGCGGCGCGGTCCGCAGCTACGACATCCAGGTGAACCACCCGCTGAACGTGGACTCGACGAAGGTGTACCTGATCGGGCATGGCTACGCCCCCGTCTTCCGCGTGACCGACGGCCGCGGCAAGGTCGTGTACGACCAGGCGACCCCGTTCCTGTCCGCTGAGCAGTCCACCTACCTGTCCGAGGGCGTGGTGAAGGCGCCCGACGCGAAGCCGCAGCAGCTCGGCTTCGCCGGGGTATTCCTGCCGACGGCCGTGGACGTGAACGGGCAGCTGGAGTCGGCCTTCCCGGCGCCGTACCAGCCGGCGGTGAGCATGATCCCCTACAGCGGCAACCTGGGCCTGAACTCCGGCGTGCCGCAATCGGTGTACCAGCTCAACACCACCGCGATGCACCGGGTCGCGGTCCCGGCGCAGGTGCTGACCGCGGGCCAGTCCATGAAACTGCGGGGCGGCGAGGGCACGCTCACGTACCTGGGCTACAAGCAGTGGGCCAGCATCCAGGTGACCTACGACCCGGGGCAGTTGCCGGCGCTGATATCCGGCATCGTCGCCCTGGCTGGCCTGGTGCTGTCCTTCCTCGTCCGGCGGCGGCGGATCTTCGTCCGTGCCCACCCCGGCGACTCCGGCCGCACCGTCGTCGATGTGGGCGGCCTGGCCCGCTCTGACGTCGGCGGCGGCTTCGAGGCCGAGTTCAACGAGCTGGCCGCCGCCCTCAGGTCGGTTCATCAGCACGATTCATCTCCCCGCAGCGAAGAGACGGAGTGAGACCCATGTCCGACAACCTCGGGCTGGCGCAGCTCAGTGACCACCTGCTGATCATCTCGGTGGTGATCTACTCGCTGGCGATGCTCGCCTACGCCGGCGACTTCGCTTACGGACGCCGGGTAAGGACGGCCGGCGCGGCCGGGAAGACCGTACGCCCGGTTCCGGAGCTGGCCGGAGTGGGGGCGGCGAGCGGAGCCGCCACGCCGGAGACACCCGAAGCGCCGGAACCGCCGGCGGTTTCCCCGGCGACGTCAGGTCCGGCACCGGATGCGGCGGCGGACGGCGAGGGGCGGCTGGGACCGCTGATCCGCGGGGCCATCGGGCTGACCTTCCTCGGCTTGGCGGTCCACCTGGCGGGCGTCGTCACCCGGGGCCTGGCGGTGCACCGGGTTCCCTGGGGAGACATGTACGAGTTCGTCACGGCTCTGACCTGCGTGACAGTCATCTTCTTCGTGGCCCTGATGGTGCGCTACCGGGCCTGGCATCTCGGAGTGTTCGTGACCGGCGCGGTCGTGGTCGCGCTCGGCCTCGCGCAGACGCTCATCTACACCCCGGCCGGCCCGCTGGTTCCCGCGCTGAAGTCATACTGGCTCGCCATCCACGTCGCGGCCATGACGCTGGCGACGGGAATCTTCTTCGTGGCCGCGGTGCTGGGGGTCGTTTACATCTTCGCCGAGCGCTACACCCGGCGGGTGGCGGCGGGCCTCAGCCCCGCGAACCACGGCATCATGCGGAGACTGCCCAGCGCCGAGGAACTGGACCGGCTGACCTACCGCACCGCGGTGTTCGGCTTCCCCATCTGGACGTTCGGCATCATTGCCGGCGCGATCTGGGCCGACCAGGCCTGGGGCCGCTACTGGGGCTGGGACCCGGTTGAGACCTGGGCCTTCATCACCTGGGTGGTCTACGCGTGCTTCCTGCATGCCCGGGCCACGGCTGGCTGGCGGGGCCGCCGGGCCGCCTACATCCAGCTGATCGGTTTCGGCTGCCTGCTGTTCAACGTGCTGGTGGTGCAGACCTTCCTGACCGGTCTGCATTCCTACGCGGGCCTGGGCTGACGCCGGCCAGGACTATTCGCCGGGTCCGGTGGCCGGGTCGTCGCCTGGCTGGGCGCCGTGAATGGCGCGGTTGAGCGAGCGCAGAAACTCAGGGTCGTCGTCGGGTCCCTGGGGGCGGGACCGGCTCGAGGGGCGGCGCGGCCGTGACCGTCCGGCCGGATGCCGACGCAGCGCGGCGTCCGCCTCCAGGCGGCCGGACATCACCGGGCCCTCGCTGCTGCCGGGGGCGCCCCCGGCGAGATCCTGGCCGTTTCCGGCGGCCGGGCCGCCGCGGACGTTTCGGTCGGCCGGCCCCTCTGCGGGCCTCCGGCACTGGCGGCGGATCCCCGGGACCGTTCCGCCGCGGCACGGACGACACGGTAGGCCGGGCCGGATGGCGGAAAACCAGCCACATCACCGCGCCGATGACGAAGGTTCCCCCGACGACGGCGATCCAGGCGCCCTTCGGCAGGCCGCGGCATTCACTACCCGGAGTAAGCACCACGTCGATCAGGCAATAAAGCCAAAAGCCCACCATGAACAGGGCAAAGAGGGCGCCGAGCAGCAACATGGCCGAAGCCTAACCTTGGGTACCGACAACCCATATCTCAATTCATTAACTTTAAGCGCGGCATATTTGCCCCATGCGTCACCGTAGGTCACCCCGAAGTGACTTGCGCGTTATTTCGTCGTACGCTGGCGGCCGGGTGCAAACAGGGAGTGCGAGATATGCGGCTACGGCTCTTCGAGCGTGTCCGCCGACTCGCCCATCCGCGTGCGGTCCGGCTGGGGGGCTGCGGCGCGACCGGGCCGGGGAGACGGCGCGTCACGACCGGCCATGGGAGGCGCGCTCCCGTGGCGGGTCAGCCGGTGGCCATAGCCAGGCCGCCTCCGCTGGCCCCGATGCGGTCGGCCGGCACCGCCGGAACAGCCACGAGGTAGCCGGGCCGGCCACCGGCGATGTACCCGCGGGCAGGACCGGGCCGCCCTGGGCGGAAACCCGATCGCCGTGGCCGGAGGAGTCAGAGTCGTCCTGGGCCGACGGGACCCGCAGTGCCCTGCCCCCGGCAGGCGGGCCGTCCCCGGCAGGCGGGCCGTCCCCGGCAGGCGGGCCGCCGGGCGCAGGCGGCGGCGCGGCCGCCCCGGATAGGCGCTCACTGAACGTTTCCCCCGGAGCGGAGAATCCGCAGCACGTCCTGGTGGGGACGCACCGGCGGTGTCCGTGGGCGGCGCGCGGGCGCGCGTCCGGCGGGGACCGTACGGAACGGCTCCGGTCGCCCCGCCGCCGGCCCCTCCGGCAGCACGGCGCGACGGGAGGCGCAGCGACAGCAGGCCGGGCGCCGCGGGAGCCACTACCGGACAGGCATGGCTGGAAGCACAGCGCGGTTCTCTTCCCGCCCAGCGGTCACCGGGAGCGGTCCAGCGGCCGGGCGGTGCCGGCGCGGCCGCGCCCCGCCTGCCTTTCGCGCACGCGCGTAACCCGGGCGAACCCGACTACGGTGACGGCCGGAGGAACTGCGGCACCCTCGAGGCCGTGCTGTGGCGCCAATGGGACTCCGCCACCGTCCCGCCGCCCGCGGCGGCCGCGGCCATCAACCGGCTCGCCGAGCTGCCGCAGCAGATCAAGGACAAGCTGGCGGCGGGTCTCGACGGTATCTTCGTCGGGCCGGGCGGCGTTCCGCAGCTGGATGACATGACCGCGCTCCGCGGGGTGCCACTGCCATCTGGCCGGGCGACCTGGGATGCCTGCGCGGGCGCGTACGGCGAGCGCAAGATCGTGGTCGGTACCCGGCCATCGCCAACCCCGGACGTGATGTGCCACGAGGTGGGGCACGCGCTGGACGACATCGACGCGCCGGCTGGACGCTGGCAGTCAGACTCGGCCGAGTTCCGGATGCTTTACGATCAATGCCAGCCGCACCTGGCGAGCGACTTTCACCGGCAGCGCGGCGGACTGGGCCGCAAGGAGTTCTTCGCGGACGCTTTCGCGGCCATTGCGTCCAGGCAACGGCCGGCGCTGGTCGACATGCTCGGCGGCAATACGCGGACGGCGCTGAATGTGATGCTCTACTTCAACCGGCGTTACGGCATCTAGGTGAGCGTGAGATGTTCGTCATACGGCTACCGAACGGGAACCTGAGGGTTCCGCAGACCGCCATCGGCAACGACGGGCGGATCATCGGCGACGCTTACGTGGAAATCGGACCGCAGGATGCGGACTACGCCCGGCTGGCCGGGCAGGCGGTGACCGAAGACGAAGCGGCTCGGCGCCAGGCCCAGTGGCGGGACGGTGACGAGGCGCTGCAGCGCGAGTTCCAGGAATTCGCTCGCCAGAACTCCGATTACCGCTGGTCCGAGCCGGGCGACGACGCCGACCCCGCGTAGCGGCCAGCCGCCAGGGCTGGCCGCCGCGCTGGCCCGCCGCGCTGTGTCGCCGCGCTGGCAGTTACGGCCGCGCGGCCGGCACGGGACGCGGGACGATCGCCGTGCCAGCCGCCCAGGCGTCACATCACCGAATGGCCCTCGGCCGATGGCTCCCCCTCGCCGCGAAGCAGGGCGCGTACCTCTGACTCACGGAAGCGCCGGTGCCCTCCGGGCGTCCGGATGCTCGTGATGCGGCCAGATGCGGCCCAGCGCGTGACGGTCTTCGGGTCGACCCGGAAGAGCGCCGCCACCTCTCCAGGAGTTAGTAGCCGCTCATTATTGCCGTCCAACTTAGTCCCCTCCCAGTTAAGCCCCGCAGGCTCTTGGATCTGAGCCTGACCTAAGTTTGGCGACAAACGAGTGCTTTCTGCCTAGATTTCGGAAAATTAGAGCGACCCGATTATTCTGTGTGCCTACTACCTTACTGTGACGGCATGGCCCAACTTGTATCTGTTGCTGAGATCAGGGACGCCGCGACCCGCCTGGAGGGCGTCGCGGTCCATACGGCGCTGACGCCTTTCCCGCGGCTGCCGTCCCCGCTGCTGATCAAGGCCGAGTCGCTGCAGCCGGTGGGTTCGTTCAAGCTCCGGGGCGCGTACGCGGCCATCAGCGCGCTGCCGCCCGCGGATCGCGAGCGCGGGGTGGTCGCCCATTCCAGCGGCAATCACGGGTACGCCGTGGCCTATGCGGCCGCCCTGCTCGGGGTGCCCGCCGTGATCGTGGTCCCGGAGACGGCGCCCGCGACCAAAACCGACGCCATTACCGCCTGCGGCGCGGAACTGGTGACGGTTGCGCCCACCATGGCGGCCCGCCAGGCCGCGGCCGATGACCTTGTCGCCCGGCACGGATACGCGCTCATCCCGCCCTTCGATGACCGCCGCGTGATCGCCGGGCAGGGGACCATCGGGCTGGAGATCATGGCTGACCGCCCGGACACGGACCTCATTGTCGTTCCGGTCAGTGGCGGCGGGCTGATCGCTGGCATCGCCGCCGCGGCCCGGGCGATCAACCCGGACGTCACGATCGTCGGTATCGAGCCGGAGTTCGCCGCCGACGCCCGGGACTCACTCCGGAAGGGGGAGCGGGTCGCCTGGCCGGCCGCCTCGGTCGCCCGCACGATCGCCGACGCGCTCCGGGTGGAGCGGGTCGGCGCGCTGCCTTTCGCGCACATGCAGCGGGACGTGGCCGATGTGGTGACCGTCACCGACGAGGAGCTCCTGGCCGCGGTACGCCGGCTGGCTACCGAGGCGCACCTCGTGGCCGAGCCCGGCGGTGCGGCGGCCGTCGCCGCCTGCCTGTTCCGCCGGGATGAGCTGCCGCCGGCGCGCCAGCCGGTCGCGGTGCTCTCCGGCGGGAACATCGACCCGGCCCTGCTCGCGCGCGTCATTACCGAGGGCGGGGCCACGCCCGGGCCAGGCGCGCATTAACCTGTCAGTGTTATGCGTACCGCCCTGGTCTATACATCCGCACGGTTCGTGCTGTTCCTGGTCGCGCTCGTGGTGCTGTATTTCGCGGGCGCCCGCGGGCTGCTGCTGGCCGCCCTGGCCCTGCTGGTCAGCGGGATCGCCAGCTTCGTGCTGCTGTCCCGGCAGCGGGACGTCATGTCCGGCACCCTGTCCGCGCGGCTGCGCGGCGTGCGCAACCGCGCCGGTGAGCTCCGGGCCCGGCTGAACGAGGGCACCCGCGCCGAAGACCAGGACTGAGCACCCGGCCGGGGGCGCCCGGCGGCTGCGCCTGCCGTTAGCCCCAGCGGCCCGCCGGGGCCTGATCCTGGTCGGGGGAGAGCCAGCCCCCGGCGATGAGCATGCTGATGACCGCGGCCACGGCGTCCGGCCGGCTCATCGCTGAGGTATCAAGCACCAGGTCGGCGTCCCGAGGCTCCTCGTAGGGATCAGAAATACCGGTGAAGTTGCCGATCAGGCCGGACCGGGCCTTGGCGTACAGCCCCTTCCGGTCCCGCGCCTCGCAGATCTCCAGTGGCGTGGCCACGTGCACGAGCAGAAAGTCACCCGTGGCGGACGCCATCTCCCGGACCGTCGCCCGTGCGGACGCGTAGGGGGCGATCGGCGCGCAGATCGCGATGCCGCCGTGCCGGGCGATCTCGGCGGCGACGTAACCGATGCGCACCACGTTCAGATCCCGGTCCGCGCGGGAGAACGTCAGCCCCGCCGACAGCAGCCGGCGGACCCGGTCGCCGTCGAGCAGTGACACCGTGCGGTCGCCGCGTTCGGTCAGCGCGTCCCGCAGATCACGCGCGACGGTGGACTTGCCTGAGCCGGACAGCCCGGTAAAGAAGATCACCAGGCCGCGCTGCCCGCGCGGTGGCCGGGCCAGCCGCAATTCGTGCGCGACGCCTTCGGGCGTGAACCAGGCGGGCAGCGGATCGCCGCGGTCGAGCAGGTCCGTCAGCTCGTCATGGGTCAGCTCGCTGCGCTCGGCGCCTGGCTCGATCAGCGACAGCGGGCGCCAGACTTCGGACCGTGGGTCGTAGGCCCACTCGCCGGCCGAAACGATCGGAATCGGCAGGCCGGGGAGCTGAAGCGGCTCGTTCCGGCCGTTAGCGCTCCGGCCGCTGGTCGCGACATCGGGGGCGTCGGCCGGGTCGACGAGCAGATGAGTCGCCCCGTACCCCGCGGCGACGACGGCCCGCGCACGCAGCTCGGCGCCGATCCCGCCGGCCCGCGGTGCGAGCGGCACCGGGACCACGCGCGTGCCCGCGGGCAGGTGCTGGCAGGCGGCAAGCACCGCGCGAACCAGGGCATCCGGGCGGACCACGACGTCCGACGGCCCGGCGACCAGCGGCAGCAGCAGCAGCCGGGCCTTCATCTGATCGGCCAGATGACGCAACTGCCCGATCTGCCGCCGGTGCAGGGCGCCACGCGTCGCGCAGGCGAGCACGGGACCCTCACCGAGCTCGGCCCGAACCTCGGCGGGCCGGCGGCGCAGTCTCCGGAACGGTCCGTGCTCGGGGTCGCGCAGCGCCGTGACCGGGCCGCCCAGGCGCCATCCCGTCTGGTCCCCGCCCGTGAAGACGGGCTGCTGCTCGGTGATCTCGAGGGCCGCCAGCGGCGTCCCCTCGTGGTCGGTGAGCACCAGATGGCGCTCACCCGGCGGGACCACCTCGACCGGGACCTCGAGGGTGACCGGAATAGGCCACGGTGTGCCGTCCGCCAGGGTGCCGCGTTCGGCCACGGCCGCCAGGTCAGCCGTGGTCATGAAGCCGCGCAGCGGCTCAAACGCCCCGGAGGTCAGCAGCTCCAGGTCTGCGAGCTGCGCCTCCCCAGGTGTCCATGCGGGCCAGTCCGCTAGTTCACCGGGAAGTGCCCCCAACGCTTCCGCGCTCACGTCTGCCTCACTCCCGCCAGGTTGACCATCTGTGTGGGGAGATCGGCTGAGCCGCAGGCATACGATGCCCCGTCTCTGACCGCCCGGCCACCGGCCGGCGGCTTGTACCGCCGCCCCCACACGCTCTTGCCGTATAACCATACGGAGGACCAGGTCGTTTCCGTGACCGTAACGTCAGTGTTGGCCCTAACGCCAGTGTCGGCCCGGTGTTGCCGTTACTTCAGTATTCGTCCCAGCCGGTTCACACCAGGCGGGCGAACCCGTCTTCGGGCCTGCGGATGACATACAGCAACTCGTCGTGGCCATCAGTCAGCCGCCCCCGGCTCAGCCACCCGACCAGGGCCCGGGCCATACCCACCGCTGGCTCGCTAGATGAAGCGCGCCGCTAGATTCGGTGCCATGCACTTGGTGCGGGCCCGCCTATGCCGTGGCCCTGTGAGGTGGCCAGCTGAGGTGGCCCCAACCAATGGGGTGGCCCCAGATAGGTGGCCCAATGAGGTGGCCCGATCAGGTGGCCCAAGGAGATGGCCTAATGAGGTGGCCTGCTGAGCGGGCAAAACGCGGGGGCTGCGGACAGGACGGACCGGGTGGGACGTAGACTGGAGCGGTCGTGCCGCAGCACGACCCCCCGCCTCCTCCGCGTGCGGGAGTTTGCCGCATGCCCGGGGAAGCGCCCGGGCACGTACCGGAATACCGAGCCGCCATCACTGTTACGTGAACGCCGCCTTTCTCCTTCCGCGGCCAGGCGCCGGGCCGCCACCGACCCGGGCCGACTTGACCCGTGCCGTTAAACCAGGGACACCATGAGCCTTGCCGGAATCCTCAGCATCGTCGCGGACGATCCGCGGCTGAGCCGTGCCCTCGAGATGGGGGCCCTCGAGATGGGGGCCCTCGAGACCGGGGCCCTCGACCCAGAGGGCCCCGAATCGGACCGGACCGTCCAGGACGGCGTCGATCTTGTTGCCCCGGCCGCGCTGCGGCCCGTCCTCACCGCGGCTATCGCGGACCGCCTCGGGCGGTTCGTGCTCGCCGTCACGGCGACGGCCCGCGAGGCCGAGGACCTGACCGCATCGCTCGGCTCGTTCCTGCCCGAGGGCAGCGTCGCCTCCTTTCCGGGCTGGGAGACGCTGCCGCACGAGCGCCTCTCGCCCCGTTCCGACACCGTTGGCCAGCGGATCGCCGTCCTGCGGCGGCTCACGCACCCGGACGCGGGCGACGGAGTGTCGGGACCCCTCTCAGTCGTTGTGGCCCCGGTCCGGTGCCTGCTCCAGCCCATCGTGGGCGGTCTGGGTGACCTGGAGCCCGTCCGGTTGCGCGCCGGCGACACCTGTGACCCCGATGATCTGCTCACCCGGCTCGTGGAGATCGGCTACGCCCGTGAGGACCTGGTCGGCCGGCGGGGTGACGTCGCGGTCCGCGGCGGCATCATCGACGTGTTCTCACCCATCGATGAGCATCCGGTCCGGATCGAGTTCTTTGGTGACACGGTTGAGGAAATCCGCTCCTTCAAGGTGGCGGACCAGCGCAGCCTGGGCGAGGCGCCGCAGGGCCTGTGGGCCCCGCCGTGCCGGGAACTGCTGCTGACCCCGGCGGTACGGGACCGGGCCAAGGAACTGGCCGCGCAGCACCCGGGCCTGTCGGAGGTACTGGGCAAGCTGGCGGACGGGATCCCCGTCGAGGGCATGGAGGCGTTCGCGCCGGTCCTGGCCGAGCGGATGGACCTGCTGACCGACTACGTGCCCGCGGGCGGCATCCTGGTCGCCTGTGACCCGGAGCGCATCCGCACCCGGGCCAAGGAGCTGGTCAGCACCAGCCGGGAATTCCTGGACGCGTCGTGGGTGAACGCCGCCGCCGGTGGGGAGGCGCCGATCGATCTCGGCGCCGCGGCCTTCCAGCCGATCTCGCTGGTCCGTAAGGCGGCCCGGGCCCGGCGGCTGCCGTGGTGGACGATTGAGCCCTTTGGCGCTGCCGGGGACGACGGCGCCGGAGTTGATGACGACACGGGGCGCGCCTCGTTCGGTATCGAAGCCAACCCCGCGCCGAGTTACCGCGGGGCCGCGGACAGCATGATCGCGGACGTGCGCGGCTGGCTTTCCGGCGGCTGGCGCGTCGTCCTGGTCACGGAGGGACACGGCCCAGCGCAGCGACTCACCGAAATGCTGCGGGGCGAGGGTCTCGGGGCCCGCATGCAGGAACTGGCGGCCCCGCCCGAGCCGGCCGTGCCGTACGTGGCCTGCGGCCTGCTGGAGCACGGCTTCACCTGGCCGTCGATCAAGCTGGCGGTGCTGACCGAGAGCGACCTGGCCGGCCAGGTCGGCAGCCGGTCCAGTACCAGGGACATGCGCCGGATGCCGAGCCGGCGGCGCGGCGGCGTCGACCCACTGCAGCTCACGCCGGGCGACTACGTGGTGCACGAGCAGCACGGTGTCGGCCGTTACGTGGAGATGACCAGCCGGACCGCGGCGGGCGCGACCCGCGAGTACCTGGTCATCGAGTACGCGCCGGGCAAGCGCGGCCAGCCGCCGGACCGGCTGTACGTGCCTACCGACCAGCTCGACGAGGTTACCAGGTACTCCGGCGGCGAGGCGCCGAGCCTGCACCGGCTGGGCGGGGCGGACTGGGCCAAGGCGAAGGGGCGCGCACGCAAGGCGGTACGGCAGATCGCGGCCGAGCTGATCCGGCTCTACTCGGCGCGCACCGCATCCCCGGGCCACGCCTTCGGGCCCGATACGCCGTGGCAGCGCGAGCTGGAGGACGCCTTCCCCTACGTCGAGACCGGCGACCAGCTCGCGGCCATCGACGAGGTCAAGAGCGACATGGAAAGCCCGGTGCCGATGGACCGGCTGATCTGTGGCGACGTCGGCTACGGGAAGACCGAGATCGCGGTGCGGGCCGCGTTCAAGGCCGTCCAGGACGGCCTGCAGGTCGCGGTGCTGGTACCGACCACGCTGCTCGTCCAGCAGCACTTCTCGACGTTCAGCGAGCGCTATGCGCCGTTCCCGGTGCAGGTCCGGGCGCTGTCCCGGTTCCAGAGTGCGGCCGAGACGGCGGAAACCCTGCGCGGCCTGTCCGACGGGACCGTGGACGTGGTCATCGGCACGCACAAGCTGCTGTCGCCGGAAACCCGGTTCAACCGCCTCGGCCTCGTGGTCGTCGACGAGGAACAGCGCTTCGGGGTCGAGCACAAGGAGTACCTGAAGCGGCTGCGGACCGAGGTGGACGTGCTGGCCATGTCGGCCACGCCCATCCCGCGGACCCTGGAGATGGGGGTGGCGGGGATCCGGCAGATGTCGACGATCCTGACGCCGCCGGAGGAACGCCACCCGGTGCTGACGTTCGTCGGGCCGTACGACGAGCGGCAGATCGCGGCGGCGGTCCGGCGGGAACTGCTCCGGGATGGCCAGGTCTTCTTCGTGCACAACCGGGTGTCCTCGATCGGCAAGGTGGCCGCGCGGATCTCCGAGCTGATCCCGGAGGCCCGGGTCGCGGTCGCGCACGGCCAGATGAACGAGCACCAGCTCGAGGGCATCATGGTCGATTTCTGGGACGGGAAATACGACGTCCTGGTGGCGACGACGATCGTCGAATCCGGACTGGACATCCCCAACGCCAACACGCTGATCGTGGACCGCGCCGACACCTACGGCCTGTCCCAGCTGCATCAGCTGCGCGGCCGGGTCGGGCGCGGCCGGGAGCGTGCCTACGCCTACTTCCTCTACCCGCCCGAGCGCACGCTGACCGAGACCGCGCACGAGCGGCTGGCGACCGTGGCCCAGCACACCGAGATCGGGGCCGGCATGTACGTGGCCCTCAAGGACCTGGAGATCCGCGGAGCGGGCAACCTCCTCGGCGGCGAGCAGTCCGGGCACATCGCGGGCGTCGGCTTCGACCTGTACGTCCGGATGATCGGCGAGGCCGTCAGCGAGCTCAAGGGTGAAGGCCCGGCGGACCGGCCCGAGGTCCGGGTCGAGCTGCCGGTCAACGCGCACATCCCGCACGACTATCTGCCCGGCGAGCGGCTCCGGCTGGAGGCATATACGCAGATCGCCGCGATCGACTCCGATGGTGACGTCGCACGGGTCCGGGACGAGCTGACGGACCGGTACGGCCAGCCGCCGGAGCCCGTCCTCAATCTGCTGGAGGTCGCGCGGCTGCGGGCCCGGGCCCGCCGGGCCGGGCTGACGGACATCACGCTCCAGGGCAACCACGTCCGGTTCGCGCCGGTGGAGCTGCCCGATTCCCGGCAGGTCCGGGTCCAGCGGCTGTACCCACGGACTTTGCTTAAGTCGGCGGTGCGTACGATGCTGGTGCCGGTGCCGAAGGCGGTACCCGGGTCGTCGGCGTCAACGGCCGCGCTGGGAGCGTCGCGGGGCCGGTCCGTGGCCGGAGGGCCGCAGACCGCTATCGGCGGCCAGCCCCTGCGGGACCGGGACGTGCTCGCCTGGTGTACCGAGCTCATCGACGCCGTGTTCGGTGAGCCGGCCGGGTGAACGACCAGAAGGCGTGAGAAGGGATATCGCTGTGCGCCGCACACCGATCAGGGCCGCGACCGCGGTCAAGGCGGTCGTTGCCGCCGCTGTCTTCGGCGGGCTGATCGCCGGGTGCGCCCCGGTCCAGCAGGGCGCCGCGGCCACCGTGGGCGACCATCGGATCTCCACCGCGCAGCTCGCCGATGAGGTCGCTGTGCTGGCCCAGGCGGCCAAGCCGTACTCCGGTGCGGTGCAGGTCACCGCGGCGCAGATGCCCAAGCAGGTGCTGAGCTGGCTGATCAGGTTCCAGATCCGGGAGGACCTGGCCACCAGCGAGCACATCACGGTGAGCCGGAGTCAGACCCAGCAGGCGCTGGCGGACATTTACCAGCAGGCGGCCGCGCAGGCGCAGCAGCAGGGGGTCAGCAACGTGACCCTCAACGAGCTGGCCGTCGCCAACGGCCTGCCGCCGGACCTGCTCCCGGAGCTGGGCCGCTACCAGGCCATCGAGATCAGCTACGCCGAGCAGCGCAACGGCGGCAAGCTGCCGACCAGCAACGCGGCCGTCACGGCGATCACCCAGCAGTTCAACCTGGCCGAATGCCACACCTACAAGAGTCAGCCGGTGCACGTCAGCCCGCAGTTCGGCACGATGAACTACACCCAGAATTCAGTGGTGGCCGCGCCCGACACCCTGTCGCGCGCCGAGGGGCCGGGCGGCCAAGCCGTCCACCTCCGGGCAATCGCCCCCGTGCTGACCGGCGCGGAAGGCCCGGGTGAGCGGCTCATTCTGCTCGTGACGAGCCCGCGCGTCGCGCCGGGCCAGCTGACCCTGGAGGCCTGGGACGCGCTGCGCGGCGCGGCGCGGGTGCTGTGCGGCAGCCCGGACCATCCGCAGCTTCCGGCGCTGGCCGCCGCCGGGATCACCACGGAGATCGTGGCCGTTCCCGCTGCGGCCGGGGCCGCCCTGGAGGTCGCTGCGGATCTGGCCGCGGAGCAGGTCGCGCGGCTGCTCACGGCCGCGACGGCGCAAGCGGACGGCCCGGTAGTGTGGCTGGCTGGCGGCGCGGCGCGTCCCGCTCTCGGCACCGGCGCCAATGACGGCACGAGCGCGCTGCTGAACGCGCTCGCCGTGCTGGCGCCACCGGCCCCGGCGGTCTCGGTTCTGATCGGCTCCGCCGATCTGCCCGGGGCCCGCCTGCTGGACCTCGTGACCACCATGGAGATCCTGCGGGCCGAGTGCCCCTGGGACGCCAAGCAGACCCACGAGTCGCTCGCGCCGCATCTGCTGGAGGAGCCCTACGAGGCACTGGAGGCCCTGGAAAACGGCGATCAGCGCGGGCTGCGAGAGGAGCTCGGAGACGTCCTGATGCAGGTTATCTTCCACGCCGAAATCGCCTCCGAGCGGGACGACGGCACGGGCTACACCATCGACGACATCGCCGACGGCATCGTGACCAAACTCGTGCGCAGGCACCCGCATGTCTTCGCCGATGTCACCGTCTCCGGTGCCGACGAGGTCAAGCAGAACTGGGACGCGATCAAGAAGGCGGAACGCGCCGAAAAGGCCGCCCCGGGCGACGCCGCCGCCTCCGCGCTCGACGGCGTGCCGTTCGGGCAGCCCGCGCTGGCCCTGGCCGCACAGCTTCAGCGGCGGGCGGCCCGGGCCGATGTCCCGGCGGAACTGACCCGGGCCACCAGCGACGACGGTGACCCCGGCACTGAGCTCGGGGACCGCCTGTTCGCCCTGGTCGCCGCGGCCAGGGCGGACGGCCTGGACCCGGAGACGGAGCTGCGTGCCGCCGCCCGGCGGTACACCGAACGGGTCCGGGCCTGGGAACAGGCCCAAGCCGGTTAGCCGCCCCGCGCTGGCCCCAGAATGGCACTGAGTAATTGAACTATTACGGAGTACACATAGCCTGCCCGAGGTCGGACCCGGCGTGGCCGGTGCGTGTGACGGTCCGGCTCTACTAGGCTCGAACGCGGACAATGTGACCGGCCTCCCGCGCATGCCGCCCCGGCGGCAACCGCACGGTCCGGCCGGTAACGCCACACTCTTGAAACAGAACATGAGGAGCCGGCCGGTGGCCTCCATCGAAGCAATCCATGCCAGGCAGATCCTGGACTCCCGCGGCAACCCGACCCTCGAGGTCGAGGTGGCTCTGGACGACGGGACCATAGGGCGCGCGGGAGTGCCCAGCGGCGCCTCGACCGGCGCCTTCGAGGCGGTCGAACTCAGGGATGGCGGCGACGAGTTTGGCGGCAAGGGCGTCACCCGCGCCGTCGCCAACGTGATCGACGAGATCCAGCCCGAGCTGCTCGGGCACGAGGCCGACGACCAGCGGCTGGTAGACCAGGCCATGATCGACCTGGACCGGACGCCGGACAAGTCGCGCCTCGGCGCGAACGCGATCGTCGGCGTCAGCATCGCGGTCGCCCGCGCGGCGGCGGATTCGGCTAGCCTGCCGCTGTTCCGGTACCTGGGCGGCCCGAACGCCCACGTGCTGCCGGTACCGATGATGAACATCATGAACGGCGGCGCGCACGCGGACAACAGCGTCGACATCCAGGAGTTCATGATCACGCCGATCGGCGCGGCGACGTATGAGGACGCGCTGCGCTGGGGCGCGGAGACCTACCAGTCGCTGAAGTCCGTGCTGAAGCAGCATGGCCTGTCCACCGGGGTCGGCGACGAGGGCGGGTTCGCCCCCGACCTGCCGCACAACCGGGCCGCGCTGGACCTGATCGTCGAGGCGATCGGCAAGGCCGGCTACACCCCCGGGCGTGACATCGCCCTGGCCATCGACGCCGCCGCGAACGAATTCCACAGCGATGAGGGCTACATCTTCGAGGGCGCGACCCGGACGTCCGGTGAGATGATCAACATCTACCGCGAATGGCTGGACACCTACCCGATCGTCTCGCTGGAGGACCCGCTCTTCGAGGAAGACTGGGCCGGGTGGCGTGACATGACCGCGGCGGTCGGCCGCCAGGTGCAGATCGTGGGCGACGACCTTTTCGTGACCAACCCGGAGCGGATTCGCCGGGGTATCGCCGAGCAGGCCGCCAACGCGCTCCTGGTCAAGCTGAACCAGATAGGCACGGTCACCGAGACCCTGGACGCGGTGTCGCTCGCGCAGCGGGCCAGCTTCAGCTGCGTCATCAGCCACCGCTCCGGTGAGACGGACGACACCACCATCTCCGACCTCGCCGTGGCGACCAACTGCGGCCAGATCAAGACGGGGGCGCCGGCCCGCGGCGAACGGGTGGCGAAGTACAACCAGCTGCTGAGGATCGAGGAACTGCTGGGCGACGCGGCCGAATACGCGGGCGCCAGCGCTTACCCGAGGTTCGCGGAACGGGCCTGATGGCAGAGCCGGCCCGGCGCCGCCTGCTGTCCCGTCAGCCACGGTCGACGCGGCTGACGGGCCGGGCGGCGCTGCTCGCGGTGGTGATCTGCGCGATCGCGCTCAGCCTGGCGTATCCGGTCCGGGAGTACATCGGGCAGCGACGGCAGATCGATCAGCTGCTGGCGACGCAGCAGTCCGTCTCGGCCCAGGTGAAGAACCTGCAGGCGCAGCAGCAGCGGTTCGCCGACCCCGCGTACATCGAACAGCAGGCCCGGGATCAGCTGCACATGTGCTTCCCCACCGAGAAGTGCTACGTGATCATCGGCGACGCCGCGCCGCCGGACACTACGCTCCAGCAGGCCCGCACCGCCGCTCCCTGGTACGCCAAGCTGTGGCAGTCGGTCAAGAAGGCGGATCAGGCCCCGGCCCGCTGATGGATTTCCCGCTGATGGATTTCCCGCTGATGGATGCCCGCTGATGGATGCACTGACCGAGGCGGTGATCGCCGCCCAGCTCGGCCGTGCGCCGCGCGGTCTGCGGGCGGTCGCGCACGTGTGCCCGTGCGGCCTGCCCGACGTGGTGGAGACCGCGCCACGACTGCCGGACGGAACCCCCTTCCCGACGCTGTACTACCTCACCTGCCCGCGGGCCGCAGCCGCGATCAGCAGGCTGGAGGCGGCGGGCACGATGCGCGCCATGACGGAACGGCTGGCGCAGGACGAGGGCCTGCGCCGCTCGTACGAGGCGGCCCACCAGGACTACGTCGCCCGGCGCCGGAAGGCGGCCCTCGAGGCCGGGCTGGAGCCGCTGCCGCCGGGCACGCAGAGCGCGGGTGGCATGCCGCAACGGGTCAAGTGCCTGCACGCGCTGGTCGCCCACGAGCTCGCCGTGCCGGGTGCCAGCCGGCTCGGCCGGGAGGCGGCCGACACCGCCGGGCCGTGGTGGACCGGTGGCCCGTGCGTAACGGTCATGCCGAACGGACCTGATACGGCGCATTCCCCCGGTGAGACTTCCCCGGTGAGACGAAGGGCGGCCGATGACGCGGCGCGTGGCGGCGATTGACTGCGGCACCAATTCCATCCGGCTCCTCGTCGCCGACGTCGACCCCGAGCGCGGGGCGCTTACCGACGTCGACCGGCGGATGGAGATCGTCCGGCTGGGCCAGGGCGTGGACACGAGCGGCCGGCTCGCGCCCGAGGCGCTGGACCGCACCATGACCGCGCTGAGCGAGTATGCGGCGGTCATCGCCCGGCTCGGCGCCGGCGCGGTCCGGATGGTGGCGACGAGCGCGACCCGGGACGCAGCGAACGCCGGGGAGTTCGTCCGCCGGGTCACGGACGTGCTCGGCGCGGCCCCCGAGGTCCTCAGCGGCGACGAGGAGGCCCGGCTGTCCTTCACCGGCGCTACGGCGGAACTGGTCGCTGACCCGTTGGCCGAGCCCCCGTGCCTGGTCGTGGACATCGGCGGCGGCTCCACCGAATTCGTCGTCGGCACGGCGGGCACGGTGACGTCGGCGGTCAGCGTCGACATCGGGTGCGTCCGGATGACCGAGCGGCACCTGCGTTCCGACCCGCCGTCACCGGAGCAGGTCGCCGCGGCCACGGCCGACATCGACGCCGCCATCGGGCGCGCGGCGGCCCGCGTTGACGCCGGTCAGGCGCACACCCTGGTAGGCCTGGCCGGATCGGTCACGACCGTGGCGGGCATCGCGCTGGGGCTGCCGGCCTACGATCCGGACCGCCTGCACCACGCGCGCATCCCCGCCGCCGGGGTGCACGCGGTGACGGCGCGGCTGCTCTCCCGCACCCGGGCGGAGCGAGCCCGGATCCCGGTGATGCACCCGGGCCGGGTGGATGTCATCGGCGCCGGAGCGCTCATCCTCGACCGCATCATGAGCCGATTCGGCCTGCCGGACGTGCTGGTCAGCGAGCACGACATCCTGGACGGCATCGCCTGGTCGCTCGCCGCGCCGCAGACGGCGGCCGCCGGTGAGCGCCGCAGGCGACCGCGGGCCGATGAGCGCCGAAGGCGGCCCGGTGCCGCCCGGGACCGGCTGGCCGCACGATAACGCGACGGCCGCCACGCCGGTGGCGCGCGGGCCCGCCGACGTCCGGGAACTGGCTGCGAGCGCGCCGTCGCTGACCGAGCTGACCGCGCGGCAGTCGGTGTGCCGGGCCTGCCCGCGCCTGGTGAGCTGGCGCGAGGAGGTCGCCGCCGTCCGCCGCCGTTCTTTTCAGGACGAGCGCTACTGGGGCCGTCCCATCCCTGGCTGGGGCGCGCCGGACCCGCGCATCCTGATCGTCGGCCTGGCACCCGCCGCGCACGGCGGGAACCGGACCGGGCGGATCTTCACCGGGGACCGCAGCGGGGACTTCCTGTTCGCGTCGCTGTACCGGTGCGGCCTGGCCGACAGCCCGGTCAGCGTTTCGGCCGGAGATGGTCAGCGGCTGCGGGACACGCGGATGGTGGCGGCGGTCCGCTGCGCGCCCCCGGCCAACAAGCCCACTACGGAAGAACGCGACACCTGCGCACCCTGGCTCGTGGCCGAGATCGCCCAGGTGGCCGCTTCGGTCCGGGTCATCGTCTGCCTGGGCGGCTTCGCCTGGCAGGCGCTGTGGCCGGTGCTGCGGTTGGCCGGTTTCGGACTGCCGCCCCGTCGGCCGCCGTTCGGCCACCGAGCCGAGGCCCAGGTCCAGCCGCCCGCCCCGGACGCCCCGCCCGTCCTCCTCCTGGGCTGCTACCACCCCAGCCAGCAAAACACCTTCACCGGCCGCGTCACCCCCACCATGCTCGACACCGTCTTCACCCGCGCCCGGGAGTTCGCCGGGACGTGACCTGGGACCCGACCGATTTATATCTATATTTCACGGTTCAACCATGCAGATGCCCAAGCAGAATGCATTGTCCCTGGTAACGGCGCCGGCGGTGGCGTGAGTAATTTGATGGAAATTGAGGTCCGGGCGGCCGCGCAGGTCACTAATGCCCGACTTTGGTTACGCAGCGTTTAAGTGATCCTTGGCCAGTGGTTACGCTACGCACTCAATGCCCGTTAATGGCTAATCATATAAACCTTCCGAGCCATAGTTGCTGGTCCGAATATATCGGCTCTTCGAATATGTAAATTTGCGGGGTATTATTGGCCAGCCCCCGTAGCCCAAGGGCAGAGGCCGCCCCCCTAAAAGGGTCGCTAGTGTCGGTTCGAGTCCGACCGGGGGCACACCGCACCATTAGGGCAACCCATTTCCTGGTGGGTCCGATCGTCAACGTTGTCCGGCGCGGTAACGGATGCCGCGCCGGGGGTGGCCGCGCCGGTCCCGGTGTACTAATGGGCCCTCCGCTAAGAGGGCTTGTGCATTAAATCGCGAAGTTATGACCAGTTAGCGCAGGCCAGGCAGTTAATTACGGTGCTAATTCCCGCGCGGATGCACGTGCATTCCAAGATGTCCCGCCGATCACGGGGATACCGCCCCCGGGCTGACCGGGAACGCGGCCCGGGATCGCCATTTCACCCGCTGATGGATGGCCCCGTCCGGGAAACAGTCACACGAACGATGACCCGTCGATCCCGCACCATAGCCGCCCGGTAGTCACTCCAGTCAGGGTGCTCGCCGGAGGTCATGCGATAGTAATCGACCAGCAGGTCCATGGCATCCGGCAGCGAAATCACCTCTGCGGTGCCCTCCGCCTGCACCCATTCGCCGAAGAAGCCGTCGCTGAACGCGCACAGGGATGCGAATGGGTCACGTCGCAGGTTGCGGGTCTTGACCGCGGTCTCGCGGGTGCTGATCAGCACCCGCCCCTGGTCATCGACCGCGCAGAGCACAGGGGACAGCTGCGGGCGGCCGTCGGCCCGCAGCGTGGCCAGGATGGCCCGATGATGGTCGCGCAGGAACTGCTGAGCCTGCGCTGCGCTCATGAGGGGGCGCGAACGTTCAGACGCTATTCAGCCTGATCCGCCGGCGGAGCTCGTACTCGTGCACGATGGCGTTGGCGTAGCCGTGCGAGATGCCGTGCTCATCGGCGAGCCACTGAGCGCGCTCTTCGCAGCGCAGGAACGCCGGGCCGGATTCAAGGCGCATGAACCACTCACGGAGGTCACTGCCTGTGACGCGAGGTATGCGTGCAAGAAGATTTTTGTGCGTCTCCAGAGAGCGGGTCAGCGGCAATTGGCACCTCCATGGGCGGGGCGAAGCCTCTTGCTGTGAGCCTGCCTCACGGCCTCGCGCCTGGCAAGACCTGGTCGCAACCTTTCCTTAATGACGGGTAAATCCGCTCTGTCCACCGGCTGTCACCTCAGTGGCGCTTTGTGCTCATTGGGACAGCAGGCCGCTGCCGCGCAGCCCTGACGGCCTGCCCGCTGCGGGCGGGACAGGCCATCCGGGGCCGCGGGTGCTACGACAGCCGCTCGATGACCATGGCCATGCCCTGCCCGCCGCCGACGCACATGGTCTCCAGCCCCAGCGTCTTGTCGTGGAACTGGAGGCTGTTCAGCAGCGTGGTGGCGATCCGCGCGCCGGTCATGCCGAACGGATGGCCGACGGCGATCGCGCCGCCGTTGACGTTGAGCTTGTCGAGGTCGATGCCGAGTTCGCGGTAGGAGGGGATCACCTGGGCCGCGAAGGCCTCGTTAATCTCCACCAGGTCGATGTCGCTGATGGCCATGCCCGCGAGGGACAGCGCCCGGCGGGACGCATCGACCGGCCCGAGGCCCATGATCTCCGGCGACAGGGCCGACACGGCCGTGGAGACGATCCGCCCGAGCGGCGTAAGGCCGAGTTCGGCGGCCTTGGTGTCGCTCATGATGACGACCGCAGCCGCGCCGTCGTTCAGCGCGCAGCAGTTGCCGGCGGTCACGGTCCCGTCCGGCCGGAACGACGGCTTGAGCGCCGCCAGCTTTTCCAGCGTCGTCCCGGGGCGGGGGCCGTCGTCCGCCGTCACGGTGCTGCCGTCCGGCAGCGTGACCGGCGTGATCTCGCGCGGCCAGAATCCGTTGGCGATGGCCTTCTCGGCCAGGTTCTGCGACCGCACGCTGAATTCGTCCTGCTCCGCCCGGGTGATGCCGCGCAGGCCGGCCACGTTCTCGGCGGTCTCGCCCATCGCGATGTAGGCGTCGGGGATCTTCTCGTCCGCACGGGGATCATGCCAGGGGCCCGCGCCCCCCTCGCGCGTCCGCTCCGTCCGGCCCTCGGCCTCCGCGAACGCCGGGTTGTGCGTGTTCGGCCAGCTGTCGCTGCTCCCGTTGGCAAAGCGGCTGACGCATTCGACGCCCGCCGAGATGAAGGCGTCCCCTTCCCCGGCCTTGATGGCGTGAAAGGCCATCCGCGTGGTCTGCAGCGACGACGAGCAGTACCGGGTCACGGTGGTTCCGGGCAGGCTGTCGTGGCCGAGCAGCACGGCGACCACACGCGCCATGTTGAATCCCTGCTCCCCGCCGGGCAGGCCACAGCCCAGCAGCAGGTCGTCGATGTCCTCCGGATTGAGCTGAGGCACCTTGGCCAGCGCGGCCGTGATCATCTGGGCGACCAGGTCGTCTGGCCTGATACTGGTGAGGGATCCCTTGAACGCGCGGCCAATCGGGGATCGCGCCGTTGCGACGACAACTGCCTCCGGCATGGCATCGGCCTCCTTCGTGCGGGCAGTCAATTACTGGTTCGTAGCGTATGCCGTCGCGGCGGGGCCTGCGCGGACAGGCCGGGGGGTCGGATAACGTCGACAGCAGCCAGGAGACCCAGGAGGCCCGGCCCGGACGGGCCGCCGGCCCGGCCATGAAGGAATCGCGACGAGCATGCAGGTACACGATTCCCTGACCGAGACGGTGGGCAACACCCCGCTGGTCAGGCTGCGCGAGGTCACCCGTGACCTGCGCCTGTCGGGCGCCGGGCCCGACGTCCTCGCGAAGGTGGAGTACTTCAACCCGGGCGGTTCGGTCAAGGACCGGATCGCCCTGCGCATGATCCAGGCCGCGGAGGCATCGGGGCAGCTCCGGCCGGGGGGCACGATCGTCGAGCCGACGTCGGGCAATACCGGTGTCGGACTGGCCATCGTGGCCGCCGAACGCGGCTACAAATGCGTGTTCGTCTGCCCGGACAAGGTGGCCCAGGACAAGCTCAGCGTGCTGCGCGCCTACGGGGCCGATGTCGTCGTCTGCCCGAGCTCGGTCCCGCCCGCCCACCCGGACTCCTACTACAGCGTGGCCCGCCGGATGGCCGCCGAACTGCCCAACGCCTGGCAGCCCGACCAGTACGCCAATCCGGAGAATCCGGCCTCGCACTACGCCTCCACCGGCCCGGAGATCTGGGCGCAGACCGACGGGCGGGTCACCCATTTCGTGTCCGGGATCGGGACCGGGGGGACGATCAGCGGCGCGGGCCGGTACCTCAAGGAGGTATCCGGCGGGCGGGTCAAAGTGATCGGCGCGGACCCGGAGGGCTCGGTGTATTCGGGCGGCTCGGGGCGTCCCTACCTGGTCGAGGGCGTCGGCGAGGACATCTGGCCGGAGACCTACGACCGCGCGGTCTGCGACGAGGTCATCGCTATCACCGACGCGGAGTCGTTCCTGATGACACGCCGGCTGGCGCGCGAGGAGGCGCTCCTGGTCGGCGGGTCCAGCGGCCTGGCAGTCGCGGCGGCGATCCGCGCCGCCCAGGGCGCCGGGCCGGATGATGTGATCGTGGTGCTGCTGCCCGACGGCGGCCGGGGATACCTCTCCAAGATCTTCAACGACGACTGGATGGCCGACTACGGCTTCCTTTCCGCCCAGACCGGGGAGCCGCTCATCAGCGACGTGCTGGCCAAGAAGGAGCGCGAGATACCCGAGTTCGTGCACGCGCACCCGGGCGAGACGGTGGCCCAGGCCATTGCCCTGCTGCGCGAATACGACGTCTCCCAGCTCCCGGTGGTCAACGAGGAGCCACCCGTAATGGCGGCCGAAGTGGTGGGCTCGATCGTCGAGCGCGACCTGCTGGACGCGCTGGTGACACATCGCGCCCGCCCCGGCGACCCGCTGAGCGGGCACATGTCCGCACCGCTGCCGACGGTCGGTTCCGGTGAGCCGGTGAGCAGCGCGGTCGCGGCCCTGGAACAGGCGGGCGCGGCCGTCGTGCACGTGGACGGCAAGCCGACGGCCCTGCTGACGCGGCAGGACCTGCTGACCTTCCTGGCCGGTGGCGGGTGACATGACCATGCCCAACGGACGTCGCGAGGGGTCATCCGCGCCCGGTTTCGAGACCCTGGCCATCCATGCCGGGCAGGACCCGGACCCGGTGACCGGGGCCGTCGTGCCGCCGATCTACCAGACCTCAACTTTTAAGCAGGACGGGGTGGGCGGCCTGCGCGGCGGGTTCGAGTACTCGCGCACGGCCAACCCGACCCGGAGTGCGCTGGAAGAATGCCTGGTTGCGCTGGAAGGCGGCCCGCACGCCCTCGCCTTCGCGTCCGGCATGGCCGCGGAGGACTGCCTGATCCGGGCCGTCTGCTCGCCCGGTGACCGGGTCATCATTCCCAACGACGCCTACGGTGGCACCTACCGGCTGTTCGCCGCGGTGCTCGCGGGCTGGGGCCTGGACTACGTCCCGGTCCACCTGCCCGACGTGGCCGCCGTCCGCCGCTGCCTGGCCGAGCGCCCGGCCCGCGTCCTGTGGGTGGAGACGCCGACCAACCCGCTGCTCGCCATCGCCGACATCGCGGCGCTGGCCGAGGCCGCGCACGCGGCGGGCGCGATGCTGGTGGTCGACAACACCTTCGCTTCCCCCCGGCTGCAGCGCCCGCTCGCCCTGGGCGCGGACGTGGTGGTGCACTCCACCACCAAGTACCTGGGCGGCCATTCCGACGTGGTCGGCGGGGCGCTGATCACCGCCGACGCCGGCGTCGCGGAGCGCGCGGCGTTCCTGCGGAACGCGACGGGCGGGGTGCCGGGGCCGTTCGATTCGTGGCTGACGTTGCGCGGCATCCGGACCCTCGCGGTCCGGATGGACCGGCATTGCGAAACCGCCGGGCGGGTCGCCGGCATGCTTGGCCGCCACCCGGCGGTGACGCAGGTGCTGTATCCGGGCCTGCCGTCACATCCAGGTCATGCGGTCGCGGCCAAGCAGATGAGCGGCTTCGGCGGGATGGTGTCCTTCCGGGTTCGGGGCGGCGAGGAGGCCGCACTGGCCGTCTGCGGGCGGACCCGGCTGTTCACGCTGGCCGAGTCGCTCGGGGGAGTGGAATCGCTGATCGAGCATCCGGGCCGGATGACGCATGCCTCGGCCGCGGGCTCGCCGCTGGAGGTGCCGGCGGATCTGGTCCGGCTGTCCGTCGGCCTCGAGGACGCCGGTGACCTGCTGGACGACCTCAGCCAGGCGTTGGATTAGCCCCGGTCAGCGGCGGGCGGCGGGGGAGTTCGGCCGGGATGTGGTCGAGGCGGCCGCCTTGGGCTGGAACGATAGCGCGAACCAGGCCGCGGCGAAGAAAATGACCCCCAGCACCAGGCAGCCCGCGCCGCGCAGGGGATGGTTCTTGCCGGAGTTCGCCGCGGTGGCCGCCAGGTGCCCGGGGATCATGCTGGGCAGTGACTTGGACGGCTCGGCCAGGTAAAGGGCGCCGAGGATAACGAGCACGATGGCGATGACGGCCAGAATCACGGCCGTGAGGACCCGGGCGGCCGGGCGGCGGGGTGATGCGCTGACGGAAGTCAATTTTCCTCCTAGACAGACAGCGCTGAACGGATGGGTTGAACGGACGGGCAGTAGGAAAACCTACCGCCGTTCGGCCCTCCGGGTACGGAGGAAATCGCTGACGACGTACTCGCCGAGGCGCTCAGGCTGAGCGTGCAGCACGCGGCCACCGTTGCGACGGGCCACGTTGTCCACGAACGCCGTCAGGCGGTCGTCCTCGGCCAGCATGAAGATATTCAGCGCCGCCCCGCGGCGGGTCATCTTGTCGACCTCGGCCAGCGTGAGCTGAAGCGTCTCCGGGGCTGGCGGCCAGTCGAACCAGGACCGGCCGTCCCGCTGCAGGTGTGCGGTGGGCTCGCCGTCGGTCACGATGAGGACCACCGGCTCCTGCTCCGGGTGGCGATCCAGGTGCCGCCCGGCCAGTACCAGCGCGTGGTGCAGGTTGGTGCCCTGCACCATGTCCCAGCCGAGCCCGGCGAGCTCCGTCTCCTGCAGTTCGCGTGCGTAGTTGGAGAAGCCGACCACCTGCAGCGCGTCCTGCGGGAAACGCATCCGCATGAGCGCGTGCAGGGCCAGCGCGGTCTGCTTGGCCGCCGCCCAGGTGCCCCGGAGCGCCATCGAGTAGGACAGGTCGACGAGCAGGCTGACCGCCGCCCCACCGCGCTGCTCGGTCTCCGCGACCTCGAAGTCGCCGGGGTCGAGCCGTACCCGGGACACCTCGCGCCGCCGCCGGTCCGGCTCGGTGCGTGCCTGGCGGAGCAGGGCCTTCCGGACCGTCGCCGCGGTGTCGATCGGCTGCTCGTCGCCGAACTCCCAGGCCCGGCTGCTGCCGGTCAGCTCGCCCGCCTGCCCGGCGTCGCGGCGGTCGTGGTCTCCCCGGCGCCCGGTGGACAGGCCCGGGAAGACCCGGCGCAGCGCGGTTTCGCCGAGCCGGCGGACCGCGCGCGGGGTGAGCTCGAGCCGGCCGCCGTTGCGGTTCAGGTACCCCTGCTCCTCAAGTTCCCGCTCGACCCGGCGCAGCGCCTCCATGTCATCTACCGCCTGGCGGCCGAATGCGCGGCGGACCGCGTCCTCGTCGATGTCGTCGAGGCGGGCTCCCGGGTAGTCCTGGCCGAGCGCGTTCTCCAGCTCCGCCAGGTCGGCCAGCTCGGCCAGCGCGGTGGTGGCGTCGCCCAGCCCGAGCGGTTCCTCGCCCATCATCATCTCGCCCTGACCGCTATCGGCGTCGGGCGGGCGGGCCCGCAGCATGTCGGACAGGCGGGACATCTCCACCGCGAGGCCCGCGTCGTCGAGGGCCTGCGCCATCAGGCCGGCGAGTTCTTCGCGCTGCTCCCGGCTGAGCGAGGCCATCAGCCGGTCGGCGGCCGCCATCCGGCGGACCAGCGAGTCGACGAGCTCTTCCAGGTTCTCGGGGTTGTCCGGGAACAGTTCGCCGTAGTTCTCCATGAAGCGCTCGAAGTCCTCGGGCGTGTGCTCCCCGCGCGCGTCCGCCTCCAGCATGGAGTTCAGCTCGGCCAGCATGTCCTTGACCCGCTGCATCGCTTCCGGGTCCGGGTTCTGCAGGACCTGCTTCATGCCGCGGAACTGGCTGTCCAGCACCTCACGGCGGAGCAGATCCTTGAGCCGGTCGAACGTGTCCCGGGCCGCGGCTGACTGCCAGTCGTAATCGGCCAGCTGCCGTACGGCCTGGGCGGTGTCGGAGGGCAGCGCGTCGAGGTTGGCCTCACGCATCCGCGCCTCGTCGCTGGGATCGGGGAAGAGCTCCGCGCGCTCCTGCCCGATGGCGGTATCGAGCAGCGACCGGACCTGTTCCAGGGTGCCGTCGAGCCGGCCGCTGCTGCGGATCTCCCGCTGCCGGTCGCGTACCCGCCGGAGCAGGTCGTCCAGGCCCCGGTGGCCGGGTACGCCGTGGCGCTGCAGCTCGCGCAGCGCATCGGCGGGCGTCGAGCCTTCCAGCACCGAATCGCCCAGCGCGTCCAGGGCCCCGCGCACGTCGTACGGGGGCGCCAGCGGGTCGGGACCGTCGGTATACGGCCCGTAGCGGTAAGTTCCCATCAGCCGTCCCTACGTCCGGTCTGGCCCGTCCGGCCCTTGTGCCCCGGCCTTCGTCACGTCCGGTAGACCGACGTGCCGTCCATGGTGTCCTTGGACAGCCGCCGCATCAGGTACAGCCCTTCCAGCGCGAACTCGAGCGCCGCGGCCGCGTGGCCGAAGGACTCGCCGCCATCCATGCCAAGCCGCTGCATGATCTTGGCCAGGCCGGGCACCTCGCCGATCCGCTGAAGCAGGTCCGAGGCGGGGATGAGCTCACCGGACTCCACGGTCTGGCCACCGTCGAATTTGGCCAGCAGCGGGGACAGGTCAGCGCTGCCGAGCCGCGCGCGGAAGGTCTCCGCGATGGCCCGGCGGAGCAGGTGCGCGAGCACCTCTTCTTCCCGTCCCTCCTCACTGACCTCGAACTCAACCTTGCCGCGCAGCGTTCCGACGATCGCGGGCAGGTCGCAGACCCGGGCAACCGGCTGCTCAGCCGGGGTGGCGGAGGTGCCCGTACCGGCGCGGTGCACGGCCCGGGAGGTCCCGGCGCGGCGCGCGGCAGGCCGGGCGGCGGGGCTCTCCGCCAGCGCGGCGCGGCGCACCGCGGAGGCGGCCGCGCCCTCGGCGGCCGCGATCGCGAACCGGGCGGAGACCCCCGAGCGCGAGTCCACAGCCGGCGAATCGCGGACCAGCCGGGTGAAGCGCGCGATGACCTCCACCAGGTGCTCGGGCAGTTCCGCGCCGGGGACCGCCCCGTCCCAGCCGACCACGGCCTCCTGGCGGACCAGGCCCAGCTCGTCGCCGAGGGTCAGTGGGTAGTGCGTGCGGATCTCGGCCCCGAACCGGTCCTTGAGCGGCGTGATGATGCGCCCCCGGTTGGTGTAGTCCTCCGGGTTGGCGCTGGCCACCAGGACCAGGTCGAGGGGGAGCCGCAGCGCGTACCCGCGCACGCCGATGTCCCGCTCCTCCAGCACGTTGAGCAGCGCTACCTGGATGCGCTCGGCCAGGTCGGGCAGTTCGTTGAGGCAGAAGATGCCGCGGTTGGTCCGGGGCACCAGGCCGAAGTGGACGGTCTCGGGGTCGCCGAGCGTCCGGCCTTCGGCGACCTTCACCGGGTCGATGTCGCCGATCAGGTCGCCCACGCTGGTGTCCGGGGTGGCGAGCTTCTCGCCGTACCGGTCCCGCGCGTTGCGCCAGATGATCGGCAGGTCCTCGCCCAGTTCCTCGGCGAGACGCCGGCAGCGGGCACAGACCGGGACGTAGGGATGGTCGTTGATCTCGCATCCGGCGACCGCGGGTGCCCATTCATCGAGCAGGCCGGCCAGGGTCCGGATGAGCCGCGTCTTGCCCTGCCCGCGTTCACCGAGCAGGATCACGTCGTGACCGGCCAGGAGGGCCCGCTCCAGGTGCGGGAGCACCGTGTTGCCGAAGCCGATGATGCCCGGGAACCGGTCCTGCCCCGCTCGCATCCGGGCGAGCAGGTTCTGCCTGATCTCCTCCTTGACACTCCGGTAGACGTGGCCGTCCGCGCGCAGTTCGCCCAGCGTGGCGGGGGCCGGAGGACCACCGTGCCGCGCGGCGGGATGACGATGCTGGCTGTTTGGCTGCACCATTCGACACTATGTCCCTCTCGTGGGTGTTCGCATCTGTCCCCGCCCTTTGGCGCACATCGCGGCAGTGTGGCGGCCCGCCTCCGGCGGGCGCCGCGGCCGTGGCAGACTGCTCAGGTGGCAACGGTGTCTGACGAGGTACAAGCCGACGATGTGGTGGCCGCGCGGGAGCTCATCCGGGAGGTGATCTCGCCCACGCCGGTTCTCCGCTCCCGGGGCCTGTCCGAGCTAGTGGGCGGCCCGGTCTTCCTGAAATGCGAGAATCTCCAGCGAACCGGTTCGTTCAAGGTCCGCGGGGCCTACCTGCGCATCGCGCGGCTGTCGGACGCGGAGCGCGCCCGCGGGGTCGTGGCCGCGAGCGCGGGCAATCACGCCCAGGGTGTGGCGTTCGCCGCGGGCCTGCTCGACACCAAGGCCACGGTATTCATGCCGGAGGGCGCGCCGCTGCCGAAGATCCAGGCGACCCGTGGTTACGGCGCGGACATCGTGCTGCAGGGGTCGTCGGTGGAGGACGCGCTGGCCGCCGCGGAGGAGCACGCGGCCAAGACCGGGAGCGTCCTGATCCACCCCTTCGAGCATCCGGACATCATCACCGGCCAGGGCACCCTCGGATTCGAGATCATCGAGCAGTGCCCTGAGGTCAAGACGGTCGTGGTACCGGTCGGCGGGGGCGGCCTGGCGGCCGGCGTCGCCGTGGCGGTCAAGAGCCTCGATCCGGCCGTGCAGATTGTCGGCGTTCAGGCCGCGGCCGTGGCGCCGTTCCCGGCCTCGCTCGGGGCCGGACGCCCGATCCCGGTCAAGGGCGGCCCGACGATGGCCGACGGCATCGCGGTGCGCCGGCCGGGTGAGCTGGCGTTCGGGCTCCTGGAACAGGCCGGCGCGCGTGTCGTGACGGTGACCGAGGAGGGCCTGTCCCGCGGGCTGCTGCTCTGCCTGGAGCGCGCGAAGCAGGTCGTCGAGCCGGCTGGCGCCGCCGGGGTGGCTGCCCTGCTGGAGCACGCGGCCGAGATGCAGCCGCCGATCCTGGTGGTGCTGTCCGGCGGCAACATCGACCCGCTGCTGCTGTCGAAGCTGCTCCGGCACGGCCTGCGGGCCGCCGGGCGTTATCTCGCCTTCCGCTGCCGCCTGCCGGACCGGCCGGGAGCGCTGGCCACGCTGCTGCATGAGCTGGCCGGCCTCGGGGCTAATGTCCTGGACGTCTGGCACGAGCGCGTCACCCCGCGGCTGCAGGTGGGCGAGGTGGAGGTCCTGCTGCAGGTGGAAACGCGGGGACCGGAGCACTGCGAGGAAGTGATCACCGAACTTCGCCAGTCCGGCTACACCCTGGTCTTCAGCTGACACCGTGCTAGCCCGGGGGGCGACCCCCGGAACGCTGCGTTAGCCCGGGGGACGATCCCCCGGAACCCCCTGCTGCGCTTCGCGCCCGCGCGGTGGTACTTCGCCGAGACACCGGCCACTCGCCGGGCCGAAGGCCCGGACTCGCTGGGCCGGTAACGGTCGCTTCGCCGCCGCCCGCTGTGGTACTTCGCCGATATTCGCTGGGCCAATCCGTAAGCGCTGCGGACGGCCGATATTCACCGTCTGTCCGTAGCCCGTCGGCAACGAAAACGGGGGCGCAGCCCCAGCCGGGCCGCGCCCCCGTCACGCTCAGGCGCCCCCGTAGGGGACGGCCTCCAGGATCTCGACCGTCGCGGAACGGCCGTTCGGCAGCGAGTAGGTGGCGTTCTCGCCGACCTTCTTGCCGGAGATCGCGCTGCCCAGCGGTGAACGCGGTGAGTACACGTCGATGGGGGCTCCGCTCTCCTCGCGCGAGGCGAGCAGGAACGTGACCTCTTCGTCGTCGCCGGCGAACCGGACCGTCACGGTCATGCCGGGCCCGACCACACCGTCGGTCCGCGGTGGCTCCCCAACCCGGGCGTTCTCGAGGATCTGCTGAATCTGCAGCACGCGGCCCTCGTTCTTGCCCTGCTCCTCCTTGGCCGCGTGGTATCCGCCGTTCTCGCGGAGATCACCCTCTTCGCGGGCCGCTTCAATTCTCTTTGCGATCTCGACCCGCAGTGGTCCCGAGCGATCATCCAGTTCGGCTTTAAGCCGGTCGTACGCCTCCTGGGTCAGCCAGGTGACGCTTCCTTCGCGGGTCTCGGTCACGGGCACTCCTCAGTACTGCACAGTCTTGCCATGTCGCTTGCCATGTCGCTTGCCATGTCGCTTGCCATGTCGCTTGCCATGTCGCTTGCAGGTCGCTTGCGGTGGCGCAGGGGCCTCGCAGGCCCCATGGGGGTAACCTTTTAAGGCAACAAGCGTTAACGACTAAGCCGCACTAGTCAAATGGCGCAGGCCGGGAATGTCGCTGGAACCCGTGCGTGTTTTCCAGTGATTGGCGGGCCACCGGCACCGCCGCCGGGACAGCGGACCCAATTGCGGGCCGGTCCCCGCGTGCCCGTAACCGGTCCGCTTCCGTATGAACGAAGGCAATCAGGGAGATCGCTTGTCCGCCGACACAGCTGGGCCACCGCGCGAGGAAGCGCATTCCCGTTCCTGGCCGGCCGACGGGGCCGGCGGCGCGGGTGCGGCCCAGGAGCCCGAGCCGCTGCGGCTGATGGCCGTGCACGCGCACCCGGACGATGAGTCCAGCAAGGGCGCCGCGACGATGGCGCGTTATGTGCGGGAAGGCGCCGAGGTGCTCGTGTGCACGCTGACCGGCGGCGAGCGCGGCGATGTCCTTAATCCGGCGATGGACCGTCCGGATGTGCGGGCGAACCTGCCCGGCCTGCGCCAGGAAGAGATGGCCCGGGCCCGGGAAATTCTCGGTGTCGGGCAGCGCTTCCTGGGCTTCGTCGACTCCGGCCTGCCCGAGGGCGACCCCAAGCCGCCGCTGCCGGACGGCTGCTTTGCGCTGACGCCGCTGGAGGAGGCGGCCCGGCCGCTGGTGCGCGCGGTGCGCGAGTTCCGGCCGCACGTGATGCTGGCCTACGACGAGTCCGGTGGTTACCCGCACCCCGACCACATAATGTCGCACAAGGTCGCGGTGGAGGCGTTCGAGGCCGCGGCGGATCCGGATCGCTACGCCGGCACGGGTGAGCCGTGGCAGCCGCTCAAGCTCTACTATTTCGCCTCGTTCAACCGCGGGAAGTACCGGGCCCTGCACGAGGAAATGCTGCGCCGCGGGATGGAGTCCCCGTACGGGAAGATGTTCGAGCAGTGGGACGCGCACGACGCCCCGCGGCCAGAGCTCGAGATCACGACGCGTGTGCCCTGCGGTGACTTCTTCAAGGTCAGGGACGAGGCGCTGCTGGCGCACGCGACCCAGATCGACCCGAAGAGCTTCTGGTTCGCCTGCCCGCTGGAGGTGCAGCGCGCCGTGTGGCCGACCGAGGATTATCATCTGGCTAGGTCGCTCGTCGATACCGAGCTGCCAGAGGACGACCTGTTCGCCGGGGTCCGGGAGAGGGTATGTCTGTGACGGTCACCGCTGCCGCGGTGCTGGCCCACGGTGCGGAACTGGCCAAGGGCACGGTGTCGAATAACGACGTGACGCCGGGTGTGCTCGGGTTTCTCGTCGTCGCCGGGATGGGAATCATCCTGTACTTCCTGCTCCGCTCCATGAACCGGCAGCTGCGGAAGATTCCCCCGCCGCCCCCGGAGGATGGCGAGGAGGGCGCCGATGTGCCCCCGGGCACGCCTACGGCTAACGCGTCCCCGGCCCCGCGCGGTGACCGGGCCAAGTAACCCCGGAACTCCGGGGTAATCCGCATCTCATAGACCAGCAGCGTGTACCCCGGCACGGGCTGCCAGTCCAGCTCGGGTGCGCGGGTAAATCCTTCCGTTTCGTACAGGTGATGCGCGGCCCGCATGTCCGGTTGCGTCGACAGCCGCGGGCGGTGCACGCCATCCGCCGCCGCCCGGCTGATAGCCGAGCGCAGCAGAAGCCGGCCAACGCCGCGGCCCTGGCCGTCCGGAGCGACCGCCAGCGCCCTGATGCCGGCGGTCCCGGCGGAATCGCCCACCTCGACGGAGCCGGAAACGCCGAGCATGATCGTGCCCAGAACCCGCCCCTCGTCTTCCGCCACCAGCACCGTGCCGTCGTCCCGGGTGCCGAGCAGGCGGAGCGTCACGGCGTAAGGGTCGTTCCGGCGCAGGAAACCGCCGGTCGCGTAGGCGTCCACCCGGAGCGTGCCAATCGCGGCGAAATCATCGGGGGTGGCGTCACGAACGATCACGGCTTCTATCCAAACATGCTGCCCGCCGCGGGGATGGCGCGCCGGTCAGCTGGGCATCCGCACGGGTGCGCAGCGGTCAGCCGGCGAAGGCTCGCGCCAGGCGCGGTATTAGCTGGAGGGGGCCCACACCTTGCGCATCGCCTCCGGCAGCCCCCACCAGCCCAGCGACGTCAGGCGCTGCTCCGCGTCGGTCGCGCCGAGCACCTCCCACAGGCTCGCGACGTGGGAGAACAGCTCCGCGACGGCCTGCTCGTCAAAGTCCTCGTCCGCCGGGCCACCGGGATCGCCGGGATCGGTGAGCGCGGGCAGATCGGGATCGTGCCGAGCTGGATCGTCCGGTGCATCGGCTACCTCCCTCAGCAGGGCCCGGGACCCGGTCCGCGGTTCGGCCTCACAGTAGGTGCGCACGTAACGGGCCATCGCGGTGGCCGATGCCGGCGTGCCGGGACCTCCCCGGACCAGGGCGGAAACGGCCGCGAGCCAGTCGACATGCTCCAAAGCGCACAGGGCCCCGATGACCCGGGCCACCTCGCCGGCCTCGTCGTCATCAAGCTCATCCTCCCGCCGGCCGGGCGCTCCGGCCGGGCCTGGCCATTCCGCTGGGTCGTCCATGCCGGGGCGCACCGCCTCACCGGCCGGCGACACGACCCCCGCGGCGAGGATCAGCCAGAGTTCCACGTCGCTGCTGGGCAGCGCGCTGACCCCGGCTCCGCCGCACGCGCTCAGCAGCCGGCCGGTGAGCCCATGCCGGGCGATGGCGGCCCGCGCCGCGTGGCACGCCTCCGTCAGCTGATCCTCCGGCAGCGGCCGCTCACCGGCCTCCTCCAGCACCTCCTGCAGCGACGTCAGCGCCTCGGAGTCGGCGGCGGCCCATTCGGCGAGGAACTCCGCGTCCTGCTCATCCAGCAGCGCGTCCATCGGGACCCGCCCGTCGGGCAGCGCCGCGGCCATCCACTGCTCCTGCAGCGCGGTGTAAGCCTGCTGGGCCGCAGCGTCCCCCGTCACCAGCCGGTCCGGATCGACCGCTCCCGCGCTGAGCTGCTCTTCCAGATGCCGGACCAGCAGGGCGTGCATCTCCGCCTGCAGCCGGCTGCGCTCCGGAGGCTCGTCCCAAACGTGCAGCCCGATGATGCTGCTCGGTTCCGTTCCGGTGGCCTCCAGCCACGTCCGGACGTCGCTTGCCCGGGCCATCCCGTCCCGCAGGGCGCCGAGAATCTTTTCCGTGGACGCCCAGTACTCCGCGGACAGCGGGTTGCCCGCGGCGAGCAGTCGCCGGCGCAGCACGGGCAGTGAGGCCAGTGCGTCGTCGGGCCCGACGCTGAGCAGGGCGAGCGACACGTCGCGCCGGGTGAGGGCGCTGACCGGGCGTCCGGCGAGCTCTGCGATGCGGCCGGCTTCGAGTTCCACGGTTGGCAGCGTACGACGACGGCAGGCTGGCTGTGGACTGCTCCTGGCTTCCCGGTGGCGGCGCGGCGTCAGCCGGACCGCCTGCGGGACGCCCGGAGAAGCGCGCCGGCGGCCGCGTCAGAGCAGTTCGCGCTGGCGCAGGTAGGGCCGCAGCACCTCGGGCACGCGAACCTCGCCGGTGGCGGTCTGCGTGTTCTCGACCAGCGCGGCCAGCAGCCGCGGGGTTGCGATCGCCGTGTTGTTGAGCGTGTACGCGAACCGGACGGTGCCATCGGTGTCCCGGTACCGCAGGTTGGCCCGGCGGGCCTGCCAGTCGAGCAGCGACGAGCAGCTGTGGGTCTCGCGGAACCGGTTCAGCGACGGGAACCAGGTGTTGATGTCGTTCATCCGGTACTTGCCGATGCCCATGTCGCCGGTGGAGTTCTCCACGACCTCGTAGTGCAGGCCCAGCCCCTGCAGCAGCTTCTCAGCGGTGGACAGCAGATCCGCGTGCCAGCGATCGGACTCCGCCGTGTCGGCCTCGCAGATGACGAACTGCTCGACCTTCTCGAACTGGTGCACCCGCAGCAGGCCGCGGACGTCCCGCCCGGCGCTGCCGATCTCGCGCCGGAAGCACGGCGAGATCCCGGCGTACCGCACGGGCAGCATCTTCTTGTCGAGGATCTCACCCGAATGCAGGCCGACCAGGGCCACCTCCGCCGTGCCGGCCAGGTAGAGATTGTCCGCGGGAATCGCGTAGGTCTCTTCGCGGTGACCGGGGAACTGGCCGGTCCCGATCAGCGCCTCCTCCTTGACCAGGGACGGAACCGAAATCACGGTGAAGTCCTGGTTCAGGAGCACGTCGATCGCGTAGGAGTGCAGGGCACGCTCCAGCAGCACGGCGCCGCCGCGGAGGGCATAGGCGCGCTCCCCGGCGACCTTGCGTGCCCGCGCGAACTCGGCCCAGCCGCGCTTTTCCAGCAGCTCCACGTGGTCAAGCGGCTGGAAGCCGAAGGCCGGCCGCTCTCCCCACGTCCGGATGGTCACGTTCGCGGCTTCGTCCGGCCCGACCGGTGCGCCTTCCCACGGGATGGTGGGCGTGCGCAGCAGCAGATCCTGGAGGTGGGCGCTCGCCTCGGCGAGCTCGTCGCGCAGCTGCCGGAGCCTGCCGTCCAGGTCCACCTGCGCAGCCCTCAGCTCGGCCCGGCGGGCCTCATCGGCACGGGCGAACTCCTTGGCCGAGCTCTTCCGCTGGGCCTGCGCGTCATCCAGCTCGTGCTGGAGGTTGCGGACGGTCTTGTCGGCCTGGAGAAGCTCGTCCACGTCGAGGTCGATGCCCTTGTCGCGGGCCGCCTCCCGGACGGCGTCCGGATGGTCTCTGATGAATCGCCTGTCGAGCATGAGTGCGCGTCAGCCCTTGCCTGATCCTGGGTAAATACAACCGCTGAAACGCTACCAGCAGCGGCCCCTTCGTCGTGGCGCGTGACCGGCACCGCCCAGTCCCGGACGTCACATAGCGTGCTGGAGGGAAGGGGAGGGCGCCGATGCTGCTCACGAATCACGTCCTGTCCGGAGCACTGATCGGGGCGGTGGTCCGGCGGCCGCTGCCCGCCTTCCTGGCCGGCGTCGCCTCCCATTTCGTGCTGGACGCCATACCGCACTGGGGCAACTGGCGGGACCGCCGCCAGTTCCTGCAGGTAGCCGTGCCCGACGGCCTGACGGGCCTGGCCATCATGAGCGCCGTCGCCGCGGCCGCGCCACCCAGCCGCCGCATCGCCCTGGCCGCTGGCATGGCCGGTGCCGCGCTGCCGGACATCGACAAGCCCTCCCTGCTGTGGTTCGGCGTCTCGCCCTTTCCGGCCGTGGTCGGCCGGTTCCACAGCAGGATCCAGGACGAGGCCCTGGACCGCTACGGCCGCGAAGCCTGCGTAGCCGCCCTTCTCGCCGCGACCGCCCTCCTCCTGCTCCGGCGTCCGGCTAGTGCACCCTCTCCAGCGCAGTGAGGATGCGTTTCTCTGACACCGGCGCCGGGGTCCCGAGGGTCTGGGCGAACAGGCTGACCCGCAGTTCCTCGATCATCCAGCGGATGGCCTGGACGTCGGGGGCGTCGCGGCGCGCGGGCGGCAGCGCCCGGACCGTCTCGGTATAGGCCCGAAGTACGCGGTGCACGGTGGCCATCCGCTCGCCGTCGCGGACCAGGTCCCCGCCCATCTTGTCGAGCCGCTGCCGGATGGCCCGCAGATAACGGGTCAGGTCGGTGAGCCTCCGCGCCCCGGTGTCGCTGATGAAACCGGGATAGATGAGCGAGTCGAACTGCGCGCGGATGTCGGCGAACGCCGGTTCGCCCGCGTGCGCCGCGGCGCCGGCCAGCAGCACCTCGACCTCGTGGGCCTCGGCCAGGACCCGGGCTGCGCCCCTGATGACCTGCGCGCACGCGGCGCTCAGTCCGGCGCGTGCGGCCTCGGCGAGCTGCGTGAAGTCGGCCTCATCCCAGGCGGGACCGCCAGCGCGCGCGATGATCTCGTCGGCCGCGGCGGCGGCGCAGTCGTCGATCAGCGCGGCGGCTCCCGGGTACGGACTGCGGCTCAGCGCCAGCTTGTCCGGAACGGGCAGGTTGGACGCGCTTGACCGGGCCCCGGAGGGCACCTGGATCAGCAGCAGCCGGCGCGTCCCGCGGCGCATGCTTCGCGCCGCCTCGGCGGCGGTGTCGAACAGGCGGACGTCCACGGCGTCGCCGGCATCGGCGAGCGCTGGATACGCGCGGACACGACCGTTGCTGAATTCCCGGGGTAGCGAGCCGATGTCCCAGCTGCGCAGGCCCGAACGGGTCAGGCCGCGGGCGGCCTCCGCCAGCGTCGCCTGCAGCTGCGGGCGCAGCTGCCGCCGGAGCGCGTCCAGGTCCTTGCCCTCGGCCAGAACCCGGCCGCCGTCCAGCACGCGGTAGCTGACCCGCAGGTAGGCCGGAAGCTTGCCCGGGTCGAACGCATCGCGCGGCACCAGCACCCCCCGCAGCCGGGTCAGCGCGGCCCCGAGCACGTCCACCAGGTCGCCGTCCGCCGGGTCGAGGCCGGCCAGCACCGAGCGCGCGACGTCCGGTGCGGGCACGAAGTTCACCCGGAGCTGCTTGGGCAGCGACCGGATCAGCTCGGTGACCAGTTCCTCCCGCAGGCCGGGTACCTGCCAGCCGAAGGTCTCGCCCCGTACCTGGTTGAGCGTCGCCAGCGGGACATCCACGGTCACGCCGTCGCGCTCGTCACCCGGCGCGAATTCGTACGACAGCGGGAATGGGCCCCACTGGTCCGGATAGTCCGACGGCTCTACCCCGGACGCGCCCGGGCCGGTCACCTGGGCGGGTCGAGAACGTCAGCAGGTCGGGCGTCTCCGCTCGCGCCTTCTTCCACCAGGTGTCGAAGTGGCGGGCGGAGGTCACCTGCGCCGGGATGCGCTGGTCATAGAAGTCGTAGAGCACCTGTTCGTCGACGACGATGCCCCGCCGCCGGGCGCGGCGCTCCAGTTCCTCGGCGTCGGCGATCAGCTCCCGGTTGTGGTGGAAGAAACGGTGCCGGGTCTGCCAGTCTCCCTCGACCAGCGCATGCCGGATGAACAGGTCCCGGGCTGCGGCCGGGTCGACCCGCGCGTAGCCGACCTTCCGCGCGGTGACGATCGGCAGGCCGTAGAGGGTGACCTTCTCCAGCGCCATCGCGGCGCCGCGGCGCGCATCCCAGTGCGGCTCACTGTAGGAATGCCGTACCAGGTGGGCGGCCAGCGGTTCGGCCCATTCCGGCTCGATCCGGGCCGCGGTCCGTCCCCACAGCCGCGACGTCTCGACGAGCTCGGTGACGATCACCCACGGCGGCGGCTTCCGGGCCAGCGACGAATCGGGGAAGATGGCGAACCGCGCCCCCCGCGCCCCGGCGAACTCGGTCAGCGGCCGGCGCTTTCCGCGCGCCTTCTGGTCGGCTTCCCGCATGCCGATGTGTGAGAGCAGCCCGGACAGCAGCGAGATGTGGATCTGCTGCGCCAGTGCCGCCGGGATCGGTTTGCGATCCTGGCCTGGCTGGCCTGACTGGCCTGGCTGGCCTGGCTGGCTTTCGTCGTCCTCCCCGGGCACGCGGTTCGCCGGGCCGTTCGCCGCGGTGCCGCGGCGCCGCGGCTGGTCACCCCGGCTGGTGCCGAGGGTGATGCCAAGGTCCGCCGCGGCCTGGCGGAGCTGGCCGTAGAGGTCCTGCCATTCACGGACCCGCAGGTAGTGCAGGTACTCGCGGCGGCACATCCGGCGGAACGCCGAGGAGGACAGCTCGCGCTGCTGCGTGCGCAGGTAGTCCCACAGGTGCAGGAACGCCAGGAAGTCCGAGCCCGGCTCCGCGAAGCGCGCGTGCATGGCGTCGGCTGCGTCCCGGGCGTCGGCGGGGCGCTCCCGCACGTCCTGGATCGACAGGGCCGCGGCAATGATCAGCACCTCGCGGACGCATCCATTGCCCGCCGCCTCGATGATCATCCGGCCGATCCGCGGGTCAACCGGCAGTTCGGCGAGCTTGCGGCCCACGTCGCTCAGCCGGCGGCCGCCGGCTGAGCGCTCGCTTGCCGGACGGTCCGCCGGGCCCGTTCCGCGCCCGGCGGGCGCCGGGGTGAACGCGCCCAGTTCTTCCAGCAGGCGAACGCCGTCCGCGACGTTGCGCTCCTCCGGCGGGTCGACGAACGGGAAGTCGGCCATGTCGCCGAGGTCGAGCGCGGCCATCCGCAGGATGACGGAGGCGAGGTTCGTGCGCAGGATCTCCGGATCGGTGAACTCGGGCCGGGACGCGAAGTCTTCCTCGCTGTAGAGACGGATGCAGATCCCGTCCGAGGTACGCCCGCAGCGGCCCTTCCGCTGGTTGGCCGAGGCCTGCGAGATGGGCTCGATCGGCAGCCGCTGCACCTTGGTCCGGTAGCTGTACCGGGAAATCCGCGCGGTCCCCGGGTCGACCACGTATTTGATGCCGGGCACGGTCAGCGAGGTCTCGGCGACGTTGGTGGCCAGCACTACGCGCCGCCCGCGGTGCGGCTGGAACACCCGGTACTGCTCGGCCACCGGCAGCCGGGCGTACAACGGCAGGACCTCGAGACCGCCCGGGCGGTCGGCCGGGCCCATGCGGTCCCGCAGGGCATCGGCGGTGTCCCGGATCTCCCGCTCGCCGCTGAGGAAGACCAGGATGTCGCCGGGCCCGGCCGCGCTCAGCTCGTCCACCGCGTCGCAGATGGCCTGGGCCTGGTCGCGCAGCTCCTCGTCGGAGCCGTCCGGTTCGGCGATCGGGCGGTACCGGACCTCGACCGGGTACGTCCGCCCGGACACCTCGACCACCGGGGCCTTGTCAAACGCTTCGCTGAAGCGCTGGGGGTCGATGGTGGCTGAGGTGATGATGACCTTGAGGTCGGGGCGGCTGGGCAGCAGGCGCTTCAGGTAGCCCAGGATGAAGTCGATGTTGAGGCTGCGCTCGTGCGCCTCGTCGATGATGAGCGTGTCGTAACGCAGCAGCCGCCGGTCCCGCTGCATTTCGGTCAGCAAGATGCCGTCGGTCATCAGCTTGACCAGCGTCTCATCGCTGGAGTTGTCGTTGAACCGGACCTTGTAGCCGACGGTCGACCCAAGCTCGGTGCCCAGTTCCTCGGCGATCCGCGCGGCCACGGTCCGGGCGGCGATCCGGCGTGGCTGGGTGTGCCCGATCTGGCCGGTGATGCCACGGCCGAGCTCGAGGCAGATCTTCGGCAGCTGGGTCGTCTTGCCCGAGCCGGTCTCGCCCGCGACGATGACGACCTGGTGGTCACGGATGGCCGTGGCGATCTCGTCCCTCTTCTGGCTGATCGGCAGCTCGGGCGGATAGGAGATCACCGGTACGGACTGCCGCCGCTTCTCGACGGCCGCCGTGGCCGCATCTAGTTCGGTGAGAAGCTGGCTGAACGCACGCTCGCGCGCCGCGCTGTCACGCAGCGCAGCAGCCTTGTCGGCCCGGCGGCCCAGCCTGAGCTGATCGCGGTGCGTCAGCTCGGGCAGGCGTGCTCGCAGGTCAGCGAGCGAGGTAGTCACGGCGGCGGTCTCCATCACGCGGCACAAGAACGGGCATCAAGAATGACTGAGTGAGCCCGGCTAGGTACAACGCTTTTCCGCGGTGCGTTAGTCCGTGGGGTCGTAGCGGAGGCCTACGCCTTCGGCTAGTTCAGTCAGGGTGAACTCGAACATCGGGGCGGCGTCATCGAGGGCGAAGCCGAGGTGGCCGAAGACTTCCATGCTGACCGCCCCGTACAGCTTCACCCAGCAGCGCAGGAACGTGAGCATGGCGCCCAGCGGAATGTCGGCGCCGAGGCCGGCGCGGAACCGTTCGAGCTGGGCCCGCAATCCGGGGTCGATGGCCTCCGGTGCGGGCACCGGGAAGGGTGCGCGCTGCCACAGTTCGTAGAACAGGGCGAAGAACGTGAAGGCGAACTTCCGGCCGCACTCGTCGGCGAAATCGCCGCGCCCGTCTGTTACCCCCGGCAACGGCGAGCCGAAGATCAGCCCGAACTCACCCTGGTGGTTGAGGGACCAGCGGCGGAACTCCCGGCAGGCCGCGATCATCTTCGCCGTGATGTCACCGCCGCTGCCCCGCGCCGCGTCGCCGCCGGTCTCCAGGACGGCGGCCTGGATCGCGCGGCCGATGTCCGCGGCCAACTCGGTGAAAATGTCGCCGATGACGTTCCGGATCAGGTCCTCGCGGCTGGTGAAGTAACGGTAGAGCGCGGGTGCGGTCATGCCCATCTCCCGCGCGATGGCCCGCAGCGAAACTGCCTCCGGCCCCTGCTCGACGAGAATGCGCCGCGCGGTCTGCTTGATCTCCTCGGTCGTCGCCGCGCGCACGCGGTCACGCCTGCTCAGCACCCCCTTTGCGGCTGCCTCCTGGGCCACGCGCGCCTCCGCTTCCGTATGCCGTTCTGCGCCGCCCGGTGAGCAGCGGTGCCTCCATCATCGTGGCTCGTCCCCGTTCCCGGAAACAGCCTTGACATCCGTGAACGCCGTATGCACAGTTAACAGTGTAATACGTTTACGGCGTTTACGAAAGTTAACTGCGTATTACACACGGGTGGCACCGGACTTACGGGAGGACGGATGTTCGAGACATGGGGACGGGTCATGTACCGGCGGCGCCGGCTGACCCTGGTGATCGCGGTGATCGGCATCGTATTCGCGGGGGTGTGGGGCACGCAGGTGTTCGGCGCGCTGACGTCGGGCAACAGCTTCACGCCCCCGAACAGCCAGAGCCAGCACGAAGCCGACCTGGCCGCGAGCACGTTCGGCCGGAACAGCGCCGACGTGGTGGTCCTCTACCGCAGTGCCCGCCTGACGGTCAGTGACCCGGCCTACCGGGCCGCCGTGACGAGCGCGCTGGCCGGCCTGCCGCGCCGCGAGGTGCCGTCGGCGTCGACGTACTGGTCCACTCGGCCGCCGCGTTCCGCCAGCCTGGTCAGCGGCGACCGGCACGCGACCTACGCCGTGCTCCAGCTGTCCGGCGCCGATGACGCGGCCCGGCAAAAGACTTATCTGGCCATCCGGGGCGAGCTGGTTCCGCCGGGCCTGGCCGCCCAGGGCATCACCGCGCAGCTGGGCGGCACCGTTCCCACCGAGGTGGCCATCAACAGCGAGGTCACCGCCAACATCGGCAAGGCGGAGGGCTTTTCCATGCCCGTCCTGCTGATTCTGCTGCTGATCATCTTCGGCGGCCTGGCGGCGGCGAGCCTCCCCCTGGCCATTGGCGGGACCGCGATCCTCGGCTCGTTCACGGTGCTGCACCTGCTGACCCTGTTCACCACCGTGTCGATCTACTCGGTCAACATCACCACCATCATCGGGCTGGGGCTGGGCATCGACTACGGCCTGTTCATGGTGGTCCGGTTCCGCGAGGAGCTCCGCCGGCAGCCGACCACGGAGGCGGCCGTGGCCCGGACCATCGCGACCGCCGGCCGCACCATCGCCGTGTCCGGGGTCACGGTGGCGGTGGCGCTGACCAGCCTCATGCTGTTCCCCGAGGTCTTCCTGCGGTCCATGGGCTATGGCGGCGTCGCGACCGTACTGGTGGACATGGTGGCTGCGCTGACCATCCTGCCCGCCCTGCTGTCGGTGCTCGGTCCGCGCGTCAACGCCCTGCGGGTCCGCCGGTCCCTGCGCCCGGCCGCCGCCGTGCCCATCCCCGCCGCCGCGCCGGCGCAGGCCGGCGGCTGGTACCGGCTCGCTCACGGGGTGATGCGGCGGCCGGTCGTATTCGTCGTGGTGATCACGGTCACGCTGCTCGCTCTCGGCCTTCCCTTCCTGCGCGTTTCCTGGGGCGGCACCGATGCGCGCGCGCTGCCCGCCACCGCGCAGGCGCGGCAGGTGACCGAGGCCCTGAACCGCGACTTCCCGGTCAACTCGACCAGCCCGATCGAGGCCGTGGTGACCCTGCCCGAGCTGGCCTCCGGGCCCGCGGGGCAGGCGGCGCTGGCCTCCTATACCGGCCGGCTGGCGCACGTCGCAGGCACTCGCGGCGTGCAGGTCACCGCGGTCAGCGGCGAGCATGCACGCGTTGGCATCGGCTACGCGCCCAGCCCGGTTTCCCCGGCGGCCCGGCAGATCGTGCAGCGGGTCCGGGCCGTGGCGGTCCCGGCCGGGGCCACGGTGCTGGTCGGCGGGACCACCGCCCAGCTCGTGGACGAGCTGTCCAGCCTCGGGTCCACGCTGCCCTGGATGGCGCTGCTGGTGGTCGTGGCCACCTTCGTGCTCCTGTTCCTGGCGTTCGGTTCGCTGGTCCTGCCGCTGAAGGCGATCATCATGAATGTGCTGTCGCTGTCGGCTACGTTCGGCGCGATTGTCTGGATCTTCCAGTGGGGGCACCTGTCCCGTCTGCTGCAGTTCACCGCGACCGGCACCATCGACCCGACGATGCCGATTCTCGTGCTGGCGATCATCTTCGGGCTGTCCATGGACTACGAGGTGTTCCTGCTGTCGCGAATCCGTGAGCTGTACGACCAGACCGGCGACAACACCGCGGCCGTGGCCGGCGGCCTGCAGCGCACCGGGGGCGTCATCACCAGCCTGGCGTTCCTCCTGGTGATCGTGGTCGGCGCGTTCTCCGCATCGGGGATCACGTTCATCAAGCTGATCGGCGTGGGCATGATCATCGCCCTTGTCATCGACGCCAGCGTGGTGCGCGTGCTGCTGGTGCCGGCCACCATGCGGCTGCTCGGCCGGGCCAACTGGTGGGCACCGGGGCCGCTGCGCCGCCTGTACGCGCGGTATGGCATCCGGGACACGGATGAACCGGCGTCGGTGCCGGCCCCGGCCCAGGTGAGCGGTTAGCCTGCCGTTTCCCGGTAACAATGCAGTAATGCAGTAATGCAGTAATGCAGTGCCTTAGTAAGCCGCGCCCGGGGCAGCCCGGGCGCGGCTGTGCATCCCCGGGTGAGGGCTAGGCCGGACCCGGGACGGGACGTAGCGTTGAGACCATGGACGGCATCCCGCAGAGCAGTGACTCGGAGGACAGTATCGGGGAGGGCCGTGTCTGGGAGGGCACCGCGTACGCGGAGCACGTCACCGACGGGGACCTGAAGCTGCTGGCCGCGGTCACGGGAAGCACGCCCATACCGGAGGCGCTGCCGCGGCTGCTGGCTGACCCGCGGGTGTTCCAGGCCATCTTCGGGCCCGGGGCCATCGCGGCCCGCGAGGCCGTTCTCGCCTCGCCGTTCCTGGCCTTCGCCGTGGCCGTGCACCGGACCGCCGCGGACCTCGCCACCGTTGCCTACGTCACCGAACGGTCCCCCGCGCGGCAGCGTGTCCCGGTGTTCGACGCGCCTGATCTGCGGGACTTTCTCGGCTCGGCCGGCCGCCGGCTGTTCCTCACCGAGCTCCTCGCGTCCTTTACCCGGGTGGCCAGCGGCCGGTACCGGGTCAGCACCGGCGGCCGGACCCGGTACGGGCGCTTCAGCGAGCTCGACGCGGTTCGCCTCGCCGGGCTGCTGGACGCGGTGCCCGAAGAGTCGCGGCCAGGTGTCTACCGCCGCCTCGGGGATGTCTCGCTGTTCCTGTCCGGGGTCTTCCCGGACTACGTCGCGAGCCGCGCGTTCGGGCCGGTCAGTGCCGCGCGCCTGCTCCGGGCCGCGCGCGTGCCCGCGCCGGAGCAGGAACGGCTGGCAGCGGCGCCCGACATCGAACTGCTCGAGCATCTCGGCACGCGCTGGTACCGTTCGGCGCTGGCCCTGGCCCCGGTAAGGACCGCCCGGCTGGCCGTCGTCGCCGAAGTGGCGGACCGGTTCCGGCAGGCCAGGCGCGTGCTCAACCACGTTGCCGACCGGTACCTGATGAGCCCGGACAATCCCTGGTTCGCGGCCCCGGGCGGCTAAGCGCAGCGGGACGGGCGTCACCCGCCCAGCGGTCCCCTGGCCCCGCAACACCCCCATACGGCTAGCCAGTGCGGCTGACCCGGGCAGCGAGCCCCGGTCAGGCGCCGCGGTCGATCGCGCTCTGCAGGGACTGGATATAGCCACTGCTGGTGTAGGTGGCGCCGGACACCGCGTCGATCTTGGCGCTCTGCGCCGAGAGCGTCTCCGCCTCCAGGCGCGGGAAGGCGAACTGGCCGATCTGAAGGTCATGTGCTGTGCCCGCCGGCTGCTGCAGGATGGTCACCCGGACGATCCGGCGGCTGGTGACGGTCACCTGGACCTGGACCGGCCCGTAGATCGTGCTCGCGGCGTCGCCACTGATCTGCTGCGTGCCGGACGTGGCACCCTGCGCCGCCGCTGACGGCGCGTTCCCCGCTGCGGCGCCGCCGCCCGTCCCGCTCGCGGTCCCGGCGGCGCCGCTTGTCCCGCCGGAACCGTTCACGGCTCCCGCCCCATTGGTGGCTGCCCCGCTCGTGGCCGTTGCGCTGGGCCTGGCCGCCGGCGTCCCCGTCGTCGGGACGGCCGAGGTGCCGGTGTGCGCCTTCAGCGTGAGGAGCGTGGCCAGCCCTGCGACCGTGCCGGCCACGGCGTAGACAATGCGGCGCATGAGATCCTCCACGCGGATCGGGGATAGCGGGCCAGTTCGCCGCGCCCGGCCTGGCTACTTATCCTTTCGTATGAGGTCTGGCCGGAAACTACGTGTCACCACTTCTGTAAGGGACTGGTAACGACTTGCGGCCCCGCCAGCACGTTCGGCCGGCCGCTGGGATACCGTCGAGGCCGGATCAGCGCTGTGTTTGGTAACCAGAAGTAATAATCGCCGCCGGTCTGGCGGCTGCTGAGCGGTTGTGGAGGGAGCGACGATGAACTCTGGACCTATCGTGCCCGAGTTGCCCGCAGCCGCGCTGCCCGACGGCGCGTATCTGCTCGACGTCCGCGAGAATGAGGAGTGGGTGGCGGGCCACGCGCCCGATGCGGTGCACATTCCGCTGGGGGAGCTCGGTGGGCAGACCGAGCAGGTGCCGCAGGATCAGGAGGTCTACGTGATCTGCCGGGCCGGGTCCCGGTCCGGCTACGCGGCGCAGGCCCTCGGCGCGGCCGGCTGGAACGTGGTCAACGTGGCCGATGGCATGCTCGGCTGGGAATCGGCGGGCCGCCCCATGGTCAGCGAATCCGGCGCGCCTCCCTTCGTAGCCTGACCGGGCCTTCCCCCGCCCGGGAAGCGGCGCCGGTTGCCTGTTCGCATAGAACCTTGTCAATACCCAGCGCATACTGGAGTCATGAGCACAGCCGCCGCGGTTCAGCCGCCCCGGGGCGCGGGCACGCCCTGCGCTCCGCTGCTGAAAGAGCCGATTACGGCGGGCCAGGCGGCGGACCTGGCCCAGTTGCTCAAGGCGCTGGCCGATCCGACCCGGCTCCGGCTGGTCTCTATGGTCGCCGCGCATGAGAACGGTGAAGCGTGCGTGTGCGAGCTGACCGAGCCGCTCGGACTGACCCAGCCGACGATCTCGCACCACCTCAAGGTGCTCATCGACGCGGGCATCCTTACCCGGGACAAGCGCGGCGTGTGGGCCTACTACGCGCTCGTCCCCGGCGCCCTGGACGCCCTGGCGGCCGTCCTTACGACCTAGTCCCTGGCGGTCCCTGGCGGTCCCTGGCGGCCCAGCGTGGCGGTACCGCAGCGAGTTACGGCGAGGCGCTCGTGACCGGCCCAATGAACCGGGCCTTCGGCCCGGTGAGTGGCCGGTGTGTCGGCGAAGTACCCCAGTGGGGCGCGAAGCGCAGCGGGGGGTTCCGGGGGTCGCCCCCCGGGCTGACACAGCAGCCAAAATGCCGGTTGTCAACTAAGTAGTCAAACTAGATAGTTGCACCGTGATTGGAGAGCGCTGTGAAGTACGTCAACCTCGGATCCACTGGGCTGCGCGTGTCCCGGGTCTGCCTCGGGATGATGAGCTACGGCAATGACAGCGACCGGGCGTGGGTGCTCGACGAGCAGGCCGCCGAGCCGATCGTCAAGGCGGCCGCGGACGGCGGCGTCACCTTCTACGACACCGCGGACACCTACTCCGGCGGCGCCAGCGAGGTGGCCACCGGGCGGCTGCTGGGCAAGCTGTTCGACCGGGACGATGTGGTCGTCGCGACCAAGGTCTACAACCCGGTCGTGCCCGCCGGGCGGCCGGATCCGGGCCCCGGGCGCGACGAGAACGGCCGCAGCCTGTCGCGCAAGCACATCATGGCCGCCATCGACGCGTCGCTGCGCCGGCTGGGCATGGACTACGTGGACCTCTACCAGATCCACCGCTGGGACTACCAGACCCCGATCGAGGAGACGATGGAGGCGCTGCATGACGTGGTGCGGGCGGGCAAGGCCCGTTACATCGGCGCCAGCAGCATGTTCGCCTGGCAGTTCGCCAAGGCCCAGCGGGTCGCGATGCGGAACGGCTGGACCCGTTTCGTCGCCATGCAGAACCACTACAACCTGCTGTACCGCGAGGAAGAGCGGGAGATGATCCCGCAGTGCATCGACCAGGGCGTGGGGGTGATCCCGTGGAGCCCGCTGGCCCGCGGCATGCTGGCCGGGACCCGGACGCGCGACGGTGAGCAGCGCACGACCCGGTCGGGCTCAGATTCGTTCATCGACTCGCTCTACACGGCCGCCGACTTCGACGTCGTGGACCGGGTCCAGGAGGTGGCGGCGCGGCGCGGCGTGCCCGCCGCGCAGGTTGCGCTCGTCTGGCTGCTGCACCGGCCCGGCGTGACGGCGCCGATCGTCGGCGCGACCAAGCTCAGCCACCTCGAGGACGCGCTCGCCGCCGAGCAGCTGGAACTCAGCGAGGACGAGATGCGCCAGCTCGAGGAGCCCTACGTCCCGCACGCGGTTAGCGGTCACATCTGAGCGACCCGCCGGATAGCGGCCCGGCGGTGCCGCTATCCGGCGTTCACCGCCAGCACGAGGGGCAGCACGGCCGGGGCCCCGGCCTCGCGGAGCAGCTTGGCCGCCACGGTGATCGTCCAGCCCGTCTCGATCCGGTCGTCGATGAGCAGGACCGGCCCGTCCAGCCCGGCTAGCGCCGCGGCGAGGGTCGCAGGGACGCCGAACGCGTCCCACAGCGACCGCAGCCGCTGCGCGCTGTTGTGCCGCCGCGGCCCGGGGGCGCCGTTCGCGTACGCCAGCGCGCCCAGGTACGGAAGCCGCCCGATGCCGGCGATCCGCTGGCCCAGGCTCTCGATCAGCAGCGGCCGGCGCCGTGACGGCAGGGTCGCCACTGCCGCCGGGCGATCCGCCCAGTCCCAGGCGCTCAGCACGGAAACCAGCGCGCTGGTGAGGTCCGCGCCGACCGGCTCGTCCGGTGCCTCATCGGACAGCAGGGCGCGCAGCCGGGTGCCCCAGCCCACGTCGGTGAGGCGGCCGAGGGCCCGTCCGGTCCCGGCCGACAGCCCGGCGGGAATCTTGCCGGCGGCGCCGATCCCGAGATCCTTCATCCCGGACGGCCACATCCGCCGGGGCGCGACGTCGACGCCGGGGCGCAGCAGCCGTTCCCGCGCGGTGGCGGCCCCCGTTCCCGAGACGTCGGCCGCCCGGCGCTGCCCGGTGCAGTTGTCGCAGCGCCCGCACGGCCCGGCGGCCGGGTCGTCCAGCTCGCGGCGCAGGTACTCCAGCCGGCAACTGCCTGTGGCGGCGTAGTCGAGCATCGCCTGCTGCTCGCGGGAGCGCTCGGCGGCCACCCGCGCGTAGCGTTCGGCGTCGTAGGACCACGGCTGGCCGGTCGGCTCCCAGCCGCCGCTGACCCGCCGCACCGCGCCGTCCACGTCCAGCACCTTCAGCATGGTCTCCAGGCGGCCGCGGCTCAGGTCGACGCGGGTCTCCAGCGCGCCCGACGACAGCGCGCGGCCCGCCTCATCCAGCGTGGCCAGGGTCTGCCGGACGAGGGTCTCCGGTGGGAACGCCAGCGACGCGAAGTACGCCCAGATATCCCGGTCTTCCCGCCCGGGCAGCAGGATGACCTCGGCGCGCGGCACGCCGCGCCCGGCCCGGCCGATCTGCTGGTAGTACGCGACCGGCGACGGCGGGGCGCCCAGATGGACGACAAACCCGAGGTCCGGCTTGTCGAAGCCCATGCCCAGGGCGCTGGTGGCGACGATGGCCTTGAGCCGGTTGGCCAGCAGGTCCTCCTCGGCAGCGACCCGCTGCTCCGGGTCGTCACGGCCGCTGTAGGCGGTGACCGCCAGCCCCTGATCGCGCAGGAACGCCGCGGTCTCGTGCGCCGCCGCCACGGTCAGCGTGTAGATGATCCCGGAGCCGGGCAGGTCGCCGATGTGCTCGGCCAGCCACGCCAGCCGCTGGTGCGCCGTCGGCAGCGGCACGACCGACAGGTGCAGGCTCTCCCGGTCCAGCGGCCCGCGCAGGACGACCGCCTCGTCACCGCGGCCCGCGCCGAGCTGCTCGGCGACGTCACGGGTGACCCGGGCGTTGGCGGTCGCGGTCGTGGCCAGCACCGGGACACCCTCCGGCAGCGACCCCAGCAGCGTGCGGAGCCGCCGGTAGTCGGGGCGGAAGTCGTGGCCCCAATCCGAGATGCAGTGCGCCTCGTCGATGACCAGCAGGCCGGCGGTCCCCGCCAGCCGGGGCAGCACCCGGTCGCGGAAGCCGGGGTTGTTCAGCCGCTCGGGGCTGACCAGCAGCACGTCCACGTCACCCGCGGCGATCTCGCGGTAGGTCTCTTCCCAGTCCTCCGCGTTGGCGGAGTTGATGGTCCGGGCCCGGATGCCGGCGCGCCCGGCCGCGTCGATCTGGTTGCGCATCAGGGCCAGCAGCGGTGACACGATGACCGTCGGCCCCGCGCCGCGGGCCCGCAGCAGCGCGGTGGCGACGAAGTAGACCGCCGACTTGCCCCAGCCGGTGCGCTGGACCACCAGGGCGCGGCGGCCATCCAGCAGGGCACTGATCGCGGTCCACTGGTCCTCGCGCAGCCGGGCGCCGTCGCCGGCGAGGGATCGCAGGCTCCGTTCGGCCGCGTCCCGGAGGTCCGGGGCGGTCGCGGCGGGCGGGCTGGGAGCGGCGGTATCGGCCATGCCCTCATTGGTATCAGGCGGTGCTGTCAGTCCGCCGGCGCCGGTCCCGTGTGCTCCCGTGCCGCCGGAAACGCCCGTCCCCACCGCTTGTGCGGGCAAAATGCCGGTTCTCGTGGGCCTGGGCGGGGAAGATCGTAGGCATGATAGGTCCACGGGGTGCCGCGGTACTCGCGCTGCAGTGGCAGGTCAATGTGATCAAGCCGGAGGGTTTCTTCGGCGGGATGCTCGGTGAGCCGGTCGCGCGAAGTGGCGTGGTCGACCGGGCGGTGCAGTTCCACACCGCGGCCCGTTCGGTCGGCGCGCAACTGGTGTTCACCCGGTTCACGGTGCCCGAGAAGGGCAGCTCCCTGGTCCGGAACACCGGTTTCATGCGCGCCGTCGGCGAGGCGCAGGAGGCGTTCCGGCCGGATGCGCCCGGTGCTCAGCTGATCCCGGAGATGTCGCAGGTCGCGGCAGGCGCGCACGTGGCCGACAACCAGAAGCTGTCCGGCCTGGCCTCCAGCGATGTCGTCCGGTGGCTGCTGGACCGGTCGATCAGCACCGTGTACGTCACCGGGGTCGCCACCAACCTCACGGTCGAGCAGACGGCCCGGCATGGCACGGACCTCGGGTTCACCGTCTACGTCGTCAGCGACTGCGTGACCGCGGCCGACGAACGGACGCACGAAGCCTCCCTCGCCAACCTCGAGCTCACCACGGCGGGCTGCCTGGACGCGGACAAGGCCCTCGCCCAGATCCAGGGATAACCGCTCCGGCGCCGGCCACGGGGCCTGCTCCCGCGAGCACCACCAGGTGGACCGGCCGCCGACCGTTCCGTGCACCATCTCCGCGCCGCAGCGCGGGCAGGTGCCGCCGGGATGCCGCGCCGGGATGACGTCGCCGGTATGCGCGCCGCCCTTGGCGATGGCCGAGGCCAGCGCGGCCTTCAGCGCGCGGTACAGCCGGTCGGCGTCCTTGGGCTGCAGGTAATTCACCGGCGTCGCTGGCGGGATCTTGGCCTGCCACAACGCCTCGTCGGCCAGCAGGTTGCCGACTCCGGCGATCTTGGACTGGTTGAGCAGCCGGGCCTTGACCGCGACCGTGCCCTTGGTGATCAGCTGCCGGAACTCCGCCCGGGTGACCTGCTCGGCGTCCGGCCCGAGCGCCGCGGTGTCCGGGTTGAGCCGGACGCGCCCCAGCCGGCGCTGGTCGAACAGGACCAGGCTGCCGCCGTCGGCGAACTCCAGTGTGAACCGGTTCCACTCGGCCTTGCGCGGCTGGGCGTCGCGACGGCGCGGGCCGCCGCTCTCCGCCGCCCGGTCGCCGGCCGTGACGACGATGCGGCCGCTCATGCCCAGGTGAATGCCGAGCTCGGGCCCGGGGCCGGCCGAGCCGTCCAGCCCGGAGGTCTCGATCCACATCGTCTTGCCGCGGCGCAGCGCCGAGGTCAGCGTGCGCCCGATCAGCGCGTCGCGCAGCTGCCCGGGGCGGTGCGGGCGGGTGACGTACGTGTCGGCGTCGTCGACGCCCACGATGCGCCGGCCCAGCGCGCGGGCGGCGATCAGGCTGCGGGCGGTCTCGACCTCCGGGAGCTCTGGCACTTACCCGTTTTACCTGCCCCGTTACCGGCCGGGGACACCGGCCCAGCGGTTCAGCCGGCGGGCGCCCGTCTGCATTCGGGGAAAGCCGGTCAGGAGCTGGACGGCGGGCGGAGCCGCAGTCCGGCCATGCCGCCGTCCACGGCCAGCGCGGTGCCCGTCGTGGCCCCGGCCAGCGGGCTGGCCAGGTAGGCGATCGCGGCGGCGACCTCATCCGCGGAGACCAGGCGCCCCATCGGCTGGCGGGCGTTCAGCGCGATCCGTTCGGCGGCGGGGTCAGGGGCGGCGTCGAGCAGGCGGCCGACCCACGGGGTGTCAGCGGTCCCGGGTGTCACGCAGTTCACCCGGATGCCCTCGCGCACATGGTCGGCGGCCATCGCGAGCGTCAGCGCGTAGACCGCGCCCTTGCTGGCCGAGTACAGCGCCCGCTGCGGCAGCCCAGCCAGGCCCGCCACCGAGCAGGTGTTCACGATCGCCGCCTGGCCCCTGTCGGCCGCGGCCCGGCGCAGGTGCCACAGTGCGGCCCGGCTGGTGCGCACCATGCCGAGCACGTTGACGTCCAGGACGTGGTGCCACTCGTCGTCGGAGTTGTCCGCCACCGTGCCCGCGGCACCGATCCCGGCGTTGTTCACCAGGATGTCGAGCCGGTCGCCGTGCGCGGCGACCGCCTCGCCGACCGCACGGCGCACCGCGTCGTCGTCGGTGACATCCGCGACCACGCTGACCAGTCCGTGGCCGGAATCGGCCATCTCCCGGTCCAGAACCGCGACCCGGGCGCCCCGCCTGGCGAGCAGCAGCGCGGTGGCCAGCCCGATACCGGACGCCCCCCCGGTCACCAGCGCGGACAGCCCGGCGAACTCGCTATCCGGCCCCGCGGCGCCGGTTTCGCGGCCTGTTTCCGTGCCCGGCCCGGTGCCCGGCTCGCTCATGCGCGTCCTCCCGCTCGTTGCCCAGCGCACCTGTCGAAATGCATCCGATGTATAGCGCAGCGGCGGCGGGCGCGTCCAGGCCGGGACGGTGCCCGGCTCGTCCGGTAACGTGCTGACCGAGACCGGGATGCTCATCGATTACGGCGACGATGTGCGAGGGATGGTGCCGATTGCGGATAGCCCTGTTCGTCACGTGCCTCACCGACACCCTCTTCCCGGGCACGGGCCAGGCCGTGGTGCGGCTGCTGGAGCGCCTCGGGCATCAGGTGGATTTCCCGGAGGCCCAGACCTGCTGCGGCCAGATGCACTTCAACACCGGCTACCGGCGGGAAAGCCTGCCGATGGCCCGCGGGTTCGCCGGGGCGTTCGCCGGGTTCGACGCCATCGTCAGCCCGTCGGCCTCCTGCACGGCGATGGTCCGCGAGTACCACGCTCAGCTCGCGGCCGAGGCGGGCGACGCCCGCCTGGCCCGCACGGTCGCCGAGATCGCGCCGCGCGTGCACGACCTGTCCACGCTGCTCACCGAGGTGCTCGGCGTGACCGACGTGGGCGCGTACTTCCCGCACCGGGTGACCTACCATCCGACCTGCCACTCGCTGCGGATGCTCCGGGTCGGCGACGCGCCGCTGCGGCTGCTGCGTGAGGTCCGCGGGCTGGAGCTGGCCGAGCTGCCCGACGCCGAGTCGTGCTGCGGCTTCGGCGGCACGTTCTCGCTCAAGAACCCCGACGTCTCCGCGGCCATGTGCGCGGATAAGGTCGCGGCGGTCCACCAGTCCCGGGCCGAGGTGCTGTGCGCCGCGGACAACTCGTGCCTCATGCACATCGGCGGCGCGCTGACCCGGCAGCGGGCCGGGGTGTCGGTCATGCACCTGGCCGAGATCCTGGCCAGCACCGAAGATCAGCCCGCGGTGCCCCGCGGGCACGAAACGGCGATCACCTCATGAGCATGCCCACCTACCTCGGCATGCCGCCCTTTCCGGAGGCCGCGGCGGCCGCGCTCGCCGACTCCCAGCTCCGCCACAACCTCGCCCACGCGACCGGCGTGATCCGGGCCAAGCGGGCCGGGGTGGTCGCCGAGCTCAGCGACTGGGAAGAGCTCCGGTCCGCGGCCAAGGCGATCAAGGACCATACGCTCGCCCACCTGGACCACTACCTGCTGCGGCTGGAGGAAACCGTCACCCGGGCCGGCGGCCACGTGCACTGGGCCGAGGACGCGGCCGAGGCCAACGCCATCGTCGCCTCGCTGGTCCACGCGGCCGGTACCGATCAGGTGGTCAAGGTCAAGTCGATCGCCACCGACGAGACCGGCCTGAACGAGGCGCTGGCCGCCGACGGCATCACCGCCCTGGAGACCGACCTGGCCGAGCTGATCATCCAGCTCGGCCACGACCGGTCCAGCCACATCCTGGTGCCGGCCATCCACCGCAATCGCAGCGAGATCCGGGAGATCTTTCTCCGCGAGATGCCCGATGCCCCCCGCGACCTGACCGACAACCCGACGGAGCTCGCCGCCGCGGCCCGGGAGCACCTGCGGCGCGCGTTCCTCTCGGCGAAGGTCGGGGTCTCCGGCGCAAACTTTGCCATCGCGGACACCGGGTCGCTGGTGGTGGTCGAGTCCGAGGGCAACGGCCGGATGTGCCTGACGATGCCCGAGACGCTGATCTCGGTCGTCGGGGTGGAGAAGATCCTGCCCTCCTGGCGCGACCTGGAGGTGTTCCTCGCGCTGCTGCCGCGCTCGTCGACGGCCGAGCGGATGAACCCGTACACCTCGATCTGGTCCGGGGTGAGACCCGGTGACGGGCCGCGCGAGTTCCACCTGGTGCTGCTGGACAACGGCCGGACGGCCACGCTCGCCGACCGCATCGGCCGCCAGGCGCTGCGCTGCATCCGCTGCTCGGCGTGCCTGAACGTGTGCCCCGTCTACGAGCGGGTCGGCGGCCATGCCTACGGGTCGCCCTATCCGGGCCCGATCGGCGCCATCCTGTCCCCGCAGCTGCGCGGCATGTCCTCACCGGTGGACCGGTCCCTGCCGTATGCGTCCAGCCTGTGCGGCGCCTGCTACGACGTCTGCCCGGTCGCGATCAACATTCCCGAAGCGCTGGTCTACCTGCGCTCCAAGGCCGTGGACGCCAAACGGGACAAGAAATTCAATCCTGAACGGACGTTGTTCGGGCTCACCGCGTGGGGACTGCGCTCCCCCCGGAGGCTCAAGGCCGCCCAGCGCGCCGCGTCCGCGAGCCGGAAGCTGGTCGGCCGCTCGGGCGCCATCCGGCGGCTGCCGCCGCCGCTCAGCGCGTGGACCGACACCCGCGACGCGCCTGCGCCCCCGCCGGAGTCGTTCCGCGCCTGGTGGGCCCGGACCCGCGGCCCCGGGAGGGCCGGCGATGCCCGCCGCGGGTTCCCGGCTGCCCGCGGTCGGCTCCTGGGCTGGCGGCGCCGCGACCCGTCCCGCTTCCCCGGCCGACGGCACCTCCGGCGAACCAGGCCCGATGACGGGAACGGTTCCGGGCCCGGGCCGGAGCGCCGCCCATGACGAGCCGCGACCGCATCCTGGCCCGGATCCGTGCCGCTACCGAGGCGACCGCGGACGGAGGGCCTGACGTCGCTTCCGCCTACGCGGCGCTGCCCCGGCCGTACCTGAGCGCGCACCATGACCCGGCCAGCCACGACATCGTGGCCCTCTTCGCCGAACGCGCCGCCGACTACCGCGCCGTCGTGGAGCGCGTCGCCGCGGCGGACGTCCCCGCGACGGTCGCCCGGGTGCTCGCTCAGCGGGCCGCTGATTCCCTTGATCAGCGTCGGTTTTCCGCAGATGCTGCGGAAAACCGACGCCCGACCGGGGAAGACTCTGCGCATATCCCCCCGGCCCCGGTGCTGGCGGGAGCCGCGGGGTTCGTGGTACCGGAGGGGTTTGCGGGGGAGTGGCTCGGCGCCTGGCCGGAGGGCGTGCCACTGGTCCGGGACGAACCGGAATTGCCGGCGGCCGAGCTCGACCGGCTGGCGGGCGTGGTCACCGGGTGCGCGGTGGCCATCGCCGAGACGGGCACGATCGTGCTGGACCACGGGCCCGGGCAGGGCCGCCGCGCGCTCACCCTGGTGCCGGACTTCCACCTGGTGATCGTGCGCGCGGATCAGGTGGCGGCCGATCTGCCCGCGGCCTTCGCCCGGCTGGACCCGGGGCGCCCGCAGACGCTGATCTCGGGTCCCTCGGCCACCAGCGACATCGAGCTGACCCGCGTCGAAGGCGTGCACGGCCCGCGCACCCTGCACGTCCTGCTCGCCGGGTGACCGCGCTGGGCCCAGCGGCCCGCCGGATCGTGCGGCCCACGGTTCGTAGCATACTCCGCTGCGCGGAGCGGTCGGCGTGATTTAGAGTGAAGGTGGCAGTTCCGGCCGCCCCCGGATTCGCGGCAGGGCTGCAAGCTCACCGGTGGCACGTCACATGATCGGTGGTTGGTCTTTCCGGACCGATGTCGCGGACCCGCGGGCATTGAGGGAAGGACTGCCGTGCCCGGTCAGCCACGTTCGTTTCCCGACCACCCGAGCCTCCGCTACCTGAAGCTCGAGGCGAAGCGCCGCCTGTCCAGCGGTGAGTTCGCCAACCCTGCACGACGCCCAGCTGGCCATCGCCCGCGAGCACGGCCTGACGAGCTGGACCGCGCTCAAGGAGCACATCGCCCAGCAGGCCAGGTCAGTCGGCTCAGCCAGTGCGGACGGCGCGCAGAGCCCGGAAGGCCACGCTCTCACCCGGCTGCGCTGGGTGATCTCCCGGTCCAGGGACGCCGGCCGCACTCTCCGGGCCGTGCCCGGAGATGGCGGCCAGGCCGGCGACCTGATGTGGCGGCCCGGCGAACCCACCCGTCCCGGCAACCCGGCGTGGACGGCGCCCGGCGAAGACGAGCTGCGGGCGCATTTCGACGGCGAATTCCTGTCCATGATGCCGCCCGCGACGCTGGTCGAGCTGATCGTCAACTGGTCCCTGACGTCCCGGCGGGAGCTCTTGGTCCTGGCCGACGCTCCGCTAGGTCGTGTCCCGTAGATCTTGGCGTGTCGTTTCCTGTTGGATTGCGCCGTGGATGAGAACAGGCTGAAACGGCATGACCTCGGTGATGCGGAGTGGCTGCGGCTGGAGCCGTTCTCGTCTTCAACACGGACGGCACCGTACGGGTGGCGGCCCAACCTGCCTGGGGATTGAGCCGGCCCTGTTCTCCTACCTATGTAGACACTCTTGCATCTACTTATGTAGGGTCTGTGGCGTGACGCCACGTCGTGAGTTCTCGCCGCAGACGCTGTCGGTCCTGGCCGCGCTGTCCGAGCAGCCATCGCAGTGGCAGCACGGGTACGCGCTGGCCACCAAGACGGGACTGAAGTCCGGGACGCTGTACCCGATCTTGATCCGGCTGGCCGACCGGGGGCTGGTCGAGGCGTGCTGGCAGGAGGAGGCACGGCCGGGCCGTCCGCGCCGGCACCTGTACCGGCTGACGGCCGGCGGGCTGGCCAGCGCGACGGGGGCGCTGGCCGCCTCGGCGCAGCAGCCGGCCGGACGGCGCGGCGGCGGCCGCGAGGCAGCCGATCAGGCGGGGCATAGCGGCGCCCGCGGTGCGATGAGCTGGCTGGGCCGCGCGGGGGCGCGGCTGCTGCCGGCCCGGCGCCGGGACTGGGCCGAGGCGGTCTGGGCCGAGGCGCGTGAGGTGCCGGCAGGCTGGCCGCGGCTGGCCTGGCGGGCGGGCGGTGTATGGCTGATAGTGAGGGAGGCGCAGATCATGCGCGGGATCGGCACCTTGCTGCTGTTCGCGGCGGCGGCCGGGGCGGCCGCCTGGAGCGCCTGGCCGGGGCACGGCGGTCATGCCGTCGTGGCCCGGGTCGACATCGTCGCCACGGTGCTGGCTACGCGACCTGGCCGGACACCTGGGCATGTCCGAGGTCACCCTGGACTCCTGGGTCCGGCGCGGCTGGGCCGCCGACTACCTGCACCCCCAGGCACGGCTGCGCGTGGTCCACGCTGATCCTGCCGAGGTCAAGCGGCTGCGCGCCCTGCATCAAGTGCCGCGCGGGCAGCATAACCGTCGCCCCTGGCTGAGTAATCGGGCAGCCAGCATAAACACCGAACGGGAAGGAACCGACGACAATGCCGACGAGCCGCGGCTATGACAGCACTGTGGCTTGCTCGTCTCGACGGTGTTGCGCTCCTTGTAATGCCCGGGGTCGAAGGCGGGCGGTCGCCCGCCGGAGCGTCCCCAGGCGCGGCGGTTCTTCTTCTGGTCCTGTTTGACCGGGATGACGGCCCGGATGCCCCGGCGGCGCAGCCAGGCGCGGTTGGCCACCGATGAGTACGCCTTGTCGGCCATCGCCCGGCCGGGCCGGGTGCGGGGCCGGCCCTTGCCGCGCCGGGCGATGCGGACCTGCTCCAGTAGCGGGATGAACTGCGGGCAGTCGCCGTGCTGGCCGGGCGTCAGGATCCGGGTCACCGGACGGCACCGGCGGTCGGCAGCCAGGTGAATCTTGGTACTCAGCCCGCCGCGGGAGCGGCCCAGGGCCTCCCGGCCCGGCCGGGGCGCCGGATTCTTGTCATTCGGCGTCGCCCCCGGGGACCAGCTCGGCGGGCAGCGCGTGCCGGGCCCCGACGGCGTGCTGGTGTGCGCGGACCACGGTGGAGTCCGCGCTGACGGTCCAGTCCTTCCCCTCGGCCTCATCGCACCCGGCCCGCAGCCTGCCCAGGATCTTCGTCCCAGGTCCCATCCAGCGACCAGCGGCGATGCCGGTTGTAGACAGTCTTCCAGTTCCCGTACTCACCGGGCAGGTCCCGCCACGGGCAGCCGGCCCGGGTCCGGAACAAGATCCCGTTGACCACCATCCGGTGATCATTCCACCGGTGTCCCTGCCGGGCATCAGCGGGCATCATCGGCGCCAGCCGCTGCCAGTCCTCATCACTGAGATCGTGCCGATCCAGGCGATCACTCATCCACCTTGATTTACAGGAACCAGAGTCCAAGATCTACGGGACACGCCCTAGAGCGTCGGTCAGGTAGCCGTCAGGCGGCTACCTGGTAACTGTCGGTGGTGGGCTGGCGGGCGATGACGTGGAGGTTGTGGACCACAGCGACGCGCCGGAGATCGAACAGGTTCTTGCGTGTGCCGCGGTAGCGGGCGCGGCGCCCTTGCCAGCGGCCGACGTGGGCGAGGGCGTGCTCGACGTGGACGCGCTCGCGGAGCGCCGCGCGCCCGGCCGGGGTTTGCTGGCGCTGACGCAGCTCGGCGAGCAGCGCTTCGTCGGGGTGAATGGCCACGCTGCGCCCGTGGCTGCTGGTGGTGCAGCGCTGCCGGAGCGGGCAGGCGGCGCAGGTGGCTTTCGGGAAGTGCACGGTCTTGCCGGGCTGGAACGGCATGGCCACCCCGGCGGGGCAGGTCAGCTGCCCGGCGGTGAAGTCGAGGCTGAACTGGTCCTTGGGGAACCGGCCGCCGGTGTTGCGGACCCGCCAGGCCTTGCAGAAGATCGCCAGGTCCGGGCCGCGGTCGCGGACCAGGGCAGAGGATAGATAGGCCCGGTCGATGTGCAGCTCGGCCAGGGTCAGCCCGGCGGCGTCCAGGTCGGTGGTGATATCGCCGGTGACGCTGGCCTCCGGCGCGTTGGCCGGGGTAACGCCGACGGCGGTCACCAGGCCGGTATCCAGGTCGGTCAGCACATGCCGCTTATAGCCGTCGAACAGGACCGAGCGGGACTTGCGCCCGTGGCGCATCTGGGCGTCTTCGACACTGATCCGCCGGTCTTTGGCCACCCCGCGGCGCAGCGACGGTGCCGCCCCGGTCAGGTCCACGTCCTGGTCACGGACCTGGCGGGCGGCCGCCACCGCTGCGGCCGCAGCCTGGTCACCGAACTGGCCGGCCACGAAGGCTTCCACCCGATCCAGCAAGCCCAGCACCTGGGCCAGGGCCCGATCCGCGGTCGCGGGATCGTCCCAGTCCAGGTCGAGCGCGGCTTTCAGGCTGGAAGCGGCCAGCGCCGGCACCCCCGCCTGCGCCGCCACGATGCCGGTTCCTGCGGCCTGCCCCCGCCCCTGCACGGCCGCGATCACGCCCAGGGCCTTGCGCAGGGCGTGTCCCATCAAGTTAAACGTGTCCTCCACCCGGCCCGCCCCCCACAGCGGGGACGAGTCCAGCGCCGCCCGCAGCGCCCGCGCCCCGAACCCGCCCGTCCGCGCGGCCAGCGCCACCGTCCGCCCGGCCAGCCGCCGGTCCAGGTCACGCTCGATCAGCCGCTTACGGAACCCGACCAGGGTTCCCTTGGAAAACGGCGGCTCCTCCGCACCCATGCAGTCCAGCACCAGCTGCCAGCGCCGGTCCATCACCGTCGCCTCGATCACCTCACCGTCGGAGGCCCCGGTATAGGCCTGCAAGATCGTCGCCAGCGCCAGCTGGGCCGGCGGCACCGGCGGCTGGCCCTTCGGCCGGTCCGCATACGCCTGGGCCAGCTCGGCCTGGAACTGCCCGTCAAACAGCTCATGCCGGTGCAGCCGCAAGAACACAAACAACTTCGCCCGCCGCACCGCCTTGATCACCGCCCGCTCCGCCGGCGAGGGCTCCACCGGCGGCCGCCACACCACAGGACGCACCACGTTTCCTCCCTGCTCGCAGCCGATCCTTCACCACCCGCTACGAACAGGGAATAGCACACCCGGCGACCCTCAACCGGCAGCACGCCGAAGCCCAACTCCGCTACTTGACCGGCGCTCTAGCGGAATCCGCTGGTCATGAGGGGTGGGGCCGGATGCAGGCGCTGCTCGGTTCGTACCGGTGGGACTGGGCGGAGCTGCGGTCGAAGCTGCCCGCGCTGGCGGCGGCGTGGATCCCGGACGCCGAGGATGACCTGATCGGCCCGGGCATCGCGATCGACGAGACCGCTCAGCTCAAGCACGGGGACGCCACCGCGTGCGTGGCGCCGCAGCACGCCGAGTGCACCGGGCAGGTGGAGAACTGCGTGACCACCGTGTTCTCCGCCTACGTCACCGCGCGCGGGCAGGCATGGGCGGACTTCGATGTGTATATGCCGGACCGCTGGGCGCGGGACATGCCGCGGCGGCGGGCCGCCGGGATCCCCGGTGACCTGGATTTCGCCACCAAGCCGCAGCTCGCGATGAGGCAGCTGGGCCGGCTGACCGCGGCCGGGCTGCCCGTGAAGTGGGTGGCGTTCGACGAGGTGTACGGCCGCAGCGAGGAGCTCCGCAAGAAGGCCGCGAAGGCCGGGCTTTCCGATGTGCGATCATCCCGTGTGACGACCGGGTTCCCCTGCCGTCCGGCGCGGTGATCCGGGCTGATAAGGCCGTGGCGGACGCCGTGTTCGAGCTGCGCTCGTGCGGGAACGGGTCCAAGGCCCGCACTACAGCGACTGGGCGACGACCGCGACCGGGATCAAGGGCCAGTACCTGCTGATCCGCCTGCTGATCCCCGCCCGGATCCGCTGACGTTCTGCCTGTGCTGGGCGCCGCCGGCGGCCTGCCACCATGACGTATTTCATCACTATCGCCGGGCGCCGCTGGCCGGTAGAGGAAACGTTCAAAACGGGCAAGGACGTGCTCGGCTGGGACCAGACCCAGGCCCGGAGCTGGAACGGCATCTGCCACCACACCGCCCTCGCCCAGCTCCGGGCCGCCGCCATCCGCAATGCGCTCACCGGCCACATCCAGCTCCCCGGCACCGGCATGACACCAGCGACACCGTGGACGACAGCGATATCAGCGACGCTGACCTGCTGATTCCCTAAGTGATGCGCCCGTCCCGGTCCGCGGCGGCCAGCCCTGCCCGCCCGGCATCGCCCCCATCAGGCTGTCGATCGCCGAGACCGCCCGGCTCGCCGGTCTCGCCAGGCAGTACGCCGCCGGGCTGATCTCGCGCGCCCGCCTCGCCTTCGCGCTGCAATGGTCCGTCCAGCGACGGCGGCACCAGGCCATCGCCCGCTGGCACCACTACAGCGCCCGGCTCCTCGCCATAACCGGAACCGGGTAACAAGCCGCGGCCGGGAAGGCAGTAACGCAATGTAACAACCTCCAGCGCACAAAGCATCACGCCGAGCGGTAGCGCGGCCACGGGCCGGAAAACCGCGACTGTAGTACTGATCCGCCGACGTTGCTATTTTGCGCTAAGCTCCGGACTGTTGTGCCCAAAATGCGAGCGAGATCATAGGTGAGGCTGTTGGGCCGGTTACTGGCGTGAGCCTAGAAGCGTTCGCATTTGTCGGAGACCGCATGGAGCAGGCGCCCATCGCCTGCTACCACTCAGGGGAATGGACTTCGGGCCATAGGAAGCGCTACCGTTTCGCTGCCCGCGAATATCTAGCACAGGCGGGCCGACACGACAGGAGAATAGATGACGCATCGACCCGCATCTGCTGTCCCGGAAACAACCCAGCTCCCTCCTACCCAGCTAGAGCCCGACGCGATCGGCGGCGCCCAGGACACAATCATCGGCATGGCCAACGCCGCACCGGCGGTATCGGTCGGACTGACGCTGGCCGCGCTCGCCGCCGCGGCGGCCTACGCTAGCGGGCCGGTCATAATCTTGTGCGCGATCCCGATGCTGATCATCGCCAACGCCTATCGACGGCTGAACCTGTGGAACGCCAGCGTCGGCGCCTCCTTCGAGTGGGTGGGCCGCGCCATCAACCCGTACCTCGGGTTCATCACCGGGTGGCTGATGATTGTGGGAAACCTCGCCGGGACCACCGCCGGCATCGTGGTACTCGCCCCTTCGGTCCTGGCTGTCTTCGGGTCCAGCTCCGTGAGCACGTGGCCGAATATCCTCATCGCCACCGCTGTCATCCTGGTCATGCTCGTGATCGCGGTCGTTGGCATCCGGCTGACCGCACGCACCCAGGTCGGCATCGCCGCGATCGAGTACGTGATCCTTATCGGCTTCGCGATCGCGGGCTTTGTGGTGGTGCTCGGGCACCATCCCGGCACCTTCCCGATCACCAAAGGCTGGTTCAGCCTCACCGGAATCGGCGGAAAGGGCGACCTCGCCGCGGGGCTCCTGATCGCGGTCTTTATGTACACCGGCTGGGACGCGACCGTCTACGTCAACGAGGAAGTCAAGCGCCCGCGCGTCAACCCGGGCAAGGCCGCCGTCCTAGCGGTCGCCCTCCTCGCCATCATCTTCACTGTGTCTGAGATGGGCCTGCAAGGAGTGGTGTCACCGGCCAGACTCCAGGCCAACTCAGCCTCGGCGCTCGTCTACGTCGCCCAGGCGCTGGGCGGCAGCGGGTGGGCCAAAGTGATGGCGCTCGCCCTGGCGCTGGGTGTGATCGCCACCACCCTCACTGGCATCGTGATCCTCGCCCGGATCATCTACGGGATGGCGAGTCGCCAGGTGCTGCCGCCAGTCCTGGCCAACGTGAACCGCCGCTTTGCCACCCCCGCGGTGGCCAGCATCGTCGTCGGCGTGATCTTCGTCGCGGTCGTCTGGGTGTACCTGCTGTCCAGCTCGGTCGCGAACGTCTTTACCCAGTTGATTGACCTGACAGGCTTGCTGTACGCCGGTTTTTACATCCTTACCGCGCTCTCCGCCATCGTGTATTACCGGCGCCGCATCTTCAGCCACGCCTGGGATGCGGTCCTCGTTGGCATACTTCCCCTCGCCGCCGCCGGGTTCCTGGTCTGGATCGTGGTCAAGTCGCTGCTAGCCGCGCCCGCGTCGCAGATCTGGACGCTGGTCGGCGTCCTCGGTGCCGGTGTGGCCCTGATGTTCGTCGCGCGGTTCGTCCTGCGGTCGTCTTTCTTCCAGATCACGCGGGAGAGCGCCCAGAAGGGACAGTGAACCTGCAAACAGGCCCGCAGCTTGATAGCACCATTCTGGTCAAGGCCAGCCGCAAGCTGACAAGCTGGGCGGTTCGGGTAGGCAGGGCTTAACCAGGCCCGGCGGGCATCGAGGGCGTTGACGCGTCAAGTCCCCGCCGATGTTCGCCAGACTCTGGTGGACGGCCTGGGTGACCGGGTTCCCGTACGGCAGAACCCGGTCGCAGCGCACCGCGGCATCGTGGAGTGCACCAGGTGAGTCCGGGACAGCCGGTAGCAGCGGGCGTACAGGCTCGCAGCGTGGTGCCTGCGATCCTGCGCTCGAGGACTGCCGGGCGGCCGGGTGCCGGGCCGGAAACCTTCACGTCGGCGCTTTGGCCCCGAACCCGCCATAGGCGGGTATGTCCCCTTCCAAGCCGGTCGCGCCGGGTTCCGGGCGCCAGCGATGCAGCTGCACAAGCCCAGGAGCCACCAGGTTTGTGCCGCCGAAAAAGCGCATGGGTGTCGTCATGGGTGCGCAGCGTGGCTGGTGTGGTGGTGCGCGGGTTGAGGCGGTCGATCACCTTGGTCATTTGCGCGGTGAGGACATCTTTCGTGGCCTGGACGATGGCCAGCCAGCTGCCGGACGGCACCGCCGCAAGAAGCTGCCGGACAATCGCGGCTGGATCATCCCCGGCGCGGACGGCAGCCTTCGCCTCTTTGAGCGCCGCCCATGCGGCGCCTGCTTGTTCCCGTGCCACCGCGAGCCATTTGGCTATTTCCGGGTCGGGCGCCGCGTGCGGCAGCAGTGTCATCCTCGTGCCATGTTCGTCAGGCTCTCTCGCGCCGCCCGCGTCAGCGGATCCCCCGGCGGCAGAACCCGCTCACAGAGTGCGACGGTATGTTCCAGCAAGGTCATCGCGTCGCTCAGCCGGCCCACTTGGGAGTAGACGTTTGCCAAATCGGCACAGCGCGCCAGGGTATCCGGGTGATCGGCACCAAGAATCCGCTCGTAACCCGCACAGGTCTGCTCGTATAGCTGCAGCGCGGACGCCATCCGGCCCTTCGAGTGGTAGGCGTCGGCGAGGTTACCACGGGCAGCGATTGTGTCCATATTGTCGGGCCCGAAGGTACGTTCCCGGTCGGCGAGAACCCGCTTGTAGTGGGAAATCGCATCCTTCAGCTGACCATCAGCCAAGTAGGCGGCGGCCAGCTTCTGGCGGGTGGTCATGATATCGGGATGCTGGCGTCCCTGAGTACGCTCGCGGTCAGCTAGCGTGCGCCGGTACAGGCGGATCGCGTCAGTGAACCGCCCCGCAGCATGGTAGGCGGCGGCGAGCTCATCCCGCCCATCCAGCGTTTCGGGGTGATCAGCCCCCCGAATGCGCTCGTAATCGCCGGCCGCCGCCTCAAGGACAGGAAGCGCCTCACTGATCTGGCTCGCTGCCACCAGGGCATGGCCAAGATTCCGCCGGGCTGCGACTGTACTGGGATGATCTGGCCCGAGAACGCGCGCCTGGCGGTTCGCGATCCACCAAAACCACGGACAGGCCGCCGCCGCCTGGCCGGCCGCCAGGCACGCGCCGGCCAGGCGCTGGCTGGCCAGGAGAGTGTCCGGGTGGCCGGGCCCAAGGACCCGGTGGCTGATCTCCGCCAGCTCATTCCAGTACGCCACGGCCGGGCCACTGAGACGTGCGCTCTCCAGGCTCTGCCCAGCACGGGACAGAAGCGGATGATTGCCATCTGCATAGAGCTGGTCTCCAGCGGCCTCCTAAAGGGTGCTCTCCGACCTGCGCAGGTCCCCGTCGCGCCAGGCCTCCAGGTCGTCCTCGGGCCAGACTTCCAGCAGCGCGTCGGCGGCTGCTCTCGCCGCCCGGTTGAACACCTCGGCCGGCATCGCGGTCCGGATCGCCGCCTGAATGGCTGGCTGCATGCGAACCATCGGCGGCGTGGGCCCCCGATCGATCGTCAGCAAACCTACCTGCTCCAAAACGAGCAAGGCGCCCTGCAGACGCTCCGGATTCGCCCGGTCGTATGCACCGCCGGCTGCCAGGTACTTACTGGCGGCCGATGTGGTGAAGACCGTCCCGGGAGTCCCATGGCCGTCAAGAAACGCCGCAAGTGCCAGCACGGAGCGGGCGTCTCCGCTGGGCATCAGCTGGTCGGCCTGTTCGAGAGAAATCACCCACGTGACCGCTGTGGCGTGAGGCGGTTCGCCGCCCGTCGCCGTCATCTGCTTCCGCCTATGCACAAAATAGTCCCGGTAATCCTGGCATGAGATGCCTGAACCCGCGATCACCAGGCTGGCCTGAGAGAGTGCCAGTGGATGGCAGCCGAGCTCCTCCACGAGATCTATCGCCCCCAGGCGCTGGTCAGGGTCCGCGGTGAGGCGGCCCCTCAAATAACTGAGGGATTCGCGAGTACTGAAAACACCAACCGGGTGGGCCGGCGCTAGCCGCTCGCTGGGAAGGTTCGCGGAATCCGCGGTCGTAATCAGGACCCTTCCTGCCGGTCCCTGTGGCCAGAGCCCGTCGAGCTCAGTGGCGTTGGAGAGATCATCGAGCACCACGAGCCACGGCCGGCTGGTCTCGCCAAGCCAGCTGAGGAAACGTGCAGCGACCAACTCGGCATCAGCCGCAGGGTCGGCATCCATGACGGTGACAGCCACTTCCACATAGGCCGAGAGCACCGACGCTCGGTTCGTGGCAACGACCCAGATCAGCAGGTGTATCTCCCCGGTCCGCCACAACGACTCTGCGCAACCCACCGCGAGCTGAGTCTTGCCGCACGAACCCAGCCAATCCTCTGCATCGTCGGCGCTTCCCCAGCGAAGACTTCAGCGTCACGATGCCGCCCGGGCTCAGCGCCGCCCTAAGGTCAGGCGCTGTCGTCGGCCTGGCAACAAGACCATCGGCAAGCGCGGGCATCGCACCCAGCCGGACCGGCCAGCTCATCTGCCTGTCCGCCCCTCCTTCGCCGGGCACTCTCTCCACGGCGTGCTAGCTGTGGCCGTCATCCGTCCTTACAGCCACGCTGCTGGAGGCGCGGACGCGCCGGTTGATAGACCCTCGGATCACCTGTCCCGGTGGCTCGCTCCCGGCACTACGCCGACGGTCACGTCAGCGCCTTCCCGTTGGCACCTTTCAGCCGTATCCGCGCGGTCAATGTAGTAGGCGGGCCGCCGGGCCCGGTGCTGGGCCAGACAAACCGAAGGCGGCTCCGACGGCGCCTGACTTCGAATCATAGCTTTTCGGACGTTTCGGAACACGACCCTAGCGTGGCACGCTACCTTGGTGTCGCCAAACGGCCATCGTCACGCTCTGCCGGCTATGTCGCCGAGTGGGGCCTAGCATGCGCAGGGCCGGTTACGCCTTGAGTGAGGTCTCCTGTCTTCAAGCTAGGGCAGACAAGCCTGCAGAAGAGGCCAGGGAAGAGGGGGTGTCATGCCGGTTCCGCTGCTGGGCCGACTCGATATGGCCTGCCAGAATGAGCGGCCCGATGCGGACGTGAACGAGCAACATCTGTATCTGGCCCCGAATCACGTCTTGCCCGTCGCCCCGGCCATCGACCGGATGTGAGTGCCATGCTAGCCGAAGTCCTCCTGGCGATCATCGTCCTGCTCGTCCCCTGCCTGGTAGTGGCTGATGTCACTAAGACGGCAGAGCAACACAGCTGCACGAACAAACTGACGGAGACCGCCGCCGGCGGCGGCCGCACGGTCGACGAGCGAACGGGTGCAAACGCCACCGCGGCCCTGCTGCGCAAGTTCTTCCGCCTTGGTCCAGAGAACTTGGGCGTGCGCCCAGCCTCTTTCTGCTTGTTGGCATACCGACCGTCGTCGCCGTCGCGCTCGGCGGCCTCCGCATCGCTTCCGCGGGGATCGTCGATGGCGCTGTGGTGCTTGTCGTTCTTGTTCTGACGCTGGTCGCTACGGTGATCATCGGCAGTTCACTGCTACAGCGGCTGCGCAATCTCCGGGCCGGAGCGCTCCAGGTTGCCGACGTGCGGCTTCCAGAGGCAGTGCGCCGCATCAGCGAGACCGGTGGCGAGGACGTATCGCTGGACGTGGAACCCCTCGATGTGGCTTCCCCGGACGAGATTGGCGACGTCGCGCGTGCCTTTGACCGGGTGCACGGGGAGGCACTGCGGCTGGCTGCCGACGAGGCCAGGGTCCGCGGGAACATCAATGCGATGTTCGTGAACCTATCCCGCCGCAGTCAGGCCCTTGTCGAACGGCTTATCAAACACATTGATGACCTTGAGCAGGGCGAGCAGGATCCGGAAAGGCTGGGAAACCTGTTCCACATGGACCACCTGGCCACCCGAATGCACCGCAACTCGGAGAACCTTCTCGTTCTCGCCGGCCACGACCTGTCCAGGCACACGAATGAGCCGGTGACGCTCGTAGATGTGCTCCGGGCGGCGGTGTCCGAGATCGAGGAATACGAGCGCGTCTCGCTGATGGCGGACCCAACCGTCGCAGTGCGGGGCGCAGCCGTCAATGACGTGGTTCATTTGCTCGCTGAGCTCGCCGAAAACGCGACGTCCCTGTCTCCCCCGGGTACGCCCGTGACCATCGCCGCTCGGCAAATGGTGGCCAGTGGCCAAGTCCTGATCAGCGTCTCTGACCGAGGCGTTGGTATGAGCGACATAGAGATGGCTCGGGCGAACCAGCAGTTGGAGAACACGCCCGTGGTGGATGTTGTCGCCTCCCGCCGTATGGGCCTTTTCGTAGTTGGCAGGCTCGCCGCGCGGCATGGCATCAGGGTCGCAGCTGCGCCCCGCTACGTCCGGCGGCGGCCTCACCGCCATGGTCTTGCTGCCTAACGAAGTGATCGCCTACCAGAACCCGGCCGCCTGGACGACGACCGTACGGCTCCGGCACCGCCGTGCCCCGGGCGGCAATGTCCGAGCCGGACCCGGGAGTGCTCCCTCGGACAGGGCCGGCCTATCGTGCCGGCTGGCTAGATCCTGGCCGGGCCATCATGCAGCACGAAGTGAGCACGGCCGGGCCCGGAGAGATCGCCCCGGCGATGAGGGACCCCGATATCCCCCCACCCGGCCCGTGGCACGCACCCGCCGGACCGGGCGGATGGCCTGGAGCGGCGCAGGGAGCCATGAGCGGGACTGCAGTGCCGCGGCCGGGTATGGTGCCGCCGGCCGGGGCGCGGGAGCCATACGTCCCCGGCGCGTGGTCAGCCGAGAACCACAACGAGACCGCTGCTAGCGCTGGCCCGGCGGCTAATAGCTGGGATAGGGGCGGGGCCCAAGATGGAGTGGCCGTGCCGCCGGTGCAAAGTACAGAAGACCGGCTGCCCATATTCGAGGCGACGGGATCAGACTGGTTCCAGCGCAACCAAGGGACGTTCGGAGCGCCTGGCGGTGCGGGCAACTCTGCGCCGAGTTGGATTTCGCAGCCGGACAAGGGCTGGCATGCCGCGGAAAAGGTCTCCATGCCGTCGTCGGGCGGTCTGACGCCAGGCGGGCTGCCGAGGCGATTGCCAGGCGCCAACCTTGTCCCGGGAGCGGTCGAAAGCACGCCAACTCAGCCGCCAGACAGGTCGGCGACTGCGGCCCGAGAGCGGTTTGCCAGCCTCCAGCAAGGTGCCAGGGAAGGCCGTGCCGCCGCGGGCAGCGGGGCAGACCCCGACGGAGGCGACAAGACTCTGTGATGCGTAATGCCGGGTGGCATACGATTCCCAGCGGTCAAGCTCAGGCCCGCCAACGTAATCGCGTCGGCAGACCACCCGGTTCCTGCGTTGTGAACAGCCAGAAGTACCGATCGGCCCCTGAAAGGAAGGACCGCTCGTGAGTCCGCTAGTGCGCCCCACACAGGACCTGAACTGGCTCATCACCAACTTCGCTGAAGAGGTACCGTCCGTCGCGCACGCAATCGTTGTCTCATCCGATGGGCTCCCGATGGCATTTTCGCAGGGGTTTCCTGCTAATCGAGCCGACCAGCTGGCCGCCGTCACGTCGGGGCTGACCAGCCTCGTCCAGGGAGCTACCCGGCTTTTCGATGGCGGCACGGTGACCCAGACGGTAGTCGACATGCAGCGCGGCCTGCTCATCGTGATGGCAATCAGCAGCGGGGCGAGCCTCGCCGTTCTCGCTGCGGCCGACTGTGACCTCGGTCTCATCGCCTACAAGATGACGCTACTCGTCGAACGAGTGGGCAACGCGCTAACCCCTGACGTGCGCGACGGTCATCCGGCCCACTGACGCGTATGGAGGGGACGTTTGGCGCTCAGCCCGAGTACCAGGCTCATCCTTCGCTTCTGCCGCGACTGGCGCAGCGTCGCCGGGATTTCCGCGGGTCCTTCGGTTGCCACTGAGCGTTGCCCAGCTGTACGCCGCCAAAATGGCGGCTGGAAGGCTGGTTCGGGTCCACCAGACTGACACAGGAAGGATGCCCGGACCTCAATCTGCTCGAAAGGGTGCTAAGTGGACTGCGCAAACTCTAGCGGTACTTCCAGCCCGGCCTCGTGGGCCGATGGTGATGCCGCTCACGACTCCCCCGCCGAGTCGATGATGACGTCGGTGAAAATTGTGGTCGCGGGTGGATTCGGCGTCGGCAAGACCACCTTGGTCGGATCGGTGTCCGAGATTATGCCGCTAACAACTGAAGCGGTTATGACTGCTGTGAGTGTCGGCGTCGACCGCCTATCCCATGTGCCAGACAAGACAACGACCACTGTCGCCATGGATTTCGGCCGGTTGACACTCGATGCGGGCCTGATAATGTACCTGTTCGGCACACCTGGCCAGCAGCGTTTCTGGTTTATGTGGGATGACCTGACTCGGGGAGCGATTGGCGCCGTTGTGCTCGTTGACACCAGGCGTCTTGCCGACTGTTTTCCCGCGATCGACTTCTTCGAAGCGGCTGGCCTGCCCTTCATCGTGGCCATCAACGGCTTCGACCTTGAATTCCCGCACACTGTCGACGACGTCAGTGACGCACTGCTGATCGGCCCGAACGTGCCCGTCATTCAATTTGACGCCCGGAGCAGGGAATCCACCAAGACCACGTTGATCACGCTGGTTGAACATGCCATGGCGAGACACGGTGGCCGCGAACTTGACAATCGGCGGCGAGGATGACCGTCGTGTGTCGCGCAGCTTAGGGTATAAATTCAGCCCAGCTTGCAAATTGCGGCGATCTCCCCGGCAAGACGGCCGTGGTCCGCGGCTGGTCAGCCAGGGACGTGATGATCTGCGCATGCGATCCGGTCCGGGCCGAGCATTTCCTCGTACCGGCGAAGACCTCCGGTGTGCTCCCGTCGTCCAGGTGCATGACCGTCACGGCCTCAATCGGGATGGTGGCGATGACCGGCTACCGGACCTGCGCCACCGTCACGAGCCCGGGTCTGTGGTTGAGATGGATGAGGGTGGCCTGCGGGTTGACGTTGGTACTGCGGGAGTAGTTGGCGTCGGCCATCAGCACCCGGTCGGCGTGACCGGCGCCCTCCAGGCGCCCCCGGTGACCATTCTCCCAGCTCAGAGGCGGTATGGCCGGACCCAGCCGGCGCTTCGCTGTGGGAGAACATGCACAGGAAATTATTTTGACCTCTTCTTTATTGAGTGTAGGTGACTCAACTTTTGGAGGTCAGATGAGCGAACAGCTCACACTGCCGGTGCTGCCCCTGGACGACGAGGTTGTCCTCCCCGGGATGGTAGTGCCGCTTGAGACTTCCCAGCAGGAGGTGCGGGCCGCGATCGACGCGGCGCGTGTGCCGGCGGCCACCCGGGTTCCGGGTATCCGGTCCGAGGCCAAGCCCCGGGTCCTGCTGGTTCCCAGGCTGGCTGACCGCGGGCTGGCCGGCGTGGGCACGCTGGCCGTGGTCGACCAGGAGGGACGCCTTCCCGGCGGCGAGCCGGGCGCGGTCCTGCGCGGTATCTCCCGGGTGCGGATCGGCTCCGGCACGACCGGTTCCGGTGCCGCGCTGTGGGTTCAGGGCACGGTCGTGGAAGAGACCGGCCGCGGGACCCGCGCCGATGAGCTGGCGAAGGAATACAAGTCGCTGGTGATCGGCATGCTCCAGAACCGCGGTGCGTGGCAGGTCGTTGACTCGATCCAGCAGCTGGACGACCCGTCGGTGATCGCCGACCGGTCCGGCTACTCCGCGTACCTCAGCTCCGCGCAGAAGCTCCAGATCCTGGAGACCGCGGACCTGGTGGAGCGGCTCGAGCTGATCATCGGCTGGACCAAGGAGCACCTGGCCGAGCTGAACGTCGCGGAATCGATCCGCAAGGACGTTCAGGAGGGCATGGAGAAGCAGCAGAAGGAATTCCTGCTGCGCCAGCAGCTGGCCGCGGTGCGCAAGGAGCTCGCCGACCTGTCCGGTGACCCCTCCACCGAGGAGGACGACTACCGGGCCCGCGTCGAGGCGGCCAACCTGCCGGAGGACGTGCACAACGCGGCGATGAAGGAAGTCGCCAAGCTGGAGCGCACCGCCGAGCAGTCGCCCGAGGTCGGCTGGATCCGGACCTGGCTGGACACCGTGCTCGACATTCCGTGGAACGAGCGGACCGAGGACTCCTACGACATCGCCGGGGCCCGGCGGATCCTCGACGAGGACCACACCGGCCTGGATGACGTCAAGGAGCGCATCGTCGAATACCTGGCCGTGCGCCAGCGCCGGTCCGAGCGTGGCCTGGGCGTGATCGGCGGCCGTCGCAGCGGCGCCGTCCTCGCGCTGGTCGGCCCGCCCGGCGTCGGCAAGACGTCGCTGGGCGAGTCCGTGGCGCGGGCCATGGGCCGTAAGTTCGTCCGGGTGTCGCTGGGCGGCGTCCGGGACGAGGCGGAGATCCGCGGTCACCGGCGTACCTACGTCGGCGCGCTGCCGGGCCGCATCGTCCGGGCCATCCGCGAGGCGGGCTCGATGAACCCGGTCGTGCTGCTGGACGAGATCGACAAGGTAGGGGCGGACTACCGGGGCGACCCGGCGGCCGCGCTGCTCGAGGTCCTCGACCCCGCGCAGAACCACACCTTCCGCGACCACTACCTCGAGGTCGAGCTGGACCTGTCCGACGTCGTGTTCATCGCGACGGCGAACGTGCTGGAGACCGTGCCGGGCCCGCTGCTCGACCGGATGGACCTGGTGCAGCTGGACGGTTACACCGAGAACGAGAAGGTCGTCATCGCCCGCGACCACCTGCTGCCCCGGCAGCTGTCGAAGTCCGGTCTCGAGCCGGACGAGGTGAGCTTCGGCGCGGATGCGCTGCACATGCTCGCCGCGGAGTACACCCGTGAGGCCGGTGTCCGCTCGCTGGAGCGGGCCATCGCGCGGGTGCTGCGGAAGATCGCCGCGAAGGTGGCCCTGGAGCAGGCGGCCCTCCCGGTGACGGTGACCACGGAAGGCCTGCGGGACTACCTGGGCCGTCCGCGGTTCACGCCGGAGACGAGCCTGCGCGAGTCCGAGCGCCGGACCTCGGTGCCGGGCGTGGCTACCGGGCTGGCGGTTACCGGTGCCGGCGGTGACGTGCTGTTCATCGAGGCGTCGCTGGCCGACCCGGAGACGGGCGAGACCGGCGTCATCCTCACCGGCCAGCTCGGTGACGTGATGAAGGAGTCGGCCCGGATCGCGCTGTCGTTCCTGCGCTCGCACGGCGCGGAGCTGGAGCTCCCGGTGGGCGACCTGAAGGACCGTGGCGTGCACATCCACGTGCCCGCGGGCGCGGTCCCCAAGGACGGCCCGAGCGCCGGCGTCACGATGACCACCGCCCTGGCGTCGCTGCTGTCGGGCCGCCGGTGCGTGACGACGTGGCCATGACCGGCGAGGTCTCCCTCACCGGCCGGGTCCTGCCGATCGGCGGGGTCAAGCAGAAGCTGCTGGCCGCCCACCAGGCGGGCATCACGACCGTGCTGATCCCCAAGCGGAACGAGCCCGACCTCGACGATGTGCCCGCCGAGGTGCTGGAGAAGCTGACCGTGCACCCGATGACGGATGTGCGCGACGTGCTCCGGCTGGCGCTGGAGCCCGCATCGGCGGATCAGGCGATCGCCGCCTAAGGCGCCCGCCCGGCAGACAAGCTGGCCCCCGGACCAATCGGCCCGGAGGCTGGGGGTCCGGCCCCCGGATCCACCCGATCCGGGGGCCGGGCCTTTTAACGCCCGCAATCCGGGCAGAGGCCGAAGAGTTCTACGGTGTGACCGACGTCGGTGAAACCGGCGTCACGGGCCACCCGTTCGGCCCACTGCTCGACCGCCCGGCCCTCGACCTCGACGCTCGTCCCGCATTTCCGGCAGGTCAGGTGATGATGGTGCGCGGTGGTGCCGCACTGGCGGTACAGCGTCTCGCCGTTGTCGTCGCGGATGGCGTCGACGCTGCCTTCCTCGCTGAGCACCTGGAGGTGCCGGTACACGGTGGTGAGCCCGATGTGCTCGCCACGCCGCCGCAGCTCGGCGTGGATCTGCTGGGCGCTGCAGAAACCGGGGAGGTTGTCCAGCGCCGCGACCAGCGCCGCCGCCTGCCGCGTCCCGCGCACCTTCGTCCCCCGCGGGCGTCCCCCCGGGCCAGCGTCGCCGGGGGCGGGCTCTGCGGGGCGATCGGACTGCGAGGTGGTCACAAGCGCACGTTACAGCCTCGTTTTGACCGATCCAAATAGAAATGATTATCATTACGGTCATGATCAGGTCCGGTAAGCCCCTCGCTGTGGCCGTCTTCGCCAGTGTGGCCCTCGTTGCCAGCGCCTGTGCGTCAAGTCCGGCCGCGGCGCCCTCCGCCGGGTCGAGTGCGTCCATCGTGGCCATCGGCGCGGAGAACGAGTACGCCAGCGTCCTGCAGCAGGTCGGCGGGAAGTACGTCCAGGTGTCCGCGATCATGAGTAACCCGGCCACCGATCCGCACACCTACGAGGCCAGCTCGAGCGTCGCGCAGAAGATCAGCTCCGCCCAGCTCGTCGTGCAGAACGGCGTCGGCTACGACACGTTCATGACCACGATCGAGAACGCGGCGCCCAATCCGCAGCGCAAGGTGATCGACGTGCAGAAGCTGCTCGGCCTGCCGGACAGCACGCCTAACCCGCACCTGTGGTACAAGCCTTCGACCATGCCCGCGGTGGCCAACGCCATCGCGGCCGACCTGGCCGCCATCGACCCGGCGCACGCCGCGACCTTCCGGGCGAACGCACAGACGTTCATCAGCTCCCTGGCCCCCTGGAACCAGGCCATCGCCGCCTTCAAGGCCAAGTACGCGGGGACCCCGGTGGCCACGACCGAGCCGGTGGCGGACTACATGCTGGAGGCGGTGGGCGCCGACAACATGACGCCCTTCACGTTCCAGGCCAACATCATGAACGGCGTGGACCCGTCGGCCCAGAACGTCGCGCTGGAGAAGAGCCTGTTCACCCAGCACAAGGTGAAGGCGTTCCTGTACAACCAGCAGGTGACGTCGTCGCTGACGAAATCGTTCATCGCGCCTGGCCCGCCAGAACAACGTGCCCGTCGTCGGGCGTCTACGAGACGATGCCGACGCCGGGCTATGACTACCAGTCCTGGATGCTCACCGAGGTGCAGGACCTGCAGAAGGCCGTGGCCGACAAGACATCGACGGAGCACCTGTGATGTCCGGGCAAACCGCGCTCACCGGGACAGCGGTAGCCGCGGCCGATGAGCTGCTCCGGCTGGAGGGGATAAGTGTCCGGCTGTCCGGGCGGGAGATCCTGCGCGACGTGGGGTTCGCGATCCGCCCGGGCGAGTTCACCGGCCTCATCGGGCCGAACGGCGCGGGCAAGACGACGATCCTGCGGGTGATCCTGGGACTCCAGGCCCCCACCTCGGGCACGGTGATCCTCGCCGGCCAGCCGCACGGCAAGACCGGGCGTTCGCGGGCCGGGTCGCTGGTCGGTTACGTCCCGCAGAAGCTGCTGATCGAGCCGGACATGCCGCTCCGGGTCCGCGACGTGGTGGCGCTCGGCATCGACGGGAACCGGCTGGGGCATCCCCTTCCCCTCCCGCGCGCGCCGCGAACTGGTCGCCAGCACCCTGCGCGCGGTCGGGGCCGACGGCTACGCCGACGCCCGCGTCGGCGAGCTGTCCGGTGGCGAGCAGCAGCGCGTCCTCATCGCGCACGCGCTGATCAGCCAGCCGAAGCTGCTCCTGCTGGACGAGCCGCTGGCCAACCTCGACATTCGCAGTGCGCAGGGCATCGTGGCCGTGCTCGCGAGGCTGGCCCGGGAGCAGCAGATCGCGGTGCTGATCTCCGCGCACGACATGAACCCGCTGGCCCCGGTGATGGACCGCATCGTCTACGTCGCCGCGGGCCGGGCCGCGGTCGGCAGCGCGGATGAGGTCCTGCGCACCGACGTGCTGAGCACGCTGTACGGCCAGCACGTGGACGTGCTGCACGTGCACGGCCGCGTCGTCATCGTGGCCGGCGAGAACGGCGCGGAGACTGGCAGTCCCGGTACGCTGACGGCGCAGCCGGACGCCGTCTCGGCAGCGGAGCCGCGTGAACGGCGTGGGTCATCTGCTCCATTACGTCTTCGAGCCCGGGCTGCTGTCCAGCAGCCCGGTGCGGGTCGCGGCGCTCGTTGGTGCGGTCGTGGCCATCACCTCCGGTGCCGTCGGGGTGTTCACGGTGACGCGGGGGCAGTCCTTCGCCGGTCACTCGCTCGCCGACGTGGCCACCACCGGGGGCTCCGGCGCCTTCCTGATCGGGCTCAACCAGTTCTGGGGTTTCCTGGTCTTCGGCGTCGGCGCAGCCGTGTTCCTGGAGATCATCGGGGTCCAGCGCCGCCGGGGCCGGGACGTCGCGACCGGAGTGGTGCTCGGGGCCGCCCTCGGCATCGCGGCCCTGTTCCTCTACCTGGGCTCGGTGACCACCAGCACCACGGGTGCCTCGTTCACGATCCTGTTCGGTTCCATCTTCGTCATCGCGCCGTCGACGGTGCCGGTGCTGGTCGCGTCGGGCCTGATCGCGCTGATCGTCGTGGTCGTGCTGTCCCGGGTGCTGCTGCTGAGCTCGCTGAGCCCGGACATCGCGGCCGCCCGGGGCGTGCCGGTCCGCGCGGTCGGCGCGGCCTACCTGATCGCCCTGGCGGTGTCGGTGTCGCTGTCGGCGGTGGTCATCGGCGCGGTGCTCAGTACCGCGCTGCTGATCGGGCCGGCCGCGACGGCGCTGCGGGTGTCCCGGGGACCGGGGCGCGCGATGGCCACGTCGGCGGTGATCGGCGTGCTCGCGACCTGGCTGGGGATCATCCTGGCCTACGACAGCTACTACTGGCCGCCGCGCGGCCATGGCTGGCCGGTCAGTTTCTTCGTCGTCGCGCTCGTGGTCGTCTTCTATCTGCTCACCTACCTGCGTCGGCCCGCCCGGCGGGGGAGGGAGCAGGTCGCGCAGGCCGCGGCCGAGCAGGGCCCGGCTGAGCAGGCCGGGCCCGGGGAGAGGGCATGTTCGGCAGCTTCCTGATGAACACCTGGATCGCGGGGACGATCGTCGCGGTCATCGCGGGAGTGGTCGGGTTCTTCGCGGTGCTCCGCGGCTCGACGTTTGCCGCGCACGCGATTCCGAACGGCGCGTTCGCGGGTGCGGCCGGAGCGAGCCTGCTGGGCATCAGCACGCTGACCGGCCTGGCGGTGTTCTCCGTGGCCGGGGCGCTGGGCATCGGTGCCCTCGGCCGGCGCGCCCGGCACGACGTGGCCACCGCGCTGGCTCTGGTCCTCATGCTGGGCCTCGGCGCGCTGTTCGTGAGCCTGAGCGGCCAGTACGCGCAGGAGACCTACTCGCTGCTGTTCGGTGAGGTGTTCGGGGTCAGCCCGGGTGAACTGCTGCCGATCGCGGTCCTGGCCGCGGTGAGCGTGATCGCCATCGCCGTGGTCTTCCGCCCGCTGCTGCTGTCCTCCGCGATGCCCGAGGTCGCCGAGGCGCGTGGCGTGAGTACGCAGCGGATCGAGATCGTTTTCCTGCTGATCATGGCCCTTACCACCAGCATGACCGTACCGGTGGTCGGGGCGCTGCTCATGTTCAGCCTGATGATCGGGCCCGCGGCGGCGGCCCGCTCGTTCACCAGCCGCCCCGGGCTCGCGATCGCCCTGTCGGTGGCATTCGCCCTGGCCTCGGTCTGGATGGGGATCGCGGTGTCGTACGAGACCAACTGGCCGCTCGGGTTCTTCGTCGGCGTGCTGGGCGCCGTGTTCTATCTGGCCGGCCGGGCCTGGGCCGCGGTCCGCCGCAGCCGGACGGTCCGCGCGGCCGCGTCCCGGCCGCCGTCACCGTGTAGCCCCTGTCACCGCTGGGGGGCAGGTGCGGGAGAGACACAGCCTGCGGGAGAATGAGCGCTCCCGAACCGGAGGCGCCCTCGAGCATGATGCCCAAGCCAGCCAGCACGGAGCCCAGCGCCAGGACGGCCGCGGGGCGCGGGGGACCGGAGGCGGCGGCCGGCCACAGCCAGCAGCGGTGGCGGCGTGAGCGGGAGTACCTGAACGCCCACCGTCACGACCTGTCCCATCTGGTGCGGGACCTGTACCCGCCGTCCTGGCGGATCGCCGGCACGTCACTGATGGGCCCCCCGGGGTGGCAGCCGTCCCGGCCCGTCCCGCTGGAGCAGGTCTCGCTGTCCTGGCGCCCGGACCGGACCGGGACCGTCGTCGATCCCGTCCAGCCGGCCGGGTCGGAAAGCGTGCGCCCGCTGCGTGCCGACGGCACCCGGTTCGCCTCCTACGCCGGCGCGCTGGCGGCGCTGAACCCGCCGCGGCTGCTCGAGAACCGCACCTGCTACCGGCTGCTGGAGGTCAGCGCCACGGCGGGCGCCGAGCTCACCTTCGGCGCGAACCGCTATTTCGACCTGATCAACGTGAGTGAGGCCGTCGCGCACGAGACGGCGGCGCGGGTGCTCAGCCGGCCCGATGCGTCGCTGGCGATGGGCGACCTCCCGCTGCGGTCGGCGATCGGCGATCCCCTCGACCTGGCCCGGCGCTCGGTGACCACGGGTATCGCCACGCTGATCCTCCGCCAGGACCGGGACACGGGCCGGGCCCAGATGTTCCTGCACTGGCGCGACCCGGCCAGCGTGGCCGTCAACGGAGGGCTGTACCAGGTCGCCCCGGCCGGCATGTTCCAGCCGTCACACGAGGCCCGATGGAACCTGGTCAACGATCTCGGCCTGTGGGAGGCCATCGCCCGGGAAGTGTCCGAGGAGCTCCTCGGCACCGGTGAGGACTACGGCAGCGGGTCCGCGCCGATCGACTACCCGCGGTGGCCCTTCTTCGCCGCCCTGACCACGGCGCGCCGCGCCGGGACACTGCGCGGCTACTGGCTCGGCGTCGGCGCCGATCCGCTCACTCTGGACGTCGACATGCTGACCGTCCTCGTCTTCGATGCGTCCTTCTTCGACCGCGAGTTCGCGGGCCTGGTCGCGGCCAACGACGAGGGCCACATCCTGACCGGGCCCGGGGCCGCCGGGCACGAGGTAGGTATCGAATTCAGGGCCGGCAGCATCGAGCACTTCACCAGCACCGAGGCCATGCAGGATGCCGGCGCGGCGCTGCTCCGGCTGGCCTGGCAGCATCGCGGCGTCCTGCTCGGCGGCTGAGAACGGCGCACCCCCGGAGCCCGGGACCGGCGCGGTTCCGGGCTCCTCCCCGGGCCCCAGCGGCCAGTTCGGGGGGCAGCGGCCAGTTCGGGGGCAGCGGCCAGTTCCCGGGCCCTGCGGCAGGCGCACCCCCGGCCGCAGGCCAGTATGGACGTATGGTGAACCGGCTCAAAGACGCGACCAGCCCGTACCTGCTGCAGCACGCGGAGAACCCGGTCGACTGGTGGCCCTGGTCGGACGAGGCGTTCGACGAGGCCCGGCGGCGCGACGTGCCGGTGCTGCTCTCCGTCGGCTACGCGGCCTGCCACTGGTGCCACGTGATGGCCCACGAATCCTTCGAGGACCCCGCGACCGCGGCGCTGATGAACGAGCATCTGGTGGCGATCAAGGTGGATCGCGAGGAGCGCCCCGACGTCGACGCGGTGTACATGACCGCGACACAGGCCATGACCGGTCAGGGCGGCTGGCCGATGACGGTGTTCATGACCCCGGAGCGTGAGCCGTTCTACTGCGGCACCTATTTTCCCCGGCAGAATTTCCAGCAGCTCGTCCTCGGTGTCTCGAACGCCTGGCGCAGCGACCGGAACAGCGTCCAGGACCAGGCCCGGCACGTCGCCGAAGCGCTGGCCAGCAACGCGTCCGCCACCGCCCGGGCGCTGCGTGAGGGCGCCGGTTCCGGCTTTCTCAGCGGCCGGGACGGCGCGGCCGCCGGCGAATCCGGCGAGGTCAGCCAGGCTCTGGCGAACCTCACGGCCGCCGCTGTCACGGGCCTGGCAGGTGACGTCGATGAGCGGCACGGCGGCTTTGGCGGGGCGCCGAAGTTCCCCCCGTCCATGGTGCTGGAGTTCCTGCTCCGGCACGCCGAGCGCACCGGCAGCGCCGACGCCCAGCGCATGACCGGGCAGACGCTGGAGGCGATGGCCCGGGGCGGGATGTACGACCAGCTCGGCGGAGGGTTCGCGCGCTACTCGGTGGACGCGGGCTGGGTGGTGCCGCATTTCGAGAAGATGCTGTACGACAACGCCCTGCTCGCCCGCGTCTACGCGCACGCCTGGCGCCAGACCGGATCGCCGCTGGCCCGGCGCGTGGCCGAGGAGACCTGCGACTGGATGGTCCGCGAGCTGCGGACACCCCAGGGTGGCCTGGCCGCCTCGCTCGACGCGGACAGCGAAGGCGAAGAGGGGCGGTTCTACGTCTGGACGCCGGCCCAGCTGGAGGAGGCGCTCGGCCCGCAGGACGCCGCCTTCGCGGCCGATGTTTTCGGCGTGACCACCGCGGGCACCTTCGAGCACGGCCGGTCGGTGCTCCAGCGGCGTGCGGAGCCCATCGACCCCGGGCGGTTCGAAGCCGTCCGCGCCTCGCTGCTGGCGGTGCGGGACCGCCGGGTCCGCCCGGGCCGGGACGACAAGGTCGTCGCGGCATGGAACGGCCTGGCGATCGCGGCCCTGGCCGAGACCGGCCTGATCCTGGACCGCGATGACCTGGTGTCGGCGGCGCAGGACAGTGCCGGCCTGCTGGCCGGCGTGCACCTCTCCGGCGGCCACCTGGCCCGGAGCTCCCGGGACGGGACGGCCGGCGCCAGTGCGGGCGTGCTGGAGGACTACGCCTGCGTGGCCGAGGGCTTCGCCGTCCTGTCCGGCGTCACCGGCGAAGCCCGCTGGCTAACGCTCGCCGGTGAGCTGCTGGACTCGGTGCTGACCTCCTTCAGCGACGGGAACGGCGGCTTCTACGACACCGCGGCGGGCGCGGAGCGGCTCATCTACCGCCCCGCCGACCCGGCCGACAACGCCACTCCCTCCGGCACGTTCGCCGCGGCGGGTGCGCTGCTGAGCTACGCCGCGCTGACCGGTTCCGCCCGGCACCGTGCGGCGGCGCTTGCGGCGCTGCAGGTGCTCCCGGCCCTGGCCGGGCGGTACCCGCGCGCCGCGGGCTGGGGCCTGGCGGTCGCCGAGGCGGTGCTCGCCGGGCCGGCCGAGATCGCCGTCGTGGGGCCGCCGGGCAGCGAAACGGCCCGCGAGCTGCACCGCACCGCGATGCTGGCCGCGCCGCCCGGCGCCGTCTTCGCCCGCGGCGACGGAACGGACTCCCCGGTGCCGCTGCTGGCTGGCCGCGGGCTAGTGGACGGCGGACCTGCGGTGTACGTCTGCCGCAACTTCGCCTGCCAGCTGCCCGTCACCGACCCGGCGGCGCTCCGCGCCCTGCTGTCCCCGTCCTGACGTGCTGTCCCCCTGACGTGGCTTCCTCGCCCTGACGCGATCATCAGGATGACGCACATTCGGCCAGTCCCGCCCGCTGCACAATAGGGGATAAATAGACGAACCGGACGCTGAACGCTGGCTGGATGAATCATGCAGCTTCAATCTCAAACGGCTTGGGTCTAGACGGTCGGGGCACAGATGGGGCATCTTGGCCAAGGAGCATTGTGCGGAACCGTCAGATCGCACGGAACCGGCACCCGGGTTCCTTCCGTCAGAGAAAGGGCGGCACGCCGGCCAGTCAGGCAGTAGCGCGTCGAGACTGAGACGGCCGTGCCGCCGAGCCGACCGGGATGTCCGCGACGAAGGGGAAGGCCTGTGCGGGATAGGGTACGTTCGCTGCCGGCCCTGGCGGCCGCGATCGGCCTGCTCGGGGCGGGAGCGGGACTGGGCGTTCCGGCCCTGTGGCGAGCGGCCGCTGCCCATCCGGCGGTGAGCCAGGCCACGTCGGGCCGGCCCGCCGCCGCGAGCACCCGATCACAGATTCCCCTGTTGAGCACCTCGCGCCTGACGTCCGTCACGCTGCCGGTCGCCCCGCCCGCGCCGAGCCACCGCGTGACCGTCGCCCCGCTGCACGGGCTGCAGCAGGCCGACATGATCGTCGTCGCGTCGTCGTCACTGCCGGCCGCGACCCTGGCTGCGATCCGGCGGCTGCCCGGGGTCACCGGCGCCCAGGCCGTGGAAGCGGCCAAGGTCCAGGTGAACGGCAAGTACACCGCCATGCTCGGCGTGGACCCGTCGGCGTTCCGCGGCTACGCGGCGAGGAAGACGGCCGCCTCGGATCCGCTCTGGCAGAGCGTGGCGGACGGCGCCGTGACCGTTTCCTACACCATGGGCAGGCTGGACAAGCTGCCGCTCGGCGGCACGGTGCACGCGGCCGGGGCACGCCGGGAGAACCTGCGGGTCGGCGGGTTCGGCACCGTCGGTATCGAGGGCGTCGACGCGGTGGTCTCGCACGCCGTCGCGCGCTCGCTGGGCATGCCCGCCGGCAACGCCATCGTGATCAGCGCGCCGCAGGCCAACCTGGCGTCCCTGGCCGCCGCCGTGCGGCGGGTCATCCCGCACGGCGCCGCCGCCGAACCGCTCATGACGCAGGTCAGCGCCGGGGCCACCACGACGGAGGCTTCTGCGGCCGGCGTGTCCGGCGTCTCGGGCAGTACCGCGGGGGCCGGCCGGAGTGAGCTCGTCACCATGCTCAACGCCGCCCTCAGCCGGCAGGGGATGCCGTACATCTGGGGTGCGGCGGGCCCGACGTCATTCGATTGCTCGGGCCTGGTGCAGTGGTCCTTCGCCCAGGCCGGGGTGCGCATGCCCCGGGTGGCCGCGGACCAGGCCAGGACAGGTCCCGCTGTTCCCGTCAACCAGCTACAGCCCGGTGACCTGCTCTTCTATCACACCGACCCGACGGCCCCGGGGTACATCTCGCACGTCGCCATTTACCTCGGCAACGGCATGATGATCCAGGCGCCGCAGCCAGGTGAGAATGTCGAGGTGGTCCCGGCCGACACCACCGGCGAGTACGCCGGTGCGGTCCGCGTCGACCCGGCCCTGGCGGCCGCGGTCGCGGGCTCCATCTAGCGGTTTCCGCTATCCGTCGGCTGCGACGATCTTGAGCAACGACGCGCGGGCCGCCCGGCGTCGGCGTGTTGCTCAGTCGGAACCCGGAGCAGGCCTCATCGGTGAAATATCAACATTTACCGCAACGTTGTCATACCGATTAGAATATTAAAAAAGCTTAAAAGATTACAGCTGTCCGAAACGCGGAAGAATTATGGCATTCAGCCTTGTTTCGGCTTAGATTACCCCTTTATGCTACGAACCAATGGTGGGGGGGCGCGCTGCGATAATTGCGGCGGCTGCGGTTGCGTGGGTAACCGCAGCCGTGCTTGCGCTCGACCCCGGTCTGCGCTTCGCCTTCGCCAGGCCCGGCCTCAAAGCCGCCTTCGAGACCGTGGCCTCCCTGATCGCACTGCTCGCCGTGTTCCTCGTCTTCGCCCGGTTCCAGCGGCGGGGCAGCCGAACCGATCTGATCCTCGCCAGCGCGCTGTCGGTGATTGCCCTGTCGAACCTGTTCTTCGGCGCCGTGCCCGCCCTCGCGGGCACCGCCACCAGCAACTTCACGGCCTGGGCGGCCGTGGTCAGCCTCGCGTTCGGCAGCCTGCTGTTCGGGGCCGCGGCGTTCGCGCCCAGCCGCACCCCGAGGCCGCCGCCCCCGCAGGTGCGGGCGACCGCGCTGGCCTGCGCCATCGGTTGCCCCGCGCTGGCGGTCTTCCTGGTCTGGCTGGACGGTGTTCACAAACGCACGCCAGCCACCCTGCCGCCGGGGGCCGGAGTGGCGGGCGGCCGGTGCTTGACGCCAATCCCGCACTGCTCGCGCTTGAGGTGCTGACGGCGGTGATGGTCGCCGCGGCCGCGGCCAGGCTACTTTTACAAGGCGCAGAAAACCGGCGAGGAGTTCTTCGGCTGGCTGTCGTTCGCGGCTATTTTCGCCGCGGCGGCCCGCATCAACTTCTTTTACCCGTCCCTGTACGTCCGGACGGTGTCCGCTGGTGACGTGTTTCGTATGTGTTTCTTCCTGCTTCTGCTTGTCGGCTTGATGCGCGAAACGTGGATCCACTGGCTGACCGTCCCGCAGGCGATGGTGGCCGATGAGCGTCGCCGGATTGCCCGTGATCTGCATGACGGGCTCGCACAGGAACTGGCGTACGTGACGCGCCACCTTGCGGCACTCGACGGCAGTGTGGAGCAAGAGACCCTGAGCTGTTTGCGCCGCGCTACAGAGCGCGCGCGGCTAGAGGCGCGGCTGGAGGTCAGCAGACTCGCGGTTTCCGATCGGCCGCTAGCAGAGGAACTGGCGGACGCGGTGGGCGAGTCTGCGAAGCAGTATGGCGTCGACCTGGAGCTCGATCTGGTTCCGGATGTCCGGCTGCCGGAGGCGCGCGCGGACGCACTCGTGCGGATCGCCTGCGAGGCGGTCACCAACGCTGGTCGTCACAGCGGTGCGGGGCAAGTGAGCGTGAGTCTCCAGCGTCAGGGATCGCGCGTCCGGCTGCGTGTCAGCGACTACGGCTCCGGCTTTGATCCCGGCACCCCGGCTGCTGGCTTCGGGCTTACCTCGATGCGCGAGCGGGCCAGGCTCCGTGGGGGGTGACCTGAAGATTTTGCCCATCCTCGGTCATGGCACTGAGGTGGAGGCCACATTGTGAACGCTACCGGGGGGGGAGCTTCATGCGTGCCCTGATCGCGGACGACCATGTGCCGACACGTGACGACATTCGCCGGGCGCTTAGCGGCGATGCGCGCTTTGAGATTTGCGCTGAAGCGGCGAACGCCGCCGAGGCGATCCACGCGGCGCTGTACCAGAAGCCGGACATCTGCCTGCTTGATCTCCGAATGCCGGGCGGCGGCCTCGCCACGATATGGGAGATCAGAGCGCGGCTGCCACAGATGAAGATCGTGGTATTGACCGTTTCCGATGATGACACCGACCTTTTCGGTGCCCTCCGGTCGGGCGTGGACGGGTACCTGCTGAAGACGATGGACCTGAGCCGGCTCCCTGATGCGCTCAGCGGCGTCTGCCGCGGCGAGGCAGCCATGCAGCGCACTCTGGTCGCGCGTCTTTTCGAGCACTTCCGTCAACGGGAGCCGCGCTGGCGGCAACCAGCCAGCACCAGGATCGCGCAGCGGCTGACGAGCCGTGAGTGGGAAATACTCGAACTGCTCGCGCAGGGATGGTCGACCGCTAAGATCGCCGATCGGCTCGTGATTTCAGCGAGTGCGGTGCGGGTGCACATTGCCTCGACTGTGCGCAAGCTGGGGGTTTCCAGCCGGGGCGCCGCCGTGGAACTCTTCGGTCGGCGTTCAGACACCTGAGCGGTCTACCTGGTTGCAGCGAACGTCGCCAACGGTGACGCTCAGGAGATGACGGCGCCACCCCGGTCACTGCGAGTCTTGGTCGCGGATGACCATGCCATGATGCGCCACTCGTTCAGGGAGGACCTGGAGGCAGCCATGATCGTCGTATGCGGTGAGGCTGCTACAGGCGCCGAGGCGGTGCGCGTCGCGCTTGCCGAACGGCCTGACCTTTGCCTGCTGGACGTTCGTATGCCGGAGGGCGGTGGCATCGCAGCGGCCGAATCGATTCGCCGGTCACTGCCCGCGGTGAAGATCGTATTGATCACCGCCTTTCCTGATGAGGACGGAGTCCTGGCCGCCGCACGCGCCGGAGCGGACGGCTATCTGGCCAAAGACATCGCACAGCGGCGCTTGCCGCTCGTACTCCACGCAATCTCGCATGGTGAAACTTCCTATCCGCGGCGGCTGCTCTATCCGATACTGCGCGCCCTTCAGGTCGCTGGGCGCTCAGGAACCTGAGCGCCCAGAGCCGCACCAGGCCCTTGCCGGGATACGCGCAGCGGCTAAAGCATGGACAACACCGCTACAGGGCTCTTATCCGTCCCGCACTTCCAGCACTGATGCGTCGTGGGAAGGCGAACAAGACCTGATGAGCACCAGTTGAGGGGGGAAGCTCGTGGCTCACTCGCAGAGATCAATAGCCCCTGTGGCCGATGAGGCCGTTCTGGCCGCATCTCAGCTTCGAGTCAGCTTGGTTATCCCAGCCCGTAACGAGGCCCGTAATTTGCCGCACGTGCTGGCGCGCCTTCCGCGCGGCCTGTTCGAGGTGATCCTGGTAGACGGGCAAAGCGTCGACGACACGGTAGCCGTGGCCCGCGAGGCATTTGCCTATGATCCGGGTCGTGCACCAAGCCGGCTCGGGCAAGGGAAATGCACTGGCGTGCGGCTTTGCGGCTGCCAAGGGTGACGTGATCGTAATGATGGACGCCGACGGCTCGACGCAGCCCGAAGAGATACCACGATTCGTCGCGGCACTATGCAGCGGGGCCGACTTGGCGAAAGGCAGCCGCTTTGCCCCCGGCGGAGGCTCAGCGGACATCACAGCGCTTCGCAGGGCCGGAAATATGGCGTTGGTCGGCTTGGTAAATAGGCTGTTCAAGACCAAGTACACGGATCTGTGTTATGGCTTCAACGCCTTCTGGTCCCGCTGCCTGCCCAGCTTGGACGTGGACTGCGACGGCTTTGAGGTAGAAACACTGATCAACATCCGGGCCGCCATGGCCGGCCTCAGAGTGGCAGAGGTGCCCAGCTTCGAGCGCGACCGGCTGCACGGGCTGTCTTCCCTCAAGGCCTGGCCCGATGGGCTCCGCGTGCTGCGCACGGTGCTCAGCGAGTACATATCGCCTCGTTCGCACCGGGTCCTGGAGTGGTCAGAGCTCGGCCATGAGGCCGCAGCGGAAGTCTTGCGCGAAGGCGTGGAGGTCCTCGGTGGCTGAGCCCAAACGCGTCTGCATGCTGCGTCCGGGGACGCGGTTCCTCTCAAGCATTATCCATTACACGCATTCCCCGATTAGGGCCCTGGCGTTCACGGGGCCATCAGTGCTAGCCGTGCTCATCCGGAAACTTGTAGCGGTGAATCTAGGAGAACTCGGCCGATGACTCGTCCGCGGATCCGCGCGAGGGCACCCCTCCGTATCTCTTTTGCCGGTGGGGGCACGGACGTTCCGCCCTTCCCGGCTTCAGAGGGCGGTTGCGTGCTGAGTGCAAGCATAGACCGATTTGCATATGGCTCCCTGCAGCCGCGAACCGATCGGACAGTCACGATCGAATCAGTGGACTTCAAAACCAACGCCGAGATGTCACTTGATGAAGAGATAATCTGCGATGGCAACTTGGACTTGATCAAGGCAGCAGTGAGAAGATTCGGGCGGGAAGGCACCGACGGCTACGACCTAGTGCTTCGTTCTAATGCTCCACCCGGGTCAGGGCTTGGTGCATCTTCCACCATGATGGTCGCGCTTACTGGCCTGCTTGCTAGGCATTATGGCATGGATATTGGCGACTACGATACCGCGTATCTGGCGCACGCTATTGAGCGCGACGATCTCAGTATCGCTGGCGGAATGCAGGACCATTACGCCGCGACGTTCGGCGGCTTTAACTTCATCGAGTTCACTGACCGGGTAATCGTGAATCCGTTGCGCATCCGTGACGAGATCAGCCACGAACTTGAGCTCAGCCTGTTGCTATGTTTCACCGGCATTACCAGGGACTCTGCTTGGGTAATCGAGGATCAGACGCGCCGGGCCCGCGCTAATACTAAGGGCACCATCGAAGGACTACGAGCCCAGAAAGAACTGGCTGTAGCCATGAAGGCCGCCCTGCTAACCGGCGCGCTAGACGATTTCGGTAAGCTGCTCGGTGAGGCATGGGCCCAGAAAAAGCGTATGTCCCCACTCATAACCAATTCACGTATCGATGACCTCTATGATCTTGCGCTGCGCAAGGGTGCGCTCGGAGGGAAGATCACGGGAGCTGGCGGGGGAGGCTACATTCTGCTGTTCTGTGACTTTGCAAAGAAGCATCGCGTAATAGAAGCCCTAGAGCTGGTCGGCGCCAATGTTACCGAATTCAGCTTTTCTCAAAAGGGGATAATGACGTGGACGGCGTAAGCGGCAGCGACGTGATAATGCCGACCGCTGACCTGGTGCGGGTGCGTCTGGCGTCTGCGATATCTATCAAGCAGCAGATTGCTGCGGGCAACTGCTCAGATATAGTTGTGGACATTGCCCGGGCTATGATCACGGCGCTCCGATCGGGACATAAGATCATATTCTTCGGCAATGGAGGATCCGCTCAGGATGCCGGTCACCTGGCCGCCGAGCTTATGGGCCGCTTTGCCTTTGACCGGCCTGGGCTATTCGCAATGAGCCTCCCTGATGCTACGGCGGCCATGACCGCCATCGGAAATGATTACTCCTATGCCGAGGTTTATGCTCGCCAGGTCCTTGCCGCGGGCCGGCCCGGCGACGTGGCCGTAGGTCTTACGTACCTCGGGAAACTCGGAAAATGTAGTGCGAGCGTTGGAAGCCGCCACGGAGGTCGGCATGATCACGGTTGCGATGACTGGCGAGGGCGGCGGCAAGGCTGCTGCGGCCGCCGACATGTCCGTGCAGGTGCCAACTACCGATACCGCTCGAGCACAGGAGGCGTGCATGCACCTTGGCCACGTCATCTGCGAGATGGTTGAGGCTGCATTGTTCTCTCGGCGATGATTCAGCTTCCCATGCCAGCGACTCAGCCTCAACCGCGGCTCAGCGGCTGCCGCACCGTATTCCTCGACCGAGATGGCACCGTTAACGTCAAGGCGCGCAACGGGCAATACGTTACCTCGCCCGCCGAACTCTCCCTCATTCCGGGCGCTGCCGCCGCCATATCCAGGCTCAACGCGGCTGGTATGCGCGTCATCCTGGTGACTAATCAGCGCTGGCTGTCCGGGCCGGCGCGCGACCTGTTCAGTTACGCGCAAGTGCATACCCAGCTGGAGCACCTTCTCGCTGCGGACGGCGCGCATCTTGACGCGGTTTATTACTGTCCGCATGCCAGCAGGTCTTGCGGCTGCCGCAAGCCCCAGCCCGGCATGCTGCAGCGCGCGGCCAGGCAGCGTCACATCACCTTGAACACGGCCGTGATGATTGGCGACAGCGAGACCGATGTAGCGGCCGGCCGAGCAGCCGGTACCGCAACCGTTCTGCTGCACTCCGGCCAGCAAATATCGTCGCGAAATGCGGATTTCATTGCTGCTGACCTCGCCGAAGCCGTACGGCTCATCCTCGGTTTAAGGAACGCAGTCTCAGCCCGTAGCCCGGGTCTGTGGCTTTAAAGCCAAGATCTTAAGGAGAGAAGTGGCTCAGCGTACGGAAGTGCCCAGAGCATCAGAAAGTAGGGCGCACGTGGCCCTCGGGCAGATCGCTGCGGACGACCACAATTCCCGCGAGCGGGTGGTTGTCATTGGGTCGGGATGGCGCTTTGCGTCGGGAATTAGTCACTATACCTACCTGCTGTCCTGTGCCCTCAAGGACGAATACGACGTCGGCGCGCTGCTCATGCGACGCCTGGTGCCCGAGCGCCTTTACCCCGGCCGGGATCACGTTGGCGCTGCCGTGGCCACCGCAGTGGTCTATCCGCCGGATGTGCCTGTCTACGACGGCGTGGACTGGTACTGGGGGCCATCCTTGACCAGCGCGCTGCGATATCTCGACCGTCAGCGCCCCACCGTGGTGATCTTTCAGTGGTGGAGCGGCGCCGTTCTGCACACGTACCTGCGGCTGGCCAGGTACGCCGCCCGGCACGGCGCCCGGATCATACTGGAATGGCACGAAGGGCAGGATACGGGGGAAGCGGCGATGCCGACCGCTCGCCTTTACGTCAACGCCCTCATGCCCCGCTTGCTGTCCCTCGTGGATGCGCACGTGGTGCACTCCAGCTTCGATGCGAAGGCTATCCCAGCCGCTTACCCGCTAGGCGACGCCATCGTACGCGTCATGCCGCATGGCCCATACCATCATGTTGTCACTTCCGGGGCTGCGCGGGCTGAGAACGGGGATGAATCCCCGTTCCGGTTGCTGTATTTCGGCGTCATCCGGCCCTTCAAGGGGGTCGAGGATCTGATCGCCGCGTTTAGCTCGCTCGACCGTGATCAGGCCAGCCAATTCCATCTGTCTGTGGTGGGGGAGACATGGGAGGGGTGGACAATCCCGGACGAGGCTATTGCCCGCAGCCCGCATACGGACCTGATCGAGCGCGTCGACCGGTACGTCAGCGACGAAGAGCTTGCCGTTTATGTAACCGGAGCCGATGCGATCGTGCTGCCCTACCACCGCTCCTCACTGTCAGGCCCTTTGCATATCGCCCTTACGGCTGGGCTGCCGGTCATCGTGACGGCGGTCGGCGGGCTGGCCGAAGTAGTCCGGGATTACCCCGGCGCAACGCTGGTCCCCCCGCAGGATCCCGCGGCTCTTCGTGCTGCCCTGCTCGAGTTGCCGGCGCGCCGGGGCCAGCGTTACGCAAATCCGCATTCCTGGCAGCAGACCTTGGATGGCTATCGGGTGCTGATCGGCGAGGTGCGCGAGACGCGGGGCAGACGCAGCCGGACAACTGCCTCTTCCCCAGTCCTCAGGACTCCTGACATAGGGAGATCTTTTATGCAGGGCTTGGGTGGGATTTGACCTCGTAGCGCAGGAGGAGATCGGTGCCGGGGTAGCAGGCCTGGGCGTGGTTGAGCTGGTCGCAGAGCGCGGCCAGGGCCTGGGTCCGCCGGGGCGCGGTGAGCGGGTCGAGCCGCATGAGCAGTCCGCCGGGGCCGGGGCAGATGTCGCCGGAGACCGTGAGGGCCTCGCGGATGAGAGCGTAGGCCTCGTCGCTGGCGCGGGCGTAGTGGCCGTCCAGGGTGCGGGCCAGGAGGGTTTCGGCGTTGTATGCGGCCATCCGGATGGCGTGGGTGATCTGCTTGGTCTCGGTGTCCAGGCGGGCCATGTCCGGGGCGAGGGTGCCGAGCGCAACCCGGGCCGGAACGGACGCTGCGGCCTGCTCGGCTTCGTCCAGTTCGCGCCGGGCGGCCCCGGCCGGGGCGGCGAGGGCGTTGATCACCTGGCTGGTGAGGTAGGCGGCCTGGCCTGGGGTGGGGCTGCGCAGCTGGAGCAGCGCAGCGTCCCGGGCCGTCTCGGCCGCCTGGGCGGCGGCTTCGGCCTGCCTGACCCGCGCGGCCGCAGTCTTCTTAGCCGGGTTGGGCACTTTGCGGTCCGGGTCGTCGGGGGTCGCGGCGTAGGAGTCCAGGGCGTCCAGGGCGAACCGGGTGCGGGCGTAGCGGAAGTAGTTCTCCTCCCGCCACCGCGATGACAGGCGCCAGCACACCTCCCCGGCAGGCAAGTCGGTGCGGGAGGTCAGCGCGTGGATCTGCCGGGTGCCACCGGCCTTCGCGGGGACCAGCCGGGTGACCTGCCGCAGCGTCACCGTCTGGCCCTTGCGGGGCCCCTCGCTGATGCCCAGCTCCACGGTCGAGTCGGCGAGCTCGTATTCGTGGCGGCGGCCGCGGTCATCGGTGCAGGCGACGGTCATGAACGTCTCGGCGGGCAGGTCGGGGGCCGGGCCCTTGCGCCAGGTGAGCAGGCCGAACCCGGCCCCGGTGATGTCGGCGAACAGCGCCGGGGACCAGCCGCCCCGGTCAAAGCACACCGTCACCCGCCGCCCCGCGCCCACGATGCCGCGCAGCTGGGGCAGCAGGCGGCGCAGCTCGCCGGCCAGCGAGTCCGACGGCTCGGCGACCACCATGAACACCGGATCGCCCTGCTGATCGGTGACCCAGGTCTCCATCGTGGCGGGGGCGGGGAACTTCAGCCGCGCCACGTGCGTTTTCTGCACGGCCCGGGTCCCGTGGTAGACGCGGGCGTGCCCGTCCACGTAGAGGAACCCGAGCGCGTCCGGCCGGGCCGCGGCGTGGCGGCGGGCCAGCGCCATGATCAGCTCGGCTGCCTTGCCGGCGGCGGCGAGCTCGCCCAGCTTGCGGCGGAGCGTCTTGACCTCCGGCGCCCGGTCCAGGCCCAGCACCCGGCCCAGCGCCGCGGGCGGCACCCTCGTGGCGCCCTCGGCCCGCGGCTCCCCGGCCAGCGCCAGGAACACCACCGTCAGCAGCGTCGCCGTCAGCCCGTAAAACCCGTCCTTCAGCCGGCCGTAGACCTCGCGGGCCGCGTCCAGCAGGCCGGTGCCCTCCAGCGCGGGCAGCGCGAGCAGCAGCCCGGCCAGCGGGTAGCGGGCACCGGGCGCGAACACCGGTACGGCGCCCTCGCCCAGCAGGCCCCACCTGGCCAGCGCCCGCTCTCCCTGCCGGGGGACCGGGTCCGGCAGCACCGGCAGCGGATCCCCGGCGGCCACGCCAGCCGCCGCGCCCTGCCCGGCGGACGGGACCCGGCCCAGCGCGTTGCGCACGCTGAACGTGGACACCCCGGTCGCCGCGGCGATCTCCCGGAGGGTCTTACCCGCCGCGTCCAGCCCGGCGATCCGCTCCACCAGCTCCGGGGTCAGCTTCGAGGCCCCCTTCGGGCCCCGCCGGGCCGGCACCAGCCCGGCCACCCCGTCAGCGGCCAGCGCCTGATCCCACCGCCAGATTGTGGCCGGGTCCACCCCGAACGCGTCGGCCACCTGGCCCTGCGAGGCGGCCCGCAGCCGGACCAGCTGCACCGCCGCCAGCCTGCGCCCGGCCTCGTCCCCGGCATCCCACGCGAACGTGGCCAGCCCGTGCACGATCACCAGCCCGCCGTCCTCGCTGGCCAGCAGGCCCACGCCCGGGGCGATCCCGGCCGCCCCGGACGGCAGCAGCGGGAGAGGGAGCTGGCTGAGCATGCGAGCCATCATCCACCCATCCCGCCGGGCCGGTCATCTTGTAAGAATTTTCTCACGAACCGGCCGCGGCGGACGTGAGCGACACGCCCGAAATTGCTGATCAGCCCGCCGCAACTACTCCGGCGCGCGGCTCTATGTCAGGAGCCCTGGTCCTGCACTGAGCGGGCGGCTCACGAGGATCGCGCTCCCCGACCGGCCTGACCGGCACCTGTTCGCCGCGGCCCGGTGATGAGGGCTATTCGCCTCCTTTGGCTGGTGAGTGCCACTGCCTATCCGCGGCGTCTGTGTCAACGGCCATTGGGAAATCCGGCTGGGTGGCCTGGTTTTCTCCGGGTTGGCGGCCACCAGTTTTCCAGGCTGGTGGCCGCGTGTTCTCCCGGCGGGGCGGGGGTTAGGTTGCCAGCGGGATCACCCCCTTGCCGGCGAGTGCCTCGGCGAGCCGGTGCGAGTCGCCCTTGGTGAGCACCAGGTGGGCGTGGTGCAGGAGCCGGTCGACGGTGGCGGTGGCGAGGGTCTTGGGCATGATCGAGTCGAAGCCTGAGGGGTGGATGTTGCTGGTCACCGCGACGGAGCGGCGTTCGTAGGCGGCGTCGGTGATGCGGTAGAACGCCTCGGCGGCGTCTTGGCCGGCGGGGAGCATGCCGATGTCATCGACCACGATGAGGTCGCTGCGGCAGATCCGGGTCACGGTCCGGGCGACCGACCCGTCGGCTTTGGCCCGGCCGATCGCGGCGGTGAGGGTTTCGAGGGTGAACCAGGCGACGCGCAGGTCCTTCTCGATCGCGGCGTGGGCCAGGGCCTCGACCAGGTGCGATTTGCCGGTCCCGAAGAGATAGCGAGAGACTGCAACATCTTCGTGCGGTGCTGCCGTGCGAGGTTCGGGTCTCGGCGGAGACTCATCCGCTGTTCGGCAGGCTTGTGAAGGCTGCGGCGTTCAAGCGGTTGAACGGCGTGATGCATCTGGTCATCGAGTTGCCCGATGGGTCGCCGGGCACGATCCGGGCCGGGGCCACCGATGTGTTCGGGGCCGGGGAGGCACAGGGGCTGGCGGTGGTGCTGGACGCTGATGGGCTGCGCAGACTGCGTGGCCTGGTGGCCCGGCTGCGCCAGGGCGGCGCGGACGGGAAGGTCGTCCGATGACGGCAGTTCCGGCCGGTGAGACGGGTGGTGCCGGGCTGGTCTGCGAGATCCGGGAGCTGGGCTTCTGGCAGGCCCTGGAGATCCTGGACGCCGATGTCCGTGCGGCGAGTGCGCGAGAGCTCACCGGCGGCGGCAGCCCGGCTTACTACCTGCGGCAAGCGGCTCTGGAATCGGTGATCGCCGAGCGGATGCGCATCCGTGCCGTCATCAGTATTCACCGGGCTCTGCTCGGCGGTGTCCCGGTGGCCGAGATCGCCCATGTCACTGACTCGACCTGCGAGAACGTCGCCCGGCGGTGGCGCGCGTGGGCGGACGGGCAACGACGCCTGGACATCAGGTATCCCGGGCTGGGACTCGGCCAGCGCGAGTACGAGAAGGTCGCCGCTGCGCTGGATGACTCCCCCGGCGAGATGCGTCTCACGCGATGCACGTGCCCGGCGCCGGACCGCAAATAGGTTCACCTCATCCCTGATCGGGCCAACGACTTCAGGAGAGGTGAACCCATTTGCGTGCCATGAGAGTAGCGGCAGCCTGCCAGCTTTCCCTGCCGGTCGGCCAGCCGGCCAGGCCCGCCGATCGCTGGGGGCAGTTGCCGGAAGAGGCTCGCGTGCAGGTGCTGGTCCTGCTGGCCCGGCTGATCGCCCGGGGCATTGTGGCCGGCTCCGCCGAGGAGATCTCCGGCGCGGAGGTGGGCTGTGACTGAGTCTGCCCGTCCTGCGGCGGTCCCGGTGCTGATGCTGCCGGGTGAGAAGATCACGACGTCGCACCTGGGCCGGGACGCCTATGTGTATGTCCGCCAGTCCACTCCTGCCCAGGTGCAGCACCACACCGAGAGCCTGGCCCGTCAGTACGAGCTGCGGGAACGGGCGACCGGGCTGGGCTGGCCGGCTCACCAGGTCGTGGTCATCGACGCCGACCTGGGACGGTCCGGAGCCCGTACTGACGGGCGGCTGGGCTTCAGGGAACTGGTCGCCGACGTCGGGCTCGGGAAGGTCGGCATCGTGCTGGGGATCGAGGTGTCGCGGCTGGCCCGCAACAACGCTGACTGGTATCAGCTGCTGGACCTGTGCGCGCTGACCGACACCCTGATCGCCGACGCCGACGGCATCTATCACCCCGGCGACTTCAACGACCGCCTCGTCCTCGGCCTCAAAGGCACCATGTCCGAGGCCGAACTGCACCTGATCCGGTCCCGGCTCACCGCCGGGCTCCGGCACAAGGCCGCCAAGGGCGAGCTTAGGCAGGGCCTGCCGGTCGGGCTGGACTACGACGATAACGATCAGGTCATCATCACCGCCGACGAGGCGGTGGCCGAGGCCATCAGCACGGTGTTCCGCCGGTTCGGTGAGCTCGGCTCGGCCCGCCAGGTCCTGCTGTCGCTGCGCGAGGATGGCGTCCTGCTGCCCCGCCGGGCGAACGGGTCGCACCGGATCAGCTGGGCTCCGGCGAGCTACCCGTCGGTGCACGATTTCCTCACCAACCCCGCCTATGCCGGGGCGTTCGTGTTCGGCCGGACCCGCGCCGACAAGCGCGTCGATGCCTCCGGGCGGGTAGTCACCCGGTTCCGGGTGCTGCCGCGCGAGGAGTGGGCGGTGCTGATCCCCGACCACCATCCCGGGTTCATCACCTGGACGCAGTACGAGGCCAACACCTCCCGGCTGCGCGCGAACTGGCGCGCTCCCCGCGGTCACGGCGGCGGAGCGCCCCGGGAGGGCCGGGCCCTGCTGCAGGGCGTGCTGCGCTGCGGGAAATGCGGCCGGACGATGCAAACCGGCTACTCGGGCGCCAAGGGCAACAGTCCCCGCTACGTGTGCGCCCGGGGCAGGCAGCTGTATGGCACCGCACAGGGCTGCCAGTCCATCGGCGGCGGCCGGCTGGAGAAAACCATCCTGGACCAGCTGTTCGCCGTGCTGGAACCGGCGTCGCTGGAGGCGACAGCCAGAGCACTCGCCGAGGCCGACGCGCACTACCAGCAGCACCTGGCCGTCTTCGAGCTGGCCGTGGAACGAGCCCGCTTCGAGGCCGGCCGCGCGCTGCGCCAGTACGACGCCGTGGAACCGGAGAACCGGCTGGTCGCCCGCACCCTGGAAAAGGCGCTGGAAAATAAGCTCACCGCCGTGCGCCGCGCAGAAAATGACCTGCGCGCCCAGCAGGCCCGCCGCCCGGTCATCCTCACCGAAGAAGAGACCGCCTGGATACGGTCGGTCGGCGCCGACGTCCGCAAAGTCTTCGACGCCCCCACCACCACGATCATCGAGCGCAAGCAGCTGATCCGCGCGGTCATCGACCACGTCGTGCTCACCGCGAACGCCGAGGACCGCATCGCTGACCTGCTCATCGTCTGGCAAGGCGGCGCCTCCACCGCACTGCAGATGCAGATGACCAAGAAGGGCGGCGGCAAGACCACTGCGACCGGCGAGGACACCATCAACCTGGTCCGCCGGCTCGCGCAGCATTACGACGACACCACCATCGCCATCGTGCTGGCCAAACAGCACCGCCGCACCGCCACCGGCCTGACCTGGACCAGGCCCCGCGTCGCCACCCTGCGCGCCCAGCACGGCATCCCCGGCCGCCGGCCAGAACCCGAAACTGTCACCCCCGACGACCAGGATGTCGTCGTGGTCCCCATCAGCCAGGCCGAGCGGATACTGGGCGTCAGCAAGGTCACCCTCTACCGGTGGCTGCGCGAAGGCTTCATCACCGGCGAGCAGCTCACCCCGGGCGCGCCCTGGCAGATCCGCATCGACCGGGCTCTCCGCGACAAGATCCAGCCTGAAGTCCCCGATGGCTGGCTCTCGCTCGACCAGGCCGCCAAAGCCCTCGGAGTCGCCCGCCAGACAGTGTTGCACAAGGTCCAACGCGGAGAACTGGACGCCGTCCACGTCAACAGCGGACGCCGCAAAGGCCTCCGTATCCAGGTCGGACAGGACCAGCCTGGACTGTTTGACACACCCCGATAGACGAAAGGCGCAGTATTAACCATGACTGGCCGGCCCGGCGATCACGAGGTTCTCCGCCCGGCCGATCCATTCCAGGGTGGCCAGGGCGTCCTGGGTGGCGGCGGGGACGGAGGACTCCTCGGGCCGCCAGGAGGAGAACGTCTTGCCGGACGGGAACCCGGCGGTCTTGCGGCGCATCCGGCGGGTGGCGGCGTCGCGGCCGGTGACTTCCTCGGCGAGCAGGACGCGGAGCACCTCGGCGGGCTCCCACCGCTGGGCGCGGGCGGTGGCCAGCACGTCGGGGGCGGCCTTGCGCAGGTAGGGCAGGCGCATCCGGCGCAGGAGCGCGTCGAGCTCGGCGGGCAGCGGCGGTGCCGCGGGGCCGGTCACCGGGCGCTCCCGGCCGCATCGGAGAAGTCCAGCGTGTCGATGGCCAGGTTCACCTGGTAGGCGAGAGCGCCGGGGGCCCGGCTGAAGCCTGCGGCCTCAGCCGTGTCCTGCGCCGCTGCGGCGAACTGCGGGCCGCAGTTCGCTTCCGCCCAGGCCAGGAGGTGTGAGCAGGCGACGAGGACCTGGCGCATGCGGGCGGCGTCCCCGGCTGGGAGGAGCGCGTCCTCGTGCGGATGGCGGAGCGTCATCGGCCCGCCTCCGTCCCGAGGCGGGCCCAGCCGGAGGTGCCGGGCTGGGCCGAGTGGGCCTCGTCCGCGATCACGACCTCGCCCGGGGCGCGCTCGGCGGCCAGGTGGTCGATGATCGAGGCCAGGTCGCCGTCGGCGAACCGGCCGGCGATCGCCGCCAGGCCGAGCGCCGCGTCCACCCGGTCGGCGCCGACCACGGCGGCCAGCTCGGCCGCGCGGGCCATCTTCGACCGGATCCGGGCCGCGCCGGAGGCGGCGGCCTCGGCGAGCCACCGCTGCGCGCCGTCGCCGATGGCCAGGAACGCGGCCTCGGCTTCGGTTCGCGGCCGTGGCCGGGGCTGGCGCGGCCTGTTCCCGCCCGGGTGGCCCGGGTAATGCTCGTCGCAGATGGACGGGCTGCCCGGCACCGACAGCCGGTGCCGGGCGATCTCGGCCGCGCCGCGGCCGGTGCGGGCAGTGATCACCAGTTCCTCCCCGGCGGCCCGGCACCACACCCTGGTCCCGGCGTGGCCGGGCGGGGTGGAGTAGCGGACCGAGCCGAACCGGATGGTCTGGTCGTCGCCGACCAGCCGCTCCTCGCCCAGCGCCAGGGCATGCGGCTCGTCCGGCAGCGGGTGCAGGTGCTCCCGCTCAGCGGCCAGCCGGCCTGCCGGGATCGCGGCGGTCTCCCGGTGCACCCGCCCGTTGACCCGGTCGCAGAACTCCCGGCAGGCCTCCTCGAGCTCGGCGAAGCTGCCGTAGGCCGGGAGCAGGTTCGCCTCCGACGGCACCAGGTCGGCCTTGGCGATCTTCACCGTGGCCTCTACCCCGCCCTTGGACTCGGGATCGAACGGTACGCAGGTCTCCACCTTGCAGCCGTAGTGCCGGCCCAGCGCGACCATCTCCGGGTGCCGGACCGGGACGCCCGCGACGTGGTCCACGGTGACGGTGCGCGGGTTGTCGGTCAGCAGGTAGGTCGGCGCGCCGCCGATGGCGCGCAGCGCCTGGTCGATGCACCAGGTCAGGGTGCCCAGCTGCTGGTCCCAGGCCGGGATCACCACGCGGAACCGGGACCAGGCCAGCCACGCCGAGAACAGCTGCGTCTTCCGCCCTTTGATCCTCGGCCCGTCGCCCCAGTCCCACTGCAGCCACATCCCGGGCTCGGGCACCCACGGCCGGTACCGCCTTCGCCGGCCCGCATGCCAGGCTTCCTTCACCTCCGCGACCGCCCGCCGGGTCGACCGCTCCGACCCCCGGTAGCCCATCGCGGTGATCTTCCGGTGCGCCACGTCCGCCCGGATCTTCCCCTTGGACCGGTCGACCATCTCCTCGATCTTCGGCATGAACCCGTCGATCAGCCGCGGCCGCGCCGCCCGGGCCAGCGGGTCCCCGCCCGCCTCCCGGACCGCCACATACCGGGCGACCGTCTTCGCGTCGCACCCGGTCAGCTGCGCCGCCGACCAGGCCGTCCCCGTGAGGTCAAACGCCCCGGAAATCTCCACTATCTCCCTGCCAAACTTGGTCATGGGTCCCTCCGGACACCGATGGGTAAGGCGAATCACCTCAGACCCATCCACACCGGAGGGACCACCAGCATCACGACACGCCGGACACCGGCAGAGAACATGGCCAGCCATATGGACCGTCAATGGCCGCAGGACTGGAGAAACGATGGCCGCGAACCTGGAGCTAACTGGCCGCACACCCGCATTTTTTCGTGGCCGCTAGCACGTCTGCGCGCTTCAGGTCCCTGGGCGTTCAGAAACCTGAGCGCCCAGAGCCGTACCAGGCCCTTGCCGGGATATACGCAGGGGCTAAAGCATGGATTACGCCGCTACAGGGCTCAGCCAGCAGCTTGGTCATGAACATTGGGCTGGGTCACGGACATATCCCCTGGCGGCAGGCTCCCATGGAGGGGGAGGAGTGGGAATGAACAACAGATACAGAGCCGTGGGCGGCACGCACGGCTGCCGTGATCCCTTACCAGTTCGAGCGGCCGTCCGAGCGCAGGACCCCGCCACCATATCTGCCTTGCCACCGAATCCAGGCTGCGATCGTCTCTGCCGATGCGGGCACGCTTACATCGCGCACCAGCACTACCACTACCGAAGGGGATCTGAGTGCTCGCGCTAGATCGTTCCCAGTAGGGACAAGGTGCCCGCCGGAATAGCACGAACCATCCTGGGGAGTCCTGGCATGCGACTGTTTGGACGGCGGATATCCGCGCATGTCCAAGAAGACAGCCCGTGGCAGGTAGTGGCGATCTCGACCGGCGCGCTGGGCGAGCTGACGGCGGCCGTCCTCGTCGCCGTCGGCGCCGCCTTGGTGGTCTGGGCGTACCGCATAGCGCCGACCGCCCGGATCCAGTCTTACGATCCCATCTTCTGGGCCGGAATGCTGCTCGCCTACCTGGCGGTCGCGTGGCGGGCGGTAGCCGGACGCTATCCGGTTCTCTGGCTTGGATTGTTCGGGCTCTTCACCGTGTTGCCGTCGTTCTGGATGAGCCTGGGTGGCCCGAGCGGCTTCGATGAGACTGCTCAATTGGCCCTGCTGCGGAACGTCATTTCGGCGCGTCGGCTCTTCCAGCACGCGCCATTGCTGCCGATCGGGACCTTCTACCCAGGGTTGCAAAGCGCCGCGGCCACGATCCACTGGCTGACCGGCCTTTCCCCGTGGGCCTCGGCCCTGACCCTGATAGCCGTGGTCCACTGCCTGCTCCTGGTACAGGTCTACTACATAGCGCGAGCCCTGCCAGTTCCCCATCGATGGGCGGCGGCGGCCGGCCTGGTCTACGCCGCCAATCCAAGTTTCGTCTACTTTGTCACCCAGTTCTCTTACGAATCCGTCGCAATCCTGCTCATGCTGACGATCGTCCGCCTGTACGTGGAAGCCTTGGCGGCCGGACGATCTGGCGGCCCCACTTGGGGACGGAGCCTATCGGCGACACTGCTGATCGCGGTGATCTCCTTCGGCCTTGTGGTGACACACCATCTCACCAGCCTGGCCGGCATCGCCTTGCTCTTGGCGGGCGCGCTCTTTCTCAAGCCGATAAGCGGGCTCGCCGACCGCAACGGTGGTTGGCGCCGCCTGTTCGTCAGGTGGATGCCGGTGTTGACGCTGGCGACGTCCCTGGGGCTGTGGGTTGTCTTCGTCGCGCCAACAACGGTGGGCTACCTCTTCAGCCACCTGTCAGGCACGGCATCAGGGCTTGTCGCCTTGGCCACTCGCTCTAAGGCTAGTGGGGGTGCAACGCGGACGCTCTTTAGCCATTCAGGTGCTCCTAGCTATGAACAAGCCGCTGCAATCGCCGCGACCTATCATGATCGCGGTCGCGTTCCTCTTTGCGGGAATTCGCTGGCTGAAGAAGCCCCACCTGCGATCGAACTTCCTGTGGTCGTTCGTGGTCACAGCGGGCTACCTGGTGAGTCTTCCATTGACATTGACCAGCGATGGGGGTCAATCAGCACACCGTACCTGGGCCTTCACGTTCGTCGGGGTCGCTTTCCTGCCGGCGGCTCTCGTCATCTTGTTCGAGTTGGACAAACGCAGACCGTGGCTGAAGTGTATCGCGGCGACGGCAGGCGCGGCCGCACTTGCCGTCGTATTCGTCGGGAACGTCGCAGTGGATGCATCGCCCGACGCTCGATTCCCTGGGCCCTACCAGTTCGGTTCTGACACCCTCAGCGTCACCCCCGAGACCCTCAGGTTTGCGGACTGGGTTCAGGCGAACCTGGGACCCGGGCCGCGCATAGTGACAGATCGCTTCACCGCAATCGCACTCACAGCTCACGCCAACGCCGTCACCCCGCTACCGGCGCCCGGTATGCCAATTCCGAACATCTGGTACGGAAGCCGCCCGCCGGGACCGGCTCTCATGTCCGCCATGGAGTACCTGGGAAACGACTACCTGGCCATCGATGTCCGCGACGCGCAGTACACGCCGACAGGGGCGGCCCTGTTCTACGTGGGCGAACCGAACCGGGTGCCACCAGGGAACATCACCCGTCTCGCGCGGTGGCCGTGGCTGCGGCTCCTGTACTCCTCACAGCATTATCGCCTGTATAAGATCGATTTCCACTCATACTTTTTGTGGTATCCCTCCCATGCCAACGATCATTGACGTGCCGCCGGGACGGCGGACCCGCCTGCAGGTGGCGCAAGATCAGGTGGCGCGAGACCAGGTGGCGCGAGACCAGGTGGCGCGAGACCCCGGACTCCTAGTCGGGGTCGGAGCCGTCCTGCTCATGTGCGGCCCGGTCCTTCCCGGGTTGTCACGGCTGGTTGTCCTGCCGGCACTGTTGCTGGCCCCAGGCTATGCGCTCCTGCGTCTGCTAGGGCAGGCCACCGGCATGCGGTCTATCTCCGTAGCGGTGCCGGTGTCGCTCGTGCTCGCCGTCTGTGCGTCGCTGGCTCTCGACGTCAGCGGCATTAGGCTCGGCCCGCTCTCGCTCGGATTGGTGCTAGGCGCGGTCACGGCCCTTTTCCTGGCCGGCTCGTACCGCCGTCAGCTGGCTGTCGGCTGGCCTGTGTCTCCGACGCCGCCGCCCCTGCCACGGCAGCCACCCCCACCACGGCAGCCGCCCCCGCCAAAACTGGGGCCGTGGGGGCAGCCGGACTTCACCGACACCGAACCGATCCCGGTGATCAAGGACCCCAAGAATCTGTGGTCGGAGGCAACGCTATACCTCACCGGGGCCGTCGCCGGGACTTTCAGACGGCACGATGGTCGCGGTTGGGGCCGAATCCGAAGTGTCCGCCGACAGGTAAGCCCTAGTCCTCGACACGGCAGGCACCAGCCTCATGACGACGTCGTGCTGACGGCACCGGGCGACCACCGGGCAGCGACCGATGCCCTGCGTGCCATGTTTACTCGGGATTTTCTCTACCTTGGGGTGTCCGCCCTACAGGTGGTCCTCGCCGCGCTGATAACGCCCATCCTGACCCGTCGCCTCGGCGTAGCCCAGTTCGGGCAGTTGGCGCTGGCCATCGTGGTGGCGCAACTCCTGGGGCTGACCCTTAGCCTCGGACTCCCCTTCGCGGTGCAGAAGGTGTTCGCGGGGGAGGACGGCGATCGTCGGTCTCGCGGGGTACTCGCCATCTCCGCCGTCCTTGCGGTCGCCGTTTCGCTTGTCGTCGCCCTCGCTGCACCGGCATGGGGTCCCGCCGTGGGCCTAGACCGGGTCCTGGACGCGCGTTTGGCCGCATTGTGGGCTGCCTGCTTCGCGTTGACGCTGACGTCACTCGCCATGCTCCGGTCCAGAGACAAGCTGATGATGGCGATCTTCGTCGGTGCTCTGCAGTCGCTGGGAGCGCAAGCGGTCGGCCTGGCTCTGCTGTACTGGTGGGCGCCCACTGTTACGAGTTACCTCTGCGGCCTGATCATCGGGCAAGGCGCGGCTGCTCTTGTCGGCTTGCTGGCCCTGACGCCGGACTGGTCGGCAGTGGCCGCGATCCGCCGCTACGGTGGGATATTCCTTTTCGCCCTGCCGATGGTGCCGCAGGAGCTCAGTGGCTGGATTCTCGGCGTCGGCGACCGAGTAGTCGTTCGCCATGTGCTCGGGTCGGCAGCCGTTGGGCGCTACTCCGTCGCTTACAACGTGGGCAGTCTCGGCTTCATTCTTCTCGTCTTCGTCACTCAGGCGTGGATGCCACGCATCTACGCTGTGGCGGACCGAGTGGCACAATCCCGGCTCCTGGCCAGCAGCCGCGACATGATGAACCTGCTGTTGATCCCGGTGGTCTGTGGCCTGGCTGCCGGGGCCCCAGTGGTGCTGGCAGTGTGGGTACCACAATCGTTCCATCCAGCTGAGCTGACGCCGGTTGTCGCGATCGTAGCCGTTTGCACGTTCCCTTTCGCACAGTTCGTTGCCAACCTACGAGCGCTGATGAGCGAGGGCAGGACTGGCCGGGCGGCGACGGCAACGATGATCGCAGCGGCGGTGAACATAGCCCTGAACATCGTGATGGTTCCGTTCCTCGGCATCACCGGCTCGGCTATCGCTACGGTACTCTCTTATGCCCTGTGTGCCCGGCTGACCCGGCCGCCCGTGAGTTCCGGTCTGCAGGTCCCCGGTGCCTCGGTCCTGCTTCGCACCCTCATTGGTGGTGCTGTCGCAGTCACCTTGGCGATTGGCATACTGCCGACCTCGCCCGTGTGGCTCGTAATCCGCCTGGCTACATGTGCCGCGGCCCTACTCGCCTTCGCCTTGTTGCTGCGCCGCGCGATGGCAGGGTCTGAAACATCTGCCCGACTCGTGACACCGGTTGTGCCCAGCCAGAAGGAAGGGGCCAGGCTGAGCTGAGTTTCGCCAGTGGCATGGGATCACCCGTCCCCTCTCTGCCACGCCTGGCAATACGAGACCACCGGCGCATGCGCCCCGCCGCCGACACCCTGCTGACCGGTGCCTGGGCCCGGCCGCTGGACCAGCTCACAACCGAACACCAACGGATCACCGAGCGGGCTTCAGTCTCGTCGTCACGGCAGTCAGTTCGGCGGGCGGTACCACGGCGGCCTTGCATGGACCGTGCTCGACGGCTCGGTACATGGGTTGAAAGACGGTCGGTGTCCAGGAGCAGTTGATCCAGCTATCGTCCGACGCGCCTGCGAGTGATGGGGCGGGCGCCGGTGGCCGCTGAGTGACTGGCCGACTGCACACGCCGAACAGATCGGTGAGCGGTAGTCTGGACCAGCGACTCCACCTCCGAGGCGGCCGTCGGTGGAGTCAATTATTCTCCGGAGAACGCCCTGTTGACGACGACAGCCGCTGGTTTCGGTGTGCCGTTTAGCCGGAACAAGCCATAGCCGTACGAGGCGGGTTCATGCGCTGCCGGACTATCCGGCGGGATGCCTCCCGGGGAGAAGTCGTTGAGGATCCACGGCGCCGGGGCGGGCAGTCCCAACGCAGCGGCCGCGCTGAAGACGGCCCGGTAGTAGGCAGCCTGTGCCTGGTCCCGTGCCGCTTGGTCTCCCGGCGTCCCGTCCGTGGTGTATCCGGTTTCTCCAACGAACAGCCGACGGGGAGCCGCAAGCGCCTTGATCGAGCTCAGCACGGAGTAGGCATCCTCTGCCGGACCGTAGTAGTGGTAGTCCCAGAAGTCCGGCGGCGAATTCTTGAGCTCATGGGTGAACAAGGCGAACATCTCAGGAGGCACGCTCGCGATAGACACCGTCCGCAACGTGCCGGGCATGACGGTGGACAGGTACGGAAGCATCGTGCGCACCCAGGCCACGACCGCGGGATTCTTCGGGTAGACCTCATTTTGCAGCTCGACAACAGCGATACGCCGATCGTCTCGGTACCGTGACAGGAGTGAGGAGACCCACTCCTTACTGCCGTTGATGTTGGTATACTGGGACCACCAGTCGAACAGTGTCAACTGAACCCGCAGCGAGTGTTTCGCGGCCAGCCCGATCACCTCGGACAGGCGATCTGCCATGACCGGACGTACGGTCGGGAACCCGAAGACAGGTACGAGGACGGTTATGCGTACGGTGTTCGCGCCCAGGGCGCTGATCCGTGCGAAGTCACGGTCGATCGCCGTCGGGTCGAAGCGGGACCACATGTACGTCCATCCGCGGGCGGCCGGGTAGTAGTTCACCTCCTTGAGGTCCTGAACCAGGCCTTGCCGGGCCGCCGGAGGTCGCCCGGCAGCGCCATCCGAGGTTGGCTGGGCCGCCGCGATGGCCAGGATCAGCGGAACCACGACACAGAGCACTACTGCTACCGTCAGGCTGACAGTACGCACATGCCTCATACCGGCCCCCGTACAGCCCGCTGGAGTACCGAACGGACTCATGCCACCGGATGCAGCCTACCTAACAGGCCTTCTGCGAGGTCGTCCGGAGTGCCTCCTCGAACAGGCCGGTCCCATGTGCGGCGGTGAACCGTCGCCCCTGCAGCCGCCCGGCCTGACCCATCGCCCGGGCCTTGTCGCCGCTGGCAAGCAACTCGGCTAGTCGGTCCGCCAGGGCGCGTTCGTCGGCCGGAGGGACCAGCCAGCCGGTCTGCCCGTTAAGCACCTGCTCAGGTATCCCACCGATCGCGGATGCGATCACCGGGACACCGCAGTTCTGCGCTTCGCTGACCGTCATCGGGAGTGAGTCGGGCCCGACCGACGGAACTATCACGCAGGCCGCCCGCACCATGGCAGCGATGACGCTCCGGTGCGCGACACTGGTCCGCATCGTGACGCCAGCCGGGAGGGACTCAGCAGCCGGAGAGGTCGGGTGTGGCGTTCCGAGCATCACCAGCGGCGGGGGGGATGGGAGTCGTCGGTAGGCATCGATGAGGACATCGGTGCCCTTGTACCGGGATAGTTGCCCGACATAGAGGAGGTAGCCGTCTTCGGCGGGCAGGAACTCCGGCCGCTTCGCCTGCCAGCCGCTCTCGTAGAGGCCATCGGGCACGAAGGAATGCAGGGTATGGACCGGCTGGCCAGTAACCTGGCCGATTGTGGGCGACAGCCGGTTCGCCAGATAGTCGCTCACTGCGGTGAACGTGGCCACCTTCTTGAGCAGGCGGAGACTGGACAGGGACGCGGCCGCCAGGGCATTGCCCTTGGCCGGGCCGTACATGGAGCTGGCACATGGCCCGCACCGCCGCCAGGACGGGCCGGGGCACGAGGCACCCGACTTGTGCGCTAGCGACTTTCTCGCGCACACCAGACTAGGGTCGTGGGCGGTCACCATGACGGGCGTCCGCGGGAAGGCCCGGGCCAGGCAGGAGAACGCGCTCCACGCGTGGGCGTGAATGACATCCGGCTTGACCTCCTGGACGACCTCGGCCAGCTGGCGCCGGAACAGCGGGTCGGGAGCCGGCGGGTGAAATGGCCGGGCCGCATCTTGGCTCAGCCGGGGCGCCAGCCTCTGGTAGAGCAGCGGAAACCGGTGCACCGTCACACCGGCGGACCTCTCCACCGCCGGGGCGCCCGGAACCGCGCTCGTCACCACATGCACCTCGTGACCGCGGCTGGCGAGCCCCTCGGACAGCAGGGCCACGAAGCGCTCCAGGCCGCCGATCGCAGGCGGGTACAGGTCAGTCAACTCGATCAACCGCATGACATCAACTCACGGACCGGTAGATCGCCTCGAACCGCCGAGCCATCGTGGACCAGCCAAAGCCGTGATCCGGCAGCGTGGTCAGGCGTCCCATCTCGACCTGACTGTCCAGCGCGGCTGCGACGGCGGTCACATCCGGCGTCACGACAGCCACATCCGCACCCACGCGCCCCAACCGCTGCGCCAGTTCGGCATGCGCAGGAATGTCCGAAGCCACCACCCGGCTGCCCGCCACCGCCGCCTCCAGGAGCACTAGCCCGAAAGCCTCCCTTGCCGACAGGCTCAGTGTCGAGGTGGCCGTGCGCTGCCAGCGGCGCAACTCTTCTTCGCTGACCTGGCCCCGGAAGGAAACCGTGCCCACTATCCCCAGCTCCCGGGCAAGGCGTTCGAGCCCCGGCCGGTGGGAACCTGTTCCGCAGACAACCAGTTGTGCGTCTTTACGCATGGACGCGAATGCCCGTATGGCCGTGTCGACGCGCTTGTAGGTTTCCAAACGTCCAGCGACCAGGACGATCGGACGATCAGTCTCGAACGGCTCAGCCGCCAGGAGGGCCTCGGTATCCACGCCGAGCGGGACGATGGACAGCCGAGGTTCCACCGGCGGATATTTCCGCAGCAGCAGCTCGGACTCTGCCACGGAAACGCAGGTCACCTTGTCGGCACGGCGAAACAAGAGCGTGGCCAACGGGTCGTACAGGGTGTGCAAGGCAGATGCCGCCCTGGTGTGACCGACGGCGTGAAAATGCGGGGTGAAGACCAGCGGTACCTTCGGGATGGTGGCGGCCATCATCGCAGGCACCGTATGGAAGCTGTGCGCGTGGATGACGTCAAACAGCCCTCTGTCTCGCCACAGCGCACGGACGAGCCCGGGCGCGACCGGAAACTGCCGGGAGCCACTCCAGTCGGCAAACCGGCGTACTGGGTAGTCATGCGCAGCCGGAAACGAGGAGCCACGGGGGCGCTGTGCGTAGACCGTCACCTGATGGCCGTGCCCGCACAACTCGTCGGCCAGGTATCCGACAACCACTTCGACGCCACCGAGTTGTGGCGGGAACCCAGGGGAGACGAGCGAGACCTTCATTGGAACGTCGATGACAACGCGCCCCCGTCCGGCTCCTCGTATCCAGCTGCATAGACGCTGGAACGTGAGTTGCCGGGCAGTGCCGCACCGCGGCCCGCCCCGTTGCTTGCCACGTACATCCGTGCCCCCTCGCAGTCGGTGCCCCGCAATGCTGCGTCAGCTGGGCTCCCCCTGCCTCCTACCTGGCTGTACGGTCCGGCCTTATCTTCCCGCCGCGCGCTAGGCTCAATCGCCGGTTGCGCAACGCGGGTATACCGGAAAGGTCGTGGCCAAGGGGCCGCCAATCACCCGATACTACTCGTCCGGTGCCGAGACACCCTTCGCCAAAATCAATCTTAACGTACGCCCGGCCGACGTCCCCTGCGGCGCTCAGCGTCGGCGGTCCCTCAAGGACTGTCCTAGTGCCGTAGCAGGTTATGTTTGCCCCGCCCGGGCTTTCCCTGCAGGCGCTGATCCCTCACACTGGCCCGGTGACTGAACGGCTGCGGGTGCGTGAGATCGACGATGACGAGGGACAGCGGCTGGTGCGGATCGTGCGCCGGGGCTCCGGGTCGGTGGTGACCTGGCGCCGCGCGCAGATGGTGCTGCTGTCGGCGCAGGGCATGGAGGTGGCCGCGATCGCCAGGGTGGCCTTCACCAGCGAGGACCGGGTGCGCGACGTGATCCGGAACTTCAACGCCGACGGGTTCGGATCGCTGTACCCGAAATACAAGGGCGGCCACCCGCCGAAGTTCACGCTGGGCCAGCGGCGGGAGATCAAGAAGATCGCCAAGTCCAAGCCGGCTGAGCATGACCTGCCGTTTTCCACCTGGAGCTTGTCGAAGCTGGCGGAGTTCCTGGTGGCTGAGGGGGTGGTCGATGACATCAGCCACGAGGGCCTGCGGGTCCTGCTCCGCCAGGAGGGCGTCAGCTTTCAACGGCTGAAAACGTGGAAGGCGTCGAAGGACCCGCGGTACGCGGCGAAGAAGGCGCGGGTCGAGCATCTGTACGCGGTCGCCGACCGCGAGATCACCCCGGCGGACGGCGACCCGGCGGTCGTCTTTTGCGTGGATGAGTTCGGGCCGCTCAACCTGCAGCCCGAGGCCCGGGACGGCAGTGGGCCGCGTTCAGCGGCAAGAAGAAAGAGCCCGGCCGGGCGCCGCGGCCGCGGATGCGCGCGACCTACACCCGCACCGCGGGGGTCCGGCACCTGCTCGCCGCTTACGAGCTGGGCGAGGACAAGCTGTTCGGGCACATCAAGCCACGTAAGACCCGGGCCCGGTTCCTGGAGTTCTGCCGCTACCTGCGCTCGCTCTACCCGCTCTCTACCCGTATTGCGATCGTCTGCGACAACTTCAGCCCGCACCTGAGCACGCGCAAGGACCGCCGGGTCGGGACCTGGGCGAAGGCGAACAACGTCGAGATCGCTTACACGCCGACGAATTCGTCCTGGTTAAACCGCATAGAGGCGCAATTCACGGCGTTGCGGTACTTCGCGCTCGACGGCACCGACCACGCCAGCCACAAGGAGCAGGCCAGCATGATCCGCCGGTACATCATCTGGCGCAACAACCACGCCTACGACGAACGGCTCCGCCGCATCGTCGACAAGGCAAACATAGCTTGATGCGGCACTAGTAGTACTTTGTTAAGTCACGTCGGCGTGTCTCCCAGGCTGCCGCGGTTGTTTGTACTGTCATGCTGGGATGACCCCTCAGTGTCTACGGTCACTGGAAATGACGGTGTAGGAGTGCGGTCGCGTCACTGACGGCGCGGACGGGGTTTGAGGGCAGCCTTCGGGTTGTCCTTTTTCGTGTGCGACGGCACGGTGATCACGTCGGTGATGGGTGCGGCCCTCCCGCTTCTTCTTGGTGTGGCAACCGGAGACGGGAGGGCCGCTGGGTTGACGCGCGGAGGCGTCGTGCTCACGGTAAACGCTGACCGGGACGTGGTCGAGCGGCAGCTGGGGGGCGGGGAGCTGGCGTGCCCGTCGTGCGGGGGCGTGCTGGCCCGGTGGGGGAACGGGGCCGCGCGGCGGGTGCGGCTGCCGGGCGGGCCGGGCGGGGAGCGGGACCGGCATTTGGTGCTGGTCCCGCGCCGGTCGCGGTGCCGGGAGTGCGGGGTGACGCATGTGCTGCTGCCGGCGTGGTGCCTGGCCCGGCGGGCCGATGCCGGGGAGGTGATCGGGCTGGCGCTGGAGGCGAAGGCGGCCGGGGCCGGGCACCGGGTGATCGCGGAGCGGCTGGGCCGTCCGGCCTCGACGGTGCGGGGCTGGCTGCGGGCGTTCACGGCCCGGGCGGAGCAGGTCCGGCTGGTGTTCACCGCGCTGGCGGCCAGCCTGGTGACCGATCCGCCGCTGCCGGGCCCGGCCGGGTCGCCTGTGGCGGACGCGGTGGCGGCGGTCGCGGCGGCTGCCGTAGCGGCGGCAAGGGTGCCGGGGGTGGGCACGGTGGCGCGGTGGCAGCTGGCCGCGGCGGTGACGTGCGGGCTGTTCCTGGCCCCGGCCTGGCCGGCCCGGGTGGCCAACACGAGCTGGCTCTGGGCGGCGCCCCGGTAGGGCCGCCATCCTCGGTGACTGCTGTTTCCCGCCGTTTCACCGAGGAGGTAGTCGATGTCTGGGGCTGAGGAGGACCGCAAGCGGGCGGCCCGCGCCGAGCAGGTGGCGTTGTTCCGGTACCAGCTGATCCGGGAGGCCGCCGACCCGGCGCTGTCCACCCGGCAGCGGGGCCGGCTGGTCCGCGAGCTGGCCGGGAAGGCGCATCCGGGACCGTTCGGCGAGGCGGTGACCGTGTTGCGGGAGACCATCGACCGGTGGATCCGGTCCTGGCGCGCCGGCGGGTTCGCCGCGCTGGCCCCGCCGGTGCGGCAGGTCACCCCGCGCACCGACGCGGCCGTGCTGGAGCTCGCCGCCGGGCTGAAGCGGGAGAAGCCCGCCCGCACCGCCGCGCAGGTGATGCGGATCCTGCGGGCCAGCTGCGGCTGGTCCCCGTCGGTGCGCACGCTGCAGCGGCACTTCGAGCGGCTGGAGCTGACCACCCGCCCGGACGGCCGCCCGCCGGCGACGTTCGGCCGGTTCGAGGCGTCCCGGCCGAACGAGCTGTGGCCCGGCGACGCGCTGCACGGACCCCGGATCGCCGGGCGTAAGGCGTACCTGTTCGCCTTCCTGGATGACCATTCCCGGGCGGTGATGGCCGCCCGCTGGGGCTACTTCGAAGACAGCGTGCGGCTGGCCGCCGCGCTGCGCCCCGCCCTGGCCGCCCGCGGCGTCCCGGAATCGATCTACGTGGATAACGGCTCCGCTTTTGTCGATGCGGCGCTGAAGCGGGCCGCGGCCCGGCTGGGCATCAAGATCTCCCACAGCGCGCCCGGCCGCCCGGAAGGGAGGGGGAAGATCGAAAGATTTTTCGGGCTTGTGCGGCAGGAGTTCCTGGTCGAGATCGGCGACGGCTCGTCCATCGCGGACCTGGCGCAGCTGAACAAGCTGTTCACCGCCTGGTACGAGACGGTTTACCATGCCCGGCCGCACGGGGAGACCGGGCAGCCGCCGATCCAGCGGTGGCTGGCCGGGCGCCCCGTTTCCCACGCCGTCGCCGGAGCAGCTGCGCGAGGCGTTCTTGTGGTCTGAGTGGCGGCTCGTCGCCAAGACCGCCACGATCAAGCTGTTCGGCGGGGTTTATGAGACCGAGCCGGCGCTGGCCGGCCGGAGGGTCGAGTGCGTCTTCGACCCGTTCGACCTGTCCGCCGTCGAGGTCCGCTGGAACGGCAAGCCCTACGGCCTGGCCCGCCCGCAGCACATCGGCCGGCATTCCCACCCCAAGGCCAAGCCGGAGGACCCCGCCGGGCCGCCGCCGGCGACCGGGATCGACTACCTGGGCATCATCGCCGCCGAGCACGAACAAGCCGCCCGCCGCCACCGCATCCGCTACGACGCCCTCGCCGAGCCCGGCCCCGGCCACGGACAAGACAGCGAGCAGGAGGACGGGCAGTGAGCCCGCCGCCGGTGCGGCCCGCCGAGATCAGCGACCTGATCGCCTGGGCCGCGCGGCTGTCCCGCACCGGGCCCGGCGGCGCCAGCCCTGCCGAGACCGCCGCCTACCTGGCCGCCAAGGCAGGCCTGCTGGAACGCATCGCCGCCAGCCGCGAACAAGACGGCTGGGCCCGCCGCGACATCGACACCGCCCGGCAGGCGGCGGCCGCCGCCCGCCAAGCCGCGGCCGCCGCCCGGCAGGCCGCCATCACCGCCCTGGAGGAGCAGTCATGATCGACCTGCGCAACCACTACGGGTTCACCCGCACCCCGTTCGGCAAGGACCTCGCCCCGTCCATGCTGCACCACTACCCGGCCCACGCCGAGGCCGTCGCCCGGATCACCTGGTGCGCCCGCGAGCGTGCGCTGGGCGTGGTCACGGGCGAGGTCGGATCAGGGAAGACGGCCTCCGCGCGCGCCGCCGTCGCCGCGCTCGACCAGACCCGGCACACACTGATTTACCTGGCCGATCCAACCACCGGCACCCGGGGCATCCACTACCAGGTCGTCACCGCGCTCGGCGGACGGCCCGCCCACGGCACCGCCACCCTCGCCGCCCAGGCCGCCGCCCTGCTCGCCGCCGAGCATAACGAGCGGGGCCGGGTCCCCGTATTGGCAATCGACGAGGCTCATCTCCTGACGCACGATCAGCTCGAGGCCGTCAGGATCTTGACGAATTCGGAGATGGACGCGGCCAGCCCGCTGGCCTGCCTGCTCATCGGCCAGCCCACCCTGCGCCGCATGCTCCGCCTCGGCGTCCTGGCCGCCCTCGACCAGCGCATCGCCATCCGCTACGCCATGCCCGCCATGACCGCCGGGCAGACCAGCGGGTACATCACCCACCACCTCAAGCTCGCCGGCCGCTCCGACCCCCTGTTCAGCGACGACGCCGTCACCTTGATCCACGACGCCGCCCGCGGCCTGCCCCGCGCCGTCAACAACCTCACCACTCAGGCCCTGGTCGCCGCCATGGCAGGGCGCAAGAACATCGTCGACGAGCAAAGCGCCCGCGCCGCGGTCACCGAGGTCACGACAGACTGACCACCACCGCGCCAGCACGCACACCACGGCCCCGCCAGCACCCAGCCGGCGGGGCCGTCGACTGCCCCCACGTCCTCATCGCCAATGACCGCTACATCGTCATCTTGAGCGACCGGGAACAGCACCACCACGCTGTTCGCCGCGCTGGAGGCCGCGACCGGGCAGGTGACCGGTGCCTGCTATCCCCGGCACCGGCACGAGGAGTTCCTGAAGTTCCTCAGGCAGGTCGCGAAGGCCTATCCCCGCGTGCCACTGCACATCGTGTGCGACAACTACGGCACACACAACCACCCGGACGTGCGGGCCTGGCTGGCGAAGCACCCCCGGATCACCCTGCATTTCACGCCCACGTCGGGATCGTGGCTGAACATGGTGGAGGTCTTCTTCTCGATCATCACCCGCCAGGCCATCCGCCGCGGCAGCTTCACCTCGGTCACCAGCCTCATCACCGCCATCGAGAACTTCATCGACGGCTGGAACGACCGCTGCCACCCTTTCACCTGGACCAAGACCGCCGACAAGATACTCCCGAAATGCCGCCCAGGTAAAAGGACCTCGTTCACACGACACTAGCAGACTTAACAAAGTACTACTAGGGCACCTTCGGTGCCAATGCCGCGTCGTTAATGTCCTGGTGCCGGGCATGCTGGTACCTGTCTGTGGTGGGAGCGGCACGGGGGGCCAGCAGCACGTACAAGATCACTACCACGCCGAGTATTACTGAGCCCATAATTGCTGCTGGATCGAATGGCCGGAAATCACTGCATGAGTCGCTGGGGAATAGGTCGGCACTCAGCTGCGCGAGTATTGCATAACGCGCTCATAGAGCGACTCTGCCGTAAGCCGGAGCCGCTTGTTGCGTTCGTCAAGGTACTCGGCCCGGTGTGCTTCCTTCGCGCGTCGGCGCTGCTCGCTGGGCAGTGCGAGGCCGAGCTGGTATTCCCACCCCGTCTTCATGGAATCCAGTTGCCCCATCCGCTCGACGGTCTGCCGGACCGTGTTCAGCGCGTCCTCAGTTGGCGCAAACTCCTTAAAGGCCGTCCCATAGCGTGTGTTCACCAATCGGATGATGCTTGCGAGGTCCGATGTAACCGTTGCAAAGGGCGCGACCACCGTCTTCTCGAGGTAAGGGACAACGGTGGAATAAAAGCGTATGTAGCTGCGCAGGGCCCACCGTATCGAGACATGCGGGTCCCTGACCACCACGGAAAGAATCGCTTCAGATGGCTCCCGTATCAGCACGATCGCCGGAACGTCGAGACGAGCCGCGCGCTTAATCTGAGCGGCGGCATGAAGATGATGAGCAATCTCGATCTCGCGACCCTGAGCCAGCCGGAATGCCACGACAGCAAACGTGTTTCCCGAGCGCGGATATCCCTCTATGACGATCTCGGTTGTCCGGCTGACCCAGCAGCGGGGATCTCCAGGTTCCTGCAGGGCCGGAACGAGCCTGACGGTGGGCAGAAAGATCGGAGTCACAGACAACCAGTCATAGGCTTGCAGCCAGGCAAGGTGAACCAACCGAGGCTTCGGCACGGCCATTGTCCCTTCCGCAGCCGTTTTCATCTCCAGAATGAGATTCTATACGATGCACCGCATCAGACGGCGACCGGGTTCCCTGCAACCGTGGAGACTTCTGGATGTGGGATCTTACAGTATTTCCGCCTGCGGTCTCCCTTGCGCTATAAGAGCCTGCTTGAAAACCGGCAGAGGGCGTAGCAGGTAACGTTTCGTGATCTTCTGGTGGCGGCCCGGTGTGCCGCCGCTGTGACACAGAGGCTCCTGGTAATCGCATGGGTGTCGAATCCAGCGCGATGCCAGGAGCCTTGCGTGCCGTTGTACCGTGCTGCGCCTGCCACTGTCCAATCCGGCGCTTCCGGCCAGGCGCCGGCCGGTGGCCTGCCGGTGCTGCCCGGGCGGGGCAGCCGCAGCACCCGGCGCCGCTGCTATCCCTCGGACATGAGCGACCACGAGTGGGCGGTCTGCGAGCCGCTGCTGCCGCATCCGGCCTGGCTGGCCGGGCAAGGGCGGCCGCCCGCCGGCTGTACTGCATGCGCGATGTCGTGGACGCATCCGCTACCTGACGCACAACGGGCCGGTGTGGCGGGCGCTGCCCGCGGACTTCCCGCCCGCCGGACCATCTACTACTGGGCCGCCAAATGGCAGGCCGACGGCTCGACGGAGACGATGCACGGCCAGCTGCGCGAGCGCGTCCGCCTGGTGGCCGGGCGCAACCGCGTGCCCTCAGCGGCGATCATCGACTCCCAGTCGGTCAAGGCCGCCGAGGAGGCCGCCCGGTCCAGCCGCGGCTACGACGCCGGGAAGAAAATCAACGGCCGTTATCTTAAGCTCGGTTTTTGATCATGGCTGTGACCTGCTGCGATGCGATGTGGACGGTGTCGTTGACGGGCCTGGGCTGAGGTCTGCTCAGCAGGGCCCGATGAGTTTCGACGTGTTGCGGTTCGGCGTGTCGCGTCTGCCGGTCTCGCCGAGGACGTCGGCGGCCCTGCGTTCGCCGAGTGTCCGGGCGAGTGCGTCGCGGAGCTGCTGGTTGTCTGCTTCCAGTTGGCGGATGCGGGCGGTGGCCGCCTCCAGCCGACGCAGCAGCGAGGTATCCGATGCGCGCTGCCGTTGAGGAGGAACCTGCGCTGGTGAGGTGGCGGAATGTCGTTGGCGGAGCCGTTCGATCTCGGCGCGCAGGTCCTCCTGGGCGTAGAGCCAGGATCGGGAGACGCCAGCCTCACGGCTGACGGCGTCGAAGGTGATGCGCTGGCCGGCGGCGTCCATGCGGCGCAGCGCGGTGACGGCGCGCTGGCGGGTTTGCTCGAGCCCGGAGCCTGGCGGCCTGGATGACATGGTGAGAGTTGTCAGCCCGCATCGGCGGCCTCGGATTCCTCGTCTTTGGCGATCTCGCCGATCATCTTGTCGAGGTTGGTGAGGACCTGCTGGTTCATCTCCGCGACGCGGGTCTGGCCCTTGCCGGTGGAGACCTCGATGAGGGTGAGCGTGCGGTGACGCTGTTCGCGCAGTTCGGGTAGGAACTCCGGGCCGGACAGGAAGACCGGGCAGGTCAGGCACGCGTTGGCGTGCGGGCAGCTCTTCTGGATCGGCAGTCCGCAGTAGCCGTTGGACAGGGTCTGGGTGGCCATGCCGTACCGGGTCTTGGCCCACTGGGCCTGGCCGAGCGGGCCGCCGGGTCGAGGGTGACGCGCTCGCCGTTGATGTTGACCTTGGTGGCCTGCTCCCAGTGCCGCCGCACCGTCTGGTCGGTGATCTTGGCGTAGTGCGAGGTCATCCGGTGCGAATCATGGTCCAGCAGGACCCGGACGACTTCTTGGGGGACGTCGCGGTTGATGAGGCGGCAGGCGAAAGTATGGCGCCATTGATGGGGCGTCAGGTGCACCGGCCGGCCGTGTTCGTCGCGGATCTCACAGGTCTCCAGCCAGCGGCCGAGCATCCGCCGGTAGTGCCGTCGGCCAGCGGGAGGTTCCCGGAAACGTTCGCGCGTGCTCGGGGGAACAGGCAGGTCGTGCCGTCCGGCCACTGGTCCAGCACCCGGCGCTGCTGATCACGGATGGCGGCTTCGAGTTCTTCGTCGATGGGGACGGCTGCCTCGCGTCGCATCTTGGTGTTGAAGTAGCGGAGGTAGGGGGCGCCCTGGCCATCGTGCAGGAGGCAGTCGAAGTCGAGAGCCAGGGCGCTGGAGATCCGCAGGCCACACCGGGTGAGGATGAGCGTGGTCAGCCGGCCGGCGGGTTGGGCCAGCGGTCCAGGCTGGCGGGTGCCTCGACCTGGGCCATGACGTACTCGGCGAGACGGCGGTCGACCTGCTCGGGGACCGGCGGGGTGTCGCCGAGGTAGAACGCCGCAGTGCCGGGCAGCGTATCGTCCCACCCGTTCTGCCGGATGTTCTGGAAGAACAGGTTGAGCCCGCCGATCCGGGTCTTCTTCATCCCCTGTCCGCCGGGCTGGGCGGCGACGTGGGCGAGATAGCGTTCCAGCAGCGGCCGGCCGACAGCGGCGAGAGTGTCGACGCCGGCCAGGGCGAGGAACGTGCTGAAGCAGATGAGAGCGTCCACTCCGGCCCTGGCTGCGCCGATGCTCAGCCCCGAGGCCAGGCGGAGTCTCGTCCATCGCTTGGCGAGCTCGCGCAGCCAGGGCTGGGTGATGCGGTCAAACCGCAGCCGGGCGCGCGGGCAGGGGCGACCTGCCGGGATGGTGATGCCGGGCAGCTTGTGCAGCCGCCACACGTCCCTGGGGTACTCGATCTCCCAGCCGGTCCCGTCCCGCAGCGCCTCCAGCGCATCCCGGGCGTCGACCAGGAACAGGGCCGACTCGCCGACCTGGGAACCAGCGCTCTGCCGCCACTGCTGCTCGGTCAGGTCCAGCAGTGAGGTGACACCGACCGCCTGGACGTGCCGGACGGCAGGCATGACCAGGCGGGGAGCGGCGGTGCGGGAACGCGCATCGTGGCGGCACTGCAGCGCGTACTGAACCTCCAGCTTCAACTGCGGGCTGAGGTCCTGGAGGTCGATGGAGGCGGTGCCGACGAGCTCGCAGTCGGCGATGAAGCGGCCGGGATCGGGTCGGCCATGCCGCTGCCACCGGTCGTCGTGGCCCGTGCAGAAGATCTTCGTTGGGTTCACGATCCACAGGTCGCAGAACGGCAACCGGCACTCGGCTGCCGCGGGGTCGCCCGGGGCCAGGTCAGGTGCGTCCCAGGTCGCCAGGCCGGGTTTGCCGGCCCGGTTCCACCGGTCTCGGTGCCTGGAACACAGCCCGTTTCTGGCACCACGTGCGTATCGGCAGCCATCCACGATGCAGGGAGCCAACGGCCTGCGGCCCCGGACCGGCGGGCCAGGGGCGGCCAGGAAGTCCTCCATCGGCGGGCGGCCGCGCTTGCGGAACCGGATGGCGTGTGCGTTGCACAGCCCTCGCCGGATCGACACCGCTGTCCGGTCGCAGTCCTCGACAGCGCACTCGTCGGCGACGAAGACGGGGTCGTCGGGGGCAGGGATGTAGATGTCGGTGCGGAACTCCGGCCGGACGAGGGCCATCAACTGCTCCAGCAGCCCCGAACGACCCGGCACCTGCCCGGCGGCGGTCACAGCTGGACCTCCCGGCCGGTGAACCAGCCCGCGGCCTCCAGCGTCTTGCGGGCGTCCTCGACGGTCAGGTGACCGTAGGTATCGATCGTCGTGGTGATCGAAGCGTGCCCGAGGCACTTCTTCACCGTCTCCATCCCGGCGCCCCGGCGCAGCAGCCAGGTCGCATAGGTGTGGCGATATTGATGGGGCCCGAAGTCGATCCCTGTCCGTTCCCGCAGGCGAAGCACCAGGTCGTAGACGGCGGCATAGGCCCACGGACGCCCGTAGGGCTGAGACCACAGATTGACGAACACGTAGTCCGAATCCAGCGAGCCGTACTCGCGGGTGAGGTAATCGGCATACAGCCGCATCAGCTCGGCGCTGGCCGGGATGGTCCGGGAGATGCCCGCCTTGGCGCGGGCCCGTTGTCGTTGGGCCGCGGCATGACGGTCACGGTTCGCTCGGCGATCCCCATGTCCTCGTGCCGCAGGCCGAGAGCCTCGCCGATCCTGACCCCGCAATCCAGCAAAAGAGCAAAGAGCAGGCGATCTCGCAGGTGGTCGCAGGCGTCCAGGATCGTCTGCACCTCGGTCGCGGTCAGCACCTTCGGCCGGGGACGGGACGCCTTCAGCTTGATCGTCCGCCGACGCTGAGGCTCGCCTTTGGTGATGTGGTGCAGGAACGGCTTGAACGAGGTCGCCGATCCTCGACGGCCCGCGGGCTGCATCGTGACCAGCAGCACGGCCAGCGCCACCCCGTGCCGGGCATGGAACTCGCAGAACGAGACCAGGGCGGCGAGCTTTCGGTTAACGCTGGCCGCTGAGCAATGATGCGCCACTGTGGGCAATACGGCGACCTTCCCGTCACGGCCCTCTGGCGGGAGCCGGAGCCACGCCACGAACCCGGCAACGTCCTCCAGCGTCGCCGTCTGCCAGTCGAGCCGGTGACCGGTCAGGTAGGTGAACCAGTCCTTCAGATCATGGGCATAAGCCTTGACCGTGTTCGGCGACTTCTCGACCGAGGCCAGATAGGCCAGGAACCGCTCCACCGGCTCCAGAGGGACCTGATCGTCGCCGAGCACAGTCCACGACTCCGCCTCCGAACCCGGCATGAGCACCCGCTGCACGCGCATCGAACCTCCCGCTTCCGTGCTGGACAGCAGGAGATAACCACATCCACCACGATGACCGGGGAGACCTCAACCCAGGTCATGCACGTGATGGACGGGAACTTGAGGGCTCAAGATAACGGCCGCAAACGGCACATCGCCGTCGACACCCTCGGCCTGCTGCTGACCGTGCTGATCACCGCCGCGTCCGTCCAGGACCGCGACGCCGCCAAGCCGCTGCTGTGGAACCTGAAGAAGGCATTCCCCACGGTCAGGCTCACCTGGGCCGACGGCGGCTACGCCGGCAAGCTCATCACCTGGGCCGCGACCGCGCTCAAGCTCACCCTGCAGATCGTCAAACGGCCCGATGACCTGCACACCTTCAAAGTCCTGCCCCGCCGCTGGGTCGTCGAGCGGACGCTCGCGTGGATCACCCGCCACCGCCGCACCGTCAGCGACTACGAACGCCTGCCCGCCCACCACGAGACCTACGTCTACTGGGCCATGATCATCATCATGACCCGCCGCCTCGCCCGCACACCCAAAGCCGACAGCGCTTTACCGCAGGTCACCCAAGTTTTCAAGCAGGCTCTAAGCTTGTTATTTAACCTGCTGGGCTGCGACCTGGGTGTTCAGCCGGTCTTGCATTGATTTGCCCGGCGTGTCGCGGTGCGTGGGTACGGCCTCCGCATGATCATGTGTTCTCGCCAAAGGACCATGATCAGAACGAAGGCCGTGATGGACACATTGCCAGAGGCTGGCGGTGCGGGAGCCAGCCGCCGTGCTGTCGCGGTTCCGCGCGGGATTTCCATGGGTGCCTGACCGCCCGCCAGGATGAGATGTTCGAGCTGGCGGACGCGGTGCTGTGCGCAGATGGCCCGGTCAGGGATCTGGCGGGCTTGTCGCTGATACCGGAGCACCGGCGTGGCCACGGCGCCTTGTATGACGCGGTGAACCACGGCCGGATCGATATCGCCCGGCTGCGGCGGGTCGCTGGCCGGGCTGCCGTTACCGCGGGCCGCGGACGGCCGGCTGATGCTGGCCGTGGATGTGAGTAACTGGCTGCGGCCGGGCGCGGCGACCAGCCCGGACCGGTTGTTCTGCCACGTCTATGGGCGGGGCAAGGGCCAGGCGCAGATGATCCCGGGCTGGCCGTACTCGGTGATCGCGGCGCTGGAGCCGGGCCGCACCTCCTGGACCGCGGTGCTGGACGCGGTGCGCCTGGGCCCCGATGACGACGAGATCGCGGTGACCGCCGCGCAGGTCCGCGACGTCATCGCCCGGCTGATCGCAGCCGGGCACTGGCGGACGGAGATCCGGCGATCCTGGTGATCTTCGACGCGGGCTATGACGTGACCCGGCTGGCATTGCTGCTCGCGGACCTGCCCGCCCAGGTGCTGGGCCGGCTGCGCAGTGACCGGGTGATGCAGCTGCCCGCGCCGCCGCGCCAGCCCGCACGATGGGCCGGCCCCGCAAGCACGGCGGCGAACTGGCCCTCGCGGACCCGGCGACCTGGCCGGCCGCCCAGGTCACCACCAGCACGGTGACCTCCCGGTACGGGACGGCGGTGGCGGCTGCCTGGGACCGGGTGCACCCGCGGCTGACCCACCGGGCCGCCTGGCTGGACCACGACGGCCCGCTGCCCGTCATCGAGGGAACCCTCATCCGGCTGCAGGTGGATCAGCTGCCCGGTGACCGGGAGCCCAAGCCGGTGTGGCTGTGGTGCTCGGCCACCGGCACCGGCCCAGCTGAGGTGGACCGCTGCTGGCAGGCGTTCTTGCGCCGCTTCGACCTGGAGCACACCTTCCGGCTGTTCAAGCAGGTCCTCGGCTGGACCGCCCCCAAGATCCGCGACCCGGCCGCCGCGGACCGGTGGACCTGGCTGATCATCACCGCCCACGCCCAGCTCCGGCTCGCCCGGCCACTGGCCGCCGACCTGCGCCTGCCCTGGGAACGGCCCGCCCCGCCCGGCCGGCTGACCCCGGCCCGGGTCCGCCGGGGATTCAGGAACATCCGCGCGACCCTGCCCAGCCTGGCCGGTGCACCGAAACCCGGCAAACCCGGCCCCGGCCGCCCACCAGGATCGAAGAACCGCCACCCCGCACCCCGCCACGACGTGGGGAAAACAACCAAGAAGAGAGCGCACGCTCAAGGCGCGAGCGCGAACGCGCAGGTTAAATAACAAGCTAAGAGCGCCGGAGCGCAGTTTGTCTAGATGGAGCCCCGCGAGGGCCATCAGCCTGTGGAGGACCTGACAGGCCGAGCACGGGTGCATCCTGGCGGGCGGGAGAAGCACGGACACATCAAGCCGCCGATCTTCGCCCGTGGGTGACCGGTGGCATCATCTGGCAGTCGCAGACCGCCGGAGGACGCGATCGGCATTCGTAACGACCAGGCGGTGCACGTGCATGGTGATGCGACCGACTGGCGGGTGTTGCTTGCCGTCAGCATCCTGGCCGGGAGCGTGGCGGCCGGTTCGCTTCCAGCGCCTCAGCCAGCATGCGTTGGACATCAGTAACCCGTCACAGATTTCCGAGTACTTGCGTCGCGTCTTGAAAAATCTCCCCTCCTGGCGTATTGTGCGACACGTGGGGGCGGATGTTTGCCAAGTGAGTCCCGACTGTTAGCCAAACGGTTAGCAGTATGAGGGGCGCACGAATCCAATTTTATACGTGGCTCTTCATGCTACGGCGCTGGATTTCTAGCATCAGCCGCGAAATCACTGATCACATCTTGGTCACTGGAAAACGATCTACATGGTTTTTAATGATTTTGCGACACGGTTCGCGGCCATGGTGGTGCTCCGGCTTCCGCGTGGCTACGACCTACTGACTCCTCAGTGGCGTTATATCTTGCTGTACCGGATGCGTCGTCCACATGAACATGATTTCCGCGCTCTTCCGCTACTGAAGTTCAGTGATCGCCCTCTACTGGTCGATGTCGGTGGAAATATAGGACAGTCAGTACTGTCGCTTTATACGGTGTTTCCGGCTGCGACAGTCGTCAGCTTCGAGCCGAACCCTGCCGTATTCCGCAAACTTCAACGGCTGACCAGAAAGTTTCCCCGGCTAACCGTCATTCCCAACGGACTCTCTGACCAAACCGGCGAGGCGGAATTGTTCGTCCCCGTGTACAACGGTAACATAATCACTGGACTTGCATCCTTCGACTACGAGAGCGCGAAGAGCTGGCTCAGCCCAGACCGCGTATTGCGGTTCGATCCGATGAAGCTCACAGTGTCGTCCGAGCGACTGCCCCTTGTTCGTCTCGATGACTGCGGATTGCAGCCGGACTTCATCAAGATCGACGTCCAAGGGCTGGAATATCGGGTTCTGGCGGGAGGGCTGGAGACGATCCGAACGTATCGGCCGGTCATCATGGCTGAGACGATCCGATGCGGGAGCGACGCCCACAAGGTCGTAGAACCACTTGACTACCGCCTAATGGAATTCGATGGCCGCAGTTTCGCTGAGGTACGGGGAACACCCCGGCGGTTGAACCAGTTTCTCATCCCTGCTGAGCGCTTGAACGACCCACCGTAAAAGATCACTGGCGAGAGTGATTCCAGGTCTCTCAGCATGAGTGCAGAATCTCTGCAGGGATTCTGATCCAAGAGGGGAACTAAAATGAAGACGGCTGTACTCACAACCAGTTGGGATGACGGTCACAGGTGTGATGTGAGGCTGGCGCGGATGCTTAAGGAGCACGGGCTCAAGGCGACATTTTACGTGGCACCTGAGAATCAAGAGTTCGCGAAGCAGGATCTGCTATCTCTGCCCCAGATCAGAGATCTAAGCCAGGATTTTGAGATCGGAGCTCATTCGATGACTCATCGTCGGCTGCCTACCATCTCTGAACAGGAGGCAGCGAGGGAGATAGTCGAGTCGAAGGCAGTGCTAGAGCAGGTTATCGGGAAGCAGATCAAGGTTTTCTGTTACCCAGGCGGAGCCTATACCAAGTTGCATGTGCAGCTGGTCAAGGACGCCGGGTACCGATACGCGCGCACAGTAGCCAGGCACACATTTACCGTGGCCGATCCCTATGAGGCCGGAACTTCTGTGCACGCCTATGACCACGGCTTCGGGTTCGACCTGTGGCGGACCGCTCGTTTTGTGAAGTTCCAGCCTATAAGAGTCCTGCGCTGTCTCGAATGGGACGCTTTGGCGAAAGCCATGTTCGATCAGGTCATAAAGGAAGGCGGCATATATCATATTTGGGGTCATAGCTGGGAAATTGATGACCATGATGACTGGGAGCGCCTAGAAAACGTGTTTCGCTACATCAGCGCAAACCCGAGAGTCAGCTACGTCGCGAATGGGGAGCTTGCGGACTATTCGTAAGAGGCGCTTGGGTTCACCGGACAGCAACTCCTCCGGGTCCGCGCCAGGGCCTTGATCATTCTTAAATAGAGCCCCGGTTGGTTCACCTTGCCTGGCTGCAAGCCTATGACTGGTTGTCTGTGACTCCAATTTTTCTGCCCACCGTCAGGCTCGTTCCGGCCCTGCAGGAACCTGGAGATCCCCGCTGCTGGGTCAGCCGGACAACCGAGATCGTCATAGAGGGATATCCGCGCTCGGGAAACACGTTCGGTGTCGTGGCATTCCGGCTGGCTCAGGGTCGCGAGATCGAGATTGCTCATCACCTGCATGCCGCCGCTCAGATTAAGCGCGCGGCTCGTCTCGACGTTCCGGCGATCGTGCTGATACGGGAGCCATCTGAAGCGATTCTTTCCGTGGTGGTCAGGGACCCGCATGCAGGGACCCGGCAAAGTCGTGAATTGAGGCTGTGACCTGCGGTGTCGTTACGGCAGGTGATGTGCCCGGCGTGTCCGCAGACGGCGGGCAGGGCCCGGGCGGAACGATGGAAGTTCCTACGCTCACCATCTTCTGCCGCGAGGGACACCCGCCCGCCGATGACATCTTCGCCTATTCCGGCTGCCCGCAGCCAGTATCTGCTCGATCTCCTCGCCCAGGTCCCAGACCCGCGGAAGAGGCGCGGGCGGCGGCACCCGCTGGCCGGGCTGCTCGCCGCCGGGATCGCGGCGGTGATCGCGGGGCCGGGGTCGTTCGCCGCGATCGGGCAGTGGGCCGCCGATGCCGGCCCGGAGGTGCTGTCCATGCTGGGCGCGGCCCGTGGCCCGGCGGAGGAGTCCACCTTCCGGCGCGCATTCGCCATGGTCAGCCCCGATGTGCTCGACCGGGTTCTCGGTGCCTGGCTGCACACCAGGGCCGTGCAGGCCGGCGGCCTGCTGGTGATCGCTATCGACGGCAAGACTCAGGACTCCTGACATAGGGAGATCTTTTATGCAGGGCTTGGGTGGGATTTGACCTCGTAGCGCAGGAGGAGATCGGTGCCGGGGTAGCAGGCCTGGGCGTGGTTGAGCTGGTCGCAGAGCGCGGCCAGGGCCTGGGTCCGCCGGGGCGCGGTGAGCGGGTCGAGCCGCATGAGCAGTCCGCCGGGGCCGGGGCAGATGTCGCCGGAGACCGTGAGGGCCTCGCGGATGAGAGCGTAGGCCTCGTCGCTGGCGCGGGCGTAGTGGCCGTCCAGGGTGCGGGCCAGGAGGGTTTCGGCGTTGTATGCGGCCATCCGGATGGCGTGGGTGATCTGCTTGGTCTCGGTGTCCAGGCGGGCCATGTCCGGGGCGAGGGTGCCGAGCGCAACCCGGGCCGGAACGGACGCTGCGGCCTGCTCGGCTTCGTCCAGTTCGCGCCGGGCGGCCCCGGCCGGGGCGGCGAGGGCGTTGATCACCTGGCTGGTGAGGTAGGCGGCCTGGCCTGGGGTGGGGCTGCGCAGCTGGAGCAGCGCAGCGTCCCGGGCCGTCTCGGCCGCCTGGGCGGCGGCTTCGGCCTGCCTGACCCGCGCGGCCGCAGTCTTCTTAGCCGGGTTGGGCACTTTGCGGTCCGGGTCGTCGGGGGTCGCGGCGTAGGAGTCCAGGGCGTCCAGGGCGAACCGGGTGCGGGCGTAGCGGAAGTAGTTCTCCTCCCGCCACCGCGATGACAGGCGCCAGCACACCTCCCCGGCAGGCAAGTCGGTGCGGGAGGTCAGCGCGTGGATCTGCCGGGTGCCACCGGCCTTCGCGGGGACCAGCCGGGTGACCTGCCGCAGCGTCACCGTCTGGCCCTTGCGGGGCCCCTCGCTGATGCCCAGCTCCACGGTCGAGTCGGCGAGCTCGTATTCGTGGCGGCGGCCGCGGTCATCGGTGCAGGCGACGGTCATGAACGTCTCGGCGGGCAGGTCGGGGGCCGGGCCCTTGCGCCAGGTGAGCAGGCCGAACCCGGCCCCGGTGATGTCGGCGAACAGCGCCGGGGACCAGCCGCCCCGGTCAAAGCACACCGTCACCCGCCGCCCCGCGCCCACGATGCCGCGCAGCTGGGGCAGCAGGCGGCGCAGCTCGCCGGCCAGCGAGTCCGACGGCTCGGCGACCACCATGAACACCGGATCGCCCTGCTGATCGGTGACCCAGGTCTCCATCGTGGCGGGGGCGGGGAACTTCAGCCGCGCCACGTGCGTTTTCTGCACGGCCCGGGTCCCGTGGTAGACGCGGGCGTGCCCGTCCACGTAGAGGAACCCGAGCGCGTCCGGCCGGGCCGCGGCGTGGCGGCGGGCCAGCGCCATGATCAGCTCGGCTGCCTTGCCGGCGGCGGCGAGCTCGCCCAGCTTGCGGCGGAGCGTCTTGACCTCCGGCGCCCGGTCCAGGCCCAGCACCCGGCCCAGCGCCGCGGGCGGCACCCTCGTGGCGCCCTCGGCCCGCGGCTCCCCGGCCAGCGCCAGGAACACCACCGTCAGCAGCGTCGCCGTCAGCCCGTAAAACCCGTCCTTCAGCCGGCCGTAGACCTCGCGGGCCGCGTCCAGCAGGCCGGTGCCCTCCAGCGCGGGCAGCGCGAGCAGCAGCCCGGCCAGCGGGTAGCGGGCACCGGGCGCGAACACCGGTACGGCGCCCTCGCCCAGCAGGCCCCACCTGGCCAGCGCCCGCTCTCCCTGCCGGGGGACCGGGTCCGGCAGCACCGGCAGCGGATCCCCGGCGGCCACGCCAGCCGCCGCGCCCTGCCCGGCGGACGGGACCCGGCCCAGCGCGTTGCGCACGCTGAACGTGGACACCCCGGTCGCCGCGGCGATCTCCCGGAGGGTCTTACCCGCCGCGTCCAGCCCGGCGATCCGCTCCACCAGCTCCGGGGTCAGCTTCGAGGCCCCCTTCGGGCCCCGCCGGGCCGGCACCAGCCCGGCCACCCCGTCAGCGGCCAGCGCCTGATCCCACCGCCAGATGGTGGCCGGGTCCACCCCGAACGCGTCGGCCACCTGGCCCTGCGAGGCGGCCCGCAGCCGGACCAGCTGCACCGCCGCCAGCCTGCGCCCGGCCTCGTCCCCGGCATCCCACGCGAACGTGGCCAGCCCGTGCACGATCACCAGCCCGCCGTCCTCGCTGGCCAGCAGGCCCACGCCCGGGGCGATCCCGGCCGCCCCGGACGGCAGCAGCGGGAGAGGGAGCTGGCTGAGCATGCGAGCCATCATCCACCCATCCCGCCGGGCCGGTCATCTTGTAAGAATTTTCTCACGAACCGGCCGCGGCGGACGTGAGCGACACGCCCGAAATTGCTGATCAGCCCGCCGCAACTACTCCGGCGCGCGGCTCTATGTCAGGAGCCCTGAGACTGTCCGCGGCGCGAAGAACAAGGACGGGAAGGCCCCGCACCTGGTCGCGGCCCTGGCGCACGGGATCGGCGCGGTCCTCGGCCAGGTCGCCGTGGACGAGAAGTCCAATGAGATCCCCGCGGTGCGGGACCTGCTGAAAGCGTTCGCCAGCCTCGCGTCCGCAGTCATCACGATCGACGCGATGCACACGCAGCATGACACCGCGCAGGTCATCCTCGGCAGGGGCGCCGACTATGTGATGACCGTCGAGCATGCTTCACACTGCTCCTGATGTTGGTCATGGCGTGTCAAAGAGTCCAGCCTGGCCGTGTCCGGCCTGGATACGGAGCCCTTTGCGGCGTCCTTGGGTGAGGTAGATGGCGGTGAGTTCGCCGCGTTGGACCTTGTTCAACACGGTCTGGCGGGCGACGCCGAGGCGGGCGGCGGCCTGGCCGAGGGGCAGCCAGCCGTCGGGGGCCTGGGGCCGGACCCGGTCGCGGAGCTGCTGGTCGATGCGGATCTGCCAGGGTGCTCCCGGGGTAAGTTGCTCGCCGGTGACGAAGCCGTCGCGTAGCCACCGGTAGATGGTGGCGCTGGAGACGCCGAGGTGGCGTCCGGCTTCGGCGATGCTGACCACGATCGCATCCTGGCAGCCGGGTGTGACATTTGCGGGGGGTGCCTGGTATTCGGGGATGTCGTGGTAGGTGCGTAGCGCCCTGACGTGGGTTTTCCTGAAGGGCAGTCCGGTCGCGGTGCGGCGGTTCTGCTGGCCGAGGATCTGGGCGATGGTGGTGTCGTCGTAGCGGGATGCCAGGCGGCGGATCAGGTCGAGGGTGTCTTCGCTGGTGACGCGGCCGTGGCGGCCGCTGGCGGGCATCGGCATCTGCAGCCGGGTGCTGGCGCCGCCTTGCCAGATGATCTGGACCTGGCACGTCCGGGCGGTGTCGCCCTCGTCGGTGTTGTCCTGCACGGTGACGGTGACCTCGGTGATGACGGCGCGGATGAGTTCTTTGCGCTGGGCGTTGGTGGTGGCCGGGGCCTGGAAGATGGCCCGCAGGTCGGCTCCGGCGGTGGTGATCCAGGCGGTTTCCTCCTGGGTGAGGGTGACGGGCCGGCGGGCTTGCTGGGCGGCGAGCTGGTTTTCTGCGGTGCGCACGGCCGTGAGCTTGTCTTCCAGGACGGCCTCCAGGGTCCTGGCGACCAGCCGGTTCTCCGGCTCCACGTTGTCGTACTGGCGCAGCGCCCGGCCGGCTTCGAACTGTGCCCGTTCCAGCGCGCGTTCGAACACGGCCAGGTTCTGGCGGAACTGGGCTTCGGTGTCGGACATGGCCTGGACGGTGGCGGCCAGGCAGGCGGGGGCGAGCGCGGCCAGCAGTTCGGCCAGCACGGTCTCGTGCAGCCGCGGACCGCCGACTCGCTGGCAGGTCCTGGCACCGTACATCTGGTTGGCGCGTCCGCACCGGTAGGCGGGGCTGCCGCTGGAGTGGTAGGCGACCTGCATCAGCCGCCCGCACCGGCCGCAGCGCAGCAGGCCCTGCAGCCAGGCCGCGCCTTCGCGGGCGGCGCCGCCGGCCCCGCCGGCCGGCGGCGGGGAGTTGGCGGCCAGCCTGGCGATGTTGGCGTCGTAGGTTTCCATGGAGATGTAGCCGGGATGGTGGCCGGGGATCATCACGGCCCACTGGTCGCGGGGCAGCCGCCGCTGCCGGGTGATCACGTTCCCGCCGGCGGCCATGCGCTTTTCCAGCTTGCTGCGCCCGTAGGCGAACACCCCGGCATAGCCGGGATGGATCAAGATGTCGTGCACGGCCGGGTAGTTGGCCTGCGCCCATGCGATCTTCCCGGTGCGGATGTCCCGCCGGGGCAGCCGCAGGCCGTCAGCGCGGAGGCTGACGACCACCTGCCGGGCCGAGCCGAGCTGGTCAAAGCGGCGGAACACGCACATGATCGCCTCGCGTGCCGCCTCATCCGCGGTGATGATCACGTGGTCATCGTCGTTGTAGTCCAGCCCGGCGGGCAGCACCAGGCGCAGCTCGCCGCGGGCGGCCTTGGCGCGCAATCCCTCGGTCATCCGTGACCGCAGCAGGTGCAGTTCTGCCTCGGAGAGGGTCCCCTTGAGGCCCAGCACGAGGCGGTCGTTATAGCTGCCGGGGTGGTAGACGCCGTCGGCGTCGGCGATCAGCGTGTCGGTCAGCGCGCACAAATCCAGTAGCTGGTACCAGTCGCTGTTGTTGCGGGCCAGCCGTGAGGATTCCAGCGACAGCACGATCCCGGCCCTGCCCAGCCCGACATCGGCAACCAGGTCGGAAAAGCCCTTACGGCCCTGAGCGGAGGCACCCGAACGGCCCAGGTCGTCATCGACCACGACGATCTGGCGCTCTGCCCAGCCCAGTTCCCGGGCACGCCCGGCCAGGTCGTACTGCCGGAGCAGGCTCTCGGTGTTGCGGACCGTCTGGACAAGCGTCGACTGGCGGACGTAAATATAAGCGTTGCGCCGCAGGTGGGCAGCGGCCGGGTCAGCCATCGTCCCGCACCGCCCCGGCGTCCTGGCATCCGCCGTCACCAGTCAGCACACCGGCGGCGATCATGGCCGCGAGCAGGCGCAGCACCCGGGCCCGGGCCGCGTCGGGCATCTGGTTCCATACCTGCTCCCGATCGCGGTCTCTGCCGCGTCCTGGCCAGGGGATATCCAGCGTCAGCTGGCAGGCAGGCGCTATTGTCATGGCGCGCACGTAGGTTCCCTCTTCCGGATCATGAGCGTGACCTGGGACGAGGCGAACTTACGTGCGTGCCAGCCGCCGGGCGGGAGATTTCCCCGTCCTGGTATCGAAAGCGGCGCAGCGCAGGCAGCGACGTGGTGGCCCCCGGGTTCCTGCCCGGTGCTCATGACGTGTTCCCGGCCGTGCCGCGGGCACGAGGACGCCGGCCCGCCGGCCCGCCAGGACCGCCCGCAGCGGGCTGTGTCCCCTCCCCGCCGGGGGCGGTGAGGGCAGCGAGCAGGCTGTCATGGTGCTCGCGCTCGGCGTCCAGGCGCTGCTCGGCACGCAGGGCGCGGGCACGCTCGGCTGCGGCGAGCTGCCCGGCCGCCTCCAGCCGGGCCTGGTACTGCCCGGCTAGCGCCTCCCGCTCCCGGGCCGCGTCACCGCGGGCCTGCCGGGCCTGATCACGGGCGTCGGTTTCAGCTTGCCGGGCGCGGGCCAGTTCGGCCTCGGCAGTACGGACCGCCGCCGCGGCCTGCTCACCGGCCTGATCGCGTTCCGTCCGTGCCTTCTCAGCGATCCCGGCGGCTTCGGCGGCCCGCCGGTCAGAGCGAGCCAGGGCGGCTTCGGCATCAGCGCGGGCACGGGCAACTTCCTCAGCCAGCTCCCGGCGGGCCTGGGCGGTCTCCTCACGAGCGCGGCAGGCCCCTGCTTCGGCGGCCTCCCTGCCGCGATGCGCGGCCTCGGCCGCTTCCAGCGCCGCGAGCATCTCCTGCTCGGCCTCGGCAGCACGCGCCTCCGCAGTCACCGCACGCGCCTCGGCGCGGCGCCGGGCCGCTTCAGCCTCCGCCAGCTGCGCGGCCACCACTTCAGGGTCCAGAGCCGCGACCTGCCCGCGCGCCAGCGCGGCCAGCGTCCCCGCCTGCCTGATCAGCGCCTCGAGCGCGCCGAGCGGGTCAGCAGCCTGCCCCGGCGGCACCGCGTCCCCGTCACCGCCCGCAAACCGCGCAGCGTTATGGAAACGACGCGAGCACGCATCACCGCAGAACACCCGGGTCCGGCCACGCCCGGACACCGGAACCAGGTTCCCGCAGCCAGGCCGCTTGCAGCGACGCTCGCCAGGCTCCCCGCCCAGGGCCGTGCCGCCGGAGAGCAGCAGCACGGACTCCGCGACCACGTCCGTCCCATCTGTCATGGAGATCCCTTTCCTTTCCCATCAGCTCTTTTCTCCTCCGGAAATGAGCGGGAAAGGAGGACCGCGAGCACGCCAGCCGTGATGCAGCAGGCCGCGCGGGCATCCAGCATCCCGCGTCCTGGCAGGACAGCAGGCAGCCGCCGCCCGCCGGGAAAGCGGAACGGCGGCAACCACGCCAGAAAACATCACCGGCGGCCACTGCGCGGGATCTGGCATGCCCGGCCCGGTCCCGCCCAGGCAGCAGGCCCGGGAACTGGCCGGAGCCGCCCCGGCAAAGCGAGCAGGAAATCCCGCCCCCGGCAGTTACCGGCCAGGACCGGATGCATCCCCGTCCCGCAGCCGCGTCACCACAGCACGCAGACGGCGCAGGCCATCGCCATCCAGGACAAGGCCCTCGCCCCCACCAGCCGCTTCCGCGCCGAACGCATCGGTCGCCTCCACTGCCACCAGGCCCGGCATCCCATCGGGCAACTCCACCTTCAAATGCGGCACCCCGTCCACGTGCCGCACTGCATAGGCCCGCAGCCTGCACCCACACAGCGGATGCGTCACCGCCGTGACCACAACCTCGCACGGCAGGACGGCACGGAAACGTCGTAGTCTGTCGCCCTCTTGGTCAAGGCCAATATGCCGGCCCTGTACAAGCAGCTGAAGAAGCTGCCGTGGGCGGCCGTCCCCGCCGTCTCGGCCGTGAGCACGGACCACGGCCGCCGAGCCCGCCGGACCGTCAAGGCTGTGCTGGCCCCGGCCTGGATCGAGTTCGACGGCGCGGCCCAGGTCGCGCAGCTGCGCCGCACGGTCACGAAGAAAGGCAAGAAGACCGTCGAGGTCGTCTACCTCATCACCAGCGACCGCGACGCGGGCCCGGCCACCCTGGCCGCCTGGGTCCGCGGCCACTGGGAGATAGAAAACCAGCCTTCACTGGGTGCGGGACGTGACCTACCAGGAGGATAAATCACTGGTCAGAACGGGAAACGCGCCCCGCGTGATGGCATCGTTGCGCATTCTCTGAACTTGAGATGATCTTCGGGTGGGTCGGTGCGGTGTTATCCTGTCCGGCGCGTGGGATTCCGGCGGCGATGGCGGGCATGCCGACGTTGACGGGGGCGGCTGGGTGGGAACGCCGGTCGATCTGGGCGAGTTTGTCGCGGGCGCCGGCCAGGCTGATCTTGAGTCCTTCGGCTTCGCCGTGCCAGCCTTCGCGTTCGGCTTCGGCGATGCGGGCGATCAGGTTGTCGTGGATCTCTGCGATGCGGGGCCGCTGGGCGGGGTATGGCCAGTGCATGGCGCAGCGCAGGCAACTGTGCTCGTGAATACATGGGGTCCCGAACGCGCGGCCGCAGGTGCCGGTGGCGACCTTGCGGAGCCCGAAATGGCCGAGGAACTCGGCCCATTCTTCGCCGGTGGTACGCGGTATTCCTCGCTGGGCCGAAGAGCACGGCGCCGGGTCAGGAATGCCAGGTGGGCCTGGATGGCCTCGTCGGGATAGACGGCCTTGTATCCCATGGTCACGTTCAGATCCCGGTGGCCGGCGATTACCTGGGCGATGTGCGGGGGCAGGCCGCTCATGATGGCGTCGGTGATGAACATCCGCCGGAAGTCGTGGGGACTGTAGTGCAGCGGGCTGCCGTCGGTGTGGTCGGTCAGGGCGGTGCCGGCAAGGGCGGCGTTGAGCATGTTGCGGATCGTGCTGTCGCAGATTCTGCGGTTGTCGGCGCCGAACCGGCGCTGGAAAAGCAGCGGAGCCGGGCCGATCCACAGGCATTCGCGCCGGTCGTATGCCCGGACAAGAGGCACCGCTTCGGTGTCGCCGCGGACCCGGCCGATGATGACCGACAGCACGTCGGCCAGCTCTGGGCTGACGACCAGGAGCCGTTCCGTATCGGTCTTCGACGGGT
>CAVUNW010000030.1:0-21648 GCA_963742865.1 uncultured Actinomycetes bacterium
GTTCATGATGGGGGCAGCGCGGCTGTTCGGCCGGCTGAAGGTCCCGGCCATCGCAAAATCAGCGCTGGGCGGCGTGGTGTTCGGAGTCGTCGGCGTGGCCCTTCCGCTGACGATGTTCTCCGGCAGCAATCAGCTCAATTCCGTGCTCAAGGATGCGGGAACCCTGGGCCTGGGCCTGCTCGTCGCCACGCTCATCGCGAAAATGTTCACCTTCGCCGTCAGCCAGGGCAGCGGTTTCGTCGGCGGCCCTATCTTCCCGTCGCTGTTCATCGGCGGGACGACCGGGGTCATCGTCCACCAGGTGATCCGGGCGTGCCGCTGGGACTGGCGTTTACCTGCCTGCTGGCCGCCGTCCCGGGGGCGCTCGCACCCGCGCCGTTCTCGATGGTGCTGATGGCCGCGTTCCTGACCCAGGTCGGGGCCCTGCAGACCGCCCCCATCCTGATCGCCGTGGTCACCGCCTTCCTCGCCATGGAGGGCGTGAAATACTCCTGGCCAGCCGCAAGCAGGCCCGCGCAGCTGCGGCGAAACCAGCAGTTCCGGCTTGACGGTTGATCGAACATCAGGCCACATGGCGGTCTCAATCTTCTCTGCCCGCGCCTTGATCTGCGCGCCGGCAACGATCTCGCCATGGCGCAGCCGGATGAACCATACTTCCGCGCGCATGCTTGCCTGCATCCACGTGCTGCATCACCAGCTTGGAAGGTGGCGACTAGGCCCTGCTATGCCAGTGCTCATGCAGGTCAGCGTCGGTGCGGGCCTTGGGCGGTAAAATGTACCAAATGGACCGAGACGGCGCCGATCGGGCTAGCGCCGAGGCCGGCGGTACGCGGGACGAGCTGGCGCAAACCCGCACCAGCCTCGCCGAAGACCGTACATTCCTGGCGAGTGAGCGATCACTTCTCGCCTGGTACCGGACTGCGTTCGGGGCCTACGCGTTGTCCCTCGGCTTCGGCGGCGTACTCCCCTCATTGAGCAGGACCAACCCAGCGCTGGGCGACTTGTACGTCGTTCTCGGGATTTGCTTCGCGCTCTTGGGCGCTGGGTTTGCGGTTGACGGATTCCTGAGGTACCGGCGGTTCGCCGATACGCTTAATACGTCTTCTGCACCACATCAACGCGGCGGTGAGATGGTCCGCCTTACCGTCGCCGGAATCGTAATTGCGGTCCTCGGCATGGCAACTGCGCTGATCATAGCGATCGACCGTTTCGTTTAGCGGAAGGCCGCAGATCCGATGCCCGTGCTAGATCGGTGCAAGGCACGGGCGCCCTCTGGCGGTTACACCCGGTCGCACGCCAATGGCACGACGCTCTTGTTCACCTAGGGCCGCAGGCTGGCCGAACGCAAAGGGAACGAAGGCCCGCATACCGGTATACATGCTCTGGCGCCGTGCTCTCAAGGCAGAAGGCACCTGCCGGGCACCTGCCCTACAGAGGGAGGCCGGGTCACGGTGACAGACATCGATCCCCAGGCGGACATCGAACTCCACCCCGCCGACGAGCGCGTGACGGTGAGGGTACCGCTGGCGGGGCGGTGACCGGCGAGTGGCTCCGGTGCTATCGGAAGCTTGCGCTAGCTGTGAAGGTGCCCGGTCCCACCGCTAATATCTGTCGGCAGCACCCCTGGGAAGCGAGAATCTGTTCGGCCCGGCAGCAGGCTGGCGGCTCGGTATGGAAGCGGGCCGGGCCGGAGCCCAGCGTCAAAGGCCCTGCCAGGGGGGAGCGACGATGCGGTCCGTAGCATGACGCGAAGCCTGCGCTTCGTTAAGAGTCCTTGTCCCTGGAGGGAGGGCGGGAGCAGAGAGTGCCCAGCCCTTTGGATCGGGGCGCGTCACCCTATTCGGCTGATCGGCGATACGGCGGAGGTCACTCGGGGTTTGACTGCAGCGGGCCGGTCGTGCCCGCGGTCCGGGGGGGCCCTGATCCGGCGGACGGAAGCCCGGCTGGCGCAGGTCTGCGGTGGGCGACGAAGAAGCTCAGCAGGGCCATCGCCGCGGCGATGAACGCGGTGAAACCGAAGATCGCCGACAGGCTTGCGCCGGCGTCTTGCAGCGGGCCGACGCCGAAGGCGGCGATCCCGTAGCCGAGCTGGTAGAAGGCGATCACGTAACCGGCCATCGCGGCGGAGATGGCCGTCAGGTCCGCCTCGCCGAAGCTGATCGTCAGCGGCAGCAGGGCCGAGCATCCCAGGCCGGCCAGCGCGAAGACGGCGATCCCCGCGGCTGCGTGCGGCCGGGTCAGGACGCTGATCAGGATGAAGGTTGCGACCAGGATAAACGGCAGGATGTGGTAGGTGACCCGCTCGGGCAGCCACCGCCCGAGGGCGCCGAACAGTACCCGCCCGACGGTGACCATGGCCCAGAACGCGGCGAGCGCCAGCGAGGCCTGGGTGGCCGATGCGCCCAGCCGGGTGGTCATGTCGAGCTGGGACCAGTTGCCGTTCATCGTCTCGCAGATGCCATAGGCGGTGGCGAAGGCGGCGTACAGCCAGAACCGGGCCGGAAGGCCCGGCCGGGCCCGGCGGGCAGCGCCGCTTGCCCGGGCTCCGGCCCGCAGCGGCAGCCGGAGGCTGACCACCAGCAGCCCGACGAGCAACACAGTCGAGGTGACCGGGAGGCCCCACCAGAATCCCAGGCCCACGAACACGGCCACCAGCACCGGTGCCAGCGCCGTGCCGAGCCCGAGCAGGGCGTTCAGCGTCAGCACAGCGCGGTCGACGCGGTCCGGGTTGAAGACCGACGTGTAGGTGTTCAGCAGCGGGACGGTCAGGCCGAACCCGGCCCCGAGAAACGCGGTCGCCACCAGGAGCAGCGGATAGGCGGCCGGCTGGTTGGTCTTGACCAGCGTGCTGGCCAGCAGCAGCACCATCGACACGATGCTGCAGGTCAGGCCGAGCAGGTAGACGCGCTTGGTGGAGATCCGGCGGGCCAGCCCGGCGCCGAGCAGCGACATGGTGATGGCCAGCGCGACCTGCGGCAGGAACATGTCCCCGTACTGGCTGCTGGACAGCCCGTACTCGCTCTTCTCGGTGAAGATGGTGCTGGCCGCGGGGAACGTGACCAGGACGATACCCTGGACGAGCCCGGCCGCGTTGATGACCGTCCGCTCGGTTTTCGAGGCCATCAGATACCTCCGGCTTCCGGTTGGCCCGGCGGGTCCCGCCCGCCAGGGCCAGGCACTCCAGCGTCCCGAGCCCGGGTGCCGGCGGCCGGTCGTGATGCTGGCCCCCGTCCGAAGTCGCGGGAAAATCGTGCTGAACTTGGCGGAGGCCTGTGCGCCCTCGCCGCCAGCCATCCCGATAACATCCGCGCCCCGGCGCGACGGCCTCTCCGGCACGGTGCCGCGCCAGTACCGTAAGCGCAGCCGGAGAGCTGACGGCTGGTCAACCCCGAGCGCTCTGCCGCTCAGCCGAGCCGGCCGAGGATATGGTCGCCGACCCGGATGGCGTTGGCCATCGCGGTCAGGGCCGGGTTCACCGCGCTGATGCTCGGGAAGATACTGGTGTCGGCGACGTAGAGGTTGTCGACTTCATGGGCCCGGCAGCTGGGGTCGAGCACCGAGGTGGCCGGGTCGGCGCCGAACCGGACGGTCCCGGCCTGGTGCGCGCAGCCGGCGACCGGGATGTCGGTCTTCATGTACGCGAACCGGTGAGCCAGGTGGCCGGGGTGCATGCGGAGCGAACCCAGCATCGAATGGAGCTGGGAATACAGCCGCTTGGCGGCCGTGGGGTTGCTCGGTGTGTACGCCAGGTGGACGCCGCCGTCCGGGCCGAGGGTGACCCGGTTGTCTGGCTGCGGCAGGTCCTCGGTGGACAGCCAGAAGTCGACGGCGTGCTCCGCGACGTCGCGCAGCGCCCAGTTCGGCGCGAACTTGGTCTCGAGGGGCTTCTCGCCGCGGAACATCGCCGCCTGCGACTTGCCGATCATCTGGATGTTGCCCATCGGATAGTCGAAGTCCGGGCCGCTGAAGTAGAAATCGTTGACGCCGAGGGTCTTCTGGAACACGGTCGGGTTCGGGTCCTTGGACAGGGCGAGCACGGCCTGGCTGTCGTGGAACATGAAGTTGCGGCCCACCTGGTCGGAGCCGTTGGCCAGCCCCGCCGGGTGCTTGTCGCTGGCCGAGGCCAGCAGCAGCTTGGCGGAGTTGGCCGCACCGCAGGCAACGACCACGATGTCGCCCGCGTACGCTCGGTCTCGCCGTCCCGCTCGACCACCACCTGGGTGACCGCGGTGCCGGCCGGGTTGGTGTCCAGCTTCACCGCCCGCGCGTTCCGCAGCAGCGTGACGTTGGCGTGCTCCAGAGCGGGGCGGACGCCCAGCACCTCGGCGTCGGACTTGGCGTGCAGCGGGCACGGGAAGCCGTCGCAGTCCGCGCAGCGCACACAGATGCTGTACGGCAGGTTCGCCTCGTTGAGCAGGATGCCGCACGGCGCGTGGAACGGATGGTATCCGCCCTTCTCGAGGTCATCGGAGAGCTGCTGAATCCGGGGCTCGTGCGAGACCGCGGGGTACGGGTAGGGCGCGCTGGCCGGCGGCTCGGTCGGGTCCTCACCCCGCGCGCCGTGCACCTGGTACATCGTCTCGGCGGCGGTGTAATACGGCTCCATGTCCGCATACGAGATGGGCCAGGCCGGCGACAGGCCGTCGTGGTGGCGAATTTCGCCGAAGTCCTGCTCGCGCATCCGGTACAGCGCGGCGCCGTACAGCTTGGTCGCGCCGCCGACGAAGTAATGCACCTGCGGCTGGAAGAACGACTTGCCCTTCGGGTCGTACCAGCTGTCCTTCGAGATGTACCGGCCGTCCACGAACACGTCCACCGTGGACCAGTTCTCCGGCTCGCGGGGCAGCCAGTCGCCGCGCTCGAGCAGCAGGATGCGCTTGCCCGACGGGGCGAGGTGGCGGGCGAGCGTGCCGCCGCCCGCTCCGGTACCGATCACGATCACGTCATAATGCTCGCTCATACTTGGGTACCTTTCCGGGGCCGGTTGCCTCTGGCTGATGCACGAACTGCCACCGGGGTAGTTCGAGCGTGATCCGCACCCTTCCGGTAGCTATCGTCAGGGCCGGCGTCGTTGACTGCCACTGTGCCATCGCATCAGGCGCCCGGCATCGCCCGTAGCGAGTGATATGCCCGCCTGCAGTTTCAGAAAAGTGGCGATCGAGTGGCGGGAGCTCACCGAAGCCGAGGAAGCCACCGGAGCAGCTGGACTCCGGTCCGGTGATGTTTGCGCAGGTAAATGGGTACGTAGCGTGGCGCGGAGGAGCGGTCTGTAAATCGGCCATTTCGAACGCGCCGAAGACGCGGCGCCGGATGACCAGGGCATGCTCGATGGTCTTCATGCCGGGCGCCCACTGGGCATACTCGTCGTGCCCGAAATACGATTGCTGCACCCCGGCCGCCACGATCAGGTAGTCATAGCCGAACTCCAGCTGGTCCCCCAGCGGCCGCGTCGCCAGGACCCGGCGCCCGTCGGTGTCGAGGCCGGTCACCTCGGCCAGCACGAAGCCCGCGTTCTTCTGCTTACGGAGCAGATCCCGCAGCGGGACGGCGATCTTCCCCTCGGACAAGATCCCGGTCGAGCACTGGTACAGCAGCGGCTGGAACAGGTGATGCGGGCGCCTGTCGATGAGGGTCACCCGGACCGGGGCGCGCCGCAGCACCCGGGCGGCGAACAGCCCGGCGAATCCGCCGCCGATGATCACCACGCGGCGCTGGCTATCCTGGTCGTTCATGGCGCGTCCCCGATCCCGGTGGTCCTTTATTTCTGCGTGCGGGTCAGCCTGCCGGGTCGTACCAGGTGTCCCGGCCGGTCAGTAGCCGGTCGGCTTCCGCCGGACCCCAGCTGCCCCGGGCGTAGGGGTGCACCGGGACGGCATCGCCGAGTACCGGGTCGACGATCTCCCACGCGGCTTCCACGGTGTCTTGGCGGGCGAACAGCCAGCGGTCCCCGTCCAGCGCCGCGCCGATGAGCCGGTCATAGGGGCGGATGTCGGACCCGGGCTGTTGCGCGAACGAAAGCTCCTCGGCCAGCGGCTCCCACCCGGCACCCGGCTTCTTTCCGTGCAAAGTGAGGCTGACCTGCGTCTCCGGCCAGATCCGGAACCTCAGCGTGTCCTCAGGAACCATCGGCTCGATCCCGAACACGTCCTGCGGTGGCGCCTTGAACGTGATACTGACCTCGGTGGCCGTGACCGGCATGGTCTTGCCCGCCCGGATCAGGATCGGCACCCCGGCCCAGCGCCAGGTATCGGCGGTGAGGCTGACCGCGACATACGTCTCCACGGTGGAGTTCGGGTCAACGCCGTCGACCTGGCGGTAGCCCTCGTACTGGCCGCGCACCGTGTGCTCCGGAGTCAGGGGGCTCAGCGCTTTCACTACCTGCGCCTTGGCATCCCGCCAGGATTTAAGGTGCCCTCCGGGCGGCGGTTCGGCGAGTACGGTGGCCAGCACCTGGAGCATGTGGTTCTGGAGCACGTCCCTGATGGCACCGGTCCGGTCGTAGAACCGGCCCCGATCGGAGACGTCGAAGGCCTCGGCCATGGTGATCTCGATGTTCTGCACGTAGTTCCGGTTGAGCAGCGGCTCGATCACCGAGTTGGCGAACCGGACGAACAGCACGTTTTCCACCGGGTCGAAGGCCAGCCAGTCGTCGACCCGGAAGATCGCCTCCTCCGGGAAGTACTGGTGCATGGTGTCGTTGAGCTGCCGCGAGCTGGCCAGGTCGGTGCCGAACGGCTTTTCCACCATCACCCGCGCGTCCTTCGTCCGGCCCGCCGAAGCTATTCCTTCCGCGATCCGCCCGAACAGCTGGGCCGGCACCTCCATGTAGTACAGGACCCGCTGGCCCGCGCCGATCTGATCCGACATGGCCTTGTAGGTGCCCTCGTCGCCGAGGTCGCCGTCCACGTACCGCAGCAGGCTGATCATCTTGACGGCCGCTGGGTCGGTGGGGTCCATCCCGTTGAGCTTCAGCGACGCGGTGGCATAGTCGCGGAACTGCTCAAGGCCCCATCCGCTCTTGGCCACCCCGATCACCGGGACGTCCAGCACGCCGCGTTTGACCAGCCCCACCAGCGCGGGGAAGGTCTCAATCTTCGCCAGGTCCCCGGTGGCACCGAAAATCACCAGCGCGTCAACTTTGTCGGACATGTCATTCCTCCTGACCAATCGTTACCATCAGATCGCGCCCAAACCCGGTCAGCATCCTCCGCAGCGGGCGATCCGCTCAGCTCCCCGGCCCGGCCGAGGGAGCCGCGGGCCGGGGTGTCGGCTCCGGCTCCGGAACGCCTTCGGGGGATGGCGCGGGCGGCTGGAATTTTTGCCGGCTGACGCGGCGCCGGAACACGTAGTAGGTCCAGGTCTGGTAGGCGAGATCCCGGTAACCGGAACGGTCACAGAGCAAGGATACGCAGAGCCAGCAGCCCGGAAACGAACAGGATCAGGTCCCTAGGCACGTCAAGTGCGTGAAACGATAGGAGACCGCGGGGAGCCTCTCCCGGCAGATGAAGCTCTTTGGCGAGAATTCCTCTCCCGGGCTCCGCGTCTCCCTGCAGATCTCCGCCTATATCTTGTGTCTGCCTTGATATCCCGATCTTTTGTCTGCCTTGATATCCCGCTACGTCCCGTCCGCCCCACTCACCCCTGGTGAAAAAACATTAGTACTTATCACCATTGGGGGGTTGCGGCGGGCGGCTTCCTGTCCGGACGATAGGTGCGTGACCGGGCAAGCGGCGAAGGTTGGATTCCATGGCTGACCAGAACGGGCACGACGGTGACTCCCAGCCCACGGTGGCTCCCAGCCTGGGCACGACGGTGGCTCCCAGCGCGGGAACGGTGGTGGCTCGCCCGATTTCCAGCGCGCGTTCACCCGTGAGGCGCGGCTGAGCGAGGAGGGCGTTCACCCGCGGATGCGTCTGAGCCAGGTGCATTTCCGGCTGGGCTCGCGCTTCTTCTCGGTGTGGTGGCTGCTGCCGTGGGGCGTGCTGGGCGGCGTGGTGGTGGTGGCGGCGTTCAAGGTGTTCTACACCACCAGCGCCGCCCAGTCGTTCATCAAGACGCATCCGTGCGTGCAGTCGACGCCGAGCTTCCCGCCGGGGATCCCGGTCTGGATCATAGTCACGCACGCGCTGAACTTCTTCCTCATCGTGATGATCCTCCGGGCCGGCTGGCAGATCCTCGCCGACCACCCGCGGCTGTACCGCAAAATTGACTCCACGCCGGACTCGGAATGGCTGCGGTTCCGCGGCCCGATCCCCAAGAACCGGGTGTGGACGGCCAAGGACGACGCGATCTTCCTCAGCCCGTTGTTCGGGATGCCCGGCGGGCGGCACACGATCGGCGTGGCGCGGCACTGGCACTTCATCTTCGACATCCTGTTCGTGATCAACGGGATCGTGTTCATCGTGCTGACGTTCACCACCCAGCAGTACCTCAAGCTCGTCCCCACCCAGTGGTCGATCTTGCCCGCCGCCGGTTCGTGCCTCGTCCAGTACTCGGCGCTTTACCTGCCCACCGAGCCGGGCGGCTACTTCCACTTCGACGCGATACAGCAGCTCAGCTACTTCTTCATCGTGTTCGTCACCGCGCCGGCGGCCATTCTCACCGGCCTGGCCATGTCCCCGGCCCTGGACAACCGGTTCAAGTGGTATCAGCGGCTGTTCGGCAACCGCCAGATCGCCCGCTCGGCGCACTTCATCGCGATGGTCACATTCGTCGCCTTCTTCTTCATACACATGCTCATGGTCTTCTCCACCGGGTTCTCCAAGAACCTCAACGCGATCACCCTGGACAGGAACGAGTACAACCTCAACGGCGTCATGCTGACCGTAGTGGGGGTCGGGGTCACGATCGCCTTCCAGGTGTGGGCGGTGAACTTCTCCTGGACGCACACCCGGGTCCTGCAGCGGATCTCGAATCTGACCGTCGGACGGGTGATGGACCTGCTGTTTGACCACTACGGGCCCCGGGCCGAGTACCGCGAGCAGGACATCAGCCCGTTCTTCTGGCCCAACGGGCTGGTGCCCACCAGCGAAGAATGGACGCACCTGAAGGACGAAGAGTTCCGCGACTACCGCGTCCGGGTCCACGGGCTGGTCGAGAACCCGGTCGAGCTGTCGCTGCAGGACCTGCGCGAGATGGGCGCGCCGCGACCAGATCACGATGCACAACTGCATCCAGGGGTGGTCGGCGATCGGCAAGTGGTCAGGGCTGCCCTTCACCAGCCTGATCGAGCTGGTCAAGCCGTCTCCGGAGGCGAAGTGGGTGATGTTCTACTCCTACGGCGAGGGCGGTGAGGGAGGCCAGTACTACGACTCGCACTCGATCAAAGACCTCGGCCACAACCAGAGCCTGCTCGCCTACGAGATGAACGGCGAGCCACTGCCGGTGCTGCACGGCGCGCCGCTGCGCCTGCGAGTGGAGAACCAGCTCGGCTTCAAGCAGGTCAAGTGGATCAAGGAGATCGAGTTCGTCCACCACTTCTCCGAACGCGGCGCCAGCCAGGGCGGCTACAACGAGGACCACGAGTTCTACGGCTACCGCGATGAGATCTGACGCCCGCGGCGCGTCCCGGCGGGGCTGGCCGGGTCAGAGGTAGTTCGGCGGATCACGATGTAGCGGGATGGAGCACCGGGATGACCGAGCATAAGGGCGATTCGGGCCGGGACACGGTTGACGTGCACAACCGCCTGGATAAGGTGGTGCTGGCCATCGCCCAGCACCACGCGGGCAGCGCCAGCACGACGCTGACTCCCGCCGACGCCCGTCAGATCGCGGATTTGCTGCGCGAGGCGGCTGATACCGCTGAGCGCACGCCGCCAAGCTGAGCCCCGGAGCCGCCTTAGCGCCCGATGCGCCGGGGCCCGGCCGACCGAACGCCCAGGCAGACGAACTCTACTTCAACGCGATCGGCAAGAGCCGGACATGAGCAGCAACCAGGAACCGGAGGTTGTCGTGGTGACCGGCGCGGCGGGACCGTCCCCGGTTCCCGGACCGCCCCGCATGCGGCAGGTGCTGGATGCGATCCCGCCCGCATCAGGGGCGATCGTCATGGCCTCCGGTATCGTCTCCATCGATCTGTACTCAGACCACCAGCCGGTTCTGTCTGCCATCCTGCTCTGGTTCGCCGCGGGCGTCTGGCTGCTGCTGGCCATCATGCTGGGCATGCGGCTGGCGTACCAGCGTGACCGCTTCGCGCGCGAGGCCATCTCACCCGCCGCGTTCACGGGCGTGGCCGGCACCGCCGTGCTCGGCACCCTGCTGGCCATACACGATTACCGCGCGGCCGCCGCGGCGCTCCTGGCGGTGTCGGGACTCTGCTGGGCCGTGCTTGTGGTGCCGGTCCTGCGGCACTGGAAGACCCCGACGGCCGGGGTCTCCTTTGTCCTGGTCGCCGCCACCGAGAGCCTCGCGGTGCTGGGCGCCGACCTGGCGGTCAGCTACCACGCCGATTGGCTGGTCAGCGCCGCGGTCGCCGCGCTGGTCCTCGGGCTTGCCTTCTACGTCTTCACCGCCGCCCGGTTCGACCTGCGCGACCTGCACACCGGGCACGGCGACCACTGGGTCGCCGGCGGCGCGCTGGCCATCTGCGCCCTCGCCGCCGGCCACATCACCCAGGCCGCCGCCGCGCTGGGACAGTTCAGCGGGCAGCACCAGGCCCTCACCACCAGTACCCTGGTGCTCTGGTGCCTGGCCATGGTGTGGCTCCCCCCGCTGGTCATCGCCGAGATCCTCAGGCCCCGGCTCGGCTACGACATACGCCGCTGGGCCACCGTCTTCCCGCTCGGCATATACGCCGCCAGCAGCATCACCACCGGCCAGGTCACCGGCATCACCGGGATCACCAGCTTCGGCCAGGCGTGGACGTGGGTCGCGTTCACCGGCTGGCTGCTCGCACTCGCCGGGTTGTTCCGTTACAGCTGGCCGGTACTGCGTGGTCAGCACCAGCCGGCCGCTGCCCAGGACAGGACATAGGCCGCGCCGGTCCCTGAGGACGCCACTGAATAACCCGACGCTTCACTGCTGCTGCCGATCACGGGTTTCCTGCCCCCGACGACAAGTGCATTACATCGACCGTGTTGGCCATCGCCGAGCAGCTGACCCAGGACGGCCTGGTCCTGCGCTACAAGGTAGAGGGAACCAACACCGGGTTCGACGGCGACGAAGGCACCTTCACCATCTCCGGCGCGCCAAGCCATGGGGCCCAGTGCGGTAGTTCCGCAGGGTCTGTCATCAAGTAACGGTGTAACTTAGTTCTCTGTTGTTACTGCGTCCTGCGCTCAGGCGGGCGGGTTCTCAGGGGTCATGAGGATCTCGGGCCGGTCCCGGTCCAGGGTCATCGAGTCCGGGCGGAGCGGGCAGCGGATCTTGCCCATGGCGGCCGGGCACTGCACGCGGTGGTACCCGCCGGCGGTTCCGCAAGCCTTCAGCCTCGTCCAGCCGCCCGGCGGCCTGGTAGACGTTGGCGAGGTTGCTGCGGGCGGTCAGGGTGTTCGGATGGGTCTCGCCCAGGACCCGCTCGAAGTCGGCGACGGTGCGCGCCAGGAGCGGGATGGCGTCGTCCAGCCGCCCGGCGGCCTGGCAGGCGGCGGCGAGATTGTTGCGGGAGGTCACGGTTCTGGGGTGAGTCTCGCCCAGGACCCGCTCGCGGTCGGCGAGGGTGCGCTCGTGCAGCGGGATGGCTTCATGCAGCCGCCCTGCGGCCTGGTAGACGTAGGCGAGGTTGCTGCGGTAGCCCAGGGTGTCGGGGTGGGTCTCGCCCAGGACCCGGTCGGAGTCGGCGAGGGTGCGCTCGTGCAGTGGGATGGCTTCATGCAGCCGCCCGGCGGCCCGGTAGGCGAGAGCGAGGTTGTTGCGGGAGCTCAGGGTTCTGGGGTGGGTCTCGCCCAGGACCCGCTCAGAGTCGGCGAGGGTGCGCTCGTACAGCGGGATGGACTTCTCCAGCCGTCCGGCGGCCCGGTAGGCGGCGGCGAGGTTGTTACGGGAGGCCAGGGTGTCGGGGTGGGTCTCGCCCAGGACCCGCTCAGAGTCGGCGAGGGTGCGCTCGTACAGCGGGATGGACTTCTCCAGCCGTCCGGCGGCCCGGTAGGCGGCGGCGAGGTTGTTACGGGAGGCCAGGGTGTCGGGGTGGGTCTCGCCCAGGACCCGCTCATGGTCGGCGACCAGGCTCTGGCCGTATTCGATGGCCTGGGCGAAACTGTCGCCGAGGTCGTTCAGGCACCTGACCGCCCATCGGCGCAGCCGCAGCAGGGTTTCGGTCAGCGCGGCGTCTTGTTCGCCGAGGTAGGGTACCAGCTGCTCGTGCAGAACCATGATCTGCTGGACGGTATCGCGGGCGGCGGGCCGGTTCTGCCGCGGCTGGTCCAGGGCCTGGGTCACCATCGACAGCAGCCCCGCTGTGCCGGCGCCGAGCCCGGCCAGGCTTCCCTCTTGTGCCTGGCGCTCCACGGCCACGCACATGGTCAGCCGGTGCGCGGCCACGGTGGCGTCATCGACACTGAAGGTCAGCAGGGACGCGCTGGCCAGCCGCCCGAGCGCCTCGTCAATGCTCTCCGGCCCGGCGGCCGTACCGGTACCAGGGTGTGAGAGCAGGCCTTGCTGCCCGGCAGCGTACAGCAGCGGCCGGGAAACCCCGGCGGCAGACAGCAGCGCGACCAGGTTGATCAGCCCGCGGCACAGGCCTGTCTGGTCACCGTCGGCCACCGCGTCCAGGGCCAGCACGATAGCCTCGGCGACACCGTACCGGTACGGCTCGCCTGTCGCGCGCTTCAGCAAGTCCTGCACCGGCACGATGCGCAGCCGGGCCAGGTAGGCCGGGTAGCCCAGATGCTGGGCGGCGATCACCGCCGCAGCCTGCGCCAGGGCCAGCGGCAGGAATCCTAGCTCGCCCGCCAGCTCCCGCGCCGCGGCATCATCGGACCGGCCAGTACGCTCGGCCAGGAACGACAGCGCTTCCTGCTCGGTGAACACACCAACAGCTGCCGCTTCTCCGAGCTGTCCGGTTTCCAGCTGGTTGCTGGTGATGATCACCTGGCACTGCCCGGCAGCGGGCACAAACCGGACCAGCCTGTCCAGGTCGGCGGCATTGTCGAATACCACCAGGCACCGCTCCCCGTGCGCCTCCAGCCGGTGCCGGACCGCCTCCCCGATACCCTCCAAGTCCGCGCCTGGCTCAGCCACGCCGAGGGCCGCGGCTATGTCCGCCAGCCCGTTCAGCACAATGGCCGGATCTGCGGCGTTGACCCACGCCACCAGCCGCCAGCCCGCGTCAATACACGACCGGGCGTACGCCGCCGCGAGCTGCGTCGTGCCCACCCCGCGCATCCCGGCCACCGCCCGCACTACCGTGACCCCTGGCCCGCTGTCACCCAGCCGGGCAACCAGCTCCGCGCGGGGCTGGAATGCAGGCGGCCGCCGCGGCACTTCCCCGACAACCACCGAACCCTGCGCAGGTACTACTGGCAGGTGCTGATGTCGGATATACGTCTGGATGTACTGGTTAACCTGCTCACTGCGTGCGCCGACCTGCACACCCTGACCGCCAGATACCTCGGCCCGAACCGCTTCAGCAGGTGCCGGGATCGGTGCCTGCGACTGGCGGCGGCGAGCCCGCCATCCCATCACCACGACAGTCGCCACCACCACCAACACCAGCGAATACACACTGGCGAACCCGGTGTGCCGTCCAATGTTGCGAGTCCTTCCTTAGCGTCGCCCAGACCCCGAAGCCAACCGCGCAGGCCACCAGCAACGCCCCGGAAGGCTACACGCCCTATACCCGCCAATCGCAAGACCCATCCCCAGCGCTGCACAGAGCCGAAGGTCCCGGAACCGGTTCATCCGTTCGGCCTGGCCTCCCTGCTCCCGGCCGGGGCGGCCCAGCCGTTGCTGGCGGGCGCTACTCCGGGGCGGGAATGACGACGTAGCCGCATCTGCTCAAGATGGCGGGGATGCCTGCTACGAGGGCGCGGTATTTCTTTCTCTGGCTCTCCGGCAGCTCATCCCAGGCCAGCATGGCCTCGTGCCGCCTGGCCTGCTCGTTGCTGGGAACGCCATGTACCCATCCGGTGGCGGCCTTAGCCGTCATCCACCTATCGTGCTCGTCTTGGGCGAGCTGTTCGAGAAAGTCGCCGGGGAAGCTGGTGCTGGCTTCCTCGCTCTTGGCCGGGGTCATCAGGTAACCAGCCTTGGCGAGCTTGCCGGGGATGTCGCGGACGGTGGCCCGGTACTGCTCTTTGTCCTCCTCGGACAGCTCGCTAAACGGGTACAGCTGCGGCGAGATCTTCCGGTCTTCGTCGTACGCGCGCCCGGGCCGGTTGCCGCGCTGGAGGAGATCCTGCCGGAAGACCTCGTGGGCCGCCGCGGCGAGCCGCTCGAGCAGCTCGCCCGACAGGTTGGGGCGCTGCACCAGGGCCAGGAACCGGCGGCCGTCGACGTGCAGGTCGAGCTGGGCTTCCGACGGCAGGCACGACCGCTGGTACGAGCTGGACCCGGTCAGCTGGCTCATCTCGATGATCGCCTCCATCGAGCGGGCGCCGTGCCGATAATGGGGTACTTCAAGGAACGCCTGGAGCACCCCCGGGTCCAGGCTCAGGACCTCCTGCCCGTCGCGCCGGCCGATCAGCGCAGGTGCCTTCCGGCGCAGCATGGACTGCAGGAGGAGAGCGCGCCGCAGCGGGTAGAAGCGGTCGGTTCCTGACTCGCCGGCAGCAGGGCGGGGGTTGGGGCCGAGGACGTCGAGGTAGCCGCGGAGCCGGCGACGAAGTCTGGTTGCTTCGCCGCGCGCTGCTGCTCTTCGCTGAGGTCGTGGCCGAACTCGCTGATTGCGGCGGCGGTGCCCCCCGCGAACACGAACACGGCCCGGCCGATCGGGTGCACGATCTGTCCCTGGCGGAACGCGCCATCCTGCATCGGGGCGAGAAAGTAGCGCAGCCATCCCAGGGCCTGGCCGTCGAGCGGGGTGTCGAACTCGTCCCAGAACACCAGGGGGATCTTGCCGGTGAGCGAGGTGTCGCGGACCTGGTGGAGCGCGTCGATCAGGTCATCGGGTGACCCGAGTTGCGACAGGTTGAACTCGATCTTCTTGATGCGGCCGGGCAGGAGGCTAGTGGCAACCTGGGTGACGCCGAACGACTTGCCCGATCCCGGCGGGCCGAAGACAGCGATAGACAGCGGCTGTTCTGCGCGGTCCAGGCTGCAGTACTGCTCCATCAGCTCCCGGATGGCCCGGAAGGCTTCGATCACGTGGCGGTCAACGGTCAGGAGATCCCCGAACTGGCCACGCGGCACGCCGCGCAACGCGGCGGGACCCTGGACCACCACCTGGCGAGCGACCTCGCCGAGCGCGTGCGGATGGGTCTCCTCCAGGATTGTCCAGAAGCCGCGGCGCGGCGGCTGCCCGGGCCCCGAGACCGGACGGGCCAGCAGCCGTGCGGGATCGCGTACGGCGACCCGGTCGAAGGACCCGCCGGGCAGGCAGCCCGCGGCGGCCACCCGGGCGGCGGGGAACGTGAGCTGGCCGCGGGCATCGGCCTCATACCCCCCGCCGTGCAGGTTACGTACGGCTGTCAGTCCCCGCGCCGCGGCGTCGGCTAGCCCGCCGTGGCCGGGATCACCGATGAATCCGGCGGCGAGGAACGCCGTCAGGGTGGCGGTGCCGCCGATGATGGCACCAGGACGGCCTTGCTCCCACTCGCCTTCGATGACCGTGGGATCGAAGATCAGCGAGACGGCCGGCTGCCCGCCGGCCGGGCCGGCGGCGGGTCCTGGCGCGATACGATAACCGCGCCGGCGGCGCCGAACAAGACGACCACGTGGGCGCACTCCGACAGCCCGCCGACATCGGGGTTGTGAGTGAGTTCCCACGCCAGGTCCTGGGTGGTGCGCTCCCAGGACAGGCCCCGGCTGATCTGGACCTGGCTGCGGCGCAGGTCCTCGACCCTGACCACGACCACCAGCCGGTCCCGGTGCCAGCGGAGCAGGTGCTCCCACAGCGCGCCGGCGGCGACCGGCGCGCTCATCTTCACCAGCACCCAGGGGCCCGGGGTCTCGCCGGCGATGGCGGCAGGCCAGCCGTCCGGCCGGTCGCGGAAGCCGAGCCCGGCGTCATCCAGCACGACCAGGCGCGCGGCGCCCGTTTCCAGCCGTTGCGTCGGCGCGTCGCCGGCTGCGCGCGTCACACCGAGGATGCGTTCCACCCACCAGCCGGTACCGCCCTGGGGGCCCCGCGACCACAAGGCCCACGAGTGATGGACCCGGGGATCATCAGGGCTCGCCCCGCCCGGGTCCGGTGGCCGCACCACTTCGATCACCTGGCCGGATCGGCTGGCCACCTGGGCCACCAGCTCGGCAAGCAGCGATGCACCCCCGGCCTGGTGGTACGCCCTGATGTCGTCGTGGCCGATCACCTCGTCTCCCCGCAATCCGTGAGCCAGGTTCCAGTCGACCGTCACGTCACCGTCCACCACCACAGATGTCATCGCCGCCAGGTGAGCAACCGTCTGCTGCATGCCCCCATCAGATCACCCCGGTGTAAGCCAGGCCAGGGCCGACAGTCCACGCACGGCACCGGCGATGATGGGCCGGTGTCAATGTCGCCGGCCTTGTGCAGGGCATCGTGCTTGCCACGTCCCCGCGGCAAGGGCCGCGGCCGTGTTCATGCGTGGGCGGCCGGATTCACTCCTGGGGGGCGATGCTGCTGCGCGGACCGGTTCGTATGTTCGCGATATCTGACGGTGTCGGGAGGTTGCGTGGTGGCGAGCGAGGGTTCAGCGTTGGTGAGCTTGTTCCCGCCGATTGCCGATTACGGGTTCTTGTCGAATTGCGAGCAGAGTTGCCTGGTCGCGCCGGACGGGTCGGTGGAGTGGCTGTGCCTGCCGCGCCCCGATTTCCCCAGCGTGTTCGGCGCGCTGCTGGACCGGGCCGCCGGCCTGTTCCGGTTCGGTCCCGATAATACTGCTGTGCCTCAGCGTCGCAGTTACGTGCCAGGGACGATGGTGCTGGAGACGACCTGGCAGACCCCGACGGGGTGGATGACCGTCCATGACGGCGCGCAGGACTGCGGTGGTCATTGCTGGCCCTCCTCGCCGAGGCGTCGGAGTATGTCGCCGAGGGAGCGGACCTGGCCGTGGCGGCGACGGATCACGTCGGCGATCAGGCCGGTCCAGCCGGTCTGGTGCGCGGCGCCGATCGCGGCGCCGTTGTCGCCGTGGAAGTACTCGCTGAAGACCAGGTTGTCGTTCCAGGCCGGATCGTTCTGCAGCAGCTCGGTCCCGCCGAAGCAGGGCCGGCGGCCATCCGGCCCGCGGGTGAAGATCGAGATGAGCCGGTCGGACAGGTCGCGGGCGACCAGGTCCAGGGTGAGCTGCCGGTCCGATCCGGTCGGGTACTCGATGGTCAGCTCGTCGCCGAAGAACCGGTGGTAGCGCTCCAGCACGCTGATCACCAGGTAGTTCAGTGGGAACCAGACCGGGCCGCGCCAGTTGGAGTTCCCGCCGAACATGGTCGTGGTCGATTCGGCTGGCTCGTAGTCGATGCTGGCCCGGATGCCTTCGACGTCGAGTTCGTAGGGATGATCGCGGTGCCAGGCCGACACCGCGCGCAGGCCGTGCGGGGACAGGAACTCGGCCTCGTTGAACAGCCAGCCGAGCAGACGCTCCAGACGGGCCGGGCCGGCCAGGCTGAGCAGCAGATGCTGGTCGCCCGGCTCACCTCGCAGCACACCGAGTTCGCGGAGCTTGGCGGGGTCGTTGAGGCCCTCACGGCCCATGAGGTTCGCGAACTGCTTGCCCATCGTGAGCGCGTGCTGGAGATCTTTCTCGTCGATGACCACGGCGGTGAGGGCCGGGATGATGCCCACCATCGACCGGACCTTCACCGGCACTGCCTCCCCGGACGGCGTCACCAGCCGGTCGTAGTAGAGCCCGTCGGTTTCGTCCCACAGCCCCTGGCTGGCCAGCGCGTCGCGGATGGCGGCGAAATGCTCCAGGAACCTCAGCACGAGATCGGAGGCGGGGCGCTGCCCGGACCGGTTCAGGACGGCGGCGATGGAGGCCATGGCGATCGCGTAGAAGCCCATCCAGCCGGTGGCGTCGGACTGCTGCAGGGTGCCGCCGACGGGCAGGTGCGAGCGGTCGATCGGGCCGATGTTGTCCAGGCCGAGGAAGCCGCCCTCGAACACGTTGCTGCCGTCCTTGTCCTCCAGGTTGACCCACCAGTTGAAGTTGAACAGGAGCTTGTCGAAGACGCGGCTGAGGAAATCGAGGTCGCGGGCGCCGTCGATCGCGAACAGTTCCAGCGCGGCCCACGCCTGTACCGGCGGGTTCACGTCGGAAAAGTCCCACTCGTAGGCGGGCAGCGCGCCGTTGGGGTGCTGGAACCATTCCCGGCACAGCAGGATCAGCTGGTATTTCGCGAACGCGGGGTCGACGTGGGCGAGCGCGACGGTGTGGAAGGCGAGATCCCAGGCGGCGAACCAGGGGTATTCCCACTTGTCGGGCATGGACATGATGTCGAAGGAGTTGAAGTGGCGCCAGCGGGCGTTACGCCCGGTCGGGCGCGCGGCGGCGGGACCGGCTGGGTGGGGTCGCCGTCCAGCCAGCGGGCCACGTTGTAGTAGTACAGCTGCTTGCTCCACAGCATCCCGGCGAACGCCTGGCGCATCACCATCGCCTCATCAGCATTCGCCGTCGCCGGGGTCAGCTCGGCGTAGAACTCGTCGGCCTCGGCCCGCCGCTGGGCGATCACCTGGTCGAACTCGGCGCCAAGCAGGGCCTCCGCTTTCCCCTGGCGGCTTTCGCCTGCCGCGGGCGCAGCCGCAGCCGCAGCTCGGCGGTCGCGCCCGGCTGCACCGTCACCTGATACCAGAAGGCGCACTTGGTACCCATGCGCTCGGGGTTGACGGTCGCCGCCCCGCTGATCACATGGTCGTTGATGCCATCCTTGGGGTACGGCGTGACCGGCTCCGCGCCGAACAGCCGCGCCGTGTTCGTCTCGTTCTCGCAGAACAGCAGGCTGGGAGCTGCGCCGCCCGGGCCGGGACCGCCGGTCAGCTCCAGCGCACCCAGGAACGGGTGCCCGACCGCCACTGACCCGGCGCCCGTCGCCGCCATCGACGGCCTGGGCGCGCCCTCATCCCAGGACCAGGTGTTGCGGAACCAGGCGGTCGGCAGCACGTGCAGCGTGTCGGTGTCCGGGCCCGCGTTGGTCACCTGGATGCTCATCAGCAGGTCATCGGCGCTGGCCTTGGCGTAGTGCACCTCGATGATCCAGTACCGGCTCTCGTCGAAGATCCCGGTGTCCAGCAGCTCGTATTCGGGCTGCTGCCGGCTGCGCGACCTGTTCTGCTCGATGAGGTCTTCATAGGGGAACGCGGCCTGCGGATAGTGATACCGCCACCGGTTCCACGCATGGCTCGGCAGCGCGTCCAGGTACCACCAGTAGTCCTTGACGTCCTCACCGTGATTGCCCTGCGCCCCGGTCAGCCCGAACGGCCGCTCCTTCAGGATCGGATCCCGGCCGTTCCACAGCGCCAGGCCCAGGCACAGCCGCTGCTCCACATCGCAGAACCCGGCCAGGCCATCCTCGCCCCACCGGTAAGCGCGCGACCTGGCATGATCATGCGGCAGGTAATCCCACGCCTCGCCATCCGCGCTGTAGTCCTCGCGCACCGTCCCCCACTGCCGCTCGCTGACATACGGCCCCCACCGGTACCACTCCCCGGCCTGGCGCAGCCCGTCCTCCATCCGCCCGAACCCAGCCACCCGATCCCGTTCAGCGCCCACCGCAGTCCCCTTCCCAGTTGCCGCTCACGAGCGTGCTGCGCTGGTCGCCCATCGTTCTTCCTCCCGCTGGCCTTGTCGGACTGGGTCAGGGACACCGGTAACCGAACTGGCAACCGTGATCGACAGGCCATCAAGGATCCAGGCCGTGCCCCAGCACCATCCGCGTATGAAACGGCGACCAGCGCAGCCGGTCCAGACGAGCGGAATGGTACTCCGGATCTGCTGCGGCGCTGCAGCAGTCGTAGCCATGCCGGTTCCCTTCCTTAGGGTTTATGGCGCCCGGGAGACGACGTTGGTAGTGACCCCGCCGTGGCGCAGGCCTGGCCGGGGGGGGGAAACGACGAAGGACAGCACGGCCAGCGCGGCAGCCACGATCGCGGTGCCGCCGAAGATCGCCGACAGGCTCAGCCCGGCGTGCTGCAGGGGGCCGACGCCGAACGCAGCGATACCGTATCCGAGCTGGTAAAAGGCGATGACGCCACCCGCCACCGCCGCGGAGACGGCGGTCAGTTCCTCCTCCCCGAAGCTGATCGTCAGCGGCAGCAGCGCCGAGCACCCCAGCCCGGCCAGACCGAAGACGGCGATCCCGGCCACCGCATCATGCGCTGACAGGACGTCCACCAGCACGAAGGCACCCACCACGACGAACGGCAGGATGTGATACGTGACCGCGCGGGCAGCCAGCGGTCGATGAGGCCGAACAGCACGCGCCCGACGGTGACCATCCCCAGAACGCGGCCAGCGCCAGCGAGGCCTGCGTAGCTGAGGCACCCAGCCGGGTGGTCATCTCCAGCTGGGACCAGTTGCCGTTCATCGTCTCGCAGATGCCGAACACCACCTCAAGGCCCCATAGACCCAGAACCGTGCGGGCATGCGCCGCCTGCCCTGCCGGACCCCAGCGCTCCCCCCGGCCGCAGCGTGCAGGGGCAGCCGCAGGCTAACCACCAGCAGCGCGATCAGCAATGCCGCCGACAGGATCGGCAGGCCCCACCAGAATCCCAGGCCGACGAACACGGCCACGAACACCGGCGCCAGCACAGTGCCCAGGCCGAGCAGCGCATTCAGAGAACACGGCCCGGTCGACGCTGGCCGGGTGAAACACCGACGCGTAGGTATTCAGGACCGGGACGGCCAGGCCGAAGCCCGCCCCCAGGAACGCCGTCGCGACCAGGAGCAAGGGATAAGCAACCGGCCGGTCGGTCTTGACGGTCGCACTGGCGAGCAGCAACCCCGTCGCCACCAGGCTGCAGACCAAGCCCAGCAGGTAAACCCTTTTCGTGGTGATCCGCCGGGCCAGCCCAGAGCCAGCAGTGACCCCGCGATGGCCGTCACCACCTGAGGCAGGAACATGTCACCGTATTCGATACTGGTGAGCCCGTAGTCGCCCTTGGCCGTGAAGATGGTGCTGGCCGCGGGAAACGTGACCAGGACAATGCCCTGCACCAGCCCGGCCATAATTACGACTGCGCCCTCGGTTCTAGATGCCATCAGCGCTCCGCAGGGTCCCGGTTCCGGAAGAAACGCAGCCGACCAGGGTGCGCACCGCTCCATTCCAGGCCGGCCGCCGACGACCCGGTAGCCACCACCCCGCCAGACGAAGCAACGCGGCGGTCCTGGGATGCGGGGCCGATGTGCCGGCCCGGCCATACCCGAACCCGGCCTCATCCTGCACTAAGGCCTCGTCGCCCATCGCCAGCCTGCGCAGGGTCTGCTGGAATCTCGCCATTCGGCTCACACGCCTCCGGTGCCGTCCGGCATCATTGCACCTCGTGCCGGGACCGCACTTCATCCCCCCGATGGTGGTAAAGCCCGGTCGTCACCCCTCCAGCAATCCCGGCTCCCGGGCCCGTGTCATCGACCGGCTGATTGA
>CAVUNW010000031.1:0-70492 GCA_963742865.1 uncultured Actinomycetes bacterium
CCCGGTTGCGGTATGCGATGGACAGACCTTGCCACCGAACACTCAGCTCCACAGTGACACTTCCTGCGTCGTCCGGCGCCGTGCTGTCGGGCAGCCAGGAGGTCTGGGGCGAAAGCCCAACCGAGAGCCGACCATGTTCCACGGCCGTATCCCACCATGCGCGTACACCGGTGCGCTTGGCCAGCTGCACGGCGATCACCCGCACGGTTTGATGCCGTCTCGCTCTCATTTCCGGTGACAAGTGTGACGGAATCGACGCTGCGGACTTGGCGGCCGCGTCGAAGGCAACCTTCAGGTCAGCATCGGCGTTCTCGCTCAGTGACATCTCGACGAACATCCGGAACATGCCGGCTATCGCATGCCATGCACGGCTCGCGTCGGTCGAATCAAGCGCAACAATCCGGGCGTCGAGATTCTCCGCGACCCGGTGCGGTCTTCGCCGGATTGGCCCTGGGGTTGGCATGCTCGCGCTGATGCTTATGCCGCAGCGGCATCGGTGGTCAGCGGCCGGCGTGGAGGGCCTGCCACCAGGTGCGGCGGATCTCATGGGCACCCCACGCGTTGGGCTCGATGAGGTTGCAGTACCACAGGTTGCGGCTGGCGGGCCGGGACAGCACCTGGGACGGGGCTCCGGCGGTGGCGCCATGGCCCAGGAACCAGCCGTGGACATCCGCCACGAGTGCGCCATGCCGCCTGGCCAGGCCAGTCAGCGCGGCGTTGAGTGCCCGCACCACCGCCGGGCCCTCTGGCCAGGGCCACAGCAGCCCGGTGGCATCAGCGTCGCCGGTGCCATCGCTGGGGTCATAAACCGTGGTGACCACGATCCGGGCGCCGCCGCTGGCCGCGTTCAGCCGGGACAGGATCTCCTCGCCGGCCGCGATCACCTCGCCGATCGCGGTCTCGGCGGCCGCGCTGTTCCCGTAGATGGCGAGCAGGTCGTTGCCGCCCATGGTGAGGGTGACCACGGCTGGAGGCTGTTCGATCAAGGGAAGCTGCTGCTGGAGCACATCGGCTGCGGTGGCCCCGTCCTGGGCAAGGATCTGCGCCTGCAGGCCAGTGGCGGCAAGTTCCTGGCCCGCCCACTCGGGGAAGTCGGCGTCACAGTTGCGGTACAGCAAGCTCGCCGCCCCCCGGCCTGCGCCGCCGGCGTAGTCATCGATCGACATCGAGTCACCAAGCGCGACATAGACACCGGACATATACCAATCATCAGCGCCGTGCAACTGACCCGCCACCGGTTCCGTCACGCGCGACCGGCGGGGCATCGCGCGTAAGCGTTCTGGAGCGGGTGGTCGATGGGCTTTGCGTGAGAGTGACGTGACGCGGATTGTCCGCCGCCAGAGCGGGCGCCACATCAGCCGTCGCGCCGAGCCGGGATCCAGCGAGTCGTTCCGGCGTAGTAGCAAAGGACCAGGAGTGGCCGATCTGGTGCCGCTGGTTCTGGACCACAGCCGATGACCGCGCAACCAATCCCCGCAATGGCCGCATACACAGGCTCACATAATGATCTTTCGGTACCGGGCCGCTCGCCGGGTCAATTGACCAGCCTGGCACACCTAACGGCGGATCTTTCGCGGCGAGCTCGTCCGCTGTGTCTAGGTCTTGTCCTTCCCCGGCGACTGAATTTAGTGTCGCCTCTGGCGTTCCCCGTTGGGCCGGCGCTGGGCGTGGCGAGCAGGACGGCGGGCCAGCCGGCTCGGCAGAGGGACAGCCTTCAGGCGTCGGTGTCACTGTCGGCACCCGGCAGCGGGGACAGCCACTGCGCAAAGGACCTGGATTCATCTGTGCCGGGTTCCACCACCGGGCAGGGCTTGGGCGAACACGAGCGCGGCGGTGGCCTGCGCCGGCCCGCGGTTGCAGGCACAGCAAAATGACCGCCTCGTGCCCGTCCAGCCCGGTGGCCGCCGGCAGGTCAAGGTGCCGCGCCGGGGGACAGGCTGCCCGGCACTTATCCGCGCCCGCCCGCCGCCCGGTCGGCCCGCAACGGACGTGGGAGGCGGCCTGCCGCTAATGGGGCACGGGGATGTTCAGCCGACGCCGCCGCCTGTCCCGCCGGCCGGCGCCTCGCCCTGCTCAGCTGTGCTCCCAGCGATGGTGCGGCTGCCGCCGGCCGGACGGGTGATCTCGACCCGGCGGGCCTGGGCCTTCGGTGAGGCAGGGATGGTCACGTGCAGGACACCGTCGGCGTACCCGGCGGTGAGGTTCTCTGAGTCCACGCCCTCGCCGAGGGAAAGCTGCCGGGTGAAGGACCCCTGCGGCCGCTCGGCGACAATGACCTGCTCGCTCTCGCCGTAGTGCGGGGTGCGTTCGGCCCGGATCGTCAAGGTGCTGTGCTCGACGGTCACCTCGACGCTGTCCGGGTCCACGCCGGGCAGGTCGGCCTCGAGGTGGTAGCTGCCATCCTGGGTGCGGTAGACGTCCATGGGCATACCGAGCGGGGCACGCGTCCCGCTCGCGGCCATGGCGATGAGCCGGTCGAGCTCCCGGAAAGGATCCCGGTAGGGCTCGAACCTGAGCACTGACATCGCTGCCTCCTTATGTAGTGTCGGCAGGGGAACCACGTACAGCCTCCGCCTGCGCGGCCCTCTCACAGGACAGGGTAGTTCTCAGGTCGCTCCTTAATGCCTGCGCACCGATGGCCGCAAGTTGCGCAGCGCGGGCAGTCGCTTGCAGGTGCTTGCCAGGCCCGGCAGCAGGCCCGCCAACTGAATATCCGCAGCCCGGCCCCATGGTGGCGGAGCGGACAGGAGCATGGATGTCATCGCCCTCGCAGCCAGCGCACCTCAGTAACCATCAGCGCAACACGCTGCGCCAGATCTTCCAGCATCCCGCGGGCCATAACATCGAGTGGCGTGCCGTGCTGTCGCTGCTGGAGGCAGTCGGCTCGGCCGAGGAGCAGCACGGCGGCAAGGTTGCCGTGACCATCGGGTCCGAGACCGAATACTTCGACCCGCCCCCACACAAGGACATCGACACCCAGGCAGTTATCAACCTGCGCCGGATGCTGACCAAGGCCGGCTACGGAGCCGGCGCTGCGGATGCCGGAGCCAGCGGCCGGGAGGCCTGACCCTTTAGTAAGCCGCACGCTCGAGGCCAGGCGGCTGGTCGCACTCGGCCGTCTGGCTCTGCATCGCCGACGTCAGCCTTCCTGGGCTCGGAGTCCTGGCGCGGCACGGAGCCGCCGGTCAGGCCCGAGGACGGCGTAAATGATGGCGACGGCCAGCCAGGCGGGCACCGGCCGCGACCGTATGCATTGTGCTGCGCAGAAATGCAGCTGCCGATCCATCCGCTTCTCGGCTACGGGCGTCGGTCAGCGATGTCGGCCATGCGCGTGGCCGCACACAGATCACCCCATTCAGGCGCGGCACGGTCGGCCACACGGACGGCGGGTGGCCGACGCCATATCGGTTACTCGCGCGTCGCATGTCGGCCCCCGCCGCCACCGTCCGTGACAGCATCCCGGGAAGTCGTCGGCTCCGACTGCGGCCGCCACGGTGAGTATCGCGACGCCAGCATGAACGTGGCGGGGTGCCCATCGGCCGGGCATGCAGCAGCCGGTGTTCGCTGTGAGTGACGTCCGGCGCTCACGGCGGACGACGCGTAACACCCGCTGACCGGGGTGACCCGGTGCAGCGCGTGCTGGCCGCGGAAGACCGCGAGCGTGCCGGGGCTGGCGGGCAGCCGGCGGACGCCGCCGGTGCCGCCGCGCAGGAACTGCTGGACGCCCGGGTAGTTCTCGTCGTGCTCGCCGCGCAGCTGAGGGCAATTCCGGCCAGGGCCGCACCGCGACTGCGGTGGGCGGCCAAGAGGCCGCCGGATCAGCCGTTGTCCTCGCTGGGCTGGACGGCGTCGAGCTCGATCACATCCGTGTCGGGGCGCGTGGCCGCACGGCGACCGCTCGCCTTCTGCCAGTAGGTTTCCTTGCCCAGCAGCGACTCACCGAACCGGTCGAACTCGGCGATCACCTTCTGCGTGGCCGCACTGATGGCCTCGCTGGTCCTCATGCCCAGCTCCTCTAGCTGCCGGGACACTTCGGCCTGGACCTGAGCGGCGACCTCGTCCCTCGCCAGGGCGCTCATTTCCTTCTTCGCCTCACGCACCGCAGCCCGCAGATCCTTAGTGGCGGCGTGGGCCTCGCGGATCATCTCGCGGCACTCGCCAACTGCCGCTTCCAGCCGATCGACTTCGCTCACGGCATCCTCCTCGCTCTCCGGCGGGGTCGAGGCCCACTCTATGCGCGGCCGGGACGGGGACCCGGCTACACGAAATGCGCTTCGGCGTGATCGAGCTCCCCGTCCACGAGACGGTCGCACGTCGGGCAATACCAGCGGGCCTCGATCGGGGTGCCGCACGCGGGGTGCCGGGGGGCGTGCGCCGGGTCGGTATGCCCGGCTCCCCACTGCGCCAGCAGGCGCAGCGCCCCAGCGAGATCCCTGCCCTCGGCCGTCAGCTCGTAGGCGGCCCGCGGCGGCCGCTCGGAATAGGGCCGGGCCACCAGCAGGGCTTCTCGTTCGAGCCGCTTGAGCCGCTCGGACAGGATGTTCGGCGCGATGCCGGGGATCTGGCCGAGCAGATCGTTGAACCGGCGCGGCCCCGGGAGCAGCGCCTCCACCACAAGCAGGGTCCACCGGTCACCGACCCTGGCCAGCGCTTCCGCCAGCGGTGACGGGATGTTCTCTGGGGAGGCCATGCCGTAAGCGTAACCGTTGGGCTTGACACCTAGGTAGTGAGTAGTAAGTTGCAAATTACTAGTTACTACCGACCCCAGAGAGGGTGGGAACAATGGCAATCCTCGACGAGATCCAGGCCAATATCGTTCGGCTGGCCGAGGGCGCCGGCGCCTCGGTGGTGGGCATCGGGCAGCGGTGGGGTGTCGGCTCCGGCATCGTCCTGGCGCAGGGACGCGTCCTGACCAACGCGCACAACGTGCGCGGCGACGAGGTGACGGTCACCTTCGCCGACGGCCGCACCGCCGAGGGGCGCGTGGCCGGCCTCGACGTCGACGCGGACGTCGCCGTCCTCGAGACCGACACCGGTGATGCTGCGGCGCTGACCTGGGCTACCGGTACAGCCGCCGGAATCGGGATGCCGGTCTTCGCCCTGGCCAACCCGGGCGGCCGCGGGCTGCGGGTGACCTTCGGGTTCGTCTCCGGCGTCGACCGGACGTTCCGCGGCCCGCGCGGTGTCCGCATCACCGGAAGCCTCGAGCACACCGCACCGCTTCTGCCCGGCTCCTCCGGCGGCCCGGTCCTGGACGCCGGCGGCCAGTTGCTCGGGATCAACACCAACCGTCTCGGCGAGGGGTTCTATCTGGCCGTACCCGCCGATGAGGCGCTGCGCGGCCGGGCCGACGCGCTGGCCCGCGGGGAGACCGCCACGCCGCCGAAGCTCGGCGTCGCGATCACTCCCCGGCACGTGGCCCGCCGACTGCGCCGCGCGGTCGGACTGCCCGACATCGACGGCCTGCTCATCCGTGAGGTTGTGGAGGACAGCCCCGCCGGACGCGCGAACCTCGCGCCGGGCGACCTGATCATGGCGGCCGGAGGCCGCCCGGTCCGCAGCATGGATGACCTCTTCGACGCGCTGCAGGCGGCCCGGGGCGGCACCCTGCAACTGACCGTCGTCCGCGGCACCGACGAGCGGACCATTCAGGTCGTGCTCGGCGAGGACAGCCGGTCCGCTGAGTAAGCCATAAAAGTCCCGGGTCACGGCGCGTCGATAGCCACCCACCTCCGCCCGGGTAGATGGCCGGGCGGTCAGTGCAGCCGGCGGAGGTGGGCGTCGGCGGGCTCGGCGGCCTGAAGGCGGATCCGGGCGTCGACGGCCTGCACGCAGCCGGCCGGTGAGGCAGGGGTTTCGGAGGTCACCCCGGAGAGGGAGCTACCCGGCGGCCTTGGCCGGCACGGGCACGCTGCAGGGCTGGGGAGGGCGGAGAGGCGGGAGAGACGTCTGTGAGCGCGGTGCCGGCGCTCCCGCGGCCACGGGGCGATGACTGGGCCGACTGCCCGCGCCAGGACCCTTGCGCCCGATTCGCGGAATGCCGTTAGCTAGATATGCGGTCTGGCCGGCCCGGACCCTGCCTGCTCGCCGCTCGCCATCACAGTGACTTCGAGGGAGCCTATGAGCATTCGAATCGACGTCCGGGCGGGCATCACCACCGACGTGCACGGCCCGCCGGGATCCGCCGCCACGACCGCGGCCGACCGCACGCGAGGTTATTACGCGCGGTGCACGCCGCTCCTGGCGCGATTGCGGCTGCTCGCCCGCCAGGACGTCGGCGTCCCGCTGCCGCCCGGTGCGGCCGGCGAAGTGGGCCAGGCGGCCCGTGTGATCGTGACCGAAGCGGACGCCGCCGGGCACGCCGTCGTCGCCGCCGTTGCGGAAAGTGACCGGAACTCGGCGGCCGTGTTCCTGGCGCCCCGGCAGGCCCGGCTGGCGGCCGCGGCAGACAACGTTGTCGCGGCGGCTGAAGACGGGAACGCCGCGGCGCTGTCGCGGCACCTGCGCAGGTTCGAGGCGCTCACCTCGGCGCTGTGGACGGTGCAGCTCGCGATCTGCGCCCCGGCCCATCGCCCCCCCCGGTCTGCGCTCCTTCCAGCACCGGCTTACCTGATGCGCCAGCCGGACCGCGCACCCGCAGCGGCTGGATCTTGAATGACGTTTGGAGGCAGCCCATGGCCGGGCATGATCTGCATCAGCACGTCGAGGTCAGTGACGACGGCCGCACCGTCGCCGTAGCCGAGGTGATCATCTGCGGAGGATCGGGCGGAATCGCCCGGGCGTCGTTGCGCGCCGAGTCCGGGCACATCGCTCCCGGCCGCCGCGCGAGCCTGGTTGACGCGGTGCTGGACCTGCCCGAGGTGCGGGAAAGCGTGCGCTTGGAGGCAGCATTTCCGCTCGGCGATACCGAGTCACTGCACCGGCTTGAGCAGCGCTGTCAGGACGTCCGTACCCACCCAGCCGGATCGAGCGCGATCGTGGAAGCGGACCTTCCGCCCGGCGGCCGGGGCAGCGCGGCGCAGGAGCCGGCCGGCGGGGCGGATTCCGGGTGATCATCGCTGCCGCACCCAGGCCGAGTTAGCGGGGACCGATCGTACAGCTGCTCGCACGATCACGTTCCCCGCCGGGCACGCAGCCAGGCCACGAACCGGGTCATGGCCGAAATGGTGAGATTCACCAACGTACGGTACGGGCCCACGCCAGCGGATCGAGATCGAGGGTGCCGGCTACGGTCGCCTGGGCGACATCGGTGAGCCGTAGGTTGTTCTTGCGAGCGTAGGCCCGCAGCCGGGAGAAAGCCTCGGCCAGGTCGACCCCGGCGCGCTCGGCGAGCACGCCCTTGGCCTGCTCGATGACCACGCGGCTGGTCAGGGCAGCAGAGAGCTGCTCGTTCACGAGCTGGGCCCCGGCGCTGGCACGATGCTGCACGATGCTGAGGGTGGCAAGGTCCGCGAAGGCGCGGGCGACGATGACGTCCGCCTCGGCCATCGGGGCCAGCGTGACGCTGAACAGGTTCAGGGCGCCGAGGGTGACGTCACGAAACCGCAGCGGCAGGGCCGACACCGACTGGAAACCCTCCCTGAGGGCGGCGGCGGAAAATGACGGCCAGCGGCTGGACCCGGCCTCCAGGTCCTGGTGCTCGACGCGCTTCCCGGTGCGGAAGGCATCCAGGCACGGGCCTTCCTGGGCCTGCAACTCGAACAGCTCCAGCAGGCGCATCGCCTCGCTAGAGGAGGCCACCAGCCCCAGGCTGCCCCCGGGAGAGGCCAGCATCACCCCGGCGGCGGAAACGCCGAACAGCTCTACGCACTGGTCCGCGAGCACGGTCAGCAGGTCGACGACGTCGTAGTCGCTGACGATGGTGTCGGCCATCTCGGCGAGTGACCGCATCGCGTCGGCTTCCCGGATCATCTCAGCTCATCTCCTGAACGTCGGCGGCCCGGCCGGGCCGCCGGGTACCAGACCGGGACCCGGGCCGCGGCATCCATCCTCGTGGTTTTCTGTCCCCGCCCGGCCGGGCCGGGTGAGTGGGGGGTCATGCCAGCCTCAGCCTGCGGGCGACCACCTCATCGGCGACATCGGCGAGCAGGCGATCGTTGCTGAACGCGAACGCCCGCAGGCGGATCAGCGCCTCGGCAACGCTGATCCCCTCCTGGACCGAGACCATGCCCGCCGCGTTGTGCACCGCGAAGTGGAAGTCGGCGCCGGCCTCCAGCTCGGCGGCGACCGCACCCGAGGGCGCTCCGGCCTGGGCATCCAGTACCCAGCGGGCGGCCACGTCGGCCACGACCAGTGCGTCAGCATGCTGCTCGTCGTTCAGCGGGCCCGGCTGGTCGCGGTAGAGGTTGAGCGCCCCCAGCCGCACCGTGCCGACCCGGAGCGGGAACCCGAATACCGCCCGCACGCCCGCCTGCAGCGCCGGCGGGGTGAACGCGGGCCACCGGCGGGCCACCGGCTCGGCCAGGTCAGGCTCGGCCACCACCCAGTTGTGCTGGTAGGCATCCACGCACGGGCCTTCGCCCAGCGTGTACTGCAGCTCCTCGATCAGCTGGCTGACATCATCGGTGCTGGTCAACGACCCGCGCGGTATGTCACCGGACATGAGCATTACCCCGGCACCGTTGACTCCCACGATCCCCGGGCACACCGCGCACAGCCGGGCAGAGGACCACCCATCTCCCCCAGCAGACAGCGCAGCCACTATCCGGCCAAGCCTGTCGCCTGCCATCTCAGCAGCGCAACCGCAGGCACGAATATGTCCCTATCCCCGCACGATCAAGGCGTTCATTCACCAGCCAGCTCCTTCGGCTGAGGAAGGAAGCGTCAGCAGGGACTGGACTCAACGCTCTCCGGGGCCCGGACCCCGGGCCTCTGATTATTAACGCTACGCCAAAGAAGGGGCCAAAGGCAGCCCGGACCCGGCCTGTGGACAATCCCCAGTCACGGCGACCGGCTCGCCACCGACGGAAGCGACCCCAGCCGCCCGAAGCCGCAGTACCCAAGGACCGCGCGCCGCGGCGGTCGCGGCAACGATCAGGAGATAGCGGCCTTCACCAGATCGATGACCCTTTTCTCCACCACGGGGCTCCACTCTTGGAGCGCGTACGACACCGGCCACATGTCGCCGTCGTCGAGGTTCGCCGCATCCTGGAAGCCCAGGGTCGAGTACCGGTAGTTGAACTTGCCCGCGTCCTGGAAGAAGACGACGACCTTGCCGTCCGCGTTCGTGTAGGCGGGCATCCCGTACCAGGTCTTCGGCGACAACTCGGGGGCGGTCGCGGTCACCGTCACATGCACGCGCTCGGCGAGCGCACGATCCTCCGGCGCCATCTCCGCGATCTTGTCGAGGACCTCCTGCAGGCCGTCCGCCTTCTTGGCGCCCTTCTTGCCCTCGGCGCGCAGCTCGGCGGCGCGCGCCTTCATCGCGGCACGCTCCTCGGCGCTGAAGCCGTCGGACTCGGTATTGGCATTCTTCCCGGGCATTCGCGGGCTTCCCTTCTTGACGTGGGGGCTCGGTGTCATGCCGGCCCTCCGTCGAAAGGCTAGACCCGACCACATGGTGGCGCTTCTCGATTCCTGATCGGATCGGGGCCCAGGCGATGCGCTCAAGTGGCGGGCCCCTCGACGGCATCGCCGTTATCACCCCGCGTCTGGGAAAAGCTCCGGGCCGCCCCGGATGAACGCGGGCAGGTCTTCCTCGAGGCCCTCAGGCGACCTGGATGACAAGCTTGCCGAACCCGCCGGCCCAGTTGGCCAGGACCGGGCCGGCGGCCATGGCGTAAATGGAGCCGCCGAAGCTCGTCTTAGGCGCGCCGGCCGCGAGGTCAGCGCGGGGTGAGGCCGCCGCCCAAGGGTCATCTGGGCAGGTTTTCAGCCGGGGGCTGTGGAACCGGCGCGTGGAGGTGCTCTGTTTCCTCCTCGGGCTGGGCGATGTCGCCGATGATGATGCCGTGCCTGCCGATGTCGTACTGGCGGGTGGATGACTCGTGGCGGCTCGCCCGGGTCTTAATGACGGATATCGCCCGCTTGAGCGAGCCATGGTCCTTGTAGTAGTTGAGTGCTATCACGTTGTCGGACAGATGGGAGACGGCGAATTCCGACAAGGTGCGCGCGCCGAACAGTTCCGGCGTTTCGTAGGTCATGAACAAGCTGACGCCCTGCCGGGAGAACCGCTGGGCCAGTGAGTACATGAACTCGCGGAACCGTGCCTCGTCCGCGCCTGCCGTCCGCAGGTCCATCAGGCTGTCCAGCAGTATTCTCCGGGCTCCGGTGCGTTCTACCGTGCGCAGGAGGTCATACACCCATTCATCGATGTAGATGTCGACCGGTGAGCGGTACATCACCTCGATGGCCGGGTCGTCAGCTGGCCAGCCGAGTCCGCGGAGCATCCGCTGGAGCTGGGTGGGGTTCTCCTGGAGCGTAGCGATCACCCCAGGTTCGCCCCGGCGGGAACCGGCGAAGATGAAATGCAGCCCCATGACCGTTTTTCCCGATCCTGTCGGGCAGGCGACGAGCGTGGAGGTGCCCGGCCAGAAGCCGTCCGCCAGCATTGCGTCCAAGGCGTCGAGACCGCTGGAAATCCGCTGGTCGCCCAGCGGATACTCGCCTGCAGTGGGAATGTCGGCCAGCCGGGGGAACAGGTGCAGGCCCTCGTGACTCAGGCGATAGGCGTGCCAGGCCGGACCGGAACCCGCCGCCCCGAAGCTTCCTGACCTGAAGGAACCGCATCTCGCGCTCGCCGCTGCGTACGGTCGTCAGCTCCACGATCGCATCAGCGACGGCGAACTCCGGCAGGATCGCGATCTCTGATGCGTCGTATTCGCCGATCCACAGGGAGGCGGCGGGGAAAGCGGTCAGCAGCCCGGCGAGCTGGTGCAGGAACCGCCTGAATTCGGCGTCGTCTTCGGCAAAGGTGCGCAAGGCCTTGAAGCTGTCGATCACGACGAGCCCCGGGCGGCGCTGCTTGACCGTCAGCGTGACCTGTTCGACGACCCCGGCCAGGCCGGCCGTGCTGACCGTCTTGCCCAGGTCCTCGTAGAACACAGACGTGCCGATCGCGGAGGCCTCGAAGAAATCCAGCGTCTGCCCGAAGCGGACGATCTTTTCCAGCGGCTCGGACACCGTGGAGAAGTACACCGCTGGGCGGTCCGGATGGCCGGTGTGAAATGCGTACTTCTGCGCGACAATCGTTTTACCGGTCCCGGGCAGGCCCATGATGAGGCTGATGGCGTTGGCGGGCAGCCCGCCGCCGAGGACGGCGTCCAGCTCCTCATTCCCGCTGCGCAGAGCGTCGCTCATCGGCTGGCCGTCTACCCGGCGAGGAACGCGCTGCGTCCCAGCAGGTCCTTGACCGTTGAGACCAGCTGCAACGGGTCGAGGGGCTTGAGCAGGAACGCGTCAGCGCCTGCGTCCATCGCCGCGTCTTGTGCTGCCACCACTGACACGGTCACGACCGCCACGCCGCTGCGCTGCTTGAAAGAACGGCACAACTCCAGGCCGACGCCGCCCGAGATAAGGAACTCGACGATCACGACCGCAGGAGAAGCCGCGGCAAATGCTGCCCTGGCCGCGCTTTCCGTGAGCGTCACCTCGACATCAAATCCCTCCGTCTTCAGGAAGTACTCCTGAAATTCCGCCGCGAACGGGTCGGACTCGGCGAGCAGGATGAGGAGGTGGGGCGCTGGCTCGGCCCGGACGGCCACCAGCGACGACCCAGCCTCCGTTCGCTCGGCCAGGAGACGATGCGCGTCGGCCGCGCTGGCGCCGTCGCTCATCTGGGCCCTGACGAACCTCAGCTGCTCAACCTGCAGCCGGGTGTACAGCCGCTGGCCGCCGGGGCTCCGGTCCGGCACCACCTGCCCGTACCGGTCCTCCCACGTGCGCAGCGTCGCCACGGGAACATCCAGCATCCGCGCCACCGCGCTGATGCTGTAGATCGGGCGCTGCTGCTCCAATCGCCTACCCGGCCACTACCTGAGGAGCCTGCTGGCGCAGCAGCAGGAATCCGCGAAACCATGAGAAGCCTTATCCATATCCTCTTCACAACCTGGCCGGTCAGGGGTTACGGTATGGGCCAATGTAGCAGTCCCGAGGGAGAACTGGCGAGAGGTTGAGGAGGATGATCGATGGGAGTCGGCCTGCGCCCTGTTCAAGCGTGATCGCAGGCGCGCTCACTATCCGGCATCTCGCCGGCCGTCGCGGGCTGCTCCTCGACGGCGAGGCCGACCTTAACAGCTGCGACGCCCTCCGCGGTGCCCTGCACGCCCTGCTGGGTGACGACCCCGACGAGATTCACCTCGAACTGGCCGGACTGACATTCATTGACGTGTCCTGCACCCGCGAGCTTGTCACGCTCACCCAGTTCGCCCACCCAGCGCGCGTCATACTGCACAACCCCCCGTGGCCGCTCCAGCGGATCACCACGCTGGCATGGCCGCAAGCCAGCATCGAAGTGGCCAGCGCCACCGGCTGAACCGCCCAGCGCCCGCAGCCGCTTGTATAAGATCAGGCCGATGAGCCAGGTAGACGTCAACGGGGTCAGCATCGAGTATCAGGTCACCGGGCAGGGGCGTCCGGTCGCATAACTATTCACGGACTTTAGCCGGTCGTCATGGACCGGTCAGCTGCGGTGCGAGGTCGGGATATAACCCGGTAAAACCCTGGCCGCGTGAGCGGTACCAACCGGCCACAGCCAATACTGATACGCACACCGGTCGGCCCGCGAGGTTGCCCGGCACGGAGGACACGTGGTGGCGCTCGGCCAGCATGCTGTTGCCTGCCGGCAGCGGACCCGATGGTAGGTAGACGCGGGTCAGCGCGCCATCCAAGGCCGGAGCTTGTCGGGGTTGCGTACGGCCCAGATGCGGTTGATCCGGTCGCCTGCGACGTCGAACGCGAACACCGTCACGGTGACGCCGTCTTGCTGAGCCACCAGGCCGGGCTGGCCGTTGACCGTGCGCTCCAGGATCGTCACCGTGCTAGGTGCCTGGCCGACTATATCGACGACATAGCGCGCGATTTGCTCGCCGCCTTCGATCGGGCGCAGCGCGGCGCTGACGAGGCCGCCACCGTCGGCGACCACCGTGGCGTCGGGGTCGAGGAGGCCGACGAGGGCGTCGATGTCCTTGGCTTCCCATGCCTGCTTGAAGTCCCTGATGATGGCGGCCTGCCGGGCTGTGGGGGCCGCGGGCGGCCGTGACGCGCGGATGCGGCGGCGGGCTGAGGAGGCCAGCTGGCGGCATGCCGCCGGGGTCCGGCCGGCGATCTTGGCCACTTCGGCGAAGGAGTAGCCGAAGACGTCGTGCAGGATGAGCGCGACGCGCTCTGCCGGGGTCATCGATTCGAGCACGACGAGGAAGGCCATGCTGACCGACTCATCCAGGGTGACCCGGTCGGCCGGGTCGACTACGGCGCCGCCCGGCCGCCCGCTGATCCACTCCGCAGGGTCGGGTAGCGGCTCGGGGAATCCATTCGCCTACGTAGCGCTCCCGCCGGGCGCGCGCTGAGCCGAGCAGGTCAAGGCAGATGCGACCGGCGACCGTGGTCAGCCAGGCGCCGGGGGATTCGATGGCTTCCTGCTGCTGCCGGGACATGGCGTACCAGCGGGCGTAGGTCTCCTGTACGGCATCCTCGGCCTCGGCCTCGGAGCCTAGGAGCCGGTAGGAGAGATTGATCAGCTGACGCCGCTCGCTCATGATCGCGCTCAGGCCCGCGTCGGGCCGTTCGTCTCCTGGCCCGGATCGGGTGCTCATGGTGCCGCCCTTCCTTGGTCGCATCTGCCCTCACCAGTTCGACGAGACAGAGCACCGGACTGTGAGGCTGGCGCGCCGCCTCACAGTCCGCGGGGCCGTGTCGTCGTACTGGTGAGGAGAACACACCATCCAGCGGACCACCGGCTCAGGCCGTGATCCGCAAAAACGGCAAGGAGATGACGATGGACGCCCGTCTCGATTACCTCGGCAGCCCGCTGGCGCTGAAGGTCGTCAAGCACATCAACTCGGCGGGGGCCGTTCTGCATGATTCGGCCCTGCCAGCCGCGACGCAGGAGCTGGTGAAGCTCCGGGCCAGCCAGATCAACGGCTGCGGCTTCTGCACCGACATGCACATCAAGGACGCCCTGCACGCGGGGGAAAGCCAGCAGCGGCTGAACCTGGTCGCGGCCTGGCGGGAGGCGGCGGTCTTCACCGAGGCCGAGCGGGCCGCCCTGGAGCTCGCCGAGCAGGGCACCCGCATCGCCGACGCCGCCGATGGTGTCACCGATGAGGCCTGGGCGAACGCGGCCAAGCACTACGACGATGACCAGCTCGTCGCGCTGGTGTCGGTCATCGCCCTCATCAACACCTACAACCGCATGAACGTCATCATCCGGCAGCCCGCCGGCGACTACCAGCCCGGCCAGTTCGGATAACCATCGGCCCGCACCGGCCGGCTAAGGCGCACTAAGCCCGGCTAAGCCGGTTTCAGGCCCGGCTAAGGCCTATCTCAGCAGGCAAAATAGGGATTTCTTCCAATGCGCCAAGGAGGGTCTTACGGCGAGACTCAATGGTGACCGGCGATGAGATGGCCGGAAACCGAGGAGGAACGATGAACCACAACGTGACGCAGGGCGTACGGGGTCCACTGGCTCGCATCGGCCGGCGCGTCGCCGCGATCGTCGCCGAATGCAACTACGCCCAGACCCGGGTGATCAGCTTGCGCAACACCCCGGAGCGTTTCTGACCCCCGGGGGAACCAGCGCCCGGCGCCGGGCCGGATTCCCGATCCGGATCTCGAGCCCGCCCCGGCACGAACCAGCTGCTCAGCCGGCCGGGCCCACGCCCCGCCGGCTAGCGTGGATCCCCGCCACAAAGCCACGAAACCTACGCTGAGCACGGCATATGCGTCCGCCATTCTCCACGGAGCGGCTCAACCGCGATAGCGTGCGGTAGGCCACGAGTGGACTAAGCAGCACTCACGCCTGAGCAGCCGAACCGGTTGCGGCATGTGCGGATACTGGCCGAGGCTGCGGATACTGGCCGAGGCGTCAGGAGAACTGCCTGACTCACCCGCGATCGGCGCTCAGGCTCCGCGCCGCGGTGCATCCTGGCCCTCGGCGGCAGCAGCGTTAGCCGATTAGGCGGTCGTGGCCGGCCCATTCCTTGTCGCGCAGTTCCGCCTTCTGGACCTTGCCGGTGGCCGTTTTGGGCAGTTGGGTGATCTCGACCGCGGCTGGCCGCATGTAGCCGGGAAGCTGCTCTTTAGCGAAGGCGAGGATGTCTTCCGCGGAAGCGTGCTCGCCGTCTTTAAGCTCGACGAAGGCCTTGGGCCGCTCACCCCATTTCTTGTCGGGCATCGACACGACCGCCACGGCGGCGACGGCCGGGTGCCTGCCGATCGCCGTCTCGACCTCGATGGTGGAGATGTTCTCGCCGCCGGAGACGATGATGTCCTTCTTGCGATCACGCAGTTCGATGTAGCCGTCAGGATGGCGGACCGCGAGGTCGCCCGAGTGGTACCAGCCGTCCGCGAGCGTCTCCCTGGTCTGCTCCGGATCTTCGAAATAGCCGGTCATCACGTTGTTGCCGCGCATCAGGACTTCACCGAGCGACTCGCCGTCCGCCGGCACCTCGCGGCCCTGGTCGTCGACGACCCGCACCGGATCGGCGATCAGGTAGTGCACGCCCTGGCGTCCCAGCAGCCGGGCCTGTTCCTCGACCGGGAGTTCCGCCCAGTGCTCCTGGCGCTCGCAAACCATGTAAGGACCGAACAGTTCGGTGGCCCCGTAAACGTGGATGGGCCGCAGCCCCATGTCGGTCAGACGGGCGAACAGCTGGGGGGTCGGCGGCGAGCCTGATACCGTCGTGATGATCTCATGATCAAGTTTGTGGGCGCTGTGGTGGTCGAGGATCGACGCCTGGACCGTAGGGGCGCCGTTGTAATGGGTCACGCCCTCGGCGTCGATCAGCTCCCAGACACGGCCGGGCTCGACCTTGCGCAGGCAGACGTGACGGCCTCCCACCGCCGTGACCGCCCAGGTAAAGCACCAGCCATTGCAGTGGAACATGGGCAGAGTCCACAGGTACACGCTCTCGGGAGACAGGCGCGTCTCGATCACCTCGCCCAGCGCGTTGAGATACGCGCCGCGGTAGTGGTAGACGGCGCCCTTGGGTCTCCCGGTCGTACCAGAGGTGTAGTTGATGGAGATCGGCTCGTCCTCATCGCCGAGCTCGCTCGTCACCGGCTCCGCCGAGCCTTCGGCGAGAAACGCCTCGTAGGGATCACCGGCGGCGCCCGTGTCGTCGATGCGCACGGCACGCTCGACTCGCGCGCCTTCGGCAAGATGCTCGAACTCACGGTCAACGAACAGGAACCGGGCTCCCGAATGCTCCAGGATGAAGCCGATGTCCTGAGCGTTCAGCCGGTAATTCAGCGCCACGAGCACGCCGCCAGCTGCCGGTACCCCGTAGTGCGCTTCCAGCAGCGCCGGGATGTTGGGGCAGATGAACGCTACCCGGTCACCCTTCCGCAGCCCCGCTGCCCGTAGCGCCGAGGCGAGCCGGTTCACCCGCTCCCCGAACTCCCGGTAGGTGTAACGGCGGTCCTCATGGACCACGGCCACTTTGTCGGGGTACACCAGCACGCTGCGCTCCAGGAACCGCAACGGGCTGAGTTCGGTCCGATGAGCACGCCGCACATCGGCGGCATCGCTGGACCTGGCCATCGGCTCTCCCTCCCCAGGCGATAAGCCATCCCGTACCCGGTCCCAGACCCGGCATTCCCATTCCAGCCAGCGATCCTGCCTCCCTGGCTCCGGCGCCCAGGACCTTGCGTCGCGGCTGCCGACCCCTTTACCATCCATATGGATGGTAAGGAGATGGTTGATGGATGGTCTCCGGCGAGATCGAGAAGACCGAGAAGATCACTATCAACCTCGGGCTGGTGGACCTCGGGCAGATCGACCTGCTGGTCCAGGAAGGCTTTTACACCAATCGCACCGATTTCATCCGCACGGCCATCCGCAACCAGCTCGCCACCCGCGGCGAGGCGCTCAATCAGACAGCGGCCCGGCGCACCCTCACCCTGGGCAGCTGCTACTACACCCGCCGCGATCTGGAGGAGATCCGCGATGCCGGGCAGATGATCCACATCCGGGTGCTGGGGCTGGCCAGCATCGCCGCTGATGTCTCCCCCAGCTGGCCCTGGCCACGATTGCCTCGGTGGAGGTGCTCGGCGCCTTCCGCGCACCCGCCGCGGTGAAGGCCGCCCTGGAGCCCCGCACCGCCTGAGCCGCAGCGAAGAGAACCACGAGAAGGGACACAGCCGTGGATACACCCCACATGGCGGCGATGGCTGAGGCCACCCGCCTGACCCGCCAGGGCCGCCTCATGGAGGCAACCGCGCTGATCCAGCAAGCCCTGGCCGGCCCGGCGATGACACGGCGTGCGCCGGATGCGCCCCGCGCCGAAGAAACCGTGGCCACGGCTGACCGCTCCGGCGATGCCCCGCCAGCGCTGGCCGCCCCGGAGGAGACACGGCTGAGGCGGGTCCCTTCCGGCTGGATTCCCCGGCCCCGCCTTCTCCCTGGCCGGCGGACATCGGGTCTGCGGCACCCGGACCGGCACGCGGACCGGCCCGCGGCCCCGGCCGCCAGGCAGCCGGGAGGCCGGTTTGACACCTTGTCCTACACCGGCGCGGCCGGTACCCGCGCCTACCGGCTGTATGTCCCCACCGGTTACACCGGCGGCCCCCTGCCCCTGGTCGTGATGCTGCACGGCGGCACCCAGGACGCCACCGGCTTCGCCGCCGCGACCGGCATGAACGACCTCGCCGAGCAGCAGACGTTCCTCGTCGCCTACCCCGAGCAGCCCCGCTCGGCGAACCCGGGCCGGTACTGGAACTGGTTCGAGCCGCAGCATCAGCGCCGCGACGCCGGCGAGCCGTCGCTGATCGCCGGGATCACCAGGCAGGTCACGAACCGCTACGGGGCAGATCCCGGCCGGGTGTATGTGGCCGGATTCTCCGCCGGGGGCGCGATGGCGGCCGTGATGGCCGCGGCCTACCCCGATCTCTACGCCGCCGCCGGCGTGCATTCAGGCCTGGCCTACGCCGCCGCCGATGACCTGCCCTCCGCGTTCGCGGCCATGAAGCAGGGGCCAGGACATCCCGCCCGGCCCCCGGCGCGGCCCGTACCGCTGATCGTCTTCCACGGTGACCAGGACACAACCGTGGCCCACGCCAACGCCGCCGCCCTCATCGGCCAGTTCCTGGCCGCGAGCATCACGACCCGCGGCCCGGGCACCCAGCCCACCGCGGAAACCATCACGGGGCAGGTCCCCGGCGGCCATGCCTACACTCGCACCTGCTACCAGGACTCCACTGGCGCGGACCTGGCCGAATGCTGGACCATCCACCAGGGCGGCCATGCCTGGTCCGGTGGTCTCCCGCACGGGTCCTACACCGACCGGCGCGGGCCCGACGCCACCACCGAGTTCATCCGCTTCTTCGGCAAGCACCCCGGCCCCAACGCGCACCGCTGACCCTCAGCGGCCGAGTATCTCCCCGTCCGGAACGTGACGCGGGCCGGTCACCCGCACGTCGCCTGCCGCCACGACACCCCCGCCGAAGGTGACGTCGCCGTCGACCTCGAACCGGCGGCAGCGGCGCAGCGACGGCGCCCCGGCGGGGAACCGCTGCTCGAAGTCGGGCAGCAGTTCGTAAAACTGCGGGTCCAGCGTGACGACGGGCCCCGGGCCGTCGAAGCCCGGCCTCATCTGCCCGTCACGGGTGAGCTCGTAGGCGTCCGAGCGTACGACGAGCAGGTCGTCGGTGGTCTTCACCGGGGCGAACCGCGACCGGGGCACGTGGACCGCCCGGGCACCGGGGATCGAGCCGATCGCCGCTCCCATCGCCGACTCCAGCTGGATCACCGGGGTGCTCGCGGGGTCGCGCGGGTCGACGGTCTTGCGGTTGACGATCAGCGGCAGGGCCGGTGCCGCCGGGTCGGTGGCCTGCAGGTCGGCGAGCGCGCGGAGGTCGATCCAGATGTTGTTGGTGTTGTACCAGCGCCACCGCTCGACGTCGGTGAAGGAGGTGTCGCCGCCGGGCACCTGCGCGGTCTCCCGCAGCACCACCCGGCCCTGGTAGCGGGCGAGGTGGCCGCCCTTGCGGTCGGCCGGCGTGCCCCGCACCGCCTCCAGCGCGAACGGCACCTGCTCCGCGGCCAGCCATGCGGCGATCCGGACGTCGGCGAGCGCGCCGAGGTTGTCGGAGTTGGACACGAAGGCGTACCGCAGCCCGGCGCCGAGCAGGGCATCCAGCGTGCCGGACACCGCCAGCGCGATATAGATGTCGCCGTGCCCGGGCGGGCACCACTCCAGCTCCGGGTCGGCCGGCCACTGCACCGGCAGCCAGTCATCCGCGCGGACCTTGGGCTCGCGGCCCTGCAGGAAGTCCAGCGGCACGCCCGGCACCGGCAGGCCGCCCTGGCCCTGCAGCGCGTCCAGCGACGGGCCGCGGGTGGTCGCGGAATTCATCAGCACCAGCGGCAGCCGGGCGCCGTGCCGCTCACGCAGCGCCAGCACCTGCCTGGCCAGGACATCGAGGAAGCTCATGCCGGGCTTGACCTCCAGCAGCGACTTCGGCCCCGACAGGCCCATGCTCGTCCCGAGGCCGCCGTTGAGCTTGACGACTACCAGCCGGTCGAGCACGTCACGAGCCTGGCCGGGTGACGGCTCGGGCAGCTCCTCCAGGCGTGGCAGGTCCGCAAGCGGCTCCAGGTCCTCACTCGGCAGGAGCCCGGCCTGGCTCTCACCCAGCTGCCCCAGGCGTCGGCGCAGGGCGGCCAGCTCAGCGCCGCGGACACCTCCCGCCTCGGCCTTGGCCAGGACAGCGGCGACATGACCGGACGTATTCATGCTCTGATCTCCTCTATGGCGCGGGTGTCAGCCCGGCCAGCAGGTTGGCTGCGGCGGCCTGGAAGCGCGCGGCATCGCCGTAGGGACGGGCGACGAGCATAGCCCCTTCCAGGCCCCCCACGATCATGCGGGCGGTGTCCCGCGCGGAGCCGGCCAGGCGCAGGCTGCCGTCGGCCCGGCCCTGCTCCAGGACACTCTCCAGCCAGCTCTCGTTCTCGTCGAAGAACCTGATCACGGCGTCCTGCATCGGCTGCGGGAGGGTCTGGTACTCCGCGGCGAGCATGCCGCACAGGCACATCTTGCGGTTGCGCAGCACCTGCAGGTACAGGCCCGCGTAGCCGGCCAGCTTGGCGCTCGCGGCAGCGCCCCCGGTGCCGACCCCAGCCAGCGCTTCCGCGAACCGGCTGGCATAGCGGGAGATGAGCGCCTCGCCGAGGTCGGCCTTGCTGGCGAAGTGGTAGTGCAGGGCGGCCTTGGTGATCTGCAGCTCGGCTGCGATATCGGCGTAGCTGAAGCCGTTGAACCCGCGGACCTGCACCAGCTGCTCGGCCACGTCCAGGATCCGCGCGGCCGTGCCCATATCATCGCGCCCGCGCCCAGTAGCCATTAGATCCCTCCGCAGTCCTTGACGCCTGACCTATCAGTAAGTCAGACTCTTACCTATCGGTAAGTAAGCATATCGGAGCCAACGCGCTTCGGCTGGCCCGGCGCGGGCAACGACGCCGGGTAGCCAGACGCACGCAAGTCAGCAACACAGCCGGGATCGGTCCCGGCTCCAGGGAGGGGAGACCGTCATGGCCCGAAAGATGATCGACTGCCGCCAGGTACCCAGCGAGATCGGCTGCACGCTCACCATCGCCGGCGGCGAGGAAGAGGTCCTCGACGCCGCGGCAGCGCACGCCGTCGCCAAGCACGGCCACCAGGACACCCCCGAGCTTCGCGAGATGCTCCGCGGCGGGCTGCAGGACGCCGAGCCCGCGCTGGCATGAGGACCGCCAGCCAGCCCAGGCTCGGCGATGCAGCCACCGTCGTCCGCGAGTTCAACGCGGCCTGGAACGACCACGATCTCGCCGCGGCTCTGGCCCTGATTAGCGACGACTGCGTGTTCGAGGCAACCTCGCCCGCGCCGGACGGCCAGCGCTACGTGGGCCATGCCGCCATCGGCATGGCCTGGAAGCCGATCTTCGACGATGTGACGAGTCGCTTCACCGTCGAGGATTCATTCACCGCAGGCGACCACGTGGTGCAGCGCTGGCGCTATGACTGGGGCGCCGGCCACGTGCGCGGCATCGACGTCTTCACCGTCAAAGACGGCAAGGTGACCGAGAAGATCGCGTACGTAAAGGGCTAACGGCCGGCCGGATGCTGATCGACGATGAATGGCACCTTTAGCCCGTGCTGCGTGGGTGCATCGGCGTTAAACCGCGCACGTCGTGCAGGTCATTGGTTTCGCAGCGAGATCCCGTCGGACTCGGCAACGCTGTCGGCACCGACGGCCCGCAATCCCTGGCCCAGCCGCTCGCGGGCCTGGCGCAGGAGCTTAAGCGAATTGGTGGAGGCGCTCTTCGGGGCGGCGCGGTCCGGATCAGCCCCGTGTTCCTCGATGAGGTGGGTTTGCAGCGCTGCGGCGACTTCGTCGGCAGCCTTCAGCGCCTGGTAAATGGCCCGGTCCCGTGCGATGTCGTCAACCATGCGGCCAGTATCCCGCACCATGGGCCTCAGCCCCGACGGTGACCTCACGAGCCCGAACCGCCATCTCACCCGCCGCAGGCTACCTCGGCGCGCCCGAACCCCTCAGGGCTTGATGTCCCACTGCTGGAACGTGTTGTCCAGCTGCGCCCACGGCCGGACCGTGGTCCCGTCCGCGATGCCGCAGTTCCGCACGTCCAGGACCACTTAACGGATCTACCAGGAGCCCACCTTTCCCCAGAGCCGTCCTCCGGGGGCAGGGGAGGGGTGATCGCCCGCTGCCAGCTCTCTGCACGGGTGAAGCCAGCTCGGCCGCGTAACCTGGACTCGTGAAGGCCGGCGCAGCCCTTGTCCTCAGTGCGGACCCCCTCGAGGCTGGGCGCCGGGCCGCGGCGATGGCCCGGGCGTCGCTGGGGGAGACCCCGCCCGCGTTCGGCGTGCTGATCGCCTCCGCCCATTTCCAGGACTCGGCCGAGGCCCTGCTCGCGGCGGTCACCGAGCAGACCGGCCCGTTCCCGCTCATCGGGTGCGTGGCCGAGGCCGTCGTCGGCGGCTCCCGGGAGGTCGAGTCCGGCCCCGCCGTCTCCCTGTGGCTGGCCGCCGACGTGGGACCGGTCGAGACGTTCTCCATGGGCTTCGTGCGGACCGCCAGCGGCGGCGCCTACGGCGGCTACCGGTTCGAGCCTCACCGGCCGGGCGTGCACCTGATGATCTGCGACCCGTTTACGTTCCCCGCGGACTACCTGCTCTCCCACCTCAACGCCGACGTCCCCGGAACGCAGGTCATGGGAGGCATGGCCAGCGGCGGGGTGGGCGCGGGAGAGCCGCCTGTTCCTCGACGACCAGGTCCTGGCCGAGGGCGCCGTCGGCGCCTGCCTGCCCCAAGCCGAGATCCACCCTCTCGTCTCCCAGGGCTGCCTGGCCCGTGGGGGAGCCGTTCACCGTCACCGCCGCCGAGGGCAACCTGGTCCAGGAACTCGGCGGCCGCGCGGCCATGACCCGCCTGCAGGACCTGGCGGCGTCCCTGACCGGCCGCGACCGCGAGCTTCTCAGCCAGGGCGTCCTGGCGGGCATCGTCATGAACGAATACGGCGGCGAGCGCCGCCAGGGCGACTTCCTGATCCGCGGCATCCTCGGCGTCGATCCCGAAACCGGCGCCCTCGCCGTGGGCGACGAGGTCGAGGTGGGCCAGACAGTCCAGTTCCACATCCGCGACGCCGACTCCGCCGACTCCGATCTCCAGCGCATCCTGGAACAGGAAGCCGCCGCCCTCGGCGGCCGCCCGCCCGCCGGAGCCCTCCTGTTCACCTGCAATGGCCGCGGCTCGCGGATGTTCGACCAGCCCGATCACGATGCCCGCCTGCTGACCAAGATGCTCGGCGACGTCCCGGTGGCCGGCTTCTTCTGCGCCGGAGAACTAGGCCCGGTCGGCGGCCAGAACTACCTGCACACCTTCACCGCCTCGATCGCGCTGTTCCCGGGGACGGCTGCCTAAGCTCAGTCCTTCCGGGACCGGGCTCGGATGCGGCCGCCGCGGCGCTGCCTTCCAGTTGCAGGTGCGGGACGATGGGCTCCATCCAGCGCGGCATCCACCAGGCACGCGCACCCAGCAGGGCCATCACCGAGGGAACGAGGACCATTCAGCCAGAAGATCCGGCCTGGTGATCCGCTCCCTGGCTGTCTCAGCCCCATCGGGGTCGTGCGCGGAAGTGGTGGCTCTCCACAACCACTTCCGCACACTAATGGTCTGTAATGGATCTTCATGCGGGCAGTTATCCACAGGACACGCGGCTCTTTCCGTTTATCTGAATAGGCGCGCCAAAGGAGCTGTTCCGTGCGGGAGGCGGCGCGCGATAGTGGGCCCCATGGGAAAACACAGTGGGCCCCATGGGAAACTCAGACGCATGGCCCGCGACAACCCAGCGTCGCGCGTAGTCGCTGCATGGCTTGGTTCAGCCACCGCGCCGCTGCCAGCGGGCAGCGGAAAGGCCTGGCGGGCTCGGCGGCGGGGCCGGGGATGGGCCCGGCGCCGCGGCGGCGAAGCGCTGAGGATCAGGTCGAGGTAGCGGGCGGCGCAACGCCGTCCCGCTGCCAGTTCGGTTCGCACGTGCCGTCATGACCATTTCGATGATGAGCACGATGTTGGCGCTGGTGATGTCGGGCGCAGGACTGTTCTGCCGCTGAGCCTGGCGATGTACTGCTCGGCCAGCGTCTGGGCCTGCGTGGCCAGTTCGCCCAGGCCGGCATGGGCGTGGAGGTGCGGCCAGCCGCTGGCTCAGCGCCTGACTGCCGCCGTCGACCACGCGGATGAGCGTAGTCGCGGTAGACAGTTCATGCGTCGCGATCGTCGGTCAGCGCGGCCTGCAGGTCGCCGATGTACGGGTCAGCGCGTCGCGCGCCAGTTCGCGCAGCAGGTCTTCCTCATCGTCATAGCGCCGGTAGAGGGCGCTGACGCCGACGCCTGCGCTCGGTCCGCGACGGCCGCGACCGGGTGCGCCTGGATCGGTGAGTACATCAGCCGGCAACTGGCACCAGCGACCGATCCGGGGCAAAAAAAAAAAAAAAAAAAAAAAAAAAAAAAAAAAAAAAAAAAAAAGTGATCACCATGTGGACCGTCATCACCGGGCCCGACTGCTCAGCGCGGCCGCGCTGACATCGACGACACCCAGCTCGGCGCGCCGACGCCGTGCCCGAAATGGACCGTGGCCCAGGTACTGCAGCACGCGGCCGGCGATCAGCTGGCCTGGGCCGCCGCGGTCGGAACGGGGAGCGGACCGAAGACAATCCCTTCGAGCCGTCCGGGCGTCTGGATGGCACGGCGGACGAGCTGCTCGCACCAGCGATCGCCACCGCCCGAGCGGCCTGGGCGACGATCGCGGCTGACGCCCGACGGGCCGACCCCGCTGCCCAGGGGGCCCTGCCGGCCGCGACTGCGGCGGCGGCCCGCGCTCTCCACGCCGCCGTCCACGTGGGGGACGTCACCTCCGCCCTCGGCCTGCTCTTCCGCGCCGCCTCTGAGCTGCCCTCGGCTGCTGCCGCCCGCCCGCGCCATCGTCGAACCCCTGCGCCAGTACGGTGCCTACGCTCCCGCGCTGGAGCCCGAGGCCGGGGACACCAAGCGGCCGAACTGCTGGCGCTATCTGGGCCGCGACCACCAGCACCCCTGATGGCGCTCGGCGCTGCACGGGCCGACCTGGCCTGGGCCGCAACCCAGCCGAGGTATCCTGACCTGCGATTTCTATGATTCCTCCCGAGATGCAGGAAGCGGCGGACGGCCCAGGCCGGGTTGGCCTGCCGGCGCGGCTTGCTCCGATGCTCGCCGTGCCCGGTGCGCTGCCCGGCGACGATGTCGGCTGGGCGTACGAGATGAAGTGGGATGGCGTCCGGGCGCTGGCCTTTATCGACGACGGGGAGCTGCGGCTGGCCTCCCGGACCGGCCGTGACATCACCGTCGCCTACCCGGAACTGTCTGCGCTCGGGCCAGCGGCCGGCACGAAGCTGCTGCTGGACGGGGAAGTTGTGGCCTTCGACGACGGACGGCCGAGTTTCGCCCAGCTGCAGCAGCGCATGCACGTGACGTCGGCGGCGCAGGCCGTCCGGCTGTCCGGGCAGGTTCCGGCCTGCTACCTGATCTTCGACGTTCTGCACGCTGACGGGCACCCGCTGCTGCACCTGCCGTACGTACAGCGCCGGGGGCTCCTCGAGGCGCTGGATCTGGACGCCGGGAGCTGGCAGGTCCCGCCCTCTTTCACCGGTTACGCGGCCGCCGACGTGCTGGCGGCCTCCCGCACCCACGGCCTGGAGGGCATCGTGGCCAAGCGGCTGGACTCCCCGTACCAGCCAGGCAGGCGATCGCCGGATTGGCGGAAGGTCAAGAACTTCCACCGCCAGGAGGTCGTCGTCGGCGGCTGGAAGCCCGGCGAGGGTAACCGGGCAGGCCAGATCGGATCCCTGCTGGTCGGCGTATATGGCCCGCGGGGCCTGGACTACGCCGGCCATGTCGGCACCGGCTTCACCCAGCAGACGCTGCGGCTCCTCGGCGCGCGGCTAGAGGCCCTGCAGCAGCCCGCGAGCCCGTTCGCCGACGAAGTGCCGCGCGAGCACGCCCGCGGCGCGATCTGGGTCCAGCCGCGCCTGGTCATTGACGTCGCCTTCGCCGTGTGGACGCCGGAGGGCAGGCTCCGCGCCGCTTCTTATCAGGGACTGCGCGACGACAAAGATCCCGCCCAGGTCATCCGCGAGACCTGAAGCCCCTCCGATCCAGGTGACCTCCGCGAGCTGGCCGCGACCGCGGTCGGCAACGCCGAGGCCCAGGCCGCCCTGGCCGCCTCCCGGGCGCGGATCGTGGCCACCGCCGACCAGACGCGCCGCCGCATCGAGCGCGACCTGCACGACGGCGCCCAGCAGCGGCTGGTCACCCTCGCCCTGCAGGTGCGGGCGGCGCAGGCAGCGCCGCCGGGAGCGCGGCGAACTGATTCAGTGGCTCGATGGCGTGGCCGCCAGGCTGACCGGCGTGCTGGAGGAACTGCGCGAGATCGCCCGCGGCCTGCATCCGGCCATCCTGGCCGAGCACGGGCTGGGCCCGGCGCTCAAGGCGCTGGCCCGCCGATCCGCCATCCCGGTCAGCCTCGACGTCCGCGTCGGCGGGCGGCTCCCCGAGCCGGTCGAGACCGCCGCCTACTACACGGTGGCCGAGGCACTGACCAACGCCGCCAAGCACGCCCGCGCCACCACCGCCGCGGTCGAGGTGGCAGATAGGCGAGGGCGTGCTGCGCGCGCGTGTCCACGACGACGGGCGCGGCGGCGCCGACTCCGGCCGCGGGTCCGGCCTGGTCGGGCTCAAGGACCGGGCCGAGGCGCTCGGCGGCCAGCCTTCAGCTGCACAGCCCGCCCGGGGAGGGCACCACCCTCCAAGCGGCTCCCGCTCACCACCGCCGTCGCCCGGTAACAGTGCATACCCGGCGATTCAGCGTTAAGTAGTGACCTTTCGAGGTCCGTGATCAGGCCGGGGTGCACCGGCCGCCAGCCCAGCCGCTCCTGGGTGAGCCGGCTCGAGGCCGGGAGATCCAGTGCCGCCAGAGCGCCGAGCCAGCCAAAGTGGGCCTCTGCCTCCTTCTGCGGAACGCTCACCACCGGCAGGTTCAGCTGGCGGCCGATCACCTCGGCGATGGCCCGGAACGGCACACCCTCGTCGCCGACTCCATGCCACCGTGACCCGGCCCGCGCCGCCTCCAGAGCCAGCCGGTACAGGTGCGCCGCATCGAGCTCGTGCACGGCCGGCCAGCGGTTGGACCCGTCACCAACGTAGCCGGAGACGCCCTTGGCGCGGGCGATGCCGATCAGGCTCGGGACGAAGCCGTGCAGATCCGCCGGGCCGTGCACGGACGGTGCCAGACGGATCGCCGATGAGCGCACCCCGCGCCCGGCCATCGCGATCGCCGCGTTCTCCGAAAGGACCCGTGGCCCCCCGGCGCCGCCCGGCTCGAGCACATCCTTTTCCGTTACCAGGCGTCCCGGCGTGAGCCCGGCCGTCCCCGAGGTGACCACAAAGGGCTTGCCGGAGCCCTCCAGTGCTGCCCCCATCGCCACGATGGCCTGCAGGTCGGCTGCGCCCGCGTCGGCGAAGTTGGAGCCGTGCATGAACGCCAGGTGAATGACGCCGTCGCGGCTGCGGCGGCCGTCCGCAGGCTGTCGAGGTCGTCGAGAGCGCCGCGGTGCGCCTCGGCACCGGCCGCCGCCAGTGCGGCGGCCGACTTGTCCGACGTTCCCGACCGACCAGCTGCACGTGACGGTCCTCTACGACACGCCCCGGGTCGTAGTGGTTCCCCTCGACCACCGGCTGGCCGGTAAGGAATCCGTCACTCTCGACGACATAGCCGGCGAGCCCCTGCCGCGCGTGCGGAGATCCGACCCGGTCTGGAGCGCCTTCTGGCGCATCGACCCCCGGCCCGACGGAAGCCCGGCCCCCGACGGTCCCGTCGTCGAGGCCGTCGAGGACAAGTACGAGCTCATCGCCGCCGGGCAGGCCGTGGCCATCATCGCGGGCGGCCCGGGCACCGAAGCCCTCCGCCCGGACCTCACCACAGTTCCCCTGGAAGGCGTCGAGCCGAGCCACGTGGCGCTGGCGACCCGCGCCAGTGACCGCAACCGCCTGGTGGCGGCCTTCCGCAAGGCCGCCCAGGCCCACCTCACGGGTCCGGCTTCAGCCGGACCGCCAGTTCACCCGAGTTAACTTCGGCTCAACATGTTTACGAAGTTCCCGCAGGTTAGGGGATTTGCCTTTAGGAAAACGATTGCCCAGCCTTGCAGGGGGCGAGCCCATGCGTACCGCGTCCACCGGACACCGCCGCCCGCTGGCCGCCCGGCGTGTTCCGCCAGGCGTGCGCGCGGGCGCGTACGGCCGCGCTGGCGCTGCTCCTGCCCGCGCTCGCGGCGGCGCTGGCCCTGGCCGGCTGCGCGGCCGCGGGGCCCCCCGCCAAGGTGACCGCGGCCGGCTTCGGCGACAACGCGACCGGAGTCGTGCAGTTCTGGGACCGCAACACGACGGCGCCCTTCGGGAAGCTGGTCGTCGACCGTTTCAACGCCACGCACAAGAACCTCAAGGTCGTGCTGACGCCCGTACAGGACACCCAGTACGTGACGAAGCTGGCGACGGCGATCCGCGCGGGATCACCCCCGGATCTGGTCGGCATCGACGACATCAATTCCCAGCTGTTCATTTACCACAACGTGTTCACCGATCTCACGCCGCTCGTCAAAGCCCTGCCGGAGAAGAATCAGCTCAGCCCCGGCGCCTTGAACCTGACCACCGAGAACGGTCATTACTACGGCACCCCATATGTGGCCGATATGTCGGTGCTCTGGTACAACAAGACGCTTTTCCGGCGAGCCTGGCCTTGACCCGAACAAGCCGCCGACGAGCTACGCCGGAATACTCAGCGACGCCCGGAAGATAACCGCACTGGGCCACGGGATCGACGGCTTCGCCTTTGCCGGGCGCTGCGAAGGCTGCCTCGGCTTCACCATCCTGCCCGACGTCTGGGCGACCAAGACACATCTGCTCTACGGGCAGCCGGGCCACGAAACAGCGTTCATCCAGGGCAACGCACCGCTCAGGCAGACGCTGAACCTGTACCGCCAGCTATGGGCGGACCATCTGGCCGACCCTGAGTCGCAGGTCGAAACCGGTGTCACCTGGGGACAGAACTTCCTCGCCGGGAAGATCGGCATGATGCCGCTCGGGTATGGCCCGATCGCCGCGGCCCCCGCCAGTTTCCGGTCCCAGATCGGGATGACCTTGCTGCCTGCCCCCAGCGGCGGGGCTACCGCCACGTTCGACGGCGGTGCCAACTTCGGTATCCCCACCGGATCCAGGAATCCATCCGGCGCCTGGGAGTTCATTAAGTTCGCGCTGCAGCAAACGCAGCAGAGCCTGGCCCCCAGCGCCGGGTTCGAGCCGATCCGCAGCGACGTCGCCACCCCCCAGTTCCGGGCGCACTATCCCTTCGCCGCCGCCATGCTCGCCGGCCTGCGGCGCGGTTATGCGCCGAAGACCATTGTCTACAACACGACCTTCAATCAGCCCGGTGGCCCCTGGCTGAACATGTTTACCGAAGCCGTCTTTGGCGGCAACGTCGCGGCGGCGATGCATACCGGACAGGCTGGTTTCTCGACCGCCATCGACCTCGGCAAGTCCTAGCGGTGCCCGCACGGAGGTGAACTGCAATGACGCAGGAAACAATCGAGACAGTCGCGAGGCAACGCGAGGCCCGGCCCGGCACGGCGGGTACCACGCGATCCAGGAAAGGGCGGCGGACGGGAATAGTACGGCAGCCGAAGATGGGCATGCTCCTGACGGCGCCCGCCTTCTTGTTCGTCGCCGTCTTCGTTCTTTTCCCGCTCGGCTTCGCTATCTACATGTCCCTGACCAACTGGCCGCTTATCGGTTCCTATCATTTCAGCGGCGTGAGCAACTACGCGGCCCTCGGCAAGGACCCCGGATTCATCCATTCCGTGCTGTTCACGCTGCTCTACACGGGGATCGTCACGATCCCGATTCTCGTCGTCGGGTACGGGCTGGCCGTCCTGGTCCGGTCGAACCGGCGCGGGTCAGTGTTCCTGCGGACAGCGTTCTTCCTGCCCTACGTCGTCGGGCTCCCCACGCTGAGCTACATCACGCTGCTCGAGCTGCAGCCGAACTCGGGCGCCGTGAACTTCGTTCTCGCCAAGCTGGGCCTGACCAACGGGGCGACCGCCTGGCTGGTGAACACCAATCTCGCCCTCGCCGCCACCTGCATCCTGGTCATCTGGTTCGCCTCCGGGCTCACCATGGTCCTCCTGGTCGGCGGCATGCAGAGCATCTCCGGCGACCTGTACGAGTCGGCCGACGTGCTGGGCGCCTCGTGGTGGGAGAAGGAGCGGTACATCACGCTGCCGCTGCTGCGGCCGACCATCGCGCTCAGCCTGATCATCTCGATCATCGGCTCGTTCCTCGCGTTCAACCAGTTCTTCATCCTGACCCAGGGCGGCCCGGGGACGAGCACCTTCACGGTCGTCATGTGGATCTACCAGACTGCGTTCGTCCAGCTGCATGTGGGCGCGGCCGCCGCGATGTCCATCGTCCTGGTGGCCGTCGTCGGCCTGATCAGCGCGGTGCAGTTCCTGCTGCTGCGCAGCAACACCTAGAGGAGGGATCATGGCCACTGTCGCAGCCCGCAGCGGGCGAACGCGCGGAAAGGACGGCCCGTCGCGCGGCTCCACCCTTGTCTACGTGACCACCGGCGCCGTGCTGTCCGTTCTGTTCCTCCTGCCTCTCGTCTGGGCCGTGCTCCGGTCGTTCCAGCCGCAGGCGCAGATCACGGCGACTCCCAGCGCCAGGGACTTCACGCATCTGACGATCGCGAACTACTCGGGGCTGATCACCGGGAGCATCCACATCCTGCGCTACGTATGGAACAGCCTCCTGGTCGCGGGCGGGACGGCGGTGCTCACCGCCGTGCTCGCCACGCTGGCCGGCGACGGCCTCGGGCGGACCCGCTTCCGGTTCCGCGGGGCGAACGCGGTGTTCGCGCTCATTCTCGTCACGCTCATGGTGCCGTTCCAGGCCATCCTGACCCCGCTGTTCCTCGAGCTCAGCTTCCTGCATCTGCTCGACAGCCTGCTGGGCTCATCCTCTTCTACAGCACCTTCAATCTTCCGTTCGGTGTGTTCGTCATGCGCAACAGCTTCCTGGCGGCACCGAGCGAGCTCGAGGAAGCCGCGTACTGCGACGGCGCCACCGTCATGACGACATTGCGGACGGTCCTGCTGCCGCTCGTCCTGCCCGGTGTGGCCACCACGATGCTGTACGCGTTCCTGTTCGCCTGGACCGAGTTCCTCGGCGCGCTCACCTTTATCACCAGCATCAACCGGCTGACCCTGCCGGTGGCCCTGCTGAACGTCGAGACAGGAACGTTCGGAGTGGTCAACTTCGGGTTCCTGATCGCCGGGGCGGTGATCGCCATGGTGCCCTGCGCCGTGCTCTACATCGCGCTCCAGCGCTTCTACGTCACGGGTATCACCGCCGGCGGCGTCAAGGGCTAACCATGGCCGGGTCAGCCGGCCGATCTCACCAGAGGACCGAAAATGGCTGAAATAGAACTCTCGCACATCGACAAGGTCTACGACGGCGCCGAGGCGCCGGCGGTGCAGGACCTCAGCCTGGAGGTCGCCGACGGCGAGTTCATGGTGCTCGTCGGCCCGTCCGGCTGCGGCAAGACCACGGCCCTGCGGATGGTCGCGGGCCTGGAGGAGATCACCGAAGGCGAACTGCGCATCGGGGGCCGGGTCGTCAACGACATGCCGCCGCGCGAGCGCGACATCGCCTTCGTCTTCCAGAACTACGCGCTGTACCCGCACATGACGGTCCGCGACAACATGGGCTTCGGCCTGAAGCTGGCCAAGGTGGACAAGGCCACCCGCGATCAACGGGTGCGTGAGGTGGCCAAGATTCTCGACCTCGAGGAGTACCTGGACCGCAAGCCGCGCGCCCTGTCCGGCGGCCAGCGGCAGCGGGTCGCGATGGGCCGCGCGATCGTCCGCCAGCCGCAGGCGTTCCTGATGGACGAACCGCTGTCGAACCTGGACGCCAAGCTGCGGGTGTCGATGCGCGCGGAGCTTGCCCGGCTGCAGCGTGATCTGAACGTCACCACGATCTACGTCACGCACGATCAGACCGAGGCGATGACGATGGGCGACCGGATTGCGGTCATCCGCAAGGGCGAGCTTCAGCAGGCCGGTCGGCCCACCGAACTATTCGACCGGCCACGGAACCTCTTCGTGGCCGAGTTCATCGGCAGCCCCTCGATGAACCTGGTCGAAACCAGCCTGCGCTGGGAGGACGATTCGCTGTACGCCGACATCGGCGGGCAGCCCCTGCTGATCGACCCGCAGACGCTCAGCGAGCGGCCGGCGCTGCGTGGCTATGGCGGCCAGCCGGTGATCGTGGGTATCCGCCCGCAGGAGTTCGAGGTGGGCGGGGGTGCCACGCCGCAACGCGGTTGCCAGCTGCAGGTGAAGATCGAGCTGGTGGAAGCCCTCGGCACGGAGACCAATCTCCATTTCTGCGTCGACGCGCCGCCGGTCGTCACCGACGAGGTTCTCGAGCTGGCCGCCGAGCTCGGCAAGGACGAGGCGGCCAGATTCGAGCAGCGGGCCCGTCAGGGCCGCAATGAGTTCGTCGCCCGGGTCGACCCGAAGACCAAGGTCAAGGCGGGCGAGACACTCGACCTCTCGGTCGACACCACCCAGCTCCATTTCTTCGATCCGGCCACCGGCCAGGACGTCCGCTAGGGACCCCTCAGCACGTCCGCTCAGCAGGTCAGGGTTCCTGAACGGACTTAGCTCGAGCCCACCGCGACCTCGGCCCGGTCGGCAGCCAGAACTACCGGCAGACGTTCGCGGCCTCGATCGCCCTGTTCGCCGGGGCGACTGGCTGACGTACGCCTGGTGCCGCTGGGAAGATGGAGCGCATGGCGAGCGAGCGCGCGGTTCCGCAGGACGTGCTGGCCCTGTACGGGCCGATGCTGGCCAGGCTGGCCAGCGGAGTTCCCGTCGACCAGCAGGTGTCACTGCTGGTCGACGAGGCGGTGCCGGTATGGAGCCGACCCGGGTTCGAGACGTTCTTGTCGGTGCCGTCGCTGCGGTTCACGCCGTTCGACTACCAGTTGCAGGCGGCGCGCAGCGCGCTGCGGCGGATGCGGGGCCGGGCGATCCTGGCCGACGAGGTCGGTCTGGGTAAGACCATCGAGGCCGGCCTGATCCTGGCCGAGCTGCGGCTGCGCGGGCTGGCCGACCGCAGCCTGATTATCACCCCGGCCGGGCTGGTGGCCCAGTGGCAGGAAGAGCTCGAGCGCAAGTTCGCCATTCCTACCGTCCTCGCCGGGAAGGACACCAATGGCGGCGGTGGAATCGACCGGCCGGTCCTGATCGCGTCCCTGGCCGCGGCGCGGCGCGACCCGCTGATGTCCGCGCTCACCGGGGACCCATGGGACCTGATCATCGTGGACGAGGCGCACCGGGTGCGGGCGCCGCGCACCGCCTCGGGGAGACTCATCCGCGCGCTGCGCTCACGTCATCTGCTGCTGCTCACCGCCACCCCGGTGGAGAACCGGCTGCAGGACCTCTACGAGATGGTGAGCCTGGTCGCGCCCGGCCTGCTGGGCACGTCCGCGCAGTTCCGCGCGGCACACGGGGCGGGCGGCACCGGGCCGGGACCGGAGCCGCGGAACGCGCCGACGCTGCGCAAGCGGACTGCCGAGGTGATGATCAGGCACCGGCGCAGCGAGGTCAGCGTGCTGCTGCCGCAGCGCCTCGCGGAGACCCTGCTGATCGACCCGCCTGCCGCCGAACGCGATTGGTATGCGGGTCTCGCAGCCCGGATCCGCGGTGAAGGCAGCGCCGCCGCACCGTCATTGCGCCTCGCGCTGCGCAGCGTGGCCCGGCTGGCCGGCTCCAGCCCGGCCGCCGCCGCACCGGCCCTCCGCAAGATCGGTTGGAACGACCTCGCCGGACAGGCTGAGGAGCTGGGCAGCTCCCCGAAGACCGCCGTCCTGCTGGATCGGCTCCGGCGCGCCGCTGGCGCCAAGCCGTCCGCCGCGGCCAAGCCGTCCGCCGCGGCCAAGCCGTCCGCCGCGGCCAAGCCGTCCGCCGCGGCCAAGCCGTCCGCCGGGGACAAAGTGCTCGTGTTCACCGCCTTCCGGCACACCCTCGATCAGCTCGCCGCCCAGATGGCCGCCGCGCGAATCCCGGCCGCGGTGTACCACGGCAGTCTGCCGCGGGCGGACAAGGAGCGCGCGGTGGCCGCCTTCCGGGACGAGGTGGATGTGCTGCTGTCGACTGAGTCCGCCGGCGAAGGCCGCAACCTCCAGTTCTGCCACGTCATGGTCAACATGGACCTGCCGTGGAACCCGATGCAGATCGAGCAGCGGCTGGGGCGCCTGCACCGGATCGGCCAGCACCATGACGTGCTCCTCACCAACCTGGTTGCGAGGGGCACGATCGAGGAGCAGGTGCTGCGCGTCCTCGAAGCGAAGATCAACCTCTTCGAGCTCGTGGTCGGCGAGCTCGACATGATCCTGGGCCGGGTAGCCGACGACTTCGACTTCGAGTCGACCGTCTTCGAGGCGTTCGTTCAGTCCGGCGACGACGCCGAGTTCGCCGAACGGATGGAGGCCATCGGCGACGACCTGGCCCGGGCCAGGACCGGCTACCTGGGCAGCCGGGCGGCCATCGACGGTCTCGTCGGCGAGGAGCCGCAATGACGGATCCGGCGCTGGCCTTCTGGCTGCGGCATGTCGCGGCCGCAGGGGGGCTCTGGGAACCAGCCGGGGACAGCACCTACGTCGTCCTGCCGCCGGTCCTGCGCGAGGTCTACCGGCTCCCGGAGGAGCTGCAGGTCACCGCCGATCCCGATGTCGCCCGGGAGGACGGGGCGACGCTGCTCGCCCTCGGGCACCCCGTCCTCGCCGAGGCGGCCGAACGCGTCCTGGCGTCGGGTGATGCCGGGCACCGGGTACTGGCCCGGCCCCCGTCCCTGCCGCCCAGCACGGACGTGCTGGTCACTGCGGTCCGGGACGCGTTCCCGGTAGACCACGGGCGAATCGACCTGGCGGGCGAGCCGACGTTCGGGTGGCACCCGGTGCTCCGGGTCGGCGCGCTGGTCACCTACGAACTGTCGGCCGAGGACCACTTCCAGGAACAGGCGGAGCGATGGGTGGACGGGCCGGCGCACTGCCTTCTGCCGCCCGGCCTCGCCGAACGGCTCTCCCGCGCTCCGGTCGCCGGGCGCGGTGCACCGGGGCCGCCGGCCGGTGACTTTCCGGGCAGCAGCCTGGCGGCTGCGGTAGCGGAGGCGCACCGGCTGATTGACGCGGACGCGGCGGACCGCCGCGAGGCGCTGACCGCTCAGGTGCGCGACACCCACGATATGGAACGTGCCCGGGCCGCCGCCTACTACGCGGACGCGATCGCCGGGATCGAACGGCGGCTCGCCACGGCTGCTGCCGACCGGCGGGCCGTGCTCGAGCAGCGGCTGCGCAGCACCAGGGAGGAGGAAGCCCGGCGCCTGGCCGAGATCGCCGAGAAGTACGAGGCGCGGCACGTCATCCGCCCGTACCGGCTGCACGTGATCGAGGTCCGGCCCTGCGGGTGCCGGCCGATGTCCGGCGTGGCGACCGCCGGTATCCAATGACCTTCGCCTGGCTGCTGCCGGCCGGGGCCTTCGCCCCGGTACGCTGCCCGTCTTGCGATGCTGCGGCGCCGCTGGTGGCGGGCAAGCAGAAACTCGGCTGCGAGACCTGCCTGCCTTCCGGGCTCGCGCCTTCCGTGCTGCCCCCAGCGGCCAAGAGGGGCCCAGCAGCTAAGGCGCCGCGCCCGGCGACTCCGGAGCCTCCCACAGCCAAGGCGCCTCCCGCGGCCGGGGCTTCCCCGCCGGCCAACCCGCCGCCTGCAGCCAGGCGCCGGGCCGCCCCCCGTCCCGCCGCACGTCCGGAAGGAGCAGCGCAGGAGGCCGGCCGAGCTCGCGGAGCACCTATGGAATAGCGTCGCCGCCGGGCTCGCCGGGAACGTGCGCTCGGTCCTGGCCCCGGGGTCGCCGGCCGCGGAACTCTACCGGGCGCTGGGCGCCCCAGGACTCACCCGTGTCATCGGCATGCCCAGTGGCGAGGCACCGGCCCGCTTCAGCGCGCAGCCCGCAGGCAGCACTGCCGGCCGTGACCTCGTGGCCGGCCTGCTGTTCGGCGACGACGGGACCGAATGCAGCTATTACCTGTGCTGCCAGGACGGGCTCGTGGCCGAGGTGCTGCCGTGCCCAGTGACAGCGAGCGGGGAGTTCTTCAACGCCTACTGGTGGCGGCTGCGCTACGCCGCGGCGGAGAGATGGCTGTGCGGCCCGGTCCCGGCGCGTTCCGGGCACGACCCGGTCAGCAAAGCCCTGCTCGGCAAGGGAACCGGATGGAACGGCCTGCCCGCGGCGGCGCGGGCGCTGGCCGCGTGGGCGCGGATATCGGCCGACCACCAGCGGCTGCGGGCGGCGCACCCGGTGCCGGTGCTGGCCGCCGCTGTCGACCGCCTCGTCGCCTACCGCGCAGGCGGGAGAACCACCTTCGCGGACGCCGCCGCCGTCTACCAGGCCGACGGGCACGCAATCCGGCAGGCCGACCGCACGATACGTCCCCTGCTCGCCCTCGGTTCCGGCCAGCCCTGGTAGACGATCTGGATCAGCGGAGTCCATGGTCAGCTTCTGTCGGCCAGCGAGGCGAGACCTTCGTCGGCAATCCGGTCGATCTCGGCACCGAGATCGCCGAAGTCCTGCCCCGCCATGGATCCCGCCTGCACCCGCGCCGCGATGCCCTGCGCGATGGCCGCAAACTTGAAATGCGCCAGCGCGACGTAGGCCGCCAGGTCGCCAAGGTCGGCGCCGGTCCGCGCGGCATAGCGGTCAGCCAGGTAGGAGCGGGGCGGGAAGCCGGGCAGCATGCTCGCCGCGGGAGTCAGGACCGGGACGGTCTCACCGCTCTCCCGCCAGTAGAACAGCAGCAAGCCAAGGTCGGCCAGCGGATCACCAAGCGTCGCGAGCTCCCAGTCGAGCACCGCCGCGATAGAGGGCGGCATCCGCCTGGACATCAGGCAGTTATCGAGCCGGTAGTCTCCGTGCACGATCGCTCCCCCGGGACCGGCCGGCGGGTGGGCCCGCAGGCGGCGGGCCAGCTCGTCGACGGCAGGCACCTCCCGGCTCTTGGAACGCTCCCACTGGTCACTCCACCGGCGGACCTGCCGTTCCCCGAAGCCGTCCGGCCGGCCGAAATCGAGCAGGCCCACCTCGCCGGGATCGACGGCATGCAGGTCGGCCAGGGTGTCCACCAGGACATCGGCGATGCCGCGGCGGTCCTCCGCCGACTCCGCGAACCCGGCCGGGAGGGTATCGCCCACGACATACCCGTCGACCTTCTCCATCACGTAGAACGGGACGCCGATCAGCTCGCCCGTGTCCTCCAGCAGGATCACGGGCACCGGGACGGAGGTGGCCGCGAGCGCGCGCTGAACCCGGGCCTCTCGCCCCATGTCATGGGCCCTGGGCAGCAACGGCCCGGACGGCGGCCTGCGGAGCACCACCGTTCCCGCTTCACTGGTGACCTCGAAGGTCAGGTTTGACTTGCCGCCCGCGATGAGCGAGGCCTGGATCCGCTCCCACCGGGGGTCGCCGAGGGCCCGCGCGAGAGCGGGGCCGAGGAGGTCAGGGCGGATCAGTTCCTCATGCATCGGTCCTCCCCGGTCAGTGCGCGGACATCCTGCCGCCGAGCGCCAGCGTGACGTCTGGCTCGCTCATGAGTCCCCGTGCGGTTGCTTGGCCGTATCGCGCAGCACGTTCTTCTGGATCTTTCCAGTCGAAGTCTTCGGCAGGTCACGGAACTCAAAGTGCTTGGGCACCTTGTACCTGGCCAGGTGCTCTCGCGCGAAGTCGGCCAGCGCGGCCGCGTCGACGTCCCCGGAGTTCCTGACCGTCACGAAGGCGACGGGCACCTCGCCCCAGCGCTCGTCCGGTATCCCGACGACGGCGCTTTCCACCACCATAGGGTGACTGTCCAGCACGCTTTCAACCTCGACCGAGGCGATGTTCTCTCCGCCGGAGATGATGATGTCCTTCTGCCGGTCGCGGATCTCGACATACCCGTCGGGGTGCATCACCGCCAGATCACCGGTCAGCATGCAGCCGCTTCGGGTGACCTCCCGCGTCGCCTCGTCGTCACGGTAGTACCCGAGCATGACGTCGTTGCCGCTGACCGCGATCTCGCCGATCGTCTCGCCGTCGGCCGGCACGTCGCGTCCCTCATTGTCCAGGACGCGCAGTGGCCGGGCGATGATGTTCGGCGCTCCCTGCCGGGCGCGCCGCGTGGCCTGCTCGTCCGGTGGGAGCTCGTCCCACTCCGGCTGCCACTCGTTGATCGCCAGCGGGCCGTAGGTCTCGGTGAGGCCGTACAGGTGGGTCACCGCGAACCCCAGCTTCCCCATCCGGGCCAGCAGCGTGGCCGAGGGCGGCGCGCCGCCCGTGTCCACGCGAACCTCGTGATCCAGGGCCCCGGCCGCGGCGTCTTCCGCGATCATGGTCAGCACGGTCGGCGCGGCGCTGAAATGAGTGATCCCCTCGGTACGCAGCAGGCGCCAGACCTCGCCTGGGTCCACGGCCCGCAGGCACACGTGCGTGCCGCCCGCCGCGGTGACGGCCCAGGTGAAGCACCAGCCGTTGCAGTGGAACATCGGCAGGGTCCACAGGTACTTCGCGCCCGGACCGAGGCGGGCGTGGTATGCCATCGCCGTGGCCTGGAGGTACGCACCCCGATGGTGGTACATCACGCCCTTCGGCCGCCCCGTCGTCCCGCTGGTGTAGTTGATCGCCAGGATCTGGCGCTCGTCGACCGGCCCGGGGCTCACCCCCGCGGGATCGGCGCCTTCGATCCACGCCTCGTACGAGTCATCAGATCCGCCGGCGATGAAGCACGGCAGATTCAGCTGTTTGGCCAGGTCGTTAGCGCGATCGGCGAACTCGTGCGTCGCCACCAGCATCGACGCGCCGGAGTGGCCGAGGATTTCTGCCATCTCCGTGGCCGAGAGCCGGACGTTGACCGTGACCAGCGTGGCCCCCAGCGCCGGCACCGCGTGGTGCAGTTCCAGCATGACGTGGCTGTTGGTGCACAGTGCCGCGACCCGGTCCTCGTGACCCACGCCGCGCGCCGTCAGGGCGGCCATGAGCCGGCGGCACCGATCGGACATGTCCCGATAGGTGAATCTGCGGTCCCCGTCGACGATCGCGACCCGGTCGGCGAAGACCGCGGCGGCGCGGTCGAGGAAGGAGGCGGGGGTCAGCGGGGCGAAGGTGAACTCTGCCATCTAGCTGGTCTTTCCAGCGCCAGGCCGATTATGCCGGGTCACTGCCTGCTGCCGACCTCGCCGCCGGCGCCGAGCACGCGACGGGTGCACAGCGGCAGGCAGGTCAATGCCGCCGCCCTTATCAGTGAGATGCTGCGTTGACGACAGGCATTTCTCCCGAGCGGAAGAGGACAGGCTGCATGCGACTGACGGCGCGGATCGCTTCGCTGACCATGGTCGCCGCCGGTATCGGCGCGGTCGCGGCGTGCGGGTCCACCGCCGCGGCCCAAAGCCCGCGGCCCGCGCTCACCCGAACCGCGGCACCTGCTGCCCGGACGCCCGCCCCCGCCAGCCCATCCCCCCTTCGCTCGTCCGCCAGCCCGGCGATGGAGGTGACCGGCGCGCCTCGCGGGGTGAAGGCCAAGGGCGCGGCGCTGGCCGACGCGGTCACCGGCCAGGTGCTCTGGGCCCGCGCGGCGGGCACCGAACGGCCGATGGCCAGCGTCACCAAGGTGATGACCGCGCTGCTGGTGCTGGAAAGCGGCCACCTCGGCCAGGGGATCCAGGTGCCGAAGGCCGCGTTCAGCTACGTCTGGAAGTACGGGGGTGAGAGCGCGGCGCTGCACCCGGGGGACGTGCTCACGGTCGGTGAGCTGCTGGAGGCGCTGCTGCTGCCTTCGGGGGCAGATGCGGCGTATACCCTCGCGAACGCCTACGGCCCCGGACTGGATGCCTTTATCGCGCGGATGAACGCGACCGCGGCCCGGATGGGCATGACGCAGACCCATTTCACCTCGCCGGACGGGCTGCCCTATCCGACGGAGACCTCGACCTACTCCACGCCGTCCGACCTGCTCACGCTCGGCCTCGCCGCAATGCGGTACCCGGTTTTCCGCTCGATCGTGGGCCAGCGCTTCTACCAGCTGCGGAAAGGGCCAGGACATCACGCGGTACTGGTGGGACAACACGAACGATCTGATCGGCTCGTACCAGGGCGCGGCCGGGATCAAGACCGGGTACACCGACGACGCCGGGCACTGCCTGCTGTTCGAGGCGACCAGGAACGGCCGGACGCTGATCGGGGCCGTGCTGGGCAGTCCCGCCACCGGCCTGGCGGCCGGCACGCAGGATGCCGCGCGCATGCTGAACTGGGGCTTCGGGCTCCGCCGCACAGGCTGAACCGCGTCAGGGTGCGGTCAGTCGCTCAACGGGCTGGCCGGTGATCTGGGCTATTACCCCGAAGTCTTTGTCAAGATGCAGAACGGTAAGGCCAGCCAGTTCGGCCGTCGCGGCGATGATCAGGTCGGGGATCGAGGGAGCCCGGTGCTGGCCGCGGTCGGCGAGCAGGGTGAGGACTTCCACCGCCCGGTCTTCGATCGCCGGAGTCAGGTACTCGATGGGCATTGATGACAAAGGGGGCTGCTGCAACCCGGCACGCAGATCCTGGCCCGACCGGGCTGAATAGCCCGTCTCCAGGCGGGTGACGGTGGTGATCCGCACCAGCCCACGTTCGATCCGCGCCGCCCATTCAGCGGCGTCGGGGCTGGCGGTGAGGCGGACCAGCGCGGACTTGTCGATCAGCCAGGCCGTCAATGCCAGGCCCGTGACATGACGTCCGGATCGGCCAAATCAGCAAAGACGTCAGCGAAACGAGCCAGGTCCTCGACACTGACGGGCGAGCCAGCTAGCGCCGCATCCTGGGCCAGGCGGCGGCGTACGTACTCGCTGCGCGAGAGCCCCAGGCGCCCCGCGTGTGCATCCAGCGCCGCGATGACATCATCGGGCACATCGCGGATCAGCATGTCCGTCATTCTGCCTCCATGTGATATCTAACGATAGCGCTATGTGCGCATGCGCTCCATCACCTGCCGTTGAGTTCGGAGGGGGCGCCCTTGGCCGCCCTGCCTGACCGCCATCACGGCGTTGAGCCCGGCCAGGTCCACGCCATCCTTGCTGCCGTTAGTGACGTGCCAGGCCAGCAAGACGTCGCAGTTGTCCTGGGTGGCTGGCCCCAGCCATACGCAGTTGCAGCTGACCTCGCAGTTGCATACCTCGAAATAGTCGCCCCCGACAAAGAAACTCATGTCGCCCTCCCCGCGCTGGTTCCGCCCGCCGGGCGGACGGCCGCATGTTTGCCAAGTAACACCGCCACCGCTAATACGCAAGGCCCATTGGCGAACGCATGTATCAGCTACGCAGCGGCGGCCTCTGTGTCTTTGACGGGCGCTGGAGCAGGGAGGCCGGAAATGCAGAAGATTGGTGATCACGCCGTGGTGCTGGGTGCCAGTATGAGCGGGCTGCTCGCGGCCCGCGTGCTGGCTGATGCGTACCGGCGGGTGACGATCGTCGAACGGGACCCGCTGCCGGAGTCCGGGCTGGACCGTAAGGGGGTCCCCAGGGCCGGCACGCCCATGGGCTGCTGCCGCGCGGGGCGCAGATCCTCGGCGAGATGTTCCCGGGGCTGCCCGCTGACCTGGCCGCCGATGGTGTCCCGGTGTTGCGTGCTCCGCGGGAGTTCCGGTTCCTGTTTGGCGGCCACGTGCTATGCCAGGACGGCGAACCTGGTGAGCCAACGTATGCGCAGAGCCGGCCGTACCTGGAACGCCAGGTCCGCAACCGGGTCCGGGCCTTGGGCAACGTCTCGATCCGGGACCGGTGTGACGTGGCGGGCCTGGTCACCACGCCGGCCCGGGACCGGGTTACCGGTGCCCGGGTGCTGTCGCGCGCGGACGGCGGCGCTGAACAGATCGTCACCGCCGATCTGGTCGTCGACGCGACCGGCCGCAGCGGGCGGACCCCGGTGTGGCTCAGGGAGATCGGCTACGAGCCGCCGGCCGAGGAGCAGCTCCCGGTGGACATCAAGTACGCCAGCCGGTATCTGCGGCTGCCCGCCGGAGCGCTCGGGGACGAGAAGCTGGTCCTGATCGGCGCCGAACCCAAACGGCCCACCGCCCTGGCGCTTTTCGCCCAAGAGGACGACCGCTGGATTCTGACGCTGGCCGGGTACGCCGGCCATCACCCGCCGGCCGACCCGGACGGGTTCCTCGCCTTCGCGCAGCACGTCGCCCCGGCGGATGTCTTCGCCGCGATCAGTGATGCCGAACCGCTCGGCCCGATCCACGCCCACCGGTTCCCGGCCAATCTGCGGCGGCGGTACGAGCGGCTGCGCCGGTTCCCCGCCGGGCTGCTGGTCGTCGGGGACGCGATCTGCAGCTTCAATCCGATCTACGGGCAGGGCATGTCGGTGGCCGCGCTAGAAGCGGCCGCGTTGCGGGACAGCCTGGCCGGCGGCGAGCCCGGGCTGGCCCGCCGGTTCTTCCGGGCCGCCGCCAAGCCGGTCAACACCGCCTGGCAGCTGACCGCCGGGGCCGACCTGGCCCTTCCCCAGGTTCCGGGGCCACGCCCGGTACCGGTACGTGCCATCAACGCCTATATCGGCTGGCTGCAGGCTGCGGCCGAACACGACCCGGCGCTGACGCAGCAATTCCTGCGCGTGACCGGGCTGCTCGACCCGCCCGCCCGGCTACTGCACCCCGCCGTAGCGCTGCGCGTGATCACTGGCAACCTGCGCCGCCACCCTGCGCCTCCCGCGCCGGCCGGCCACGAGGCCGGGCCGCGCATCACCGAAGCGCCGAAGTCGCTGTCATCACGCTGAGGGGCGCAGACCCATGGCATTTGATCTTCGGCGGCAGCGGGACGGCACGGCACCCGCCGGCCAGGGTACGTTCAGATCATGAAGAAGCTTTTTGAGATCCTGGTTTGTTTTCTGCACCCCGTGGCCGTAATCCTCATGTGGATCGACCTCGCCACCGACCGGCCGGACCTGGGGACGGGCGGAAAACTGGCGTGGGGGATCCTCGGTCTTATCCCGCTGGTGCCTTTCCTGTACGTACTCACTGGGGGTGATCTCTGGTAACCATCCCCGCGCATACTGGCGGCATGCCTGTCCGGCTCCATCACATCGTCGTTGACGCTCACGACCTGTCTGCGCTGGCCCGGTTCTGGACTCAGGCGCTCGGCTGGAAGGTTCTCTCCGAGCGTGAGCGGGAGATCGTCATCGGGACGGACGAGAACGCACCTGTCGGCATGTGCTTCATGCCGGTCACCGACCCGAAGACGGTCAAGAACCGTGTGCACCTCGACCTGACCAGCAGTGCGGAGGACCGTGACCAGGAGATTGAGCGGCTTCTCGCCCTGGGGGCGCGCCGGGTCGACATCGGGCAGACTGGTGCAGAGACGTGGACTGTACTGGCCGACCCCGAGGGCAACGAGTTCTGCGTGATACGCCCGAAGGAAACGCTGACCCGGTAAGACTCAGCACCGTAGGCCCCGCTCACATGGCAGGCCCTTGCAGATGCGCCAGTTCTGTGCGCCGGTGATGCAGGGTCTACGCGGACTCGGGATTGACGAGTTTGGTCACGACCCAGCGATGCTTGCCGATCTTCCGGACCCGGGTGAACCCTAGCCTCTCGTAGGTCGACAATGCGCCGTTGTACAGAAACCCGGCGGGCACCGAGTCAGCGTTCTCGGGATAGCCCTCCACGATTCCAGGTAGTCGTCGCCTTGGAAGACGAGCGCCGCGTGTGCGGTTCCTGCACGCACACGAGCCAGTTTGCGGTCACGGTTCAGCTCCGCTGTGGTGTCCTTGCCGACGCCCTCGGGATGGAAGCTCATGCACCAGCAGCCGCCAAAAATACCGTTGTTGTGGTCCACCAGCGCGGCGAACGCCGGCCATGTCGACTCGTCGAGAGACCGGACACTGTAGGTAGCCGCTCTCATGAGATCAACGTAACGCCCCGGCATACCAGCAATCCGGACTCCTGGGCTAGCCTGCTGCGCTGTGCGGTGGTGTGACGCCCGGCGATGACTGCTGGCTGACCGGAGCGGCGGGGTCGGCGGTAAGGGTCTTCTCGGCGGCGTCGACCACGCCGAGGTCGGCGCGGGTGTGCAGTTCGGCGGCGGTGATGAGCAGCGACTCGACGGCTGTGGTGCTAGTGGTGGCCCGGGCTTCGGCCAGGTCGTGCAGTTGCCGCAGCAGGTGGGTGCGCTGCCGGCTGAGCACGGCGGCCAGCGTCGCCGGGTCGGCGGAGCGGACGGCGGCCATGATCTTAAGGAAGAAGTCGTCCCGGTACAGGACGTCATCCGGCACGTAGGCCAGCTCGGCTAACCAAGCCGCCCCCAGACAAGCTGGCGATCAACGAGCGGCGCGGACGAGGACGGTCGGATGAGCGCCCGGGTGCCGGACTAGCGGCCTGGGTCAGGCCGGCGGCGCGAAGAACTCGAGCGCAATTCCATCCGGGTCGCGAAAGGAGACGCCAGAGCCATAATGGGCGTCCTTGACTCCGCCGTGCGCAATGCCGAGCTCGTCCAGGCGCGCGGCCCAGGCCTGCAGCTCACCACGGTCACGGCAGGCGAAGGCCACATGATCGAGGCCGGTACGATGCTCATCGAACCTGCCACCTGCGCCATCGGGGAAGGTGTGCAAGCCGAGCAACTGCCCTCCATCGAGCGCGAACACCGTGTGGTGAAAACCGCCGGTCTCCTCGTCCTCGTCGAGCACGGGCCCGGCGCCCAGCAGCTCGCTATACCAGCGAGTGCTTCGCTCCAGATCAGTCACGGTCACCGCGACGTGGGTGATCGATGGAAAATTAGCCACAGCAGCCTCCTGGCTGACGGTGAGAACCCTGGAATGATTATGGATGTCCTGCGCCGGGCGTTGACCGCGGAAGGCCAGCGTACAGACCTCACCCGTCTTTCCTGCCCGGTCAACGGGCGGGAAAGACGCGGGCCGGCGCTAACCCAGGCGCGGTTGCGGCGGACTATGGGGCCTGGATGGCGAGCCGGCTGGGGCGGACGCGGACCTTGTGCGGGCTGCCCTGGCCGGGCAGAAGGACGTTTTGGCTGAGCTGGCGCCGGTAGGTGTTCGCTATGACGACTCGCCCTCATGCTGTGGACGTACGGCGCCGTGCCGGCTGGCTTCCGGAAAACCAGGACGACTTGGAGTCATGGCTAGACGGCCATCGGGAACGGGTGGAAGCCAGAGGCAAGCAGGTCGTGCTCCATCCCGTGCTCACCGAGTTCCAGGAGCTGATCGACACCGATCCTGTGGTGCGCATGTACGTCAATCAGATGATCGCCCAGGTGCCGGGCACCAAGCCGTACCGCAAGCGGCACCTGGAGAGCGTGACGCAGATGCTGGGCTTGATCAACGAGGTGCTGACCATGGCGCCTGAGTTCGGCGGTGCGATGGTGGCCACGCCGCTCGGCGCGATCCTCGACTGGACGATGGGGACACCGGCCGGCTTCGCCGCCTTCCGCGACCCGAGGGTCAACGCGATGCTGAAGAAGATCCTCAACGCCTGGTGCGAGTTCCTCAGCAGCAGCGACTCGCTCTACGCGCTCAACGATTCGCCGTCCGGCTGGAAATGCGCCGAGGCCCGGCGCGCGGTCGGCATCGAGCAGTACGAGCACGATCCGAAGGACGAGCACTGGGGCTTTGCCTCGTGGAACGACTTTTTCACCCGGCGCTTCAAGGACGGCGAGCGCCCGGTGGCCGCCCCGGACGACGACAAGGTGATCGTCAGCGCCTGCGAGTCCACGCCCTACGGCATCAGCACAGACGTCAAGCGCCAGGATCGCTTCTGGATCAAGAGCCAGCCGTATTCGCTTGAGGACATGCTGGCCAATGACGATTCGGTCGATCAGTTCACCGGCGGGACCGTCTATCAGGCCTTTTTGAGCGCGACCAACTACCACCGCTGGCACAGCCCGGTGGCCGGGACGATCGTGCGGGCATTCGTCGAGGAGGGTACTTACTACTCAGAGGCCGACTCGGAAGGCGCCGACGCGGTCGAGCCCATGAACTCGCAGTCCTACCTGGCTCACGTCGCGGCCCGGGCGGTCATCCTCATCGAGGCCGATGACCCGGTCATCGGCCTGATGGCGTTCGTGCCGGTCGGCATGTCGGAGGTTTCCTCTTGCCTGATCGACTCGAAGGTGAGGCCCGGCTACCACGTCGGGAAGGGCGAGGAGCTCGGTTACTTCCAATACGGCGGCTCGACTCACTGCCTCGTCTTTCGTCCGGGTGCGATCGCCGAGTTTGCCCTGGCGGCGATTCCCCAGCCGCACGACCCCAAGGCGCCACTGGTGCTCGTCCGGTCGAAACTCGCCATCGCCAGCACGGCGGTCTGAGACGCGCAAGTGGACGCTTTGGCAGCTGACGAGAGGCGCTTGCTGGCGCGAGCGAAGCCGGAGCACGCCGCTTAGGTGAGAGAGTCCAAAAGCCACCATGTGCACCCAGAACTGGGTGATCGGTACGGCAAGACCCGGCCTGAGGCTAGACGGCCGGGACGCACAGTCGGTGATCGGCATCCTGGAGGCCGGGCGTTCCTCTCCACCCTGCGTAATCAGCCCTCGTCTGGAGGAAAGCGCGAATACCCGCCGATCTGGGTGGCTCCGAGGCATCGATCCGCTGCGATCGTAACCGCGCACAACAAGACATTCTGTCGTCCCAGGCGCACTTACGAAAGGTGGGCGGCTTACCACGTTGGAAGCTTGCCCTGGCGGACTTCTATTGTCGCCAGGGCATGGCGTGGTCAGGCCGGTTCCGTACCTTTCCCCAGCTCAGGGCAGGTCAGGTAAGCGCTTTCAATTCCACACGATTCCCGCGCTTGGCTGTGGCCAGGGAGGGTCACGGGCTGGGCGAGCTGGCGTCGGACTTGTAGGCTTGCTGGCAGGTTCGCTGCCCGCGTCGGCAACCCGGCCCGCACTGGGTGAAGATGCGGGCTACGGGCCGGGGCCTGGTGAGGGATGGTGAGGCCCGTGGCGGAGCAGGCTAAGCCGAATTTCGGGGGGCTGCTGCGGCAGCTGCGGGCCGATGCCGGGCTGACGCAGGAGGAGCTGGCGGAGGCGGCCGGTCTGAGTCCCCGGTCGGTCAGTGATCTAGAGCGGGGGGTCAACCAGACCGCTCGCAAGGACACAGCCCGGCTGCTGGCCGATGCGCTGGGCCTGGCCGGGCCGCCGCGGGCGCTGTTCGAGGCAGCGGCGCGCGGCCGTGCCACCGCAGCGGCCATGCTGGCGGCGCGGGGCCCGCTGACTACCAAGCCGAACAACCTGCCGGTGCAGCTGACACCGTTCGTCGGGCGCGAGCACGATGTTGCCGCCGTGCGCCGGGCCGTTGCGGCGGCGCGGCTGGTCACGCTGACCGGCGCGGGGGGCATCGGCAAGACGAGGCTAGCGCTGCAGGTCGCGGCCGGGTTGCCGGACGCGTTCCCGGATGGGCTGTGGTGGGTCGCGCTAGCGCCGATGCACCGCGCCGCGCAGGTTCTCAGCGCGCTGGCGCAGGCGCTGGGGGTCCGGGAGGTGGAAGGGACCAGTCTGGAGCGCACGCTGCTGGCCCGGCTCGAGGGACGCCGGATGCTGGTCGTGCTGGACAACGCCGAGCACCTGCTGCCGGACCTGGCCGACGTGGCGGTGCGGCTGCTGGAAGCGTGTGACGGGCTGGTGGTGCTGGTGACCAGCCGGGAGCGGTTCCAGGTCTCGCCGGAGCGCGTGGTGGCGGTGCCGCCGCTGACCGCCGGTGATGCGGCGGCGTTGCTGCTCGATCGCGCGAGCGCCGCGGGCGTCGCCGTGGACCAGTCGCCGGTCGTGGACCGGCTGTGCGCCCGGCTGGACCGGCTGCCGCTGGCACTGGAACTAGCGGCCGCGCGGCTGCGGAGCTTCTCGCCAGGGCAGCTGCTGGACCGGGTCGGTTCTCGGCTGGACTTGTTCACCGGGCCGCGCGATGCCGAGCCGCGGCACCGGACCCTGCGCGCAGTAATCGAATGGAGCCATGACCTGCTCACCGGGCCCGAGCGGGCTCTGTTCCGGCGGCTGGCGGTGTTCGCCGGAGGCTACACGGTGGACGCCGCCGAATCGGTGTGCCAGCCCGAACCCGGTGCGCTGGAGGGCCTGCTGGACAAGAGCCTGCTGCAGCGCCGCGATGACGCGCCCGAGCCGCGGTTTTGGATGCTGGAGTCCATCGGCGACTTCGCCGCCGAGCGGCTGGCCGCCACCGGGGAGGCATCGGGGCTGCGAGCCCACCACGGTGAGTACTTCCGGGCGCTCGCGACCCGGATGGACGCGGCTTTGCGCGCCGGGGAGCCCGAGGAGGGGCCGGTCTCGGTGCTTGCGGCCGACATCGGCAACCTGCGCGCTGCCGTGGACTTCGGGCTGCAGGCCGACGAGGTTCAGCTGGTCCGGGACATCACCGCGGCGCTGGGAATGTATTGGATCGTCCGCGGCCTGTATACCGAGGCCCGGTCATGGCTGGACCGCGCGCTCGCCCTGGATGACGTGGAGGACCGCACCCGGCAGCGGCTGCTGTCGGCCCTGGGGACCATCGCCTACGCTCAGGGCGACCACATGGTGGCCGTGTTGGCTTCGGATGAGGCGGCGGCGCTGGCCATGCAACTGGGGGGCGAGACGGAGCGCTTCCAGGCCCTGGATGACAGGGCCACCGCTGCGATGATGAGAGGGGACCTGAACGCAGCCGAGGTCTTGTTGCGCGAGGCGCTCGACGTGGCGCTCACGGTAGACAACGGGGTGGGTACGTCGTCGTGCCGGCTGAGGCTGGTCTACGTGGCGAACCGGACGGGTCGGCACGACGATGCCGAGGAACTGCTGGCCGAGAACCTGCCGTTCGTGCGGGCCCGGGGGCAGGCCCGCTGCGAGGGGTACACGTTTTACGGGATGGCTGACACCACCGTCGCGCGCGGCCGGGGCGGGGACTGCGCTGCGGATGCCCTGCTCGGAGCAAGGCGCGCGCTGCAGGTCGGCGACAAGCTGCTCGCGCTGTGCTGCCTGGAGTTGTTCGCCGTCGCCGCGGCCGTGGGCGGCGACGACCGCCACGCGGGGGCCATGCTGGCTGCCGCTGAGGCTGCGCGGCACGAGATGGGCATCGAACCGGACCCCGACGATCAGGCCGTCCGCGAGCAGGCGCTCAAGCTGCTCGATCAGCACGGCGCAGCCTTCTCGCTTGGCAGCGCCCAGGGACGGGCGCTGGACCTGCCCGCCGCGCTCTCCCTGGCCGAGGAAGCCGACCGCTCCCCGGCATGACCGCGCGGGCTGTCCGCAGTGACCTTCCCCGCCGCACCAGAGCGGCGCCCGGCGCATCCTGTGGATCTCCTGTGGGTCGGCACGTGTGGTGATCACCCGGGCCCGCGGGCCACGGTGGAACCAGTCCACGGCCGGGGCTTCCCGGCCGGTCCCGAGCAGACAGGAGATGACGATGTTCGCACCTCACCCCCACGGGGGACCTCACCCAAGGATGGCAGCGCGTAAAGCTGGCATGTGCCTGCGCCGGCTCGCCGCCGTCCTGGCCGCGGTCGCCGGCGGCCTGCTGGCCTCGGCCGCCATCATCCCGGCCGCCTTCGCCATGGTGGTACCCGCCTCGGGAGGGTACTACGGGCCGACCCGTCCCGCGCCGGTCCCGGCTAACACCATCCGGGTGGTCGCCGGCGGCGGCATGCCGGGGTGGCAGATCACCTTGATCGCGCTCGGCGCCGCCCTGCTCGCAGCCGCCGCGGCCGTCCTGCTGGACCGGGCGCTGGCCGTCCGCCGGGCCGCCTCCGCACCGGCCGCCTGAGCCGAAACCGGTCAGGTGAAACCGAGGGAACGGTTGATGGCCGACATCTCACAGCGGCCGGCCGGGTGGGCCGCCTCCCATCACGCGGCCCACCCGGCTAGGAGCCGGCCATGATCCAGCTACCACTCCTCATCGCCGCTATCGCCATCAGCACTGCGATTGCCGCCGTCGTTTTGGTCAGTATCGGCAGCAGGTTCGAGGATTCTACGTGCACCCTCGGCGGGCCACCGCCAGGCCCGGTCAGGGCTGCCGCCCGGCGCATCGTCGGCTTCTACGCCGGGGACATCCAGTGGCACACCCGGGGCATCCAGTCACCGCCACACGGCGAACCTCACGTCATCGCGTAACAGGCCCGAGAAGATCCAGAACTGGACAATATGTGAGCCCAAATCATGAAATTCCAAAAACGCTCACCCAGCAAATATTCGGGAGCGGCTCCGGAGTGGTAGACGTTCTTGCGCGACGGGCAGAGCCGTGACCTGGCGTGACTGCTGTAGCCGTCTTACCGTGGGGTCTCGTCATGTGCTGGGGCCTCAGCTGGCCCAGCCTCGGGTCTCAGCCCGACCCCGGAGGTACCCGATGGCCACCACACCCCCGTCCGCTGCCCTCGTCCCGGTCGCGCTGGTCTTCACTAACCGGAAATAACCCACGTCAGCTGGCACGCGGCAGCACGCGGTGGCGGCTGGCAGCCGGACGCGTGGGCTTAGCTGGTGGCCCACGCGGAGGCGTGGGCAGCGGTGGGGAACTGGCCCATGTCCAGCCCAAGTTCGGCGATGATCACCTGGGCGGTGACCGCACCGACCCCCGTGATCTCATCCAGGCGCTGGGTCAGTGACAGCAGCTGGGCGCCGTGGTCGGCAAGTTGAAAATACCGACGCTGATAATGCCGCCCACGATCAGCGCCATCGCCGCGGTCAGACCGAACTGATGCGGCCTTTCCCCGCCAGACGGCTCGTTGTCAGGGCCAGGGGTCTCCCCGGGAATTGCGAACCTTATCCGCTATGTCTCACCTCTAGCCGGTCGGCGGTGACGCGTGCCCGTCGTCTGCGGTCCCGGCCCCTGTTCGAGACCGCTTCCAGATTCTGCTCGAGCCGTCGTGGGGCGTCGACACCCTTGCGAGGGTGATTCCCGCCCATTTCCGGCGCTCTAGTGGGTCACGGCAGCGTTGCTCGCTATGGCCTCATAGCAGGGCCGGGCCGCACAGGAGGACGGTCTCAAAGCAGACGCAGATCGACTGCCCGCTCGATAGCCTGCGAGCGCGACGTCACCCCGAGCTTCCGGTATACCGACCGGAGCCGGGTCTTTACCGTGTTGCGCGAAATATAGAGGGTAGCGGCTATCTGCAGATAGGTGCCGGTCGGCAGGAGCTTCAGGATGCGCATCTCGGCTGGGGTAAGTGGCTCGGCCAGCGCGCGTCCGGACCGGAAGGCTTCCGGCTGGGTGGCGCGCAGCTCGAGAGCGGCAGCGATCAGCTGCTCGGCGAATGGGTCCGGGCGCATCTGCACCGAATGCTCGACCAGGTAGCTGGTCACTTGGGGTGCGGTGGTGACGACTGTGTTGAAGAAGTGCCCGTGGCGGGCTGTTTCAAGCGCACCGCCCATGATGCTAGCGGCCATCGGGTCGCCGCGCCCGATCGCGGCGGCGGCCAGCAGTAGCTGGCGCGCCAGTGCGCGCCGCAGGGTCAGCTCGCCCAGCCGCGGCGACCGCAGGTATTCATGCGCGGCGTGGTGATCGCCGGCGGCGAGCGCGACCCTGGCCAGGAGCAAGCCACGGCGGGCGGCGGGCAGACCGCTCGCCAGCTCACGGACAGAACACAGGTCACAGAGCGACAAGCGCAGCAGCGCTTCAAGCTCATCGGCCCGCAACAGCAGCACAGAACCGGTCCCGGCCAGGACCCCTCGCGCCGCCTCGACGGTTGCCAATGCATCGCGGACCTGCCCGCGGGCCGCCCAGATCACAGCCCGGTCCAGCAGCGCCAGGAACTCAAAGGCGGGCCGCCGCCGCTCCGATATCGAGAGCGCCTGCTCCGTAAGCCGCTCCGCGGTGCTTAGGTCCCGTTGCTCCAACGCGATGCCGGACAGGACGCGCAGGTAATCCAGGGCGAAAAAATGCTGGTCGAATCCCAGCCGGCGCGCCTGTACGTCGGCGGCCCTAGCGGCATCACCGGCTTCAGCCAGGTGGCCGGATTCGAACCATGCCAGAGCCCGCGCACCGGGCACCAGCACCAGCTCGACCGGTTCGGTGAGACAGGACATGGCCAGGGCCGCGGCGGCCTCGCGCTCAACCGCCTCGTAGTCTTCCAGCCACTGATAAGCATGCACGAGGGCCAATGGTAGGGCGGTGGTCCATTCGTCGGTGACCTGCATCTCCTCCTGGATGGCCCGCGCTGCGAGAGCCTCACGTACAGCCTGGTTCGCCTGGCCGAGCTGAAAGTGGCGGAATGAACGCATTGCCGCGAACCGGGCCGCCAGCCTCGACTCGGGAGAGATTGATGGCTGAGCGCGCTCCAGCAGGTCGAGGTACTCGCCGGCGTGAGCGGTGTCACCCCAGGTCAGTAGGTCGCCTGCCACCGCGAGCATCAGGTCGGGGGCGTCCGCGAGCAACGATGGGTCCACCATGCTCAGGTCTAGCACTGCCAGCAGCGACGGGTCGTGCAGGAATTCGGTCATAACCCGGTCCTGCAGCAGGGCCAGCGCCCGGTGGACCTGCTGTGCCGCGAGGAAATGGCGGGCTGCGCGCCGGGTTTCACCGGCGGACTCGAACCATTCGGCCGCCCGCAGCTGAAGCGCCTGCTCGCGGGCCCGGTCCCTGGCCCCCAGCTCAGCGCGCAGCAGCTGGCGCACCAGATGGTGGTACCGGAAACTGGTCCGCTCGTCATCGAGCGCCACCAGGAACAAGTTACCTTCGTCAATTCTGCGCAGCAGCGCCGCCGCGTCCTGCCTCGTAGTGACGGCCGCACACGCGCCTACGGTCAGCTCCCCCAGCACGGAGGTGTCGAGCATGAACCGGGCCACTTCAGGCGGCTGCTGGTCAAGAACCTCAGAGATGAAGTACTCGGCGATAGCGTGGCTGCGGACATCAAGCGCCCGCGCGGCCCGCACCGGGTCTCGGGTGGCGCGTAGCGACAGCGCCGCCATCTGTAGCGCCGCAGCCCACCCCTCGCTCCGCTGATGCAGTAGCGCAAGCTCATCGGCGGCGAGCTGCAGGCCGAAATTCGTCAGCAGGTCAGCGCTTTCGGCCAGGGAGAAATGGAGGTCCCGGTCGTGAAGCTCGCACAACTCACCTGCCAGCCGCAGCCTGTGCAGTCGCAGCGGCGGGCCGCTACGGCTGGCCAGCACCAGCTGGACGGTCTCGGTCGGCCAGCGCTCGACAAGATCGGTCATGTCCCTGGCGACCATGTCGGCCGCGTAATGGAAGTCGTCAACAATGATCGCCGACCCAGCAGGCAGCTTCGCGGCATCGTTCGCGATCGACGCGGTGACGTCGGCCGACATTACGCTGTCCATCGCGAGCAGGTCTGCGGCATCGGCGCCGAATCCCGGCTCCACCGCCCGGGGTGCTTGGATGAAACCGGTCCAGAACCGGACCGGGTCAGCGTCGGCCCCGTCGCACGACAGCCAGAAAGTAACACCAAGAGGCCGTATCGCCGCCCAGCTCGACAGCAGCACGCTCTTGCCCGCGCCAGCCGACCCAACCACGACGGTCAGGCGCTGGCCAGCCCCTGCCGTCAGCTGCTCATGCAGCATTGATCGTGTGACCAGCGTGGCAGGCAATGTTGGCGGCCGGAACTTCGTCAGCGCGAACCGCGCGCCCTGTGAGGCGCTGTGCTCCGCTGTCGCGTCCTCTGCCACGTAGTCCTCTCCGGCAGTTCCGTAAGAAACCCTAAGTTAATACCGGTACGGAGCGTTGCGAGAAGTGACCAAAGTCACCGCCTGCGAGGTGATGGTCCAAGGCCACCCCCGGGAGGGTGCTGACGCAGACCCAGTCGTCCGGCAGGCTGGCGGCACGCACGAAGCAGCAGACTGCGAGGGATGTGACCCATGGCGCGATCACAAATATATGAGATCACTCTCACGGGCCAGGCACGCAGCACGCTGTGCACGGAATTCGACGGCTGCAAGATCAGTACCGGCCCCGGCACGACAACCCTTCGCGCCGAGCTGCCAGATCAGGGAGCCCTCTGCGGGCTGGTGCAACGGATCGCCGACCTCGGGCTTGAAGTCGTCGACATGCACGTCGTAGCGCAGCTGGGCGATGACTGATGCTGCGCAGATCAGGGTACGGCACCCGTCTGCCGCCGAGTCGTCCGGAGGAGGGGGCGGCAGACGGGTGGCTCGCGGCTTCCAGCGGGCGATTGCGGCGATCGTTACCCTTCCGGAGCAGATCGATGTGACCAATGCTGGCCAGATCCGCGAAGAACTGCTGTTGGTCATCAACCATGGAGCCGCCGCGCTGATCGCGGATATGACTGCGGCAGTCTCGTGCGATCACGACGGTGCGGACGCTGTGGTGCGTGCCTACCAGCGTGCTGTCGTCAACGGCATCCAGCTAGCCACGCCGGAGCCCACTCGCCACCTTCGCCCAGCCATCGCGTCGGCCGGGTCAGGCAACTGGACATAAGAGTCATTCTTTCCAGTCGGCGCACCACGTCCGGCGTACGGCGGTCTACGGCGGTGTGATCGCCGAGGTGACTTCGCCCGGGGCGTCAGCTCGTGCGCAGGAACGCACCGGTGGCGGCGATGGAATCGTCGTGCGTCGTGATCGTGTAGTGATTCGCGTCGATCTCCGCCACGCGTGCCGATGGCACCGCCGCCGCGAACCGCTCCGCCTCCGCGGCGGGCAGGATGGACCCGAACCCCGGCATGATCTCCTGCCGGGCGCGCAGCACCAGCGCCGGCATGGTGATCGCGTTCCACAGCGCGTGGATCGGCGCATCCGGGCCCGGCCAGTACATCGCATTCCCGTACCCGAGATCCTCCAGCACTGCGCCCCGGTCGGTGCTCGACGTCACGCCGCCGCTGACGTCGCGCAGCTCGTACAGGAAGTAGCGATCCCAGTACTCGTCCCACCTGGGAATGATGCCGATCTGCTTGATCAGTGCGATGGCCGCCTGCGCCGACGGGTACACCGTGCCGAGCCGGCTCACCGAGGCGACCACGGGCACCCCCGCCCGCTCGTCAGGACTGCCCGCCAGATCGACGAGTACGAGCCGCTCGACCCGCGACGGCTCGAGCTGCGCGCAGGTCATGGCGATGGCCGCACCGCTGGACTGGCCGATGATCGCAAACGACGGTGCACCGATGGCGTCCGCGATGCCGAGCACGTCGCGCGCGTGGTTCCGCCAGCCGTACGTGCCCGCGCCGGTCACCTCGCTGCGGCCGCGGCCGCGCAGGTCGGTCGCCACGAGCTGCAGTGTGCCGCCGGCGAGCCGTTCGGCGAGGCGGTCGAAGCCGCACAGGTTCGCCGACAGGCCGGGCACGCACACCACCGCGGGCGCATCGGCGGCACCCCACCGCCGCACCCGGAGCCTTCCGGACTCGAGCGGGACGTCGGAGTCCTCATATCCCACGGCCTGCTGCGTCATGTCGGCACTCTCCTCCGCACGTCGGCCCATCCGAGGATAGCCCGGCGATGAGTGCTGAGCGCCAGGCCCCGACGGCTGGCGGCGACGGGGCCTGACGCGGAGCAGCCCGGCCGGCTGGTGAGGTTCCCGATGCCACGGTTGCCCGTCAGCTGAGCGCGCGGCCGACGAGAATGCGGACACGGCCATCGCTCTCCACCCCGGTGGCGTCGAACATCGCGACATTCACGGTCGCCGCGGTCTCGCGGGCGTCCGCGGGGACCGTCGCTGTGTCCACCGCGACGACCATCTCAACGAGCCTGGAGTCCTTCCCAGTGCCCCTCTTCCGTTGCACAAAGCACCGGAACCAGTGCCGACGCCGCGCCTGACGGCAACTGACCCGGACTGCATCTCAAGCCAGCCACCGCGCAAGGACCTTGCTCCGCCCGGGGACGGCGCATCGGCTTTAATGATGGCGACGGGGCGTCACCGGGACATGCCTGCTGGGCGTCCACCTCGCCCGCTCGCACCGGTCAAGCGCCCTCATTGGGTGCCCTCATCCCGCAGGCGCCAAGACCGTCCGGCGATGTCCGTATGACCGAGACCAGGATCGTCATGAACTCCGGTCAGGGCGGGGGAGTGCCCTGGCTACGGCGGGCAGGCGACGGCGGGGGGAGGTCAATACCGGTCGCGAGCGGCGGTGACGCTCGACCAACCGCACCGCGGTTGCGTGCCCGCGGGAGCACTGCACCTACCGTTCCGGCCTCAGGCTCTGGCTGCCGCGTGCCCGGGGATGGCCTGAACTGTCTGGCACGTCCATATTGTGCACCGGCTGCGCGTCACGTTTAAAGTCCGCAGGTCAGAAAGCGGCGGCCACTTGCGGGGGCGATGCCGTTGACCAGCGGCCGCATCCTTACAGGGTTCCTCTTACTGGTTCAGCCGGGACCGTGCAGGATACCCATGATTGTCTTCGTCGGCATCGACTCAGCTCACCGCAGAGCGTCACGCCGGTGGGAGGGAAGCTGGCGCGGGCTGCCGTGCCCCGGCGGTCCCGAACAGCCGGTGCAGGTAATCGAGCACGTTATCCGGCCTGGCCACGGACCCGCGTGCTGCCACATAGCCGTCCGGGCGGAGCAGGCAGACGCTTCCCGGGGAGGCGTGGCCAGGCTGGCCCGGACGGCCGTTCGCTGCCCCGACCACATCTACCTGGTGCTGCCATAGGTGCATTCTGGTTTGCCAGGCCCCGCCTGGATCTGGGGCTGAGATCAGGAGCACGTGCCGGCCGCGGCGCAGGACCTCGTAAAGCCGGGTCTTTTCTCCGTGGCCGGTCACTTCGAGGTCCGGCGCCCGCTGGCCCGGCTGGACTCCTTGGCGGTTCCCGTCGGGATGCGTCAGCGGGCTGGAGGGGTAGGACACGTGGATGTGACCCATCCGGCGGACGGCCCGGCGCTGAACCGGCGCCAGGCGGCCGGCCATCGGGACGATGGTGTCCCGGAGGGCCCGCTTCGCAGGTTGGGTCATGGCCCCGAGCCTGACCAGGGTGTGGGTGAGGGCCAGGACGTCGGCCGCCACCGGCCCGCGTTCCTGGCCGTAGGTGTCCAGCAGCCTGTCCGGCGAGTAGCCGGAGGCCACCAGGGCCAGCTTCCAGGCCAGGTTGTGGGCATCCATGATCCCGGTGTTCATGCCCTGCCCGCCGGCCGGGCTGTGGATGTGCACGGCATCGCCGGCCAGCATGACCCGGCCGTGCCGGTAGGTGCGGGTAGAGCGCCGCTGGCACCGGAAGGTGGCTAGCCAGGCGGGATCGGACACCGGCACCGGCTCCGGTGCCCGCTCGCCGACGAGCCGCTGGATCTCCTCCAGCGCCGGTGCGCTCCTGTCACGGTCACCTGCGTAGGGGAGGATCACCCGCCATAGGTGTTCACGCATCGGCATGCAGATCAGCGGTCGGCCATCGCGCCGGAAGAACGCGTGCACCTCATCGTCGGGACGGTTCCAGTCCAGGTGGACGTCGGCGAGCAGCCAGTCCTCCGGATAGGGGTGTCCCTGGAAGTCCAGGCCAAGCTCGCTGCGGACACGGCTGTGAGCGCCATCGGCGCCGACGGCGTAGTCAGCCATGATGGTCTGCCGGGTGCCCCCGCGCCGGCTGACCGTGGCGGTGACGCCGCCGGGGTCCTGGCTGAGGCCGCAGAGTTCGGTCCCCTGCTCGATATCGCCGCCGAGCTCGCTGACCCGCTGGCGGAGAATGGTCTCGGTCACGTCCTGCGGGACGTCGAGCATGAAGCCGAATGCTGACCCGTTGCGGGCCAGTTCGAGGCGGACCAGGGTCTTGCCGTCGGTGTACATGTGGAAGCGGCGCACCACCTGGCCGTGCTCGACGAACCGTTCCGCGAGGCCCATCATGTCGAACACCTCGAGCGTGCGTGCGTGAATGCCCAGGGCGCGGGTCTGCAGGACCACCCCGTCGCCCTTGTCGATGATGCGGGCCCGGATGCCGCGGGCCAGCAGCTCGCAGGCCAGCACGAGCCCGGTCGGCCCCGCGCCCACCACCAGGACCTGACAATCGTGACGGCTGCTCTGCTGGGACCGGCTGATACTTGTCATGACCGCAGACTGGACCCGGACGCGTCGCCGGGACATCCGAAGAATTACCGAGGTCCTACGTATCTTTTGCCGCCAGCCCGGACTCGTAGGCCCAGGCCACCAGCTGCGCGCGGTTGTTGAAACCAAGCTTGGTCAGGACGTGGTCGACGTGCGTGTCGACGGTACGGACCGAAAGGTGAAGCTGGCCGGCGATGCCGCGGTTGGTGCGACCCTGCGCGACCAGGGCCGCCACCTCAAGTTCGCGCCGGGTGAGGGTCCGGCGCGGCCTGCTCCGCCAGGCCTCCTCGGGCTCGTCCCCCAGCGCGTAGGAGACCGCTTCGGCCAGGCTCATCCGCCGTCCCTCGCCCATGACCTGCGCGGCCACCGAGCCGAGCTGGTTCCTGGCCGGCGCCAGCCACCGCTCCAGTTCCGCCTCCACCGGAACCGGCATGCTGAACTGGCCGGCCTCACACAGCCCATGTGCCACCCCCGCGAGCCGCAGGGCGCGCCTGGGCCTGCCCGTGCGGGCCGCCACCCCGGCAAAGCCGCCCATGACGATGGGGATAACCCAGCGGTCCCCGAGTTCGAGGCAGGTCGGCAAGGCCTCCTCGAGCGCGCTACGCGCCCCGCGAATGTCGCCCAGCTCAAGGCGGGATCGGCCGAGCTGCTGCAGCGAACGCGCGCCCACGGACCGGAAGCCGGCCGCTCGGCATAGGTCGACGGACCGTCCGTACCGGGCGCAGGCCTCCTCAAACTGGCCGGTGAAATGCGCCGCCAAACCCGCATACAGCAAGGCGATCGCGACAGCGGTGGGATCGTCGTCCTCGTGCAGCAGCTGCAGGGCGCGATCGACGTAGGGCCCTGCCCCGGCGGGGTATCCGCCCGCGATCAGGCTGCGGCCCAGGTAGACCAGAGCCGTCGCCTCGCCGCGCCGGTAGCCCAGCTGCTGGCTTAGCTGGATGGCCTCGCCGAGCAGATCGCGGGCCTCCGCGCGGTCTCCCTGGTCGATCGCAAGCGACGCCGCGCCGGTCAACGCCTTGACTCGTGTGGAGGTCCCGTCCCCGCATAGCTCGAGCAGCGCCGTCAGCCGCCGGCGCCCCTCCGTGAAGTGACCGCGGACGCCCCAGAAGCGGGACATCGCCGCAGCCAGGCGCACCGCATCGCAGGGCTCGTGCTGGGCGTACCAGTCGATGGCGGCGCGGATATTCTGGTGCTCAACCTCGAGCCGGTCAAGCCACTCCAGCTCGCCGGGGCCGCGCAGCCCTCGCGCGGCCACTTCAGCCAGGGTCAGGAACCTGGCGGCGTGAGCTTCCTCAACCCGCGCCCGCTCCGGCATCTCGGCCAGCCGCTCCGCAGCGTACTCGCGGACCATGTACAGCATCCCGAACCGCGGGCCACCTGTCCCCTCGACCCGGCGCAGCAGGCTCTGGTCGACGAGCTCCTCAAGTCCATCCAGGACCTCGACGCCCAGGTCGATCGCCGCCGCGCAGACGGATTCGGCGCCCTCAAGGCTGATACCGCCGCGGAACACCGAGCAGGCCGCCAGCAGGCGCCCAGTGCCCGCACCGAGCAGCCCGTAGCTCCAGGCGATCGTGCCACGCAGGGTCTGCTGACGTTGCGGCAGGTCACGGGCACCCCCCACCAGCAAAGGCAGCGAATGATCCAGCCGTGCGAGCAGTGCCGCGGGCGGCAGGAGCTTGATCCGCGCCGCCGCTAGTTCGACCGCGAGGGGCAGGCCATCGAGCCTTTGGGTAATGCCCGCGATCACGGCCGCGTTTTCCTCGTCGAGGACGAAACCGGGCCGGGCGGCGCGGGCGCGCTCAGCGAACAGCCGGACCGACTCGCAGCCCGCCACCGCGGCGACCGTCACGCTAGCCTGGTCCGGCACCTGCAGGGGAGGGACGTCGAACTCCTGCTCGCCGCTGACGTGCAGCGGCGCGCGGCTGGTCACCACGATCCTCAGCTCCGCCGTCGCCTGCAAGATGTGCGCGACCACCGGCGCCGATGCGATCAGGTGCTCGAAGTTGTCGAGCAGCAGAAGGACCCGCGCCGACTCAAGGTGGCTTCGCAGGCGATCCAGCAGCGGCCGGTCGCCCACGTCCCGCAGTCCTATGCCCTGCGCGATCGACGAGAGAACCAGATCCGGGTTCCCGACCGGGGCCAGCGGCACGAAATACACACCGTCCGAGAAGCCCCCGATGACCTCCGCAGCCAACTGAAGGCCAAGCCGGGTCTTGCCGCTACCGCCCGGGCCCGTGAGAGTCAGCAGACGGCTGCGTTGCAGGAGCCCCTTCAAATCCTGCAGCTCCCGCTCCCGGCCGATAAAACTGGTCAGCTGGCGTGGCAGGTTATCGGGGAACCGGTCCAGCGCGCCCGTCGAGGGCATGCAGTCATTATCACACCGAAACTCATCCCCCAGACGACCCGGGAACCGCCGAAGGACAGCCTGCGCTGATCAACGCCCAGCCTGCTGCACGGCTCTTTCCGGCTCGTTGCCCGTCACTCCAAGGAACCGTCTTACCGGACCGCGCAGTGCGAGTGCCATCCGCCGGGCGCATCAGGCAACTCGCTCAGGCCACCCCGAACATCCTGATCGGGCGGCTGAGGCTAGAGACCATCCAGTTTCAGCTGATTCCTCCCGGCTTGACGTATACCGATATCGGAATATGATGGCGCCCATGGCACGCGCAGCGACGACGTCGGACGTCTTCAACGCGATCGCCGAACTGCAGCGCCGGGAGATCCTGGTGCTGCTGCGGGCGGGTGAGCGGCCGGTGACCGAGTTGGCCCAGGAGCTGGGGATGACCCAGCCGGGGGCGTCCAAGCACCTGCGGGTGCTCCGGGAGGTCGGGCTGGTGCGGGAGCGCAAGGCAGGCAAGCAGCGCCTGTATGGCCTTGACGCCCGCGGGCTGCGACCGGTTCACGAGTGGACCGGCGGGTTCGAGCGGTTCTGGAACGAGAGCTTCGACCGGCTGGACGCGTACGTACAGGACCTCAAGCAGGCAAGGCAGGAGGAGTAGCTGATGAGCGCGACGGGACGAGGAGCGCCGGCGCAGTCCGCGACGGCCGACCGCGAGATCGTGATCACCCGGGTCATCAGTGCCCCACGGGAGCTGGTGTTCGAGGCGTTCACCGAGGTGCGGCACCTGTCCCGGTGGTGGGGACCGGAGGGGTTCACCACCACCACGCGGGCGTTCGAGTTCCGCGTCGGCGGGGAGTGGGACTTCGTCATGCACGGACCGGACGGGACGGACTACCAGGAGTGGATCTCCTGGACCGAGATCGCCCCGCCGGAGCGGATCGCGCTGCTGCACGGTGAGTCCCGCGGCGACCCGAACGCCTTCGAGTCGGTCTTGACGTTCGCGCCCGACGGCGCGGCGACCCGGATCGAGATGCGCACGGTGTTCCCCACCAAGGAGCTGCGCGACGAGGCGGCCGAGAAGTACCACGCGATCGAGGGCGGCCAGCAGACCCTGAGCAACCTGGCTGCCTACGTCACCGAGAGCGTTCGGAAGGGAGTGGAGGACTGATGGCCGGGAAGGTGTTCTTCAGCGTGACGATGTCGCTGGACGGGTTCATCGCGCCCGAGGAGCGCATGGACGATCCGGATGTGCAGCGCTGGATGGCGCAGTGGATGGAACTGCAGCAGTGGATATTCCCGCAGCGGTTCTTCCGGGAGAACCTGAAGCTCGGCGAGGGCGGCGAGGAAGGGCGCGACAACGACATCGCGCGGGAGACGTTCGAGCGCACCGGCGCGAGCGTGATGGGCAAGCGCATGTTCGACCTCGGTGAGCAGGCGTGGCCGGAGGAGGCGCCGTTCCACACACCGGTCTTCGTCGTGACGCACGAGAAGCGTGACCCCTGGGAGCGGCCGGGCGGGACCACCTTCCGCTTCGTCAACGACGGCATCGAGCCCGCGCTCGACCAGGCCCGCGAGGCCGCCGGCGACCGGGACGTCCGCATCGCGGGCGGCGGCGCAACGATCCTGGAGTACGTGAACGCCGGCCTGATCGACGAGTTCACGATCGCGCTGTCACCCGTGCTGTTCGGCTCCGGAATCCGCCTGTTCGAGGGCGTGGACGCGGGCCGCGTGGCCCTGGAGCCGGTCCGCGCGGAGCCGACGCAGCGGGTGACCCACCTGACCTACGCACTCCGGGAGCGGTAACTGTCTCGACCTCAGCGCTCCCCCGCCGAGGTCAGCAGCGCGGTGAGATCCTCGACGCTCTGAGCGTCAGGAAAGGCGAGCGTTCGGGCCGCGATCTCGGCCGCGCTCCTCCGGGAGGGACCTGACGGCGTTGTCGTGGAACTTCCTCGCCAGCTCCTCGTCGGACAGGGGGTTGCCGGGGCCGCCGCGGTTGAGCTCGACGCGGGTCTCGAGGTCATCGATGCTGTCGGCGTCGGCGAGCATCCCGCCCACCACGCAGGTCGTCTTCCAAGCCCCTGTGCAGGACGCGGGTGGTGTAGTCCAGGTCATGCCGCGGTCGAGACGTGATCTCTTGTCCGGTGTCGACGGTCGATGTCAGCTTTCATTCTTAGTCCATAGGTCCGCAGGCTCCTGCGGCATGATGGCCGCTAGTTGATAACAACTTCTGCAGAGACGCTGGGGGGATGCGGATGGCTGATCCAGGACCGTCCGCTTCAAGGCCGCAGATTTTTGTGAGCTACAGCAGGAGCGACGCGGAGTCTGCCGCTGCTGAGTTGCGCGCAGCTCTGGACGAGGCTGGCTACGACGCCACAGGCGATTGGCTGCTGGAGGCCGGCGAAAGCTGGGCCGAGGGGCTTGAACGCTTGCGTCGCCAAGCTGACGGGGCAGTGGTTGTGATAACTCCCGGTGCTCTCGCCTCGGAAGCGGTCTCGCGCGAGGGCCGAGTCTTCTACCAGCGGGCATCGGCCGAACCCAGCTTTCTTCTCATACCGCTCCCGGTGGAGGAGATTGCGCTCACCGAGCTGACCGCGAGCCCGCTGGCGTGGCTCGCTGACTTCCAGATCCCGGCAGGCTCCACGTTCAAGGCACGGATCGGGGCAGCCGTCGCTAGCCTCAGCCGGGCGAAGGCGGCCGCCGGAGTGTACGAGGAGCCGCTCACCGCTGCAAATTCGCGACCGCCGGACGATCCGGGCGCCTCACCTACTGCGCTGAGGGCAATTTCGACGATTGTCACGGGAGCGTCCGTGGCAGCGCTGGCCATCGGCGAGATGGAGGGCCGACCGGTTGCCGTTACTAGCGGCGAGGACGGCACTATCCGGGTCTGGGACCTGGCCACCGGCGAGCAGCGCGGTGGGCCTTTCATCGGGCACAGGGGCGCGGTCTGGGCCGTGGCGCTCGGCGAGATGGAGGGGCGGCCGGTTGCCGTTACTAGCGGCGAGGACGGCACTATCCGGGTCTGGGACCTGGCCACCGGCGAGCTCCGCCGTCCACCTCTCGAAGGCCATACGGCGCCAGTGAACTCGGTCGTGCTCGAATCGTCCAGCGGTGGGTTGGTGGCTGTCAGCGCGAGCGACGACCTCACGCTCCGGGTGTGGGATCTCCTGGGTGGCCGTTCAATCGCCACGATGACCGGTCATACGGACTGGGTGAATGGCGTCGCGGTGGGTGTCCTGGACGGGGCTCTGGTGGCGGTCAGCGGCAGCACCGATCAGACGGTGCGGGTGTGGGATCTCCTGGGTGGCAGTCCGATCGAAACAATGACCGGCCATACCGATTCAGTGAGTTCTGTCGCGGTGGGTGTCCTGGACGGGGCTCCGGTGGCGGTCAGCGGCAGCATCGACCAGACGGTGCGGGTGTGGGATCTCGCAAGCGGCCGGTCAATCGCCACCATGACCGCCCACAAGGGCGGGGTGCGGACTGTCGCATGCGGTGTCCTGGACGGGCGGCAGGTCGTGGTCAGCGGCGGAAATGACAACACGGTGCGGATCTGGGACTTGAGCGGCGTCCCTTTGGGTGAGCCGCTCACCGGGCACACAGGTGCAGTGCGTTCGGTGACGACCGCCGTCCGGGACGGCAAGCTGATCCTGGTCAGCGGCGGCGACGACAGAACCGTGCGGATCTGGGAGCCGGCGGAACAGATACCGCAGCGAGACCAGGTGGAATGGCTGTCCGACTCTCCCGCCGACCAGGATCTCCTGCGTCGTCGCCCCTTGGCACAGGCGCTCGCGGTCCGGTTGCAACGCTTTCAGGCCGAGGATCCCGGCACTTCATTCCTTGTCCACCTCGATGGGCCTTGGGGAACAGGCAAGAGCACGCTGCTCAATCTCCTGCGATCAGAGCTGGAGCAGGACTGGCTGGCCGTCGATTTTGATGCCTGGCGTCAATCTCGAATCGGCCCTCCGTGGTGGGCGCTGCTCGCCGCCCTACGCCATGACCTTGGACGTCACCTAAGGCTGCCAGCCCGCCTCCGGCTGCGGTTGGCGGAGTCATGGATGCGGTCCCGTCGTGGAGGCGCCCCTTTCATTTTCGCCTTGATCATCTTGCTCGCCATAGCTGCCGCAGTGCTCATACTCCTGGGCCCTCGACGGCTGACGCTTGCATCAGCTGGAGACCTCGCGCGGGCGGTGACCGCGGCGGTAACCGCGCTGGGCACCCTGTGGGCGGGGGCCCTCGTAGCCGGAAGGTTCCTGCTGTGGGACTCAGCGCGGGGGGCACGAGTATTCGAACAGTCGAACACCAACCCCATGCAGGACGTTGCGGACCATTTCGGCTGGCTGGTCACGAAGGTGAAGCGTCCCGTGGTCTTCTTCATCGATGACCTCGATCGCTGCGCTGAAACCTACGTCGTCGAGTTCCTCGATGCCGTGCAGACCCTCATCCGGGACGCGCATAAGCAGCCAAGGTCCGGGTCTGGGAACGCTACAGCCGCAGCGTCCTTCGTCATTGCAGCTGATGGGGCCTGGATCCGTAAGAGTTATGAAATCGCCTTCGAGAAATTTGAGGCGTCGGTCGCCGAACCGGGCCGACCCTTGGGTTACCTGTTCCTCGACAAGCTGTTCCAACTACGCGTCCCGGTGCCCTCAATCGACACGCTCAGACGGCAGGAGTTCCTGGGAGAACTGCTGCGTGTCCGCGGACCGGACCAGGTCTCCCAGGTCGTTGCCGCCCAAGAACAGGCCGTGCGCGACAGCCTGCGGCAAAGCTCAACCGAGGCCGAGGTCCTCGGTGCACTACGCAATGCGACCCCCGAGGTCCGGGATCGCGTCGCCGTTACCGCCCTGGAGAAACTGACCATGCCCGAGGTGGCTGCGGCTACTGAGCACAGTCTTCAGCGATTCGGGCCACTGCTTGCTCCAAACCCGCGCAGCATGAAGCGATTCGTGAACGACTACAGCATCCTGAGGGCAATCCGGACGCTGGAGGGAAACCCCGTACGCAGCGAACCCCTCGCACTCTGGGCGATCATTGAAACCCAGTGGCCTGCCCTAGCCGACTATCTGCGCTGCAGGCCAGAGGCCATGGGACTCTTGGGCAAATCGGCGGCCGAACTCGAAGCAATACCTGTCGGCCTCCGCAGCTTGTTCAGTGACCCCGGTGTACTCCGCTTGGCCAATTTCGAACATGGAGGTCCTCTAACCCCAGAATTGATCAATTCCTGCTGCGGCTCGTTATCGTCGCCAATCTCTGTACCTTCGTGGTCAAGTCTTGCTGGCCTAGTACCGCAATGAGCACGGATAGGTGCTGCTCGCGACCGATTATGACCAGTTCCAACGGAATGCATTTATTTGAAGTCTGTGCTGTTACGTTCCTTCACAAGGCGGTACTTACAGATCTTTAATTAGTGATGTCCGGTGTAGTGACAGGTGCCGCTTCTGGCGGTATGCAGGGTGTATGCGGTATGGGCAAGGTGGCGGGTTAACCGCCGAGGGCCGAAGGCGCCGGGAGCAGGTCCGGCTGGAGGCCGTGAAGAGATTCGGGCAGCGGGCGTCGTCTGCGGTGGTCGCTGCTGAGCTGCGGGTCAGTGAGCGGTCGGTGCGGCGGTGGCGGCAGGCCTGGCTGGCTGGGGGCACGGCCGGGCTGGCGTCCAGGGGCCAGGCCGCACGGTGCCGGCTGGATGAGCAGCAGCTGGCGGAGCTGGATGCGGTGCTGGATGCCGGGCCGCTGGCCGCGGGGTACCAGGACCAGCGGTGGACGCTGGCCCGCATCCGCGACCTGGTCGCCCGGAAGTTCAGGGTGCAGTACACCATCCCGGGGATCTGGTACCTGCTGCGCCGCCGCGGCTGGACCTGCCAGGCCGGCGCGCGCCGCGCCATCGAGCGCGACGACGGCGCCATCGAGGTATGGAAGACCCAGACCTGGGGCCAGATAAAAGGACGGCGGCGGCTCTCGGCGGCTGGATCGTCTTCGAAGACGAGTCCGGCCAGTCGCTGAGGCCGCCGCGGTCCAGGACCTGGGCACGGCGCGGGATCACCCCGGTCATCCGCGTCCGCGGCGGCGGCACCGGGCACGTCTCGGTCGCCGGGCTGGCCTGCTACCGGCCCGGCCACCGCAGCCGCCTGATCTACCGGCTGCACACCTACCGGGGGCGCAAGGGCGAGACCAAGGCGTTCACCTGGAGTGAGTACCGGGACCTGCTGATCGCCGCGCACCGCCAGCTGCCCGGCGGGGTCATCGTCCTTGATCTGGGACAACCTCAACGTGCATCTGCACGCGCGAGCTGCGCGCCTTCACCAGCGCCCAGCAATGGCTGCGCGTGTTCCAGCTGCCTTCCTACGCCCCGGACCTGAACCCGGTGGAGATGTCGTTGCCTCAGTGCGAGCTGCGTAGGTCTTTTCTTCCATGGTTACCGGGTTCCTTGTCCTTGAGGTGTCGATCGGGGTGCCGTCGTCGGTCCAGCGGCGCCGGTTGTGGTAGCCGGCCGGCAGCTGGTGCAGCGCGCGGAGGCGTTCGACTTCGGCGTGGTCTGCGGTGATGATCCACCGGTAGGGCGGCCGGGTGTCTTGCCGGCCGGTGATCCAGCCGCGTTTGAGCCATCCGAACAGGGTCGCGGCCGGCATCTCGATCTCGCGGGCCAGGGTGGCCAGCCACCACTGGCCGGGCGCGAGGCTGCCGTGATCGGTGCGGTGGTCGTGGTCCAGGCCGGGCCGCAGGCCCAGCCGGCGGATCAGCTGCTGGATCTCGCCGGGATGGAAGCGGTCGTGCAGGCGGGGCGTGCGGAAACCTTCGGCTGCCAGCTGCCCGGCGATCGCGGTGCTGCCCAGGCCCTGCCCGGCCAGTGCCCGGATCCGCCCGGTCAGCGCCGGGTAGTACGACAGCTGGTCGATCCGGGCCACCGGGCGCCTCAGGCCGGCGCGGGTCTGGTGGCCGCCGGCCCAGGTCACGGTGACCTGCACGCGCTCGGTGGCGCCGTCGGCGGTGACCTGGACGGACTCGATGACGGCGCGCAGCAGCCGCTTGCGGTCGGCCACGGTGGTGGTCGGCGCGGCCCACAGCGCCGGGATGTCGCCGGCCAGGGCACGGATCGCGGCCAGCTCGCCGGGCGACAGCCGGGCCGGGCGGGCCCGCTGATACCGCTGGTACTCCTCGCCCAGGTGCGCCCGCCCGGCCAGCGCGGCCTCCCACTCGCGCTCGAGCTGACGAGCCACGAGACGGTTCTCCGGCTCGGCCAGCTGATACTGGCGCCGCGCCCGGTCGCAGGCGAAGTCCGCGCGTTCCACGCGCTGCCGCCAGATCCGGTCCACCTCGGCCCGGCGGGCCTCGACCTGCCCGGCGGCGGTGACCGACAGCTCCAGCGCGGCCGGGGCCAGCGCCGACAGGACCTGGGCGGCGACATGGTCATCGAGGAACCGGGCGGCCATCTGCTGGCAGCGCGGCTCACCGTAGGTGTGATGACGGCGCTGGCAGCAGTACCGCCCGGTCAGCCCCTGCCCGCTGGCCTCGTAGCTCACCTGCAGCCGGTGACCGCAGATCCCGCAGGCCACCAGCCCGCCCAGCAGCGCGGGGCCCTCACGCGGCGCGCCCAGGCTCTCGGCGCGGGCCCGGTTGGCGGCCAGCCGCGCCAGGTTCCGCTCGTACTGCTCCACGCTGATGTAGGCCGGCAGCGCGCCCTCGATGCGCACCAGCCATTCCCCGGCGTCCAGCGCGCGCGCCCGGCCGGAGTGCTCGCGCCCGGGCAGCCGCCGGGACCGGTCCGTGCGGCTGCGCCCGTAGGCGTAGATCCCGGCATAGGCCGGGTTGCGCAGCATGTTCACCAGGCCCTGCTGGTGCGGCGCCCGCCAGACGACCTCGCCCTTGCCGGGCCCGGACCGCTCCCGCATCCCGATCTGCACCTGGTGCCCGGCCAGGAACCGCAGCACCGCATGGACCGTGCCCAGCTGCTCGAACAGGCCGAACACCAGCCGGATGACCGCCTGGACCTGCTCATCAGGATCCAGGGCCACCTCGCCGGAGGCCCGGCGGGCATACCCGGCCGGCAGCGGGACCGCCAGCTCCCCGCGGCCGGCCTTGGCCAGCCGGCCCGACGCCATCCGCTGCCTGATCAGATGCAGCTCGACCTGACTCATCGTGCCCTTCAAGCCCAGCAGGAGACGGTCGTTATACCAGTTCGGATCGTAGACCCCGTCTGCGTCGGCCAGTAGTGCCCCAGCCAGCGAGCACAGCTCGATCAGCTGATGCCAGTCCTGGCCCGCGCGGGCCAGCCGCGACATCTCCAGGCCCAGCACCAGCCCCACATGGCCCATGGTGAGTTCTGCGACCAGCCGCGCGAACCCGGGCCGATCGGCCGCATTAGCGGCCGATCGCCCCAGGTCCTCATCGATCACCATCACCCGGGACGCAGGCCAGCCCAGCGCGACCGCCCGGTCTACCAGCCCGTACTGCAGCCGCGTCGACTCGCCGTGGTCCACGACCTGCTGGCGCGACGATTGCCGGACGTAGACGATCGCCAGCCGATCGCGCTGCCAGCCCTGGATCTTGCCCTCGCCAAGCTCACCTAGGCGCACCGTGCTCACCTCCGCTCCCCTCCGCCGCCAGCCCGGCCGAGACCGCCCACCGCTCCAGGAGCATGCCCAGCAGTCCCAGAATGTCGTTCCGGGTCGCCTCCGGAAACGACGCCCACAGCTCCCCGTCCGGAACACTCGTCGCCGCCGTCATCTGAAGAAGATGCCCGCGCCCGCGCCGTCCCCGGCGGTCCACCTCCCGGGCCGCGTGCCCGCAGCTGCCCGGCCCACTCCACCAGCCGGAGCAGCCCCTCCCTGCCGATAAGCGGTGTGCTAACAGCCGCCTGTCCAACGATCCATGCACTATGACAAACCGACTGAAGGGATCTGGTCCGTGCTCAAGCGCGGCGTCCTGGCCAACCTCGCCGTGACCAGCTTCGCCCACCTGATCCAGGTCATCCGGCACGGCCTGAAGAAAATCCAGTACCAGCCCCGGCTGATCGAAGGCTGCCTCACCGGAACCGGGCTGAGCATAGAGCCAGACTCGACGGACATCGTGAATTAAAGGTCTGTAGCCAGACGCCTGCCCAGTGCCTAGCCTCTTTCGCTAACAACGACATGCGCGTACTCGCCGGATCCCAGCCGGTCCTCAGAGGTGTCACATGGCCACCAATTCCCCGTCCGCTGCTCTCGTCCCTGCATCACCGATCTTCAGTAATGCCGAGCGGCTGGCATTAGCCGGTTGCGCGGATCATGATCGTGGCCGCTCTTTGATCCCGGCCGCAAGCAGGTCGACTACCTCAGCGATGCGGGCCGCGCGGACGTCCGGCCGGCGAGTGGTCGCGTCGATCCAGCGGAGGTAGGCCTTGCGGTAGAACTGTGCCAGCGTGTCGAAGAATGCGCCCGCGGCCGGGCTGGCCGCCAGGGCTGTGGCGATGTCGTCGGCGAGATCGCCGCGTTGCGGACCTTCCGGTGCCAGCTCAACGGTCACGTCACCGCCGATCGCGAAGCCCATATCGCGCAACCACCTCGGGCCCAACGTCAGTGCCCATCCGCTGGTACCCGGCGAAAGCGTCCCGCGGACCCGGCAGCCATCGATCGTGCCGCCCACCGGATGCTCAGCCTTGGCACCCCACGCCTCGTCCGGGTTGAACGGCACCTCGATGACCGCGCGGCCACGAGGACCGGCAGTGATGACGGCGCGGAAACGCTGCAGGCGCATAGCGCTCATCGTGCCATGGCGATTGCAGTACACGGACGGAACGCCGACTGGGCTCCGTGTGTCGGCGACGGCTGACTCGGCCGACGTCGACACCGCGCAGAATCGTCGACACCGCGCAGAATCAGTCGATCTGCGCGTGGCTAGTTGGGCTTAGTGCCCATTCCGAACCGCCCCTAAGCGCTCTGGAGCGTTGCTCAGGTTAACGTTCGGCTCGTGTGCAAAGTGGATTGTGGCTCGCTGTGACAGCCGGAGCCGCCGGGGGGCTCGCGCGGTTCGGCGGATTCCCCTGACCTCGTCGGGGATGACCCTGATGCCCTGGGGGATGCACACCAGGGTACGGACCGGGCTGATCCCCATCGACGCAGGCCACTGCCGGGCGGCAGCCTTGAAGCATGAACACGAACACCGCAGATGCCGGGTCCGCATCCGCTGAACCCCGGCCCGCAAACCTCTTGACGTAAACGGAGACCGATTACCATGCCCGCCATCATCGCCCTTGCCCTTTTCGCCATTGTTGCCCTGATCGTCCTCAGCTTCGCCGTGCACGTCCTGTTCTCCCCGTGGCTGCTGGTGGCCATCGCCATCCTGGCCTGGATCAAGTTCCGGCCGCGCCACTCCCACCGGTAGCCCCGCCGATTCGATTGACCGCCACTAGCCCC
>CAVUNW010000032.1:0-15862 GCA_963742865.1 uncultured Actinomycetes bacterium
GTGCTCCTCATTGTGGACAGTGATTGTGCGGGTGAGTGGGCGGAGTGGTTGAGCAGAGTGATGGCTGGGCGGAAGAGGGCGGGAACTGGCCCGGGGCCGGACGGCCGGGCCGGCCGTATCAGGTGACGCTGGCCTCGGTCGGGGACGGCGGCCGCCAGGACAGCAGGCGCCGTTCGAGCAGGCTGATCAGGCCCTCCGCAGCGAGCGTCAGAACCGCGATGATGAGCATCGCGCCGAACACGCCGTTCGGGTTGAAGTTGTTCTGCGCGTTCGCGATGACCAGCCCCAGACCCTTCTGGGCGCCGAGAAACTCGCCGACGATCGCGCCGATGATCGCGAGCCCGAACGCCACGTGCAGGCTGGCGATGATCCACGTCAGCGCCGAGGGCACCACCACATTCCGGGTGATGGCCAGCCGTGAGGCGCCCAGCACGCGGGCGTTCGCGAGCAGGTTGCGATCGACCTCGCGGACACCCTGGAAGGCATTGAAGAACACCACGAAGAAGACGAGCACGGAGGCCAGGGCCACCTTCGAGGTCGTTCCCAGGCCGAGGGCCACGGTGAACAGCGAGCCCAGCACGATGCGCGGGACCGCGTTGGTGACCTTGATGTAGGGGCCGAGGACATCGGCCAGGAAGCGGACCTGCCCGAGCAGGACACCCGTCACAACACCGAAGACGACGCCGAAGACGAACCCAGCAGCGCTTCCTTCATCGTGATCCAGATCTGCAGCCAGATCGAGCCGTACTGGGTACCGTGCCGCACCCAGTCATTAAGCTGCCGGGCGATCCCGGTGGGCTGCCCCCAGAAGAATGGGTCGACGATCTTCAGGCTGGTGAGCAGCTGCCAGCCCCCGATCACGATCACGAGGGTGGCGGCGCGGGCGGCCCAGATCAGGATCCGGCGGCGGCGCACCCGGTTGCGGACACCGGCCGTGATCGCGGCCTCGTCGGCCGCGTCCTGCGTGCCGGTCACGGGGGCGGCCCCGGCATCGGGGGCACGGTTCAGCGAAGACGCGCTCATGACCGTTCTCCCTTGGCGGTCGTGGCCGGTGTGGTGCGCGAGTACGCGCGCTCGACTTCCTCGCGCAGCGACTCCCAGATCTGGTGGTGCAACTCCAGGAACCGCGGCTCGAAACGGATCTCCTGCACCGCGCCGCGCGGCCGGGGCAGGTCGATGTCGTAGACCGCCTTGACGGTGCCCGGGCCGACCGTCATCACGACAACCTTGTCGGCGAGGGCGATCGCTTCTTCCAGGTCGTGGGTGACGAAGATGACCGACGGCTTGGTCTGCTCCACAGCCCCAGCAGTTCGTTGGACATGATCGCCTTGGTCTGCACGTCGAGCGCGCCGAACGGCTCGTCCATCAGCAGGATCGACGGCTCGTTGATCAGGGCCGCCGCGAGGCTGACGCGCTTGCGCATGCCGCCGGAAAGCTGGTGCGGGTGGTGGTCCTCAAATCCGGCCAGGCCGACCCGGCGCAGCCAGTCCCGCGCCCGGTCCTGGGCCTCTTTCTTAGGGACACCGCGGAATACCGGTCCGAGGGCCACGTTGCCGACCACGGTCTTCCACGGCATCAGCGCGTCGGCCTGGAACATGAAGCTCGTGCCGGGCGCGATCCCGTCCACCGGCTGCCCGCCGACGCGGACGGTGCCCGCGCTCGGCCGTTCCAGCCCGGCGACCATGGTCAGCGTCGTGGACTTGCCGCATCCGGTCGGCCCGACCACGGCGCAGAATTGCCCCGCGCCAATGGTCAGGTCGACGTCCCGCAGAGCCGTGAACATCGATCCGGACGGGGTGACAAAACGCTTCGTCACCCCGGTCAGGTCTATCTGCACCGCTTGTACGGCGGCGTCAGTACGCTCGCGTGCGCCATGGCTGGCCCGCGAGCGTCTGGAAAACGTGCTTGCCACCGTCATCCTCTCCTCGGTCTTATGAACTCTTCATTTCACAAGGGCTTATGAATGAGTCACCAACGTAAATTGGGCTTATTCCGGCGACAAGACTTGTGCTAGTTACGCGATTAAGCCGCGTTTCCATTGTTTTGCGCGTTGCGCTCAAACTGAATTCGCGTTTAAGGCGCGAATGGGTTTGGTGGCTGGCCGCCAGGCAGGCGCACCGGCCGGCTGGCCAGGGGCCGGCACCGGCGGCCGCGAAGGGGACGCCGGTAACCTCCCCGCGCAGCCGAGGCGCTACCGTGAAGACGTCAGCGCACGCATGGCGGCAAGGACTGTGGCAAGGGCAAGGGCAAGGACAATGGTGTTTTCAGGCCGCGCATCCGCGCGGGGCCGATCGGCAGGCCGGCGGGCAGCAGCGGCGCTCGTAGCCGCATTCGCGCTGTTCACGATGCTGGCGCTATCCGGCTGCGGCGCGGCAAATGTGAAGATCGCGGTCGCCAGCGCGTACATCCCGCAGCCGACGACACCTGGCACGACCGTCGCTTACCTGGATATCCGCAACAACGCCGCGACGACCGACCACCTGATCTCGGTCAGCACGAGCGTGGGCGGCCAGGTGAGTTTCCTCGCCCCCGATGGCCTGCGCGGCGGCACGATGATCATGAAGCTGGTACCGGACATCGCGGTCCCCGCTAGCAGCCTGATGCGGATGAACCCCAACAGTTACCGCCTGCGCATCACCGGGGCCGGTCACATGCAGGGCGGCAAAGACGTCATCCTGACCCTGAAGTTCGCGAACGCGGGCATGGTCAGCGTCGTCGCCCTCGTCACTGATCCCGAGTCCGGCGGCGGCAGCTACTTCCTCAACTGAGGCCGCATCAGCCCGGGGGCGGAAAAGTCGCGGGCGCGGAGGGGCCTTACCGACGTCCGTTAAGAAGAAAAGATCTTTCCTCGCTGGGGGGGCAGATGACTGGCAGGCGGGCGCGGGTGGCGGCATCCTCCGGGGTATAGACGATGAGGCGCATGCCCGGGAGGACCGAGACCTCCAGTTCGCTGACGGTGAACCTGAGTACCCCCGCCTCGGGATGCCGGAAGACCCTTAGGCGCAGCTGCGGTTCGGCTACCTCGTGGCGCGCCCATAGCTCCGCAAACTCGGGGCTCAGCTCGGCCAGCCGGCGGATGTCCTCTTCCCATTCCGGGTCACCGATGCTCCCGGCGTAGTTCGAGCGCAGCCGGGCCACCAGGTAGGGCACCTCATCGTCGTAGTTGACGAACTTCTCCCGCGCCGACGGCTCGGTAATGCCGCACCACAGCAGGTTCCGGTGGATGCACGGCATGGAATGCCAGTCACGGAAGATGGCGTGGTGCCCGTCGTTGGATTCCAGCACGTCGAACCGGCCATTGACGAGGACCGCCGGGCACGGGCTGAACGAGGCGAGGATGTCGAGCACGGCGGGCGGGACGACGGCCGAGCCAGCGAACGAGCGCACCGGCGTCGCCTCGGCGAGCCGGTACAGGTGCTCCCGCTCGGCCCGGTCAAGATGGAGCGCCCGCGCCACCGCGTCGAGCACCTGCATGCTCGCGTTGATCGGGCGTCCCTGCTCGAGCCACGTGTACCAGGTGATGCCCACCCCGGCCAGCAGCGCCAGCTCCTCCCGGCGCAGCCCGGGCGTGCGGCGGCGCGGGCCCGGTGGCAGCCCCACCTGCTCCGGGCTCAGCCGTTCCCGCCGGGCGCGCAGGAACTGGGCCAGCTCGGCCCGCCGGCGCCCTTTGCCCCCGGCCCGGCCGGCCACCGCTCGGCCGGTCACGGCGGCACCTGGACGGCTGATGTTATGGCGAGTCTCCTGAACGGCCATAGGCCTCCTCCCGCCCCTGCGGCGAGCTCTTCGGCATGACAGCAACATAACGGGGGGTACTGACATTCCGGTCGCCTCCCGGGGCGCGGGCGTAGCCAGGTAGTGCCAACACCAGCATCGGCAGGCTCTCTCCTCCTCCAGGCGCGGTCCCGCAGGCTCGGATCATGACCACGACATCGGAATCCATCCTGCGGGAACCCGGCACCGCGGCGGGCGCGAGCCGGGGGCGCTGGATCATGCTGGCGGTCCTGCTGGCCGGCCAGTTCATGGCTCTGCTCGACGTCACGATCGTGAACGTCGCGCTGCCGACCATCGGCCGGACCCTGCACGCCTCCGGGACCGAGCTTCAGCTCGTCGTGTCCGGCTACACAGTGAGCTACGCCATGTTGCTCATCACCGGAGCCCGGCTCGGTGACCTGCGAGGACGCCGCCAGATGTTCCTCGCGGGCATCATCGTTTTCACCCTCAGCTCGGCCGTGTGCGGGTTCGCGCCCGGCATCACGGTGCTCATCGCCGCGCGGTTCGTCCAGGGCGCGGGAGCCGCCGCCACGATGCCGCAGATCATGAGCGTCATCCAGGCGCGTTTCGCCGGGCCGGACCGGGCCCGGGCGCTGAGCGCCTATTCCGCGGTGCTGGCCTCCGGCTTCGTCGCGGGCCAGGTCCTCGGCGGCCTGCTGGTGAACGCGAACCTGTTCGGCAGCGGCTGGCGCCCCGTCTTCCTCGTCAACGTCCCCATCGGCCTGGCCGTCCTGCTCGTGGCCCCGCGCGTCATCCCCCGCGACGCGGCGGGCGGCACCCGGCGCATTGACGTGGCTGGGCTGGCCATCGCGGTCCCGGCCGTCTTCGCGATCGTGCTCCCGCTGATGCTGGGCCATCAGGAGCACTGGCCCTGGTGGATCCTCGCCTGCATCGGCGCAGGCGTGGTCCTGGCGGCGGTGTTCGTCGCGGTGGAGCGGCGGATCGCGCTGCGGGGCGGCGATCCGCTGCTGAACCTGCGCGTGCTCCGGTCCCCCGGGCTCGCATCCGGCCTGGTCGCGGTCGTCATCCTGATGGTGACGTACGGCGGCTTCCTGTTCGCGCTGGCGCTGCAGCTTCAGGGCGGCCTCGGCGAAAGCCCACTGCCGGGCCGGCCTCACGTTCGCTCCGTGCGCGCTGGCCTTCGGGATCTGCGGCTTCTTCTGGCGCAGGCTCCCGGCCCGGGTCCACCACCTGCTGACCCCCGTGGGCTGCCTGGTCGCGGTGGCGTTCTACGCCGCGCTGGGCCTGGACCTGGCGTCCGGCACCCGGGGCGGGCCGCTGCTGCAGGTGATCCTCGTGGTGCTGGGCGCGTCGCTGGCGCTGGGATTCAGCCCGCTGGTGACACATGCCCTGCTGCACGTGCCAGTGCGGGAAGCCGCCGACGCCAGCGGCCTGTTCACGACGACCTTGCAGCTGGGGCAGGCGGTCGGGGTGGCCACGTTCGGCAGCGTCTTCCTCTCACTCGCCGCGCGCCCCGGCCCGCACGCCTCGGCGCACGCGCTGGCGGCGACGCTGTACTGGCTGGCCCTCCTCCTGTTCGTCGGCGTCCTGGCCGCCATCCCCCTAGCCCGCACCACCGCCCGAGCCCAGCGACTTCGGCGTTAGCCGACTACGGGCACTCGCTTGTATATGCTCGTTCAACGAGGATAAACTGCCGGAGTGGACGCACACGGCGCAGGCGCTGCGCGCTACCCGGCGGCCAGGACTGATGGCATGGCCAAGAAGCAGGCAAAGCCATGACCGTACTGCTCGCGCTCGTTCTGGTGGCCGCTTTGGGCACCTGGATTCCGCTGGCCCAGCTCCTGCCCGGGACGCCAGGACGCTCCCGGGTCTTTTACGTGGCCGTCGGCAACGCCGTCTTCGCCGGGATAGCTCTGCTGGCCGGCGGCGCCGACCTGGTGTTCGGCTGGCGGGGCTTCTGGCTGCCGCTGGCTGGCGGCGTGGTGTGGACGGCGGGCAACTACTGCGTGTTCAAGGCGTCGGAGACGATCGGGCTCGCGCGAGCGGCCGGGACATGGACGCCGCTCAACATCGTTGTCGCGTTCGCCTGGGGCGCTTTGCTGTTCGGTGAGCTTGACGGCTTCTCCACAGCACGGTTTGCCGTCCTGGGCGTCGCCTTCCTGGTCGTTGTGGCCGGGGTACTGCTGATCGCCGGTTCCCGGGACGGCCCCTCCGGGCAGCCCAGTTCGTCATCCCCGCGGCCAGGCGCGGCCGCTGAATCCGGTCGGCGTGCCGCCACGGCGCAGGCCGGCCTGCTGTGGGCAGTCGGGGCGGGGGTCCTGTGGGGGAGTTACTTCGTGCCGGCGCAGTGGGCCGCGGTTCCCGCCCAGGTGAGCGATTTCCCGCTCGCTCTGGGAATCCTGGGTGCTGCCCTCGCCTTGGCTCTCCCGGCTGGCGAGCCGGTCAAGCTGGGTGTACGCGCCACGAGCGCGCAGCTCGGCGCCGGTGTCCTGTTCGGCATTGGCAACCTCGCCCTGCTCGCCCTGGTGGCACGGGTGGGCACCGGCACGGGCTTCACCATCGCCCAGCTCAGCCTCCTGGTGAACGCCAGCGTAGGCGTCTGGGTTTTCCACGTTCCCGAACCGGGCACGCGCCAGGCGCGGAAGGTGCTGGCCGGCATCGTGCTGGCCGGGATCGGCGGCTGCGTCATCGCCGCGATGCGATAGCAGGAAAGAGGAGACGGGGCGCCAAATTACGCAATTCCACGCCTGTCCGCTTGTCGATCACTCGACGGGGAAGGCGTACACCGGCGGCCCAGCAGCGGGGAGCGAGCATCAGCGCCGTGCACCCGGGACCGCCAATGCTTGCTAAAGTACGCACTTGCTTGCTATAGTTAGCATAGTTGCATCCGATCACCATGAAGGAATTGCATATGACCAGCATGACCAGGCACTACAGCGATGCGGCCAGCCAGGCCCGCAACGCGGCGGACAAGACCGCTGACCTCTGGGCGCAGGGCGCACACGGCCTGACCGGCCTTATTCCCCGGCTGCCGCAGATCGACCTGATCCCGGCCGTCGAACGCTACTTCGACCTCGTGCAGCGGACGGTGGACATCAACCGCTACCTCGCCGTCAAGTGGATCGAGGCCGCGGGCACGCTGACCGGCGCGGTCCGTGACCAGGCCGAGTCGGCCGCTGACGTCGTGCGCGAGATGCCCACGTCGGTCGGCCACGCCGTGCACGAGCAGGCCGCCAAGGCCGAGCACGCCGTCCGCGAGCAGGCCGACAAGGCCGAGCAGGCCGAGCAGGAGCGCGCACGCCAGGCCCGCAAGGCCGAGCGCGAGCAGGCCAGGCAGGCCCATGACCAGGCCCGCGAGCGCTATGAGGGCCTGACCAAGGCCGAGCTGAGCGACCAGCTCGCTGCGCGGGACCTGCCCAAGACCGGCACCGTCGACGAGCTCACCGAGCGCCTGATCGAGGCAGACAGCAAGTAAGCCGCCTGGCCGCCCCGCAACAATGCGGATGCCGGTGTCGTCGCAGCAGCCGCTGCGTCGATGCCGGCGTCGTACTCTTTCACCGCCCGAGCTCATCACCACGGCGGGTGACCGCGCCGGGATGTTATGGACAGGGCAGGATCACCCGTATAACGCCGACTCGGTGCGATCGCAATTGCTTTGATGAGCGGCCGTCCTCCTGGCCATAATCACCGCTTCTGTGCCTTCCCACGCTCAGCCCGCCATGCGGTTCAGGATCTCTGCCGGGCCCAGGACGACGATCAGGTCCCCTGGCGCCAAGCGAACCTCATGGTTCGGGTTCGCCGAGACCTCGCTTCCCGGCTTTTTCAACGCGAGGATGGCCACCCCGGCGTAGCGTGCGCGGGCCTCGGCGATCGTCAGGCTGTCCAGGTGAGTTCCGGCCCGGACGGCGACCTCCTCGAGCCGGATGTCCGAGCCGAGGTTGAGCAGGTCGAGCACTTCCAGCACGGACGGCTGGACCGCGAGGACGGCCATGCGCCGCCCGGTGAGCACGTACGGCGAGATGACCTCGTCGGCGCCGGCTCGCATCAGCTTGTCGATCGAGGCTCTCTCGGAGGCACGGGCGACTATCCGCAGATCCGGGTTGAGCGCACGGGCGGTCAAGGTGATGAACACGTTGGCCGCGTCGGAATCAACCGCGCAGATCAAGCCCTGGGCGCGCTCGATGCCGGCCTGCCTGAGCACGGTCTCGTCGGTCGGGTCGCCCGATATGCACCGGACGCCGTGTTGCTCCAGCAGCGGCTCCAGCTCCGGCTTGGATTCGATCACCACCGACGTGTAATTGCGGCGCCGCAACTCCTCCATCACGGCCCGGCCGACGCGTCCGTAGGCGCAGATCACGTAGTGCCCGCTGAGATGGCCGATGCTTCTGGTCACCTGGTTCATCCGCAACCACCTCCCGAGCTCTCCGGAGGCCACGACTTCGGTTCCCACGCCGATGGCGGTGAACAGCGCCACGACGCCGAACAGGATCAGGGAGACGGTGAAGACCTTTCCGCCGGTACCCGGTGGCGGACCCGCCTCGACTCCGACTGTGCTCAGTGTGAGCACGGTTGCATAGAACGCGTCGAGCAGGCTCTTGCCTTCAACCAGCCAGTACCCGACCGTCCCGTAGCCGATTGCCAGCATCACGATAAGGACCGGCAGGCGGGATCGCGCGAGTATCCGGTTGCGGAGCGCGACCGAAGGCACGCGAGCCGGGTCGCGGCGACCGGTCCCGCGTGAACTCATCCGACGTGCCATCCGCACAGTCGCCTCCGCGCAATACTTCCTCACCCGCCACGGCCCGCTGCGGGATGAGAGGGCATCGCTTACCAGCAGTCTGGCTGCGGCAGGCGAAGCCGACAGGGGCGTTGGCCCCTTCGGCTCGGGCGAGATGTACGTACTTTCCCCTGGACTGGACGGCCGGTGACACTCTGCGGCATATTGCTGCCTGTTCACGCCGGGCCCGTGACCAGCCCGTCCTCGCTGTCGGCCTGGCGACCGGCGGCACGGGCCTTGATAGGGACTTCGGTCCTGCGGCCAGGCGAACGCCCGGCCGCGCTGTCCCCGCAAACCAGCAAGTCGGCCGCATGCAGGGAATGCCATTCGCAGATCACCCGGATCGGCAGGCCAACGTGCCCAGCCAGATGCCCCCCGCCCTCGCACTGCCCGGGCGGTCAGTTCTTCAGGTGCTGGCCGAAGAAGACGGCGATGCGGCGGCGTGCGTCGCGGGCGGATGGCTCGTGGTAGCGGGTCCCGGAGATCTTTGCCAGGAAGATCAGCAGCGGCGTCGCGTCGGCCGGGTCGGGGTCGTTGAGGAACCCGTGGCCCGCGCCCGGATACACCTTGACGTCGTGGTCGACCCCCAGCGCGCTGAGCGCTTTCTCCAGCCGGGGCGCGGCGGTGCGGCCCATCGGCGAGCGGTCCTTGCCGCCGTAGCTGCCAACGATCGGGCAGGCGCCGGCCAGGGCCAGCTCGGCGTCTTTAGGGCAGCCGCCGTAGTTGACGCTGGCGGCCGCGTAGCCATGGCCGGGAGCCAGCGCCACCGCGTAGGCCCCGCCCATGCAGAACCCGATCACGCCGATCTTGCCGGTGCACTGGGCCTGGCGCGCCAGCCAGCCCCGGACGCTGTCGATGTCGTCGAACGTGCGGCCTTTGCCCGCGGCGATCTCGCGCATGATGGTCCAGAGGCAGCGCAGGCGGCTTCCCCAGTAGTACAGGTCGGGCGCCGCGGCCAGGTACCCCTCGCCCGCCAGCCAGTCGGCCTGGTTGCGCAGGTCGCGGCTCATGCCGCCGAAATCGTGAATGACCACCACCCCCGGCCACGGGCCGCCGGCGGGAGGCATAGCCACATACGCGGGCATCTGCCCGCCTGGGGTGCGGATCAACTCCATCGTCATCGCGGCTACTGCTGGGCGCATCCGGGCATGGCCTGATGCTGCCCGCCGCCCGGCCGGGCAGTCAACACTCACACGGCAAGAGCGGGCCAAGATGGCGATGCTGGCCCGGGTCGCCTGGCCTTTCCTGTGATCTGCAGAGCAGGACTCGATACCGCACCAGGCTTTCTGGGCTCACCCATCGCCCATCCCAGTTTGGCCCAGGCCCGAGGTGCCATCGCGGGCGGGAAGGGTTTGGCCGGCCGGGCAGGAGCCGGCTCCCTGCGCCAGTGGCGGTGGGCCCTTCGCCTCTGGTTGCGTGCATTTTCTGGCTGGACCATGGAGCCGGACCTGGGGGCTGGGATGGCTGACCAACCGGATGACACGGCCACAGATGACGCCGGTGGTGCTGCGCGCGTCCCTGACCGCTGGCCGCCCGGGTGCAAGAGCGGGGGTGTCCGCGCCGGTCAGGGCTGGCCGGATGGGCTGTTGCGGCCGGTCTATTATGCGCGCAGCCGGGACACCTACCGCCCGCCTCCTGGATTGTACCGGTGGCTGAGCCGCGGCTCGGGCCGGCCGTCACGTCGTGGGGCCTGGCCCCGGAAGATGTGATCACTCTGGAGGTCCCGGGCCGCCGCTCGGGGGTGATCCGCCGCACCACCGTGGTCCGCGCCGTGTGCAACGGCGGCCACTACGTGGTGGCCTTGGCTGGCGAATCGGACTGGGTGCGGAACGTGCGCGCCGCGGGCGGCCAGGTGGTGATCGGCGGCAGGCAGCGGCGGGCGGCCAGGCTGGCCGAGGTGGCGCCGCCGCAGCGGGCTGCGGTCATCCGCGCCTACCTGCTGCGGTGGGGCAGGCGGCCGGGTTCGCGGGCGGTGGCCCGCGAGGCCCGCTGTTACTTCGGCGTCGGCCCGCAGGTGCCGCTGGAAGAAATCCGGGCTGTGGTGGGGCACTATCCAGTGTTCCGGATCGAGTACGCGGGCGAGGCGGCCGCCCGCCCGGAGGAGATCGCCCCGGGTGTGTACCGCCTGGCGACGGGGCGCGGGCTGACCGAGGCGAACGTGTACCTGGTACGGTCCGGGCCGGGCTGGGTGCTGATCGACACCGCGTGGCCACGCCGCGGGCAGCTGATCAAGGCGGCTGCGGAGTCGCTGTTCGGGCCGGGCGCCCGTCCCGCCGCGATCGTGCTGACCCACATCCATCCCGATCATTCCGGCTCGGCGCTGGAGTTGGCCCGGATATGGGGGCTGCCGGTCAGTGTCCACCCCGACGAGCTGGTCCTGGCTCCCGGCGGCTACCTGCCGGAATACGGCAACCCGCTGGACCGCTGGCTCATCGTCCCGCTGCTGGCCCTGCTGCCGCGCCGCAAGGTGGAGGCGAGCCTGGCACGCAGCAGCCTGCAGGGCACCGCCCGGGGGTTTGACCCGGCGGCTGGCGTGCCGGGCCTGCCGGACTGGCAGGCGGTGCCCACGCCCGGCCACACGCCGGGCCACGTGGCGTTCTTCCGCGGCAAAGACCGGGTGCTGATCACCGGCGACGCTGTGCTGACCGTGGACCTCAACTCGGTGCCCGGCCTGCTAGCCCGCCAGCGCCGGGTCGCCGGGCCGCCGTACATCTCCACCTGGAACTGGCCAGCGGCCAAACAGTCGGTCGCCGCGCTCGCCAGACTCCGCCCCAATGTGCTGGCGTGCGGCCACGGCCGGCCCATGACCGGCCCCCAGGCCGCCGCGGGCCTGGCTTCGCTCGCCGGCCGCCTCTCCCAGCAGCCGTCCCAGGGCCGCTCCCTGCAGCGATCACCACGCCGCTCCCGCCACGGCAGGGCGGTCAGGGCGGGACTTGCTGAGGGGCCCGGCGGCCGACCCCGCCAGCCCGCACGGGTGCCCTGGAACGCCACCGAAGCGGAACGGGCGATGCCGCTTCCGGGAGATGATCTCGTGCCCGCCCCCATGATGCAGACCACCCACGCCGTGACGATCGGCGCGCCGCCGGATCAGGTGTGGCCCTGGCTGGTGCAGACCGGCCAGGGACGGGCCGGCTTCTATTCGGACTCCAAGTTGTGGGACCGGTGCGTGGACTGGTATTACCGGCGCCTGTCCCGCCAGCAGCCCGGCAAGGCCACCGTCGGCTATCACGTCGCCGCCGCCGACCGGATCGTCGCCGCCTGGCAGAACCCGCACGTGGGCGACATCATCGCCGACGGGCCGCCCGGGACCGCCTACTACGTCGTCCGGCAAGCCGAACCAGGCAGATCCCTCGTCTTGTTCACCGACACCCACCTGCGGTACCTGCTGGCCGCCCGCCTCCGCGACGACCCCCGTCTGGGCATATCCGGCCAGATCAGCGACAGCTTCCTGCTGACCGAGCCGCGGCCCGGGACCACCCGGCTGATCCGCCGCATGCGGCTGCGCTGCGCGCCCCGGGCCTTCCGGGCCTATGTTGTCCCGGTCGTGCTGATCTGGGGCGAGGCCATCACCGCCCGGAACCTGCTAGGCGGGATCAAACGACGGGCCGAAGCCGCCGCGCAGCAGGCCTGAACCTAGCAACTGGCGTGGGCGCCTCCTACCGTCACCTGCTGACCGGGCGGGGACGAAAGACCGGGCAGCTGCGCAGCTCATCCCCAAGCCCTGACATAACACATCCTCAACGACAGGCCTGTTTGCGCTGGTCAAGGCGTTCCCATGGCCAGGATCCGCACCGAGCGTGCCGACGGCGGGTCCGCCGTCTGGCCGGGCCCGGGGGTAGGCGAACACGACCTTCTTGCCGCCCACCAGCGGGGTGGCCAGAGTCAGACCGCGATGGTGGCGTCCTGGCCGTCCCAGGCGGGGGCGGTTTCGTCGTCGAACCAGATCCCGCCCTCGGCGAGGTAACGGAAGCGCGGCATACTGCCGGCCGGGACGGTCACCGCGGCGCTGCGGGTGCCGTTCGCCCGCCGCCGCAGCGGGTGGGCGAAGGGATTCCAGTCGTTGAAATCACCCACCACCGACACGGCCCCGCAAGGCTCATCGGCGGGCAGTGCGAAGGTGATGCGGACGGTGCCGCCACGGCCGGGCCTGGTTGTCTTGATCAACTGCTCTCCCCATGCTGGTGCTGGACCACCCTGATCGGGCCAACATTTCCTCATTGTGCGCACGGCGACTGGTATTGCTCGTGAAGAGGGCCCGGCGTGTCGGGGCATGCTGGCGGGTATGCGCTGCCCCACGCGAGTTTCAGTGAGCCACTATCGAGCTCAGGATCTGCTCAGTGCCCGGCACAGGACCAGGGCTGGCGGCAAGTCAGTACGCCGGCCGAGCACTCGCAAGGGGTCTGTGGGGTCAGTGGGGTGGCAGCTTCGGCGAGGGTGGTTCAACCACCACCATGACCTTGCCCGCGGGGCTTCCTTCCTCGACCAGCCACACCGCGGCTGCCGCTTCGGTCAGTGGGTAGGTCCGGTCGATCACCGGAGTGATACGGCCGGACTCGATGAGATCGCCGACCTCGGTGAGGGCGTGGGCGGTGACCTTGGCCGTGAATGACTTCAGGGTCTGGCCGACCAGCGCGTTGAGGGCCACAGCCTTGATGAGGTTGGCTACGGGGCCGAGCCAGCGGTTGCCGTCGCCGAAGGACTGGACGAGTGTTCCATGCGGTGTGAGCACCTTCCTGATCGCTGCCGGAGAATATGTCCCGCCCAGCTGGAGGGCCAGGTCGTAGCGGGCGGCACCGGTGGTGAAGTCCTGCCTGGTGTAGTCGATGACCTGCCCGGCGCCCAGACGGCGCACCAGATCCACGTGGCCGGTACTGCACACGCCGCTCACCTGGGCTCCCAGGTGTTTGGCGATCTGCACCGCGAAGGTCCCCACCCCGCCCGAGGCGCCGATGATCAGGACCTGCTGGCCCGGCTGGATCCCTCCCGCGCGCAGGCACTGCAACGCGGTCACCGCGGCCAGTGGCACGGCCGCGGCCTGCTCGAAGGTGAGATTGCCCGGCTTGGGCGCCAGGCTGCCCTGGTGCACGGCGATGTATTCGGCGAAGGCGCCGTGGGCGAAACCGTACACCTCGTCACCAGGCCTGAACGCCGCGACACTACTGCCGGCCCGCTCCACTATCCCGGCCAGGTCCCCGCCCGGGACCGCGAACTTCGGCTTGCGCACACCCCCCAGCCCCGCAGGGCGCAGCAGGACCGGCTCGCCGCGGATGAAATGCCAGTCCCACGGGTTGGCAGAACTAGCCCGCACCGACACCAGCACGTCCTCCGCACCGACGGTCGGCATCTCCACCTCGGCCAGCCGCAGGACATCCCGCGGCGCGCCGTACTCGTGCTGGACGATCGCCTTCACCGCGCGCCTGCCGCACCATAGCTCGGCCACGCTCCCTCGCTGGGCATCATCCGGCCGGCTCTGCTATCGGTGAGCTTCCAGCCGCTGACGGACCTGGAGTGCAGTGTCCACGCGGAACTGCCGGTGCATGCGCTGCTCCCTTGGCCGGAAGTAGGCGGTTGCCTCCGCCATTGGGGTTACCTCGGGCCGGTCGACCTCGTACGTGTGACCATTGGTCACAATGGTCGCCGACCCTTTGTCGAGGACGTTCTTCAGCCAATCGGTGCGCTTCCCATACGGGAGGGCGATCAAGAAGCTGTCATCATGCTGGACCGCGATGACAGGTGTCTCGTATGTCCGGCCCGATCGTCGCCCGACATGGCGGACGACCGACGTGTTGGATCCTTCCTTGCCGGCTGACCTCAAAGCGAGCGGCCGCATGACTCGGGTGAACAAGCGCAAGGCGTTCTGAACAGGACCTCTCATGCCCCAAACGTTCTCAGCGGGTGCAGGCTCGGAGTAGGGCCGAAGGGCCTAGAGCCGCCAGGAGGTCTTATAACCGAGCCCATTCCTTGATCTCGGGATCGATGCCGATGTGCCCGGCGCGGCACGGGGTTGCGGATGCTCAGCGGTACTGGTGGCCGCCGTGGTACATCCCTTTCACGGCGCCGGTGCGAGGGCGCCGCGCGGCAGGGCCGCCCGGCTGTGGCTGCCTGGTCAGCGCGGCTGCTGGATCATGAGCCGAAGGCCTCCAGGAACGCGGCCCGGCTCATCGGCGCCGGGATCGGGCGGCCGGGCTTGGTGTCGGGGTCGCAGACACCGGCGCCCCACGGGTCCTCCCACATCGCGTGCCAGCCGAACAGCGAGCACCCGCAGATGAAATCGGCCATGGCGCGGACGAACACCGCGTTGTCGCCACCGCCGAGATACATGCTGCCGGTCTTCCACAGCACCAGCGCCCACTCGGGGAACGACAGGGGCTTGCCATGGCTGAGCGCGAACGAATACCAGCCGCGCAGCGAGTCCCACTGCGTCAGCATGATGTCGAGCACCTGCTGCTGCTGCGCGGTGGTCGTGCCCGCGGCGTTCCCGGGGTAGATCTGCGCCCCGGCGCTGTTCTTCTGCGTCCAGTCGTAGACATCGACGCCGATCTCATCGACATACCCATCACCGGGGTAACAGCTCTCGGTGCCCTTGGCCGTCAGATTGCCGACACCGAGGGTAGGGCTCCAGCAGAACCGGAACGCCGCGCCGGGCAGTCCGCGCAATACGGTAACGACGTGGCTGTACCCGGCGATGTACGACGCCTGACCGCCTTCTGCGACTTGCCACGGGTACCAGTTGCCGTTGAACTCGCGGCCGATGCGCAGCAGCGCGCCGCCCAGCCCGAGGGCGATCAGGCGGTTGCCGAGCGCTTTCCAGTGCGCGTCATTGACGCCGTTCGCCTCGTCGGCCCATGTCTTGCCGCCACTGCCAGCCGACGCCCCGCAGCACGCGGGCACGCCGAGCGTCAGCTGCCGCTGCCCGAGCACGCCCTGCCACACGCTCACGTCGGCTGTGCTGGTCAGGTTCCCGTTCTCAAACTGCGCCCACGAGGTGGGCTGCTCGGCCATGAAGTCCGCCACCTTCTGCACTTGACGGCCGATAAAGCTCTCGTAGACGCCGATCGCGGAGATTCCGCACCCGCGCCCGCGGTACACCCCGATCGGGATACTCGCGCCAGGTGCGCTCATAGCCATGCCTCCTTTAACGATCGTCACCACGATGGCAAGAGTCGGTGCAGTGAGTCGTGACGACAATTGCACAAGTCGATGCAGTGAAGCAATCAATCCCGAGGGGAAGGGAGGAAGGTACTGTGCTGCCCATTCCTCCTCCAGGCGGCGCTGATCAGCCGGCACATCGCTGCCCATCTCGTGATGCCTGGCTCCATCCCACGGAGAGAACGCAGCACTCAGAAGCCGGAC
>CAVUNW010000033.1:0-90780 GCA_963742865.1 uncultured Actinomycetes bacterium
TGTCCCGCCGCCCGGTGCCTACGCCTACGAGCCGGACAGTGCGGACCCGTACGAGCCACCGGGGGCGTACCCGTACGGGCCGCCGTCTGCCTATCCGCCGGCGCCGGGGGCCCCTTATCGCCCCCGTTCCCGTATGGGCCCGGGGCCCCGTATCCGGCCTACCCCTACGAGCCGGACGGTGCGCACTCCGTTCCCCCGCTGCGGGCCTATCCCTACGAGCCCGAGCCGGCTCCGGCGCGGTACGAGCCGGAGTCCCTTAACCCGCCCGCGTACCCCACCGGGCCGGAGACCAGCTATCCCTACGCGGCCAGGGCCCCTATGCGCCGGGCCCCTCACTGCGCCCGGTCCCTACGCTCCGGGCCCTGGAGCCCCGTATGGCGACGCCCCGTATCCACCCCCGCGCAGCGGCCCGCCCGCGCCACGTGCTCCGTACGCGCTGGAGGCGGCGCCCGCCGACGCCCCCGAGTTCCGGTATGTCCCGGGGTCCGGGATGACAGCGCGTTCGGGATGACAGCGCGTTTCGGGATGACAGCGGTTCCGGGATGACGGCGGGTTCCGGGATACCGCAGAGTTCCGGGATGCCGGCGGCCCGGACGACGACACCTCATATGCTCCGGGCGGCTACAGCCCGGGTGGACCCTACGTGCCCGGCCAGACCTACGGCGCGGGTGCCGCGTACGCGCTGGGCGGGCCCGGCTACGAGTTCGGCTACCAGCCCGGCCCGGAGCCGGTCCAGCCCGCCGAGCCCGTCCAGCCCGCCGCCCTGGCCACTGGCGGCCCGGGCTACGAATTCGGGTACGCGCGCAACGCCGCCCCGCCCGGCCAGGACGATCTGCTCGCCCCCCCGCCAAGCGGGCGCCGGCCGCCCGGACTATGACGGCCCCGCCCGCTACGGGACGTCCGCCGGGTACACGTACGCTCCGCCGCTGACCCCGCCGACCGGCCCCCCCGGCTCTGGGCCCCCCGGGTTTGAGTTTCCTGGTACCGGGCGGCCGCGGACCGGGACCGCCGGCCAGCCGCGGCGGCGGCCGCTGCTGGCACTTCCGGCCGGAGCCGGTGACCGGCACGGCCGCCAATCTGACGGTGGCCAATCTGACGGTGGCCCGTCCGACCGGGACTGGCCCGGCGAGCGCGACGCGCCCGCGCGGAGCCGCGGGGCCTGGCTTCGCGCCCTGGTGACCCCGAGCCGGGCCGGGGCGGACACCGCGGGTCAGGGCCCGTCGCTGCCGCCGCCGCTGTCCGCGGCCGGCGTCAAGCGCTGGGCCCTCCGCGCGGCGCTGCCCATGGTGTCGATGGTTGCGGTGGGAGTCGCGGTCGTCGCGACGTTCGGCGGCAGCAGCGGCGGCGCCGGGCCCGCGCCGGCGAACCTCTCCGTTGGCTTCCCGCCCGCCACGGCGGCTAACGCCCTGTTCAGCACCATCCCCGCCGAGCAGGCACGCGGCATCAACCAGTCCCTCGCTCGCGTGGCCAGTTCCGGCTCGCAGGTGGTCGCGGTCGGCTCCCAGGCCGGCGCGCGGATCAGCCGGGCCCAGTTCTTCGTATCCACTGACGACGGCAAGACCTGGAAGCTCGGCACCGAGCAGGCCGCCGGGGGCGGCAATCCCGCGCCCGGGCACTCGGCGACGCTGGTCGCGGGCGGCCAGGGCCAGTGGGCCGCCCTGGGGCCCAGCGCCGTCTGGACCAGCCACGACGGCGTGGCGTGGACGCTCGCGTCGACCCAGGGCATCGCGCCCATGCAGCGCGGTGACCAGGTGAACGTGCTGCGCCGGACGGCCACCGGCTTCCTGGCCGCCGGCGCGAACGTGCCGCCCGGTAACCCCGTGGCGGCGAGCCCGGTCATCTGGACGTCCGCCAACGGTGTCACCTGGCACCGGCTCGGGGCGGCTCAGCTTCGCCTGACGGCCGCCGGCGGGACGGCGGGTGCGCTCACCTCCGCGGCCGTGAACGGCGCCGCCATCGTCATTTCCGGCACCGTCACCACGAACGGCGCCGGTGCTGGCCGCCGCGAGGTGGCCGGCGTGTGGCGCAGCACCAACGGCGGCACGACCTGGTCGGCGGTGACCGTGCCGGCCAGCAACGGAGCGACGGCGGCCAGTACCGTCGTTGCGGCGACCGCGCACGGGTTCGTGGCCGTCCGGCCCGGCCGGCCGGCGCCGTCGTGTTCACCTCCGCCGACGGGACGGCCTGGAGGTTCACCGCCACCGTCACCGGCCTGGGCGGCGCGGCCCTGACGGTCACCAGCGTGGACGGCGGCCCGGCAGGCGCGGTGATCGCGGGCAGCAGCGGTGCCAACGTCCTCGCCTTCACCAGCGCCGACGGCACAGCCTGGCGGGCGGATGGCTCGCTGGCCAGCGCGACCGTGGGGACCGTTTCGGGAGTGACCGTGACCACGAGCGGCGCGGTCGTGGCGGCGGGCGCCTCAGCCGCCGGGCCGCTGGGCCGGCAGCCCACGCTGACCGTCGACAACGCCGGGCGGCTCACCCCGGTCAGCTTCGCGGGCATCCCCGGCGCCCTCGAGCCCGAGGTCGCCGTCAACAGCATCGCCGCCGACGGCAGCAGCCAGGTCGCGATCGGCAGTGCGAACGGCTTCCCGGCGACGTGGTTCTCCGCGAACGCGGGTACCACCTGGTCGCGGGGGGCGGGCGCGCCGGCGTCCGCGCTGAACCGGCCCGGGCTCCAGGAGCTGTCCGGCGTGGTGCACGGCGCCGCCGGATGGGTCGCGGCCGGCGGTGTGCAGTCGGCGGCGGCGCAGCACCCGGTCGTAGTCACGTCGGCCGGTGGCCAGGTCTGGCAGTCCGCCGATACCGAGCCCGCCTTCGTCGGCGCGGGCGTCTTCACGGTCGCCGTCGCGGCGGGCCAGGGCGGGTACGTCATCGTCGGCCGCCAGGCCGTCGCGGGCCGGACGGTCGCCGCCGCCTGGTGGTCCGCCGGCCTGACCGGCTGGCAGCGCGGCATGGACGCGTCCGCCGGCGCGCTGGACGGCCCCGGCGCCTCCCGGCAGATGCTGGCCGCCACCGCCAATGCGAGCGGCTTCGTCGCCGTCGGGTCGGCCGGCACCCACCCCGGCGCCTGGATCTCGGCCAACGGCCGGACCTGGCGGGCGGTCACCCTCGCGCTGCCCATGAACTCGGTCCGGGCTCAGCTGCAGCAGCTCACCATCAACGGGCGCCGGATCGTGGCCGTCGGCATGTCGGCCACCTCGGGCGGGCAGACGGCGCCGTTCACCGCGCTGTCCGTCAATGGGGGTGCCACCTGGACGGAATCCCTGCTGCCGTCTCCCGGCGGAGCCGCCGCCGTCGAACGCGGTCGCCGCGACCGGGGCCGGGTTCACCGCGACCGGGACGGTCGGCGCCGATGGGCATCAGGACGTCGTGATCTGGACGGCCACCGACGGGCTCAACTGGAAGACGAACTCCCCGTCGGTGACCGGCCTCGGGGGCCAGGCCATTCAGCAGATCACCGCGCTCACCGTCTCCGGCAGCACCCTGACCGGGGTCGGCTTCAACGCCACACCCGCCAGCGAAACCCCCACCATCTGGCGTTCCCCGATCCGCAACTAGGGCGGGCGCGTGCGTGCGCCGCTGACCGTCGCCGTCGCGCAGCCGGCGTGTGCGCGGTATGACGTAGCCGCGAACGCCGCCGCGCACGCGGCCGCGGTCCGGGCCGCGGGCGCCCGGCTGGTGATCTTCCCCGAGCTGTCGCTGACGGATACGAGCTGGACGCCTCGCCCGTCAGCCCGGGGGAGGAACGGCTGGCCCCAGTGGTCAGCGCCTGCGCCGCAACCGGGGCGCTGGCGCTGGCGGGCGCCCCGGTAGCCGGGCCGGATGGCCAGGTCTTCATCGCGATGCTGGCCGCGGGCGGAGACGGTATCACCGTCGCCTACCGCAAGATATGGCTCGGCGACGCCGAGGCGGAGCAGACCTGGGTCGCGGTCGCCAGCTCCGCCGGCCCCACCGGCGGCGGTTACACGCGAACCGCGGGCCGTTCGGCCATCTGGACGCCGGAGGGCCAGCCAGCCGCCCGGGCCGGAGCCGAACCGGGCGCCATCGCGTCCGCGATCCTCCTCCCGTTACGGTCAGGCGCCGCCGAGGACGTCGGGCCGGCGGTGCTCCAGGCTGGGCAAGGCCGCCCGGACCTGCGCCGTGAAGGCGGTATCCACGTCGGCCACGGCCACTCCCGGGTACGGCCCCAGATCCAGCCGGACGGTCCCCAGCGGGTCGATCAGCACGCTGCGGCCGATCCCGGTCGGGGCCCTGGTCGGCGGCTCGTCCGGATCGGGCACCTGCCCGGCCGCGGCCACCCATACCGTGTTCTCGATGGCCCGGGCGCGGGCCAGCGTGATCCAGTGGTCTTCCTTGAACAGCCCGGCGCCCCACGCCGCGGGCAGCACGATGAGGTCGGCGCCGCGCGCCGCCAGCAGCCGGGTCAGCTCGGGAAACCGCAAGTCGTAGCAGATCTGAAGGCCGGCCGTGAGCCCGGCCAGCTTGGCCAGCACCGGCTCGGCGCCCGGCGCGACCAGATCCGATTCGCGCTGGCCGAGCGCGTCGAACAGGTGCAGCTTGCGGTAGGCGGCCACCAGCTCGCCCGAGTGGTCGAACGCGACCGCCGTGTTGAACACCCGTCCGTCCGGGGCCAGCTCGAAGATCCCGGCCACGAGCGCTATCCCCTCCTCACGGGCGGCCGCGGCCAGGGCCGAGCCGAACGGGCCGTCCGGCGGGGCCGCCACCGGCCGTGGGTCGCAGCCGAAGCGGATCTGTGTCGCCTCAGGGAACACGGCGAGGTCCGCGCCGCGTTCCGCCGCTTCGGATAGCGCGGTGCGGACCCGCTCAAGGTTGACCGCTGGCTGGGAGCTGACCGGAATCTGGGCCAAGGCGACGCGCATGCCACCAGCCTAAGCCGCGCAGCCTGAGCCACACAGCCTGAGCCACACAGCCTGAGCCACACAGCCTGAACTGTGCCGGGGCCCGCGGGCCCGGCGGACGTGATGTCATGGTGAGCGTGCACCGACCTTTGCTGACCCGCCGTCTCACCGGCATGGGCACCACGATCTTCGCCGAGATGTCCGCGCTGGCCGTCGCGACCGGGTCCGTCAACCTGGGGCAGGGTTTCCCTGACACGGACGGCCCCCGCGCGGTCGCCGAGGCGGCCGCGCGCGCCGTGCTCGAGGGCCGGGGCAACCAGTATCCGCCCGGCCCGGGCATCCCGGAGCTGCGGCGGGCGATCGCGATCCACCAGAGCCGCTTCTACGGCCTGGACTACGACCCGGACACCGAGGTGCTCGTCACCGCGGGCGCGACCGAAGCGATCGCCGCGGCGATGCTGGGGCTCGTCGAGCCCGGGGACGAGGTCATCGCGTTCGAGCCGTACTACGACTCCTACGCGGCGTCGATCGCGATGGCCGGCGGGGTCCGGGTACCGGTCACGCTGCGGCCGCCCGGGTTCCGGCCGGACGTCGCGGCGCTGCGGGCCACGGTCACCCCGCGGACCCGGGCCATCCTGCTGAACTCGCCGCACAACCCCACCGGGGCGGTGTTCACCCGGGACGAGATCACCGCCATCGCGCGCATTGCCGTCGAGCACGACCTGCTGGTCATCACCGACGAGGTGTACGAGCATCTCGTCTACACCGGCGAGCACATCCCCATCGCGTCGCTGCCCGGCATGCCCGACCGCACCGTGTCGATCAGCTCGGCCGGGAAGACGTTCTCGTTCACCGGCTGGAAGATCGGGTGGGTCACCGCCCGCCCGGAGCTGGTGGCCGCGGTCCGGGCGGCCAAGCAGTTCCTCACCTACGTCAGCGGCGGCCCGTTCCAGTACGCGGTGGCCGAGGCGCTCGGCCAGCCAGATACCTACTTCACCGCCCTGCGCGATGACCTGCGGATGAAGCGTGACCTGCTCAGCGGCGGCCTGGCCGGGCTCGGTTTTGAGGTGTACCCCTCGGACGGGACCTACTTCGTCACCACCGACATCCGCCCGCTGGGCGAGACGGACGGGATCGAGTTCTGTGCCCGGCTGCCGGAACGGGCCGGGGTCGTAGCCATCCCGAGCGCCGTGTTCTACGACGATCGCGACGCGGGCCGCACCCAGGTACGGTTTACCTTCTGCAAGCGGCCCGAGGTACTCAAGGAGGCGCTGGCGCGGCTCACCGCCCTGCACCGCTGACGACGTCCGCCGAGGCTCGCTAAGGAGGCATCCGCAGGATGGACGCTGAACTGGTCAAGGCCGCCGAGGCCGCCCGGGGATTCATGCCGCCCGGCGAGGGTCTGGCCCTGCACGAGACCGCCGCCGAGTATGCCCCGGTCGGCCCGGTGCTGGAGATCGGCACGTACTGCGGCAAGTCGACGATCTACCTGGCGGCGGCGGCGCGGGCCTGCGGGCAGATGGTCATTACTGTCGATCACCATCGTGGCTCCGAAGAGCACCAGGCGGGCTGGGAGTACCACGACACTCAGCTGGTGGAGCCGCGCACCGGGCGGATCGACACCCTGCCCTTCTTCCGCGCGGCGATCGCGGCGGCTGGCCTCGAGGACTACATAATCGCCATCGTGGGCCGGTCCGCCGACGTCGCCAAGCTGTGGCGGACGCCGCTGGGCCTGCTGTTCATCGACGGCGGCCATACCGACGAGGCGGCCGCCGCCGACTACGCGGGATGGTCGCCATGGGTCACGGCCGGGGGAGCGCTCGCCATCCACGACGTGTTCCCCGATCCCGCAGACGGCGGCCAGGCGCCATACCGGATCTACCGGAGCGCACTGGATTCGGGCGCGTTCACCGAGGTCCGGGCGGTGGGATCGCTACGGGTGCTCGAGCGCACCGGCCCGGTCACCGGCTGATCCGCCCGCCGTTTCCCCCGGTGAGCCAACGGCGCAGCCGCACCCCGGCGGAATCCGTGGCCCGGGCCGTGGCGCTCCCGGCGCAGGGTTCGGTGAAGACTCCCGCGCCGCCGGTAGTACCCGACAGCGCGTCCGCGGCGAGGATCACGGCCGCGGCGGTCCAGGCGCTCCGTTCGGCGGGGTAGTGCTGCCGGCTGGCGAACTGCCACCCGGTCCAGTAGGCGCCGCTGTCGTCCCGCAGGTGCTGGACGTCCGCGAACAGCGCGGCCGCGGCGGCGTCCTCGCCCACCGCGTCCAGGGCCAGCACCAGCTCGCAGCTTTCCGCGCCGGTGACCCACGGGTGGTCGCTGACGCAGCGGACCCCCAGGCCGGGTACGACGAAGGTCTCCCAGCCCGCGGCCAGCCGTTCCGCCGCGGCCGCGCCGCGCACCACCCCGCCCAGCACCGGGTAGTACCAGTCCATGGAGAAGCGGCGCTTGTCCGCGAAGGACTCCGGATGGCAGGCGATCGCGTGCGCGAGCTGATCGGCGGCCAGTTCCCAGTCCGGCTGCGGTTCGCCCAGGTAGTCCGCCAGCGCGACGGCGCACCGCAGGCCCTGGTGAATGCTCGAGCACCCGGTCAGCAGCGCGAAGTCGGCCGCTGCCCCGTGTGCGTCACGCTCCCAGGCGACCTCCCCGCCGGGCGCCTGCATCCCGAGCACCCAGTCGATCGCGCGCCGGACTGTGGGCCACATCGCCGCCGCGAACGCGTCGTCCCGGCTGACCTGCAGCTCATGCCAGACGCCGACCGCCGCGTAGGCGGCGTGGTTGCTTTCCGCCGCCGGGTCGGCCACCTCGCCGGCCACGAACTTCCGCGGCCACGAACCGTCGGCGCGCTGGGCACCCCGCAGCCAGTCGTAGGCCCGCCGGGCCGGGGTGGCGAGCCCGGCGGCGCTCAGCGCCATCGCGCACTCAACGTGGTCCCACACGTCGACGTGGCCGTCGGGCCAGCGCACCGCGCCGGACGGCTCCTGCGCCCGTTCGATGCTGCGCGCCGTGGCCAGGATGCCGTCGGCGCCGAGCACCCCGGGAACGGCCGGGACGCCGGCGCGTGCGCCCGGCTCAGGCGGCCGCATGCGTCTTCTGCCCCGTGACGCCTTCCGCTCCTGCCGCCGTGGCCGGCGCCACCCTGGGTTCGTGCTGCCGGGTCGCGTAGACGACCACGCTCTTGCCGATGAGCGGGTTGAGTGCTCGTTCGGCGAGCCGCGTCGCCGCCGGGCCGCATGATGTCCCAGACCAGCATGCGGTGGTAGGCCCGCGCCAGCGGGTGACCGTCGTTGCCCACGCCGACCGCGCATTTCAGCCACCAGTAGGGCGCGTGCAGTCCGTGCGCGTGGTGATGGCCGGTGATCTCGAAGCCGGCCCGCCGCAGCTTGGCCTCCAGTTCCAGGCGCGTGTAGATACGCACGTGACCGCCCGGCACCTCGTGGTACTCCCGCGACAGGCCCCAGCAGATCCGCTCGGGGAGCCACGCCGGGACGGTCACGGCGACGATGCCGCCGGGCTTCAGGACCCGCGCCACCTCGTTCATGGCCCGCTGGTCGTCGCCGATGTGCTCGAGCACCTCGGCCGCGATGACCCGGTCGAAGGTTCCGTCCGCGAACGGCATGGCCCGGGCGTCCCCCGCCACCGCCGCGCTGCCCGCCCCGGCGGGTGCCTGCCCCTCGGCGCGCATCGCCCCGCACATGCCGCCGACGTCCCGCAGTTCCCCCGGGGCCAGGTCGAAGGCGACCACGACCGCGCCGCGCCGGTACGCCTCGAACGTGTGCCGTCCGGCCCCGCACCCCACGTCGAGGACGCGATCCCCCCGGCTGAGCCGGAGCCGGCGGTAATCGACGGTCAGCACAGTTCGTTCCTCCCGGCCCAGTGGATGTGACGCTGTGTGTCATGACGCTGCGGATGTGACGCTGTGGGTTGTGACGCTGTACCTCAACGCGCCCGTCAGTGCTCCCGGGCCCGGTGGGCGGTGATCGCGGTCGCGTAGCAGCCGACGGTGGCCTGGGCCACGGCGGGCCAGGCGAACTGGGCCTGGACACGCTGCCAGGCCAGCCGGGATAGCCGGTCGCGCTCGCGGGGCGAGTCGTGCAGCCGCCGCAGCGCCGCGGCCAGTTCCTCCGCGTCGCCCGGCGTCACCAGTTCCGCGGCGTCGCCGGTGACCTCCGGCAGCGCGCCCGCGCGGCTGGCCACCAGCGGCGTCCCCGAGGCCATGTGCTCGACTGCCGGGAGGGAGAACCCCTCGTACAGGGACGGCACGACCGCGATCTCCGCGCTCGCGAGCAGCGTGGCGAGCTCGGCCTCGGGCAGGCCCGGGGTGAAGCGCACCCGGTCGTGCAGCGACAGGTCGGCCACCAGCCGCGCGGTCTCGCCGCGCTCGGCCGCCTTTCCGACCACGGTCAGCTGCACGTCCCGCTCGGTGGCGAGCTTGGCCACCGCCCGCAGCAGGACGGCGACTCCCTTGACCGGGGAGTCGGCGCTGGCCACGGTGACGATCCGGCCGGGCACGCGCGCGGTTTCGTGCGGGTGGAAGACGCGCGTGTCGACGCCGAGCGGGATGATGTCCACGCTGCCCGGGGGCAGCCGGAAGTCCCGGTAGATGTCGCGGCGCGAGGATTCGGACACGGTGATGACCGGGCCGGTCCGGGCCACCCGGCGCGCGACCCGGGCCTGCATCTTCACGAAGCTGTACCAGCGGCGCTTGGACAGCCGGGTCAGCCCGTGGCTGGCCGACAGCTCGATCCGCCGGTCCACGCTGATCGGGTGGTGGATGCTGGTGACCAGCGGCAGCCCGAGCCGGTGCACCCCGAGCAGCCCGTAGCCGAGTCCCTGGTTGTCGTGCACCACGTCGAAGTCGCCGCGCCGCGCGCGCAGTTCGCGCAGCGCGCGGAGGCTGAAGGTGAGCGGCTCGGGGAACGTCCCGGTCCACATGGAGGCGGTCTCCAGCACGTCGATCCAGTCCCGGTATTCGTGCCGGGCCGGGGTGCGGAACGGGTCCTCGTCCCGGTACAGGTCCAGGCTGGGCACCTCGCGCAGTACCGGCCCGGGCTCCAGTTCGGGGTACGGCTGACCGGACAGCACCTCGACGGTGTGGCCGAGCGCGGCGAGTTCCCTGCTCAGGTGGCGGACGTACACGCCCTGGCCGCCGCAGTGCGCCTTGCTCCGGTAGGACAGCAGCGCCACGCGGAGCGGGCGGCTCATGATGGTCACGCGGTTCACCATCCTCGTCCGCTCTGCCTGCGCACCTGGGGCCCTAGGCTGCGAACCTTACCATCGAGTAGTGGTAACACGGATGCGGACGCTGGGGCGCCTCGTCCTCCAGGTCTGGCATGAATCCATGCGAGAACTTACGATGTGAATGAATCTGTACACGTCGGCCAGCGAGCGAGGGACGATGGAGGGCCGCACCGGCGAGAGCGTCCCGGCCGGCGCATTGCTTACGCTCCTCGGCGGGCGCCGCCTGTCTCCCGCGCAACGGCGTATCGCGCAGTACCTCCTCGACCACATGCCGGACTCCGCCTTCCTGTCCAGCGTCGCCCTGGCCCAGCGCGCGGGCGTCAGCCAGCCGTCGGTCACGCGCTTCGCCTCCGCGCTCGGCTTTTCCGGCTATCCGGCGCTCCGGGAGGCACTGCGCATGATCGCGCTCGGGCCCGTGCCGCCGGGCCGGTCCGGGCCCGTCCGTGCCCAGCGGCCCCCCGGCCGCCGGTGCCAATGAGATGCAGGCGGCGGTGGCCGCGGAGATCGCCCACCTGCGCGCGCTGCACGATGGGCTGGCCGATCCCCGGGCCGTCACCGAACTGGGCCGGGACCTGGCCGCGTCGACGCCGCTGGCCGTGCTCGGCCACCGCATCTCGGCCCCGCTGGCCCAGTACTTCGCGTATGCCGCCCGCCGCATCCACCCGGACGTGCGCTGCCTCACCTTCGGTGGCAGTGTCGTGTTCGACGCGCTGCTGCACGTGAGTGAGGCCGGCGGCCGCTGGCTGCTCGCCATTGCCCTGCCCCGGTATCCGGCCGAGACCGTCCAGGCGCTCCGGTTCGCGCGGCGCCTCGGGATGCGCACCGCCGTCATCACCGACGTGCAGTTCGTCCCGTTCGCGGGTGACGCCGATATCCTGCTGACCGCCGGCGTCGGCAGCGGCCTGGTCTTCGACTCGCACGCGGCGCCGGCCGTGCTGGCCGCCGTCATCGTCCAGGCCATGGCGGATGCGGATCCCGCCCGGGCGCACGCCCGGCTGCGCGAGTACGAGCAGATGTCGGCCGGCCAGGGCGTCTTCCTGGACCGCTGACGCCGTCCTGCGGGGCAGCGGGGAACAGCGTGCCGTGCGGGGGAAACGTAACAAGTTCGCATACTCCGCCGGCTGTCGTCTTGACACCCTCTTGAGGGATCAAGAGCATGAAGAGAACTATTCAGGCCGCTGTTCATGTGAATCCCCGCGCCGAGAGGGCAGACAACGGGGATAGATCAGCCGGAGACCGGACGACGACGAGCGAGGCCACGCTTTGATCACCTTCGAGAGCGTGACGAAGCGTTACCCCGGGGGAACGGTCGCGGTCGATCACCTGAACCTGGAGATCCCGGACGGCCAGACCATGGTGCTGGTCGGGCCGAGCGGCTGCGGCAAGACGACCACGCTGCGCATGATCAACCGGTTGATCGAGCCGTCCGAGGGCCGGATCCTGCTCGACGGCCGCGACATCTCCCAGATCGAACCGTCCCAGCTGCGCCGGGGGATAGGCTACGTCATCCAGCAGACCGGCCTCTTCCCGCACCGCACGATCGAGGACAACATCGCTACCGTGCCGCTGCTGAATGGATGGCACAAGGCCAAGGCCCGCGACCGGGCACGGGAACTGATGGATCTGGTCGGCCTGGATCCGGCGATGGCGCGCCGCTACCCGTACCAGCTGTCCGGCGGCCAGCAGCAGCGGGTCGGGGTGGCCCGCGCGCTTGCCGCCGACCCGCCGGTCCTGCTCATGGACGAGCCGTTCAGTGCGGTGGACCCGATTGTCAGAGGCACGCTGCAGGATGAGCTCATCCGGCTGCAGGGGGAACTGCACAAGACGGTGGTGCTCGTCACGCACGACGTGGAGGAGGCGATCAAGGTCGGGGACCAGGTCGCCGTCTTCTATCCGCACGGGAAGATCGCCCAGATCGATACGCCCGAGCACCTGCTCGGCTCCCCGGCCGACGACTACGTGGAGAACTTCCTCGGCTTCGACCGCGGGATCCGCCGGCTGGGCTTCTTCCCCGCGACCGGGCTCGACCTCGAGACCGAGACCGTGCTCAGCGAGGACGCCACGATCGAGGACGCCCGGAAGGCGGCCAAGCGGGCGGGTGAGTCGTGGGTGCTGGTCACCAGCCTCGATCGGCTGCCGCGGGGCTGGGCCCCGCTGGCCGAGCTCGAATCCCGGGACGGGCACGAAACGGTCGGGCAGCTCACGCTGGCCCCCTACGGTCACACCTTCCGGGTGGGCCAGGACTCGCTGCGTGCGGCGCTGGACGCGACCGTGCTGTCGCGCACCGGGCTCGCCGTCGGTGTCGACGCCGAGGGCCACGTCGTCGGGGTCACGTCCTACGAACGGCTGCGGGCCGCGATCCAGGCCGCCGAGGACGCCGCCGACAGCGAAGGCGCCCGGACCTCATGAGCTGGGCTTGGGCCAACCGCGACCAGCTCGCGCACCTGCTGGTCTCGCACTTGTACCTGGCCTTGATGCCGGTCCTGTTCGGCATCGTCGTGTCCATCCCGGTCGGCATCATGTGCGTGCGCTACCGCTGGACCTGGCCGCCCATTCTGAGCCTGACCAGCATTTTCTACGCACTGCCCTCGCTGGCCCTATTTCTCGTCCTGATTGACTACACCGGCCTGACCGACTGGACGGTGATCATCCCGCTCACGCTGTTCTCGCTGTCGGTGCTGATCCCGAGCGTGGTGGACGGCCTCCGGTCGGTGCCGCAGCCGGTACGCCAGGCCGCGACCGCGATGGGCTTCGGCACGCTGCGCCAGATGGTCCAGGTCGAGCTGCCGCTGGCCATCCCGATCATCATCGCCGGGCTGCGGGTCGCCACCGTGTCCAGCATCAGCCTGGTCAGCGTCGGCCAGCTGATCGGCATTGGCGGCCTCGGGTACCTGTTCACCGACGGGGAGCAGCGCGACTTCCCGACCGAGATCTACATCGGCCTGATCCTCATCGTCATCCTGGCCTTTCTCGCTGACGGGCTGCTGGTGCTGGTCCGCCGGTGGCTGACGCCGTGGGAGAGAGCCCGCAGCGCGCGCGACCGGCGGCGTGTTTTTTCCGCCGCATGGCACGGCTCCCGTCCCGAAGGGGCCACGTGAGTTACTTCAGCATTGCCTGGCAGTGGCTCATCTCGGCCCAGCAGTGGCACGGGCCCGACGGCATCCCGGTCCGGCTGGCGCAGCACCTGGCGTACACCGGCATCGCTCTGGGCATCGCGGTGGTCATCGCGCTGCCGGCCGGGCTGGCCATGGGCCATCTGCGGCGCGGCGGCTTCGCGGTGGTCACGCTGGCCAACTTCGGCCGCGCGCTGCCCACCCTCGGCCTGCTGGTGCTGATCTTCGTGCTGACCTCCGGGTCGCCCGCCTCCTGGCTGGTCCCGCTGGCGTTCCTGGCCATCCCGCCCATCCTGGTGAACACCTATGAGGGAGTGCTCGGGGTGGACGCTGATCTGACCGACGCGGCCCGCGGGATGGGCATGACCGAATGGCAGATCCTGCGCAAAGTCGAGATGCCGGTCGCGGCGCCGCTCATCCTGCTCGGCCTGCGCATTTCCGCGATCCAGGTCGTCGCGACGGCCACGATCGCGGCCTACATCGGGCTCGGCGGTCTGGGCCGTTTCATCATCGACGGCCTGGACCGCAGCGAATACAACGTGGTGGCCGGGGGAGCCGCCGTGATCGTCCTGCTCGCGCTCGCTATCCAGGCGCTCTTCATGCTGTTGCGATGGCTGATCGTCCCGGTGGGCCTGCGCCGCCAGGCGTAGGCCTCCTGATAACGTCTTTTCCGGCCAGAATTGAAGGGAAAACCCATATGCGTACCATTTCACCGCGCGGTGCGGCCTCGCCCGCGCCGAGAATGAGAACCGCCATGGTCGGCGTCGCCGCCGTCGCCTGCCTCGCCGTCGCCGCCTGCAGCAGCAGCGGCAGCAGCGGCGCCAAGTCCAGCTCCTCTGCGAACCCGCTCGCGCCGGCCGCCACCGGCGCCGTCGTCGTGGGCTCGGCGAACTTCCCGGAATCTGAGCTGCTCGGCCAGATCTACGCCGACGCGCTGCAAGGCAAGGGCGTCAAGGTCACGACCAAGTTCAACATCGGCACCCGCGAGGTCTACTACCCCGAGGTGGTCAAGGGCGCGATCACGATCATGCCCGAGTACAACGGCGCCCTGCTGACCACGTCGGTGGACCCGAAGAGCACCGCGGCCAGCACCGAGGCGGTCAACGCGGAGCTGAAGGCCAAGCTGCCCAGCTCGGTGGAGATCCTCAGCTCTTCGTCCGCGCAGGACAAGGACTCGGTCACGGTCACCCAGGCGACCGCGACCAAGTACCACCTGACGTCGATCGCCGACCTGGCCCCGGTGGCGAAGGACTTCGTTTTCGGCGGGCCGCCGGAGTTCAAGACCCGCGCCGACGGTATCCCCGGGCTGCAGAAGAACTACGGCCTGACCTTCAAGTCCTTCAGTCCGCTGGACACGTCCGGCCCGATCACGATCACCGCGCTGCAGAGCGGGAAGGTCCAGGCGGCCGACGTGTTCACCACCACGCCGCAGATCGTCACCGACCACTTCGTCTCGCTGGCCGACCCGAAGAACAACTTCGCGGCGCAGAACGTGACGCCGCTCGTCTACACGAAGGGCGTGAACTCCACCATCGTGAGCACGCTGAACGCGGTGTCCGCCGCGCTGACCACGGAAGCGCTGCTGCAGATGGACAAGGCCCTGACCATCGACCACGCCAGCTACACCCAGGTGGCCAGCGGCTTCCTCTCCCAGGAGGGCCTGAAGTAACGCGCCCGGGCGCAAACCAGATCCCGGCGTGACGGTACGCTCCTGGCCCAGGCGGGCAATGATGGATCATGCACAGTGAATCGACTGGGCCAGGAGCGGGCCCGCGCCCGGTCCGCGCCCCGCGCGGGACGGCGCTCAGCTGCCGGGGGTGGCCGCAGGAGGCCGCCATGCGGATGCTCATGAACAACCTCGATCCCGAGGTGGCCGAGCATCCGGACCAGCTCATCGTCTACGGCGGCTCCGGGCGCGCGGCGCGCAGCTGGTCCGCCTACGACGCCATCGTGGCCTCCCTGCAGGGCCTGGCCGATGACGAGACGCTGCTCGTCCAGTCGGGCAAGCCCGTCGGCATCGTGCGCACGCACGAATGGGCGCCCCGGGTCCTGATCGCCAACTCCCTGCTGGTGCCGGAGTGGGCCAACTGGGACGAGTTCCGCCGCCTGGAAGCCCTCGGGCTGACCATGTACGGCCAGATGACCGCGGGCTCGTGGATCTACATCGGCACGCAGGGGATCCTGCAGGGCACCTACGAGACCTTCGCCGCGGTCGCGGCGAAGCGGTTCGGCGGGACCCTCGCCGGGACGATCACCCTCACCGCCGGGCTGGGCGGGATGGGCGGCGCGCAGCCGCTCGCGGTGACCATGAACGGCGGCGTGGCCATCTGCGTGGACTGCGACCCGACGCGGATCAGCCGCCGGATCGAGCAGGGCTACCTGGACGAGGCCGCCGACGGCCTCGACGACGCGGTGCGCCGCGCGACCGCCGCGCGGGACGCCGGGCGGCCGCTATCCATCGGCGTGCGCGGGAACGCGGCGGATGTTCTCCCGGCGCTGCTGGAGATGGGCTTCCCCGCCGATATCGTCACCGACCAGACGTCCGCGCACGACCCGCTGACCTACCTGCCGCGCGGGGTGGCGCTGGAGGATATGGAGGCGCTGCGCGCGGAGGACCCGGCCGGGTTCACCCGCCGGGCCCAGGAATCGATGGCCGTGCACGTGGCGGCCATGGTCGGTTTCATGGACGCCGGCGCCGAGGTCTTCGACTACGGCAACTCCATCCGCGCCGAGCGCCCAGGCCGCGGGCTACCTGCGCGCCTTCGACTTTCCCGGCTTCGTGCCGGCCTACATCCGCCCGCTGTTCTGCGAGGGCAAGGGGCCGTTCCGGTGGGCCGCCCTGTCCGGGGACCCGCGTGACATCGCGGCGACGGACGCCGCCGTCCTGGACCTGTTCCCGGACAACGAGCCGCTGGCCCGGTGGATCCGGATGGCCCAGGAGAAGGTGCACTTCCAGGGACTGCCGGCCCGGATCTGCTGGCTCGGCTACGGCGAGCGGAACCTGGCCGGCGTCCGCTTCAACGAACTGGTCCGGCGCGGGGACGTCAGCGCGCCGATCGTGCTCGGCCGCGACCACCTCGACTGCGGGTCCGTGGCCTCGCCGTACCGGGAGACCGAGGCCATGGCCGATGGCTCGGACGCGATCGCGGACTGGCCGATCCTGAACGCGCTGGTCAACACCGCGTCGGGCGCGTCGTGGGTCAGCGTCCACCACGGCGGCGGCGTCGGCATCGGCCGGTCCATTCACGCCGGCCAGGTCTGCGTCGCGGACGGCACCGACCTGGCCGCGGCCAAGCTCGAACGGGTCCTGACCAACGACCCGGGGATGGGCGTGATGCGGCACGCCGACGCGGGATACGAGTCGGCCGAGGAGGTCGCGGCCAGCCGCGGCGTGCGGATCCCGATGGCGCCGGCGGCGCCCGCGCGATGAAGGGACCCGGGCGTGCCGGGCACGCTCCCCGCGGGCCCGCCGCCGCCGGGCCGGGCCGGTCTGGGCACGCGCCACCCGCCCCGGCCGCGGACTGGCCCGCCGCCGCGCCGGACCCGGGACGGCCGGCGGAACCGGACGGGCCACGGCGATGGCACGCCGAGTTCGCCTGGCTGCCCCGCGGCGGAGTCCAGCGTGACGTCCTGATCGAGGCCGAGGCAGACCGCTTCACCGCCGTCACTCCGGGGGCGGCGCGTGGCGCCGTGCCGGCCGGCACGCATCTGCTGCCCGGGCTGACGCTCCCCGGCCTGGCCAACGCCCACTCGCACGCCTTTCACCGGGGACTGCGCGGCGCGGTGGAGGCCGACCAGGGCACGTTCTGGACCTGGCGGGACCAGATGTACCGGCTCGCGGCCGCGCTGAACCCGGGCAGCTACTACGCCCTCGCCCGCGCCGTGTACGCCGAGATGGCGCTGTCCGGGATCACCTGCGTGGGCGAGTTCCACTATCTGCACCACGGCCCGGGCGGCGTGCCCTATGCCGACCCGAACGAGATGGGGCGGGTCCTGCTGCGCGCCGCGGCGGACGCCGGACTGCGGATCACGCTCCTCGACACCTGTTATCTGGCCGCGGGCCTGCACCGGGACGGGACCCCGAAACCGCTGCGCGACGTGCAGCTCAGGTTCGGCGACGGTGACGCCGGCCGGTGGGCGGAACGGGCCGCTGGCCTGGGTGCCGACTCCCGCGGGATGCTCAGCCCGCAGGCGCGCGCCGGCGCGGCCATCCATTCCGTCCGGGCGGTCCCGCCGAGCCAGATGCACGAGGTCATGGGCTGGTCGCACAAGTTCGGCGCCCCCGTGCACGCGCACCTGTCCGAGCAGCCCGCCGAGAACTCCGAAAGCGTAGCCGCGTACGGCCGCACTCCGGCCCAGGTGCTGTACGAGGCGGGCGTGCTCGGCCCCCGCAGCACCGTGGTGCACGCCACCCACCTGCTGCGCGAGGACATCGACGTGCTGGGGGCGTCGCAGACCTCCTGCTGCCTGTGCCCCACCACCGAGGCGGACCTCGCCGACGGGATCGGGCCGGCCCGCGCGCTGGCCGCCGCGGGCTGCCCCATCAGCCTGGGCAGCGACAGCAACGCGGTGATCGACATGTTCGCCGAGGCGCGCTGGCTGGAGCTGACCCAGCGGCTGGCCAGCCGGCGGCGGGTGCACTTCACCGCGGACGAGCTCGCCCGGGCGGCGACCGTGGCCGGTCACGCCTGCCTGGGCTGGCCCGACGCCGGCGAGATCGTGCCCGGCACGCTGGCCAACCTGGTCACCGTCGGCCTGGACAGCCCGCGTCTGGCCGGGACCGGCCTGGGGCTGGCGGCACAGTCCGGTGCCGACGAGGCGGTGCTGGACAGCGTGGTGTTCGCGGCCACGTCGTCTGACGTCCGGCACGTGGTGATCGGCGGCCGGGACGTGGTTCGCGACGGACGGCACCTGCTGGTCGAGGATGTCCCCGCCGAGCTGGCCGCGGCGATCCGGGCCGTGCTGGCCACCCCGGAATGAGGCGCGCATGAGCACGCTGATCACGAACATCGGGGAGCTGGTGACGAACACCCCGGTGGGTGAGTTCAGCGTCATCACCGGCGCGGCCGTGGTCATCGACGGCGGCCATATCGCCTGGACCGGCCCCGCGAGCCGGGCGCCCGCCGCCGATGACATCGTCGACGCGCGCGGGCGGGCCGTGCTGCCCGGCTTTGTCGATTCGCACGCGCACCCGGTTTTCGCCGGTGAGCGCGGTGCGGAGTTCGCCGCCCGGATGGCCGGCCAGCCCTATACGGCGGGCGGCATCGCCTCGACCGTCGCGGCCACCCGGGCCGCCTCGGACGTCACGCTCCGGGCCGGCGTGCGCCGCCTGGCCGATGAGATGGCCCGCCAGGGCACGACGACGTTCGAGTGCAAGTCCGGCTACGGGCTGACGGTGCGGGACGAGGCGCGCAGCGTGATGCTCGCGGCCGAGGTCACCCCGGAGGTCACGTTCCTCGGCGCGCACGTCGTGCCGCCGGAGTACGCCGGCGATCCCGCCGGTTACCTGGACCTGGTGTGCGGCCCGATGCTGGACGCTTGCGCCCCGAACTCCCGGTGGATCGACGTGTTCTGCGAGCAGGGCGCGTTCGGGGCGGACGAGGCCACGGCGGTGCTGGCCGCCGGGAAGGCCCAGGGCCTGCTCCCGCGCGTGCACGCCAACCAGCTCGGGCCCGGCCCCGGGGTCCGCGTCGCGGTGCAGGCCGGCGCCGCCTCGGCCGACCACTGCACCTACCTGACCAGTGCGGACGTCGACCTGCTGGCCTCCTCCCAGACCGTCGCCACGTTGCTGCCCGGGGTGGAGTTCTCCTGCCGGCAGCCGTACCCAGACGCGCGGCGGCTGCTCGCCGCGGGCGTCACCGTGGCCATCGCCACGGACTGCAACCCGGGCTCCTGCTTCACCTCCAGCATGGCGCTGTGCGTAGCGCTCGCCGTGCGGGAGATGGGCATGACCACGCAGGAGGCAGTCTGGTCGGCCACCGCCGGCGGCGCCCGCGCCCTGCAGCGGCCCGATGTGGGGCACCTCGGTGTCGGCGCGCGGGCCGACCTGCTGATGCTGGACGCGCCGTCGCACATCTACCTGGCGTACCGTCCCGGCGTGCCGCTGACCGCCGCCGTCTGGCGTGCAGGCCGCCTGGCCGCCGCCCGCCCGCAGATCCTGGCCAGCTGATCGCCGTTGCCTCCAGGGTCGTCCGCCGCGGCGATGACTCTGCGGTCACTGTTTCGTCATACCCCTCGGGCATCCTGATCGTGGGCACTTTTTCGTTCGCGGCCAGAGATGCCGTGGCGTAAGTTCATGGGCGCGGAAGCTTACGGGTAGCGGCGGTCCGCTGAGGAGGATGTGGTGTCACAGAACGGCTCAGGGCCGGCGATTCTCGTGGAGAACCTCACGAAATCGTTCGGCGAGGTCCATGCGCTGCGCGGTATCGACCTGTCGGTGCCGCGCGGGACCGTCCTCGGTGTGCTCGGCCCGAACGGCGCGGGCAAGACGACCGCGGTCCGCATCCTGACCACGCTGCTGCGCCCGGACGGCGGGCGCGCGGTGGTGGAGGGGCACGACGTGGTGCGGGAGGCGAGCGCGGTCCGCCGCACGATCGGGCTGTCCGGGCAGTCAGCCGCCATCCAGGAAGAGCTCACCGGCCGGGAGAACCTGGAGATCATCGGGCGGCTGTACCACCTGGACCGCGCGAGTGGCCGCGCTCGCGCCGTCGAGCTGCTCGAGCAGTTCGACCTCATGGAGGCCGCCGACCGGCCCGCCAAGGGCTACTCCGGTGGCATGCAGCGCCGCCTGGACCTGGCCGCCAGCCTGGTCGGCCGGCCGAAGGTGCTGTTCCTGGACGAGCCGACCACCGGCCTGGACCCGCGCTCCCGCCTGGGCATGTGGGGGATCATCCGCTCGCTGGTCGCCGGCGGCACCACGCTGCTGCTGACCACCCAGTACCTGGACGAGGCCGATGAGCTGGCCAGCGAGATCGTCGTCATCGACCAGGGCCTGGTCATCGCGGCCGGCACCTCGGCCGAGCTGAAGAGCCGCGTCGGCGGGGACGTGCTGGAGTTCACCGTCCCGGACCGTTCCCGGCTGGCCGGCGCCGTCGCGGCGATCTCAAGGGTGGCGGAGAGTGAGCCGCACGTCGACGAGGAGACCGGCGTCATCAGCGTGGGGGTCGGCGGCAGCGGCTCCGACGCGCTCATCCAGGCGGTACGCGCGCTGGACGCGGCCGGGGTGGAGACCCGGGGACTGGCCCTCCGGCGGCCGTCCCTGGACGACGTGTTCCTGGCCCTGACCGGGCACGCCGCCGAGGAAGAGGGGGATCAGCCCGGCAAGCGCCGCCGTGGCCGCCGCCGGAGTGCCGAGACCGCCGGGAGGGCATCATCATGACCACCATTACCGCGCGGCCGGACTCTCCCAGCCTGCTCACCGAGGCTCGCTGGGCGGTGAGCGACACCCTGACCATCACCAAGCGGAACCTGCTGGTCTGGGCGCGCGTCCCCGCCTACATCGTCTTCACCGTGATCCAGCCGGTGATCTTCGTGCTGATGTTCCGGTACGTCTTCGGCGGCGCGATCCTGGTCCACGTGCCGGGCGGCTACGTCAATTTCCTGATGCCCGGGATCATCGCGCAGACCGCGGCGTTCGCCACCTTCGGCACGGCCATCGCGCTGGCCCAGGAGCTGAAGAAGGGGGTCATCGACCGGCTGCGGTCGATGCCGATGGCACGTTCGGCCGTGCTGACCGGGCGGCTGGTCGCGGACACCGGGCGGATGACGGTGACCATCCTGGTCGTCCTCGGGGTGGGCTACGCGGTGGGTTTCCGGTTCCTGAACGGAATCCTGCCGGCCATCGCCATGGTCCTGCTGGCCATCTTCTTGGGCGTGTCGATCTGCTGCATCGCGGCATTCACCGGGCTGGCCATCGGCGATGAGGAATCGGTGCAGGCCTTCGGGCTGATCTGGCTGTTCCCGATCACGTTCCTCAGCTCGGCGTTCGTGCCCATCGCGACCATGCCAGGCTGGCTGCAGGCCTTCGCCAACAACCAGCCGGTCACCTACGTGGTCGACACGATGCGCGCGCTGGCCCTCGGCGGCCCGGTCGCGGCGAGCCTGTGGAAGAGCCTCGTGTGGCTGTTCGGGATCCTCATTGTTTTCATCCCGTTGGCGGTGCGCGCCTACAAGCGCGCCGCCTGATGACCCGCGCGGCCAGCCCACCCCCCCGGCTGGCCGCGCGGCCCGTCCCGGGCGGGGCGTGGCTCAGCAGAGCGACGGATAACGGCCGCGGAACCGGACCAGGGGCTCGCCGGAGGGGGCCTGGTACGGCACCGCGAGCACGCGCGCGATGAGCACCACGTGGTCCCCGGCCGGGATCCGCTGGGTGACCTCGCATTCCAGCGCCGCCAGCCCGCCGTCCGGGATGAGCGCGCCGGACACAGTCCCGCGTGTGTGCGGGACCGCATCCAGCATCCGCCGGGCGTTCGGCCGCCCCGCGGCCGCGAAGCGGCCCGCTAGCATGCGCTGGCCCGCCGCCAGCAGGCAGACGGCGAACCGGTCCACCGGGCCGCTCAGCAGTTCGGCCGGGTAGGACGTCGCCAGCAGCGAGACGAGCACCAGCGGGGGATCGAGCGACACCGGGCAGAACGCGCTGACCGTGGTGCCGATGTCGTCACGGCCGTCGGCGACGGTGACGAGGGTGACGCCCGCCGCGTAGGCGCCCCAGTCCCAGCCGGGCGGCGCCGCCGGAGCGGAACCCCCGCCGTACGTCCGTTCGGTCAACCAATTCTCCAGTAACCCGGCATCGTCAGCGGTCCGTACGGCGGCAGCCCGGCCTGCGCGGCCAGCCGTCCGGCCGGGCCCCACGCCCCGGCGACCGGCCCGAGCGCGGGCAGCAGGCCCGCCAGCGCGCCCAGGGCCGCCTGCGCGGCGCGGTCTTCGCTCGATTCGTGCGGCCGGAACTGGTCCAGCGGGGTGACCCGCGGGAACAGGCGCAGCGGCGCGTCCGCGGGCAGGCCGCCGCGGCGCCGGGCCGCACGGGCCGCGGCCGCCATCCCGCCGAGCCCGTCGGCGAGCCCGTTGCCCACCGCGTCGGCGCCGGTCCAGACGCGGCCCCGCGCCACCTCCTGGACCTGCTCGCGCGACATTCCGCGCCCCTCGGCGACCTTGTTGGTGAAGTCGTCGTAGATCCAGTCGAGCCAGGTGTTGACGATGGCCCACTCGTCCTCGCTGAACGGGTGGGTCGGGGCGAACATCCGGCCGTGCGCGCCCTCAGCCACAGAGTCGGTGGTGATGCCGGCGCGTTCCAGCAACTGCTCAATGACCGGCTTGCCGGTGACCACGCCGATGGAGCCGGTGATGGTGCCCGGCTGCGCGATGATCTCGTCCGCGGCCATCGCGATGTAGTACCCGCCGGACGCGGCGACGTCGCCCATGGACACCACGACCGGCGTGCCGCCGGCCCGGGCGCGGACGACCTCGCGCCAGATCGTGTCCGACGCGGTGGACGAGCCGCCGGGGCTATTGACCCGGAGCAGGATGGCCCGCGCCCGTTCGTCGGCCGCCGCGGCGCGCAGCGCGCCCGCGACCGTGTCGGAGCCGATCGCGGGCCCGGACATCGGTCCCCGGCCGCTGCGGCCCGGCCGGATCGGCCCGGTGGCGTAGATGACGGCGACGTACCGCTCGCGGGGGTTCGGCAGCTTGCGGGCTCGCTGCGCCAGGGTGTGCGACCGCTGGTACCGGTGCACGTACTGCAGAACCGCGTCCTGGCCAGCGTGCCTGCGAACCGCGGCGTAGACCTCATCGCGGTAGCCCAGCGCGTCGACCAGCCCTTCGGCGAGGGCCTGGCGCGGCAGGAACGGCCCGCGGTCGAGCAGGGCCCGCGCGTCGGCCGGGGCCTTCCCGCGCCGTTCGGCGATGGCGCTGGTGAGCTGATCGGCGATGGACGCGGCGAGATGCTCGTTTTCCTCCCGGGCCGCTGGGGTGAAGCCGCGCTCGGTCAGCGGGTGCGCCGCGGTCTTGTATTCCTTCCGCTGCGCGGCCTGGAAGGTGACGCCGATCTTGTCCAGCGCGGAGCGCAGGAACAGCTGCTCGACCACGATGCCGGTGAGCCCGAGGCCGCCGGACGGCTGCAGGAAGATCTGGTCGAACGCGGTGGCCAGGTAGTACGGCACGTTGCCGCCGCCGAATTCCCCGAACGATTCGGCCCAGACGTAGGCGGGCTTGCCCGCCGCACGGAACTCCGTGATCGCCTCGCGCAGTTCCTGCACCGTGGCCAGGCCGATGTGCTGGCCGCCGGCCTTGGCGACCAGCGCCTTGACCCGCGGGTCCGCCTGGGCCCGCCGCAGGCCGTCGAGCACGTCGGCGAGCCGCGTCCGGTGCCGGGACAGCAGCGCGGCCACCGGATCGGCCGGCGGCCCCTCCGCGATGCCCGGGGTCAGGTCCAATTCAAGGATGAGCGGCGCGTGCCGCCGCTGCCGCAGCTTGGTGATTTGCCCGGCCAGGATCGCATCTGCCATGCGGCCAGCTTAGGCGGCGGCACTCTGGCCCCGGACGGGCGCAGGTCCCCGAATACGGCACGGCCGCGTTATGGTCGGTCCATCAGCGCCGAACGGGAGGGGCTGGGGGATGACCGCAGGCGACGAAGCCGGCCCCGCCGGGGAGGAACGCGCCCGGGGATGCGGGGCGGCCAGCGACACGGACGGCCCGGTGATCACGATCATTGTGGACGGCGCCAACGTGGTGGGCTCGCGCCCCGACGGCTGGTGGCGGGACCGGGCCGGGGCCGCGGTCCGGCTGCACGACGAGCTGGCCAGGCTGGCGGCCCGCGGGGCCGCCGGCATCCCGGCCAAGCTGCTGTCCACGGCGGACGGTGATCTGCCCCCGGACCTGGGCGGGGATCCGTCCGCCCTGGTGAAGGTCCGGGTGATCCTGGTGCTGGAGGGCGCGGCCCGCGCGGCCGCCCCCCGGATCGCCGAACGGGCCCGGACGGCCGAGGGCGGACGCGCCGGGGAGGCGGCCCAGGTCGTCACCGCGCCGGGTTCCGGTGACGACGAGATCGTCCGGCTCGCGCAGTCCTGCGCCGGGCACTGCATCGTGGTCACCGCCGACCGGGAGCTCCGCCGCCGGTGCCTGGCCGCCGGGGCCCAGGTCGCCGGGCCGTCCTGGCTGTACGCCCTGCTGTGACGCCAATCCGCTGTGACATGGATCCCCGGGCCGTGCCGGGCCCGGCGGCCGCCCGGCACGTAGCATTGAGGTGTTCCCGCACGCTCACCCTCCACCGAAAATGCTGATGGTTGCGCTCATCGTTATCGTTGTCGTTCTGCTCGTCATCGCGGCTCTCGCCGCTGACCGCGGTGTGAAGCTCAGGAAGCGGGCCCGCCTCCGCCGGGACGCCGCCGGCCGTCTCGCGGCCGCCGCGGCCGGGGCCGAGGCCAGCGAACGAGACCGAAGATCCCGCCAGCAAGCCAGCGCCGCGATCACGTCGGTGATGCCCACCATCCACGAGCGCGGCCCGCGCCGCGTCTGACGGCGCCGGTGCTCCGGCCCTTCCCTTACCGATGAGGATCGTCGCGCTCTCGGACACCCACGCCCCCGGGCGGTGGCGCTCCTGCCCGCCGCGGGTCGCTGAGCACCTGCGCACGGCCGACCTCATCCTGCACGCCGGTGACGTCTGCACCGCCGCCGTCCTGGACGAGCTGTCCGCCTTCGCGCCCACCCGCGCCGTGCTCGGAAACAACGACGGCCCGGACGTCGCGGCGTGGGGCGCGCCCGGGACCCTCGAGCTCGATCTGGACGGGCTCAGCGTGGCCATGATTCACGACAGCGGCCCGTCCGGCGGCCGTCTCGCGCGCCTGCGCCGCCGGTTCCCCGGCGCCGCCCTGGTGGTGTTCGGGCACTCCCATATCCCGCTCGACCAGTCCGCCGGCGGCCTGCGCATCTTCAACCCCGGTTCCCCCACCGACCGCAGGCGCCAGCCGCACGGCACGATTGGCCTGCTCACGGTCACCGGTGGCCGCCTTCGCCAGGCGCGCATCGTCCCGGTCACCTGACCTCCAAAACGAGAACATTTATCTTTTTTGTGAGCACCGCTCTTGACGGTGATTCCTAAGAGGTGTTAACTGCTCTTTAGATAGAGCAGTGCTCTCGGACCGGAAACGGGCCGGGCGCCATCAGCCGAGGAGGCCCCATGACCGCACAGACGCCGCGCCGGTACCAAGAGCCGGGCTGGTTCACTCGCAATGTCTTCAACAAGGCCGTCGCCGGCCTGACCGGCCTCGGCATCAGCGTCCTCGGCTCCCGGGTCCTGGCCGTCCGGGGCCGCAAGAGCGGCGAGTGGCGCACTACCCCCGTCAACCTCCTGGTCATCGACGGCCAGCGCTACCTCGTCTCGCCGCGGGGGCACACCCAGTGGGTCCGCAACCTCCGGGTATCCCGCGAGGGCGAGCTCCGCCTCGGCCGGCGCGCGGAGCCGTTCACCGCCGAGGAGGTCTCCGACGACGACAAGCCGGCGGTGCTGCGCGCCTACCTGGCGCGGTGGAAGGCCGAGGTCGGCGTGTTCTTCGGCGGCGTCGGCCCGGACGCCCCCGATTCCGAGCTGCGCCGGATCTCTCCCGACCACCCGGTCTTCAAGATCAGCAGCCCCGCCTGAGGTGGCCCGGGCCTCCTCAGCGGTCCGGCCGGAGCGCGCTGAGCAGCGGGATCGCCGCGATCTTGTCCTCGGTCAGCTCGGGCCAGCTGATGCCGGCGGCCGGACGGGGCCCGCGGCCGGGACGGCAGTCGATGATCCGCTCCGGGGTGACCACCAGGTCGACCGGGATGTCGTGGCCGGTGACCGGGATCGAGCCGGACGGGCGGACCTGAAGTTCGTGCACGGTCGTGACGACGACCGTGTCCGGGCCGATCAGCCCGGCCGCGCTGGCCAGAGCGTATTCAAGGTCCGCGAAGCCGCCGCCCTTGCCGAGCCGGGCGCCGTCCTCACCGACCGCGACGCAGCCGCTGACGACGAGGCCGACCTCGGCGAGGTCCCCGACCGGGACGCGCCGGGCCGACCGGGTCGCACCGCTGATCGACGCCGCCTTGCGGGGCGGGTCGGCGAGATGGCCGGGGTCGAGGAGGAAGAACGGACTAGGTTCGGCCAGCCGGGGGACCGCCATGTACACGGTCTTGCCGTCCTGCAGTGCCCGCTGCCGCACCGGAAGCTGCGCCGAGTCGGGGTTGGCCTTGAGGGCGTGCGCCTGCTGCCATTCGGGTCGCTCCCGCAGTCGCTGCGCCGCGGCTTCGGCCCCGGTGAAGTTCGGGATGCGCCCGGCAGCGCCGGGGAAGCGCGTGACGCGGGCGGCCGTGAGCGCCGCCCACACCTCATCCCGCAGGGCCGCCTTGGCGGCCAGCACGTCCTCTGGTCCGCCCGCATCGCGGTCATGACGAGGGGGACGCCGGGGCACGCTCCTATCCTGCCGTGGCCGGGTTGCGATGTTCCCGGCAGGGGCATCATGGGCCTGCGGAGATCTTCATCCCGAAGGGACGGTGCTGTGCCAGACCCAGTTCCCATCATCGATCTGGCCCCCTGGTTCAGCGGGGACACCGGGGACCGAGCGGCCGTGGCCGGGGAGGTCGACCAGGCGCTGCGCACGTCGGGCTTCGAGCTGAACCACGACGCCATCGTCGAGTCGCTGCCCGCGCCCATCGACCGGGCCAGCTTCCCGCCGGTCGTCGCGCACGAGTACCTGGCCAGCAAGCTCGACGCCATCACCGTGAGGTAGGGCCTGGGCCCGCGGCCGTTCTATCGTGGCGGGGTGAGCGGTCACGGTGGACTGGGGACCCTGCGGTCAGCTGCCCGCCCCGACCGAGGACCCGCCGCAGAACGACGCCACCGACCGGTACCTGCCCGCCGGAGGCAGCGGCTGGCTGAACGTCACCGTTGCGGTGCTGGTCACCTGCCCGGGCCCGTTTCCGGTCCAGTTCGTGGTGAAATACGCCCAGAACGGCCGTCTGGCGTCGGTCCGGCTGCCCGGCTTCGCCGACCTCGGCGATGTCCCCTACCGGACCTGCTCGCCCGCTCAGGGCTTCGGCCGGCGGTACGGGCCGTCCTGAGCGCTCAGGACGCGGGGCGGATGCCCGCGGTGCGGACGACGAGGCGTTCCGGGCCGCGGAGGTTGAAGTTGGGCTTGTAGGCGAGGCCGTCCAGTTCCGGTGCCGTGACCCGATCGGCGAACGAGGTCAGCGCGATGGACGCCTCCAGCCGGGCCAGCGGCGCACCCAGGCAGAAATGCGGGCCTGCGGCGAACGCCAGGTGGCCGGCGGCGGCCCGGGTGATGTCGAACCGGTCCGGATCGGGGAACACCTCAGGATCGCGGCCCGTCGCCGCGAGCAGGAGCAGGATCACCCCGCCTTCGGGCGCCTCCACCTCCCCGATCCGGATCGGGCCCCGGGCGACGCGCCCGGTCAGCTGTACCGGCGGGTCATAGCGGAGGGTTTCCTCGACGGCGCCGCCGGCGAGCCCCGGGTCGGCGGCCAGCGCGGCCAGCTGGTCCGGGTGGCGCAGCAGCGCGAGCACGGCGTTGGAGATGAGGCCGACCGTGGTCTCGTGCCCGGCCACCAGCAGCAGGATGGACGTCGACAGCAGCTCGGCCTCACTGAGCCGGCTGCCCTCGTCCTCGGCCCTGATCAGCTCGGTCAGCAGATCATCGCCCGGCTGGGCGCGGCGCTGGGCGATCAGCTCGCGGAAGTACTCGGCGAACTCGGCACGCGCCGCGGCCGCGTCGGCGAAGCCCGTTTCGTCCTGCTCGATGAACCGCGGCTGGAGCGAGTGCGCCAGCCGGGCCGACCAGCCCGCGAAGCGCGGGTGATCCCCGGCGGGCACGCCGAGCAGCTCGCAGATGATCCGGACCGGCAGCGGATAGGCGAGCTGGCTGACGATTTCCAGCTCGCGGGCGTCGCGCGCCGCGGCCGCGGACAGCAGTTCGTGGCTGACCTCGCGGATCCGCGGGCCGAAACCGGCGATGACGCGCGGGGTGAACGCCTTGGCCACCAGCCGCCGCAGCCGCGTGTGGTCGGGCGCGTCCATCGACAGGAACGACATCCCTTCCCGCCGGGGCGCGCCCGGCGGGGCCAGCAGCGACCGCCCGCGCTCGCTGCTCGCGCGTGCGTCCCGCAGGATGCGTGAGCAGTCGGCGTGCCGCCCGAGCACGACCAGCTTGCCGTCCACCGCGGCGAACGGCGTCGCCGCGCGGATCCCGGCCAGCACCGGGTACGGGTTCGCGACGACGGCCGGATCGCCGAGCTGAGCGAGCGACGGCCGTTCCGTGATACTCATGACCGCTAGGACTCGGGGGCCAGCCAGAGCACGCCGAGCGGCGGGACGGTGATGGTCGCGGAGGCGGGGCGGCCGTGCCACTCCTCCTCGACCGCCTCCACGGCGCCCAGGTTGCCGACGCCGCTGCCGCCGTAGATCGCCGCGTCAGTGTTCAGCACCTCCAGCCAGCGGCCGGCGTGCGGCAGCCCGAGCTTGTAGTTCTCGTGCGGGCTGCCGGAGAAGTTCGCCACGCACACCAGCGTCGTGGCGCCGTGCGCCGAGGGCGGGAACCCCATCGGTCCCGGCAGCGCCGACGCCTCGGTCGCAGCCGGTCTGCCCGCAGCCGCGCTCCCCCCGGCCTGCCCGGCGACCAGGCCGGACGGCACGCGCGGAGGCGGCGCCGCCTCCGAGGGCGCAGGCGAGGCGAACCGCAGGAAGGACAACGTGTTCCCGGCCGCGTCGTTCGCGTCGATCCAGCTGAACCCTTCCGGCGAGGAGTCCAGCACCCACAGCGCGGGCGAGGCCCGGTAGAACGCGTTCATGTCCTGGACGAGCCGCTGCAGCCCGGAGTGGTACTCGTCGCCGAGCACCCACCAGTCCAGGCCGCGCTCCTCCGACCACTCCGCGCCCTGGCCGAACTCCGAGCCCATGAACAGCAACTGCTTGCCGGGGTGCGCCCACATGTAGGCCAGCAGGGTGCGCAGGCCCGCGAACCGCCGCCAGTCGTCGCCGGGCATCTTGCCCAGCAGCGAGCCCTTGCCGTGCACCACCTCGTCGTGCGACAGCGGCAGGATGTAGTTCTCGCTGAACGCGTAGATCAGCGAGAACGTCAGCTCGTTGTGGTGGTACTGCCGGTAGAGGGGGTCGCGCTTGAGGTAGTTCAGGGTGTCGTTCATCCACCCCATGTTCCATTTGAAGCCGAAGCCCAGGCCGCCGAGGTGGACCGGCCGGGTCACTCCGGGCCACGCCGTGGACTCTTCCGCGATCATCATGATCCCGGGCTCGCGCCGGTAGGCGGTCGCGTTCACCTCCTGCAGGAACGACACTGCTTCGAGGTTCTCCCGCCCGCCGTACTGGTTCGGGGCCCACTGCCCGGCCTCGCGCGAGTAGTCCAGGTACAGCATGGAGGCGACCGCGTCCACCCGCAGCCCGTCGATGTGGAACTCCGACAGCCAGTACAGGGCGTTGGCCACCAGGAAGTTCCGCACCTCGGTGCGGCCGTAATTGAAGATGAGCGTGCCCCAGTCCGGGTGGCTGCCGCGCCGCGGGTCGGGGTGCTCGTACAGTGGGGTCCCGTCGAACCGGGCGAGCGCCCAGTCGTCCCGCGGGAAGTGCGCGGGTACCCAGTCGATGATGACGCCGATGCCGGCCTGGTGCAGCCGGTCCACCAGGTAGCGGAAGTCGTCCGGGCTGCCGAACCGGGACGAGGGCGCGTAGTACGACGTCACCTGGTAGCCCCAGGACCCGCCGAACGGGTGCTCGGCCACCGGGAGGAACTCCACGTGCGTGAAGCCCATCTCGGTGACGTACGCCGTGAGTTCCCGGCCAGGTCGCGGTAGGACAGGCCGGGCCGCCAGGAGCCGATGTGCACCTCGTAGATGCTCAGCGCCTCGCGGACGGCCTGCCGCCGCGGCCGTTCGGTCATCCAGGCGCCGTCCTGCCACTCGTGGTGCGACGCCACCACCAGGGAAGCCGTCGCCGGGGGCCGTTCGGTGCCCTCCGCCATCGGGTCGGCCTTGGCCCGCCAGATGCCGTCCGGCCCGCAGATCTCGTACTTGTAGCGGGACCCCTCACCGATACCGGGCACGAACAGTTCCCAGATGCCGGAGCCGCCGAGCGAGCGCATCGGGTGGCCCTGGCCGTTCCAGTGGTTGAAGTCGCCGATCACGCGGACCCCGCGGGCGTTCGGGGCCCAGACCGCGAACGATGTCCCGGTGATGCGGCCGAGGCCGTCCTCGCCAAGGTCGCGGACGTGCGCGCCCAGCACGCGCCACAGTTCCTCGTGCCGTCCCTCACTGATCAGGTGCAGGTCGAATTCGCCCAGCGTGGGCAGGTGACGGTAGGGCTCGTCGGTCACCGTCTCGGGGCCGATGGAGCCGTCCGCGCCGGGGTAGGCGACGGCGATCCGGTACGCGGGGGACGCGGCCCGGCCGCCGGCCTCGTCGTAGGGCACGGTGGCCGCGAACACTCCCAGGTGCACGTGCTCCATCGGGAACCGGCGCCCGTCGTCGCCCACGACCGCCACGGTCGCGGCGAACGGCCGCAGCGTGCGGAACGCGAACCCGGCGGGCCCGGGGTGCACCCCCAGGATCGAGTGCGGGTCGTGGTGCGGTGCCGGCCACGATGCGCTCGATCTCGCCCAGGTTGACCCCGGCGGCGACCGCGGCCTGCCGCGGCTGCTCCGGCTCCGGTGCCGCCCCGGCGACCGTCGTCCCGCCCGTCACATCGGGAACGTCGGGCACATCAGGCACGTCCGCGACATCGGGGACGCGGGAAGCGCCCGGTACGTCAGTGTGGCCGGGCGTGCCGGGCATCTGAGCGGGCCCAGCCGAAGATGGAGAGGAAGGTGGCATGTCAGAAGACCGTACGTTAGTGGTGTCAGTTGGGGAAGTCGGCCAGGGACTCCAGCGGGATCTGCAGCCAGGATGGCCGGTGCCTGGCCTCGTACATCACCTCGTACACCGCCTTGTCCAGCTGCAGGGCGCGCAGCAGCACCTCGTTGGCGGCCGGGTCGGGCCCGCCCGCGTCGGCGTACCCGGCGCAGAACGCGGCGCTGTTCCGCCGGATCCATTCCCGGGCCACGCCGCGGAGCCGGCCGGCGTCGGGGTGGGTGAGCAGCTGGAACCGCGCCGCGTAGTCGAACGAGCGGAGCATGCCGGCGACGTCGCGCATGGGGGAGGACCGCGCCCGCCGCTGGGCCAGCGGGCTGGCCGGCTCGCCCTCGAAGTCGAGCAGGATCCACCCGGTCTCGGTCCGCATGACCTGGCCCAGGTGGTAGTCGCCGTGCACCCGCTGCGCCGGGACCGGCTCGCTGATCTTGGCCAGGGCCGAGTACGCGGCGCCGATCATGTCGGCGTACCGGGCCAGTTCGGGCACGGCCGCGGTGGCCAGGTCGAGCCGCCGGTACATCTGCTCGGCGAGGTCGTGCAGCGCATCCGGGGCCAGCTCGTCGGTGCCGAACGCCTCGGCCAGATCCCGGTGCACCTCGGCGGTGGCGGCGCCGAGCCGGTACGCCTCGCCGGCGAAGTCGCCGCCCGCGTCCGCCGCGCTCGCCCCGTCCGCGGCCGCCGCGGGGCTGGGCGCGCCGGCCGGGGGAGAGTCCCCGGTCACGATGGGGAACGGGCCGGTGGTGTAGGGGTCGTTCGCGTACAGGTTGCTGGCGTAGAGGTCGCGGACGCTGGTCGCCGCGAGCGTCCAGCCGTCAGTGGCCGTGCGCAGGTACTTGGACAGGATCGCCAGCGTCGTCGTGACCCCGTCCATCAGCGTCCCGATCGAGCCGTACGGCTCGGCCACGTGCGGCGACCCGAGCCGGGACAGCGCCGAGGTGACTTCCAGGTCCGGGTTGGGCCCGGGGGAGACCCGGCGGAACACCTTCAGGATCGACTGCTCGCCGAACACCAGGCTGGTGTTGCTCTGCTCCGCGGTGAGCACGATGCTGTCCAGCTCGGTCCCGAACTCGGCGCCGGGCTCACGGGAGAAGGCCAGGGACTCGATGGTCTCGTTGTCCGCGATGCCGCGCAGCAGATGGCGGGTCAGCTCCGGATCGTGCAGCGCGTCGTAGACGTGCCTGCCGTCCTCGGTCTGGCCGATGCGCGCGTGCTCCAGCCAGTCCGGCAGCTCCGAGCGCAGCCCGATGAAGACCTGGTAGTGGTCGGCGGTAGTGCCGTGCGAGACCAGGACGATGAGATGCCGCAACGCAGGATCGCCCGCCGCGACCTCGGTATCGGCGACAATGGCCAGGTCACGGAGGGTTCGGCCCTTGCCCGCGAACCATCGCTGCTCCTGCAGCCAGGTCGCCGAGCGCATCTTCGAGTCTCATCACCTTGACATACCCACTCCCCCTGAAGGGTCTCCTGAAACCCCCGGGAATCGAGTGCCCCGGGAGGGTTCGGGCTCCACCCTAGTGGTCGTGATCATCGCGCGGCGGGGGCAGCTGGAACCAGTAGAAGCCATGCCCGGGCAGGGTCAGCAGGTAGTTCAGCTCGCCGATGCGGGGGAATGTGACGCCGCCCATGCACTCGACCGGCGTCACCCCGCGGAACCGCCGCAGGTCGAGCTCGACCGGCTGCGGGAAGCGGGAGAGGTTGTTGACGCACAAGATCATGTCCGACCTGTCCGGTCGCTGGTCACTGTCGCGTTGGCGCGGACGAACGCGAGCACGCAGGGGTTGGTGCAGCCGAGTTCGGTCGAACGCGCCGGTGCCGAAGACCGGGTGCCGCTTCCGGATCTCGATCATGCGCCGGGTCCAGTGCAGCAGCGAGCCCGGGTTGCGCGTCTGCGACTCGACGTTGAGGGCCTGGTAGCCGTAGATCGGGTCCATGATCAGCGGCAGGTACAGGCGCTGCGGGTCGGCAGCTGGAGAAGCCGCCGTTGCGGTCGGGCGTCCACTGCATCGGGGTGCGGACGCCGTCCCGGTCACCGAGCCAGATGTTGTCGCCCATGCCGATCTCGTCGCCGTAGTACAGCACCGGCGAGCCGGGCAGCGACAGCAGCAGCGCGGTGAACAGCTCGATCTGGTTGCGGTCGTTCTCGAGCAGCGGCGCGAGCCGGCGGCGGATGCCGATGTTGGCCTTCATCCGGGGGTCCTTCGCGTACTCGGTCCACATGTAGTCGCGCTCGTCGTCGGTGACCATCTCGAGCGTGAGCTCGTCGTGGTTGCGCAGGAAGATGCCCCACTGGCAGTGGGACGGGATCTGCGGGGTCTGCGCCATGATCTCCGAGATCGGGTACCGCTGACTCGCGGCGGACGGCCATGAAGATGCGCGGCATCAGCGGGAAGTGGAACGCCATGTGGCACTCGTCGCCGCCGGTCTCCGGGTCGCCGAAGTACTCGACCACGTCGGCCGGGCCACTGGTTGGCCTCGGCCAGCAGCACCCGGTCCGGGTACAGCCGGTCGATCTCGGCTTGCGGATCCGCTTCAGGTACTCGTGCGTCTCCTGGAGGTTCTCGCCGTTCGTGCCGTCACGCACGTACAGGTAGGGGACGGCGTCGAGCCGGAAGCCGTCGATGCCGAGGTCGAGCCAGAACCGCAGCACCTCGATCATCGCGTGCTGCGACGGCCGGGTTGTCGAAGTTCAGGTCGGGCTGGTGGGAGAAGAACCGGTGCCAGTAGTACTGCCCGCGCACCGGGTCGTAGGTCCAGTTGGACTGCTCGGTGTCGACGAAGATGATCCGGGCTTCGGCGTAGCTTGTCGTCGTCGTCGGTCCACACGTAGAAGTCGCCGAACGGGCCGTCCGGATCGGCGCGGGTGGCCTGGAACCACGGGTGCTGGTCGCTGGTGTGGTTCATGACGAGGTCGACGATGACGCGGATGCCGCGCTCGTGCGCCGCCTCGAGCAGTTCCACGAAGTCGCCGATGGTGCCGAAGTCGCGGCAGCACCCGCATGAAGTCGCAGACGTCGTACCCGCCGTCGCTTCAGCGGGGACGCGTAGAACGGCGGCAGCCAGATGCAGTCGATGCCGAGCCATTGCAGGTAGTCGAGCTGTCGGTCAGCCCGCGCAGAGTCGCCGGTGCCGTCGCCGTTGGAATCGTCGAAGCCCCGCACGAGGACCTCGTAGAAGACGGCGCGCTTGAACCAGTCGGGATCGCGGGGTCGGTCGAAGGAGAACGGATCGGGCAGGGGCTCGCGGGTGACGCCTGAAATCGGGCAGCGGCGGGGATGCAGCGGGCCGTTCCTCGCCGGGTCGAACTCTGTCACGACTGTTCGTCCTGCGTAGTGACGTGCTGTCCGGTACGGTCAGTTAGCGGCACGGACCTTGAAGATGTGCGCCGGCGACGTGGTCGGGTCGAGGCGGACGTAGTTGTACTGGCCCCATCGGTAGTCCTCGCCCGGCGAGCAGGTCGCTGACGCGGAAGCCCGGCTCCCCAGTCCATGCCCAGCGTCGGCAGATCGAGCGAGACCATGGCTTCACGTGGCTGGTGGGGGTTGAGGTGCACGATGACCAGCATCGTGTCAGCCCGTGCGCCGCCGGGGCCTGCCTCGCCGGACGTTCCTGCCGTCTCCTCCCGCGGGGTGACGCGCTTGCTGAAGCAGATCCCGTCCACTGATCGACAGGATGGAAGCGTAGGTTACGCAGCTGGTGCAGTGCCGGGTGTTGGCTTCGGATCTCGTTGAGCCTTGTGAGCAACGGCGCGAGCCGACGTCCGTCGCGTGCGCGCCCGATCCAAGTCGCGCGGCCGTAGCTGGTACTTCTCCGAGTCCAGGTACTCCTCGCTGCCGGGCCGCACGGTATGTGCTCGTACAGCTCGAACCCCGAGTAGACGCCCTAGGTCGGCGAGAGCATCGCCGCCAGCACGGCCCTGATCTCGAACGCCGCCGGGGCCGCCGTGCACCAGGTACTCGTTGAGGATGTCCGGGGTGTTGGTGAAGAAGTTCGGCCGCATGTAGGCGCGGTCTTGGCGACTAGCTCGCGCAGGTAGTCTCGATCTGCTCGTTGGTGGTTGCGCCAGGTGAAGTAGGTGTAGCACTGGTGGAAGCCGACCTTGGCCAGTTCGCGCATCATCGCCGGACGGGTGAACGCCTCGGCCAGGAACAGCACGTCCGGGTCGGTCGTGCGCACCTCGCCGAGCAGCCACTGCCAGAAGTTGATCGGCTTGGTGTGCGGGTTGTCGACGCGGAAGATCCGCACCCCGTGATCCATCCAGAGCCGCACGATCGCGCAGGCACTCGTCGTAGAGGCCCTTCGGGTCGTTGTCGAAGTTGAGCGGGTAGATGTCCTGGTACTTCTTGGGCGGGTTCTCCGCGTAGGCGATCGTGCCGTCGGCGCGGGTGGTGAACCACTCCGGGATGTGACTCCACCCACGGGTGGTCCGGCGCACACTGCAGCGCGAGGTCGAGCGCGATCTCCATGCCGAGCTCGCGTTCGCGCGCCACGAGCGCCTTGAAGTCGGCGATCGTGCCCAGCTCGGGGTGGATCGCGTCGTGGCCGCCCTCGCGGGAGCCGATCGCCCACGGGGAGCCGGGGTCCCAGCTCGCGGCGACCAGCGTGTTGTTCGGGCCCTTGCGGTTCACCGTGCCGATCGGGTGGATCGGCGGCAGGTAGACGACGTCGAATCCCAGCTCGGCGACGTAGTCCAGGCGCGCGGCGGCGGCGTGCAGCGTGCCCGACACCGGGTCGTGGCGGGCCGTCGGGTCGACCGGCGACGCCGATCGAGCGGGGGAAGAACTCGTACCAGGCTGCCGAACAGCGCGCGGGGCCGGTCGACGACAGCGGGTAGCGCGGGGAACTGGTGACCAGCTCGCGCACCGGGAAGGCCCACAGGATCCGGGTGATCTCGGGCTGCCGGGTCGCCGCCAGCCGGTCCCACGGCGTCGAGGCCGGGGTCCCGCAGCATGGCCGCGACCTCGGCCAGGGCGGCGCGGGCACGTCCGGCGGGATCGGCTTGCGTCCGCCCCGGGTCGCCGGAGTCCGGCCCGGGCAGCGGATCCGGGACGACCTGATGATCGACTTGGCGCGCGCTCGAACAGCAGCGCGCCCTCGGCCATCATCAGCTCGAGTCCTGGCCACGCGGCACCTTGATGGCCGCGTCGTGGTGCCAGTCGGCGATCGGATCGCTCCACGCCTCGACCGGGAAGGACCACTCGCCCGGCGCGTCCGCGGCGACGTCGGTGCCGTACCGGTCGGTGCCCGGGCGCCAGCTCGTGCATGCGCACCATCGGCTGGCTGCGCCCGCCGGGGTCGCGAAGGACCACGCCGGCGCCGATGTGTGCCATGTCCCTCGCGGAAGACGGTCGCGCTCAGACGGAAGGTCTCGCCGACACGGCTGGCCGGCCGGCGGCCGCATTCCACGGCGGGCTGAACATTGAGAATGGGGAATCGTCCGACCACGGCTGTCAAGCTATCAGACCGCAGGTAGGCATGCCAGTGCAGCACCCCTGCAGCTCGGTAACTTCCTGCGCACGCTCTTCCTAAACGGTCCGGACCATGGTTTCTCTACCCAGCCGGACGATGATGATGTGCTCCCCCGGACCGTCTGGGACCGTTGCGACAGGGGGTCACAAACACTTAACAAATTCCGGGCGGATCGCGGTGCGGCGGCTGCCGCCAGCCGGAATTTCCCGCGCTCGGTCCCTTCCGCCGCCGTCCCGCCCGCGGTGCGGTGTACCGGGCCGCGCCTTTCCGTGCTCGTTCGGTATGCTGGAGCACGTTCTAGTGGTGATAGCACCGCAGACGGGCAGTGATGTGACGACCGGCACGGAAGCGGCGACTGATTCCCCCGTACTGACGCGAACGGGTTAGGGTCACTCCTCGTGAAAGCGATCCGCCGGTTCACGGTCCGTACCGTGCTGCCCGAGCCGCTGGCTCCGCTGCACGACCTGATGCTCAACCTGCGCTGGTCATGGCACCCGGATACCGTCGACCTGCTCGCGTCGATCGATCCGGCGGCGTGGGAAGCGTCCGGCGGGCGACCCGGTCTCCATGCTCGGCTGCCCTGCGCCCGGAACGGCTGACCGCGCTGGCGTCGGACCGGAGTTCCTGCAGCGGCTGAACGCCGCGGCGCAGGCGCTGGACGACTACCTGACCGGCCCGCGCTGGTACCAGCGGCGCCGGGAGCTCGGCGGACGGCCGCTGGCCGGGGCGCCCGCCGCGATCGCCTACTTCTCGCCCGAGTTCGGCATCACCGAGGTGCTGCCGCAGTACTCCGGCGGCCTCGGCATCCTGGCCGGGGACCACCTCAAGGCGGCGAGCGACCTCGGCGTGCCGCTCATCGGCGTCGGGCTGCTGTACCGGCACGGCTACTTCACCCAGTCGCTGTCCGCCGACGGCTGGCAGGGCGAGCGCTACCCGGCCAGCGACCCGAACGGGCTCCCCCTCGAACTGCTCCGCGACGTCGGCGGGCACGCCGGTGCGGATCACCGTCACCCTGGCCGAGGGCCACGAGCTGTCCGCCCAGGTGTGGCTGGCCCGGGTGGGCCGGGTGCCGCTGCTGCTGCTCGACTCCTACGTGGAGGACAACGAGCCGGCCCTGCGCGAGGTCACCGACCGGCTGTACGGCGGCGGCACCGAGCACCGGCTCCGCCAGGAGCTGCTGCTCGGCATCGGCGGCATGCGCGCCGTCCGGGCCTTCTGCGACATCACCGGGCACCCGGAGCCCGAGGTGTTCCACACCAACGAGGGCCACGCCGGCTTCCTCGGCCTGGAGCGCATCCGCACCTACGCCGCCAGCGGCCTCAGCTTCGACGAGGCCCTGGAGGCGTGCCGGGCGGGCACCGTGTTCACCACGCACACCCCGGTCCCGGCCGGGCATCGACCGGTTCCCCCGCGACCTCATCGAGCGGTACTTCAGCGAGGAGGCCGGCGACCCGGCGCTGCCGGTGGAGCGCGTGCTCGCGCTCGGCGCCGAGACCTACCCGGGCGGCGACCCGAACGTCTTCAACATGGCCGTGATGGGCATGCGGCTGGCGCAGCGGGTCAACGGCGTCAGCAGGCTGCACGGCGCGGTCAGCCGGGAGATGTTCTCCGGCCTGTGGCCCGGGTTCGAGGAGGCCGAGGTCCCGATCGGCTCCATCACCAACGGCGTGCACCCGGCCACCTGGGTGGCCAGCGAGATGCTCGAGCTCGCCGACCCGGGCGCCGAGACGCTGAGCGAGGGCGGGAACTGGGACTGGGACCGGGTCGCCGGCCTGCCCGCGGACCGGATCTGGTCCGCGCGCCGCGCGCTGCGGGAGAACCTCGTGGCCGAGACGCGCAAGCGGCTGCGCGCCTCCTGGCGGCAGCGCGGCGCCAGCGAGGCCGAGATGACCTGGATCGACGACGTGCTTCGACCCGGCCACGCTGACGATCGGCTTCGCCCGCCGCGTCCCGTCCTACAAGCGCCTCACGCTGATGCTGCACGACCAGGAGCGGCTCGCCGAGCTGCTGCTGGACCCGGAACGCCCGATCCAGATCGTCATCGCGGGCAAGGCGCACCCGGCCGACGAGGGCGGCAAGCGGCTGATCCAGCAGATGGTCCGGTTCACCGACGACCCGCGGGTCCGCGGGCGCATCGTGTTCCTGCCGGACTACGACATGGCGATGGCGCGTTCCCTGGTCCGCGGGTGTGACGTCTGGCTGAACAACCCGCTCCGCCCGCTCGAGGCCTGCGGCACCTCCGGGATGAAGGCGGCGCTGAACGGCGGCCTCAACCTGTCGGTGCGCGACGGCTGGTGGGACGAGTGGTACGACGGCGGCAACGGCTGGGAGATCCCCTCCGCCGACGGCGTGCCCGACCCGGACCGCCGCGACGAGCTGGAGGCCCTGGCCCTGTACGACCTGCTCGGCAACTCGGTGGCGCCGCTGTTCTACGACTCAGGACGCCGGCGGCGTGCCGGACGGCTGGGTCGAGATGATCCGGCACACGCTCCGGGTGCTCGGGCCGCGGGTGCCGGCCGAGCGGATGGTCCGCGACTACGTCACCACGCTGTACGCGCCCGCGACGAAGTCCTCCCGGGCGCTGGCGGACGGCGGCAGCTATCACACCGCCCGCGAGCTGGCCGCGTGGAAGCGCCGGGTCGAGATGGCCTGGCCGGCCGTGCGCATCGAGCACGTCGAGGCGGACGCGGGGGAGCCGCGGCTCGGCACGCCGCTGACCGTGCGCGCCGTGGTCGCGCTGGGCGAGCTCACCCCGGACGACGTGTGCGTCGAGGTGGTCTCCGGCCGCACCGGGGAGGACGACGAGCTGATCGACCCGTCTTTCATCCCGCTGTCCCCGGACGGCGAGGTCACCGGCGGGTCCGGTGGTATCGACGCGGTGTGCCGCCGCGGCACGGTCGTGCGCTACTCCGGCGGGATCGAGCTCGCCCAGCCGGGCCCGTTCGGCTATACGGTGCGCGTCCTGCCGCGCCACCCGCTGCTGGCCAGCCGGGCCGAGCTCGGGCTGGTGACCGTGCCGGAAGCGCCGGCCGGGATGACCAACGGCGACCTCCGCTGAGCGGTACGGCCCCGGCCGGCTCCCGTCCGGCCAGGTCTTCCTGAGAGGCTGGGGTGGGACACTGCGATGAGGTGGAGGACTGTCAATGGGTGACTTCGTCCGGGTAGAGACCGATGCGCGCATCGCCACCATCCGGCTGGACCGGCCGCCGCTGAACGCGCTGAACCGCCAGGTGCAAGGCGAGATCCGCGCCGCGGCCGCGCAGGTCGGTGCCGACCCGGACATCCGCGCCGTCATCCTCTACGGCGGCGAGAAAGTCTTCGCCGCCGGCGCCGACGTCAAAGAAATGGCCGAGGCCAGCCACGCCCGGATCATGGAGCTGGCCGCGGGCATCCAGAACGCCTTCAAGGCTGTCGCCCGGATCCCCAAGCCGGTCATCGCGGCGATCACCGGCTACGCACTCGGCGGCGGCCTGGAGCTGGCCCTGTCCGCCGATTTCCGTGTCATGGGCGAGAGCGCCAAGGTCGGCCAGCCGGAGATCCTGCTGGGCATCATCCCCGGGCCGGCGGTACCCAGCGGCTGCCCCGGCTGATTGGTCCGTCCCGGGCCAAGGACCTGGTCTTCAGCGGGCGGTTCGTCGATACGGTCGAGGCGCTGCACATCGGCCTGGCCGACCAGGTGGTGGCCGATACCGACGTCTACGCTGCCGCCCGGCTGCTCGCGGAGCGCTATACCGGCGCGGCACCGCTGGCGCTGCGCGCCGCCAAGCAGGCCATCGACGAGGGCCTGGAACGGGACCTGGACGCGGGCCTGGAGATCGAGCGGCTGCACTTCACCGGGCTGTTCGCGACCGAGGACCAGGAGACAGGGATGCGCAGCTTCCTGGAGGATGGCCCGGGGAAGGCAACGTTCAGTGGCCGGTGAGACATGACCGAATCCACGACGACGCTCCCTCGCTCGACCTGGTCGCGGCGGCCCTGCGGGCCGACAGCGCCGAAGTCGCGATCTACGCGCGCGTGCTGACCGAGTTGCTCGGCGAGGCGCTACCGCCCGGCACCGTGACCGTGGACCGGAAGCGGTCGGCGTCGGACCGGATGCGCGGCCGTCCCGGCGAGGTCTCCCAGATCGTCGTCCGGCTCGGCGACCAGGTGATGACGCTGAGCGTCAGCCACGGGCAGCCCGCCGCGGAGATCTGCCGGGAGGTCCGCGGGGTGGTGCTGTCCCGGACGCCGGTCCCGCTGCACGAGTGGACGGCCGCGCTCGCGGCCGCGCTCGTCACGCACGCGGAGCGCAACGCGGTCGCCGCCCAGGCCCTGCGCAAGCTGGTCGCGGGCGGCTGATGGGGCCGCCGGGCCCCCAGCCAGACCGGCCGGCTGGCCGGCTCTGACCTGGACACCTGCCGAATCCTTCGGCAATTTTGCGGATGCCCCGTAGTCTGGTGTGGCGATGGCCGCACAGGACCGGATACCGGACAGGCTCGGGCCGTACCGCTTGCGTGAGCGGATCGGCGAAGGCGGCATGGGAGCGGTGTACCTGGCCCGCGACCGGGAACGCCGGATGGTCGCGGTCAAGGTCCTGCACTCCCGGGTCGCCGAGGAGCCGAACGCGCGCCGCCGGCTGGCCCGCGAGGTCGAGGCCATGCGCCGGGTCCGCAGCCCCTACGTGGCCGAGGTCCTCGACGCCGACGTCACCGGCAAGTTCCCCTACATCGTCACCCGGTACGTGCCCGGCCACACCCTGGACGACGTGGTGCGCCAGCAGGGGCCGCTGCCGCCGTGGGCCCTGGAGCGCCTCGCCCGCGGGCTGGCCCAGGCGCTGGTGGCGGTGCACGCGGCCGGCGTCGTGCACCGCGACCTGAAGCCCGGCAACGTGATGCTGCACGATGGCGATCCGGTCGTCATCGACTTCGGCATCGCCCACACCGGCGACTCGACCAGGCTCACCCAGACCGGGATGTTCATGGGGACCCCCGGCTACCTCGCGCCCGAGGTCATCGAGGGCCAGCCCAGCAGCGAGGCGTCCGACGTGCACTCCTGGGGCGCGACCATCGCCTTCGCCGCCACCGGGCGGCCGCCGTTCGGCAACGGCTCGTTCGAGAACGTCTTCTACCGAATCGTGCAGGGCAACGCCGACCTGGGAGGCATCCCCGGGCCGCTCGCCCGGCTGGTGTCCGCCGCGCTCAGCCGCGACCCGCGCGGCCGCCCCACCGCGGCGTGGCTGACCGCCCAGTGCGCGAATGCCGGCCTGGCCGAGGGCCCGCCGGTGCTCCGCGGCGCCACCACCCAGGCGCCCGTCGCCGGCGGTGGCGTGGCGTACGGCGCGCCCGGCGCCGCCGCGGCGGCCTTCGGCGGCGCGGCCGCCGCCGGAGCCTACGGTGCCGCCGGGACCCTCAACGCGGCCAGTGGCCCCGGCCTGAACGGGCCGGCCTGAACGGGCCGGCCGAACGGGGCCGCCGCGTACGCGGCCCGCGCCCCGGTCTCGCCGCAGCCGATCAGGCCCGCCGAGTACGCCGACCTGCTGCCCCCGGTCAAGTACGCCCCCGCGGGCGGCGCCCAGGCCCGCCCGGCCGTGGCCGCGCCCTACGGCGCCGTGCAGGGCGCCGGCTATCCGGGCGCGCCCGCCCGGGGCGGTAACACCGGCGCTCTCCGCCCGGCCCCGCCGGCCCCGCGGGCGGGCAGCGCCCAGCGCGCCCAGCCGTCCCGCCTGCTCGGCCTGGCCACGATGGTCATCGCCATCGCGGTGAGCGTCATGCTGCCGGTCGCCGGGACGATCGGCGCCCTGGCCGTCATCACCCTGCTGCGGGCCGGCGACCGGGCGCAGAGCGCGCTGACCGTGCGGCGCTCGGTGCGCGGCCCCAGCGCCACCGACATCCTGGTCGGGGTGATCACCGCGCCCTGGGCCATCGCGCGGTCGGTGCTGACTACGGCCCTGCTCGCCCCGCTCGCGGCACTGGTCGCCGCGGTCGTGTTCGTCGGGACGCTCATCATGAGTACTGCCGGTTCCACGATGCTCGCCGGGTCATACGCGGCCGGCGCCGCGGTCGCGTTCTACGCGATCGGGCCGGCCTCGGCCGGTCCCCGGCGGGAAATGAACCGGCTGTTCCGCGCGGTGGCGCGGACGAGGGCATCGTCGGCCGTCGTGACGCTGGTCATGTTCTGCCTGGCCGCCGCGGCCGTCGCCGCCGCGGCGGCGAATCCACCGCTGTACTGGCCCTCCCTCAACTTCATGCTGCCGCACCTGCCCAACGTGAACAACCTGCTCCATCTGCCGCACCTCAGGGTGCCCCACTTCGGTGTGGGGCCGTCCCGCCTGGGCTGACCCGCCCTGCTCATTGGTCGGGGCTGGTGACCTCGGTCTCGGCGGGCAGCCTGGCCTCGGGCACGAAACCGGTGGCAGCCGGCTGGTCGGCGGGCCGGACCAGGCCGAGCGCGACCACCTCGTTGGCGAGCCGGATGCGGCGGTTCAGCCCGCCGGAGATCCGGAACTTCTGGTAGAGCCGCAGCAGATGCTGCTTGACCGCGGCCTCCGTCACGACGAGGTCGGCCGCGATCTCCCGCGCCGTGGCCGGGGCCACGAAGGCGTCATCGGACAGCGCGGGGCGGCACAGCGACGCCAGCACGTCGAGCTCCCGCCGGGTCAGCTCCGGCACGGCGGGCCGGCGCAGTTCCGCTTCGGTGGGCAGATCCTCGCGGGGCACGCCGCCCATCCGGCACCGCGCCGCGCCGAACGACACCACGTCGCCGTCTTCGAGCACCCGGCGGCCTACCGGGCGGCCGTTCACCCGGGTGCCGTTACGTGATAATCCCAGGTCAACCACGTAGAGGTAGGGCCCGCGGCGGACGATCTCCGCGTGCAGCCGCGACACGCTGGGGTCGTTCAAGCGCACGTCCACCCCCTGACCGCGCCCGACCGTCATCACCTCGCTGATGAGCGGCACGACGTCCCCACCGTCCTCGACGCGAATGTAAGGCGTATCCACAACGGGCCTCCCGCCCTATCGGAGCCGTGAGTTGTCCATCACCTATCAGATACCCCGGCACGCCCCTCGCCTACCGTCCGCCGGGCACGGTCCGAGATCGGCTGAGCACGCGGCGGCGCATCGGCCATCGATCATGTGGTACGCCGGTAAACTGCCAGCGAGGAGCCCGGGAGGCAGCCTGTGCAGCAGGAGCAGTGGTGACAAACGCGGAGGACACGCCTGCCTGCGGCTTCGCCCGCCCCGCCGGTTCTCCTGGCACTCCCGCCCCCGGGGCCTCCCATGATGCCCCCTGGGGCCCGGCCCCGCAGCCTCCGTATCCGGACCCCCGCCCACCGGTTCCTCCCGGTCCCCCTCGATCCCCGGGCAGAATGCGCCCCGGTGACGCCGCCCCGCAGGCCCCGGCGTCAGCCCCAGCCCCAGCCGCCCCACCGGCACCGGGCCCCGCCGCCCCGCCGCCGGGCCCGGCCGCCCCGCCGCCGGGATCGCCCCGCAGCCGCGGACCACGCCCGGCCCAGGTCCGTTCGGACGACCCGGGACCGCGCAGGCGCGGACCGAGTCCCGCCCAGGTCCGTTCGGAAGAATCCGTGCCCCGGAGCCCGGGCCTCCGGCCACCCGCCGCGGCCCCCACAGCGGTTCCCGCCCGGCCCGCAACTCCCGCCCGCCCGCCGCCCGGCCGTCTCCCGGACGGGCCACCGCCCGCGCAGCGGCCGCCTCGTGCGGGCCCGGGGCAGTCGCGCTGGCCCAAGTCCCCTACCTGCTCGTGCTGGCCTGCACGGTAGGTGGCATTGTGTGGGCTTGGCGCGGGTCACACGCCGTGGCCAACGGCGCCGGGGTAGTTGGCGGGGCAATGTTCGCCGCCGCCCTCGCCCGGCTCGTCCTGCCGCAGAGCTCAGTAGGGCTGCTCGCCAGCCGGCGACGGTTCGCTGACGTACTGGCGCTCGGCACCCTCGGCGCCGGGCTGCTGGTGCTCGCACTCGTGCTGCCGCCGACTTGACCGCGGCGGGCAGCCTCGTGGCCGGTGCACCCTCACCAGGGCTGGCCAGTTGATGAAGGGAATGACCAAGCATGTCCAAGATCAAGGTGGCGAATCCAGTCGTCGAGCTCGACGGCGACGAGATGACCCGGATCATCTGGCAGCTCATCAAGGATGAGCTGATCCTGCCGTACCTGGATATCGACCTTGAGTATTACGACCTGTCCGTCGAGAACCGGGACGCGACCGACGACCAGGTCACGATCGACGCGGCCAACGCGATCAGGGCCCGCGGCGTCGGCGTCAAGTGCGCCACCATCACGCCGGACGAGGCCCGGGTCACCGAGTTCGGCCTGAAGAAGATGTGGCGCTCGCCCAACGGCACCATCCGTAACATCCTCGGCGGGGTCGTCTTTCGCGAGCCGATTGTGGTGTCCAACATTCCCCGGCTCGTCCCGGGCTGGACCAAGCCGATCATTATCGGCCGGCACGCGCACGCCGACCAGTACAAGGCCACCGATTTTGTCGTCCCCGGCCCTGGCACGGTCACGATCTCCTACGTGCCGGACGACGGCGGCCGCCCGATCGAGCTGGAAGTGGCCAAGTTCACCGGCGGCGGCGTGGCGATGGGCATGTACAACTTCGACGACTCGATCCGCGACTTCGCGCGGGCGACGATGCGGTACGCGCTGAACCGCCGGTACCCGCTCTACCTGTCGACCAAGAACACGATCCTCAAGGCCTACGACGGCCGCTTCAAGGACCTGTTCGCGGAGATCTTCGAGTCCGAGTTCAAGGCCGAGTTCGAGGCCGCCGGGATCACCTACGAGCACCGGCTGATCGACGACATGGTGGCCCAGGTTCTCAAGTGGGACGGCGGCATCGTGTGGGCGACCAAGAACTACGACGGTGACGTGCAGTCCGACATCGTGGCCCAGGGCTTCGGGTCGCTCGGCCTGATGACCAGCGTCCTAATGACGCCGGACGGCAAGACCCTGGAGGCGGAGGCCGCGCACGGCACGGTCACGCGGCACTTCCGTCAGCACCAGCAGGGCAAGCCCACCTCGACCAACTCGGTGGCGTCCATCTTCGCCTGGACCCGCGGCCTGGCCCACCGCGGGCTGCTGGACGGGACGCCCGAGGTGTCTGATTTCGCCCACGCGCTCGAGCGTGTGTGCGTGCAGACCATCGAGGGCGGCCAGATGACGAAGGACCTGGCCTTGCTTGTCGGCCCGGATACGCCTTTCCTGACCACGGAGGAGTTTCTCACGGCCGTGGGTGACAACCTGCGCAAGGAACTGGCGGTCTGAGTCCCCGCCGCACCACATCACCGAGAACAAAGGAGATCTCCGGACATGGCACGCAAGGGAAAGGTGACCGTCGTCGGGGCCGGCTTTTACGGGTCGACCACCGCGCAGCGGCTCGCCGAGTACGACATCTTCGAGGAAGTCGTACTGACCGACATCGTCGAGGGCAAGCCCGAGGGCCTCGCGCTGGACATGAACCAGTCACGGCCGATCGAGGGCTTCGAGACCAGGGTCACCGGGCAGACGACCGGTCCCAGCGGTGAGGGTTACGAGGCGACCGCCGGGTCGGACATTGTGATCATCACCGCCGGCCTGCCGCGCAAGCCTGGCATGAGCCGGATGGACCTGATCGAGACGAACGCCAAGATCGTCCGCAACGTGACCGAGAACGTGGCCAAGTACGCACCCGAGGCCGTGCTGGTCGTGGTCTCGAACCCGCTGGACGAGATGACGGCTCTGGCCGCCAAGGTGTCCGGGTTCCCCGCCCAGCGGGTGATCGGCCAGGCCGGGCATGCTCGACACCGCCCGGTTCACCAACTTCGTCGCGGAGAAGGTCGGCGTCCCGGTCGGCTCGGTGCGCACGCTGACGCTCGGCTCGCACGGCGACACCATGGTGCCGGTCCCGTCGGCCTGCACGGTAGACGGCAAGCCGCTGACGGACGTGCTGTCCGCCACGGACATCGACGAACTGGTCGGGCGCACCCGCAACGGCGGAGCCGAGGTGGTGGCCCTGCTGAAGACGGGTTCGGCGTACTACGCACCGTCAGCCGCGGCGGCGCGGATGGCCCGCGCGGTGGCCGAGGACTCCGGCAGCGTCATGCCGGTCTGCGCCTGGGTCGACGGCCAGTACGGGATCTCCGGCGTGTACCTGGGCGTCGAGGCGGAGATCAGCGCCGGCGGGGCCAAGCGCGTGGTGGAGCGCGACCTGACCGAGTCCGAGCTGTCCGGCCTGCGGGCCGCGGCCGAGGCGGTCCGCGCCAAGCAGGCCGACGTCGCCAGCCTTTAAGGCTTTGCCGCCCCGGGCCGTGCGCGGCCCGGGGCGTTCCTGGCTAGGACCCGAGCAGGCGGCGCACGGCCAGTTCGGCGTAGAGCGCCGCCCCGTCAGCCAGCACGGCGTCGTCGAACACCGCCTCGGCCGAGTGGTTCGACGGCGCCGTCTCCGGGTCCCGGTCCGGCGGGCACGCGCCCAGCGAGATGAACGCGCCCGGTACGTGCTGCAGGACGTAGGAGAAGTCCTCGGCGCCGGTCAGCGGGAATTGCTTGGGCACCGAGCGCCGTTCCCCGAACATTTCCGCCGCGACCGTCCGCGCGAACGCGGCCTCGGTCTCGTCGTTGACCGTGACCGGGTATTCCTCGATGTACTCGGCCTCTGCGGTCAGCCCGTGCGCGGCCGCGATGTCGCTGGCCAGACGGATGATCGCGTCCTTGAGCCTCGCGCGCGCGGCCGGGCTGAATGACCGGGCCGTTCCCAGGAACTGGGCCTCGTCCGGGATCACGTTGTCGATCGTGCCCGCGTGGAAGCTGCCCACCGTGATGACGACCGGATCGAACACGTCGAACTGCCGCGTCACCATGCTCTGCAGGGCGGTCACGATCTCGCAGGCCGCCGTGATCGGGTCCGCCGCCAGGTGCGGCTGCGACGCGTGGCCGCCGCGGCCCCGGACGGTCACCCGGATGATGTCGGCGGCGGCCAGCATCGGCCCCGGCCGGGTGGCGAACACCCCGCACGGCAGCTGCGTCGACGACACGTGCAGCGCGTATGCGGCTACCGGCCAGCGTTCGCCGGCCGTATCCAGTACGCCCTCGCCGATCATCTTGTCCGCGCCGCCGTAGCCCTCCTCGCCCGGCTGGAACATGAAGATCACGTCCCCCGCGATTTCGGCGCGCCGCGCGCACAGCAGCCGGGCCGCCCCGGCCAGCATCGCGGTGTGCAGATCGTGGCCGCAGGCGTGCATGACGCCCCCGAATCGCGAGGCGTACGGCAGCCCGGTCAGTTCCGTGACCGGCAGCGCGTCCATGTCGCCGCGCAGCAGCACCGCCGCCCGGTCCGCTTTCGCTTCGCCGAAGCCGACCGCTTCGCCGCGCAGGACGGCCGTCACCGAGCTGAGCTTCCGCCCGACGGTGACCTCCAGCGGCAGCCCGTCCAGGACTGCCAGCACCTTCTCCTGCGTCAGCGGCAGGTCGAGCCCGATCTCGGGTTCCCAGTGGATCGCATGCCGCAGTTCGGCCAGCTCTCCGGCGATCGCGGCGGCGTCCTCACGTAGCGGCATCGGTGTTGTCCTTTCCTGCCGGCTCCCGGCTCCCGGCTCGCCTCACTCGGCGTCGGCGACCTCGTAGTGGGCGACCTTCAGCTCGCGCTCGATCAGGAACCGGTCGTCCTCGGGGTAGAAGACTGCCTTGTCGATGTCCGTGCCGGCGAAGCCCTCGATCGCCTGCCGTGAGTCCCAGAAGCTCAGGGTGACGATCTCCGTCCGGTCGCCGTCCGTCCGCCGCAGTAGCCAGGCGCCCCGGTTGCCGGGCGTCTGCCGGTAGCCGGCGATACCGGTTTCCTCAACGTAAGCGGCGTACTCATCGGCGTCCTGCGCCCGGACCGCTCCTCGCCAGATTCTCGCGATCATTCTCGGATAGTGCCACATCGGCCCTGAGCATGACCGTTGGCAACCACGCGTCATCCTTTCCTGATTGCGGGGCAGCCGACGCGGCCTCAGAATGTCAGACCTCCTCGCTAGTATTCGAACTAGTGATCGATCGACAGGTCGAGTATCCCCGGGGAGGTGATCCCGCCCAATGTGCACGTTGAATCGAGCCCGCCGCGCCGTCGAGCACGGTGCAGGCGCTGGCGATGGTGTCGGCTGGGCTGGGGTACCTCGCCAGATGTGACGCCGCCGATCTGGGCACCGCCGCCCAGGCCGAGGCCCTGGTGGGGCTGGAGCACGCGGAGGCGCAGCACACCGCGGCGCGGGCGAAGATCCTGGCCGCCTTCACCGGTCAGGACGGCTATCAGGCGGACGGGCACTACGGTGCCAAATCGTGGCTGCGGGCGTTCACCAAGATCACCCCGGGGGCGGCCGCCGGGGCGACCGGGTGGGCGCGGCGACTGCAGGCGCATCCGGTGATCGCGGCCGCGCTGGCGGCCGGGCAGATCTCGGTGTCGTGGGCGCGGCAGCTCTGCGACTGGACCGAACAGCTCCCCGAGGATCTCCGCCCCGACGCGGACCAGATCCTGCTCGCCGCCGCCCTCGGTGGCGCCGATATTCATGATCTGGCGGTGCTGGCGCGGGAGATGATCGAACGTGTCCGGACCTGCCCCGATGCCGATGATGGCGGGTTCGGTGACCGGGCGGTGTGGCTGCAGACCACGATCGGCGGGGCCGGGCGGCTGCAGGGGGATCTGACGCCGGAGTGCGCGGCCAGCCTGGCCGTGATCTTGGACGCGCTGTCCCAGCGGGGCGGCCCGGAAGATACCCGGACCGCGGCGCAGCGGCGGCACGACGCGCTGCAGCAGGCGTGCGCACAGCTGATCAGCGCCGGCCTGGACCCCGGCCCGGACGCCCAGCCCGCCCTGGCCCAGGTCCAGATCCATATCGACCTGGCCGCGCTGCGCGGGCTGCCGGGCGCCGCCGGCCTGGAAGCCGCTGGGCCACCGGCCCCGGCCTGGAGGCGGGCTGGGCCGCCGGGGCCGGATCCGGGTGGAGCCTGGCCCGCGCCGCCGCCACCGATCCCGGATCGGTGTACCTGTCCGGCGCGGCCGCCGAGGCGGCCACCTGTGACGCGGTGCTCACCCCGATCGTGTCCGGGCAGATCGACGGGGCCATCCTGGACCAGCTCACCGACCTATTCCTCACCGCCCACGGCCAGGACCAGGATCGCGGCGGTCGGCTGGCCGCGCTGCCGGAACGGCCCGGCCAGATCTCCCCCGCCACCCGGCAGCGCCTCCGCGACACCCTGCTGCAGATGAGCATCAGCCTGCTCTCCGGCCCCGGCGGGCTGGCCGCCTGCCTGCGCGCCACCACCCTGGGTGAGCCTTACACCAGCCGCAGCCAGCCCCTCGATGTCGGCCGCAGCACCCGCACCGTCCCCCCGCACCTGCGCAAGGCCGTCATCCAGCGGGACCGGCACTGCCAGTTCCCCGGCTGCGGCCAGCCACCGTCCCGGTGCGACGCCCACCACCTGATCCACTGGTCCCAAGGCGGCCCCACCGCGCTGGGAAACCTGAAGCTCCTATGCAAATTCCACCATTTGGTTGTCATTCATCGCTGGGGCTGGACACTGGACTGCCACCCCGACGGCACCACCACCGCCACCAGCCCCGACGGACGCATCCTGCACTCCCACGGACCTCCGGGTCAGACGGCCTGACCCCCTGGCCCGCTAACGCCTCCCGCTTGCTGCCGGAGCGTGCCCCCCTTGCCGCTGCCGTAACGCCGCCGCTGGTCAGGGCATGCGCTGGGCGGCGTCCGAGGGGACGGCCGTCAGGAACTCCGGTTCGGTCCAGCCACGGCCGGTGTACGCGGCCCGGATCCGCGCCTCGACCTGGCCGGTGTCCGTGTCCGGGACGAGGGCGATCGCGGAACCGCCGAAACCGCCGCCGATCATCCGGGCTCCCAGCGCGCCCGCGGCCACGGCCGCGTCCACGGCGGCGTCCGCCTCCGGCCAGGACACCTCGAAGTCGTCGCGCAGGGATCGGTGCGACTGGGTGAGCAGTGCGCCGACGTCGGCGAGCGCGCGCACATCTCCGCCGCCGGAGGACCGCAGCAGCGCCGCTACCTCCTGGACGCGCTGGTTGTCGGTGATCACGTGGCGGGCCCGGCGCTCCAGCACCGGGTCCTGCAGGGCGGCTAGGGCGCTGACGTCGGTGACCGAGCGCAGCGAGGGCACCCCGAGCCGCCGGGCGGCTTCGCGGCATTCGGCTTGCCGGCCGCCGTACTCCCCGTCGATGAGCTCATGCTTGGCCCGGGTGTCGATCACCAGCACGCGGATTCCGGCCGCGGCGGGGGCGAACGGTACCTGGCTGGACTCCAGCGACTGGCAGTCCAGCAGCAGCGCGTGATCCGCCCGGCACAGCAGCGAGGCGGACTGGTCCATGATCCCGGACGGCACGCCCACGAACTCGTTCTCCGCCCGCCGTGCGATGGCGGCCAGGGCGGCCCGGGAGACCGCGCCGCCGCCCGGGCTGCCCGCCGCACCGTTCAGTTCCGTCAGCGCCAGGGCCACCGAACACTCCAGGGCGGCGGACGATGACAGCCCGGCTCCGTCGGCCAGGCACGAGTCGATGGCGAGGCTGACGCCCGCTACTGGATACCCCGCGGACAGGAGTGACCAGACGACCCCGGCCGGGTATCTCGCCCACCCCGGGATATCGCCTCGCACGCCCGGCGGGGGCCCGCCCACGCCGCTCCCACCCGGGCCGGGCACGGTCCCGCCCGGGCCGCTCCCGCCGGAGCCGGGACGCAGCCGTTCCAGCGGAATCTCCACGCTCGCGCCCGCATCCCGTCGCGTCCGCAGGGCGAGCACGTCGTCCTCGCGCCGGGCCGCGGCGGCGACAACGCCTTGCCCCAGCGCGAACGGCAGCACGAATCCCTCGTTGTAGTCGGTGTGCTCGCCGACCAGGTTGACCCGGCCCGGGGCGAACCACACTCCCTCCGGCCCGCACCCGTACCACTCGCGGAACCACCGCGCGCTCCGGTCTGCGACCTCGCGCCGGCCTGCCGCAACGCCGGCGGCCGGGCCTGCCGTCATCGGCGGCCTTCCTCCGCCGCCACGGCCTCCGCCGCCATGCCCTGGACGAAGGTCCAGGCGTCGGCGACCATCGTCCGCAGGTCACGCGAGGCGCGCCAGCCGAGGCGCGAGCTGATCTGCTCCGAGGAGGCGACGAGCACGGCCGGGTCGCCCTCCCGGCGCGGGGTCACCTCGGCCGGGATGTCCTGACCGGTGACCTCGCGGCAGACGTCGATGACCTCACGGACAGAGAATCCGGCACCGTTGCCGAGGTTGTAGATGCGGTGCTCACCGGGCTCGCAGCCGTCCAGCGCCCGCTGGTGGGCGTCGGCGAGGTCGGCCACATGGATGTAGTCCCGCACGCACGTCCCGTCCGGCGTCGGGTAATCGTCCCCGAAGATCTTGACCGCCCGCGGCGCCGCCCCCGCCGCCCCCGCGCCCTCTCCGGCCGCGGACGGCAGCGCCATCTTGAGCACGTTCGGAATCAGATGCGTCTCGGGGGAGTGGCGTTCCCCGTACCACTTGCCGCCTGAGTCCTGGTGCGCGCCCGCCACGTTGAAGTAGCGGAGGCTGATCGCGCCGAAGCCATACATCCGCGCGAACTCGGTGAGGGTGGTGTCCACGGCGAGCTTGGAGGCACCGTAGGGGCTGGTCGGCCGGGTGGGGGCGGTCTCCTCGATCGGGGTGCGCTCCGGCTCCCCGTAGACCGCGGCGGTGGAGGAGAAGACAATCCGCCGGACGCCGGTCTCGCGCATCGCCTCCAGCAGTGCCAGGCTGCCGCCCAGGTTGTGCGACCAGTACAGGGCCGGGTTCGCCACCGACTCGCCCACCAGGGATTTCGCCGCGAAGTGCAGCACCCCCTCGATGCCCTCCGACAGCACCCGCGCCGCGTCGTCCCGCAGGGTGCCGCGGATGAAGGCCGCCTTGGGAGGGACGGCGTCCGCGTGCCCGGTGGACAGGTCGTCCAGCACGGTCACGTCGTGGCCCGCCTCGATCAGCGACGAAGCGACGGCGCTGCCGATATATCCCGCACCGCCCGTGACGAGCAGCCTCATCCTGCCTCCCGGAGTCTGCGCGCCGCGGTTTCCGGCACGATGTCGTTGATCCACACGCCCATGCCCGATTCGGTCCCGGCCAGGTACTTGAGCTTGCCGGGCGCCCGCCGGACGGTGAAGACCTGCAGGTGCAGCCCGAATTCCCGGCGTGCCTCGGCGTCGGTAACCGGTGCCTGGTGCCACGCCGCGATGTAGGGCGCGGGCGTCCCGAACAGCCGGTCGAACCGGCGCAGAACGTCAAGATACAGGTCACCGAACGCGGCGCGGGCCGCGTTGTCCAGGCCCGCCAGGTCGGGCACCCGGCGGGTGGGGAAGAGCAGCACCTCGTACGGCCAGCGGGCGGCCGGCGGGACGAACGCTATCCAGTGATCGTTGGCCCCCACGACCCGCGTGCCTTCCGCCTGCTCAGCGGCGACCAGATCGTCGAACAGGTTCCGGCCGGCCTGCGCGACATAGGCCCGCGACCTCGCCACCATCTGCCTGGTGCGCGGGGTCACAAACGGGAACGCGTAGATCTGGCCGTGCGGGTGGTGCAGGGTGACGCCGATCTCCTCACCGCGGTTCTCGAAGCAGTAGATCTGCTCGACGCCCTCGATGGCGCTGAGCGTGGCGGTGCGGTCGGCCCAGGCCTCCATCACGGTCCGGACCCGCCGCAGAGTCAGGCTCGCGAACGACGCGTCGTGGTCGGAGGTGAAGCAGACGACCTCGCAGTGCCCATAGCCCGGGCGCTGCGGCGACAGGCCGTTGTCCAGATCGGGTATGCCCGCCTCGCCACCGATCTTGGTGCCGGGAATCGCGCTTGCGCCCCGCAGCGAGGGGAAGCGGTTCTCAAAGACGACCACGTCGTAGCCGTCGGCCGGAATTTCGGTGGGCCTGCCGGGGGCTGACGGGTCGAGCGGGCACTGGTCCGGAGGTGGCAAGAAGGTGCGGTCCTGGCGCTGCGCGGCGATGATCACCCACTCACCCAGCAGTGGATCCCAGCGCACGACCTGCTCCGCGTTCCACGTGCCCGGCGCGGGCGCGACGGCCAGGCCCTCGCGCGCATCGCGGGCCAGGGCCCGGTTCAGCCCGGGAGTTTCGTCGAAATATATGATCTCGCGCCCGTCCGCCAGCCGTGCGCTGTTCTTCCAGGCGAGCTGGTCGTCGCCCGCCCGCATCGTTTCGGTGCCCACAGGACCCATACGCTACCGGGTTTCCGCGATCTTGGTCTCCTGTGGAGCGCTCTTGATCGCACATGATCATGCTGAAAGCGCACAGCATTGCCCTGGATCGCACGCTCGGTTCCACCATGCGCGGCACCGCGGCCGGTGTGCTGCGGCGGTCCCGCACACATCACCCAGCATAGGAACTCATGCATTTAGACTGGCCGCACACACCATCGAGTGGCCGCCGCCCGGCTGGCGGGGCGCTCGGAGAATCCGGGGATCGCCGTGAGCAAGCTCATCGGGGACATCGTCATCGTCCTCGTCATCGTGCTCATTGGCGGCTTCTTCGCCGGGGCCGAGATGGCTCTGGTCTCGCTGCGCGAAGGCCAGATACGCAAGCTGTCGCGGCGCGGCAAACGCGGCCAGCGAGCGGCCAAGCTGGCGCAGGACCCGAACCGGTTCCTGTCCGCCGTGCAGATCGGGGTCACGCTGGCCACCCTGGTCACCGGCGCGTACGGAGCCGCCACCCTGGCGGGCGTGCTCACGAACGCGCTGGTCCGCCTGCACTTGTCCCGGGGCCTCGCCGCCCCGCTCTCGTTTGCCCTGGTCACGGTGGCGATCACGTTCGTCACCCTGATCCTGGGCGAGCTGGCTCCCAAGCGGATCGCGCTGCAGCGGGTAGAGCGCGTGGCGCTGATTTCGGCGCCCATCCTGGACCGGATCGCCGTCCTCGCCCGGCCGCTTGTGTGGCTGCTGTCAAAATCGACCAACCTGGTCGTCTCGGTGCTCGGTGGGGACCCCCGGGCCAACCGGACGGTCATGACCGAGGAAGAACTGCGGGATCTGGTCGCCAGCAACCAGGTGCTGAACCCGGACGAGCGGGAGATCGTGTCGGAGGTGTTCGACGCAGGCAAGCGGCAGCTTCGCGAGGTGCTGCTGCCCCGCACCGAGGTGGAGTTCGTGTCCGCCGACACCCCGCTCAGCGAGGCCGCGAAGCTGGCGGTCAGCGTGCCGTACTCACGGCTGCCGGTGTACCGGGACTCCTACGACAACGTGATCGGTTTTGTTCATATCCGGGATCTGCTCGATCCGGCCCGGGCCAACCGCCCGCTGACCGTGGGCCAGGTCTCCCGGCACGTCAAGTTCCTGCCGATCAGCAAGACCGTGCTCACCGCGCTGTCGGAGATGCGGCGGGAGCGTGCGCATCTGGCCATCGTGATCGACGAGTACGGCGGCACGGCCGGGATCGTCACCCTGGAGGACCTGGTTGAGGAGCTGATCGGCGACATCCGCGACGAGTACGACGTGGCCGACGGCGAGACGCGGCGGCTGCGCGGGGGCGAAGTCGAGGTCGAGGGCCTGCTCAACCTGCACGAGTTCGCCGAGCAGACCGGGATCGACCTGCCCGAGGGCCCGTACGAGACGGCGGCCGGCTTCGTGCTCGCCCGCCTGGGCGAGGTGCCCGCGGTCGGCGAGTCGGTGGAGGTCGCCGAGCACCGGATCACCGTGACCGAAATGGATGGGCGGCGCATCGCCCGGCTCCGGATCGCCCCGGCCACCGGCGGCCCCGGCCAGTTGGACGCCCAGCCGCCCGCCCCCGTCCCCGCGCAGGGCCCGGCCCCGGCCAACAGCGCTCCCGCCCCGGCCCCGGCGAACGCCCCGGCCCCGGCGAACGCCCCGGCCCCGGCGAACGCCCCGGCCCCGGCGAACGCCCCGGCCCCGGCGAACGCCCCGGCCCCGGCCAACGACCCCGCTCCGGCGAACGCCCGGCCCCGGCCAATGATGCCCCCGCCCCCGCCCCGGCCCCGGCGAACGGGCAGGTCCCGGCGAACCGCCAGGGATCAGTGAACGGTCAGGCCGGCCAGCCAGCAGCCGAACGGAACGGCCCGTCAGCCGAGCGGAACGGCCGCACTCAGCTCACCGGACCGCCGGGAGAGATGCCCTAAACTCGGTAGGTGCACTCGTCCGATAGTTTCAACACCGTCCTCGTGGTGGACTTCGGCGCCCAGTATGCGCAGCTCATCGCGCGCCGCGTCCGCGAGTGCCACGTGTACTCCGAGATCGTTCCGCACACGATGCCCGTGCCGGAGATGCTGGCCCGCAAGCCCAAGGCGATCATCCTGTCCGGCGGCCCGGCGTCGGTGTACGCGGACGGTGCCCCACCGGCCCCGGAGGGACTGTTCACCGCGGGCGTCCCGGTGCTGGGCATCTGTTACGGCTTCCAGCTCATGGTCCAGGCCCTGGACGGCACCGTGCGGCGGACCGGCGCGGCCGAGTACGGCGCGACCACGCTGCAGGCGCTGGCCCCAGACGGCGAGCCCGGCAAGCCCGGCGAGCCCGTCGAGCCGGGCGCTTCCGGCGGTACCGGCTTGCTGGCCGGCCTGCCGGGACGCCAGCGGGTCTGGATGTCGCACGGCGACACGTGCGTCGGCGCGCCGGCCGGGTTCGCGGTCACGGCCCGGACCGACGCCACGCCCGTCGCGGCCATCGAGGATCCCCGGCGCAAGCTCTACGGGGTGCAGTTCCACCCCGAGGTCATGCACACCGATCACGGCACCGAAATCCTGCAGCGCTTCCTGGACGCGGCCGGCTGCCAGCCCGGCTGGACCACCCGCGGCATCATCGACGAGCAGGTCGAGCGCATCCGGGAGCAGGTAGGCGGCGCCGTCGCCGTCTGCGGCCTGTCCGGCGGCGTGGACTCGGCCGTCGCGGCGGCGCTGGTCCAGCGCGCGATCGGCGACCGCCTGGCGTGCGTGTTCGTAGACCACGGCCTGCTCCGCAAGGGCGAGGCCGAGCAGGTCGAGAACGATTTCGTCGCCGCGACCGGCGTCAACCTCAAGGTGGTCGAAGCGGCCAGCCAGTTCCTGGGCGCCCTAACCGGCGTCACCGACCCGGAAGACAAGCGGAAGATCATCGGCCGCGAGTTCATCCGCGCCTTCGAGCGCGCCGCGCTGGAGATCGCCGAGGACGCGCAGAGCCACGGCGAATCGGCCGCGTTCCTGGTCCAGGGCACGCTGTACCCGGACGTGGTCGAGTCCGGCGGCGGGACCGGCGCGGCCAACATCAAGTCCCATCACAACGTCGGCGGGCTGCCCAGCGACCTGAAGTTCCAGCTGGTGGAGCCGCTCCGGACGCTGTTCAAGGACGAGGTCCGGCGGGTCGGCGAGGAGCTGGGCCTGCCGCACGACATCGTGTGGCGGCAGCCGTTCCCCGGGCCGGGGCTGGCCATCCGGATCATCGGTGAGGTAACCGCGGGCCGCCTCGCCGTGCTCCGCGACGCCGACGCGATCGTCCGGGAGGAGATGTCCCGCGCGGGGCTGGACCGGCGCATCTGGCAGTGCCCGGTCGTGCTGCTGGCCGACGTCCGGTCCGTCGGGGTGCAGGGGGACGGGCGCACGTACGGCCATCCGGTGGTGCTCCGCCCGGTCACCAGCGAGGACGCGATGACCGCGGACTGGGCGCGGGTGCCCGACGACGTCCTCGCGCGCATCTCCACCCGGATCACCAACGAGGTTCCGCAGGTCAACCGGGTCGTGCTGGACGTGACCAGCAAGCCCCCCGGCACGATCGAGTGGGAATAGCCGGCGTTAGGGATTTTTGATCTCTAACGGACGTGGCCAGGGGCGTTAGCTGCGTTAGCCGCGCTCGCCCTCGCGGCGCTGATCCGGGATCTGGAATCAACTGCCTACGGAACGTGAAATATCTCGGGCGCAGCGGGCGTGGCGGCGCTCGTGTTGACGACCTGGCGTGGTCTGGATACTGTCGGACTAGCACTCGGGCAAGGTGAGTGCTAACGCGACGAGGCAGGTCTGGCACCCGCGACGGCAGGCCGCCGCGTTCGCCCTCTCTAGCAACTGACCGTTTAGAAACGCACCATTTAGCCTTTCCGGAGGGGGAGGTCAGATCGTGACGACCGCCACCAAGGTTGTTCTCAAGCCGCTTGAGGACCGGATCGTGGTTCGCCCGCTTGAAGCGGAGCAGACCACGGCTTCCGGCCTCGTCATCCCGGACACCGCCAAGGAGAAGCCCCAGGAGGGCGAAGTCCTGGCGGTTGGCCCCGGCCGCTTCGACGAGTCGGGCACCAAGCGTGTTCCCCTCGACGTCAAGGTCGGGGACGTTGTCCTCTACAGCAAGTACGGCGGCACCGAGGTGAAGTACTCGGGCGAGGAGTACCTTGTGCTCTCCGCTCGCGACGTACTCGCCATCGTCGAAAAGTAAGACCGCAGAGCATGCGCGGATAAGGGCGCCAGGCCGGTTACTGGCCTGGCGCCCTTGCCACGTGGCCCGACGCGGACTTCTCATGAAAAATTCGTAGGGTGAGGTAGTAGTAAATGCCCAAGATCCTGGACTTCGGCGCGGACGCGCGCAGCGCGCTGGAGCGCGGTGTCGACCGGCTGGCCGACACCGTTAAGGTCACGCTCGGCCCACGTGGCCGCAATGTCGTGATCGACAAGAAGTGGGGCGCGCCCACGATCACCAATGATGGCGTCACCGTGGCGCGGGAGGTGGAGCTCGAGGATCACTACGAGAACCTCGGTGCCCAGCTTGCCAAGGAGGTCGCCACCAAGACCAATGATGTCGCCGGCGACGGCACCACCACGGCCACCGTGCTTGCGCAGGCCATGGTGCACAACGGGCTCCGTTCCGTAGCCGCCGGCGCGAATCCGATCGAGCTCAAGCGCGGGGTCGACGCCGCGGCCGCCGAGGTCTCCAAGCGGCTGCTCGCGGTGGCCCGCGACGTCGAGGAGCAGAGCGACATCGCGCACGTCGCGACCGTCTCCGCCCAGGACGAGAAGATCGGCGAGCTGATCGCCGAGGCGTTCAGCAAGGTTGGCAAGGACGGCGTCATCACCGTCGAGGAGGCCCCGACGATGGGCCTGGAGCTGGAGTTCACCGAGGGTCTCCAGTTCGACAAGGGATACATCTCCCCGTACTTCATCACCGACCAGGACCGGCTCGAGGCCGTGCTCGACGACGGCTACGTGCTCATCAGCGAGGGCAAGATCTCGTCGATGGCGGAGTTCCTGCCGCTGCTGGAGAAGATCGCCGAGTCCAAGCGGCCGCTGCTCGTGGTCGCGGAGGACGTCGAGGGCGAGGCCCTGTCCACACTGGTGGTGAACAAGATCCGCGGCCTGCTGAACGTGGTCGCGGTCAAGGCGCCCGGCTTCGGTGACCGCCGCAAGGCGATGCTCGCCGACATCGCCGTCCTGACCGGGGGCCAGGTCGTCAGCGAGGCGCTCGGCCTGCGGCTGGACAACATCAGCCTGGACGACCTGGGCCGGGCCCGCCGGATCGTGGTCACCAAGGACACCACGACGATCATCGACGGCGACGGTGACAAGGCGGCGATCCAGGACCGGATCCGCCAGATCCGGACCGAGATCGACAACACCGACTCCGACTGGGACCGCGAGAAGCTGCAGGAGCGGCTGGCCAAGCTGTCCGGCGGCGTGTGCGTGCTCCGCGCGGGCGCGGCCACCGAGGTCGAGCTCAAGGAGAAGAAGCACCGTCTGGAGGACGCCATCTCCGCGACGCGGGCGGCGATCGAGGAAGGCATCGTGGCGGGCGGCGGCAGCGCCCTCGTGACGATCGCCACCGAGCTCGACGACCTCGGCCGCACCGGTGACGAGGCGACCGGCGTCCGCATCGTGAGGAACTCCCTGTCCGAGCCGTGCCGGTGGATCGCCATTAACGCGGGCGCCGAGGGCTCCGTGGTCGCGGCCAAGGTGGCGACCATGAAGCCTGGTCACGGCTACAACGCCGCCACCGGCGAGTACGGCGACCTGATCGCTCAGGGCGTCATCGACCCGGTCAAGGTGACGCGCTCCGCGGTTCAGAACGCCGCCTCCATCGCCGGCATGCTGCTCACCACCGAGGCTCTCGTGGTGGACAAGCCGGAGGACGAGGAGCCCGGCGCGGCGGGGCATGGCCACAGTCACGGCCACGCGCACTAGATTCCGCGCCTGACGGCGGGCCGGCCCTCCGGGGGACGGCCCGCCGTTTGCGTTCCAGCCGCCGCCGCCCCGGGCCCGGTGCCCCGGGTCCGGCATAACGGGCTCTTGCCGCGTAACGGACCGTCCGGGCCGCTTGGCCCCGCCGGGTCCCGGACGCTCATTAGGATGGAAGACGTCCCCAGCCGCCGCGTCGCTGAAGGTGCCATGAACGAGTCAGACAAGTTCTCCCCTTCCGGGCTGACGTTCGACGACGTGCTGCTGCTCCCGGCCGCGTCCGACGTGCTGCCCGCCGAGGCCGACACCAGCACCCGGATCACCCGGCGGATCAGCCTGCGGATGCCGCTGGTGTCGTCGGCGATGGACACGGTGACCGAGGCGCGGATGGCCGTGGCCATGGCCCGCCAGGGCGGCGTCGGGGTGCTGCACCGCAACCTCGCCATCGAGGATCAGGCGCAGCAGGTCAACGTGGTCAAGCGATCCGAGGCGGGCATGATCACCGACCCGGTGACCTGCACCCCGGACGCCACGGTGGCCGACGTCGACCGGATCTGCGGCCGTTACCGGATCTCCGGCCTGCCCGTCACCAGCGACGACGGTGTGCTGCTCGGCATCGTGACCAACCGCGACATCCGGTTCGAGACCGACCGGGACCGCCGCGTGGCCGAGGTCATGACGCCGATGCCACTCGTCACCGCGCGCGTCGGGGTGGCCCCTCGCGAGGCGCTGGCCCTGCTCCAGCGCAACAAGGTCGAGAAGCTGCCGCTCATCGACGACGCCGGCAAGCTGCGCGGCCTGATCACGGTCAAGGACTTCGCCAAGAGCGAGGAGTACCCGCTGGCCACCAAGGACCCGGGCGGGCGGCTCGTCGTGGGGGCGGCCGTCGGGGTCGGCGAGGACGCCAAGCGCCGCGCGCAGGCGCTGATCGACGCCGGGGTGGACTTCCTCATCGTGGACACCGCGCACGGCCATGCGCAGCGCGTCCTGGAGATGGTGGCCCAGCTCAAGGCCAACACCGGCGTCGAGGTCGTCGGCGGCAACGTGGCCACCCGGGCCGGCGCGCAGGCGCTGATCGACGCCGGGGCGGACGGGATCAAGGTCGGAGTGGGACCCGGCTCGATCTGCACCACCCGGGTGGTGGCCGGGGTCGGCGTTCCCCAGGTCACCGCCATCTACGAGGCGGCTCACGCGGCTCGCCCGGCCGGTGTCCCGCTGATCGGGGACGGGGGGCTGCAGTACTCCGGCGACATCGCCAAGGCCATCGCCGCGGGCGCGGACACGGTCATGCTCGGCAGCCTGCTCGCCGGCTGCGAGGAGACGCCCGGCGAGATGGTGTTCATCAACGGCAAGCAGTACAAGCTCTACCGTGGCATGGGGTCGCTCGGCGCGATGCGCAACCGCGAACGCGGCGGGCGCTCCTACTCCAAGGACCGTTACTTCCAGGACGACGTGCTGCGCGAGGACAAGCTCGTGCCCGAGGGCGTCGAGGGCCAGGTGCCCTACCGTGGCCCGCTGGCCGCCGTCGCGACCCAGCTCGTCGGGGGCCTGCGCGCCGCCATGGGCTACTGCGGCGCGCGGACCATCGCCGCCCTCCAGGAGGCGCAGTTCATCCGGATCACCGCGGCCGGGCTGAAGGAAAGCCATCCGCACGACATTCAGATGACCGTCGAGGCGCCGAACTACAGCGGCCGCCACCCATAGGCGGCCATCGCAGAAGGTAATGAGAGATAGGTAAGTGTGACCCAAGTGGAAATCGGGCGGGGCAAGAGCGGACGCCGGGCTTACTCCCTCGACGAGATCGGCATCGTCCCGTCCCGGCGGACCCGGGATCCCGAAGAGGTATCCATCGCCTGGCAGATCGACGCCTACCGGTTCGAGCTGCCGCTGATCGCGTGCCCGATGGACAGTGTGGTCTCACCCGAGACCGCCATCCAGATCGGGCGGCTGGGCGGCCTGGCCGTACTGGACCTCGAGGGCCTGTGGACGCGGTACAACGATCCCGCCCCGCTGATCGCCGAGGTGACCGAGCTCGACGAGCAGGCCGCGACCCGCCGGCTGCAGGAGATGTACGCGGAGCCGATCAAGGAGGAGCTGATCGGCCGGCGGATCGAGGAGATCCGCCGGGCCGGGGTCACCACCGCGGCCCGGCTCTCGCCGCAGCGGACCGCGCGATACTACAAGGCCGTCATCGACGCGGGCGTGGACATCTTCGTGATCCGGGGCACCACGGTGTCCGCCGAGCATGTGTCCGGCCGCGCCGAGCCGCTGAACCTGAAGCAGTTCATCTACGAGCTCGACGTCCCGGTGATCGTCGGCGGCTGTGCCACCTACACCGCTGCCCTGCACCTCATGCGCACCGGGGCGGCCGGCGTGCTGGTGGGCTTCGGCGGCGGTTCCGGCCACACGACGGCGGCGGTGCTCGGCGTCGCGGTGCCGATGGCGACCGCCATCGCCGACGTCGCGGCGGCCCGCCGCGACTACCTGGACGAGTCCGGCGGCCGGTACGTGCACGTGATCGCGGACGGCAGCATGACCCGCAGCGGCGACATGGCCAAGGCCCTGGCCTGCGGCGCGGACGCGGTCATGGTCGGCTCGCCGCTGGCCCGCGCGCAGCAGGCGCCCGGCCGCGGCTACCACTGGGGCAGCGAGGCCAGCCACCCGGAGGTGCCGCGCGGCGCCCGGGTCAACGTGGGCACGGCCGGGACCATCGAGCAGATCCTGCACGGCCCGTCCGCGGTGCCGGACGGGTCGATGAACCTGATGGGCGCGCTGCGCCGGACGATCGCCACCGCGGGCTACTCCGACCTGAAGGAGTTCCAGCGGGTCGAGGTCGTCGTGGCCCCCGGCGCTCCCCGGGACGCGCACGGCCCGCAGAACGCCATGGGCTCCCTCAGCAACGCCACCGGCCCCATCCCCCGCGTGCGCTAAGGAATCGTGCCCGAGGAATTGTGCCCCGAGGAATTGTGCGCCGCGGAATCGAGTCGCGCATCGCCTGTCGGCATTCGTAGACTCACGGGCATGAACCGGCCACGTGTGCTCTCCGGCATCCAGCCCACTGCCGACTCGTTTCACCTCGGCAACTACCTCGGCGCCGTCCGGCAGTGGGTGGGGCTGCAGGAGGACCACGACGCGTTCTACTGCGTCGTGGACCTGCACGCGATCACGCTCCCGCAAGACCCGGCCACCCTGCGGCGGCGGACCCGGATCGCGGCGGCGCAGCTGATCGGGGCCGGCCTGGAGCCGGATCGCTGCACGCTGTTTGTGCAGAGCCACGTTCCCGAGCACGCCGAGCTCGCCTGGATCCTCAGCTGCCTGACCGGGTTCGGCGAGGCGAGCCGGATGACGCAGTTCAAGGACAAGGCGGCCAAGGGCGGATCTGAGCAGGCCTCGGTCGGCTTGTTCACCTACCCGATCCTGCAGGCGGCCGACATCCTGCTGTACCAGGCCGACCAGGTGCCGGTGGGGGAGGATCAGCGCCAGCACCTGGAGCTGACCCGGGATCTCGCCCAGCGCTTCAACCACCGGTTCGGCGGGACCTTCGTGCTGCCGGACCCGTACATCCTGGCGTCGGTGGCGCGGATCGCGGACCTCCAGGACCCGGCGATCAAGATGAGCAAGTCCGCGTCGTCCCCGCAGGGCATCGTGGACGTGCTGGACGATCCCGCGCAGATCCGCCGGAAGATCGCCCGCGCCGTCACCGACGCCGGCAGCGACGTGCGCGCCGATGCCGACGCCAAGCCGGGCATCACGAACCTGCTGCGCATCTACTCGGCGCTGACCGGCGAGCCGATCGCCGCCATCGAGACCCGGTACGGCAGCACCGGCTACGGCCAGTTCAAGAAGGACCTGGCCGACATCGTGGTGAATACGTTCGCGCCGATCCGGGAGCGGACCGAGGCGATCCTGGCCGACCAGGACAGCCTCGACAAGATCCTGGGCGATGGTGCCGCCCGCGCCGGGCGGGTGGCCCGCGAGACGATGGTCACCGTCCGGGACCGGATCGGCTTCGTTCCCCGCCTGGAAAGCGCCGGCTAACCCAGGTTCGGCGGCCAGAGATATAGCTTAGCGATACAGCTCAGCGGGACGGGGTGCGCCCGCGGAGCAGGATCGCCGCGATGGCCCGCACCAAATGCTAAGCGGCCTCCCCGCGCCAAAACCGGGCCTTCACCGTAACCTGTGCCTATGGCGCGCATGTCGGAATCTGGATTGCCCATCGAACCCGTTTACGACGAAGGGCAGCTTATAAATTTCCGCCCCGAAGAGAAGCTGGGCGAGCCCGGAGCGTATCCATACACCCGTGGCGTCTACCCGACGATGTACACGAAACGGCCCTGGACGATGCGCCAGTACGCCGGGTTCGCCAGCGCCACGGAGTCGAACCGGCGCTTTCACCAGCTGATCGACGCCGGGACGACCGGCCTGTCGGTCGCCTTCGATCTGCCGACTCAGATGGGGTACGACTCCGACGCCCCGGTCGCGCACGGCGAGGTCGGCAAGGTGGGGGTCGCGATCGACTCGATCGCGGACATGCGCCGCCTGTTCGACGGCATCCCGCTCGGCAAGGTGTCCACGTCGATGACGATCAACGCGCCCGCCGCGGTGCTGCTTCTGCTCTACCAGATGGCCGGCGAGGAGCAGGGCACCAGTCCCGGTGCGCTCACCGGGACAATTCAGAACGACGTGCTCAAGGAGTACATCGCGCGCGGCACCTATATCTACCCGCCGCGCCCGTCGCTGCGCCTGGTCGCGGACAGCTTCGCCTATTGCCGTGACGAGCTGCCCCGCTGGAACACGATCTCGATCTCGGGGTACCACATGGCCGAGGCGGGCGCGACCCCGGTCCAGGAGATCGCCTTTACGCTCGCCAACGCCCGCGAGTACGTCCGGGCGGCGATCGCCGCGGGCCTGGCCGTCGACGAGTTCGCGCCGCGGCTGTCGTTCTTCTTCGTGGCCCGTACGACGCTGCTGGAAGAGGTGGCGAAGTTCCGTGCCGCGCGGCGGCTGTGGGCCCGGATCATGCGCGAGGAATTCGCCGCCGCCGACCCGCGCTCGCAGATGCTGCGCTTCCACACGCAGACCGCAGGCGTCCAGCTGACCGCGCAGCAGCCCGACGTGAACGTGGTCCGGGTGACCGTCCAGGCCCTCGCGGCGGTGCTCGGCGGCACGCAGTCACTGCACACCAACTCCTTCGACGAGGCCATCGCCCTGCCGAGCCAGAAGGCCGCCCGGCTTGCGGTCCGCACCCAGCAGGTCCTGGCCAATGAGACGGACCTGACCGCCACGGTGGATCCGTTCGCCGGCTCCTACGCGATCGAGTCGATGACGGACGACATCGAGGAAGCGGCCATGTCCCTGATGACCACCATCGAGGACATGGGCGGGGCCGTCGCCGCGATCGAGCGCGGTTTCCAGAAGGCCGAAATCGAGCAGATCGCCTACGACGTGGCCCGCGAGATCGACACCGGCGACCGGGTCGTCGTCGGGGTGAACAAGTTCGTCTCCGACGGCGACGAGCCGTACGAGCCCCTGTCGGTCGACCCAGCCATCGAGAAGGAGCAGGCCGACCGCCTCGAGCGGCTCCGCTCCCGTCGAGACGCGACGGAGTTCACCCGCCGGCTATCGGCTCTCAAGACCACCGCGGAGGGCAGCGGGAACGTGCTGTATCCGCTGCGCGAAGCGCTGCGCGCGGAGGCCACCCTCGGCGAGGTGTGTGACGCGCTCCGCGACGTGTGGGGGATTTACCGGCCGCCGGACGCTTACTAAAGCGGCTGGACGGCATTTAGGCTGATTAGCACTATTTGTCTTTTCTGCACATATTATTTCGCGTTTTACGTCGCAACGGCGCACGCGAAACGGAGGTCTGCGGTGGCCATCAGCTGGAACCCCTCTCGCGGCCCGACGCTCGGGATCGAGTGGGAGCTGCAGCTCATCGACGCCACGACCAGGCTCCTGCGCCAGGACGCCGACGAGGTCCTCGCCGCCCTCCCTGGCCTGGACGCGAGCGGTGAGCACCCGCAGATCCGGCACGAGCTCATGCAGTCCACCGTGGAGATCGTGACGGGTATTTGCAGCACCGTCTCCGAGGGCATGGCCGACCTCGGGAAGACAATCGAAGAACTCCAGCGGAGCGCGGATCACCGCGGTATCCTATTGGCCTGCGCCGGGACGCACCCAGTGAGCGACTGGCGCGATGCCAAGATGGCGCCTATTGCTCGATATGCGGAGCTTGTCGAGCAAATGCAATGGCTGGCCCGGAGGATTCAGACCTTCGGTGTGCACGTGCACGTTGGTCTCCGGGACGGCAGTAAAGCAATTCCCGTCGTCAACGCGCTCGCCGCATACCTGCCGCATTTTCTGGCGCTCACGGCGTCCAGCCCGTTCTGGAATGGGCAGGACACCGGGCTCGCCTCCACCAGGGCGATCATCTTCGGTGATCTGCCGACTGCGGGCCCCCCGCACCGGCTAGCCAGCTGGGGCGAGTTCGAGGACTACATGGACACGCTGCTGCGGGCCAGGACCATCCGCAGTATCAAGGAGGTGTGGTGGGACGTCCGCCCGCATCCGGATCTGGGTACCGTCGAGATCCGTATGTTTGACGGCCTGCCGACGGCGCGCGAGGTCGGGATGGTCGCCGCGCTTTCCCAGAGCCTCGTGCAGCTCTTCGACGTCCAGCTGGACCGCGGCTATCAGCTTCCGAGTCCCTCATCTTGGGTCGTTCGCGATAACAAGTGGCGGGCAACGAGATATGGTCTTGACGCAACGGTGATCACCGACGAGTCAGGTACGACGGCGCCGCTCCGTGACGAGCTCTATGAGCTCGTTCGCGAGCTTGAGCCCGTCGCCGATCGGCTTGGCTGTCTTGAAGAGCTGCGGGTAACCTCTGAAGTGCTTGAACACGGGGCTTCTTACGAAAGACAGCGTGCCGTTCTGGCTCATGCCGGCGAGATGACCGACGTTATAGACGCGCTTGTCACAGAGTTTGCTGAGGACCGTTTCGTCATCCCGGGGGAAGGCGGGCATGGAAGGAAATGACCTGGCGGGCGATCTAGAAGCCTTTATCGCCTCCAACGAGGCTGAGCTCATCGCAATCCGCCGTGACCTGCATGCTCACCCCGAAGTCGGCTACGCCGAGCACCGCACCACGCGCCGCATCGCGCTGCGGCTGGCCGCCGCGGGCCTCCGCCCGGTGATCCTGCCCAAGGGCACGGGGCTGATCGTCGACATCGGCGGCAGCGACCGTGATCATCAGAATGCGTCACGCCCGGTTGTCGCACTCCGGGCCGACATCGACGCCCTGGCCATGCCCGACGAGAAGAACGTCGCGTACCGCTCGACCATCCCCAACGTCTGCCACGCCTGCGGGCACGACGTACACACCACCATCCTGCTGGGCACCGGCCTGTTCCTGGCCGGCCAGGCCGCCCAGGGGCTGCTGCCCGGCCGCGTCCGGCTGATCTTCCAGCCAGCCGAGGAGGTTCCCGGCGGCGCGCTCGACGTGCTCGCCGCGGGCGGCATCACCTCGGTGGGCCGGATCTTCGCCCTGCACTGCGACCCGCGCATCGACGTCGGGAAGATCGGCATCCGGAACGGTCCCATCACCGGGGCGTGCGATCGGATCTCCGTCCGCGTCACCGGGCCGGGCGGGCACACCGCACGGCCGCACCTGACCGCCAACCTGGTCTACGCGCTCGGCAAGATCGTCACTGAGCTGCCGGCCGCGCTGTCGCGGCGGGTGGACCCGCGGTCCAGCCTGAGCCTGGTCTGGGGCCGGATCAGCGCGGGCACAACCGCCAACGCCATCCCCGACGAGGGGATTGTGGAGGGCACTGTCCGGTGCCTGGACGAGGACGCCTGGCATGGCGCCCCCGACCTGCTCCGGGAACTCCTCGATTCGGTCGCCGGCGCCTACGGCGTCTTCGCCGAGATGACCTACGCGCGGAAAGTGCCGCCGGCGGTCAACGATTCGATGAGCACCGCGATGTTCGCGGCCGCCGCCGAGCAGACGCTCGGGGCCGACGCCGTGGTCAGCACGCCGCAGAGCCTGGGCGGTGAGGACTTCGCCTGGTATCTGGAGTCCGTACCCGGCTCCTACGCCCGGCTCGGGGTGCGCACCCCCGGCTCCACCCAGGACCTGGACATCCACCGGCCCACGTTCGACGTGGACGAGCGCGCCATCGGGGTCGGCGTCCACGTGATGGCCGCCACCGCGCTGAACGCGCTGTGGGACGACAACACCCGGACCACCACCGAGTCCCTGCCCGGCGCCGCCGCCTGAGGACGGCCCGGTCCGCGGACCGGAGCGGCATGCGGAAGAATTGCGCAACGTGAGGGGTTCACGCACGCGTATAGCGATCATCGGTGGTGGCCCGGGCGGTTACGAGGCCGCGCTCGTCGCCGCGCAACTCGGCGCCGAGGTGACGCTGGCCGAGCGCGACGGGCTCGGCGGGGCCTGCGTGCTCACCAACTGCGTCCCCTCCAAGACCCTGATCGAGACCTCCAGCACGGTCACCGTGCTGAACGGCGCGGCTGATCTCGGTATCCGCATCAGGCCAGGCGACGGGGACGGCAGCGGGGACGGCACCCGGGCGGTGGACGCGACCCGGCTGCACAACCGGATCAAGGCGCTGGCCCGGGCGCAGTCCTCGGACGTGGCGGCGCGCGTCGCGGCCGAGGGGGTCAAGGTCATCGGCGGGACGGCGACGCTGGCCGGGCCGCAGACCATCCGCGCGGAGGGACGCGACATCACCGCGGACGCCGTGCTCGTCGCGGTCGGGGCGCATCCGCGTGTGCTGCCCGACTCCGTCCCGGACGGAGAGCGCATCCTCAACTGGCGCCAGCTGTACGACTTGCCGGAGATCCCCGAAGAGCTGATCGTGGTGGGCTCGGGCGTGACCGGCGCGGAGTTCGCCAGCGCGTATCAGTCCCTGGGGTCGCGGGTGACACTGGTGTCGTCGCGCCAGCGGGTGCTCCCGCACGAGGACATCGACGCCGCCGTCGTCATCGAGGAGGTGTTCCGCCGCCGCGGGATGACCGTCCTCGGCCGGTCCCGGGCCGCCTCGGTCAAGCGCCAGGGCGACCGGGTCGAGGTCACGCTGACTGACGGGCGGGTGGTGCGTGGTTCGCACTGCCTGCTCACCGTGGGCATGGAGCCCAGCGTCAGCGGGCTGGGCCTCGGGGACGCGGGCGTCAAGTTCGATGAGCGCGGGTTCGTGACCGTGGACCGGGTGTCCCGGACCTCGGCGCCGGGCGTGTACGCCGCCGGTGACTGCACCGGCGTGCTCATGCTCGCGTCGGTGGCGGCCATGCAGGGCCGGATCGCGATGTGGCACGCGCTCGGTGAGGCCGTGCACCCGATGCGGCTGAGCCACGTGGCCGCGACGATCTTCACGGATCCGGAGATCGCCACCGTGGGGGTGACGGCGTCGGCGGTCGAGAGCGGCGACGTCCCGGCCACCGCCGTCAAGCTCCCGCTGGCCGGTAACCCCCGCGCCAAGATGGCCGGGATCAGGGACGGCTTCGTCAAGCTGTACGCCCGGCCGGATACTTCGGTCGTGCTGGGCGGCGTGATCGTCGCCCCCCGCGCCAGCGAGCTCATCCTGCCCGTCTCCATCGCGGTCGAGCAGCGCCTGACCGTGGACCAGCTGGCGCAGACCTTCACCGTCTACCCCTCCCTGTCCGGCAGCCTCGCCGAAGCCGCCCGCAAACTGATGCGCTTCAGCCCCGACCTTTCCTAATGCGCCGGGTGGCCCAAGTCCGGGTCATCCGGGACGGGGAGGTTGTGCTGGCGGAGGCGGGAGACACGGATGTTGTCGGCGTAGGCGACCACCGTGAACACGCTGCCCACGATGGCCAGTCCCGGCACCATGAGGCGCAGCCACAGCGGGCCGGGCAGCACTGCGAGAACGCAGCAGATGGGCACCATCACGATCAGGTGCCGTAGCACGGTCCGGCCCCGCCAGCCCGCGTCGGTGAGCTCGTGCCGCACCCACTCCCGGTACGGCGGCCCTAGCCGGAACCCGGCCGCGAACCGGAGTTTCCCGCCGATTCCCGGGTCACCAGGGATACGGGGCACGCAGCGTCATTCCTCGATCCGGCAGATCACGGTGCCGGCCGTGACGGTCTGGCCCACCTCGACCGACAGGTCCGTGACGGTCCCGTCCTTGTGCGCGGCCACCGGCTGCTCCATCTTCATCGCCTCGAGCACGACGATCGGGTCGCCCGCCGAGACGGTCTGTCCTTCGCTAGCCACGATTTTAACGATGGTGCCCTGCATGGGGCTGGCGAGGCCGGCCCCGCCGCCGGTCGGTGCTGCATGCTTGGCCCGGGCGCCGCCGCGCCTCCGTTCGGCGGGAGCAGCAGCGGCCACCGGCGCCGCACCGGACAGGGTTAGTGCGGCCGGGACCACCACCTCGAGCCGTCGCCCGCCCACCTCGACGACCATCCGCTCGCGCGGCGCCGGTTCCTCCGCGGGCGCGCTGCCCTGCGGCGGGAGTTCGGTGCGGAAGTCGGCCTCGATCCAGCGTGTGTGCACGTACATCGGCTCGCTGGTGAACGCGGGATCGTTCACGACGGCGCGGTGGAAGGGCAGGACGGTCGGCATCCCTTCCACCTCGAACTCGGCCAGCGCCCGGCGGGCCCGCTCGATGGCCTGGCGCCGGGTGGCGCCGGTGACGATCAGCTTGGCGATCAGTGAGTCGAAGGCATGCGGCACGGTCATGCCCGGCTCGTATCCCGCGTCGACCCGGACCCCGGGACCGGCCGGGAGGTGCCAGGACCGGATCGTCCCGGGCGCGGGCATGAAGGTGCGCCCGGGGTCCTCGGCGTTGATCCGGAACTCGATCGAGTGGCCGCGGACGGGCGGCTCGTCGTAGCCGATCTCCTCGCCCTCGGCGATCCGGAACATCTCCCGCACCAGGTCGATGCCCGTGACCTCCTCGCTCACCGGGTGCTCCACCTGGAGCCGCGTGTTCACCTCGAGGAAGCTGACCGTCCCGTCCTGCCCGACGAGGAACTCGCAGGTGCCCGCGCCCCGGTAACCGGCCTTGCGCAGGATGGCCTTGGACGACTCGTACATCAGCGAGATCTGCCCGCTGGTCAGGAACGGGGCGGGCGCCTCCTCGACCAGTTTCTGGTGGCGGCGCTGCAGCGAGCAGTCCCGCGTCGAGACGATCACCACGTTGCCGTGGGCGTCGGCGAGGCACTGCGTCTCGACGTGCCGCGGCCGGTCGAGGTAGCGCTCGACGAAGCATTCACCTCGCCCGAAGGCGGTCACGGCTTCCCGTACCGCGGACGCGAACTGATCCTCTACTTCGTCCATGGTCCAGGCGACCTTGAGCCCGCGTCCGCCGCCACCGAACGCGGCCTTGATGGCCACCGGCAGCCCGAACCGGCGCGCGAACGCGACCACCTCTTCGGGACCGGAGACGGGGTCAGCCGTGCCCGGCGCGAGCGGGGCACTGACCACGCGGGCGATGTGCCGGGCGCGCACCTTGTCGCCCAGCGCCTCGATGGCCTCGGCCGGCGGCCCGATCCAGGTCAGCCCGGCGGCGACGACGGCCCGGGCGAAGCCGGCGTTCTCGGCCAGAAAACCGTAGCCGGGGTGGACCGCGTCCGCGCCGGACTCGGCCGCCACCTTGATGATCTTCTCGATGTTGAGGTAGGTCTCCGCCGGGGTGGCCCCGTCCAGCGAATATGACTCGTCCGCCAGGCGTACGTGCAGCCCGTCGATGTCCTGTTCGGCATATACGGCCACGCTGGCCAGCTCGGCATCCCGGCAGGCCCGGATGACGCGGACCGCGATCTCGCCGCGATTCGCGATGAGGACCTTCCGCACGGTGACCTCTCCTCTGGTTCGGTGTTCCCCGCAGGCGTCCCGGCCCGCGCCGTGGTTTGTACGGATTCTAACTATGGACCGCGACGGCCGATTTGCCACGGGGAGGTTCTCACTAACCGCGCAACTACGCTGCGTTTCATCCCGACCACGTGGGAGACCTTTTAGAATGAACCGGAATAAATAACCTCATGCGCCTCTCCGTAACCGTAGATGTCTCCCGGTGTAGGCCCTTCCTCAACCGAAGCGTGACCTCCGGTACATAGAGTGAGCGCCACCATCGGTTCCGAGACCGTTTGCTCGTTCCCGGCGGCTGCGGCCGGCGCCGGGTGCGCCGGGGAACACCAGTTTTCGCTGCCTCCAGGTCAGGAACATAGGGTGCGTGCGAGCGGCTCACCAGGTTGGTGAGCAGATACCGCGTCACGCCGAGAGGAGCCACGTGCAGGAGCTCATCTGGGGGGACCGAAGATGAATGTCATCGGCCTCCTGGTGTCATGCGCCGCCGTGGTGAGCTTGTGGGTCGGCGCCTCCCGGCAGCCGGGCGGGGCCGCCCGCGGGTACCGCTGGCTCGCGGGGGCCGCGGTGTTCTGGTCCGCGGGGCTGCTGGCCGACCAGTTGTTCGCGGGCGCCTTCGGGACGTCCGGGCCGCTCTCGCTGGCGGACGTGGCGCCGCTGCTGGCCATGGGGCCGTTCGTGGTCGGCGTCACCGCCCTGGCCGCGGAACCGCCGGACGGCGGCTGGCCCGACGGGGCGGACCCCACGGTCTCGCCCGAGGATTCCGACACGCGCTCCATTCTGTCCTCGCTCGCCGATGGCTATGTGATGGCCATCGCGCTGCTCGTCATCGGCTGGGTCACGCTGTTCGGCGCGGACTTCCGGCGCTCCGGCGAGGGGCCCGGCACCTTCCTGCTCAGCCTGGTGCACCCGCTCGTGGCCGCCGCGGTGCTGGGCATGCTGCTGCCCGCCCTGACCGCGGGCTGGCGGCGTGTTCTGCTGCCCTATCTCGCCCTCCTGACGATCGGCGTCGGGGACGCCATCGGTGTCGGCGGCCGGCTGTCGTCCGGGCACCAGTCCCTGAGCCAGCAGATCGCCCAGATCCTGGCGTTCTGCCTGCTCGGGCTGACGCCCTGGATCTCCCGGGCGCACGTACCGGAGATGCGCCGGCTGCCCCGCAGCATTCCCGGCTCCGGGCGGATCGTCGGGTCCGGCCGGGCCACGATCGTCTCGGCCCTGGCCGTCGCGGCCGCCACGCTCGTGGTCCTGGTCCGCGAGCTGGTGGGCACGCCCAACTCGAGCCTGGCCGTCGTCGGCGCTAGCCCCCGCGGGCCTGGCCGTCGCGGTCGCGGGCAGTGCGGCGCTGCTCGTCCTGGTAGCGCGGGTGCTCGCGCTGGTCTGGGAGACCAGCGCGGTGCTGCGCGCGTGGCGGGATTCCAGCGGCAGCCTGCGCGAGCTCGCGGACCGGACCAGCGACGTGGTCCTGGTGTCCGACCTGGGGGGCCGTATCAGCTACGCGAGCCCGGCGGTGGCCGACTTCGGCTATTCGCAGGAGGACCTGGCTGGCCTCCGGCTGGAAGATCTCGTCCACCCGGAGGACCGGGCCATGGCTATCCGGGCCGTCCGGGTGGCGCTCGGGATGCCCGGCCAGCCGGACCCCCCCGGAGCCGCCGCCCCGCAAACCGCCCCGCAAGCCCCAGAGGACGCATCGGCCCCGCAGGCCCCAGCAGTCCCAGAGGCAACACCAGCCCCGGACGTTTCGGCGATCGGCGACGTGCCGGGCCGGTTCCCGGTCCGGGTCCGGACCGCCGACGGGACCTGGCGGCACGTCGAGTCGACGGTCATGCGCTACCGCGTGCCTGGCGAGCAGGACCAGCTGCTCGTGACCGCGCGCGACGTCAGCGATCAGGTGGCGCTGCGCCAGCAGATCACCCACCTGACCTTCCACGACGGGCTGACCGGCCTGCCGAACCGGGCCTACCTCGAAGAGCGCGCCCGGGACGCGCTGGGCCGCCGCGGTGACGGTACCGAGGCGGGCGTCGTCTTCCTCGACCTGGACGGCTTCACCGCGGTCAACGACTCCGTCGGTCACGGCGCCGGCGATCTGGTGCTCGCGCCAGGCGGCGCGCCGGCTCCGCGCCATCGTGCCGCCGCACGACACGGTGGCCCGCTGGGGCGGCGACGAGTTCGCGGTCCTGATCGACGGCGCTCCCGGGGTCCAGGACATCGCGGACATCGCCGAGCGGATGGCCGGGACGATCAGCTCCGCGCCGTTCCGCGTGGCCAGCCGGGACATCGCGCTGACCGCGAGCGTCGGCGTGGCCCTGGCCGACGGCTCGCTCCCCGGGCTGGTGCTGCGCAACGCCGACGTCGCGATGTCCAAGGCCAAGGACAGTGGTGGCGGCCGGGTCGAGGTCTTCGCGGCCCACATGCACGCCGACGTGGTCCGTCGGCTGGAACTCGCCAGCGATCTGCAGGGCGCGATCTCCCGGCAGGAGCTGACCGTTCAGTACCAGCCGGTGGTCGACCTGGAGACGTCCTGCGTGACCGGCGCCGAGGCCCTGGTGCGCTGGTGGCGCGACGGCGCGGCCGTCCCGCCCGCCGACTTCCTCGACGTAGCCGAGGATTCCGGCCTGATCGTGCCGCTCGGGGCGTGGGTGCTGACCACCGCGTGCCAGCAGGCGGCCGAGTGGCGCGCCGCCTCGTGGAACATCGGGGTATCGGTGAACCTGTCCATGCGGCAGATCAACGCGCCCCGGTTCCCCGAGTCGGTGGCCGCCGCGCTGGCCGAGAGCGGCCTGCCGCCCGAGGCGCTCACCCTGGAGGTCACCGAGCGCGTGCTCGTCGAGGACGGCGGCCTGATGGTCGAGCGCCTCGCCGACCTGCGCCGGCTGGGCGTGCGGCTCGCCATCGACGACTTCGGCACCGGATACGCCTCGCTCGCGTACCTGCGCGGGCTGCCCGTCGACATCATCAAGATCGACCCGTCGTTCGTGGCCGGGCTCGGCCGCGACGACACGCTGACCCTGCTGACCCGGACCATCGTGCAGGTCGGTCACGAACTCGGCATCCAGGTGGTCGCGGAGGGCATCGAGGACCCCCTGCAGCTCCAGCTCCTCCGGGAGATGGGCTGCGGCTACGGCCAGGGTTTCCTGATGGGCCGGCCGATGGCCGCCCCCGGCATCGAGTCGCTGATCGGCAGCCCCGCCCCCGACCTCGGCCACGGCGGGGAGCGCAAGTCACGGCGGGAGCCCGAGTCACGGCGGCGATCTCGGGCCTAACGGCGAGCTCGGTCATGGCGCCGATCTCGGCCACGTCAGCGACCTGGGTCACGGCGGCGAGCTCAGCCACGGTGGCGAGCTCAGCCACGATGGCGAGCTGAGTCATGGCGGCGACCCCGGCCCGGGGCACGCCACCGGTTCCGGCGCCATGGCGAGCGGCGACTGCGGCCTCGATGACAACCGGGGTGACCCCGGCCCTGGCCTGTCCCGCCAGGGCAAAGCCCCAGCCCCCGCCCCCTGACCCGCCCCAGTCCGCCCGCCCTGGTCCCTCCCCGCCGGGCCCTCGCCCGTCCCGCCCGCGGCTCCGCCCGCCACGCCCCCGGTGAGGCGTCGGTTTTCCGCAGCATCTGCGGAGAAGCGACGCCGATCATGCTGCACGGCACCGCTTCGTCTCACACAGTGAGACGAATATGGCTTTAAGTTGACGCGGCGCGCTCCATGAGCCAGGGTGTGTGTTGTGCAAACCACACACATTCTGGTACTTGGACGGCGCGCAGGCCGCTGACCAAGCCAGCTTCTGCGCGCTCCCCTCGACTGCCACCCGGCACGAGGGGTTTTTTAATGCCCGTCCGCTTGCGCGCGCGCTCGCAGCGGAGTCTCTCGCTGACAAGGAAGCCACCGGATGACTGAGCAGACGAAACCCGCCCACCCTGCGCGCGCGCATCCCGGCCCCACGCCGCTGGACCTGGCCGCGCGGGCGGTGCACCGTGATGCCGGAACGGCCGGTGACGCGGACGCACCCGACGAGCAGGCACCCCCTCGCGGCCAGGACAGCCCGAACGGTGCCGGGGGCGCCACGCCCGCTGGCCCGCAGGCGGCCGCGGATCCCGGGGCGATCATCAACGCTGCCGGCGCCTCGGCCGGGGGCGGGCTCCCGGCCGGTACGGCCGGCCGCGCCCCGGCGGCCCCGTCCGCGGGAACGGCCTCCGCCGCCAGCCCGAGCGCATCCACGCCGGCTAGCGGCGCGCCAGCTAGCGGCCCGACCGCCGGCGGCGCGCCTCCCGGCGCCGGGACCCAGGCGGCGCACCCGTCCCGGACCCGGATGACCGGTGCTCAGGCCCTGGTCCGGGCGCTCGAGAAGGTCGGCGCGGACGTGGTGTTCGGCCTGCCGGGCGGCGCCATCCTGCCGGCCTACGACCCGCTTCTGGACTCGGACGAGGTGCGGCACATCCTGGTCCGGCACGAGCAGGGCGCCGGGCACGCGGCCACCGGGTACGCGCAGGCCACCGGGCGGACCGGCGTGTGCATGGCCACCTCGGGCCCGGGCGCGACCAACCTGGTCACGCCGATCGCCGACGCCTACATGGACTCGGTGCCGCTGGTCGCGATCACCGGCCAGGTGTCCACCAGCCTGATCGGCACGGACGGGTTCCAGGAGGCCGACATCTCCGGGATCACGCTCCCCATCACCAAGCACAACTTCCTGGTGACCAGGGCCGAGGACATCGCCCGGACGATCGCCGAGGCGTTCCACCTGGCCTCCACCGGGCGCCCGGGGCCGGTCCTGGTCGACATCGCCAAGGACGCGATGCAGGCGCAGACCGATTTCATCTGGCCGGTGCCGCTGGACCTGCCCGGGTACCACCCGGTGACCCGGCCGCACTCCCGCCAGGTCCGTGAGGCCGCCCGGATGATGACCTCGGCGCGCCGCCCCGTTCTCTACACCGGGGGCGGGATCATCAAGGCCGGCGCGGCGCCGGAACTGCTGGCCCTGGCCGAGCTGACCGGCATACCGGTGGTCACGACGCTGATGGCCCGGGGCGCGTTCCCAGACGGCCACCCGCAGCACCTCGGCATGCCCGGCATGCACGGTACGGTCGCCGCGGTCGGCGCCCTGCAGAAGGCGGACCTGATCGTCGCGCTCGGGGCCCGGTTCGACGACCGGGTGACGGGCAACCTGGCGTCGTTCGCGCCCGAGGCCGCGGTCGTGCACGCCGACATCGACCCGGCCGAGATCTCCAAGAACCGGCGGGCCGACGTGCCGATCGTCGGCGACTGCCGCGAGGTGATCTCCGACCTGATCACGGCCGTGCAGACCGAGCACCAGGCCGGGAAGCGCGGCGACCACGATGCCTGGTGGACGCAGCTCAACGACCTGCGGAACACCTACCCGCTGGGGTACGAGGAGCCGGCCGACGGCTCGCTGTCCCCGCAGTACGTGATCAAGCGCATCGGCGAGATCGCCGGTCCCGAGGCGGTCTATGTGGCCGGCGTGGGCCAGCACCAGATGTGGGCCGCTCAGTTCATCTCGTACTCCCACCCGCGTACCTGGCTGAACTCCGGTGGTCTCGGCACGATGGGTTACGCGGTGCCCGCGGCGATGGGCGCGAAGGTCGGGCGGCCGGACGCGTGCGTCTGGGCCATCGACGGTGACGGCTGCTTCCAGATGACCAACCAGGAGCTGGCCACCTGCGCGCTGGAGGGCATCCCGGTCAAGGTCGCGATCATCAACAACGGGAACCTCGGCATGGTCCGGCAGTGGCAGACGCTGTTCTACAACGAGCGGTACTCCAACACCGACCTGCGCCGCGCCGGCACCTCGGCGGCACTGCCCGGGGCCGTTCCCGGCAACGCAGAGGCCGCCGGGGCGGGCCCGCTCGCGGGCACCCGCGTGCCCGACTTCGTCAAGCTGGCCGAAGCCTACGGATGTGCCGGTATCCGCTGCGAGAAGCCGGGTGACGTGGACGCAGTGATCAAGCAGGCGATGGAGATCAACGACCGCCCGGTCGTGATCGACTTCATCGTGCACCGCGACGCCATGGTCTGGCCGATGGTCCCGGCCGGCACCAGCAACGACGACATCCAGTTCGCCCGCGACATGGCCCCCGACTGGGGCAGCTCCGAATGACCAGCCAGAACGGCAGTGATCAGGGCCAGCAGTGGCCAGGGAAGGCAACGGAACAATGAGCAGGCATACGCTGTCCGTGCTGGTGGAGAACAAGCCGGGTGTTCTGGTGAGGATCGCCGGGCTGTTCTCGCGGCGCGGGTTCAACATCGACTCGCTGGCGGTCGGGCCGACCGAGCACGAGGAGATTTCCCGGATGACGATCGTGGTGAACTGCGACGAGCACCCGCTTGAGCAGGTCACCAAGCAGCTCAACAAGCTGATCAACGTGATCAAGATCGTCGAACTGGAGCAGGGTTCCGCGGTGCAGCGCGAGCTCATGCTGATCAAGGTCCGCGCCGACACCGAGAGCCGGTCGAAGGTGCTGGAGACCGTCCAGCTCTTCCGGGCCAAGGTGGTCGACGTGGCGCTGGACGCCGTTACCGTGGAGGCCACCGGCAACCGCGAGAAGCTCGACGCGCTCATCAGGGTGCTCGAGCCCTTCGGGATCAAGGAACTGGTGCAGTCCGGCATGGTGGCGGTCGGGCGCGGCGGCCGGTCGATCACCGACCGGGCGCTCCGTCCCGTCGAGCGCAGCGCCTGACGCCAGCCCAGCCAGCCGGCGGGCACGGCCAGCCAGCACAGCCAAGCTCACGACACATTCATCAAGAAAGGCCAGGCAGTGGCAGAGATTTTCTACGACGACGACGCCGACCTCTCGGCAATCCAGGGTCGGCACGTCGCCGTGCTCGGGTACGGCAGCCAGGGACACGCGCACGCGCTGTCGCTGCGCGACTCGGGCGTGGACGTGCGGGTCGGCCTGCCGGAAGGCTCGAGCAGCCGGTCCAAGGCGGAAGATGACGGCCTGCCGGTCGTCACGCCCGCGGAGGCGTGCGAGCAGGCCGACCTGATCATGGTCCTGGTCCCGGACACCCTGCAGCGGACGCTGTACACGGAGGCCATCGCGCCGAGCCTGGTCGACGGGGACGCGCTGTTCTTCGCGCACGGGCTGAGCATCCGGTACGGGCTCATCCAGCCCCCGGCGGGCGTTGACGTCTGCATGGTGGCCCCGAAGGGTCCCGGGCACCTCGTCCGTCGCCAGTTCAACGCCGGCCGCGGTGTCCCCGTGCTGGTCGCGGTCGAGCGCGATGCGACCGGCCGCGCCTGGCCGCTGACCCTGGCCTACGCCAAGGGTATCGGCGGCACCCGCGCGGGCGCGCTGAAGACGACGTTCACCGAGGAGACCGAGACCGACCTGTTCGGCGAGCAGACCGTCCTCTGCGGCGGCGTGTCCGAGCTCATCAAGGCGGGCTTCGGCACCCTGGTGGACGCCGGCTACCAGCCGGAGATCGCGTACTTCGAGTGCCTGCACGAGATGAAGCTGATCGTGGACCTCATGTACGAGGGCGGCATCTCCAAGATGTACTGGTCGTGCTCCGACACCGCGGAGTTCGGCGGGTACACCCGCGGGCCGCGCATCATCAACGAGCAGACCCGCGAAGAGATGCGCAAAATCCTGGCCGAGATCCAGGACGGCCGGTTCGCACGTGAGCTGGTCGAGGAGTTCGACGCGGGCAAGCCGAACTTCCTCAAGCGCCGTGAGGCCGAGCGGGGCGAGCAGATCGAGCAGGTCGGCGCGCGGCTGCGCCCGCTGATGAGCTGGATCGGCTCCGAAGAGGACTAGCCGGACGGCCCGGGCCGCCGCACCGCCGTGCTGTGTGCGGGGGCCGGCCCGGCCACCCGCTGCCCGATGACCCGTGTCTCACATCATGAGACCCTTTGTGCCGGCAGGCGTTCACTCGTGGCGGGCATCAGCTATTGTCGTTATCCGGATCAGCCACCTGTTCGCGGCGGCGTAAGCCCCGTCTGCTCGTTAAGGGTTCTCACATGGCTTCTCGCACCATCAGGCTCGCCGTCGTCGGCGGGGACGGCATCGGGCCGGAGGTCGTCGCCGAGGCGCTCAAGGTGCTCCGTGCCGCCGCCCGCGACGTGACCATCGACGAGACCGGCTATGACCTGGGTGCACGCCGCTGGCACCGGACCGGTGAGACCCTCCCCGACGCCGTCCTGGAGGAGATCCGCGGACACGACGCCATCCTGCTCGGCGCGGTCGGCGACCCCAGCGTGCCCAGCGGCGTGCTGGAGCGCGGGCTGCTGCTGAGGCTCCGGTTCGAGCTCGACCAGTACGTCAACCTCCGCCCGGTCCGGCTGTACCCCGGCGTGGCCACCCCGCTGGCCGCCGCGCGGGCCGAGAACATCGACATGGTTGTCGTCCGGGAAGGAACCGAGGGCCCGTACGCGGGCGCCGGCGGCGTCATGCGCAAGGGCACCCCCGGTGAGATCGCCACCCAGGAGAGCCTGAACACGGCGTTCGGCGTGCACCGCGTCGCCCGCTACGCCTTCGGCCGGGCGATGGCCCGCCCGCGCCGCAAGCTCACGCTCGTGCACAAGACCAACGTGCTCACCTACGCGGGCGACCTCTGGCAGCGGACCGTGGACAGCCTGGCCAAGGAGTTCGCCGATGTGTCCGTGGACTACTGCCACGTGGACGCGGCGTCCATGTTCTTCGTGACCCAGCCCGAGCGCTTCGACGTAGTGGTCACCGACAACCTGTTCGGCGACATCCTCACCGACCTCGGGGCCGCCGTGGCCGGCGGCATCGGCCTGGCCGCGAGCGGGAACATCAATCCCGAAGGCGCTGCTCCCAGCATGTTCGAGCCGGTGCACGGCAGCGCCCCCGACATCGCCGGCCGCCAGCAGGCCGACCCGACCGCGGCCATCCTTTCCGCCGCGCTGCTGCTCGACCACATGGGCCTGGCGGCCGAGGCGGCCAAGATCGAGCAGGCCGTGGCCGAGGACCTGGTTGAGCGCCAGGGCGCCTGGGCGCGCCGGAGCACGCCGGAGATCGGCGACGACATCGCCGAGCGAGTAGCCAGCTAGGGCGGTGCTGCGTGCGCCGCCCCGCGGGCGGCGCTCTGCCGGGCCGTCCGCCTCCCTATCCGGACCGTCCCGCGGACATCCCGTGTGACCTGCCGATCAGCAGTGTCGCGCGGTCGAAGTCCCGGCGTATGGTTTAGCATGCTCCGCCGCATGGCCGGCGGTAAGGAGGATTTTCGCGATGACCGCGACCCAGCAGACCGAGATTGCCTTTGACGTCCGCCAGTGCGACCACCCGGTCCCGGCGCCTGAACGGGAACGGCTGCTGGCCGCGCCCGCGTTCGGCGTGCGGTTCACCGACCACATGGTCACCCTGCGCTGGTCCCAGGACGAGGGCTGGCACGACGGGCGGCTAGAGCCCTACGGCCCCTTCACCCTGGACCCGGCCACGGCTGTGTTCCACTACGCGCAGGAGTTCTTCGAGGGGCTCAAGGCCTACCGCCAGGAGAACGGGTCGGTCGTGATGTTCCGGCCGCAGGCCAACGCGGCCCGGTTCAACAGCTCGGCCCGCCGGATGGCGATGCCGGAACTGCCCGGGGAGACGTTCCTGCGTGCCCTCGAGCTGCTGGTGACCCAGGACCGGGACTGGGTGCCGCTGGAGCTGGAGAAGAGCCTCTACCTGCGCCCGTTCGCGATCGCGACGCAGCCCGGGCTGGGCGTGAACCACCCCTCCTCGTCGTACCTGTTCTCGGTGATCGCCTCACCGGCGGGCGCGTACTTCTCCGGTGGGGTCAAGCCGGTCACGGTCTGGCTGTGTGATGACTTCACCCGCGCCGCGCCGGGCGGCACCGGCGAGGTCAAGTGCGGGGGCAACTACGCCGCCGCGTTCGTCGCCCAGCAGGAGGCCGTCGAGAACGGCTGCGACCAGGTCGTCTGGCTCGACGCCGCCGAGCATCGCTGGGTGGAGGAAATGGGCGGGATGAACCTCTTCTTCGTCTACGGATCGGGGGACAGCGCCCGGATCATGACGCCCGCGCTCACCGGGACGCTGCTGCCCGGCATTACACGCGATTCCCTCCTGCAGCTCGCGCCCCATCTCGGGATCCCGGCCGTCGAGGGGCGCATCTCCACCGACCAGTGGCACACCGACGCCGCGTCCGGCGAGCTGACCGAGGTGTTCGCGTGCGGAACGGCCGCCGTCATCACCCCGGTCGGCAAGGTGAAGACCGCCACCGGCGAATGGCTCATCGGTGACGGCAGCCCCGGCCCGGTCACCACGCGCCTGCGCGAGGAACTCCTCGGCCTCCAGTACGGCCAGCGCCCGGACCCGTTCGGCTGGATCCACAAAGTCTGCTGACGGCCCGTCTCGGATCTTGAGATAAATGTGCCAGCGGCCGGCGTCATGTGGCAGACTGCCCGCATGACGTCCGGCCGCATCATTATTGCCAGGCGCGTTGGTGGATAGCTAAGACAGACCGCCGACGCGCAGACCTCTCGCTTGCCGCGAGGGGTCTTTTTGCTATGTACGGCCCCAGGCAACCTCAAGAAACGGAACCGCGATGCTTGACGACAGCTTCCACGTCTACGACACCACGCTGCGCGATGGCGCGCAGCAGGAGGGACTGAACCTGACGGTCGCTGACAAGCTCGCGATCGCCACCCAGCTGGACGGCCTGGGCGTCGGATTCATCGAGGGCGGCTGGCCCGGCGCCATCCCCAAGGACACCGAATTCTTCCGCCGCGCTCAGCGCGAGCTGGATCTCAAGCACGCGCAGCTCGCCGCGTTCGGCGCGACCCGCCGGCCCGGCGCCAAGGCGCCTGATGACCCTCAGGTCGCCGCGCTGCGCGAGTCGGGCGCGCCGGTCGTGACGCTTGTCGCCAAGAGTCACGACCGGCACGTCCGGCTGGCCCTTCGCACCACGCTCGAGGAAAACCTCGCGATGGTGCGGGAGACCGTGGAACACCTCCGGGGCAGCGGCCAGCGCGTCTTCCTGGACGCCGAGCACTTCTTCGACGGCTACCGCTCCAACCCGGACTACGCGCTCGAGGTCGTCCGCGTCGCGGCCGCGGCCGGGGCCGAGGTCGTCGCGCTCTGCGACACCAACGGCGGCATGATGCCGGGCGAGCTCGGCGACGTGGTGACCGCCGTCGCCGCGGCCACCGGGTCGCGGCTCGGCATCCACTGCCACGACGACACCGCCTGCGCGGTGGCTAACACGCTCGTCGCCGTCGACGCGGGCGTGACCCACGTGCAGGGCACCGCGAACGGCTACGGCGAGCGGGCCGGCAACGCCAACCTGTTCAGCGTCGTCGCCGGGCTCCAGCTGAAGAAGGGGCGCCCGGTCCTGCCGGACGGCTGCCTGCCCGAGATGACCCGTATCGCCCATTCGATCAGCGAGGTCACCAACGTCACGCCGAACACCCACCAGCCCTACGTGGGCCTGTCGGCCTTCGCGCACAAGGCGGGCCTGCACGCCTCGGCGGTCAAGGTCGACCCGATGCTCTACCAGCACATCGACCCCGAGCTGGTCGGGAACGACATGCGCATGCTGGTGTCCGACATGGCGGGCCGGGCGTCGGTCGAGCTCAAGGGCAAGGAACTCGGCTACGACCTGTCCGGGGACAAGGCCGCCCTCGGCCGGGTGGTCGACCGGGTGAAGGAGCTGGAGGCCAGGGGGTACACCTTCGAGGCCGCCGACGCCTCGTTCGAGCTGCTGCTGCGCGACGAGCTGGTTCCCGGCGGGATGAGGTACTTCGCGGTGGAGTCGTGGCGCGTCATCATCGAGCGGCGGACCGACGGCCAGGTCGTCAGCGAGGCCACCGTGAAGCTGACCGCCAAGGGCGAGCGCGTCGTCGCCACAGGCGAGGGGAACGGCCCGGTCAACGCCCTGGACAAGGCGCTGCGAATCGGCCTGGAGACGATCTACCCCGAGCTGGCGAGCCTGGAGCTGGCCGACTACAAGGTCCGGATCCTGGAGGGATCCCACGGCACTGGCGCGGTGACCCGCGTCCTGGTCGAGTCGGGCGACGGCAGCGGCCGCACCTGGAACACGGTGGGCGTGGACGAGAACATCATCGCCGCGTCCTGGCAGGCCCTGGAGGAAGCCGTCACCTACTGCCTCCTCCGCGCCGGCCACCACCCCGCCTAACCTCGCAGCCGCGGGCGCCTCGCCGCCCCGCCCCCGCCCCCGCCCCCGCCGATCTACGTAAAAGCACCCGCCCGCACCTGGCCCGCCAGCCCCCGGTCGGGCACCCCACCGCGCGCGTCCGGACGAAAGCTCTTACGGTGGTGACATGGACGACAAGGAGATCCTCTCGCACATCGATGAGCTCATCCAGACCGAACACGAGCTCCGCAACCTCCTGGCCGAGGGAAAACTCTCGACCGACGAAGAACACAAGCGCCTGCAGGCTACTGAGCAGGCCCTTGACCAGTGCTGGGATCTTCTCCGGCAGCGCCGTGCCCGCCGTGAGTTTGGCGAGGATCCGAACGTGGTCGACGCCCGCCCGGTACCGGAGGTCGAGAATTACCAGCAGTAGCGGTCGCTGGCCTCAGTAGGCTCTAGGGCTGGGAGCCGCCGGGCGCGCGGCGCCCCAGGCGCGGGTCGGTGAGGGTCGGAACACGTCTGCTGAAGTGTAAGGAGAGCCGTGCGTATCGCAAGGTTCGCCATGGGGGGCGATGTCGCCTATGGCGTGGTCGAGGAAGACCAAGGTGACGGTGCATCGCCCGCCACGGGGATCGACCCCGGGGCCCCCGGCGGCCCGGACCGGCCGCTGGTCATCGCGGAGCTGCACGGGCACCCATTCGGAACAGACCCGGCCGGCGTCCGTTACACCGGCCGGAGGTTCCCGCTGGCCGACGTCCGTCTGCTCGCCCCGGTGCTGCCGAGCAAGGTCGTGGCGGTCGGTAAGAATTACGCGGACCATGCGGCGGAGATGGGCAGTGAGCCGCCGGCCGAGCCGGTGCTGTTCCTCAAGCCGTCGACGTCGGTGACCGGGCAGGGCGACCCGATTGCCTACCCGATCAAGCTCACCGAGCGGGTCGATTACGAAGGCGAACTGGCCGTCATCATCGGCCGGCTGTGCCGTGAGGTCCCCCTTGAGCGCGCCCAGGACGTCATCTTCGGCTACACCTGTGCCAACGACGTGACCGCGCGCGACCTGCAGGCCCGGGACGGCCAGTGGACGCGGGCCAAGGGCTTCGACACGTTCTGCCCGCTCGGGCCGTGGATCGAGACGATGACCGACCCGACCGATCTCGCCCTGACCACATCGGTGAACGGGGAGGTCAGGCAGCGGGCACGGACCTCGGAGATGCTGCACGACGTCCCGACGCTGGTCGCCTTCGTCAGCCAGGTGATGACACTGCTGCCCGGTGACGTGCTGCTGACCGGCACGCCGTCGGGCGTCGGCGCGCTTCAGCACGGGGACGAGGTGTCCGTGACGATCGAGAGCATCGGGACGCTCCGCAACCGGGTCATCATCCGCGACTGAGCCCGGCCCGGCGGCGCCTGGACCGCCGGGCTCGCCGGGCCGCGTGGCTAGCCCCGAGCTAGCCCGCCGGGAGCGCCCGGCGCAGGTGCCTGAGCTGCTTCTCGGTATGCGCGGGCGGGACGGTGTGCCCGCTGAACGGGTGCACGGCGATGTCCTTGGCCGCCCTGATCTCGTTATACGCGGCGAACACCGTCGACGGCGGGCAGATCTCATCCATCAGTCCGGCACTGAGCAGGCATTCGGCCGTGATCCGCCGGGCCAGCAGCGCGCAGTCCACGTAGCGCAGCGTGTCCAGCGCGCGCGCTCCACCACCCGTCCAGGCCCGCGGGCTCGGCGGTCCCGGTCCGGTACGCACGCAGCTGTTCCAGGGGCAGGTCGTACCACGGCATACGCGTCTCCCGGCGTCGTTTCGGCTGGTCCGCGGTATTCGCGGCGGCACCAACGCTATCGCCCGGCGTGGGCCCGGCCCGGACCTCCGCCGGCCGGGCGATCATGATCGTCCTGGGTACACTGACCGTGGAATGGGCGGTCGGGCGCTTGGCGCCGGACCGCGGTCGCCCCCTCCGGGGCGGTGAAAGGGGCATTCGGTGAAGCGTCCGACGATCGCCGATGTCGCCAAGCGCGCCGGCGTGACCAAGGCCGCCGTGTCGTTCGCCCTCAACGACCAGCCCGGTGTGTCCGCGGCGACGCGCGAGCGCATCCTCGCCATCGCGGCCGAGGTGGGCTTCCAGCCCAGCAGCGCCGCCCGCGCCCTGTCCGACGGCCGGGCCGGGGCGTTCGGCCTGGGTGACCGGCATCGCCCGGTACTGGCATACCAGGAGCCGGACGGACGCCCTCGGCCAGATGGCGGCGGAGACGGGGATCGAGGTCATCTCGATCGAGGCCGACTACACCGGCGAGCTGGGCGCGTGGGCGACCCGGGAGATGCTCAGCCGCCCCGACCCGCCAACCGCGATCTTCTACGACAACGACGTAATGGCCGTGGCCGGGCTGGGGGAGGCGCAGCGGATCTGTCCTGTTCGCTGCGGACACGGTTCTGGGCTAGACTGCGTGGGCGCGAGCGGCTCTCCGGGGCCGCAGCGATGGGGTATGGGGTAATTGGCAGCCCGACGGGTTCTGGCCCCGTTAGTCTAGGTTCGAGTCCTGGTACCCCAGCCGAGGCGGACACGCGTACTCATTGGCCGTTGGCCAATTTCGCGTTTGGCCCGCAGTGCTGGTCCGGGGGGACGACCCCCCGGAACCCCCCGGGCGGCCCACTCTGGGCGCCCGGGTGGACGTTCGCTGGCCATGTTCCCGCCGCTGCTTGCGGGCGGGATCGGTGGCCTTCGGCCTACCTCCCCGCTAATGCGCCTGCGTCCGATTCCTCGCTTTAGGGCTCGCTCCCCATCCCCGCTCTGGTGCTGCGTCCCCAGATCCCTCTCGAGCCCTCCTAAGATCACTCGTCCCCGAAGATCCCCCGCTGGGCAAAAAAGATCCCCGCCCTCGCTGGGGGGGTGTGCGAGGGCGGGGACGTATGGGGGCGGGAGGAGGGATCTGCGGCGGGGGAGAGGACGTGCGGCCGGCCCGGGGCTGGACAGGGGTGGTGGCCTTACCGCGGGCCGGCCCGTTCCCAGGGGCGGGCTACCAGCTACGGCGCCGCCGGGTGTGGCCGCGCTCATGGCCGGAGAGGCGCAGCAGGATCAAGACGATGACGGCGCCGATGATGGAGCCGATGATGCCGGTGGTGTGGAACGAGTTGACGGACACCGAGTGGTACTGGATCAGGTTCTCCACGAAGCCACCGACGAAGGAGCCGACGACGCCGACGATGATGGTGCCGAGGAGGCCGATGGGGTCACGACCGGGGACGAGCAGCCGTGCGATCAAACCGGCGATCAGCCCGATGATGATAAGAACGATAATGAATGTGACCATGGTCCCTTGATTCCCCGATCCGGGGCTGATATACGCAAGAAGCCGGGTCTCTCGCGATTTCCAGATTTCTGGAATCCGCGCTCAGGGAGTAGCTGGTGAGGGCCGCCGGGGGCCTCGGCAGCCGTCCAACCGCCGGCCTCCGTTTGCTGTGGTTCTGGCACTGCGCTAGCCTTCCAGCGACTGGTGTGTTGCACAGATCAGCCATGGCCCCGTCGTCTAGTGGCCTAGGACGCCGCCCTCTCAAGGCGGTAACGCCGGTTCGACTCCGGTCGGGGCTACCCCTGAAGGCCGCGCGCCCAGGCGCGCGGCCTTCTCATTTCCCAGCCCAGACAAGCCCAGAGAAACACTGACCATGCCGCGTTGCGATCGATGGCGCAGCGCCGAGACCAGGAAGTACGGGTGCCCGCGGATGGAATCCTCTGGCCACGTGCAGTACGAGAGCGTGCCGGGCGATGACGAGGAAGGTGGCGTCGAGGTCATCGTCACTACCGACACCTCCGGTGCCCCCCACAAGGCCGGTGAGGGCAAGCTCTACGTGATGCGGAATACGGGTGACCCGGACGGCCCCAAGCTGTACTTCACCGAGGCCGAATGGGACGCGTTCGTGCTCGGCGTCAAGGATGGCGAGTTCGACCTCGACGAGGACGGCAACCTCCCGCCGCTGCCGGGCACGCCCGGGCAGCCCTGAGAGCTCCGGCCGTCGTCTGGGCGGTCGCGGACTTACGTCCCGCTGAACACTGAACACGCGCATACGTCCGGGCCGCGCACGCCCCTGCGCTGGGGTTTGACGGCTACGATGATCAGGCCCGGCCGGGGCTGGCCGCCGCCAGGCCCATCGCCGGAAGGCAGCCAGGCTGGCATCGGCCGGCGCGGCTCTTGGCACCTGCGCGACGACGAGGCGGCACTGCGAGCAGCGAAGGTCGGACAAGATGTTTGGACTCCCGGCGGGCACACTGGCCTGCCTTTTCGACATGGATGGCGTCGTCACCCAGACGGCGCTGGTCCACGCCGCGGCGTGGAAGGAGATGTTCGACAACTTCCTGCGCCAGCGAGCGGAGGAGACGGGCGGGAAGTTCGTGCCGTTCGACTCCGCCCGCGATTACGACGAATACGTCGACGGCAAGCCACGGCTGGACGGCACGCGGTCCTTCCTGCAGTCGCGCGGCATCAGCCTCCCGGAGGGCAGCCCCGACGACAAGCCGGGCACGGCCACCATCCAGGGCCTCGAGTAACGAGAAGAACAACCTCGTCGTCCAGAAGATCCGCACCGATGGGGTGAAGGTCTACGACGGCACCGTCCGGTACATCAAGGCCGTGCGCGCGGCCGGCCTGCGTACCGCCATCGTCTCCTCCAGCGCCAACACCGTGGACGTGCTGACCGCGGCCGGGATCGCTGACCTGTTCGACGCGCGGGTCGACGGCATCGTGGCCAAGCAGCTCAGCTGGCGGGCAAGCCCGCCCCGGACACCTTCCTGGCCGCCGCCCACGACCTGGGCGTGACGCCGGCGCAGGCCGCCGTGTTCGAGGACGCGCTGTCGGGCGTCGCGGCCGGGCACGCCGGGCACTTCGGCTCGTCGTGGGGGTGGACCGGGTCGGTCAGGCCGAGGAGCTGCGCGAACACGGTGCCGACATCGTGGTGAAGGACCTGGCGGAACTCTCGATGAGCCAGCGAGCAACGGTGCCGGCTGGAGCTGAAGGGCGATGTCATGATCCAGCAGCCGGCGTACGCGGTCGAGCCGTGGAGCCTCCGGGAGAACCGGGCTGGACATGGACCTGCTCGCGCAGACGCGAGTCGGTGTTCGCGCTCGTCTAACGGCCACATCGGGCTGCGCGGCAACCTCGACGAGGGGGAGCCGCACGGGCTGCCGGGCACCTACCTGAACTCCTTCTACGAGCTGCGGCCGCTGCCGTACGCCGAGGCCGGCTACGGCTACCCCGAGTCCGGGCAGACGGTCATCAACGTCACCAACGGCAAGCTGATCCGGCTGCTGGTCGACGATGAGCCGTTCGACATGCGCTACGGCGACGCTGCACGCGCACGAGCGTGTGCTGGACCTGCGGGCGGGGATCCTGCGCCGCCACGTGCGACTGGACGTCTCCCGCCGGTTCCCGGGTGCGGGTCACCTCGCGCGGCTGGTCTCGTTCACCCAGCGGGCGATCGCGGCGATCAACTACGAGCGTCGAGCCGGTGGAGGGCACGGTCCGGCTGGTGCTCGCAGTCCGAGATGGTGGCCAACGAGCAACTGCCGGGCACGGGCCGCGACCCGCGGGCGGCCGCCGCGCTGGACTCCCCGCTGGTAGCCGAGGAGTACATGGCGGACAACGACGGCAGTGCCGCGCGATCCTGGTGCACAGCACCGGGTCAGCGGGCTGCGGGTGGCGGCCGGGATGGACTCACGAGGTGCAGGGCCCGGCGCGGATGTCCGTGCACAGCGAGGCGTACCGCGGACGTCGGCCGGGCCACGGTCGCGGCCGAGGCTCCGCCCGGCGAGAAGCTGCAGCGTCGTCAAGTTCATCGGCTACGGCTGGTCCTCCACCCGGTCCCGGCCCGCGGTGCGTGACCAGGTCGCGGCCGCCCTGGCCGTGGCCCGGCTGCACGGGCTGGGACGGGCTGCTCGCCGAGCAGCGGGCCTATCCTCGACGACTTCTGGGCCGGCGCCGACGTGGAGGTCGACGGCGACCCGGAGATCCAGCAGGCGGTGCGGTTCGGCCTGTTCCACGTCCTGCAGGCCGGGGCCCGGGCCGAGGCAGCGGCCGATCGCGGCCAAGGGCCTGACCGGTCCCGGCTACGACGGGCACACGTTCTGGGACACCGAGATGTTCGTGCTGCCGGTGCTGACCTACACGCAGCCGTCGGCCGCGGCGGACGCGCTGCGCTGGCGTCACTCGACCCTGCCGCTCGCCCGCGAGCGGGCCATCGACGCTCGGCCTGCGGGGCGCGGCGTTCCCGTGGCGGACCATCGACGGCCAGGAGTGCTCCGGGCTACTGGCCGGCCGGCACCGCGGCGTTCCACATCAACGCCGACATCGCCGACGCGGTCATCCGCTACCTGCACGCCACGCGGGGACGAGGAGTTCGAGCGCGAGATCGGGGTCGAGCTGCTGGTGGAGACGGCGCGGCTGTGGCGCTCGCTCGGCCATCACGACGCCGAGGGGCGGTTCCGCATCGACGGCGTGACCGGGCCCGACGAGTACAGCGCGATCGAGGACAACAACGTCTTCACCAACCTGATGGCCCAGCGGAACCTGACGGCCGCCGCCGACGCTGGCGGAGAGGCATCCGGACAGTCGCCGCGGACTTCGGGGTCGACCGACGAGGAGACGGCGAGCTGGCGGGACGCCGCCACCGACATGATCGATGCCTTACGACGAGCGGCTGGGGGTGCATCCCCAGGCCGAGGGCTTCACCCAGCACGCGGTCTGGGACTTCGGCGCACACCCCGGAGGAGAACTACCCGCTGCTGCTGCACTATCCCTACTTCGACCTGTACCGCAAGCAGGTGGTCAAGCAGGCCGACCTGGTGCTGGCCATCCAGCTGCGCGGCGACGCGTTCACCGCCGAGCAGAAGGAGCGTGACTTCGCCTACTACGAGCCGCTGACCGTCCGCGACTCGTCGCTGTCGGCCTGCACCCAGGCGGTGGTGGCGGCCGAGGTCGGCCAGCTCGACCTGGCCCACGACTACCTGCGCCGAGGCGGCGCTGATGGACCTGCGACGACCTGGAGCACAACACCCGCGACGGCATGCACATGGCCTCGCTGGCCGGCGCCTGGATAGCCCTCGTCAATGGATTCGGCGGCATGCGGCACGTGCCGGACACGCTGGCCTTCAGCCCGCGCCTGCCCAATGGCATCGTGCGGCTGACCTTCCGCAT
>CAVUNW010000034.1:0-209031 GCA_963742865.1 uncultured Actinomycetes bacterium
GAACCCCGGCCGCGATCTCCGCGATCTGCGCGTGGAAGGCGGCCAGGCCAGCCGGGGTGCGCTCCGCGGCCTGGGGCGACAGTTCGACCAGGACCGAGCGGCGGTCGCCGGGGTGCGGGCGCCGGCGGAACCAGCCGGCTTGCTCGAGCCGGTCCACGAGCATGGTGATCGCGCCTGAGGTGAGGTGGAGCCGGTCGCCGAGCTGACGCTGGGTGAGCGGTCCGCCCGCCTCCAGATGCTCGAGGGCATCGAGGTCGGTGGTGCTTATCCCCGCGTCGCTGGCCAGCGCCGACCGCATCTGATCGCGGGCGAGGCCGAACCACTGCAGGCTGGCGGTCAGCTCCCGAGGTCCCGGACCCGTCATTGACCTGAGTATAGCGAGCAACTAAATTGCTTAGTAACAAAGCTACTTACTAACTAAGGGGAAAGTCATGAGGATCGATACCCTCTTCTACCGGCTTGCCTATCGCTTCGGGCAGCCGCGCTGGGACGGCCCCGAGCCCTGGGCCCAACTGCCCGGACTGGTCCGCGGCCGTTCACCGGGCCGCGTGCTGGATCTCGGCTGCGGAACCGGCGTCACCGCCCTCTACCTGGCCCAGCACGGCTGGGACGCGACCGGCGTGGACTTCGCTCCCGAAGCCATCGAGACCGCCCGGGCCCGGGCCGCCGCCTCGGGGTCCTCCGCTCGCTTCCTGGTGGGGGACGTCACCCGGCTGCGTGAAATCGGCGTCCGCGGTGATTTCGGCCTGGTGATCGACATCGGCTGCTACCACGCCGTCCCCGCTCCGCTGCGCGACACGTACGTCAGCGAGGTGGCCGCGGTCACCCGGGCCGGGGCCGACTTCTACCTGGCTGGCATCGCCGATCCCCCTGCGTCGTGGCGGCTGCTCCGCGCCCGGGGCGTCACCGCCGACGACCTGCGGCGGCGCTTCGGTGGCGAGTTCGAGCTCGCCGATCAGCAGGCCGCGGGCCCGTCCGGCTTCACGCTGTACCACCTGGTCCGCAAGGCTTCCGACCGCGCCGCGGCGGTCGCGGTCCCAGGGCCGCCCGCCTAGCTCCCGACGGCGTCCGCCCGGCCCAGCTCCTGGTACTCCGGTGTCCACACCGTAGCGTCCACCGCCTCCTCCGCCGCCTGGTCCATCCGAGCCAGGCCGGCCCGCTGGGCCTCGCGGGCAACCGCGATCGCGATGGCGCGGGAGATCGTGCAGAGCCCGGCGAGCGGCGGGTAGAGCGCCCCTTCCGCCAGCCGGGATCCGGGCACCAGGCCGGCCAGGGTGGTGGCCGCGGCCAGCAGCATCGGGTCGGTGACGGCCCGGGCCCGGGCCGCGATCGTGCCCAGGCCAATGCCGGGGAACGTGTACAGATTGTTGGCCTGCGCGATCACCCGGGTACGGCCGCCGGCCCGGACCGGGCCGAACGGGCTGCCGGTGGCGACCAGCGCGCGCCCCTCGCTCCAGGCCAGGACGTCGGCCGGGACGGCCTCGGTGTGACTGGTCGGGTTGGACAGTGGAAAGACGATCGGCACCGGCGTCCGCGCTGCCATTGCGCGGATCGCGCCCTCGGTAAAGGTCCCGGCCGTGCCGGTGGTGCCGATCAGGATCGTGGGCGCGACCTGCCGGATCACGGTCTCCAGATCGAAGTGCGGAGCGGGCCTGAAGCCGTACCCGGCCAGGGCGCCCGCCGGCAGCGCGAACGGCTGCTTGTCCGCGTCCAGGTGATTGCGGTCCTCATAGACCAGCCCGCGCGAGTCGGTCATCACGATGCGCGTGCGCACGTCCTCCGCCGACGCCCCGTCAGCACGCATGGCCAGCCCGACTAGCCGGGCGATCCCAATGCCGGCGGCGCCGGCCCCAGCCAGCACCAGCCGCTGATCGCGCAGGTTCGTGCCCAGGGAGCGCATCGCCGCGAGAATCCCGGCCAGGACCACCACCGCGGTTCCCTGGATGTCGTCGTTGAAGCTGGGCAGCGTATGCCGGTACGCGTCCAGCAGCCGGATCGCGTTGTGCTGCTTGAAGTCCTCCCACTGCAGCACGGCCCCGGGAAAAGTGTCCCGGATGGCACCGACGAACGCGGCGATGAACGCGTCGTAGTCGGCGCCGCGGAGCCGCCGCTTGGGGTAGCCGAGGTAGAGCGGATCCCGCAGCAGGTCCTCGTTGTCGGTGCCGCAGTCCAGGCAGATCGGCAGGGTCCGCGCGGGGTCGATGCCGGCGCTGGCCGTGTAGAGCGAGAGCTTCCCCACCGGGATGCCCATGCCGCCGGCGCCCTGGTCGCCGAGGCCGAGTATGCGCTCGCCGTCGGTCACCACGATCAGCGACACGTGCGGGCGGTCGCCCTGGCGCAGCATGGCCGGTATGCGCCCGGCGTCCTCGGGCGTGATCCACACGCCCCGCGGCCGCCGCAGGATGTGACTGAACCGCTGGCAGGCCTCGCCCACCGTCGGTGTGTACACGATCGGGGCCAGTTCCTCTAGGTGGTCGCCCAGGAGCCGGTAGAACAGCGTCTCGTTCCGGTCCTGCAGCGCCATCAGCCCGATGTACTTCTCCATGTCGTTGTGCTTTCCGCGCAGGTGCTCCAGTTCCAGCGCGACCTGCTCGTCCATGGTCGCGACCCGCCAGGGAAGCAGGCCGCGCAGCCCGAGGACGTCCCGTTCCCGGGCGGTGAACGCCGCGTCCTTGTTGAGCAGCGGACGCCCAAAGATCTCCGCGCCGCGCGATCCCGCCGTCGTTTCGTCACCGGTATTGAAGTGCATGACGGCCTCCCCAACCACGGGACCTCGGCGTTCCGTGTGCTGAGGATGAGCCGCGGCAGGCAGCCCGGCTAGGGTCCTTAGTCCTGCTGGAACCGTTCCGCCAGGTCCGCCGGCGCGCAGGCCAGCCAGCCGTCGGTGATCGCCTCCCGCAGCGCCGTCCCGGAGACCTCCGGCAGCCGGACGAGGATCGCGGCGTACCCATCGAAGTGCGGGATCGTGAAGAACGCCCCGGGCTCCGCCGCGAGCAGCGCCTCCTTCTCATTCAGGTCCGCGACGCGGACGGCCAGGATGGGCCCCCCGGGCGGGGTCTCGTCGCCGAACCGGCGGATGTCGGCCTTGCTGAACGGCCGCTCCCAGGCGAACGCCTTCCGGGCCACGAACCACGTCCGGTTGCCGTGCCGCTCGTCCTCGGTGACCTCGGGCAGCCCCAGCGCCATCGCCGCCGCGTCGTCGATCGTCGCCACCCCCGTACCGTACTGCGGGCCTAACTCCGCGCGTCCAGCGCGGCGGTCGGCTCGTCCATGATCAGCAGCGGGGCCGAACGGTAGAAACCGCGCGCGGCGGCGATCCGCTGCCACTGGCCGCCGGAGAGCTCCGCGCCCTTCTTGAACTGACGGTCGAGCAGCGTGTCGTAGCCGTACGGCAGGCTCCCGATCACCGTGTCGTATGCGGAGGCCGCGGCCGCGGCGTCGAGCGCGACCGGATCCGCGGGGCGGCCCATGCAGATATTGTGGCGGACGGTCAGCGGCCAGTTCGCGTGATCCTGGGCGATCACCGCGATCAGTTCCCGCAGCGATTCCGGATCGACGTCCGCAATCGCCGTCTGGTCCCAGTGCACGGCGCCGGATTCGGGCCGGTAGAGACCGGCAAGTACCTTCGCCAGGGTGGTCTTGCCCGAGCCGTTCTCGCCGACGAGCGCGACGACCTCTCCGCGCCGCATCTCGATGCTGACCTCGTGCAGCGTCGGCTCCGCCGCCCCGGGTAGCGGAAGGTGACCGCGTCCGCCGTGATGAGCGCGAAACTCCCGGGTGCCGGACATCCCCCCGCCAGGGGTATCCGCCGCCCCGCTGACTCACAGAACGCGAGGTAATCGGAGAAGTACAGTCCTTCCTCGTAGCACTGGTTCACCGCGTACAGCAGCGTCGCCAGCGAGCCCTGAGCCGAACGGATCGCCAGCACCGCGGTCCCGGCGACGGCCAGCGGTAGCGCGCCGATGGCCAGCGGTATCCCCAGGGCCGTGTACACCCCGCGTTGGCGATGCCGCCCGCGACGCTGGCCATGACCCGGGTGAGCGCCTGACGGCGCGCGGCTCGCAACCGGCGTCACGCGTGTAGGCGGCGAGCCGGGCAACCCGGTCGAGCAGAAAGCCGAGCAGCGTGAACGTGCGCAGCTCCGCCGCGGTACGGCGTTCGGCCATCAGGTCCGACAGGATCCACTCGGTGGCGGCTGTCGGCGAGCGCGAAGCTGGCCAGGTACCGGATTCCGGGCCGAGCGCACCGCGGCCCAGCCGCCCGGGAGTTCCGCGATGACCAGCGGCGCTAGCAGGACCGGTTGGAGCAGGCCGACCACCACCGCAGCCGAGACGATCCCGGCCGCTCCCGTCATGCAGTCGAGCATGCTGCTCACTACCTGAGACGCCGAGAACAGGCCCCGGTCACGGGCCCGCAGCATGGCGTCGTGGAAACCCGGTTCGTCGAAGGCGGTCAGCTCGACCCGGGAGGTCAGATCCAGCAGCCGGATCTCCACGCTCCGGTCCACCTGGGGGCGGAACGGGTTGCCAGCGGTGAGCCCGCGGCCGCCAGCCGGCCGGACGGTATCGCTACGGCCGCCGCCACCAAGGCCAGTGCCGGGAGCGCGGCCAGGACAGCGTTGCGGGGTCGGCCCGGCCGCGAAGAGCGCCTCCAGCACGTCGGTCGTCGCGAACAGCGCGTACCCCTTGAACACGCCGAGCCCAGATTCAGGACGATGGTGGCCGCAGGTCGTCGCCGCCGGCTGGCCTGCCAGCCAGGCGCAGGGCTTGGCCGATGAGCCCGGGGAACCGGCGGGCCATCGTGAAAAAGCCGATCGACGACATCCGCTCGTCGTACGCCTGCCAGTACGAGTCCGAGAGTTCTGCCGTGAACTCGTCCGCCTCGTCCTGAGGCACCTCACGCGGGGCGCGCCGCCGGGGGATCCGCACCATGGGGTGACTCCCTCCGCAGCCTCCGGCCCGGTCGGCTACCGCGGCCGCACGTCCCCCGGGGACCAGTATGAGGAGGCAGTCTCAGCGCGGGCCAGCGGTTTTCCGGCCCCCGGCCCCGGCGTCCGCGAAAGCGGGGTCGCCGCGATGGCCCTTAGCATCGACGGTGCGAGGGTGAGAGAGCAATTGGCGGTATCGGTGCTCCAGCCCCGGCCGTTCACAGGATAGGCAGATCCGGCTCTGTCTGAGCAGTAACAGCCCTTGATTGTCCTGTTACAGATCGATCGGGCGGCCATTCTCGTCACCGGTTCAGCCGTCGCGAATTCCTTACGAGAATTTCACTTTCCGCTCAGTGAATTCAGGTCTGCCGCACGCCCGGCGCCCGGACCTCAGGGTCCAGGGCGCCGGGCAGCGGAGTACTCACCCGGTCGCGCGCGCGGCCTGAATGATCACGCTGGTCACGGTGCCCGGATTGGAGACCATGGACAGGTGCGGGGCGCCCGGCACCAGGGTGATGTGCGCGTGCGCCTGCTTGGCCATGGCGATCAGCTCGGCCGGCGGGATGACATGATCCGCGGTGCCGACCACCGCCCAGGATGGGATCGTCTTCCAGGCTGGTATGCCCGATACCTGGCTCAGCGCGAGCGTCGTCAGCGGTTCCTGGGTCGCCGCAAGCACCCTGGCCTCACTGGCAGGCAGGCCGTTGGCGAAGCATGAGGGGAACAGGCTCTGCTTGACGTAGGCGACGTAGACCCCGGTCGGTGCCCCGGCGTACATCGCCGGTTCAAGAGGTCGTCGGGTCGGCCGCCACGACACACGATCCGGGCACGGCCGAGACCGCTGGCCGATGGTCTGGCCCTGGGCGGGTGCGAAGCCGTCTACGTAGACGAGCGCCTTGACCTGCGCGTTACCGGTGGCGGCGTTGGTGATGACGGCCCCACCGTAGGAGTGACCCGACCAGGACGATCGGCCCGGCGATGCTGTGCAGGAAGTCGGCGAGGTAGGCCGGGTCGTAAGCCAGGCCCTGCAGCGGGTTCGGTGGCACGTCGACCGTGTACCCGGCCCGCTGGAGCCGCTCCACCACCCCATTCCAGCTGGCACTATTAGCCCAGGCGCCGTGTACCAGCACCACCTTCGGCCATGGGCCGCCCGCGTGACCATCGGTCCGGGACGGCTGGAAGGCCTGGCCGGGCTGGCTGAGCGACGGGCCGCTCGCCAGGACCACCCGGACGGCGGCAAGGCCGGCGATGATCCGTCCCCGCTGGTGCAGGGAGTGGTAATTCAAGTGGATTTTCTTCACACACTTCTCCCAGTGAAAATGCCCGGCGGATATGAAGCGAGAAGGTCGTGATCGCCCGGGGCCTGAATGACGGAATGGCCATCGAGAGGTCGCTGCTACTTGCTTAACTCACCCGCAGGAATACGTACCGTCAACTGCCGGGGTCCGGGGCAGTATTTACCACTGACAGCTCCACACTTGCACTGCGAACAGTAAATAAGGCCTCACAGAATCTCCCGGCCCGTGCTCACCAGGCCCGATCTCCTGGACCGGCCGTGAGGAATATCCGGCGTGCCGTTATCGTCGTCGTCATGCCGACGTTGGCGGTAGTAGGGGCAGGCCCCAAGGGCATCGCGATCGCGGCCAAGGCCCGGGCCCTGGCGGTGGCCGGCTTCGAGCCGCCGCGCGTGGTGCTCGTCGAGCGGAACGCCGTCGCCGGGAACTGGACCGGCGCCCAGGGCTACACCAGCGGCCTGCTGCCCCTGGGGACGCCCCCGGAGAAGGACGTCGGCTTCCCGTACCCGGAAAGCTGGGGCGCGGCCTCGGCGGCGGTCACCGGCGCGATGGCGTCCTACGGCTGGCCGCGGCACCTGGTGACGCACGGCGCCTACGCCGACTGGGTCGATCGCGGCCGCCTGCGCCCGACTCACCGGGAGTGGGGCTCTTACCTGCGTGACGTCGCGGACCAGGCCGGAGCGGAGATCGTCCGCGGTGAGGTCACCGGACTCGAGACGGCCCCCGGGACCGGCCCCGAGGGCGACGGTCAGGCCAGCGCCGCGCCGTGGCGGCTCGCACTCCGGTCCGGAGAGGCGATCGCCGCGGACGGCGTCGTCTTCACCGGCGCCGGGCCGCCGATCACCGTCCCCGGCCAGCCGCGCCGGCACCCGCGGGTGTTCGACGGGCGCAGCTACTGGCTGCACGAGCAGGCGCTCAGCCAGCAGGTCGCGCAGAGCGTCTGCGTGGTCGGCAGCGGGGAGACCGCGGCCTCGGTCGTGATCAGCCTGCTGAAGAATGCGCCGGAACGCTCCACGGTCGACGTCCTGACCAGCCGCGGGGTGCTGTATTCACGCGGCGAGAGCTACGACGAGAACCGTTTCTACTCCGATCCCGGTGACTGGTCCCAGCTCGCGGAGGCGCACCGCCGCCAGTTCCTCGAGCGCACCGACCGGGGGGTCTTCTCCCAGCAGGCCGAGGCGATCCTGAACAAGTCCCGCGGGTACCGGACGCTCGCCGGGCGCGCGGTGCGGATCGACGCCGGCGAGCGTCAGGTCATCGTCACGATCGAGTACGGCGACGAGCGCGAGCGGGTCGCCTACGACCTGGTGGTCGTCGCGATCGGCTTCCAGGCCCGCTGGTTCGAGCGGCTGCTCGGCCCTGGGGCCCGGAGCCGGCTCGAGCGCGCGCTGGCGGGGGATGAGCTCGAGCGCCGGATCGAGGTCGATCTGTCCATCGCCGGCCTGAGCCCGCCGCTTCATCTGCCCGTGCTCGCCGGTCTCACCCAGGGCCCCGGCTTTCCCAACCTGAGCTGCCTCGGCCTGCTGAGCGACCGCATCCTGCGCCGCTACGTCCCGCTGGCGGACCCGGCCCGCCGAGCGGAAAGCAGCAGCGCGCCGGAGAGGAGGGAACGTGTCTGAGATCCCCGTCGAGGCCTGGGAGAGCGACGACTGCGTCCGCCGCACGGTGGTCATGCCCGCCGACCTGGCCGAGCGGCTGGCCGCCCAGGCCGAGCGGCGCAAACTGTCCGTGAGCGACCTGCTGGCCGAGTACGCGGAGGACGGCCTGCGCCGCGACGGCGCCCCCGCCTGAGGGCTCAGCCCAGGGCCCGGGCCCCGGACACGAGCTCGTGCAGTTCCGCGAGCGGCAGCCCGATCACGTTGGTGACGCTGCCCCGGACCCCGGCGACCAGCAGCGCACCCCCGCCCTGCAGCCCGTACGCGCCAGCCTTGTCGTACGGCTCGGCCGTATCCGCGTACCAGGCCAGCAGGCTGTCGCCGGCGCGGATGAACGTGACCTCGGACGCGACCGTGGTGGCCGCCACGCCGGAGTCGTCCAGCACGGCCACGCCGGTGTAGACGACGTGCGTCCGCCCGGACAGTTTCCGCAGGATGGCCAGGGCCCCGGCGCGATCGGCCGGTTTCCCGATGATGTGACCGTCGATGCTCACCGTCGTGTCCGCGGCGATGACCGTTTCACCGGCCCGGGCCACGGCGGCCGCCTTGGCCCCGGCGAGCCGTTCGACGTATACGGCCGGGCTCTCGCCCGGCAGCGGCGTCTCGTCGATGTCCGCGGGGCGCACGTCCGGGTCGGCGCCGATGCTGCGGAGCAGATCCAGCCGCCGCGGCGACGCGGAGGCCAGCACCACGCGGGACGGCCAGCCGGGTGGCTGAGACACGATCCTCCCTGACAACGTAGGCCCTACGGGGCCGCCTCAGCGCCCTCGTAATGGTCCGCGTAGCTGACCCGCAGCTTGTATTTCAGGACCTTACCGCCCACCGTCTCCGGCAGGCTGTCGGTGAACACCACGCTCTTCGGCGTTTCGTAGCCGCCCAGCGAGGCGCGGCAGAAGGCGATGAGGTCGGCCTCGCTCGTGCCGTCGCCGGGCGTGCGGATGACGACCGCGGTGACCGCCTCGCCCCAGTACGGATGCGGCAGCCCGATGACGGCGGACTTGGCCACGCCGGGATGCAGGCTCAGCGCGGCCTCGACGCGCAGGCTGGAGACGTTCTCGCCGCCGGTCTTGACGATGTCCTTGTACCGGTCGAGCATCTCCCGCAGCCCGCCGGCATCGTAGACGCAGCTGTCCCCGGAGTGGAACCAGCCGAACCGGAACGCCTCCCGCGTCGCCGCCTCGTCCCGGTAGTAGCCGGACATCATCGACGGTGACCGGTAGACCGCCTCGCCGGGTGTGCCGGGCGAGGACGCCAGGTCCTTGCCGTCCGGGTCCAGCACGGTCGAGGCCAGCAGCGGGCTCGGCACGCCGACGTAGTTGTGCTTGGGCGCGGTCCGTGCGTACAGTTCCGGCCACTTGTCCGGCCAGAACCGGTGGCAGGAGATCGACTCGGTCTGCCCGAAGATCTCGAATACCAGCAGGTCCTCCCCGCAGTGCCGCTTCATCGACGCGAGCGTGGCCGGCGGCAGCGCCGCCCAGCCGTAGACGATGACGGTGAGGCTGCGCGCGTCGAGCTCGGGCCGCTGGCCGAGCGCCGCGTCCACGCCCGCCACCATGGCGGGGGAGCCGGCCCACAGCGCGGTCACCCGCTCGTCGCTGATCATCTCGGCGATCCGCCCGGCGTCCGGTTTGCGCCCCATGATCAGGGTCCCGCCGCTCGCGAACACCGAGTACGTGAAGGGCTGGTCACCCACGTGGTACAGCATCGGCAGGTAGGTCCCGACCCGCAGGTCGGACTCCAGCCGCAGCCCCCGCGTCAGCGACAGCGCGAAGCGTAGGCGGCCATGTAGCTGCAGGTGTGCGAGATCATCGCCGCCTTGGGCAGGCGCGGTGGTGCCCGAGGTGAAGAGGATCTCCCAGATGTCGTCGCCGTGGATCTCGACGTCGGGCTCGGTCACCGGCTGGCCGCGTCGATGAAGTCGGTGAACGGACGACACTGCCCGGGACCGGGCCGCCGCCGATGGTGATAGTCGATCGCGACCTCGAGGCCAGCCGGCCCGCGAACGTCGCTCCGCGGCCGGCCACAGCTCGGCGTCGACGACCGCCAGCCGCGGGCTCGACCAGCTGGATGAGGTCGCCGACAGCATGTCGGGGGCCATCATCGGGTTGATCGGCGTCGCAGACCAGGCCCGGCCTTGGCGGCGGCGATCTTGACCAGGTAGCCCTCGACCGAGTTCTCGCAGAACAGCATGGACCACGGTCGCCGCGGGACGAGGCCCCGGGCGAGCAGCGCCGTGCGCGACCTGGTTGGCGATCTGGTCGGCCTGCCGGTAGGTCAGCCGGCGGAACGCCTCGTCGCCGTAGGCGCCCTCCCGCCCGATGATGGCGTCCTTGTCCGGGAAGCTCCACGTCATCCGCTCCAGCAGAGTCACCGACGCTGGTGCGTTCCCAGCGGTGCGTGGCGCGGCGGTGGTGCAGGCTCGTCACGTCGAAGTCAACGGCCATCGCCGCTCACGTCCTCTCTGACGGTGTCCAGGGAACGGGCGCCCACCGGGGAAGTGACTTGCTGTTCACAACGGTAGCGCCCCCAAGTGAATCGTGGTTAACCTCGGGGTGCGCCTGTGGGGTTGCGCTATCCGGTCGTCCATCGGAAGGAGCCCAGTGAGCGATCCGGTCCGTTACGAGGTGGTGCGGGGCGTCGCCTGGCTGACGATCGACCGCCCGGAGGCGCGGAACGCGCTGAGCCGGGCCGTGCGGATGAGCCTGTTCGCGGGGGTGCGCCGGTTCAACGCCGACGACACGGCCCAGGTGCTGGTGCTCACGGGCGCGGGGGACCGCGCCTTCTGCGCGGGCGGCGACCTCAAGGAGATGGCCGACACCGCGCTGACCGTCCCGCCGCCGGACTTCGTGCCCCAGTTCGGCCGCAACATCGAGGTGGCCAAGCCGACGATCGCGGCCGTGAACGGGGTCGCCTACGCCGGCGGTTTCCTGCTCGCCCAGATGTGTGACCTGTGCGTGGCGGCCGAATCGGCCCGCTTCGCCGTCACCGAGGTCAAGGTCGGCCGGGGGTCGCCGTGGGCGGTGCCGCTGCCCTGGCTGGTGCCGCCGCGCATCGCCATGCAGATCCTGCTCACCGGCGATCCGCTCAGTGCGGCCCGGGCGTATGAGGTCGGGCTGGTCAACCAGGTGGTGCCGGACGAGGAGCTCCGGCCGGCCACGCAGGCGCTGGCCGAGCGGATCGCGGCCAACGCCCCGCTGTCGGTCAGGGCGGCCAAGCGGACCGTCTACCTGGCCGCGCAGCAGGCGCACCGCGAGGCCTTCGACGCGGCCGAGCGGATCTGGGAGCCCGTCTACACCAGTGCCGACGCGCAGGAGGGGCCCGCGGCCTTCCGCGACAAGCGCGCCCCCGTCTGGACCGGCCGCTGATGCCCGCCGGGCCGTCCGCCTTCCTGGCCGCGCTCCTGGCTGACCTGGTGGCCGAATCGTCGGCGCTGCAGGAGATCCTGGAGCCGCTGCCGCCCTCGGCCTGGCCGCTTGCGACGCCCGCCGCCGGCTGGAGCATCGCCGACCAGGTCAGCCATCTGGCCTTCTTCGACGAGGCCGCGCTGGCCTCGATGACCGACCCGGGGCGGTTCCGCCGCGACGCCGCGGCCCTGGCCGCGGCGGGCGATGACTTCCCGGACCGGATCGCGGCCGAGCATCGCCACCTCGGCGCCGCGGAACTGCTGACCTGGTTCACCACCGCCCGCCGGGCCCTCGTGGACGGCTACGCCGGGTGTGACCCGGCCGCGCGCCTGCCCTGGTACGGGCCGGACATGGGCCCGGCGTCGTCGATCACCGCCCGGCTGATGGAGACGTGGGCGCACGGCCAGGACATCGCCGATGCCCTGGGCATCGAGCGCCCGGCCACCGGCCGGCTGCGGCACGTCGCTCACCTCGGCATCCGCGCCCTGCCCTACAGCTACACCGTCAACGGCCTGCCACTGCCCGCCGAGCCGATCCGGGTCGACCTGGCCGCGCCGGACGGCGGCCGGTGGGCCTGGGGACCGGCGGACGCCGCCGACCGCGTCACCGGCCCGGCACTCGACTTCTGCCTCGCCGTCACCCAGCGGCGGCACCTCAGCGACACCGCGCTGCTGGTCACCGGGGAGACCGCCCGGCAGTGGATGGCGATCGCGCAGGCCTTCGCCTGCCCGGCCGGCCCCGGTCGGAAGCCCGTGACGGCCAGCCGTTAGCCCAGCGCGGCCGACAATTCGCCTGCGAGCGCGGCCGCCGTCTCCCGCAGCGCGCCGTCTTGACCTCGGCGCGGCCTGACGACTCCCGGACCGGCGATCATTTCGCGGGCCGAATTAACGGACGTGAATGTCGAACCGCTGAAGCGTGCTTTGCGTCATAGTAGGTAGTTCCAGCGGACCTTAGCCTTACTGCCAGGGAGTAGCAGTGACATTAGTTCGCCCAAGTGGCGTCCTGACGCTGGCCGTTATCGCGGCCGCCGGGATCCTCGCCAGTGCCTGCGGCCAGGGTAATAGCCCAGGCAATGTTTCAGGCAAGCCAAGTGCCTCCGCTACCGGTTCCTCGGCCGCGGCGGACGCCAAGCTGGAAAAGACGCAGATCACCGTGGGTACGCTCCCGATCGCGGACGCGGCCGACCTATTCATCGCCATCCACAACGGTTATTTTCGAAGCGTCGGCCTGGCCGTAAAGCCCGAAATCATACAGGCCACGTCGCAGTCCACACCGGATCTGCTCTCCGGGAAGCTGGATTTCTCGCTGCTCAACTACGTGTCGACGTTTGAGATCGAGCAGAACGGCGGCATTAAATTCGCCTACGTCGCGCCCGGGACGCAGGCAGCGCCCAGCGTGTCCGAGATTCTGGTGCCGAAAGGCTCCTCCATCACGTCGGTGGCCGACCTCAAAGGCAAGAAGATCGGCACGCCGCAGACCCGGGGCGCCATCGGCAACCTCGCCATGGACGCGACGCTCAAGGCACACGGCATTGATCCCGCGCAGGTGACGTTCGTGGCCATTCCGTTCCCGGACGAGCAGGCCGCGCTCGCGCGCGGAGAAGTGGACGCCGTGTGGGCCACCGAGCCATTCGTCACGGCGGCGAAAAAGGCCATCGGAGCCCGCGCCCTGGCCGACACGATGACCGGGGTCATGGCCGGTTTCCCGGTCGGCGGCTGGGGGACCCTGCAGCAGTACGTGCAGAGGTACCCGCACACGGTGGCCGCATTCGCCAAAGCGATGGCGCAGGCGCAGCAGGCCGCGTCCGGCGACCACGCCCTGGTCCAGCGGACCCTGCCGGCCTACACGGCGATCAAGCCCGCCATGGTCTCGTCCATGGCCTTTGACACGTTCAGCCCGGCCCTGGACAGCGCCCAGCTGCAGAAGGCCGCCGACCTGATGCTTCAGTACAAGTTCCTGCACGCCAAGCTCGACGTGACCCCGATGATCCTTCCTGCCCGATCCGCGTCCGGATGAGCGCGGCCGGGGCCAGCGGCGACGCCGCCGAAGGCATCGCCGCCAAGCGCCGCCCGGAGTTCCGGGGCCACTGACGGCGGCGCCTGCTCAGAGCAGGACGCCGGCGACGATCAGCGCGATGATCATGGCCAGCGTCGCGGCGAAGATGTACCGCCGCTGCGCCCGGTACGACTGGTCCGTGACCGGATCACTCATGACGCCTCCTCCACGATGCCCGCGAGGCCGATGCCGTGACCACCCAGCACCCAGCGCATCAGCGCGGGCACGGACTCGTGCATGACCTCCCCCGTCATGACCGCGGCCGTGAAGAAGAAGTGCGCCTCCCGGAAGTTCAGCCGCGCGGAGCGGACCAGGTTCCCCAGGCCCAGGACGTCACTCGCCCATACGGCGATATCGGTCTCCGGGGCGTCGATCAGGTCGGCCCGGCTGAAGACCACGGCGAGCCGCACCTTCCGCAGCTGCACGCCCATCGCCTCGATCTCCTGATACGCCTGCTGGTAGGCCAGATCGGGCGAGGGCGCGGTCGAGCGCACCCCGTCCAGCGCGGCCTGCCGTTCGGGCGGCAGCCGGTCCCAGAAGGCCGGCACCGATAGCGGGTCGATGACCAGGATGAACGTCCGCGCCTTGCTCAGGTACCGCAGATCCTGGGTACGTTCGGCGCTGTAGAAAAGCTCGCCCGCGGCGTCGAACATGTGCAGGATCCGGGTTCCCCTGGCCGCGCTCAGGCGGATGATGTAGGCGCGGGGAAGCTGCACCGCGGTCTTGGCGGTGGCCAGCTGGGACCGCAGGATCGTGCCCGCCTGGCCAAGTTCGCGCGTGGTGGCCGCGTCACCGAACTCGGCGGTCAGCTGGCCGTGCTCATTCCACAGCTGCAGCTGGACGACCATGCTGAACAGCAGGCGTGTCTTGCCCGCGCCCGCCGCGCCGAAGAACGGCAGCACGATCTCCGGCGCCTTTCCCGGCCCGTGCTCCAGCGTGTGCCCGCAGTACGGGCAGAACGCGTTCATCCGCGACGAGCCGAACAGCAGCAGGGTATTCATCCACGTGCCGCACTGGCAGCGGCGCCGCACGATGCCGAACCGTCCCGGCCGCACGTCGCGGTGGCGGCGCCCGCAGCCGGGGTCCGGGCACGCGTACCCGGGGTACGGCACCCGCTCGTAGCAGTCGGGGCAGACCATCCGGATGTTCCTGACCCGCAGCACCGCCGAATCGGCCCCGCGCAGGATCGTGCCGCATCCCCGGACCACCGCGGCCGAGACGCCGACGACCAGGAGGTGAACGACGGCGCAGCCGGCCGTGATCATGGTCCCGGCCACCGTGCCCAGGGCCATTCCGGCCGCCCCTCCGGCGCCGAGCGGCCAGGTCACCAGGGCCTGATCGGCCTCGAACGCCGAGCGGATGGCGGTGCGGCCCTGGTCCCAGAGCCGCTGGCAGTTCCCGCGGGCGACCCGGACGGCGTGATCCGCGTCGACCACGGCCGGGCCGTAGAAGTACTGCGGCACGGCCGGGTCGGCATCGTCCGCCAGCTTCAGCGCGCGGCTGGGACCGGACGGCAGCGCCTCCCGGAACACCAGCACCTGTCCCAGGCCGTAGAGGTAGGCGCCGGGCATGCCGAGGCCGTATACGGCGAAGACGGCGGCCGCGGCGATCGGCAGCGCACACGCTATGTAGGCCAGGTAGAGCAGGCCGCCGACGACGAACGCCAGCGCCTCCAGGACCTGCATCGGTTACGCCTCCTTATCCCTCGGCCCCAGGAGCTTGCGGGTCCTGCGGTGCGCGTCCCGCCACGCCTGGAAGGACGTCGCCAGCGGGCCGTCGCCGTCGAACGCCTGGCCCAGCGCGGCCACCTCCCGCCGCCGCCACTTGCTGACCTGCTCGAAGGCGCCTGCCAGCCATTCCGTGAGGACCGGCTGGGCGAGCACGTCCGGGTGGGCGAGCGCGACGAAGGTCCGCCGGGCCAGCCCGGCATCGGCCTGCAGCGGCGACAGCCGCTCGGTCAGCATCAGGCAGAAGGCCGCGGCCACCTCCTTGGGGCAGCCCCGCAGCGCCTCGTCCAGCGGGTCGGCCTGGGCCAGCAGCCGGGGCAGTTCCTGTTCCAGCAGGCGGCGGGTATCCGGGTCAGCCCCCGTGTACTCGCCGAACAGCCGGGGGAAGACGGCCACGCTGCCCTGCGGGCCGCTCCGGTACGCGAGATCCAGCACCGGCAGGATCCGGACCGCGTTGCGCACCGCGCGGGTGGGCTCCTCCGGCAGCAGCGGCAGCGCCGGATGCCCGGAGAGCGCCTGGGCCAGCCGCAGCCAGCCCACCGTCGTCGTCCCGCGCGCCGCCAGCGCGCCGATCTCCGCCCCGAACCAGTCCAGGACGTCGGGGCCGGCGTCGTCGGTGAGCGCGCCCAGCAGCTCGGTCAGGTCGTCCGCCGGGCACCCCCCGGGCCACAGCAGGCGCAGCAGCGCCGCGTCGACCCGGGGTGACCGCTGCGCGCCGTCCCGGACGTCGGCGATCTCGTCGAAGGCCTGCAGCGGCTCCCGGGCACCGCGGGCCACCGCCTGAATGAGCCACAGTTCCGTCAGTTCCGGATGCCCGGCCAGGTCGTCCCGGTTGAGCAGGCCGCCGAGTGAGCCGCGCAGCAGCGCCCCGGTCACCTGCGGTGGCTCGGCCGCGAGCCGTTCGAGCACCCCGCGCAGCACCGCGGGGTAGCGCCGGAGCAGCTGGGGAGCCTCCGGCTCGGGCAGCGCCGGATCGAGGCGCGTCCGCCCGAAGCGCTCGAGTGCTTCCTCCGTAACGGTGAGCCCCGACCCGGCCGCCCAGTCCAGAACCGCCAGCGCGGTCGCCGGTGTGGCCACCTCCAGCAGCTCGACGGCCTGCTCGCACGCGATCTGAGCGGCCGGGCTGCTCAGCGGGACCGACGTGGCCGGCTCACCCGCGCGCAGGTGCGCGAGCGCCCGCCCGGTCAGCAGGCGTTCCAGGTGCTCGGCCCGGGCCGGGGCGGGCAGCCGCCGGGCCAGGCCGAGCAGCCCGGTCAGCCGGTCGTCCGTCAGCGCGTCCGCGGGCTGGGCGAGCACGACACCGAGGCCGACGTCGGCGACCTGGGCCGGCATCGAGCCGGCCGCGGCCGGCAGCCATCCGGCCACCGCGTCCGCCTCGCCGGGGGACAGCGGCCGGCCGAGCACGCCCGCGGCCATCGCGACGGGCGCCAGCCAGTCATCCAGGTCGTGCTCCGTCCCCGAGGCGAACACCGCCGCCTGCTGCCAGAGGCCGGACGCCGCCATTACCCCGGTGCTGGCGAGCAGGGCCGCGAGCGGATGAACGCCGCCGCCGGGCGTCGTCCCGGCGGTGAGGTCGAACAGTTCGGCCCCGGGTGGCACCATGCCGGGCAGCACCCCGACGAGGTGGTACCGGGTGTAATGAGGCCGGTGGCTGTAGGTGGTGAACGTCAGCCGCCGGCCCAGGTGCTCGCCTAGCAGGTACGAGACGGCCGCGATCCACCAGGCGTTCTCGGTCACGTCATGCGCGGCCAGCAGCACGGGCCGCTGCCCGGACATCGCCCGGCCCACCGCCGTGAGCAGTTCCGGCAGGACTTCGCCGACGTCGCGGGAGTCCAGGAACGCCTGGGTGCCCGGGCGGTCGATGACGCCGCGCGCCGGCGGCCCCGGCAGGGCCGGCAGCTCGGTACCGTCGACCGGCTGGCTGCGCCACAGCCCCGACCCCCACAGTTCGGCCGGCAGCAGCGGGCCGAAGTCCTGGTCCGGCGTCCCGGTGACGAGGGCGTGGACGAAATAGTTGCCGGGGCGTCCCGAGTAGTCGGCTCCGGTGAAGACCACGTGCGTGGCGATGGTCGTGCCGGTCGCCTCGCTGGTACCGAGCGAGAACGCGACCGGGTAGGCCTCCGGCTCTTCCGGCTCGGCCAGCAGCCAGCGCGGCGGTTCGTAGACGGTACGCTCCTCGACCTCACGCAGCACGGCCGGCGCGACCCCCGGGGTGATCGCGTTGAACTGGTATCCGCCGTAGCCGGCCAGGCCGTGCTCGCAGGATGTGTAGTAAAGCTGCTGAAAGGCCATGCCGCCTCACTTCACGCCGATGATGCCGAACTGCGCGAGGATCCACAGGATCGGGCTGGTCACCCGGTAGGGGCGGATGCCGCGGCCGGACACGCGGTTATCCGCGGTGGGTGATTCGCCGAGCGCGGATACTCCGAAATAGCGGTAGTGGCGATAGTTCAGCTGGGCGATCTGGTCGATCCGGGAGCCGTTCCACCGGGCCAGCAGCCGCTGCATCTCGGTGTGCACCTCGAGGCTGTCGCGGTCGTCGAAGTACGGCGTGTCCGGCGGCGGGCGGAGCAGCGGGCTGGTGTCCTTCAGGTCACCCAGGAGCGCGTCCATCTTGGTGAACACGATGGCGAGCGGCTTGCTGATCCGCTCATTCGGCTTCTTCACCTGGGTGGCCATGATCAGGTCGGTGACGTTTTCCAGCACGTTGGCCGGCTCGTCGTCAGTGGTGCCGGGCGTCGGCAGCCGGGTCTCGGCCGCCGCCAGTCCCCGCGCCCCGGGCATCTGCAGCGGATCCAGCAGGAGCAGGATGCCGTCGGCCGCGGCCAGATAGCGGACGTTCTGCTCCACGGACCGTGCCGACCGCAGGTCCTCACCGGCGGTGTCGAAGAACGACAGCAACGTACGCTGCGGCTCGCCGCGGCCGGCTGAGGCCCAGCCGGCTCCGCGGCCCCGCGGCGGCGCCGCGGCCTTCGGTCGTGAACCGGAAGACGAGCGGTGCCCGGTCAGGCGTCCTGGCGGCGGGCGTGGTCGGCGCCAGGAGATCCGAATCGCGGTACATCGGCCGCTCGTAGTCCCGGGTGAACCGCTCCCGGGTGGAGTCGTCCGCGCCGGTGATCGCGGCGTTCAGCCGCTGACCGGTCTGGTGCATCAGTTCGTGGACGAGCACGGTCATGAACACCGTCTTGCCCGCTTCCTTGGCGCCGACCGGCACGATCAGGCGGCTGGGCACCTTCCCGAAGTGCACGGGCAGGCGGCTGTGGCAGACCGGGCAGATGCGGATCGTGGTCTCGCCGCCGCACTCGGGGCAGGACGCCGAGCTCCGCCGCCCGTCGCCGGCGAACGGCGGCGGCAGCGGCTCGGTGAAGCCGGTGCGGGCCCGCAGCACCGGGTCGGCTTCCGCGGCGCAGTGCCGGCCATGCCGGCTGATCCTGCCGGTGCACCGGAACCAGATATCCGCGGCGGAGATCTGCTCGTAGCAGTACGGGCAGTACAGCGGTGCTCCCAGCCTCATCGGATCCTCATCTCGGCCGCGGGCGGCGGGAACAGCAAGATGCCCGCCTGCCCGTGGTGGCCGTCGGCAGCGTGATCGCCGGATACGGGGTCGACGAAGCACGCCAGCCAGACCGGCCGCGCCGTCACCTCCACGGCGAGCGTCACCGGCTGGCCGGGCGCGATGGGCTGCGGCGCGGCTCGCAGCACCGTTTCCCCGTCGGCCGGGTCGTCCGGAGCGTACGGGCCGGTGGACTGCACGACGAGGAGGGCGGGCAGCTGGATTTCCCGTTCGGCGGACAGCTCGATAAGCCGCTGCTGCGGGTGCCAGCGGCTGGCCCGGCGGATCCGGTAGTGCACCGCCACCCCCCGGGCGGGCACCCGGATCTGGGCCCCGGGTGAGCTGAGCCGGCCGCCGGGCTCCGGGTACAGTGCCTCCGGGTACAGTGCGCGGACCTCGATGGCCACCTCGCCGGCTCCCACCGTGATCGCCGTGCCGCCCTCGTCGTTGTAGACGCGGCGGGAGCAACGGTGCTCACCACCCGGCCAGCGCACCAGCGCATCGGTCGCCCCGGCGGGCCACACCCAGGCCAGCCGCACGTCGTCGTGCATCCGGCGCGCGCTCAGCCCGCGGACCGGTTCGGCCAGCCGGACCTCCGTGGCCTCGCCCACCACCGACACGTTGCGCCCCATCGTCAGGGGCAGCAGGTAGTGGCGGCCGGGGGGCAAGCGCAGTTTGAGCGCCTCGCGGCCGCCGGGACCGCGTCGCGGCACCCCGGAGACGATCCTGAGCCGGGCCGTCTCACCGGGCCGCAGCTGGGTGCCGGCCGTCCAGGGTGGCGGCTTGCCGCCGAGCGCCAGCCGCACCTGCCCGTACGGCGGCGGCGTCCAGCGGGCCACGACGATGCCGTCCGTGGGGCCGGTGATCTCCAGATCGGTGACGGCTTCGGGGGTGGGCTCGGCGACCGCCCGCTCGACGATCCCGCCCGATAGGCGCTGACCGCCCGGGGTGCGGTAGGCCGTCACGATCCGGTAGTAGTACTCGGTCCCGGTGCGCAGCCCGGTATCGGTGAACCCGCATCGCGCCGCCTCGACGGGTGTCCCGTCGTCCAGCCCCTGCGGCGCGCGGTCCTGGTCGCGGATCACCAGGACGTGGTCCGCGCCCGGGTACGGCTGCCAGGTGACGGCCACCGAGGTCTCGGTGGCCAGTACGGACACGTCGGTGACGTCCGGGGTGAACATTGTCGGCGGCGTGACGGCGGGCGGCGACCAGGCCTGGCCGCCGCGGCTGGCGAAGACGCTGTAGAACAGCTCCGCCCCCGGCGGCGCGCCGGTGTCTTCGGCGCGGTACTGCCCGGTCAGCGTCACCACCGCGGTGCCCTCGTCGGGCGAAGCGGGCGGCAGGTCCTGGCCGCGCATCACCCGGTACTGCACGCCACCGTCGGGGCTGGGCATCCAGGTGACCACCACGCGGTCCCCGTCCAGCCGGGCGGTCGCCTGGCGGGGCGGCGGAGGCGGCAGCGCGGCCAGCTGCCCAGACAGGCTGGTGTCGTCGCGGGCCAGGTTCACGGCCTCGGCCAGCAGGCGCGCCGCCTGCTCGGGGCCTTCGGCGCCGGCCCGCCGGCCGAGCTCGCTGACCTCGGCGTCCAGCGCGGCCAGGCGCTCGTGCAGCGGATCGGTGGCCGGCAGCCCGCCCGCCAGTTGCTGCGCGCCGCGCAGCCGGCCCGCGGCCAGTTCGTTCATGATCTGCTGGCGCAGCGCTTCCAGCGTGTCCGGGGCCAGCACCGCGGCCGCGATCAGCCCGGCCTCGTCCTCGTCCAGGCCGAGCTCGGCGGCCTGACTGGCCATGCCCCGCTGCAGGAAGCCGGCCCGCGCCAGCTGCCGCAGCGGTTCGGCGACCTCGGACAGCAGCAGTGCGTCCAGCTCCCCGGGCTGGCGCGCCGCCGCGCGCAGGATGGCCAGGACGTTCTCGCTGAGCGCCTTGGCCGGATCCGTGTAGGGCAGCGCGCCCACCCGGTCCCGCGCCGCGGCGATCGTCTCCTCGTCCAGCGACCGCCCGTCGGCCAGCCGGAACCCGTCCAGGACCCGGAAGCCGCCGGATACGGCATCACCGAAGACAACCTCGGCCGATAGCGACCGGCCCAGGTTCTTGAGGTATCTGGCCAGGTCGGCCTGCTTGGGGTGCGGGGCCGGGGGCAGCGACGGGAACTGCCTGACCACTTTGACCCCCGCCGCGCGCAGCGCCCCCGCGACCTCGGCGTCGCTGACGCCCCCGCCGGCGGCATCGCGCAGCCGGGTCACCGTGGCCGGGCCGGCGTGCGTGGCCGCGCCCGCTTCGGTTTCGGCCAGCCGCCGCAGCCGGTCCATGGTTTCCTGGCGGGCGTGCGCCTGGCGCTCCGCGAAACGTCTCAGCGTGAGCCGCCCGCTGCGTTCCAGCGTGCCGTGCGCGGTGATCAGGGCGCGGGCGAGCGGAGCGTAGGTCCGGTTGTTCGCCAGCTCACGCCAGTAGCCGACGACCATATCGACGTGCCGGGTGAAGAGCGCCGGATCGGTGATACCGGGCGGCAGGCCGTACCGCACGTACAGGTCCGGGGAGGGACGTTGCCCGACCTCCGCGCCGGGTCCAGTACGTCGCGGCGGTACCGCTCCCGGTCCCAGTCCACCTATCCGTTCACCTCGTAGCGGGCCACAGCGCTGGTGGCCCGCTGCACCTCGGCCTCGTCGAGACCGCCGATCTGGATCTCGAACCGCACCTCGCGCCCGGAGTCGGCTTCCCGGCCGTGCACCTTCAGCAGCCCGGTTTCGGTCATGTGGAAGATCACCTGGAACGGCGTCCCGGCCGGCCGGGACGGCAGCTCGCTGAGCACGCCCTCGCCGATGTGTGTGTTGTGCTCCAGGTCTTCGGAGGCAACCGAACCAGCCTGTTCCCAGACCTCCAGATTGACCTCCCGCTGATCGTCCTTGACCGTGCGGAACGTCTCCGGTCCGGTGTCGGCCGGGAGCGGGGTGTTCGCCGTGAGCAGGTGGACGATGTAGTGCCGGGCGCGGTGCGGGTCCGTGGCGAACAGCGGGTCCTTGCTGTCGACCACCTTGAGCCCGAAGGCGCGCGGCACGACCGTGGCCACCCGCTTGCGGGCGATGCTGCGGACCTGCTCCTCGCTCATCCCGAGCTGGTCCGCGACCTCCTGGGTGGTGCCGGCGTCGTCCCCCTCGCCAGCAGACGCGCCCTCCTTCACCTTCCGCATGAGGGCGAACAGGGCGGCGCCCTTGGCCACGGCCAGGTGCGGGTCCTGCAGCCGGGCCTTCAGCCCGAACCGCTCCTTCAGCGCGCGGGCGATGGCCGGCGTGATCGTCATGCCGCCGACCAGCAGCACGTCGTCGAAGTGCTCGACGCCCTTTTCCCGTGCGGTCGCGATCGTCCGCTCGGTGATCTCCATGCTGCGCTCGAGCAATTCGGACGTGAGCTGCTCCAGACGTTCCCGGGTCAGTTCGAGCGGCACGACCTTTCCGTCGAAGCGCACGTTGTACCGGCGGGTCTGAGTGGCACTGAGCTGTTTCTTGAGCTGCTCCGCCGAGGTGGCCAGCTCCTGCATGAACTGCTCGTCGGAAGCAGGGTCGAGCTGCGGGTGCTGCTCGGTGAAGCCGTCGAGCAGGAAATTGATGACCGCGGTGTCCCAGTCGGCCCCGCCCAGGTGGTGGTTGCCGTCGGTGCAGACGACCTGTATGTCGTCGCCCTCGATGCGGATGACGGTGGTGTCGAACGTCCCGCCGCCGAGGTCGTAGATGAGGATGTGCCGCGCGCCGCTGTTTTCCCCGAGCGTCTCGTAGTTCAGCGCGGCGGCCACCGGCTCGGCCAGGACATCGAGCACGTTCAGCCCGGCGATCTGCCCGGCCTTGCGGGTCGCCTCGCGTTCCAGCACCCCGAAGTAGGCCGGCACGGTGATGACCACATCATGGATCTCCTCACCGGCCTGGTCGCGGGCGGCCCGGGCCAGCTCACGCAGGATCAGCGCCGAGATCGACTCGGGGGTGTGGTCCTGCCCGTGGAACGCGTAGTGGACGTCCTGGCCCATCTGCCGCTTGATCAGCTCGACGACCAGGTGCGGGGCGAGCAGCGCGGAGTCCTTGGCCTGCCGGCCCACGACCACGTTCTCGGGCGACTCGAAGTACACCACCGACGGCGTCGTGTCTTCCCCGACCGCGCTCTTCAGCACGACCGGGCGTCCCGTCTCGTCCACGTACGCGATGCAGGAGTAGGTGGTGCCAAGGTCAATGCCGTAGGTAGCCATGTCACCTCACTGTGAGTGCGGGTGGTCAGGGGTCCCGTCACGAGCGCGAGAATACTGGTGGAAACGCGCGTGCAGCGGGCGCCGGATCCGGCCGGTGTCGCGCTCGAGGAATCCGGCCGCGACCACCTCCGCCACCGTATTGTGCCGGGATTCGTCGTCGCATGGCACCACGGCCAGCGGGCGGTGCCGCTCGCGCAGGAAGGGGTCGCCGGGCTCGGCGGAGAAGACCTCGTATCCGCAGCGGTCCAGGATCTGCGCGACGTCTTCGGCGAACGACCAGAGCAGCGGGTCCGCTTGCCCATCCGCTCCCAGCCGCCGCGCTTCCCGGCTGAGCTGGTCATACAGCCTGATCAGGTCCGCCACCACGGGCTCCAGCACGACCCGGCCGATCCCGCCGCGGAGCCGCTGGTTCTCCTCGTGCAGGCGGTCGATGAGCGATTCCCGGTGCGCCGAGCGCCGGTGGAACTCCGACAACTGGCCCTCTACCTTGTCGAAGCGGCCGGCCAGTTCACCCAGGATCGCCATCGCGCCATCCGCCGCGGGGTCCTCCGGAGTCTCCTCCGGCACGGTTCGATCCTCGTCTTTCTCGGTCACGGCGCCACCTGGGTGCTAAGGACACAACAGAAAAAGCATCGCTCACCTGCAGCAAAGTCACCAGACCCTCCAGCGCCGCCGTCATGGCGAAAACAAGTATGTTGGCGCCCGCATTCTGATGTCCCGGAAAGCGGGCGGATTAGCTCAGCGACATGCGATGCCACCGTTGTCTTCGCCCGGGGGAGCAGGGACGATGTGCGAGTGATGGTCGCGTCGTCCCCGCCCGGCTGGCTCACGGCCCCAGCCGTCCCGGGCCGCAGGGCGGCGTTCAGCGTGCCGGCCCCGCGCTCGGCGCCGCGGTCGTGGTGCGCACGTGGTCGCCGGGCGACGCGGATGACGGCGAGCCGCTGCCCCTCATCGTCGCCCACGACGGGCCGGAGTACGACGCGCAGGCGCGGCTCACCCGGTACCTGGCCGCGGGCGTCACCAGCGGCCGGCTGCCGCGGCTGCGGGCGGCGCTGCTGGCGCCCGGTTCTCCTGGCCAGATGCAGCGGGATCAGTGGTATTCGGCCAGCGCGAGCTACACCCGCGCGCTGGCACTCACGGTCCTGCCCGCGCTGGCCGGCCGGCTGGCGGTCACCGCGCGGATCGGGATGGGGGCCAGCCTGGGCGCCCTGGCGATGCTGCACGCCCACTGCCGCTACCCGGCCGCGTTCGACGCGCTGTTCCTGCAGTCCGGCAGCTTCTTCTGCCCGCGCTTCGATAGCCAGGAGCAGGACTTCCGCTACTTCCGCCGGGTGGTCCGGTTCGTGGCCGGCGTCCGATGACGGCCGGCTGCTGGCCCACCGGATCCCGGTCGTCCTCACCTGCGGCCAGCAGGAAGAAAACGTCCATAACAACCGGCTCATGGCCGCCTGCCTGCACGCGGGTGGCTACCCGGGCGGCCTGTACGAGGTGCCCGGCCTGCACAACTTCACCGCCTGGCGCGACGCCTTCGACCCGTATCTCACCTGCCTGCTCCGGCAGGTCATGAGGGAGCCCCGATGACCCGTACCCGGCACCTGGTCGGCCTGCTGCTCGGCACCGAGGAAGACTGGCCCGCGGCGTTCGAGGAGATCCTGCGGCGGCTGGGCCCAGTGGCCGGCCCGGGCGGCACCCGGCACACGGTCGATTGTGAGCGGATCACCATCGAGCCGTTCAGCCTGCGCGACCGGCCCCGCTACCACCTCGTCATCGACCGCCTCGCGTACTGGTACTACGTTCCGCGCGAATGGCTGAAGAAGGCCGCCCTGATGGACGACGTGTACCCGCTGAACAGCCCGTTCACGTTCCAGTCGATGGAGAAGCACGCCGCCTACTGCGCCATGATGCGGCTGGGCCTCCAGGTGCCCGAGACCGTGCTCGTGCCGTTCAAGAACCCGGTGGACAACGAGCGCTACGCCCACACCGCGGCCACCTACAACAAGCCGTTCGACCTGGACGCCATCGCGGAGCAGATCGGCTACCCGCTGTTCATGAAGCCGTACGACGGCGGCGCCTGGCGCGGCGTGTCCCGCATCAACAACCCGGCCGAGCTGCACGCCGCCTACGACCAGAGCGGCGAGATGCTGATGCACCTGCAGAAGGCCGTCGACGACTACGACGTCTTCGCCCGGGCACTGTCCATCGGCGCCGAGACCATGGTCATGCGGTTCCAGCCGGATCAGCCCATGCACCTGCGGTACGCCGTCGACCACAGTTTCCTGTCCCCGCAGGCCGGTACCGAGGTGGTGACGATCGGGCGGCTGGTCAACGCGTTCTTCCGCTGGGAGTTCAACTCCTGCGAGGTCCTGGTGAAGGACGGCGTGGTGTACCCCATCGACTACGCCAACGCCTGCCCGGACGTGTCCCTCACCAGCCTGCACTACTACTTCCCGTGGGCGATCAAGGCGCTGGTCAAGTGGTGCGCCTTCGTACTGGTGACGGGGCGGCGGCCGCGGCTCGACCTGGAGACCGAGCGTTACTTCGCCATCGCCGGCGCGGCCGGCGCCAGTTACGGGGAGAAGCTGGCGGCCTACCGGGAACTGGCCGACGCCTACTTCGACTCCGACCGCTACCAGGATTTCTGCGCCCGCAGCCTCCCGCATCTGGACGAGCTGGTCCTGGACTGGGTGGCCGGCCCGGGCTTTGACCGGCTGCTGGTCGATACGGTCCGGTCGGTCTACCCGGATCACGAGCACGACCGGTTCGTCGCCCACCTGCGCGGCCTGCTGAGGCTCTGGGTCCAGGACGAGAACACCCGCCTGCGCACCGCGTGATCCGCCCGCGGGCCGCAAAATTTTCTCCGCCGCATTGAACCGTTTGGCGGGTCCGCGTCGTATCAGCCACAGCGATACTCGGCCGCGCGCAAGGAGGGTTCGATGGTCGCTGATGACCACTGCCCGCCAGGCGGCAGGCCAGAAGTTGCCGGGTGGGTGCTGGGTGCCATGGAACCGGATGCCGTTCTGGATTTCGGCGATCATCTCCTGATCTGCGGTGAATGCCAGGCCGCCGTTGCGGAAGTGGAGGCTGCGGCTGTGATGCTGCTCACGCCGCAACTGCTCCCGACTGCGGAGCCCCCGGACGATCTGATGGCCCGCACCCTGGCTCGTGTCCAGCAGGCAGCCCGGCGCGATAACACGGCGCGGTAGCAGGCCCACCGCAGCGTTTCAATGTGGTGAATATCACACGCATCCTGCCGTGATTGGGGTACTCAAGCCATACAGGACTAGCTGTCTGTGACGAAATGATAAGAAAAAGTGGTCGGCAGGGAGGGTGCCGGGGTCACTGGGTGGGGGAGGGCATTTCCTAGGGGCAGGGTGTTCAGCCATCCAGCGGACTGGCGTCGTACCCATTCAGGTGGGGGAGCCTGATGGTGTTGGTGGTCGGCGTTGAGGACTGGCTTGCCCGCGAAGAGGCTGATCTGGTGGCCCAGATCGCCGCGGGCGACATTGGTGAGCCCCTCTCGAAGCTTTACCGCCGCTACGGCGGGCGTTTGTACCGGGCCGGAATCCAGTTGCTGGGCGACACTGGTCTCGCCGAGGAGCTCGTTCAGGAGTGTTTCGTCCGGCTGTGGCGGACGGCTGGCCGGTTCGATACCAGCCGTGGAACAGTAGCCGCCTACTTGTTTGTCATCGCCCGCAGTATCGCGGCGGATCTGAGAAAACGTCCCTCCTCCCGTCCGCTGGTTCCCGTGGAGGACGTGCACCTTCCCCCGCAGCCGGATGACGCCGACCGGATCGTTGAGACCCTGATGGTGCGCGATGCTCTGGAGTCGCTGAGCCCTGCGCACCAGGAGGTGCTGATGCTGGTGAACAAGGAGGGGCTGACTCAGTCCCAGATCGCCGACCGGCTGGGCTTGCCGATCGGGACGGTGAAGACCCGGATGTTCCACGGGCTGCGGGCGCTACGGACGGCACTGGCGGAGCGGGGCTACGATGGCCGATCTTGAGGTGACACCGGACATGGAGCACGAGGACCTTGCGGGCTGGGTGCTCGGCATCCTCGATCCCGAAGAGTCGGAGCGTTTCCGGGTCCACCTGGAATCGTGCTCTGAATGCCGGGAAACGGCCGCAGAGCTCGCGCCCGCCGCGCGGCTGCTCAAGTCTTCGGGTCCGAGTACGGACCTGCCCGCAGATGCCGACCCTCCTGCCGACCTCGAGCCGCGCACGCTGGTACGCGTGGGCCAGGCGTCGAGGACATCCTTCTGGCGGCGCCAGCGCGGCCAGGCTGACCGCAGTCGCAGCCGCCGCGGTCGTCGTCGCCGGGGCGGGGACGGCGGTTACCGTGCTCCAGTCGGCGCCCGCCTCCGCCTTCACCATTCCCATGCATGCCCAGGGCGGCGGCCCGGGCTCGGGCCAGGCGGTGGCCCATCACACCGCGAGCGGCTGGTCGATCCAGATGACCGTGCACGGCCTGAAGCGCCTGGGGGCCGGCCACTTCTATGAGTGCTGGTACGCCAGCCCGACCGACCGGCCGGGGCGCCGTGACCTGATCACCGCCGGTACCTTCACGGTCGACTCCAGCGGGAGCGCCACCATGCAGATGTGGAGCGCCGCTGACCCGCGTGAGTACCCGACCATGCAGATCACCGTCGAGAGCTCCGGAGACGCCAGCCAGCACGGCAAGGTGGTCCTGAGCGGCACCGCCCGCGCCTGACGCCACCGGCCGCCGGTCCCGGCAAAATAAATTCTCTCTTATGATCCGAACGATCGGCCGGACCGGGCCGAGCTGCTGTATCCGCCGAAGCGCGCGGAGCGTGAAAGCCAGGGGCAGTGGCAGGAGGCCGATCGTGGCTGCGTGTTCCTGACGAACCGGCGATTCTCCGTCCAGGGCTCACGCATGGTGGACATGTGGTTCCCGTACATCCAGTCGATGAACTTCGACGGCACCGGAATCCAGCTGCAGCTGCCGGGGTGGGAAACCATGCGGTTGCAGATCCCGGAGCCCGACTACTGGTTTGTGATGCTCAACAAGGTCGCTTACGGTCGGCTCATCTTCCCGCCAGCCCTGGCCGCGCTGTGACCTTGTTCCCCTGGCCGGGCGGCTCAGCCAGGCCGCCGGCCAGGGGAAGTGCCCGATCTGAGATGATTTGTTCGGGGCGAAGCCTTAGAGTTCTCTCAGCTTTCGCCCAGATCAATGTGCGCACTATGTGAGCACATGTGAAACGCGTGGCCGCAGGCCGAAGGCGATCGCAGAGCTTGGAGGCAGCGGCTGGTGGGGAACTTGCTCCTTTCGCGTGAGCGGTGGCAGCGGCACGCTGACCCTGCGCCCGAAGGCGTGGCGCCCCGGGCTTCCCGGCGCTGGTCGCGGCGGTGGGCCCTCTGGCTCGTGCTCGGCTACCTGGCTCAGGTGGCACTGCGGGTGTGGCTCAGCCGGTCGCAGACCGTGCCGCTGGCCAACCCGGACGAATCCGCGTACCTGGTGATCGCGCGCGTGCTCGCGCACGCCGGGGCACCGTCCGACTTCTCCTACGGGACGCTGTACCAGAGCGGCTACCCGCTGCTGCTGGTGCCGATCTACTGGTTCACCAGCAACCCGGTCACCGTCTATCACGCGACCATGGTGGTCAACGCCGTGGTCAACGCGGCCCTCATGCCGCTGGCCTACCTGGCCTTCCGGCGGCTGTCCGTGCGCCGCTGGATCGCGTTCGCCGCGGCGGCGGTCGCGGCCGTCGTGCCGGAGGGTGTGTTCTACACCCAGTACGCGCTGTCCGACGCGGTCTTCCCGGTCGTGGTCCTGGCGTGGCTGCTGACCGTGCACACCTGGCTGACCGCGGGAAGCCGCCGCGCCGCCTACGGCACGGCGATCGGCTCGGCCCTGCTTGCCGGGTACGCCTACGCCGTTCATCCGCGTGGCCTCGTGGTGGTGATCGGTTTCGCCGCGGTCGCGGTCTACGCCGCGGTACGCCGGATCGTTCCCGCGTGGACGCTGGCCGCAGCCGGGGTGACGCTGGCCGTGGTGGTGGGGGTCACGGGCCGCCTGAACCGCTACATCTCGGCCCTGCTCTACCCGGAGGGACCGCGCAGCCTGACCGGCGAGGCCGTGGCCAGGCTGAAGGACGTCAAGGACCAGATCTACATCCTGGAGATGGCCGCCGGCCAGCTGTGGCGGCTGACCCTCGACACCTGGGGGATCGCCGCCATCGGCCTGGTCGCGGCGGCGGTGGCGGTCTTCCGCCGGGGCGTCCGCCGCGACCTGCGGATCATGGCCGCACTCACTGTGCTGGTCACGCTGGCCATCGTGTACATCGCGCCCGCGGCGCTGCCGGACGGCCAGGAGCCGACGTGGGCCTCCGGGCGCTATCCGGACGCGATGAGCGTCACGTTCTTCATCGTGGGCATCGTCGTCCTGCTCCGGGTGCGTGGCTGGCGGCTCGTGGGGTACGCGGCCGCCGCCGCGGCGCTGGCCGCCGGGACCGCCGCGGTCGTGGTCCACTACGCGGGCTCACACCAGAACGTGACCGGCTTCGCCGCGTTCAACTGGGCTGATCCGACGGTGCTCACGCAAGGCTGGACCGACCTCAGCGTGCCCGAGGCGACCGTGGTCGGCGTGGCCCTGCTGGCACTGTGGGTGCTGATCGCGCTGACCCTGCGCCTGGCTGACCGGGCGGTCGTTCGCGCGCTGGCGGGTGGCGCTGCTGGTGCCGATCGCCGCCATGAACATGTTCGCGCTGGTGCAGATGACCACGCACATTTCGCAGGCCACCACGCCGGCCCAGCAGGCCAACTCGCTGGGCCTGGTCACCGCGGCCGGCCTCAAGCCCGGCGACAAGGTCGCGGTCGACAACGGGCTCTGGACCGACTGGGCCAGCTGGATACCCCAGTCGTACGAGATCTGGTGGACCCAGCTGACCTTCTTCTACTCCGGCAGCGCCCCGGTGCCGGCCGGGACCACGGTCGTCGAGGTACCGTGGCCGGCCGGGAAACCCGCCAGCGCGAGCTGGCCCCAGGCCCCGGCCGGCTGGCGGGTCGTGGCCCAGAGCCGGGATTACAACTGGGTCGCCTGGCGCGCGCCCGGCAACTGATCTATCTCAGCGGCGCCCTTCTCACGCCGCCGCACCCGCAGTTCCCGCTCGTCGTAGCCGCCCCAGATGCCGAACTCCTGGCCGGTGGCCAGCGCGAAGTCGAGGCAGGGCTGCCGGACCGGGCAGCGGGCACAGACCGCCTTGGCCTGCTGGGCCTCCGCCGCACCGCGGCCGATCGAGCTGATCGGGAAGAACAGCTCGGGGTCGGCGTGGCGGCACGCGGCCGACTCCCGCCACCACGCCGGGTCATCCTCCGGGCCAAGAGCGCGAGTGCGGCCGTTTATCTGGGAGGCGATCGTCACTGCGTCCTCCTCACGCGCTATGATCTCGTCAATCTGACGAGCTTGGAGTCATCAACTTGATGAAGTCTACAGCGACGGAGGAACCGGGGGCCAGCGACCCCGCGGTGCTGTCGATCGGCGAGGTGTCCCAGCGGACCGGCATTCCCGTTTCCGGTCTGCGGAACTGGGAGCAGCGCTACGGCCTGCCCCGGCCGGAACGGCTGCCGAACGGGCGGCGGCGCTACCGGGAGTCCGACTGTGCCCTGCTCACCGAGGTGCTGCGCGGCCGGGCCCAGGGCCTGTCGCTGTCCGCGGCGGTGGCCCACGCCCTGGCCGGAGCCTCGCCGCTGCGTGACACGTCGATCTTCGCCGGGCTGCGCCGCCGTCATCCCGGCCTGCCCATGCACGTCATGACGAAGACCATGCTGCTGGCCGTCACCCACGCGATCGAGGACGAGTGCTGCGCCCGGGCCCAGCGGGCCGTCCTGGTGGGCTGCTTCCAGCGGGTGCGCTTCTACCGCGCCGCCCGCGCGCGCTGGACGGACCTGGCCGGCACCGCAGAGCAGACGGTGGTCTTCGCCGATTTCGGCCAGCGCCGGGATCAGCCCGGGCCGCTCGCGGAGATTCCCATCCCCGGGGACTCACCGCTGCGCCGCGAGTGGGTCCTGATCTGTGACGCTGCCGACAACCCGGCCTGCCTGGCGGGGTGGGAGCGCCCGGGGCAGGAATCGCGCCGGGACCCGGACCGGATTTTCGAGATGGTGTGGTCGGTGGACCCCCAGGTGGTCCGCAGCGCCGTGCGGATCGGCGCCGGACTGGCCGCCGCGGCCGGCTTCGAGGTTCCGGCCCCGCTGCAGGCCCGGCTGAGCGAGGAGGCCAGCGAGAGCTCGGCCGATCTGCGCCGGGCCGGCGGCGTGCTGGAGCGGACCTTCGACTACCTAAGCCGGGAGAAAGCCCCTGGCTGAAGACCCGGCGGTCCACGCTTGCAGGCCCTCGTCGGTGAGCATCCGGTCGAAGCACTGCTCGGCCGCGCCGAGCAGCGGTCCGTCCTCGCCCAGCCGCGCCGGCACCAGCGGCGGGGGCGGCAGCGACCGGAACGCCATCAGCCCGTCGTGGTACGCGGCGGTGACGTGCCCGGCCGCGACGTCGAGGAACTCCGGTCCCAGGCCGCCCAGCGTGATGAGGTGCGGGTCGAGCGCGTTGACCAGCCCGGCCGCGCCCCGCCCGAGGGACCGGGCGGCGCCCTGCACCGCCTCGGTGGCCTCCGGGACCCGGGCCCGGGCCGCGGCGATGACCCGCCGGATGTAGCTGACCTCGTCCGCGGGCGGGGGCTCGTGCTGCGCGCGGGCCAGGGCGAAGCCGTCCACGCTGGTGTTCCAGCAGCCCATGGCCCCGCACCGGCACCGCTCCCGGGGATCCCCGAACGGCATGTGCCCGAACTCCCCGGCCGTCCCGGTGGCGCCGAGGACCACCCGGTCACCTTCCACGATGGCCCCGCCGATGCCCGCCTCGACGTGCACGTACACCATCGTGCCCGCGCCTAGCCCGGCGCCGTGGCGCGATTCGGCGACCGCGGCGAAGGTGGCGTCGTTCCCGGCGATGAGCGGGACATGGGGGTCGTAACGCGGCCACAGCACGGACAGGTCGACGTCGTGCCAGCCCAGGTTGGGCGCGTGCACGAGCCGGCTGCCGACCACCGTGCCCGGTACGGACACGGCCGCGGCGCGGATCCGGGAGCCGAAGTGCTCGGATAGCCGGTTCAGTTCCGCGGCCACCGCCGTGAGCACCTGGTCCGGGTCACGATGGTGCGTACCGGAGACCGACGCGATCTGGGCCCCCCCGAGCTGGACCGCGGCGACGTGCCAGGTTTCCTGGGTGATGGTGGCCACGGCCGCCAGCGGGCCGTCCGGATGGGGCCGCAGCGACGTGGTCGGCCGGCCACGGCTGCCGGTGGGTGGCGCCGGTTCCTCCGCCAGCAGCCGTGCGGACACCAGCCGGGCCACGGTCTCGGCGGCGAAGCCGCTCGGTATCCCCAGCTCGTGAGCGATCGCCGCGCGGGTGGCACCCGGCCGGTCGTGGACCGCGCGCAGCAGTGCCGTCTGCGCTGACGTCCTGAGGGCCGTCATGGATGTCATCATGGCAGTCTTTAATATACTCGCCAAACGAGTATAAGATGGCGGCGTGACGGAAACCGCCCCCGAGCGCTGTCCCTCGCGTCCCTCGCCGGACACCGCGCGCCCGGGGCGCCCATCGCTGGTGACCAGCCGCCGCGCGGTGGTGACCCTGGCCGGCGCCGCCTTCGTGTACGTGACGGCCGAGACCCTGCCGGTGGGGCTGGTGCCTCAGCTGTCGGCCGGGCTGCACGTCCGTCCGGGCGCGGTGGGCCTGCTGGTGACGGTGTACGCCGCGATGGCCGGGCTGAGCGCGATCCCGCTGACGGCCGCGATGGAGTACCGCTCCCGCCGTCAGGTGGTGGTCGGGTGCGTCGTGCTGCTGGCCCTTTCCCAGTTCCTGATCGCGGCGGCCCCGGGCTACGCGGTCGTCATGGCCGCGCGTGTGGCCTGCGCACTGGCGCACGGGGTGTTCTGGTCCATGCTGCCGTCGGTGGCGGCGCGGCTCGTGGCCCCGGGACGGGCCGGCCGGGCCACCGCCATGGTGTTCAGCGGCAACTCGCTGGCCCTGGTCTTCGGCGTTCCCGTCGGGACCGCCCTGGGGCACGTGGCCGGCTGGCGCGCCGCCATGGCCACGCTGGGCGTGGCCGCCGTGCTCGTCGCCCTGGCCCTCCGCCGGGTGCTGCCTGCGCTGGCCCCCGGATCCGACGCGCCCGCGGGAGCCGATGCGCACGGCCAGCGCGCGCGGGCCGCGGCCGCGGCGCTGACGGTCGGGGCCGCGCTGCGCAGCGCGCCGCTGCTGGCCGTCTGCGTGATCACGGTGCTCATCGTCACCGGGCACTTCACCGCGTACACCTACATCACCGCGCTGGTCCGGTCCGACGCCGGGTTCACCGGGCTGGCCCTGTCCGCGGTGCTGTTCGCCTACGGTGCGGCCGGGATCGGCGGCATCTGGCTGGCGGGCCGGACCACCGACCAGCGCCCGCGCCGGGCGACCGCGGCGTGCGCGCTGGGCGTGGCCGTGGCGCTGACCGGCCTCGCCACGGTCGCGCACGGCTCGGCTGCCGTCACCGTGGGCGCCGTCATCGTCTGGGGCGCCGCGTTCACGGCCCTGCCGGTGTGCTTGCAGGCGGCCGTCCTGCGCGTGGCGCCGCGCTCCGCCGACACCGCTTCCGCGCTCTACGTGGTCGCGTTCCAGATCGGGATCGGCGGCGGGGCGCTGGCCGGCTCGCTGCTCGTGGACACGGGCGTGCTCGCCGGGCTCTGCGTGATCGGGGCCGCGCTGGCCGCGTCGGGCCTGCTCATCGTGCTGACCGCACGCCGGGCGTTCCCGTCCCGGCCCGAGCGGCTCCTAGGGGACTGACCGTCCAGCGGTTAGGCTGTTCGTCGTGCGCAGCCGCGAGTCCGTCACTGTGCCGGACGCCGCGGACAGCCGCTCACCCGGCCCGCCTACGCGCAGCCTCTGGAGGCCGCGCAGCCTCTGGAAGCCGCACAGCCTCCGGAACGCCCGGGCCAGCGGATGGGCCGTCGTCCGCGCCACCGCCGCGCAGGCGTGGGCCGACCGCGTCTTCGGGCTCGCCGCCGAGGCCGGATTCTGGGCCCTGCTGTCGCTGACCCCGCTGCTGCTGGTGCTGGTGGCCGCGGTCGGCTACCTCACCCCGCTGTTCGGCGCTCACCTCATGGTCCAGCTGGAGAAGGACATCCTGCACGGCGCCGGTCACTTCATGGCCCCGGCCGCGGTGCAGCACGTGCTCCGGCCCGTGCTCACCGACGTGCTGCGGCATGGCCGGGGCGGGATCATCTCGCTGAGCTTCCCGCTCGCCCTGTGGACCGGGTCCACGGCCATGAATACCTACGTCAACACCATCACCATCGCCTACGGGATGCGCCACGTGCGTTCCGCCGTGCGGGCCCGCCTGGTGGCGTTCGGGCTGTACCTCGGGTCCCTGGTCGCGGGCGTGGCCGTGCTCCCGCTGCTGGTCACCGCGCCGCGCTGGATTTCGGAGGTGGCGCCCGGCCCGGTGCTGACGGTGCTCCGGCCAGTGGTCGCCATCGCCTACTGGCCCGTCCTGGTGGTGGTCTGCACCGCGCTGCTGGCCACGCTCTACCACGTGGCCGTGCCGGTCCGCGGCCGGTGGCGGCGGGACCTGCCCGGGGCCGTCGCGGCCATGCTGATCTGGCTGGCCAGCAGCCTGGCCCTGCGCGCCTACCTGGCCTTCGCGATCGGGCGCAGCCCCACCTACGGTGCCCTGTCCGCCCCGGTCGCCATCTTGCTGTTCCTGTACCTCAGCGCGCTCGCGGTGCTGCTCGGCGGAGAGCTGAACGCCCAGATCGCCGACTGCCGCCCGGCCCCGCCCGCCTGCGACCTCGGTCACGTCCCGTATACCTAGCTCAGCTGTTCCGGTCCGCCCGGATGTCTGTCGTCCGGACATCAATGTGGGCTCCCTGGCGGTTGAGCAGGCCCGCACCATCAGCGGCGCTCACGCCCTCCCGGGCCGCGAAGCCGGCGCCGTTTCCGGTCACCATGCCGGCGAAATCGAGACGATCGTTCGCCTCGATGCGCAGCGCCCTAAGCGGCCCCACCAGTTCGACCCACACTCGCAAGGCAGGAGTTCCAGCCCAGAAGCCGTTCCGCGTAACGGCACTCTCGACGTTCACTCCCGACGCAGAGGCGTGCTCGCCGATCGCGGCCCGCATCGAACGTCGGCTGCTGACCGAATAGCCCGGTGGCCACCGTCACCCACAGCGGCTCGCCGGTGCGGTCATCGACATAGACCTGGCCGATCTTCCCGACCTTGTTGCCTTCCAGATCTACCGCGGTGCGGCCGGCGTACTGCTGTGCGTCGCTGGGCGTCGTCATGCTGATCCTCCACTCAGTAGCGTCAGGACTTCCGCTACTGAAACGGCGGTGAACCGCTGGCGTTACGCACCAATGGGCGTATTTCCCGGCTTCGCCGCAGGCCCGCCCCGCCCGCTCAGACGAACGCGGCCTTGCCGGTGACGGCCCGCCCCACGATGAGCTGGTTGATCTCCCGCGTGCCCTCGTAGGAGTAGATCGCCTCCGCGTCGGCGAAGTAACGGGCCACGCTGCTGCCAAGCAGGATGCCGTTGCCGCCGAACACCTCGCGGGCCAGGGCCACGGTCTCGCGCATCCGGCCGGTCGTCACCGCCTTCGCCAGCGCGGAATGCTCGTCCCGGTCCGCGCCGTCGGCCTGGAGCTGGGCCAGCCGCACGACCAGCGCCAGCGCGGAGGTGACGTTGCCGAGCATGGTGGCCAGGTGGTCCTGGACCAGCTGGAATTCGGCGATCGGCCGGCCGAACTGCTCGCGCTCACCTGCATAATCGAGCGCGAGGTCATAGGCGGCCATCATGCAGCCCACCGCGCCCCAGGCCACGCCGCCGCGGGTGAGCCGCAGCACCTCGTTGGTGTCGCGGAACGAGTTCGCGTTCTGCAGCCGGTTGTCCTCGCTGACCGCGCAGTCGGTCAGCGTGATGTCGGCGTTCTGCACCGTGCGCAGCGCGATCTTGCCCTCGATCTTGGTCGTGGTGAATCCCGGCGTGCCCTTTTCCACCACGAACCCTTTGACGTCGCCGTCGGCCTCGTCCCGCGCCCAGATGATGACCAGGTCGGCGAAGGTGCCGTTGCCGATCCACTTCTTGGCGCCGTTCAGTACCCAGCGATCACCGTCCCGCCGGGCGGTCGTCTCCAGGCCGCCCGCCACGTCCGAGCCGCCGTGCGGTTCGGTCAGCCCGAAGGCGCCGATCTGCTCCAGCCGGGCCATCGGCGGCAGCCAGCGCTGCTTCTGCTCCGCCGAGCCGCAGCGGTCGATGCTGCCCATGGCCAGTCCGGTATGCACGCCGTAGAAGCTGTTGATGGACGGGTCCGCCCGCGCGATCTCCAGCGACAGGAAACCGGCCAGCATCCGGGTGCCGCGGTGCGCGGCCAGGCCGTCGTACATCAGCCCCGCGATGTCGAGCTTGCGGAAGCCGTCGATCAGCTGGAAGGGGAACTCGGCCCGCGCCCAGTACTCGTTGGCGATCGGGTCGACCTCGGACCGCAGGAACTCGCGGACGCGGGCCAGGATCTCCTGCTCCGCCGGGGACAGCAGTTCCCCGAAACTAAAAAAATCACTCATCCCGCATCGCTACCCCGCCCGGGCCGCGATAACGCCCAGACCTGGGAAAACGATTGCGCATTCGGCCTCTCCGGCACCGCGTCCGATGCCCTTAGCTGCGGGTATTGCGCGATAACCGCTGTTTAGCCGCGCTGTGAGCGGCAACAACAACTGCTCGGAAAGGAGCAGTCTCCGTGGCTCACATTGACGTGCGCACCGACCGGCCCATCGGGACGGTAGACCGGCGGATCTTCGGCAGCTTCGCCGAGCACCTGGGCCGCTGCATCTACGGCGGCCTCTTCGATGAGGGGTCTGACCTCTCGGACTCACGCGGATTCCGAACGGACGTACTGGGAGCCGTCCGTGACCTCGGTGTCACGAACGTGCGCTGGCCGGGCGGGAACTTCGTCTCCGGGTACCACTGGGCCGACGGCATCGGCCCCGATCGCCCGCGGCGCCCGGAGCTGGCCTGGGGTGCGGAGGAATCCAACCGTTTCGGCACCGACGAGTTCATGGCCTGGGCGCAGACCGCGGGCGTGGACCCCGTGATCTGCCTCAACATGGGCACGGGCACGCTGGACGAGGCCATGGCCTGGGTCGAGTACTGCAACGGCACCGGCGACACCTACTGGGCCAATCGCCGCCGGGCCAACGGCCACCCCGAGCCCTACCGCGTCCGCTACTGGGGCCTCGGCAACGAGATGTACGGCGACTGGCAGCTCGGCCAGCGGACCGCGGCGGACTACGTGGCCACCGCGCGCCAGTGGGCCAAGGCGCTGAAACTGCTCGACCCCGGCATCTGCCTGGTCAGCTGCGGCCAGACCGGCGTCGACGACTGGGACCAGGTGGTCATCGACGGGCTCGCGCCGTACGTCGGCTTCCACAGCATCCACCTCTACACCGGCTCGGCCGACTACTGGTCCAACGTGCTGGCGCCGCATTTCACCGAGCGGGCCCTCGCCGTGACCGGCGCCCTCATCGACCGTGCGCGTTACCAGCAGCGGATCGAGCACGAAATCGGCGTCGCCTACGACGAGTGGAACGTCTGGTACCGCACCAGCGACGGGCAGCTGGCCGAGGTCTACAACCTGGCCGACGCGCTCGCCGTCGGGACCTACCTGAACGTCTTCCTGCGCCAGTCGAAGGTCGTGCGGATGGCCAACCTGGCCCAGCTGGTCAACGTCATCGCCCCGATCGTCACCGGCCCGGACGGGATGTTCCGGCAGCCCATCTACCATCCGTTCGCGCTGATGGCCAGCGCCAGCCACGAGGTGGCCCTGGACACCTTCACCGACTCCGGCACGCACGCGCACGCCGACCTGCCCGGGGAGCGCTGGGCGCACCGGGTGGCTGACCTGGGGCCGTTCCAGCTGCTGGACGTGGCCGCCACCCGCGACCCCGCGGCGCGGCGGCTGACGATCTCGGTGGTCAACCGGGACCCGGAACGCGAGCTCGCCACGCGCATCCGCCTGCAGGGTGCCGAGGCCGCCGGGACGATGACCGTGCACGAGGTCAACGGGGACAAGCCCGATGCGGAGAACAGCTTCGAGCACCCCGACAACGTTGCCGTCCGCCGCACCCAGCGGGAGGTACGTGGCGGTGACATCGATATCACGTTCGCTCCGCACTCCTTCACGCTCCTGGAGGTGACGCTCGCATGAGCGCCCCCGTGACGCCGCCCCCTCGGCCAGGCTCCTGGAGCGGTGCGTTCGGCCGAAGGAAGTTCCTCGCGGGCGCGGGCGCCCTCGGCGTAGGACTGGCCACGGCCGGCTGCGCCGGCACCTACGACGTCGCCTCCGGGATCACCGGCAGCAGTGGCGGGGACAACCGGTCCACGCTGGTGTACTGGAACCTGCTTAGCGGCGGCGACGGCACCCACATGGAGGCCATGGAGGCCGCCTACACCAAGGCGCACCCCGACGTCGACCTGCAGTCGACGATCCTGCAGTGGGGTGCCCCGTACTACACCAAGCTGTCGCTGGCCATCCGCTCCGGCAGCCCCCCGGACGTGGCCATCATGCACCTGAGCCGCATCCACCAGTACGGGCCGCCGGGTCTGCTCACTCCGATCAGCCTGGACCTGCTGGCCGAGCACGGGATGGAACCCAAGGACTTCACCCCGCTGGCCTTCAGCAAGGCGCACTATAACGGCCAGCTGCTGTGCATCCCGCTGGACACCCACCCGTTCGTCCAGTACTACAACACGAAGATCTGCAAGAAGGCGGGCCTGCTGGACAGCTCCGGCCAGCTCCCGGCGATCAAGAGCGCGTCCGCCATGCTGGACGCGCTCCGGAAGCTGAAGAAGATCGGCGCCGCCCCGGTGGTCTGCGACCAGATCAACGACCCGGCCACCCCGTGGCGGCTGTTCTACACCTTGTACAGCCAGGCCGGTGGCCAGGTGCTGGCCAACAACGGCAAGGACATCGTGCTGGACGAGGCCCTGGCCACGAAGGTGCTGACTTTCATCCACCAACTGGCCACCGAGGGCCTGATGAACGCGGACGTGGACGCGCCCGGCGGCACCGCGGTCTTTCAGGCGGGCGACGCCGGCCTGTACTGGGAGGGTGAGTGGAACGTGACCGTCTTCCAGGCGGTCAACATGGCGTTCAGCATGCAGCCGTTCCCGGCCCTGTTCGGGCCCGCGGCCGCCCAGGCCGACTCGCACACGTTCATCCTGCCCAAGCGCCAGTCCGCGGACCCGGAGAAGGTGTCGATGGTGCTGACCATGATCAGGACGCTGCTCGGGCAGAGCCTGACCTGGGCCGAGGGCGGTCACATCCCGGCCTGGCTGCCGGTCCGTGACTCGGCGGCCTACAAGAAGCTCAAGCCGCAGTCCAACTACGAGTCGGCGGCCAACTACGCGGTCTACGACCCGCCCGCCTGGTACAGCGGCTCCGGCTCGGACATGGAGAACTATCTGGGTGAGCCGCTCGGCACGCTGATGCTGGGCGGCATGTCGCCGCAGGCCACCTACGACCAGATGCGGGGATCGCTGGACACTCTGTCGAAGGAGTCGGTGCCGGTATGAGCACATCTACCGCCCCCGCAGCCACGCTGCCGCGGGCCGCGACCGCCGACCGGGCCCCGGCCAGGCGTCCCCGCCGGAACTGGGGAAACTTCGGGCTGCTTGCCCCGTTCCTGATCTTCTACGTGCTGTTCCTGGTCGGCCCGCTGGTCTACGACGTGGTCCTGAGCTTCTTCAACACCAGCCTGGTCAAGGGCGGCCTGGGCGGCTTCGCCGGGCTGGCCAACTACCGGGAGCTGTTCGCCGACCAGCAGTTCTGGTCGGCGATGTGGCACACGATCCTGTTCACGCTGGTCAGCACGCCGCCGCTGGTGATCCTGCCGTTGTTCTTCGCGATCGTGGTGAACCGGATCAAGCGCGGGCAGTGGTTCTTCCGGCTGGCGTTCTTCTTGCCTTACATCCTGCCGTCGGCGGTCATAGCGCTGGTCTGGCTGTTCCTGTACGAGCCGGGCTACGGGCTCATCGACGCGTTCTTCAACCTGATCGGGGTGGGCGCGCCTGGCTGGCTGTCCGACCCGAACATGTCGATCTACTCGATCGTCATCGTCACCGTGTGGTGGACGATCGGCTTCAACTTCGTCCTTTACCTGGCCGGTCTTCAGGACATCTCCCGCGACCTGTACGAGGCCGCGGCCCTGGACGGCGCCAGCCGGTGGAAGCAGACCTGGCGGCTGACCATCCCCATGCTGGGCCGGACCACCACGCTGGTCACCGTGCTGCAGGTCATCGCGTCGCTGAAGATCTTCGACCAGGTGTACCTGATCCTCGCGGGCGGCCCGAACTACTCCAGCCGCCCGGCCATTGAGTGGATCTACGACACCGCGTTCACCAGCCAGCGGGTCGGTTACGCGTCCGCGGCCTCGTTCATCCTGTTCATCGTCATCCTGATCGTGTCGTTCGTCTGGCTGGCCCTGGTCCGCCGCCAGGAGAGGGGAGTCTGACCATGGCTGTCTCAGCTCCTTGGCAGCAGACCGCCGGGCGCGGCGGGACCCAGCCGGTCCGGGCCCGCCGGGACCGGCGCTCGAGCCTGTTCAGCCGGGCCGTGACCGGCGTGGTCATCGCGCTGGCCCTGCTCTGGCTGGTCCCGGTCGCGTGGGCCCTGGACACCTCGGTGAAGAGCGAGAACGACACGATCATCGTCCCCGCCACCTGGAACATCCCGCACTTCACGTTCTCGGCCTACAGCGCCGTGTTCAGCGCCAGCGACCTCGGCCGCTGGTACCTCAACTCGGCCATCGTGGCCATCGTGGTCACCCTGCTGACCGTGGTCACCGCGAGCATGGCGGGCTACGCCCTGTCCCGGCGCCGGTTCCGCGGCGACGCGTTCTTCTACGCCGCGATCCTGGCCGGCATCATGATCCCGCCGCAGGCGCTGATCGTGCCGCTGTTCCGCGAATTCCAGGTCGCGCACCTGATCAACACCTACTGGGCGCTGATCCTGCCGCAGGTCCCCGCGCCCATCGCGGTGTTCATCTTCAAGAAGTTCTTCGACGGTTTGCCGATCTCGCTGGAGCAGGCGGCCGAGGTGGACGGGGCCAACTGGTGGACCACCTACCGCCGGATCGCGCTGCCGCTGGCCCGCCCGGCCATCGCGGCGGTGTCGATCTTCACGTTCGTCTGGACCTGGAACAACTTCCTGTGGCCGTTCCTGGCCGCGACCAGCCAGACCATGATGACGATCCCGGCTGGTATTGGCACGGTCGTCAGCGGCGTCGGGATCATCAACGCCCTGCAGATGGCCTCGGCCGTGCTCGGCGCGCTCCCGCTGGTCTTCGTGTTCCTGCTCGCGCAGCGCCAGATCGTCGAAGGCGTCGCCGGCACCGGCCTGAAGTAACCCCGCCCTGAGGTGGCCCGCTAGGCTTCGTCGGCCCAGCGGGCCGTGCGGAGGCTGCGCAGGGTGAGCAGGCCCGCGGTGAAGTCGGTGAGTGCGTCCTCGGTCGTCGCCGATACCAGCCAATCGCACTGGTCGGTGTCCGACCACAGTAGGACGCGGAGCTGCTGATCCTCGAACCGGTACTGCCGCATACCCGGCCAGCCGTGGGTCGTGACCGACGGCGCGCAGCACCCCCGCAGGTAGCCGAGTGATTCCTCGTCCAGCGCCGAGGCCTGGGCCGAGACGCAGAAGGCGGCGTTGACGCATTCGTAGTCCCATCGCCGGGCGGCGATGAAGTCCTCGACCGACCCGGTGTAGGTCACGGTGGTGCGCTCACTGCCCACGAGCACCTGGCCGCCGTTTGGGCCGCCGTCCAGCGGAACTCCCCACGAGCAGGCGCCCTGGTTCTCATCCGCCAGCACCAGGACCGGCTCCGGCCAGCCGGGAAACCTCCGGCGGTCCTGGCCCAGTCTGTCGATGACGATCTGATCCGGATAGATCGGGCGGTCTCCGTACGCCCTCGCGATCTCCCGGGCGACGTCCGCCGTCAGCAGTTTCTCTACTGCTGCAGGCACGGTGGCAATCACGGCCCAAGTCTGACCTACCACCCGCCCGGCCAGGAGCGATGCGTAGCCGAAGCTGCCCGATCGTAACCAACGCGTGGGGTCACGCCGTCTTTCCGGGTGGTCCGTGGGAGTGCAGGACGCGTCCGTCGGGGCTGGTGGCGGTGGTGGTCCCATCGGGGTGGCAGTCCAGTGTCCAGCCCCAGCGGTGAATCACGATCAGGTGGTGGAATTTGCACAGGAGCTTCAGGTTCCCCAGCGAGGTGGGGCCGCCTTGGGACCAGTGGATTAGGTGGTGGGCGTCGCACCGGGACGGTGGCTGGTCGCAGCCGGGGAACTGGCAGTGCCGGTCCCGGTGGATGACGGCTTTGCGGAGGTGGGGTGGGACGGTGCGGGTGCTGCGGCCGACATCGAGGGGCTGGCTGAGGCTGGTGTAGGGCGCGCCCAGGGTGGTGGCGCGCAGGCAGGACGCCAGGCCGCCGGGCCCGGACAAAAGGCTGATGCTCATGGTCAGCAGGGTGTCGCGGAGCCGCTGGCGGGTGGCGGGGGAGATCTGGCCGGGCCGTTCCGGCCGGGCGGACAGGCGGCCGCGTCCGGTTCCGGCCGCCGGTGCCGTTGGCGGGCGGCCCGCCGGGGCCCGCGTCCGGCCGGTCGCCGCGATCCGCGTCCGGCTGGCCGTCGTTCTGCTGCGGTTCCTGGCCGTGGCCGCGGGCGTGCAGGAACAGGTCGGTGAGCTGGTCCAGGACGGTCCAGTCGGGCTGCCCGGACACGATCGGGGTGAGCACCGCGTCACAGGTGGCCGCCTCGGCGGCCGCCCCGGACAGGTACACCGATCCGGGATCGGTGGCGGCGGCGCGGGCCAGGCTCCAGCCCGCCTCCAGCCCGGCGGCGCCCGGCAGCCCGCGCAGCGCGGCCAGGTCGATGTGGATCTGGACCTGGGCCAGGGCGGGCTGCGGCCCGTCCGGGCCGGGGTCCAGGCCGGCGCTAATCAGTTGTTCGCACGCCTGCTGCAGCGCGTCGTGCCGCCGCTGCGCCGCGGTCCGGGTGTCTTCCGGGCCGCCCCGCTGGGACAGCGCGTCCAGGATCACCGGCACGCTGGCCGCGCACTCCGGGGTCAGATCCCCCTGCAGCCGCCCGGCCCCGCCGAGCGTGGTCTGCAGCCACACCGCCCGGTCCGCGAACCCGCCATCATCGGTGTCCGGGGTGGCCCGGGCCCGTTCGATCATCTCCGCCGCCAGCGCGTTGAGGTCATGCAGGTCCGCGCCGCCCCGCGCCGCCGCCAGCAGGATCCGGTCCGCATCGGCCCGCAGGTCCTCGGGGAGCTGCCCGGTCCAGTCGCAGATCTGCCGCGCCCACGACGCCGACAGCTGCCCCCCGGCCAGCGCGGCCGCGATGACCGGGTGGGCGGCCAGCCGCCGGGCCCACCCGAGGGCCCCGCCCGCCGCCCCCGGGGTGACCTTCGTGACCGCCCGCAGCCAGGACCCGGCACCGTAGTGCCCGTCCGCCTGGTACCCGTCCCGGGACCTGAACGCGGCCAGGATCCGCGCCCGCGCCGCGGTGTGTTGCGCCTCGGCCCGCTCCAGCCCCACCAGCGCCTCCGCCTGCGCCGCGGTGCCCAGATCAGCCGCGTCACACCCAGCCAGGAACCCCAGCCCAGCCGACACCATCGCCAGCGCCTGCACCGTACTGGCCGGCGCGGCGGCTTGATTCAGGGTGCACATGGGCGGGATCACCTCCCCGGGGACACTCGACCTGTCGATCGATCACTAGTTCGAATACTAGCGAGAAGGTCTGACAAAACTGGGCCCCGGAACCTCTTGCCGAGGGACGAAGCTAAGAATTCTTCGATCCTGGCCCTCGCGTCCGCGTCCACGTCCGGCTTGCGGCGAGAATTGGCCGGTGACCACACGGATCCTGCTGCGCGGCGGCCTCATCGCGGACGGCATCGGCGCCACCACCCGGCGCGCCGACCTGCTGATCGAGGGCGAGACCATCGCCTCGATCCGGGACGTCGCCGACACCGACACCAACACCGACTCCGCGGAACATGCCGAACGAACCTACAGCGGGCCTCCCGCCGACTGCGAGGTCATCGACCTAACTCCGGGCAGCGTGGTGTGCCCGGGTTTCATCGATGCCCACGCGCACGCCGAGGGTCCCTTGCTGGAGTCCGGGCGCGTCGACGGCGCGCTCGCCCAGGGCGTGACCACTCTGGTGGTCGGGCAGGACGGCCAGTCCTGGATCGGGGCCAGTGCGAGCACCGCCTCCTACTTGAACCGCTACTTCGGCCCGGTCAACGGGACCGTCCCCATCCCGCTGAGTGAGTCCATCCCGCTGAGCGACTCCGGCCCCCTGAACGACTCAGGCCCCCTGAGCCAAACCGGCCCCCTGAGCCTCGCGGGCTATCGCGCCGCGGTTTCCGGACGGCTGGCGCAGAACGTCGTCGTGCTCGCCTCCCAGGGCACCATCCGGCACAACGTGTCCGGCCTCGCCGCGCGCCCCTTGGATGAGTACGAACTGGCGAAGGCCCGGCGACAGGTGGAGGACGCGCTGGCCCACGGCGCGGCCGGGCTATCCAGCGGGCTGGACTACCTGCCCAGCCGGTTCGGTCGTGCTGACGAGGTTGCCGTCCTGGCCGGGCCCCTTGCGGCGGCGGACCGGCCGTACGTCTCGCACCTGCGCGGGTACGGCGCGAACGTCGGCCCGGGCCTGGCCGAACTGGTCGCGGTCGGGGCCGCCTCCGGGGCCCGCGTGCACGCCAGCCACCTGTGGGGGCCGCCGCCCGCCATCGAAGCGGCCGTGGCCGCCGCCGACGACGCCGGGGTCACCGTCACGTTCGACGCCTACCCCTACCGGAGATCCAGTACGATCCTGGCCGTCTTGCTGCTGCCCCCCGAATTGCGGCGGCGGCCCGGACCGCACGGTGGCCGCGCTCACCGACCCGGCGCAGCGCGCTCGCCTGCTGGCCGGTGAGAAGTTCACCGACTCCTACCTGCAGAACCTCTACTTGGGCTGCCTGCCCGCCGCGCTGACCGAATTCGCCGGGCAGTCGCTCACCGCCGCCGCGGCGAGCGCCGGGCGGTCGGCGGGGGAGCGGACGCTGGACCTGCTGGCCCGGGCCGGGCTGCACGTCGGCGCGCACCTGGACCGGCGGTCGCTTGCCGATGAGCATCTGGCCTGGCTGACGCGGCATGACCGGCACTGCGCCGGGTCGGACGGGATCTACCAGGGCCAGCACCCGCATCCGCGGGGATTCGGCGCGTTCGCCCGCCTGGCCGGCTCCTACCTGCTGGAAAAGGACGCGAGCAGCGACGCGACCGGGTACCAGCGACTGGCGCGCCATCTGGCCGCGAACGCGGCCGACGTGTACGGCCTGCGTAACCGTGGCCGGCTCGCTCCCGGCCTGGCCGCCGACATCTGCGTCATCGCCCCGACCGGGCTCACCGAACGCGCCACCGACGAGAACCCCACGGCCCCCGCGAGCGGGGTGGACCTGGTGCTCGTCACCGGCGCCATCGCCTGGCGAGACGGCGCCCCGGCGCCTGGTTCGCACACCGGCCGGGTCGTCAGTTAGTGCGTTGATCATGAAAGTTTGCCGGTTGGGACATCCCGCGCGGCTAATCGGAACTTGCTTCCGAAACATCGTTCCGATTAAGCTCGCCCTCATTGGTGAGGAACTAGCCCGACGCGCGACAGGAGCCGTCATGAAGGTAGCAGCGGTCAGCTATCGGCTCGAGGATTCGATCGCCACGATCACCATGGACGACGGCAAGGTGAACGTGCTGTCCCTGGCCATGATCGGCGAGCTGGATGCGGCCCTCGACCGGGCGGTGGCCGATCGGGCGGTGGTCCTGCTCGGTGGCAGGCCCGGGGTCTTCTCTGCAGGGTTCGACCTGCCGGTGCTCAACGCCGGCGGTGCCGAATCGGCCGCGATGATGCGGGCGGGGTTCGCGCTGGCGGAGCGGCTACTGTCGTTCCCGATGCCGGTGGTGATCGCGTGTACCGGCCACGCGGTGGCGATGGGCGTCTTCATCCTGCTGTCCGGCGACTACCGGGTGGGCGCGGCGGGCCCCTACAAGTTCGCCGCGAACGAGGTGGCGATCGGGCTCACGATGCCGCGCACAGCGGTCGAGATCCTCCGGCAGCGGCTGGCCCCGGCGCACTTCAACCGGGCGGCGGTGCTCGCCGAGCCCTTCTCGCCGGACAATGCCGTCCAGGCCGGCTTCCTGGACCGCGTCGTCAGCGCCGCGGACCTTCACAACGTGGCCCGCGGCACCGCGGTGGCGGCGGCCGCCCTGGACCTGGATGCCCACCTAGCGACCAAGCTGCGCGCCAGGCAGCACGTGCTGAGCAGGGTCCGGGCGGCTATCGACGCCGACAGCGCCGAACTCCAGGCACGGGTATGAGCGGGACGCGACTGTCGTCCCCGGCGGCAACCGGAACACCCTCCCGATAGGCTCCGCTCGTGCCGAGGGCCAAACAGCGGACACCCGAATTGCGGGACCGCGTCCTGCGAGTCGCCGTGAACATGCTGGCCGACGAAGGGATGGGCGAGTTCACCACCCGGAAGGTCGCGCAAGGAGCGGAGACCTCCATCCCCGCCGTCTACGAACTTTTCGGCGACAAGGCCGGGCTCGTCCGGGAGATCTTCTTCGAGGGGTTCCGTCGGCTGCGGTGCCATTTCGCCCAGCTCAACGACACCGACGATCCGCGGGCCGATCTGATTCGCCTGTTCGAGATGTTCCGCGTCTTCGTCAGCGAGAATCCAGTGCTGACACAGGTGATGTACTCCCGCCCATTCGGCGACTTCGATCCCGGACCCGACGACGCCGCCGCCACCGGTTCGGTCCGGCGCCTCATCACCGGGCACGTCAAACGCTGTATCGACGCCGGAGTTCTGGCCGGCGACGAGACCGATATCGCGCACGTACTTCTCGGGCTCGCGCAGGGCCTTGCCGCCCAGGAGACCGCAGGCTGGCTTGCGACATCGCAGGCGTCCGCGGATCGGCGCTGGTCCCTCGCGTTCCAGGCAACGCTCGACGGACTGGCCGCCCCCGTGGCACCGCGGCCGTCCGGCTAATCCCCGGCGGCCGCGGCCACCGCCGCGCGGGTCACGGTCCGCGCCGTCTGCACGCCGCTGGCAATCGCTTCCTCAGGCGGCAGCCCGCACAGGTCCATCAGCGTGAACAGCGCCTCGGCGCCCATCACGACGGCCAGGTCCCGCCGCAACTGCGCCCGCGCTCCGGGATCGGTCCGCCCGGGCGCGCGGTCCAGCGGGATCAGTGCGTAGTCGATCAGCCCGAACCGGTGCCCGGGCCGCGCGGCCGCCGCCGGCGGCTTGGTGACGGACGCCGAGATCATCGCGCGGACGGCACCCTGGTTGGCCAGTATGCCGCGGAACAGGACCTCGGCGGCATAGCCGATCCGCTCGACCGGATCGTCGCTGTCCGCCACCGGAGCCAGGGCCTCGGCGGGGCTGGGCCAGGTGCCCTCGTCGGCCTCGCGCAGCAGCGTGGCCAGGTCGGGAAAGTAACGGTAGGCAGTGGCCTCGGAGACCAGTGCCTCGCGCGCGACGGCCGGCATGCTGATCTCGGCCCCGGTACCGGCAAGCCGGCGGGTGGCCTCGACGATCGCCATCCGGGTTCGCTGCTTCTGGTTCGCCCGTCCGCCTGTGACCTGGGTACTCGTCATGTTCCTCATATTCGGCACCACCATTCCATAAGTCAAGGCGCCTCTCTTTATGAGAGAAGGCTTGCATAACGAGACCGAAGCCTCTACGTTAACTCGTGAGAGCTCACTCTTACGAAACGAAACGTCCCGAAGGAGCATCAGCATGGCTGACACGGCCACCACCGCGACGCACACCGTGACGCTCGACGGCATCGGGCCCGTCCCGGTCACGGTCACCGAACGCGGTGAAGGACGGCCCTTCCTCCTGCTGCACGGCGGCGCCGGGCCGCAGTCCGTGGACGGGTTCGCCGCCCTGCTCGCCTCGTCCCGGCCCGCCCGCGTCCTCACCCCGCTTCATCCGGGATTCGGCGGCACCCCCCGCCCGGACGGCCTGACCACCATCCGGGGCCTGGGCCGGCTGTACGTTCAGCTGATCGAGGACCTCGGCCTGACCGGCGTCACGGTCGTCGGCAACTCGATCGGCGGCTGGATCGCGGCCGAGATCGCGCTGCTGAACAGCCCCCGGATCAGCCACGTGGTTCTCGTCGACGCCGCCGGCCTCCGGCTCGACGCCTATCCGGTCCCCGACTTCTTCTCCCTCTCCCTGGACCAGGTCACCGATCTGAGCTACTTCAACCCGGACAAGTTCCGGATCAACCTGGACTCGATCCCGGACCAGCAGAAGGCGATCATCGCCGCTAACCGGGCCGCGCTGGCCCTGTACGGCGGGAACCCGATGGACGACCCCACCCTGCTCGGACGCCTGCCCGCGGCCGCCGTCCCGGTGCTCGTGGTCTGGGGCGGCGCCGACCGGATGATCCCGGCCGGGCACGGCCAGGCCTACGCGGCGGCCATCCCCGGCGCCGGGTACCAGCTGATCTCCGACGCCGGGCACCTGCCGCAACTGGAGACCCCGGACAAGCTCCTCGGCATGGTCTGGGACTTCGCCACCGCCCCGGCCGGGGATCCGGAGGTGTCCATCGTCGGCCCGGAGGACGGCGAGGTCGCTTTTACCGGCCCGGCGCAGATGCGCATCCTGGAAGACGGCAGCAACACCTCCCACCGCCTCGGCGTGGGCGAGATCACGATCGCCCCGCACACCGACGGGCCGCCCCAGCACCGCCACGCCCGGCACGACGAGGGCTTCTACGTGGTCTCCGGCACCGCCCGCTTCACCGTGGGGCAGAAGTCCTACGACGCCCCTACCGGCACGCTGGTCATGGTCCCGCCCGGCGCGCCGCACACGTTCGCCAACCCCGGTGACGTCCCGCTGGTCCTGCTGAACACGTTCACGCCTGACTTTTACGTCCAGTACTTCCGCGACCTGCGCGACATGCTCGCCTCGGGCCAGCCGATGTCGCCCGGCATGATCGAGACCGCCATGGCCCGCTACGCCACCGAGCCCGCCACCGAGTTCACGTCCTGAGCTCAGGTCCCGCCCAGCGAGATCTTCTCCCCGGATACGGTGATCGGCTGGGCCGCCAGCGGCATGGGCGCGGGCCCGTTGACGACGCTGCCGTCCTTGACGCTGTATTTGCTGCCGTGGCCCGGGCAGTCGATGGTGCCGTTGGCGATGTGCCGAGTGCCGCACCGCCACCGGCCGCGGCCGGGCCGCTCGCCGCGGCTGACGCCCCGGCGGCCCCGGCCGGGGTGCTCTCCGCGGGCGCGGCGCTGGCCGTCCCCGCGCCGCTTCCGCCACAGGCCGTCAAGGCGGCGGCTACGCCCGCCAGGCCGATGCCGGCCAGCGCGCCGCGATGTGTGGTTTCCGTGCTGGGGGGGATTCCTGCGTCACTATGTGACGTTCGTGATAGCTGAGAGAGCACTTTAGGTGTCTTTACGTACGGGCCGCAGGTCAGAAGGGATTGCCGCGCGGCCCCCCGAATCTAAGTCACGCGACACAGGACTCTCGCGCGCGCAAGTGCGACACTGGAGTCAATGTTCGGATGCGCGCCCGGAGGGTGATGGTCGTGAACCGGATGGGACTCCGCAGCTTCGGCGGCGGAACAGACATGGGTGAACACGTTACGCGGGTCGGACGGTCCTGGTGGTGGCCCGCCATCTTCGGAGTGATCTCGATCATCGTCGGGGTCCTCGCGCTGGCCTGGCCGGGACGGACGCTGGTCGTGCTGGCCGTCCTGTTCGGGATCGAGCTGATCGTCTGGGGTATTTTCCGCCTGGTCAGCGCGCTGACGTTTGGCGAGGCGGGCGCGGGAGCGCGCACGCTGTGGGCGATCCTCGGGATCCTGAGCCTGGTGCTGGGCTTCTACGCGATACGGCACATCGAGATCACCGTGCTGGCGCTGGGCCTGCTGCTCGGTATCTTCTGGCTGGTCGACGGGATCAGCCTGATCATATCGGGGGCCGAGTACCGGGGCATGCCCAATCGGGGGTGGACCATCTTCTCCGGCGTCCTCAGCGTCATCGCTGGTCTCATCCTGCTGGTGTGGCCCGCGATTTCGATCCTGACCCTGGCCATCCTGGCCGGGATCTGGCTGATCGTGGCCGGGTTCATGTCGATCAGCGTCGCCGTCCAGCTCCGCCGCCTGTAACGGGTCCCCGCCCGGCTGGCATACCCGGCCGTCCACCCCGGGCCCCGACGCGTTCGTGGGGACCGCCCACCCGGGCGGCCCCCACGAGACGGCCTATCCGACGGTGTAGGTGTACGGGATCACGGCCAGCACGTCCCCGTTGATAGCCACCGCTCCCAGCCCGTAGCCACCGCTCCCAGCCCGTCGGCGATGGCGCCCGCACCGTGCCGGTGCTATCGAAGGGTGACGGACCAGGTAGACATCAAACACCAAGATCAATTCTCTTGCCCAGGGTGACGCGCCGAGTGTCAGCGGGTAGATCGCTAAGCGGGCCTCCCAGCCCGGACCCGGCGAAAGGATGAGCCAATGGCGGACAACGTCTATTCGATCAGCGAGATCGTCGGCACCTCGGCCAGCAGCATCGACGACGCCGTCCGCGGTGCTGTCGAGCGTGCCGCCAAGACCCTGCACAACCTCGACTGGTTCGAGGTCACCGGGATCCGCGGCCACATCGAGGACAATGAGCTCCGTCACTTCCAGGTCACGATGAAGGTCGGTTTCCGGCTTGACGAGCCGGCCTGACCCTTCCAGGTGACCCTGCGGTTCGCGCCCAACCTGTCCATGCTGTGGGCCGGTCTGCCGCTCGCGGACCGGTTCGGGCCCGCGGCCCGCGCCGGGTTCGGTGAGGTCGAGCTATGGTGGCCGGGCGACGACGCGGCGGCCGGGCTGCCCGGGCTGCTGTCCCGCTGGGACCTGCGGCTGGCGCTGCTGAACTTCGACGGCGGCGACCTGGCGGCGGGGGAGCGGGGCCTCGCCGCCGACCCCCGCCGCCGCGCCCAGTTGCGCGCCAACGTGCCGGTCGCGCTGGAGATCGCCCGGGCGTGCGGGTGCACGCGGCTGAATCTCCTGGTCGGCAAGCGGCAGGACGAGTATTCGCGCAGCGAGCAGATGGCGTGCGCGCGGGACAACGTGACCTGGGCGGCCGGGCTGGCCGCGCGGGCCGGGTGCGAGGTGCTGATCGAGGCGCTCAACCCGATAGACAACGGGCCCTGCCTGGTCACGACCACGGCAGCCGCGGCCGCGTTCGCCGCGCAGACCGGGCAGCCCAACGTCCGCCTGCAGTACGACGCCTACCACATGCAGCGCACGGAGGGTGACCTCACCGCCACCCTGGACGAGTACTGGCCGCTGATCAGCCACGTTCAGGTCGCCGACGTGCCCGGACGGCACGAGCCGGGCACCGGCGAGATCAACTACCCGTTCGTCCTGGATCACCTGGAGCGGAAGGGCTACTCAGGGGCGGTGGGCCTGGAGTACCACCCGTCCACCGCCCGCACCGAGGATTCGCTCGGCTGGCTCGCGGCCTACCGCCCGGCCGCCCCCCGCCGCCGGCCGGGCCTCGGCCCGTTACTCACTCGAGGATGATGACGTTCCGGTCTCCGAACGCGGCCACCACATCGCTGTCCAGGTGCGGCGCCGCGTACGTGACGGCGATGATGACCCCGGGTGCCGCGGGGCCACATCGATATTCATAACGGACGTACGAGGACCCCTCGTCCGGATGCGGTGATCCTGGATGGGCCTGGAGCAGACCGACACCGACAACAACCGGATCGCCGCCGTCCTGGCGTTCCTGGGGTCCCGTTCGGGCCGTCGCGGCCGGTCGAGCCGGGCGCCCCGGCCCTCGATCAGGTGCTGGCCCTGGCCGGCCGCGACGTGGACTGGACCCCGTCCGTCCGCCGTTAAGTTTTCGCGCGCCGTCCCCCAATCGGGATAACTTCTCATTCGGGCACGGAGGGCACGGAGACATACGTCACGGGAGGACGGTCCGGATGACGGCGGACGAGGACCTGGACTGGCATCGCCCGTCGCGGCGCCTGCTGCGCGCGCGGCGGATCGAGGTCGTCCTGGTCACCGTGCCGCTCGCGCTGATCGGCGGGTTCGCGGGCGGCGCGGCCTCGGCCACGATCGGCCTGATCGTCGCGCTGGGCGTGGTCGTGCTGGGTCTGCTGGCCGAGCGCTTCGCCGCGCGCCGCGTCGCCGCGTGGGGATACGCCGAACGCGACGACGACCTGATGGTCCGCCGCGGGGTGCTGGTCCGCCGCCAGTCGGTCATCCCGTACGGCCGGATGCAGTACATCGACGTGATCGCGGGCCCGGTGGAGCGCAGCCTGAGCCTGGCCACGGTCCGGATGCACACCGCGGCCGCGGCCAGCGACGCGCGTATCCCCGGTCTGGAGCGGGCCGAAGCCGCCCGGCTGCGTGACCAGCTGGCCGCACTGGGCGAGGCCCAGGCGGCAGGCCTATGAGGAGCGCCCCGGAACCGAGGCCCCCGGAGCCGAAGGGCCACCTTCCTGCCTATCCGTCCGGGACGCCCGCGAACGTGGCCACCTGGCACCGGCTGCACCCGCTGTCCCCGCTCGTCCGCAGCGGCCGTCACCTGACCAGCTTTCTGATCCTGTTTCTCGTCCTGATCTTCGTGAGCGCTGGTCAGGCCGGCCGCGACTTCATCCGCGACCTGGTCGTGGTCGCGATCGTGCTGGTGGCCGGCGTGATCAGCTGGGCCGTCACCCGCTGGCGGGTCGCCGACGGCGTGCTGCTCATCGAGACCGGCCTGATCCGCCGGCAGTCGCGGCGCTTCCCGCTGTCCCAGGTCCAGGCGATCGACGTCGAACAGACCGGGCTGGCCCGGGTGCTCGGGCTGGCCGAGATCCGGCTGCGTATGGCCGGCGCCGACTCCTCCGGCGGCCGGCTCATCGCCCTGCGGCTGTCCGAGGCGCAGGGACTGCGCCAGGAACTGCTCTCGCTGACATCCGCCGCCCCGACCTCTTCGACCACCCCCGCCGCCCCGACCTCTTCGACCACCCCCGCCGCCATGACCTCATTGGCCCCTTCCACCACATCCACCACAGAAACCTCTCCGACAGCACCGGCCTCGGCAGCCACTGCCCCATCCCGGGAACGGGTAGTCTTCCGCGTCCACCCCGGCCGGCTGGCCGTCGCCCTGGTCTTCAGCATCACCGGGGTCATCGTGGCCGTGGTCATCGCGGCGGTCGCCCTGCTGGCCGAACTGGTCCATAGCCCGGCGGCGGCCGCCTCGTACCTTCCGGTGGCGGTGGGCGTCGTGATCGGCGTCTGGCGGCAGTTCAACGGGGAGTACGGCACCACCGTGGCGGTGGCCCCGGACGGGCTGCGGCTGCGGTCCGGGCTGGTGCAGACCACGGCCGAGACGATCCGCCCCGGGCGTATCCAGGCGGTCCGCCTGGTCGAGCCGCTGGTGTGGCGCGCGTTCGGCTGGTGCCGGCTGGAAGTAGACGTCGCCGGGCCGCGGCAGCGGCGGGAGAACCGGTCGGAGTCCCGGCGGCTGCGCGCGCTCGTCCCGGTCGGGACCCGCGCGGACGCGGAGAGGATGCTGAGCGAGGTGGTCGCCAGCCCGCCGGCGCCGTCGGAGCGGCCGCCCCGGCACGCCCGGTGGAAGGCGCCGCTGATGTACCACTTCCTGGCCTGGGGCGGTGACGACCGGTACGTGGCCGCGTCGCGCGGCCGGCTGCGCCGCAGCACGACCTGGATCCCGCTGGAGAAGGCGCAGAGCGTCCGCTGGGTGCAGGGCCCGGTGCAGCGCCGGCTCGGGCTGGCCACCGTGCACCTGGACGTCGCCGGCCGCCGCGTGACCGCCAGCGTCCAGGACCGCTCGGTAGCCGAGGCCGGGGAACTGCTGCGCCGCCTGCCCGCCCTGGCCCGCGCCGCCCGGGCCCAAACGCCGCGGCGGCTGAGCCGCCGCGGCTGACCAGCGCCCTAGAAGTACAGCACCTAGAAGTACTTGGCCAGGTACTGGCGGACCTTCTCCAGGTTGCGGGCGCACGACTCGCGGGCCCGGTCCTCCCACGCGAACACGCAGACGGTGGCGATGCCGTCGAAGCCCACCCGGGCCAGCGTGCCGAAGAACTCGTCCCAGTCGACCTCGCCCTGGCCGATGTCGAGGTGCTGGTGCACCCGCGCCGCCGACCCCGGCGGGTTGATGATGTAGCGCAGCCCGGACGACGCGGTGTGGTCGAAGGAGTCGGCCAGGTGCAGGTGGGTGAGCAGGCCGCCGGCGTACTCCATGATCTCGGTCATGTTGCCGCCCATGTGGAACGTGTGCGGCGCGCAGTACAGGAACGACACGTTCGGGGAGTTGATCCCGCGGATCACGTCGATCGCGGTGAGGCCGTCCTCGACGAAGTCGTCCGGGTGCGGCTCGAGCCGCAACTGGATCCCTTCCCGCTCGAAGATCGGCAGCAGTTCCTCCATCGACCGCCAGAACTGCGCCTCGCTCCGGCTCGCCGCCTCCGGCCGGCCGTTGAACTCCGAGTTCATCACGTCACAGCCGAGGTCGACGGTCAGCTGGATGGCGCGCTTCCAGTACCGCACCGCCGCCTGCCGCTCGTCCTCGTCGGGCCCGGACCAGCGGTAGAGCGGGAGGTGCGAGGCCACCGCCACCCCCGCCGCGTCCAGCGCCGCCCTGAACTCCCGCACCCGGTCCTGGTTGGCCCGCGGGTGCAGGAAGAACGGCGTGAAGTCCTCCCGCGGCGACAGCTCGATGTACTCATAGCCCAGGTCGGCCACCACGCCCGGCAGTTCGGCCAGCGGGACCTGGCGCAGCATGTACGGGTCCAGTGCGATCTTCATGGCAGGCCCCTCAGCGGCGGTAGAAGTCCGGCCGGTCCTGGAGCACGACCTCGGCCCAGCCGCCTGGCAGCCGCGCCGGAGGCGCCCTGGCCAGCCGCGCCGGAGGCGCCCTGGCCAGCACCGTGCAGGGCGGTGATGCACGCGTCGGCGACCACGGCGGCCGCGTAGCCGTCCCACGAACTGGGTCCGCTGGCCTCCCGGCCCGCGGCGATGTCGTCGATCCACTCGCGGAATTCCTCGTCGTAAGCACCGATGAACCGCTCGCGCCAGTCGGCCGGGACGGCGGAGGCCCGGCCGCCCTCGTTTGTCACCACGATGGGAGCGCCCCCACTCAGGCCGGCACTGCCCAGCCGCGCGTTCCCGGACTCGCCGACGATCTCGGCCTGGATGTCGTAGCCGTAGCCGACGTTGACGCTGAGCTCGTCGTCGACCAGGACGCCGCTCTCGGTGCGGAACACCACGACCATCGGGTCCTGCAGGCCGTCGGCCGCCTTCCGGCTCCGCTTCGGGGCCAGGATCATCACCGACGTGATCTCCTCGTCCAGCAGCCACCGGGTCACGTCGATCTCGTGCACCACCGAGTCGTTGATCGCCATCTCGCTGGTGACCGTGGGCGGGACGGCGGGGTTGCGGTGCGCCATGTGCGCCAGCAGCGGGGCGCCGATCGAGCCGTTGGCGGCCGCGACCTTCAGGGCCCGGTATCCCTCGTCGTAGCGGCGCATGAAGCCGACCTGGACGAGCCGCCGGACGGCCGCGATCTCCGCGTCGAGGATCCGCGAGCACGCTTCAGGCGTCGTGGCCAGCGGTTTCTCACAGAAGACGGGCTTGCCGGCCGCGATCGAGGCGAGCACGTACTCCGCGTGCGTCGGCCCCCAGGACGCCACCACGACGGCGTCCACCTGGTCGTCGGCGATGACGTCCTCGCCGTTCGCGTGTACGGTCGGCACGCCGAACCGCTCGGCCACCGCCGCGGCCCGGTCCTTGTCCACGTCGGTGACGGCGGTGACCGACGCGCCGGCTACCACGCGGGTCAGCCGGCGCACGTGGTCCTCGCCGATCATTCCGGTGCCGATGACTCCCACCCGGACGGTCATGCCGTACCTCCATCCTGCCCGGCCACGCCGTTAGCGTTCAGATACGAGTAGGTGCGCTCGGCGATCGGTTTCGGCCTGCTGAAGTCGCACGGGTACATGTCCTGCTCCACCACCGTGTACAGTTCCGCGCCCAGTTCCTCCAGGGCGGCCAGGATCGGCGGGATGTCCGGCAGGCCGGACGGCGGCTCGCAGCTGGCGCCCATCGCGACGGCCTGCCCGAAAGCCAGGTCCTCCGCCTCGGCCTTGGCCAGGATCAGAGGATTCATCTGCTTGATGTGCACGTAGCCGATCCGGGACGGGAACCGGGTGATGATCTGCACGCAGTCCGCCCGGCCGTAGGCCAGGTGACCGGTGTCCAGGCACAGCGACACGTACTCCGGGTCGGTGCCGGACAGGAACCGCTCGACCTGCGGCTGGGTCATCACGTGGCTGTCGGCGTGCGGGTGGAACTGCAGCCGCACGCCGTAGTCCTGCGCGATCTGCTTGCCGATCTCGTTGGTGGCTGCGATCAGCGTCCGCCAGCCGTCGGCGTCCAGCTCGGCCGGCTCCAGGTAGGCGCCGGTCTTGTCGTCCCGGTACCCCGGCACCGGGACGAAGATGACGTGCCGTGCCCCCATCGCCGCGGTCAGCTCGGCCACCTGCCGCGTCGCGGCCAGGATCGAGCCGAAGTCGCCGGGCTTGTGCAGGCCGCTGTGCCCGGCCACGGTGCCGCCGGCCACGGTCAGCCCGCGCCGGCTGACCTCGTCGCGCAGCCGCGCCGGGTCGGTGGGCAGGTAGCCATACGGCCCGAGCTCGAGGTACTGGTAGCCGACCGCGGCCAGCTCGTCGAGGAACCGGGACCACGGGGTCTGCAGCGGATCGTCGGCGAACCAGACACCCCAGGAGTCGGGGCAGCTGCCGAGCAGCAGGCGGCCGCCAGGCGAGCCAGCAGGGGATGAAGTGCTCATCGATCGCTCCTCAGACCGCGGTAGGGAAGTGCAGGTTTGCCCGGTGATGCCCGGCGTCATGTGTGCCCGGGTCCTGCGTGTCCGGCCACCGGGTCGTGATGGCCTTGGCGCGGGTGTAGAAGCGGACGCCTTCCGCGCCATGCACGTGCGTGTCGCCGAACAGGGAGTCCTTCCAGCCGCCGAAGGAGTAGAACGCCATCGGCACCGGGATCGGCACGTTGATGCCGATCATGCCGACGTGCACGGCGCGCTGGAAGGTGCGCGCGGCGTGCCCGCTGGAGGTGAACACCGCCGTTCCGTTGCCGTAGGGGTTCGCGTTGATCAGCTCGATCGCCTGCGCCAGCGAGTCGGCGCGCAGCACGACCAGCACGGGGCCGAAGATCTCGTCGGTGTAGATGTCCATGTCCGTGCCAACGTGGTCGAACAGGGTCGGGCCGATGAAGAAGCCCTCCTCGTGCCCCTCCACCACCAGGCCGCGCCCGTCCACGACGAGGGCCGCGCCGGCCTGCTCGCCGCGGTTGACGTAGCCGGCGATCCGGTCCCGCGCCTGCTGGGTGACGATCGGCCCCATGTCGCTGGACGCGTCGTCCCCCGGACCGACCTTGATCTCCTCGGCCTTCTGCCGGAGCCGCGCGATGATCTCATCCCCGGCCGTGCCGACCGCGACCACCGCGGAGATCGCCATGCAGCGCTCACCGGCCGAGCCGTACCCGGCCGCGGTGATGTGGTTGGCGGCGAAATCCATGTCGGCGTCGGGCAGCACGACGGCATGGTTCTTCGCCCCGCCGAGCGCCTGCACCCGCTTGCCCTGCTCGGAGGCGCGCCGGTGCACCTGCGACGCGATCGGTGTCGAGCCGACGAACGAGATCGCGGCCACGTCGGGGTGGTCGAGCAGCGCGTCCACGGCCACCTTGTCCCCCTGCACCACGTTGAACACGCCGTCCGGCAGTCCCGCCTCCGCGTACAGCTCGGCGATCAGCGTGGACGCCGAGGGGTCCCGCTCGCTGGGCTTGAGCACGAACGTGTTGCCGGTGGCGATGGCCATCGGGTGCATCCACATCGGCACCATGGCCGGGAAGTTGAACGGGGTGATCCCGGCGCAGACACCGAGCGGCTGCCGGAAGGAGTGCGCGTCCACGTCGGTGGACACCTGGTCGGAGAACTCGCCCTTGAGCAGTTGCGGGATTCCGCAGGCGAACTCGACCACCTCCAGGCCGCGGATGACCTCACCCTTGGCGTCGGAGATCACCTTGCCGTGCTCGGCCGAGACGACCCGGGCGAGGTCGTCGAGGTGCCGCTCGATCAGCTCACGGAACGCGAACATGATCCGGGCCCGCCGGGTCAGCGAGACGTCCTGCCAGGCCTGATAGGCCTTCTTCGCCGTCTGCACGGCGTCGTCCACGTCGGCGGGCCCGGCGAGCAGGACCCGGGCCTGAACCTGCCCGGTGGCCGGGTTGTACACGTCCGCGGTCCGGGTCGACGAACCGGGCGTGCTGGCGCCGCCGATCCAGTGCTCAACGGTCTTCATGATGTCCTTCCGGGCTAGAGGTAGCTGCGCTGGCGGGTCTTCGCCCGCTCGTAGGCCTCCCGGGCCTGGCGGGTGCTGTCCAGGGCCGCGGTCTCCGCGACCGGCACGTCCCACCAGCTTTCCGAGGACGGCACCGGTGCCAGCGGGTCGGTCTCGATGTAGACGACGGTGGTCCGCGCCGCCTCCCTGGCCTTGCCCAGGGCGGCGCGGAACTCCTCGATGGTGCGGGTCCGCAGCACGTCCGCGCCCAGGCTCTCCGCGTTGGCGGCCAGGTCCACCGGCAGGTAGCCGCCGTCCAGCGTCCCGGACGCGGGATCGCGGTACCGGTACCGCGTGCCGAACCGCTGCGAGCCGACGCTTTCCGACAGCGACCCGATGCTGGAGAAGCCGCGGTTGTCGATCAGCACGATGACGAGCTTGATGCCCTCCGAGACGGCGGTGACGATCTCCTGCGCCATCATCAGGTAGGAGCCGTCGCCGACCATCACCACGACCTCACGGTCCGGGGCGGCCATCTTGATGCCGAGCCCGGCGGCGATCTCGTACCCCATGCACGAGTAGCCGTACTCGACGTGGTACTGCTTCGGGTCCCGGGCCCGCCAGAGCATCTGCAGGTCGCCGGGCAGGCTCCCGGCCGCCTGGACCACCACGTCCCGGGGCCCGGTGATCTCGTTGACCGCGCCGATGACCTCGGTCTGCGCCGGCAGCGGCTGATGCCCGAGGTGGTAGGCCTGGTCGGTCACCGCGGCCCAGTCCGCGGCCAGCCGCTGGTACCGCGCGGTGTAGCCGGCCTCCACGTGGTAGCCGTCCAGCCCGGCAGCCATGGCTTCCAGCCCGCGCCGCGCGTCGGCGACGATCGCCGTGCCCGCCTCCTTGAAGGCGTCGAACGCGGCCACGTTCAGGTTCACGAAGCGGACCGCCGGGTTGCCGAACGCGGTCCGGGACGCGGTGGTGAAGTCGCTGTACCGGGTGCCGATCCCGATCACCACGTCGGCCTCGGCGGCCAGGGCGTTGGCGGGCGCGGATCCGGTCGAGCCGACCCCGCCCACCGCCTGCGGGTGGTCCCAGGACAGCGCGCCCTTGCCGGCCTGGGTGTCCGCGACCGGGATGCCGGTCTCGCTCGGCCAGCCGCCGCAGTGCGTCCTGGGCCTCGGAGTACAGCACCCCGCCGCCGGCGATGATCAGCGGCCGGCGCGCGCCGCGGATGATCGGCAGCGCGCGGGCAATGGCCTCCGGTTCCGGAACGGGCCTGGCCAGGGGCCAGACGCGGGTGCGGAACAGGTCCTCCGGCCAGTCGAACGCCTGGGCCTGGACGTCCTGCGGCAGCGCGAGCGTGACCGCCCCCGTCTCGGCCGGGTCGGTCAGCACCCGCATCGCCGCCAGCAGCGCCGAGGGGAGCTGCTCGGGGCGCCAGATCCGGTCGAAGAACCGCGACAGCGGCCGGAACGCGTCGTTGACCGACACGTCGTACGACCGCGGGTCCTCCAGTTCCTGCAGCACCGGGCTGGCCACCCGGGTGGCGAAGATGTCGCTCGGGAGCAGCAGTACCGGCATCCGGTTGATCGTGGCCAGGGCGGCCCCGGTGAGCATGTTCGTGGAGCCCGGCCCGATCGATGCCGTGCACGCCAGCGCCTGGCGCCGGTTCCGCATCCGGGCGAACCCGGTCGCCGCGTGCACCATGGCCTGCTCGTTGCGCGCCAGGTAGTAGGGGAGGTCCCCTGACCCGCCTGTCGGGCCGTGGCGCTGTTGCTCCAGCAGGGCCTGGCCCATCCCGGCCACGTTGCCGTGCCCGAAGATGCCGAAGCAGCCGGGGATCAGCCGCTCCCGCACTCCGTCCCGCTCGCTGTACTGCTGGGTCAGGAACCGGACCAGGGCCTGAGCCACCGTCAGCCGGATCGTTGGGGTATTCATTGGTTGCCTCCGGCGCTGGTCATCGGCAGCCGCGGGTCGACGGGGGTGCCGGGCCAGACGGCCCGCACCCACGCGTGCGCGGGATCGTCGCAAAAGCGCCAGACCCGTTCGCCCGGGCCGCCCATCACGTTCAGGTAGTACAGGTCGTAGCCGGGGGCGGCCATCGACGGGCCGTGGTAGCCGTGCGGGACCAGCACGACGTCACCGGTGCCGACCTCGGCGCACACGTCGATCTCGCGGCCCGGTCCCGAGCTGTACACCCGCTGGTAGGCCAGGCCGTCCCTGGCCACCTCGAAGTAGTAGATCTCCTCGAGCTGGGACTCCTGCGCGCTCTGCTCGTCGTGCTTGTGCGGCGGGTAGGAGGACCAGTTCCCGCTCGGGGTCAGCACCTCCACGGCGATCAGCCGGTCGGCCACGAAGGCCTCCGGGGCGCAGAAGTTGTTGACCTGCCTGCTGGCCGCTCCCGCGCCGCGCAGCTCGACCGGGACCTGGTCCGCGGGGACGTAACGGGGCGCCAGCCGCGCACTGGCCCGGGCCGACGGCAGCGCGAACCGGCCGCCGTCGGTGGAGTCGATCACGGCTTCCGCGTCGCGGGGCAGGTAGGCGAAGTCGGTGACCCGGTCGAAGACGTCGCGCCGGCCGTGCAGCGTGAACCGCTGCCGGCCGCAGGTCACCGTGGCCGAGCCGGACAGCGGCAGCACGATCACCTCGTCTGGGCCGGTCCCCAGCTCCAGCTCGCCGCCGGCCGGCAGTTCGAGGACGCGCAGGCCGCTGTAGGACCAGCCGGCCGCCTCCGGGGTGATCGACGTGACGTACGGCCCCGCCGATGTGCTGCGGTGCCGGACCACGGGGGACAGGGCGGCGGTCACAGCATGTCCACCACGGCGTCGACGGCGGCGGCGACGTTGTCGTCCGGCGGGAAGAGCAGCGAGCGTCCGATGACGAACCCCCTCACGGTCGGCAGTTGCAGGGTCTTGCGCCAGGTCGCCATGACCGCGCTCTGGTCCGGGGCGACCTCGCCGCCCAGGATGAGCGCGGGCAGCGTGGAGGCGCCGATGACGCGTTCCATGTCTTCCACGTACGGCACCTTCAGCCAGGTGTAGGCCGACGTGTTGCCCAGGCCCGACGCGACCGTGATGGCGCGCATCATGGCCTCGGGGGCCAGGTCGTTGCGGACCTTGCCGTCGACGCGATGCGAGATGAACGGCTCGATCATCGCGATCAGCCGCTGGGCGGCCAGTTCGTTCACCGCGGCCGCGCACGCCTGCAGGGTGGGCGCCGTGGCCTGGTCCTCGGGGTCGATCCGGATCAGCATCTTGCCGCCGCTGAATCCGGCCGCGGCGATGCTCGCGGCGTCGTACGCGGTGAATCGGTCGTCGATCTCGAAGGTGGTCCCGGCCAGGCCGCCCCGGTTCATCGAGCCGATCACCACCTTGTCCTCCAGCGCCCCCAGCAGCAGCAGGTCCTCCAGGATGTCCGGCGTGCCGAGCACGCCGTTGACACCCGGCCGGGATAGTGCCAGGCACAGCCGGTCCAGCAGGTCGGCCCGGTTCGCCATGGCCAGCGGCCGCATCCCCGCCCGGAGCGCGCCGCGGGCCGGATGGTCGGCGGCGATGACCATCAGGCGGCCGTGCTCGCCGAGCAGGGAGCGCGCCGGGAGCCGGCGCGCCGCGGCCTCGGCGATCGCCTCCGGCCGGTGCGTCCGCGTATTGACCAGGTGCCGCAGTTCTGCCTCACGCACTCTGTGTCCCTCTGTTCGCAAGACCGGCCTCCTGCATGATGGCTTCGACCTCATCCGCGGTGGGCATCGCGTCGGCGCAGGCGAGCCGGGACGCCACCACGGCCCCGGCCGCGTTGCAGAACCGCAGCGCGGCTTCCAGGTCCCAGCCGGACAGCAGGCTGTGGCAGAGCGCGCCGCCGAACGCGTCCCCGGCACCGAGGCCGTTGACCACCTCGACCGGGACGGGCGGCACCTCCACGATCTTCGTGCCGTCCGAGGCCAGCACGCCGGCCGGTCCCTGCTTGATGATCGCGAGCTGGATCCCCGCGTCGTGCAGGGCCCGGGCCGCCGCGCGGGGCTCCCGGACACCGACGGCCGTGTCGCATTCGTCCAGGTTCCCGACCGCGACCGTGGCGTGCGGCAGCGCCTCGCGGTACCACCGTCGCGCCTCTTCCCGGGACGGCCAGAACATCCCCCGGTAGTCGAGGTCGAATACCGTCGGGCAGGCCGGCCTGCTGCGGGCCCGACCCTCAAGAGCCCGCAGCGTCGCGCTCCGGCTCGGTTCCTGGCACAGCCCGGTCCCGGTCATCCAGAAGATGCCCGCACCGTCGATGGCCTCGGTATCAAGTTCGTTCGGCTCAATCTGCAGATCCGGTGCGGTCGGGAAGCGGTAGAAGTAGAGCGGGAAATCATCGGGCGGGAAGATCTCACAGAACGTCACCGGAGTGGGCAGTGACGGCACCGCGGTCACGAACCGGTCGTCGACCCGGAATCCCTTCAGCGCGTCGTGGATGTAGTCGCCGAACGGGTCCTGGCCGGTGCGGCTGATCACCGCGGCCCGCCGCCCGTAGCGTGCCGCCGCGACCGCGACGTTGGTCGCGCTGCCGCCGAGGTACTTGCCGAAGCTCTCGACGTGCCGGAGCGACCGCCCGGTCTGCAGCGGATAGATGTCGACCCCGATGCGGCCCATGGTCAGCACCTCGAAGGGCAGCACCTCGACGGGCACCTGCGTGGTCACCGGTTCTCCTGTTTAACGGTGTAGATGACGTCGGTCCCGGTGCGCTGCGGCTCGACCCGGACGGTCCGGCCCCAGCGCCAGGAATCCTCGGCCGCCCGGGCCAGGTCGAACGCGGCCAGGGCGTCATACGCGGTCACCTGGGGCGGCTCGCCGTCCCGGGCACACCGCGCGAACGACTCGAGTTCGGCGGCGTAGGCCTCCGGGAACCGTTCCTCGAAGTCGCGCGGCGGCCCGTAGCTGGCCGAGCCCGGCGTCCGCCATTGGTAGTTGCGGTACTGCGGATGGTCGATGCGGACGGTGGCGCTGCGCCCCATCACCTCGGTCGAGCACTCGTACCCGTACCCCGCGGCCCGGCTGTCGTCGATCACCCCCAGCGCCCCGTTCTCGAAGCGGAGCACCACGACGGCGGTGTCGACGTCACCGATATCGGCGAACCCCGGGTCCGACAGCGCCGCGCCGTGCGCGGTCACCTCCACGATCTCACCGACCATCCAGCGCGCCGTGTCCAGGTCGTGGATGGTGACGTCCACGAAGAACCCGCCCGCGCCGGCCAGGAACGCCGGGTCCGGCGGGTTCATGTCCCGCAGCGACGTGCGGAACAGGTACACGTCGCCCAGTTCGCCGGCCCGGATCCGTTCCGTGGCCGCGGCCCAGTCCGGGTCGAACCGGCGGTGGAAGCCCACCTGGAACGTCACGCCCGCCGCCCGGACCGCATCGATCACGTCCAGCGTCGCCTGCCGGTCCAGCGAGAGGGGCTTCTCGCAGAAGACGTGCTTGCCCGCCCGGCAGGCCCGCATGACGAGTTCCGCGTGCGTGCCCGTCGGGGTGGCGACCACGACCGCGTTGACGGTGCCGTCGGCCAGCAGCTCGTCGTACGAGGGCGCGACGGGCACACCGAACTGCTCGCCCACCGAGCGCGCCGCGCCCTCGTCGGCGTCGAACACGCAGGCGAGTTCGGCCGAGGGGCACCGGCCGGACAGGCTGGCCGCGTGGATCCGTCCCATGCGGCCCAGCCCGGCCAGCCCGATCCGGACCCGGCGTGTCATGCTGGCGGATTGCCCGTGCGCGGCTCGCGAGACGCCGTGCTGGGCTCGTGGGTCGCGGTGCCGAGTTCTTCCGCCTCCTCTTCCATCATGGCCCCCACGGCGGCGACCGAATCCGCCGGCCGCCTCCAGTTCGTGGCTGAGCTGCTCGAGTTCGCTGCCGCCCGCCATCAGCCCGGTGAGCTCGTCCCGGGTGACCTGGCTCTTCTGGTAGTAGCCGATGCTGCGGCCCCGGTTGAGCAGCAGGAAACGGTCGCCCACCGGGTAGGCGTGGTGCGGGTTGTGCGTGATGAAGATGACCCCCAGGCCGCGTTCCCGGGCCTGGATGACGTACTTCAGCACGATCCCGGACTGCTTGACGCCCAGCGCGGCGGTGGGCTCGTCCAGGATCAGCACCTTGGCCCCGAAGTAGACGGCCCGGGAGATGGCCACGCACTGCCGCTCGCCGCCGGACAGCGTCCCGATCGGCTGCTCGACGTCGCGCAGGTCGATGCCCATGGCCAGCATCTCCTCCTTGCACGTCTTCCGCATGAACGGGATGTCCAGCCGCAGGCCCTTCTTGCGCTTCTCGTTGCCGAGGAAGAAGTTCCGCCAGACGGGCATCAGCGGGACGACGGCCAGGTCCTGGTACACGGTCGCGATGCCGCGCTCCAGCGCCTCGCGCGGCGAGCTGAAGCTCACCTGCTCGCCCTCGACCTCATACGTCCCCTCGCTGGGCTGGTGCAGCCCGGCGATGATCTTGATAAGCGTCGACTTGCCCGCGCCGTTGTCGCCGAGCACGCAGGTCACTTCGCCCGCGCCGACCTCCAGGGTGATGTCGGACAGCGCGATGATGGTGCCGTAGTGCTTGCCCGCGTTGGTCAGCCGGACCAGCGGCGCCGCGGTCCTGTTCTCGTTCTCCACCGTGGTGGTCATCTGTTTGCCTCCGCACGACGACGGATATAGGTGTTCAGCAGGATCGCGCCCAGCAGCAGCGCGCCGACGAAGAACATGAACCAGTCGGGGTTCCAGCCGGCGTAGACGATGCCCTGGTTGACCATGCCGAAGATGAGCGCCCCGATCCCGGCGCCGACCGCCGAGCCGTAGCCGCCGGTGAGCAGGCAGCCGCCGACGACCGCCGCGATGATGTAGACGAACTCGTTGCCGATCCCCTGGCCTGCCTGGATGGTGTTGAACTCGAACAGGGTGTGCATGCCGACGAACCAGGCCAGCAGGCCCACCCCCATGAACAGGCCGATCTTCACCCTGGCTACCGGTACGCCGACCGCGCGGGCGCTGATCGCGGACCCGCCGACCGAGAAGATCCAGTTGCCGAGGCGGGTGCGGAGCAGGATCCAGGTCGCGATGAGCGTGATGACGATCCAGTAGATGATCGTGATGCGGATGTTCACGCCGCCGATGTTGAAGCTGGACGCGAACACGTGCTGCGCCGAGCTGAAGCCCTGGATGTTGGAGATGTCCGGGCTGGAGACCTGGTTGGTGATGGTCTGGGTCAGGGCCAGGTTCAGGCCCTGCAGCATGAAGAACGTCCCCAGCGTGACCAGGAAGCTGGGTATCCCGGTTTTCACCACGATCCAGCCGTTCAGGAAGCCGACGCTCAGCGACAGGACCAGGGCGACGAGCACGCCGACCCAGACGTTCGTAGTGAACTCGTAGCTGAACAGGGACGCGCACAGCGCCGAGCTGGTCACCGCGACCCCGGCCGACAGGTCGAACTCGCCGCCGATCATCAGCAGCGCGACGGGCGCGGCCATCATCCCGTAGGTCGAGCTGACGTACAGCACGCTCGAGAACGAGCTGGCGTTGCGGAACGGCGGGGCGATGGCGAAGAAGAAGACGTAGATGATGATCGCGCCGGCCAGCGCGCCCGCTTCGGGGCGGGCGAACAGCCGGGCCAGGGGGGACTTGCGCCCCACCCGTTCGTCGAGCCGCGGTGGGGGCGCGGCCTCAAGAGTGTCGCTCATGGATTTCCTCCAGACTCTGGGCCCAGGGGCCGCCGGCGCCCGCCGGCGGCCCCCAGGGCGGCGCGGTGCTTACCGCGTGCCCCGCGCGGCGTACGGGGCGATCCTGGCGATGTTGCTCGCGTCGACGAACGCGGGGCCGGTCAGCACCGTCTGCCCGCCGCCTAGGACGTCGGCGTTGGTCTTCCACAGCCAGAGCGAGTCGATGGACAGGTAACCCTGGAGATAGGGCTGCTGGTCCACGGCCCACTGCACCTGCCCCGACTTGACCTTGGCGATCAGCGCGGCGTTGGTGTCGAAGGTGTAGAGCTTGGCGCTGCTGTGCGCCTGCTGGATCGAGTTGATCGCGACCAGGGCGACCGGCGCGCCCAGCGTGATGACCGCGTCGATGCTCTTGTCCTGGGTCAGCTTGGCGTTCATGGAGGACTGCATCGCGGCGTTGTCGGTCCCGTTGACGTAGAGCTTCGTCATCGTGCCTTCGGAGCCAAGCCCCTGCTGCACACCCGCGCACCGCGCCTCGAGCTGGACCTGGCCCTGGGCCTGCAGCACGCAGAGCACGTGCTTGGCGCCGGCCGTGGCCAGCCGCTTGCCGGCCGCCGTCCCGGCCACGGTCTCATCCGACCCGAAGTACTCCATCCCGCCGCACTGCTGCCAGTTGTTGATGCCGGCGTTGAACATGACCACCGGGATGCCGGCCGCCTTGGCCTTCTGGATCGCCGGGCACAGTGCCCCCGGCACGGGGTCGGTCACCGCGATGCCGTCCACATGGCTGTTGATCGCGTCCTGGATCAGGTTGGCCTGCTTCGTCGGGTCCGGATCGCTCGTGTAGTGGTACGTCACGTTGTCCTTGGCCGCCGCGGCGCTCGCGCCGGCCCGGATGATGTCCCAGAACGTGTCGCCGGGCTGGGCGTGCGTGATCATGGCGAACGTGTAGTGCGGCGTGTTGGCGTGGCCCGCCGAGACACCCCCGCCCGCGGCGGCCTCGGCGGCCCTCTTGCCGCCGGTAGCGCTGCACGCCGCGGCGACGAACAGGGTGAGAAGAATGATCAGTGCGGTGCCAAGGGCCCGCTTTCTGGATCTGAGCATGTGCCGTGCCTCCACTGGCATGGGGGATTGGGTCCGGAGCCTAGGTGCCTGGCCCTGGTGCTCCTCTGCTTGTTCCGCGCGGTCCGCCCTGCTGGGCTGACCGCGGTACCGAAAGCGCCGTACCGTCGCCGGGGACCGGGGCGAGCCGTGTCCGGCCGGCGGGAGCCCGGGCACGTTAAGTAAGAAGATGCCGCGTCTTGCCTGAAACTCAGGGGTCCAGCCCCGCGTCCGGGGCGGGTGAGTTGCTGTATTTTTACGCCCGTGTTTCATGCCCGTCAATAGTTTGTCCTGACATATTGACGTCTTGATATACAACCAACCTCATGTCATGGCCATAATGGAGGGTCCGACCTGCCGCGAGGGAGGTAGCCGTGACCCAGCCCGCCCCGCCTATCCAAGTGGACCGGAACAGCCCGGTACCGCTGTATTTCCAGGTGGCGCAGCACCTGGAGCACCTCATCGAGTCCGGTGAGCTGGCCACGGGGACGCGGCTGGAGAACGAGATCGACCTGGCCGACCAGCTGGGCCTGTCCCGCCCGACGATGCGCCGCGCCATCCAGTACCTGGTCGACCGCGGGCTGCTGGTGCGCAAGCGCGGCGTCGGGACCCAGGTCGTGCACGCCAAGGTCCGCCGTCAGGTCGAGCTGACCAGCCTGTACGACGACCTGGTCAAGGCCAGCCGGGATCCGCGGACGCAGATCCTGAGCTTCGGGCGGGAGGCGGCGCCCGAGTTCCTTGTCCTGGAGTTCGGCCTCGCGGAGGGCACCGAGGTCTACGCGTTCGAGCGGCTGCGTTACGCCGACAACGAGCCGCTCGCGCTCATGCGGAACTACGTCCCCGCCGACCTGATGGACCTGACCGCCGAAGACCTGGAGCTACACGGGCTGTACAACCTGCTCCGCGCGAACGGCGTCAACCTGCGGATCGCCAAGCAGTCGATCGGCGCGCGCACCGCGACCGCCGCCGAGGCCCGCGCGCTCGGCGAGACCAGGGGAGCGCCGCTGCTGACCATGGAGCGCGTCGCCTACGACGACCACGGCCGCGTCATCGAGCACGGCAAGCACCTCTACCGCGCCTCCCGCTACAGCTTCGACCTCACCCTCACCGGCTGGTAGCTCGCCCCGCCCTGCAGGCCCCGCCTGCTCAGGCCCGCCTGCTCAGACCCCGGCCGCCGCCGCGGCGGCCTTCAGGTTCTCCGCGGCCAGACGCAGGCCCTCGATCTGATCGAGTTCGGTGTCCTCGTGCTCGATGTTGACCGCCATGTCCGGGTCGACGGCCGCCAGGGCCCCGAGGAACCGCGCCCAGAAGTCCTGGTCGTGTCCGCGCCCGACCGCGACGAAGTCCCACGAGGAGTCTTCGGGCCAGCGGGTCAGGGTGTTCTTCCCGCCCAGCCCGACCGGGTTCTGCTCCGCCGGGACCCGCCGGAACCGGTCGTCCAGGACGCCGTAGACGCGGCAGTTCTGCTCGTTGATCCGGGTGTCCTTGGCGGCGGCGTGGTACACCAGGCCGCCCAGCCGCTCGGTCGCCGCGATCGGGTCGATGCCCTGCCAGAACAGGTGGCTGGGATCCATCTCCGCGCCCCACGTGGGTGGCGTTGATCTCGGTGGCCAGCCGCTGCAGCGTGCCCGGGTTGTACACGATGTTGTGCGGGTGCATCTCGATGCACACCTTCACGCCGGCGTCCCGCGCCCGCGCCTCGATGTCCGTCCAGAACGGGATAGCGACCTCTTGCCACTGGTAGTCCAGCACGTCCAGGTACTGGCTGTCCCACGGGTTGACGACCCAGGAGGGGTACCGTGCGCGGTCGTCCGAACCCGGCAGGCCGGACATGGCCACCACGCGCCTGACCCCGAGCAGGCCGGCGATCTCGATCGCCTGGCGCAGGTCCTCGGCGTGCTTCGGCCCGACCTCAGGATCCGGGTTCAGCGGGTTGCCGTTGACGTTCAGCCCGGTCAGCGTGATCCCGGCCTGCTCGAATATGCGCAGGTATGCCTCCCGGGTACCACCGCCGGCCAGCAGTTCCTTGATCGGCAGGTGCGGCGCCGGGATGAACCCGCCCGCGTTGATCTCGGCACTGGTCAGGCCGAGATCCTTGAGGATGGCGAGGGCCTCGCGCAGGGGCCGGTCCTGCAGGCAGGCCGTGTACGCGCCTAGCTTCATGGTGGTCCTTTCTCGATGGTGACGGATGTTCCGTCCGCGCGCGCCGACGCGACGATCGCGTCCAGGACGCGCAGATTGTGCACCCCTTCGCCCAGGCCGGGGCAGCGCGGCAGTTCGTCCCGCCCGGCGATCTCGTCCAGGAAGGCCCGCGCCTGGTAGGTGAAGAAGTCGCTCTGCCCGTGGCCGACGCTGGGGAAGTCCATCGGCAGCCCCTGGGCGATGTACGGGTGCGCCGGGCCCAGCAGGACCTGCCGGTACCCGTTGACCGGGCCCGCGGCCGAGCGGTCGGCGATCATGAATTCCGACGTGCGGCCCAGGTCGAACGCGGCCGCGCCGTCCCGGCAGAACACCTCGAAGCCAAGTGCGTTCGGCATCTCGTAAGCGATCCGGGAGACCGAGAACGTGCCGACGGCGCCGCCCGCGAACGTGGCCGTGAACGTTGCGATGTCCTCGTTCCCGACCGCCTCCCGGACGTCGCTGACCGGTACGCCGCCGGCGTGGCCGACCGCGACGCCCAGCGGGACGGGCCGGTCCGCGACCATGGTGGTCAGTACCGCGCCGCGCACGCTCTGCACCGGGCCGCACAGGAACTCACCGACGTCGACCACGTGCGTGCCGATGTCCGCGAGCGCCCCGGAGCCCGGGCCGCCCCGGTACCGCCAGCTCATCGGCGCCTCCGGGTCGAAGCCATAGTCGCACCAGTAGTGACCGTTGAAGTGCACGGGCGGCCCCAGGGTGCCCGTGGTGATCTGGTCGCGGACCGCGCTGATGGCCGGTGACCGGCGGAACGTGAAGCCGACCGCGGCCACCCGGTCCGATTTCGCGGCCCGGTCGGCCATCGCCTGCCCATCCGCTACGGAGGGCGCGAGCGGTTTCTCGCACAGCACATGCTTGCCCGACTCCAGCAGGGCCTCGACGATCTCGCGGTGCAGCGCGTTCGCCACCACGACGCTGACCGCGTCGATGTCGGGGGCTGCGGCGACGGCTTCCCAGCTGGTCTCGGCCCGCTCGTAGCCGTACCGCTGGGCGGTGTCCACGGCGAACGGCTCGTAGGCGTCGGCGATCGCGACCAGCCGCACCGGGGGCAGGCCGCCGCCGAACACCGTGGGCGCGGACCGGTACCCGTTCGCGTGCGCGCGCCCGGCCATCCCGGCCCCGATCACCGCCACCCCGATCGAAGCAGCGCTCATCTGGTCTCCCTTCCGCCCGCCATCCGTCCAAGCTATTCTTAAAGCGCTTTAATAGGTTCGTATCCGGCCGGGGGACCCCTGTCAAGAGCCGGGAGGAGGTGAACGCCCGTGGACACCGCAGGGCGGCGGATCCGCGGGGGAGACGGACGCGGCCGTCCCCGCCGGCGGCCGCCGCCCTAGGCTCGCCGACGTCGCCGTGCGGGCCGGGGTCTCCGCCGGGCTGGTGTCGCTCGTGCTCCGGAACCAGCCGGGCCCGAGCGAGGCGTCCCGGGGCCGGGTGCTCGAGGCCGCCCGGGACCTGGGCTACCGCGCCGACCGGACGGCCAGCCTGCTGGCCCGGCGGCGCAGCCAGCACCTCGGCGTGCTGATGGACGTGCGGAACACGTTCCACGCCGAGCTCGCCGCCGATATCGACGCGGCCGCCACCAGGCTCGGCTATGACCTGGTTCTCAGCATCGTGACCCCGGCCCGGGACGAGCACCGGGCGGCCGAGATCCTGCTCGACTTCCGGTGCGAGGCGCTGATCCTGCTCGGGCCGGAGGATGAGGCAGGCTGGATCGGTGCCCTCGGCCAGCAGTTTCCGGTCGTAGTGATCGGCCGCCGGATGCCCGGCGCCGCCGTCAACGTCGTCCGCGCCGCCGACGACCAGGGCGTGGCGCAGGCCGTCCGCCACCTGACCGATCTCGGGCACCGCGATATCGCGTTCGTGGACGGGGGCCGGGGGACGATCGCGTCGGACCGCCGCCGGGGTTACCGCCAGGCCATGCGCCGGCCCGGCCTGGCGGCCCGCGCCCGGGTCATCCCCGGCGACCACACCGAGGAAGCGGGCATCCGCGCCGCCCGGGCCCTGCAGGCCGGCCGCCTGCCCACCGCCGTCGTCACGTCCAACGACCGGTGCGCCGTCGGGCTCCTGGACGCCTTCGCCCGGCAGGCCGTGGCGGTTCCCGGTGCGGTCTCGGTCGTCGGTTACGACGACAGCATGCTGGCCCGGCTGGCCCACGTGGACCTGACCACGGTCAGCCAGGACGCCCGCCAGCAGGCCGAGCGCGCCGTCGAGCTCGCGGTCGAGCGCCTGGAAGGCCGGCGGACCGCCCCGCGCGAGGTGGTCCTCACCCCCCACCTCGTCGTCCGCGGCACCACCGCCCCGCCTCGGGCCGTCGCGCCGTTCAGCTAGCGAGGTACTCCAGGAGGGCGGGGTTGACCACCTCCGGGTACGTCCAGCCGATGTTGTGCGGGCCGTTCTCCACCGGGACGACCCGGACGTCCTTGATCAGCCCGGGCAGCCGCTTGGCAGTCGCCTCGAACGGCAGGATCCGGTCCGCGGTGCCGTGCAGCACGAGCACCGGTACGTCGATCTTGGGCAGATCCGCCCGGAAGTCCGTCAGCCAGGTGTCCACGCACGCGTACGTCGCGTACGGCGACGAGGCCGCCGCGACGTTGAACGACGCCTGCACCGCCTGCGGGCTGATCTTGGTGCCGCCGAGCACGTCGGTGTTGTAGAAGTTGTCGAAGAAGTCGGTGAAGTAGGCGTATCGGTCTGCCACGATCGCGGACTTGATCCCCTCGAACACCGACTTGTCCACGCCCTCGGGGTTGTCGTCGGTCTTGAGCAGGAACGGCGGGATCGCTCCCAGCAGCGCCGCCTTCTTCACCCGCCCCGACCCGTGCGTGCCGAGGTAGTGGGTCACCTCGCCGGTGCCCATGGAGAAGCCGCACAGGTAGATGTCGGTCAGGTTCAGGTGCTCTAGCAGAGCGTTCAGGTCGGCGGTGAAGGTGTCGTAGTCGTAGCCCGTGGTCGGCTGGCTGGACTTGCCGAATCCGCGCCGGTCGTAGGCGATCACCCGGTACCCGGCCGCCAGCAGGTCCCGTTCCTGCCGTTCCCATGACCGGCCGTTCAGCGGATACCCGTGGATCAGCACCACCGGCTGACCCGACCCGTGGTCCTCGTAGTAGAGGTCGATCGCAGCGCCGTTCTCGCTGCCGACGGTTACGAAGGGCATGGCTCCTCCTGCCTGGTCGTTCTGTTTCCGTCAGTCTTTCAGGGACGCGTTTGCCCTGACGACAGTGGTCCATGTGTCGGCCCCGCATTCGCGGGTAGCGTCACGTCACGGGCGGAACGCTGAACACGCGAGCGAAGGAGGATGGTCGTGAGGGAATCGCGCGTGCGGGAGCACGGCCGATGACCTCTGCCGCGCTGCCTGCGGGCCCTTCTCACGCCGCCGCCCTGTACGGCTCCGACGAGGACCTCCGCGCCCGCGCCCTGGCCTTCCTGCACGCCGGTCTCGAAGGCGGCGAAGCCGTGGTGGCGATCGTCTCCCAGCGTGCCGAGAGGATCGTCGGCTCCGCGCTCGGTGACGACGCGGCGCGGATCCGCTGGGGCCTGCCCGGCCTCAGCTACCAGCACCTGGGCCGGATGTCAGAGGCGATCCGCGGTTACCTCGCGGGCCGCCGGGCGGCGGGGGCCGCGACCCGGCTGCTGACGGAGAGCGAACTCGACGGCGGCCCCCGGGGGGCCAGCCGGATGGCCGCCTACCTGCGGTCCGAAGCGGCCGCGACCCAGCTGTTCGGCGGTTACGGGTTTCCCTGGGTCTGCCTGTACGACCGGCGCCGGTACACCCCGGAGGTGCTGGCCGATGTGGCCCGCGTCCATCCGCGGCTGGTGGGTGCCGATGGCGTGGCTACCGGGAACGCCGAGTACGTCGAGCCCGCCGTCTACCTGTCCGCCCACTCTGGCCCGGTGTCGCCCGTTCCGCCCGACGTCGCCCTGGAGATGAAGCTCACCGAGGTTGGCGACCTCGCCGTGATCCGCCACCGGGTTGGGGACGTCGCGCGCGTATTGGGCCTCACCATCGCGGACAGCCGGATGGCGGAGGTGGCGGCGGGAGAGGTCATCGCCAATGCGTTCCGGCACGGCATCATGCCCGGCCACGTCCGGGTCTGGCGCGCGCTCGGGGCCGTAATCGTCCGGGTCGATTCCGGCGGTCCGGGGGAAACCATCACGACGGCGGGCTTCCAGCCTCCGGATCTGGCCCGCGGCACGGGCGCCGGCCTGTGGGTCGCCCGCCAGCTCGCGGATGTCGTCCACGTCGAGACCCGCCCCGACGCCACCGCCGTTGAGCTGCAGTTCCCGGTATCGTAAGGGGCAGTGCCGAGACGACGGGTCTTCATCGACATTACGCCCCTGCGGCAATCCCGTGATCTCCGTATCCTGCTCGGCGGCCAGCTCGTCTCCCTGCTCGGGACCCAGCTCACCGCCGTCGCCGTTCCGTATCAGGTCTACCGGCTCACCGGATCCTCCCTCGACGTCGGCCTGGTCTCCCTGGCCCAGCTGATTCCGCTGCTGATCTGCTCGCTGTACAGCGGGACCGTGATCGACGCGACCGACCGGCGGAAGCTGCTGCTGCGCGTCGAGGTGCTGATGGGATGCTGCAGCGCCGGGCTGGCCCTCAACGCCGACCTGGGCGCGCGGCTCTGGCCGCTGTTGGTGCTGCCCGCCATAACCGCCGGCCTGACCGCGTTCGATAACCCGACGCGCAACTCGATCGCGCCCAACCTGGTGGCACCCGAGCACATCGCCACCACCTCGGCCATGAACCAGGTGCTCAATCAGCTCGGCACGATCGCCGGGCCGGCGCTGGCCGGCATCCTCCTCGCCGGGGCCGGCATCAACTTCGTGTACTGGATCGACGTCGCCAGCTTCGCCGTCGCGATCGTCGCCGCGTGGGCCATCTCGCCGCAGCCGCAGGCGGAGCACGCCACCCGGCCGGGGCTGCGCTCGATCGCCGAGGGGTTCCGGTTCATCCGCGGCCGCCAGGGCATCCAGGGCGCCTACCTGATTGACATTAACGCGATGGTCTTCGGCATGCCGCGCGCGCTGTTTCCGGCCATGGCCGTGAACGTGTTCCGCGGCGGCGCTACCACCGTGGGCTTCCTCTACGCCGCGCCCGGCGTCGGCGCGCTGGCCGTGAGCTCCCCGCCGAGGTCCCGTTACCCCGAAGTCGTGACCGCTATGACCGCCACTCCGAGGCGAGCTGGCCCAGGATGACCTCGTCCGCGAACTCGCCCATCACCCAGGCGGCCTGGCGCAAGGTGCCCTCCCGGGTGAACCCGGCCTGCGTCGCGGCCCGGATCATGGCGGCGTTGTCGGCAATCGTCTCGACTTGCATCCGGTGCAGGCCGCGCACCTCGAACCCATAGCGGCACAGCAGCCGAACGGTGTCGGTGCCGAGGCCCCGGCCGCGGAACGACGGCCGCAGCGACAGCCCGGCGTGCGCCACGCGGTTGTGCGGATCGACTCCCCACAGCACCGCCGCGCCCGCCAGCTCGCCGCTGGCCAGCTCGACCACCGAGAAGGCCGCCGGGTCGGCGTGCGAGTCGGTGACCCGGAACGCGGACTCCGCCGAGCCGGGTGGCACCGGCCGCCACGGCCTCGCGTCGCTGCGGCTCCGCAACGTGACGTCGTCGTACAGCTCGGCATCGAGCACGGCGATGTCGCTGTCCATCCGGGCGCGCAGGGCCACTACCTCACCAGTGAGCATGCCGCGTTCCTACCCGAGCGGCCCGCCCCGATCAACCGTATTTCCGCTCAACCGGATTTTCGCCGGGACGACCGGGATGCCGAACGGGCCCGTGCCCGGGCCTTCGCGCGTGCGAAGCGCGACGCGCGTGTCCGGGCCGCCGACCACCGGCCCCACTCCAGGGCGGCCTCGGGCAGGTCCGGGGGCTTGAGGAAGGCCGGCTCGCCCTCGAGGTCGAGCGCGTCCAGCGGGGATTCGGCGGCCGCGTCCCGGCGGGTCAGCGACCCCAGGTTCCACTTCTGCTGGACGAGCTTGAGGATCGAGGTGTGGTCGTAGACCGTGCTGGTCACGAAGTCGGGCCGGGCAAAGGGCGACACGATGACCGCGGGCACCCGGAAGCCGTACCGGTCGTAGCTGGCAGGCCCGGCGTCCAGTTCCTCGATCTTCTTCAGGTAGGAGCCGATGAACGGGCGCAGCGCCGCCCGGAACCAGGCGGGCGCCGACAGCAGCGGGTTGTGCGCGGGCACGTCGTCCGGCGGGATCGCCTCCGGCGGCGGCACGTGGTCGTAGTAGCCGCCACCCTCGTCGTAGGTCCAGATCAGCAGGGTGTGCGGCCAGCCCTGGCCGTGCATCACATGGGAGATCACTTCGGCGGCGAAGCTCTCGCCCCGCTGGATGTCCTGCGGGTTCTCCTCGGAGAAGATTTCAAAGTCCGGGTCGACGATGCTGAACGCCGGCAGCGTGCCCGCGTCCGCGTCGGCGAAGAATTGCTCGGTCCGGCGCAGGTGCCGCACGCACCCGGCCATCCCCAGCGGGTAGAGGTCCGCGGTGAACTGCTTGTTGCCCTGGACGCGCTGGGCGACGCGCGGGAACCACCGGCCGATCCGGGCCGCCCCCCGGGCCGCCCGCAGGCCATGCTGGCCGAATAGGCGCTTGAACAGCACCTTGGCCGGGCGGACATTGTGGTAGTTGGCCCAGGGGATGCCGTGCCGGGTCAGCACGTCGAAGACCGTCCCGTTCGGCGGCAGGTCGAGGATGTCCCAGGGCAGGTCGTCGATGAGCCCATGCGCGGTTCCGGCGATCATGAACCGGCGGTTCGGGAACGTCGGCCCCAGGCAGGAGGAGAACCAGCGGTCGGCGAGCGGGAAGGTGCGCGCCAGCCCGTGGTAGAACGGCAGGTCCTCCTCGGTCCAGTAGCCCATGGTCAGGGTCGGGTCGGCCCCGGGCACCAGCTGCTCCACGCTGCGCACGAACCCATCGTTGCGGCCGCCGTCCCACTGGATGTGCGCGGCGTTCCAGCTCTGCACCGGATCGCCCTTGATCTGGCTGGTGGAGGGCAGGTGGAACACCTCCACCGGGGTGCCGTCCAGCTTCGGGTTGGATGGCCGCCCGTCCGGCCCGGATGGGAGCCCCTCGCCGCGCCCGGCCAGCGCGCCGAGGTAGTTGTCGTAGGAGTGGTTTTCCATCATCAGCACGACGATGTGGCGGATATCCGGCATGAGGTCGGTGCCCTCGGGCAGGTCGGGCCGGGGCCGTGCGCCCGGCTCGGCGGGCGCGGGGCGGCCGCGCCGCCTGATTTCGCGCCTCTCCAGGCTTTCCCACATGCCGGTTTCCTCCCTGTGTCCGGGGTGATGGTCTCACGCCCGGCCTCCGGTGTGCAGCGCCTTGGCCGCTCCGCGCTGGTGCTTACCGCAGTGCCCGCTACCGCGAGCCCCATGCCAGGCTGGGCTTGGGCAGCTCCGGCGGGGTCAGGAAGGCGGGTTCGCCCTCGAGGTCGAGCGCTTCCAGCGGAGAGGTCGCGGCCGCGTCCCGGCGGGTCAGCGGCGGCAGGTTCCACTTCTGCTGGACCAGCTTGAGGATCGAGGTGTGGTCGTAGACGGTGCTGGTGACGTAATCCGGCCGGGCGTAGGGGGACACCAGGACGGCGGGCACCCGCAGGCCGTACCGGTCGTAGGTGCGCGGCCCGGCGTCGGCGTTCTCCAGTTCGGTCAGCGCCGCCCGCAGCAATGGCCGCAGCAGCGCCCGCACCCACGACGGCCAGGCCAGCACCAGGTCCTTGGCCAGCACGTCGTCCGGCGGGACCGCCTCGGGCGGCGGCACGTGGTCGTAGTACCCGCCGGGCTCGTCGTACGTCCAGATCAGCAGGGTGTCCGGCCAGCCCTGGCCGTGCATCACCCGGGAGATGACCTCGCTGGCGAAGCTCTCGCCCTTCCGGATGTCCTGCGGGTTCTCCTCGGAGAAGTCACCGAAGTCGGGGTCGACGATGCTGAACGGCGGCAGCGTGCCCGCGTCCGCGTCGGCGAAGAACTGCTGCGCCGTGCGCAGGTGGCGCACGCAGCCTGCCAGCCCGAGCGGGTAGAGGCCGGCCGTGAACGAGATGTTGCCGCGGGCGGCGTGCACCACCGACGGGAACAGGCGGCCGAGCGTAGCGAAGCGCCGGGCGGCGATCAGCCCGGGCAGGCCCAGGAACCGCTTCAGAATCGGCCGCGCGGAGTTCACGTTGTGGTAGTTGACCCAGTGGATCCCGTTCCGGGTGAGCAGGTCGAAGATCGTCCCGGCTTCCGGGTAGTCCACCAGGTCCCACGGCAGGTCGTCGATGAGCCCGTGCGCGGTCCCGGCGATCATGAACCGGCGGTTCGGGAACGTCGGCCCCAGGCACGAGCAGAACCAGTGGTCGGCCAGCGGGAACGTCCGCGCCAGCCCGTAGTAGAACGGCAGGTCCGCCTCGGTCCAGTAGCCCATCGGCACCGCCGGGTCCGCGCCCGGCACGAACTGCTCGATGCTGTTCACGAACCCGTCGCAGCGGCCGTCGGCGTACTGCAGGTGGCTGACGTTCCAGCTCTGTGTCGGGACCCGTTCCACCTGGACGGTCGAGGTCAGGTGGTGCGCCCGCACCGGGCTGCCGTCCTGGCCGGGACTGGCCGCGAGCGGGGCGCCGTCCGGCCCGCAGGCCAGGCCCTCGCCGCGCCCGGCCAGCATGCCGAGGTAGTTGTCGTAGGAGTGGTTCTCCATCATCAGCACGACGATGTGCTTGATCTGCGGCAGCAGGTCGCTGCCGATCGGCAGGTCCGGCCGGGGCCGTGAGCCCGGCTCCACCGGCGCGACCGCGCCCGTCCGCCGCCTGATCTCCCGCTGTTCCCGTGCCGCCCACCGCGCGTCGAACATCCCCGCCGCCTCCCTCGTCCGGGCCTGATCGTCTCACGCGCACCGCGGGCTTGAGGACTCCCCGCCGCAGCCGGTCAGCCGACGCCGAGTTTCTCGGCGGCCAGCCTGGTCCCGGTGACCCGGTTGGCGATTTTCTGGAAGGCGACGTCCCGCGCGTAGTCCGGTGAGCCGTGGTTCGGCTTCTCGTCGATGCTGAACGGCGAGAAACCGCAGTCGTCGGTCGATCCGAGACGGTCCCTGGGGATGAAGCTCGCCGCCCGGACCAGCGCGTCGCGTACCTCTTCGGGGCTTTCCACCCGCGGGTTCAGCGGGTTGATCACCCCGATGTAGGCGGTCTGCGGCACGCCGTCCGCGTCCTCGCGGAGCTGCTCGCCGATGATCTTGTAGACCCGGTCCCTGTCCCGCTCGCTGGCCAGCTGGATGAGGAAGTAGCCCGCGTTGATCCCGAACATGCTCGGCAGCAGGTCGTTGTAGTCGACGTCCGCGCTGTGCACGGAGTCCCGGTCGCCGCCCGGGCAGGTGTGGATGCCGATCCTGGTCCGCTCTTCCGGAGTGAAGCGCGCCAGCACGCGGTTGTTGAGGTCGATGAAGTGCGGCAGCATGCCCCGGCCGGTCCACGGGTTGCGCGGGTCGTTCCTGGTGGCCAGGCGCCCCTCGGTGAAGTCGATCGACACCCGGGCCGCGCCAGCCGCGAAGGCGCCCCTGATGTCCTTCTCGCACTCGCTGACCAGGTCTTCCTCGAACTGCTCACGCGAGTAGCCGGGCAGTTCCGCGTCCAGTGGGTAGAGCAGCGCGAGCATGGACGGCGCGATCACCGCCTGCTTCATCGGTGACTTCGCCAGCGTGATGGATTGCCTCAGGCTGTCCGCGGCGTACGTCTTGTAGTGGAACGGCCCGCCGGTCAGCCGGGGCAGCTGCCGCCGGTGGCCGTCCGCGAAGATGGCGAAGTACTGGCCGCCCTCGCCGGCCAGGTGGTCGGCGAGCCCGGTGCCGGCCAGCGTGTCGGTGATCGCGTAGGTCGCGAAGCTCGACCATCGCTGTTCCCCGTCGGAGATGATCGGCTCGCCGGTGGCCTCCCCCCGCTCGATCGAGTCCCGGATGGCGCGGTCCTGCTCGGCTTCCAGCTCCGCGCGCTCGATCTGCCCGGCGTCGTAGCGCGCGTACGCGTCCTGCAGCGTGCTCGGTCGCGGCAGCGAGCCCACGGGCTCGGTCGGGATTCCGGTGGTGGTCCTGGGATCGTAATCAGTCACGGGCATCTCCTCAGTACGTACGGGGCGACGCTGCGCCCGGACGTCACCTGACGCTATGCCCGCCCCGGCGGATGGTCAACGCAGGCCGCTACCTTGGTAAATGCGCCGCCCGCGGGGGCGGGCGGAGGGGAGCCGAGCTGATGTCCGCAGCCGTGCTGTGGCTCCGCCGCGATCTGCGGCTGGGTGATCACCCGGCCCTGCTGGCCGCGGCCGACGAGGGTCCCGTGGTCGCCCTCTTCGTGCTGGACGACGCGCTGCGGCGGCCGTCCGGTGCGCCGCGGATCGCGTTCCTGTACCGCACGCTGCGCGCGCTGGACGAGCAACTGCGCGAGCACGGCGGCGCGCTCACCGTCCGCCGCGGGAAGCCGGAGAACGTCGTCCCGGCCGTCGCGCGTGAGGGCAACGCCGCCTCGGTGCACATCAGCGCGGACTTCGCGCCCTACGGGGCCGCCCGCGACGAGCGCGTCGCCCGCGCGCTCGGGGATACGCCGCTGGTGCGGACCGGCTCGCCCTACGCGGTGGCGCCGGGCCGGGTGACCAAGGGCGACGGGACGCCGTTCAAGGTGTACACGGCGTTCTACCGGGCCTGGGCCGCCCGTGGCTGGCGCGCGCCCGCGGCGTCCCGCCCGGGCGACGTCACCTGGCGTGCGCTGGACGGCACCGGCATCCCGGCCGACCCGGGCCTGCCGTCCGGGCTGACCCTGCCGGAGGCGGGGGAGGCCGCGGCCCTGGCCGCCTGGCGGCGGTTCCGCCGCAGCCGGCTGGACGGTTACGCCCAGCAGCGGGACCGGCCCGACCTGGACCGCACCTCGCGCCTGTCGCCGTACCTGAAGTTCGGCTCGATCCACCCCCGGACCATCCTCGCCGGCCTCGGCCCGGGAGACTCGGCCTTCCGGCGCGAGCTCGCCTGGCGCGAGTTCTACGCCGCGGTGCTGCATTTCTGGCCGGACAGCGCCCGGGAGTACTTCCAGCCCGCGATGGCCGCAATGCCGCACGCGGCCGGGAAGTCCGCCGACGAGGCCTTCGCCGCCTGGGCCGCCGGGCGGACCGGCTACCCGATCGTGGACGCCGGCATGCGCCAGCTGCTGGCCGAGGGCTGGGTGCACAACCGGGTGCGCATGATCGTCGCGTCGTTCCTGGTCAAAGACCTGCATATCGAGTGGACGCACGGGGCCCGGCATTTCATGCGCCACCTGGTGGACGGGGACCTGGCCAGCAACCAGCACGGCTGGCAGTGGACCGCGGGCACCGGCACCGACGCGGCGCCGTACTTCCGGATCTTCAACCCGGTCACCCAGGGCGGCAAGTTCGATCCGGACGGGGCCTACATCCGCCGGTACGTGCCCGAACTGGCCGGGCTGACGGGCCGCGAGATCCACGAGCCCTGGCGGCGCGCCGGTGGGCTGCCGGACGGCTACCCGGCGCGGATTGTCGACCACGCCCGGGAGCGCTCAGAGTCGCTCGCGCAGTACCAGGCGCTCCGCGGCCGTTCCTGACCGGCCCGGGGCACCCCTACGGTGTATTGCCGGTCTTCGCGCCGCGCGCGGAGATCTCCGCCAGCTGCTCGGCGACCCAGCGGTGCACGTCATGCTTCTGCACGTAGGCCGCCATCTCGGAAATGGCCGCCCGGCGGATCTCGGCTGGCAGCCGGAGACCGTTCTCGATCCGGTAGGACAGCCCCTCCACGTCGAACGGGTTGCACGAGATGGCCTGCGGCAGCTCGCCCGCCGCCCCGGTGAACTCGCTGAGGACCAGGATCCCGTCCTGGCCGCGCGCGTGCTGGACGGTCACGTACTCCTTGCAGACCAGGTTCATCCCGTCGATGAGCGGCGTGACCAGCAGCGCGTCGCCGACCGCGTAGTACGCCGCGAGCTGCTGCTGCGCCAGGCCCCGGTACAGGTAGTGCACGGGCACGTCGCTGCCGGGCTCGGTGAACCGCCCGTTGATCCGGCCGATGTGCTGCTCCACGGAGGCGCGCAGCTGGCGGTACTCCCGCACGTTGTCCCGGCTGGGCACGGCGATCTGGAGGAAGGCGACGCTGGTGCGGTACTCGGGGTTGCGCTCCAGCAGCATTTCCACGGCCAGCAGCCGTTCCACGATGCCCTTGGTGTAGTCGAGGCGGTCGACACCGAGCAGCAGCGTGCGCCCCGCGAACTGCCCGGTCAGCGCCTCGATCTCGGCGTCCGTCTCCGGCGCGGTGGCGTGCCGGGTGAAATCGGTCGCGTCGATCGAGATGGGCGCGGCCGTGGTCGTCACCATCCGGCCGTCCGGCAGGACGATCTCGGTACCCCGGACCTCGATGCCCGACCCGCCCAGCAGCCGCGCGCACGCCCGCACGAAGTTGCTGCGGTACCGCTCGGTGTGGAACGACACCACATCCGCCCCGAGCAGCCCGACCAGGATCTGCTCCCGCCACGGCAGCCGGGCGAAGATGTCCGGCGACGGCCACGGCACGTGCAGGAAGAACCCGATTGGCTGGTCGGGGCGCCGGCCGCGGATGAGCTGGGGGACCAGCATCAGGTGGTAGTCGTGCACCCACGTGATCGCGTCCGGCTCCTCCGTGAGCGCGGCCAGCGCGCGGTCGGCGAAGATCGCGTTCACGTCCCGGTAGGTGTACCACCAGGCCCGCTCGAACCGGGGTTTCTCGATCGCGTCGTGCAGCAGCGGCCACAGCGTGGCGTTGGCGAAGCCGTGGTAGTAGTTGCGGATCTGGGTGGCGGACAGGCCGATCGGCATCAGCCGGACGTGCATGTCCGGCAGCGTCATCGGCACGCCCTTGGCGCCGCCGTTCCAGCCGACCCAGGCGCCGGAGTGGGTGGACATGACCGGCCGCAGCGCGGTGACCAGGCCGCCGGGGGACAGTTCCCAGCCGTCGTCGCCGTGCTGGACCGGGAGGCGGTTGGCCACGGCCACCACCGGGCGGTCATCGTGATCGGTCACCGCGTCACCGTATCGCGTTCGGTTGTTCGCTAACGGTGCCGCCCCAGGATGCTGTCGGGCAGTGACGCCAGCAGGTCGGCGGGCCCGTCGTAGACGGCCGCGGCGCCGGCGCCCAGCAGTTCGTCCCGGCCGATGCCGCCGCTCAGCAGCGCGATGCACTCGACGCCGGCCTTGACACACGCCTGGACGTCCCACACCGTGTCGCCCACGAAGACGGCCGCCTCCGGGCGTACCCGCGCCTTCTCCAGCGCCACCTGCACCAGATCCGGGGCCGGCTTGCTGCGGTCCACGTCACCGGAGGAGGTGAACGCGTCGATCGCGTCGTCGGCGTGCAGCGTAGCCCGCAGCGCGGCGAACTCCCGTTCGTCGGCCGAGCTGGCCAGCACCACCCGCAGCCCGCGCTTCCTGCACGCCCGCAGCAGCGCGGCCGCGCCGCGCAGCGGCCGCTGGCGGGACCAGTAGGTGGCGTAGAGCGCGCTGTGCGCCGCCCGCACGCTGCCGTCGCCGTCCCGGTCCCGGTCGCCGGGCAGCAGCGCGTCCAGCAACTGGTCCGAGCCCATGCCGATGGCGCGGTGAATGCGCGCCATCGGAACGTCGTACCCGGCCTGGCTGAACGCCTCCCACCAGGCCACGACGTGCAGGTAATTGGTATCCACCAGGGTGCCGTCCACGTCGAACAGGACGGCCTTCAGTGACCCGCTCATACCGGGCCGCTACCCGCCCGTGCCGTCACCAACCGCCCCCCGTCCGGGCGATACCGTTGAGCGATGAGCACGGACTACGTGCACGGGTACTCGGACACCGAGGCCGTCCGCCTCACCGACCAGGCCACCTCGCTGACCGGGCTGCTGCACGCGGGCACCCGTTACCCGGCCGGAAGCCGCGTGCTCAAGGCCGAAGCGCGCCGGGGGATACTCGGCTCGTGAATACCCAGGAACAGGCGCCGGTCCGGTGGGGCATCCTCGGCCCGGGAAACATCGCCCGCACGTTCACCGAGGACGTGCTGATGCTGGCGGACCACGTCGTCGCGGCGGTCGGCTCCCGTGATGCCTCCCGCGCCGCGGCGTTCGCGGCGCAGTACGGGATCGCCCGCTCCTATGGGTCGTACGAGGAACTCGCGGCCGACGGCAGCCTGGACGTGATCTACGTCGCCACCCCGCATCCGGGGCACCACGCCGCGGCCCGGCTGTGCCTGCTGGCCGGGCGCGCGGTGCTGGTGGAAAAGCCGTTCACGGTCACCGCGGAGGAGGCGGCGGACCTCATCGCGCTGGCCCGGGAACGGCACCTGTTCGCGATGGAGGCCATGTGGACGCGCTTCAGCCCGCTGGTCCGCGAGCTCGCGGGCCTGGTGCGGGAGGGAGCGATCGGCCGGGTCACCGCGGTCCAGGCCGATTACGCCGGCTCGCCGTCGTACGACCCGGACAGCCGCCTGTGGAGTGCGGACCTGGCCGGCGGCGCCCTGCTCGACCTCGGGGTATACCCGATCTCGTTCGGCGCGATGGTGCTCGGCGAGCCCGAGCAGGTCCGCGCGGTGAGCGCCCCCGCCCCGACCGGCGTCGACGCCAGCACCGCGGTCATCGCGCGGTACCCCGGCGGCGCGGTCGGCCTCTATCACTGCGGCCTGTGGGCCGACTCGCCGCGGATCGCCAACGTCATCGGGACCGGCGGCATCATCACGGCCGGCCCGCCGTTCCACCGGCCGGAGCGCCTCACCCTGCAGCGCGCGGGCCGCGACCCGGAGACCCGCGCGATCACCCTGCCCGGGCACGGCTTCACGTACGAGGCCGAGGAGGTCGCCCGCTGCCTGCGCGCCTGCCGCACCGAATCGCCGGTGCTGCCGCTGGACGACACGCTGGCCGTGATGCGCACCCTCGACGCCGCCCGCGCCGACTTCGGGCGTTAGGTCCTGACCGGGACCGGAATCCGCTTGCTGGTACCAGGTTCGGAACAGACCGGGCCGCCTATGCCGCATCGGCGCACGGCATGGTGTTAAATAGCCGTGGTTGTCGTCGAAGTTCGTTGTCCGTGTCACGGTGCCTGCGAATTTGACAGCGGGCGCCACAGGACCTCCCGGGAGCCAATCCTTCGAGGTAGGCGGTCGCAGCAGCCCGGGGACACACAAGTGGACCCGAAGATCGCAGTAGGAGAGATTGGGAATGGCAGAGGGAACCGTTAAGTGGTTCAACGCTGACAAGGGCTATGGCTTCATCGCACCGGACGACGGCTCGGCCGACGTCTTCGTGCACTTCTCCGCGATCCAGGCTGACGGCTACCGCAGCCTTCAGGAGAACCAGAGGGTCGAGTTCTCGGTCGGCCAGGGCACCCGGGGCCCGCAGGCCGAGCAGGTTCGCCCCCTCTAACGAGCCAACTGAGTGGCCCGGTCATCGGTGCTGTAATGGCCTGGTGACTGGGCCGCTCGTCTACATCGCGGGGGCGGTTCGGCTCCCGCCCCCTAGCCGACGCGTCCCGTACCGGTCGGCCGGATGTCGTCCGTCGCCGCGGTCCGCCGCGCCGCCGGGACCGCGGTGCCGTTGAGAAAGGCCTGGATCGGCAGCGTGGCCGCGCCGAGCGCCACCGCGTCCGGGCCGAGGCGCCCCACGGTGATCGTGGTCTCGGCGAACGGGTGGGTCAGCGCGTGCTCCCGCGCCGACGCCCGGATGGCCGGCAGCATGTGGTGGCCGAGCAGCAGGCCGGCCCAGCCGCCCAGGATGATCCGGTCCGGGCTGAACAAGTTGATCAGGTCGCCGATCCCGGCCCCCAGGTACAGTGCCGTCTCGTCCAGGACCTTCGCCGCCTCCGGCGACGTCTCGGCCAGGTCGATCAGCGCCGCCAGCGCGGACTCCTCGTCGTCGCCGGGCAGCGGCAGGCCGTAGCGGTCCAGGATCGCCTCGGCGCCCACGTAGGCCTCGAGGTGGCCGAGCGAGCCGCAGCGGCAGTCACGCCCGCCGACCACGACCGTCGTATGGCCCCATTCGGTGCCGCTGGAGCCACCGGGCCGTTCGGCGACGCCGTTGCCGATGATGCTCGCGCCAACGCCGGAGCCGATCAGGCACACCACCGCGTGCCGCGCGCCCTGGCCCGCGCCGAACCACAGCTCGGACTGGCCCATCGTGTTGGCGCCGTTGTCGATGTACAGCGGGAGGTCGGTGCCCGCGCGCAGCAGGCGCTCCAGCGGCACCCCGTCCCAGCCGTAGGTTTGCCCGTACAGCACCACCTCGGGGCCGTGCTCGACCACGCCGGGAACGCCGATGCCGACGCCGAGGATGGCCTCGGACGGTACCCCGCTGTCCGCGAGCACCGCCGACAGGCAGCGCAGAATCCGGTCGACCACGACGTCGACACCGTGCTCGCGTGGCTCCAGCGGGATGTCGGCGTTGGCCCGGACGGCCATGGTCAGGTCGAACAGTTCGGCCCGGATCCGGGTCTCGCCGACGTCGATCCCGACGACGTAGCCGTAGTCAGGATTGATCCGCAGCAGCACCCGCGGCCGTCCGCCGTCGGAGTCCACCGAGCCCGCCTCGACCACGATGCCCTCGTGGATCAGCTCACGGATCACGTTGCTCACCGAGGCCGAGCTCAGTCCGGTCGCCTCGGACAGATCCTGCCGGCTGCACGGCTGGTCGAAATACAGGGACCACAAAAGCACTGACCGGTTGTCCCGGCGCAGGTCACGGACCGTCCATCGCCTTCGTTCCGGCATTAAGTCCCCCTTCGCTCAATTCTTATAATAAGTGTCGAGCGAAAGCGCCTCGCGGTCTGGGTAGGGCAGTGAGTGGGGCGGATTGCCCTCAGCGTAGATCATCAGCCCCGCCGGCGCCTGTCCCTACCCGGCGGGGCGACCACCTGTCCTACCTCGGGCCGCCGTCCGGGGCCGTGACCGAGGATCGCTGCCGGTGCGAGGTGATGATGTCCGCGTACCGGCGGCCGCTGTCCTTCAGCGTCCGCCGCTGCGTCGGGTAGTCGACGTAGACGAGGCCGAACCGCGCGTCGTAGCCGTAGTCCCACTCGAAGTTGTCCAGCAGCGACCAGGCGAAATACCCGGCCAGCGGGACCCCGCGCGCCGCGGCCCGGCCGCACGCGGCCAGGTGCTCCTCCAGGTAACGGACCCGGCTCTGGTCGTGCACCTGCCCGTCCGGGGTGATGCGGTCGGCCCAGGCCGAGCCGTTCTCGGTGACGTACAGCGAGCGGACCCCGTATTCGGTCGCCATCCGGACCAGGATCTGCTCCAGGCCGGCCGCCCGGATCTCCCACTGCAGCATGGTCTTCGGCACGCCGTCGGGCGCCATCTCGCGCGCGTACGGCACACCGCCGCGCGGGTCGTCGCGGATGATGGTGGGGGAGTAGTAGTTCACGCCCTCCCAGTCCAGCGGGGTGGCGATGGTTTCGGCGTCGCCCGGCCGCTCGGGCAGGCCAACCCGGTAGATCTTCTGCATGTCCGCCGGGAAGCCGCGGCCGTGGATGGGGTCCAGCCACCACCGGTTCACGTGCCCGTCGTAACGCGCGGTCGCCTCGATGTCCTCGCGGCGGTCGCTGGCGGGCTCGCAAGTGTGCATCACGTTGACGATGCCGATCCGGGCGTCCGGCACGGCGGCCCGCACGGCCTGCGCGCCCAGGCCGTGCCCGAGCAGCAGATGGTAGGACACGGGCACGGCGACATCGATGTCAGCTAGGCCGGGCGCATGCCGTCCCTCGAGGTTGCCGATCCACGCGGCGCAGCGCGGCTCGTTCAGCGTGGCCCAGTCCTTCACCCGGTCACCGAGCACCCGGGCCACCGCCGTGGCATAGTCGGCGAAACGGAACGCGGTCTCCCGCGACGCCCAGCCGCCCCGGTCCTGCAGGGCCTGCGGCAGGTCCCAGTGGTACAGCGTCGGGAACGGCCGGATGCCCGCGTCGAGCAGCGCGTCCACCAGACGGTCGTAGTAGGCGAGGCCAGCCTGGTTGACCGGCCCGGAGCCCCCGGGCACGACTCGCGGCCAGGCGATCGAGAAGCGGTAGGCGTCGACGCCGAGGTCCTTCATGATCCCGATGTCCTCGGGCCACCGGTGGTAGTGGTCGCAGGCGACGTCCCCCGTGTCACCGCCGGCCACCTTGCCCGGGGCGTGGGAGAAGGTGTCCCAGATCGAGGGGGACCGGCCGTCTTCGCGGACCGCGCCTTCGATCTGATAGGCCGAGGTCGCTACGCCCCAGGTGAAGTTGGTAGGGAGCACGCTGAGGTGGTCCATCGACCGCCTTTCTGTTGGGAAAGCCCAGGGCTCACTTGACCGCCCCGGAGGTCAGGCCGGCCACCAGGTAACGCTGCATGAGCAGGAATCCGGCGACCACCGGCACGCTCACGACCAGGGACGCGGCCATGATCTGGTTCCAGTAGACGTTGTTCTGGGTCGAGTAGTCGGCCAGCCCGACGGCCAGCGTCCGGGTGGCGTTGTTCGTCATCACCGACGCGAACAGCACCTCGCCCCACGCGGTCATGAACGCGTAGATGGTGACCGCGATGATGCCGGGCAGCGCGGCCGGGATGACCACGCGGAACAGCGCCCGGACCGGCCCGCACCCGTCCACCAGCGCGGCCTCGTCGAGCGCCCGCGGCACCGACTCGAAGTAGCTGGCCAGCATCCAGATCGCGAACGGCAGGGAGAACGTGAGGTAGGTGATGATGAGGCCGGTGCGCGAGCCGTAGAGCGGGATCCCGGTCGAGTTCCCGATGCTGACGAAGATCAGGAAGAGCGGCAGCGCGAACAGGATCCCCGGGAACATCTGGGTGGACAGCACCGCCGTAGTGAACACGCGCTTGCCGCGGAACATGTAGCGGCTCACCGCGTAGGCGGCGAAGATGGCCACCGCGACGCTCGCGATCGCGGCCACGCTGGACACGATCAGCGAGTTCAGGAAGTACCGGGCGAGCGGCACCGTGTACCAGATGTCGTGGTACGGGGCCAGGGTCAGCGGCGACGGGATCCAGCGGAACGTGCTGGTCACGTCCTGCAGCGGCTTGAGTGAGCTGCTGACCATCACGTACACCGGGACCAGCGCGAACACGGTCAGCAGGGTGAGCACGATGCGCCGCGTCCAGATGAAGGACGGCGGCGGCGCCATCAGCCCGCGCCTACGCATTGTTCCTCCTGCGGGACGTGCCCACCAGGTACACAGCGGTCACCAGGAGCAGGAAGATCAGCATGAGCACCGACATCGCCGAGCCCTCGCCGAAGTTCCAGTCGATGAACGAGGCCTGGTAGATGTGGATCGAGATGACGTCGGCCGGAGCGGGCGCGGACGCGCCGAAGAGCACGAACGGCGTGCTGAAGTCGTTGAAGGTCCACAGGAACAGGACCAGGATGAGGACCTGGTTGACGGCCCGCAGCGACGGCATCGTGATCTTCCGGATCTGCTGCCAGATGCCCGCCCCGTCGATCGCCGAGGCCTCGTACAGGTCGCGCGGGATGCCCTGCAGGCCGGCCATCACGCACAGGAACGCGAACGGCCAGTTGCGCCAGATCGAGATGATGACCAGCGCGAAGAAGCTGTTGTGCCCGATCAGCCAGAACGACGGCTTGCTGGTGATGCCGAGCACGTTGTGCAGCAGTTCGTTCACCAGGCCGTTGTTGTACTGGAACATGAACGACCAGATGATGACCGAGGCGTAGACCGGCAGCGCGAACGGCGTGAGGAAGATCGTGCGCATCAGGCCCCGGCCGCGGAAGCTGTCCTGGGTCAGGATGGCCGCGACCGTTCCGAACAGCCACGAGAACCCGACCGCCAGCACGGTGAAGCCGCAGGTGACGAAGAACGAGTGCAGCAGGGCGCTGCCGATCGCGCCGTGCACGTCCACGATGACGCGGTAATTGCCGAGCCCGGCCCACGGCGCGCTCGTCCAGTTGCGGATGAAGAACAGCGTGAGCTCTTTGAAGCTGATGATGATGCCGAAGATCATCGGGATGAAGTGGACCAGAATCTCGAGGAGCAGGGCCGGCAGCAGGAGCAGATACGGCAGGCCGCCCTTCCGGATCTTGTTGAGCAGACGCACCGACCGGGGCTGCGGCGCGGGCCCGCGCCCCCGGCCGGCGTCGGAGCCGGCCGGGGGCGCGTCGCGGCGGGTACTGACCGTCACGAAGCCGCCTTTAGCCCTGCATCTGCTGCTGGGCGCTGGACAACTCGGCCTTCACGGTCGCGGCGCTGACCGGTTTCCCGGATGCCGCGTCGGCGAACAGGTTCTTCACCGCGGTGCCGACGGCCGTCTCGAACTGCGACTCCTTCGGCACCTGGGGCAGCGCTACCGCGCTGGTGCCCAGCACGTTGCGCAGCACGGTCTCCTCCGGGGTGGCGAAGGCCGGGTTTGACAGGGCCGACTTGACCGGCGGGATGGAGCCGTACTCGCCATTGATCTTGACCTGCTCGGCCTGGCTCGTCATGAAGTTGACGAACTTGAGCGCGGCCGCCTGGTTCTTGGAGTCCTTGAACACGGCCATGTTGATGCCGGCCACCATGCTGTCCGGGTTCGCCGGGCTCGGCGTGCCCGATTCGACCGGGACCGGGGCCACGCCGTACGCATCCGGGGCCATGCCGTCCGCCTTGAGCGTGGTGCCTGCCGCCTGCCACAGCAGCATGCCCGCCTTGCCCTTGGCGAAGTCGGCTATCGACTGGTTCTTGTCGTACTCCGCGTCGCCCGGATTGACGATCTTGTCGGTGGCCATGAAATTAACCCACTGCTGCACGGCCGCCACGTTCTCGGGAGTCGTGAAGGTCGGGTTGCCGGACGTGTCGAAGAAGCTGCCCCCCTTCTGCTTGGACAGGACGAAGACGTTGTGGATGTTTTCCGGGATGCTGGCGCCCTCCACCGCGAGGCCGTAGTTGCCGCCGTGGGTGAGCTTCTTGCCGTCCGCGACGAGCTCATCCCACGTGGTGGGCGGGCTGGCGATGCCGGCCGCCTGGAACAGCGCCTTGTTGTAGTACAGGCCGTAGGCCAGGGAGTAGATCGGGACCGCGGCCGGCGGCTGGCTCGCCGCGCCGGTGGAGCCGAGGGCCGAGGTGAGGAACTTGCTCTCCCCGCCGACCTGAGAGAAGCTGCTCCCGTTGAACGGCAGGAACGCGCCCGTAGCCTGCAGCGAGGCCGACCACGTGTTGCCGATGTTGACGACGTTCGGGACCCTGACCGGACGTGGTGGCGGCCAGGATGCGGTTCAGCAGGTCGGCCCAGCCGATCACCTGGAGCTTGACGGTGATGCCGGTCTGCTGCTTGAACTTGGCGAGCTCAGGGTTCAGGACCGAGTAGTCAGTTTGCAGGGTCGCGCCCTGATTACTGGCCCAGTAGGTGAGGGTCGTGGACGTGGTGTTACCGCCGCCGGATCCGCCGGTCGATGTACTGCTGCTGCATGCTGCGAGGGTGAGCGCGGCAGTAGCCGCCGCGGCTGCGGCGGAGACTCGGATTATTCGCACTGGCAGTAGCTCCTCTTCTGTGAGGCGTGGCTACTAAATTTATGGTCTGATTTAAGGCGTGTCTTAAGTAGCTTGTCAAGGCTGGTCAGGTAAGGAGTTGGTCACGGGTGCTGACGCCACGGGAAAGCCGCAGTCGCGATTATCTGCGGCTGGACGGGCTATGGCGTTTCCGTTTCGATACGGTCGGCGCGGGCGCAGCGGAGGGTACGGCGCAGCAATGGTGGACGGCAACGCTTCCCGGCGGCCGCGAAATGCCCGTCCCGGCCAGCTATAACGATCTCGTCACCGACCCCGCCGAGCGCGAGCACGTGGGCGACGTCTGGTACCAGCGTGACGTGCTCGTGCCCGCCTCGTGGGCGGGGCGGCGCATCGTCCTGCGCTGCGACGCGGCCACCCATCACGCCGTGGTGTGGGCCGGCGACACGCAGGTCGCCGAGCACGCCGGCGGTTACACCCCGTTCGAGGCCGACGTCACCGAACTGGCCCGCTGCGGCGAGCCGCTGCGCCTGACGATCCGCGTCGGCAACGAGCTGACCATGGCGACGATCCCGCCCGGCGTCGTCTCCACCAGCGCCGGCGGCCAGCGGGCCCAGCGCTACTTCCACGACTTCTTCAATTACGCGGGCCTGCACCGGTCGGTGTGGCTGTACGCGACCCCGCCGGCCTTCATCGACGCCATCGCGGTCAGCACGGACTTCCGCCCCGCGACCGGCGCCGGCCGGGTCCGCTACCACGTCGGCACCGCCGGTGCGCCGCTCCCCGCCCCGGAGACGTCCGTGGTGCTGCGCGACGCGTCCGGCGAGGTGGTTGCCCGGGCGGAAGGCCCCGGCGGCGAGCTGGCCGTGCCCGGCGCCCGGCCCTGGCAGCCGGGCGACCCGTATCTGTACCGGCTCGATGTAATGCACGGCACGGACGAGTACACCCTCCCGGTCGGCATCCGGACGGTCCGGGTATCAGCGGACCGCCTGCTGCTGAACGGCGCGCCGGTGCGGCTGCGCGGCTTCGGCATGCACGAGGACACCGCCCTCCGCGGCAAGGGCCACGACGACGCCCGGATGGTCCGCGACTTCGCGCTGCTGGACTGGATCGGCGCGAACTCCTTCCGTACCTCGCACTACCCCTACGCCGAGGAGGTCCTGGACTACGCCGACCGGCACGGCCTGCTCGTCATCGACGAGACGCCCGCCGTCGGGCTGCACCTGAGCCTCGGCAACATGGGCGACCAGGGCGCGCGCACGTTCACCCCGGAGAAGATCGGCACCGGGGCGGCCGCGGCCCACCTGGCCGCGATCCGGGAACTGATCGCCCGGGACCGCAACCACCCGTGCGTGATCGCCTGGTCGATCGCGAACGAGCCGGACACCGCGGAACCGGCCGCGCGGGACTACTTCGCCCCGCTGGTGGCCGCGGCGCGCGAGCTGGACGAGACCCGGCCGGTCTGCTTCGCGAACGTGGCCACGGCCCCGCCGGAGGCCGACGTGGTGACCGACCTGTTCGACCTGATCTGCGTGAACCGCTACTACGGCTGGTACGAGACCCCGGGCGATCTCCGCGCCGCCGAACGTCAGCTCGAGGACGAGCTCCGGGCCTGGGTGCGGTATGGCAAGCCGATCGTGGTGACGGAGTTCGGCGCCGACGCCCTGGCCGGGCTGCACGCGCTGCCCCCCGTTGTCTGGTCCGAGGACTACCAGGTCGCGCTGATCGACGTGTCGCTGCGGGTCTTCCACCGGATCCCGCAGGTCATCGGGGAGCACGTGTGGAATTTCGCTGACTTCGCCACCGCCCAGGCGGTGCACCGGCCCGGCGGCAACCACAAGGGCGTGTTCACCCGCGACCGCCAGCCGAAAGCAGCCGCCTGGCTGCTGCGCGAACGGTGGCAGAACGACCGCCCCGCCTAGGGCCAGCAGCGCAGCGCGGCGCGGGCGAACGCCACTCCCTCCGGCGTCGGCCAGGGCGCGTGCGCCGGCTCCTCGGCCGTGTCTCGCCAGGCTGTGTCTCGCCAGGCTGTGTCTCGCCAGGCAGGGCGCCCAGCCACCGCAGCGTGGCGTGCGTACCCGCCGTCGCCCGGGACGCTTCGGCCCCGGTCAGCGGGCCGCCGTCACTGTTCATCCAGCCGATGGCGCTCAGCATGCGGGCGATCGTCCCGTTCAGCGTGTCGGTACACCGCGCGGCCACGCACACCAGCAGGATCAGCCCGGGCTGGACCTCGCACGCGGTCGCGGACCGCAGCGGCATCCGTTCGGCCAGATGCCACCAGAGCGCGTCGGGACGGGACCGCAGCTCAGCGCCCCGCGTGGTCACCAGAAGCTGCCCGTGCTCCTTCCGCAGCAGGCCCATGGCCTGGGCCGACTCGCGCAACTGCCGCACCCGTGGCACCTGGTTCTCCCGCGGCCAACCTCCCGGCGCCGGGACCTTCAGCTCATGTACGGCCGCCGAAACCTCGGCGGGCGGCAGGTGGCCGGCCTCGGTCAGCCGCAGGCCGGCGTCGCCCGGCCCGGTCCAGCAGCCAGCGGTACGGGTGCACCATCCGGGCCGCCGTCCCGGTGCCGAGCTGGACCCGCCGTGCCAGCTGCGCGTCACCGACCAGCCGCTGCATCTGCCGCCGTGCGCTGGCGGTCTTGACCGCACGGACCAGTTCGGCCACCGGCGCCGGCACCTCGGCCTGCTCGCCACCGGGCCCGCTGGCCCGTTCACCGCTGGCCTGTTCACCCCGGCTCCCCGGGGCGTGCGGCGGCGGAACCGTCCCGGCGAGCAACTGGCGCAGCCCAATCTGGATCTCGCGGGTGCGCATTCCCGCGATCGCGGCCTCGAACTGGGCCAGGATTTCGCGCTGATTGGCGGGCCCGCCGTCCGGCTCGCCATCCAGGTGCGGAGTGTCACCGCGCGCCATATCTCCACGCTACCGGCTGTCGCCCGCCATTTGCACCGCGTATGCGAAGAAAACGAAATTGCACCATGGAATTGCGTACCAGACGGCGCCGGGCCGCAAGCCCGGAGCCCCGGCAGGCCGGCGATCGGCTAGGCGCCCAGGGTCCCCAGCGTGTCCAGTACCCGGGCCACGTTCGCGGCCAGCTCGCCCCCGGCGTCCTCCTGCCCGGCCGCCTGCGCAGCGGGCCGGACACCTGACCCCGGCGCGTCTATCTTCCGCGCCGGCCGCATCCACCTCCCCGCCCCGCCGACTGCCCCGTGGCGTGACAACCTGTGCTCATGGCCCAGGCCGCCGCTGAAGCCGCAGCCGACGCGCTCGCCGCTGAGCTGCGCGCCCGCGGCAACCCGGAGCGGGCCGTCAGCGAGCGGGCCTACCTCAAGAGCGACCTGGAGTTCTTCGGCGTCGGCGTCCCCGCCAGCCGGGCCGCGGTCCGCGCCTGGTGCCGCGCCCGCCCGGGCCTGGCCCACGACGAGCTGGTCTCCGTAGCCGCTGCCCTGTGGAATCCTCCGGTCTTCGAGCGCCGGATGGCGGCCCAGATGCTGCTCATCCAGAACCAGGGACTGCTCGGTCCCGCCGACATCCCCCTCATCGAGCAGATGCTGCGCGAAGCGCGCACCTGGGCCCTGGTGGACAGCCTCGCCGCCGACCTGATGGGCACCCTGGTCGAGCGCTGCCCGGAGCTGGCCGCGGTCCTGGACCGCTGGGCGGCCGACGAAGACTTCTGGATCCGCCGGTCGGCCCTGCTGTCCCTCCTGGTACCGCTACGGCGCGGGGCAGGGGACTTCGGCCGCTTCTCCCGCTACGCCGACCAGATGCTGGCCGAAAAGGAGTTCTTCATCCGCAAGGCCATCGGCTGGGTCCTCCGCGAGACCGCCAAGAAACGCCCCGGCCTCGTCGCCGCCTGGCTGGAGCCCCGCATCCACCAGCTCTCCGGCGTCACCCTCCGCGAAGCCCTCAAGCCCCTCCCGCCCCCCACCCGCGACTTCCTCCTCGCCACCCGCTCCCACTGACCCGCCGCCTCTAAGCCTGGACGTTCAGCTACGCCACCTGCCCGCCCTGCTCCCGCCGATAGGCCCGTGGCAGGCTGGACGGCATGGGTTCTGGCTTCGACCCGGCTGCCCTCACCCGAGCGCTCGCGCTGGTCGAAGCGCACGGCGCGTCGGCGCAGCTTTGCGTGCTGCAGGACGGCCGGGTGGCCCTGGACCGGAGCGTCCGCTGCCGCCCGGACGACCTGTTCTGGATCTTCTCGGCCAGCAAGCCGTTCGTCGCGCTGCTGGTTCACCGGCTCGCCGAGCAGGGCGCCCTTTCCCTCGACGACCCGGTGGCGGCGCACTGGCCGGAGTTCGCGCTGAGCGGCAAGCAGGCCATCACCATCCGGCACGTGCTCCAGCACCGCTCCGGCTTGCCGGTCGCGCGCAGTATGGTCAAGGACGCGCTGGCCATGACCAGCTGGGAGCGTTCGGTTCACTACATCGAGCGGGCGCGGGCGCGTTACCCGGCTGGCCAGGTGCCGGCTTACCACTACCTCACCTACGGCTTCATCCTCGGCGAAATCGTCCAGCGCGTGACCGGAACCCCCATCCGCGAGGTCCTCGCCGCCGAATTCCTCCGCCCGCTCGGCCTCACCGCCCTCTACCTCGGTCTTCCGCGGCACCTCAGCCGCCGCGCGGTGCCGCTCCGCGGTGACGGTGCCGTCGGCAGGCTGACCCGCGCCGTCGTCAACCGGCACCGTACCCGTCAGGCCGTCATTCCCGCCGCCGGGATCTCCGCCACCGCCCGCGACCTGGCCCGCTTCTACCAGGCCCTGCTGCAGGGCGGCGAACTGGACGGCGCCCGGATCCTGAAACCGGCAGCGATTTCCGAGGCCACCCGGCCGTCCAGCGACGGCGCCCTGGACCAGTTCCTCGGCCGCCGGATCCGCTGGTCGCAGGGGTTCCAGCTGGGCGGCCCGGCGCCCGGCCGCAGCACCAGCCATCCGATGGGGCAGACGAGCAGCCCGGACACGTTCGGGCACAATGGCAGCTACACCTGTCTGGCCTGGGCCGACCCGGGGCGCCGGGTGGTCATGGCCTACCTGACCAACTACCTCCCGACCGGGGCCACGCGGGGCCGTCACGTCAGCCAGGTCAGCGACGCGATTCTGGCCGCGTGGCCCTAACGATGTGATCAACGGGTCAGGGTGCCGGCGTGACCAGGGCATAGTGTGCATTCCTCAGCCGGCGCCGCCGCCGGCTCCCACGGCCGGCGGCCACTAGGACTGTCGGGCACTGCGGCCGTTACGAGCGGGCCGTGGGCGATCCGAGCGGAAGGAACGATGGTGCCAGCGCAGACGCGCCCCGTCCTCTACATCGTCGTGTGCGGCGCCCCGCCGGCCGGCGAGCTCCCGGCGTTCGTCCGGGACGCGCAGGTCCAGGGCTGGGACGTGTGCGTGATCGCCACGCCGGACGGCAGCAAGTTCATCGACGCCGGGAACCTGGCCGGGCTCACCGGCCACCCGGTCCGCGTCCGGTACAAGCGCCCTGACGAGCCCGACGTCCTGCCCCCGCCGGACGCGCTGGTGGTGGCGCCCGCGACCTTCAACACGGTGAACAAATGGGCGCTGGGCATCAGCGACACCCTCGCCCTCGGCCTGCTGAATGAGGCCGTCGGCCTGCGCCTGCCGATGGTCGCGGTGCCCTGGCCGAACGCGGCGCTCGCCGCCCACCCCGTGTTCGCGCGGAGCGTCGCCGCGCTCCGCGAATGGGGTATCACGCTGATCCTGGATCCCCGCCGCCTGCCACAGCCGGGAGCCCCGGGGGCCGCCGCGTTCCCGTGGGACGAACTGCGCGCCATCCTGCCCAGCCTGCGCGGGCAGCGGGCCGAACCGCAGGCCAGCTAGCCGACGGGTCGGTCCCCGGGCGCCCGTTTTCCTGGTTAGAGTCGGTTCTGCCCCCATCGTCGCCGGGGACCTGACCAGGTTCGTTCAGATGAGGAAATTAGCTAGATGAATGTCTCTCTGCACGAAGTGCGCGAGGCCCTGGGTGAACTCGGCAAATTCCGGTTCGGGGAGATGCAGGTAGAGGACGCGCTGCACGAGATCGTGCACACTACGCACACGATGTTCGACGTGGACGGCGCGGGCCTGATGCTGTGCGACGCCGAACAGCACCTGCGCAGCGTCGCCGCCTCCGACGACCGGCTGGCGCACCTGGAAGAGATTCAGATCCAGCACGCCGAGGGCCCGTGCATCGCCGCGTTCGAGGAGAAGGAACTGGTCGGCGTCGAGGACCTGGCGCAGGATCAGCGCTGGCCCAAGTTCAGCGACGCAGCCGTGTCCCGCAGGGTGCGCGCGGTTCTGGCCAGCCCGCTGCCGTACAACCAGGACGCGGTGGGCGTCGTGGCCGTGGTCTCGGAGCAGACCCGGCCCTGGTCCGCCGAGGGAGAGCTGGCCCTGCTCGCCTTCACCGACCTGGCCGCGCTGCTGATCGCCAGCATGATGCAGAGCCAGCAAAATTCAGCGCTCGCCCTTCAGCTGCAGGGAGCGCTGGATTCCCGGCGGATTATCGAGCAGGCCAAAGGGGTGCTGATGGGACGGCACGCAATCCCGGCCCGGGTCGCGTTTGAGCAGCTCCGGGCGCAGGCCCGCGCGGAACGCAGGAAGATCGCGGCCGTCTGCGCCGAGGTTGTGGCCAACGCCGCCCCGCCTGCCTGACGCTCCACCCGCCGCCCGGCCCGGCCTGGCGTTTTGCGTCCCCGCCGAGCTGACGCATACTGGAAGTGCCGCCCAGACTCCTGCGGCCATCCGGCAAGCCGATTTTCGCCCCTGCGTTTCTCTTCGATTTCTGAGGGAAGACGCCATCTGGCAGCAATCGGCTGAGATTGCGTAAGTTGCCACAGGCGACACAGGAGTACAAATGATCATTCTAGGTCTCATCCTTCTGATTGTGGGCTTCCTGCTCAAGATCGCGATCCTCTGGACGATCGGTATCGTCGTCCTCGTGATCGGTCTCATCCTGCTTCTGCTCGGTGCGATCGGCCGCGAGGTCGGTGGTCGCCGGCATTACTGGTAGGGCCCGTGAGTGCGGGCCCGGCGACGGACGGCACGCTGGGCCCGCACTGCGCGGGTCGCAAGTGACCCAAGCGATGACTGACGCGGGCGGCTGCTGTCTGCCGTTCCATGGCGGCAGACAGCAGCAGGCCCGGCGCCACGCGCGCACCACCTGCTCCTGCCCGCCAGCGGCGCCCAGTCGGTGCTGAGCGCCTACGCCCTGACCTTGGGCGGACTGGACCTTCGGCGGACTGCTGCTTGCGGGCGGCCGCGCCAGTGACCTTTTCGGGCGCCGCCGCATCTTCCTGACCGGCCTCGCCCTGTTCGCGCTCTCCTCGCTCGCTTGCGGGCTGGCCTGGATCGCGCCGCTGCTCATCGCCCCCGGGCCCCCGGCTGGCGGTGGATCTTCTTCCTCAGCGTTCCCATTGGTGTGCTTGTGTTCGTGGTGTGCCTGTTGCTGCTGCGACCGGACGTGGTCACCGGCCCGGCGCGGGAACATCGACGTGGCTGACGCGCTGACGATCAGTGGGGAGCCCGTTCCAGATCGGCGGGGCGCTTGGTGCGGCCGTGCTGTTCCTGCTCCGCCCGCGCCGCGCCGGGCATAGGCACCCCTTATTACCGAGCGTGCCGTCCCTGGGACTCTAACGGCAGTTGGATCGTGAGTGTTATGGTGCTTGCGCTGACGAAGCCATACTCGTTTTTGTCACCGGGGGGAATCGCCATGCGCCTGGCGCGAACCGTGATGGTAGCCGCAGGGGCCTGCGCGCTCGCCGCCGCCACCGTGGTCTCTGTGGGCGTGGCGGTCCCGGTGCCAGGCGCCAAGGCGCCCGCGCCCCGCGCCAACGTCGTCATCCGGCCCGGCGTCACCCAGGCCGGGCGCGCGAGCAGTGCCCCGCCCACGACCGCGTACTGCGAGGCGAACTACAAGATCGCCTGTTACGAGCCGAACCAGGTCCAGCAGGCCTACAACCTGCCGGCCCTTTTCGTGCACGGGGTGAACGGGCACAAATCGACGATCGTGATCGTGGATTCGTTCGGCTCGCCGACGATCCGCCATGACCTGAGCGTCTTCGACCAGACGTTCCACTTCCCCGCGCCCCCCGCGCTGAACATTATTCAGCCGGCCGGAAGGGTCCCGGCCTACGACCCGAACAACTCCGACATGGTGGGCTGGGCCGGGGAGACCACCCTCGACGTCGAGTACGCGCACACCATCGCGCCGGGTGCGAACATCCTGCTGGTCGAGACGCCGGTGTCGGAGACCGAGGGCGTGACCGGATTCCCGCAGATCGTCACGGCCGAGAACTACGTGATCAACCACGGTCTCGGCGACGTGATCAGCCAGAGCTTCAGTGCGACCGAGCAGACGTTCCCGAACCGGTCTGCCCTGCTGTCCCTGCGCGGCGCCTACACGAATGCGTACGCGCACCATGTCACGGTGCTCACCGCGTCCGGTGACAGCGGCGCCGCCGACGTCGGCCTGGACGAGTCGACGTACTACACGTACCCGGTGACCTCGTGGCCCGACAGCGACCCGCTGGTGACCGGCGTGGGCGGCACCCAGCTGCACCTCAACGCGGCCGGCCAGCACACCGCCGCGGACAACGCCTGGAACGACACCTATAACAAGGCGACGCAGCAGTACATCTTCGGCGACGCCGGCCCGAACCCGCTGGCGGGCGGGGGCGGCAAGTCCATCATCTTCGGCCGCCCGTGGTATCAGAACGCAGTGTCGTCCATCGTCGGCCGCAGCCGCGGCGTCCCGGACATCTCGATGAGCGCGGCCTGCAACGGGGCGGTGGACATCTACCAGAGCTTCCGCGGGCAGACACCCGGCTGGTACCCGGTCTGCGGCACCAGCGAGGCGACGCCGTTGTTCGCGGGCATCGTGGCGCTGGCCGACCAGGTCGCGGGCCACCGGCTCGGCCTGATCAACCCCTACCTGTACGCGATGTCGGCCGCCCGCGCCAGCGGCATCGTCGACATCACCAGGGGCAACAACACGGTGTCGTTCACCCAGAACAACCACCTGTACACGGTCAACGGCTTCAGCGCCGTCCCCGGGTACGACCTGGCGTCGGGAGTCGGCACCGTCAACGCGGCGTCCTTCGTCCCCCAGCTCGCCTACCTCGGCCGCCACTCCCACTAGCCGTGTAATGCGCCGGGAACGCGCCCAAGCGCCTTGCCGGGGCCGCGGTGGCGGCCGGCCTCCGAGTCGACATGCCGTCCGGGCCGTCCTTACCGGACGATGCTCAGGGCGACCCGGCGGTTGCCGTCGTTGAGCTTGACCAGCGCGAACCACAGCGGGAGCAGCGCGTCCACGATGCCCACCGCGTTCTCGTCCCCGACGTAGGCCGGCTCCAGGCCCACCGCGCGGATGAGCTCCTCGGTCGTGTCCCGCGCGCTCGGCTCGGCGGCGAAGAACAGCGCGGCGCCGGCCGGCGGATCGGCGAAGTTCTCCCAGCCGAGGGTGTTGAAGGCGCGGACGTACCGGACCTCCGGCACGGCTCCGGTGATCGCCGCGCGGGCGTCGGGGACCGGCCCGGTCATGTTGTTCGTGGCGTCGACGACGATCCGGCCGCTCAGCGCCGGGCCGTGCGGCCTGATCGTGTCCGCCACCGCGCCGCCCGGGATGGCCAGCACCACCACGTCCGCGCCGTCGATCGCGTCGCCGATCGGCACCAGCGGGGCGCCGCCTGGTCCTTCCCCCTCGCCCTTGCGCGAGCCGTACACCACGTCGAACCCGGCCGCCCGCCATTTGCCGCCCAGCGTGCCGCCGATGTGGCCCGTCCCGATCACTGCGATCCTCATGTCGGCCCTCCCAGCCCGTGACTGTCTCATTCTGCACACCCGGACCGGGTTGACGCCGCCTGGGGTGGGGGGCTGAATAGCTGTGGTGACAGCCAACCAGGCCGGCCAGGAGGGCAAGCCGTGAGCGAGCAACTGGAGCAGTTCCGCATGCTGATCGGCGGGAAGGCCGCCGATGCGATCTCCGGCCGGACCTTCGAGTCCGAGAACCCGTACACCGGCCGGCCGTGGGCGGTCATTCCCGACGCGGGCCCGGAGGACGTGGACGCCGCGGTGCAGGCGGCCCGCGCCGCGCTGGACGGCGAATGGGGCGAGCTGACCGGGTTCGACCGGTCCCGGCTGATGCGCCTGCTCGGCGACCTCATCTCGCTGAACGCCGAGCGGCTGGCGCGGCTGGAGGTGCAGGACTCCGGCAAGCTGTACCGGGAGATGATCGGCCAGCTCAACGGGCTGGGCGGCTGGTACCACTACTACGCCGGGCTGGCCGACAAGCTGGAAGGCCGGCAGATCCCCGCGCCCAACCCCAGCTACCTTGTCTACACCCGCCGCGAGCCGGTCGGCGTCGTGGCCGCGATCACCCCGTGGAACTCGCCGCTGCTGCTGATGACGTGGAAGCTGGCCCCGGCTCTGGCCGCGGGGTGCACCGTGGTGATCAAGCCGTCCGAGCACGCGCCCGCGTCCACGCTGGGCTTCGCCGAACTGGCCGCCGAGGCCGGTTTCCCGCCCGGCGTGATCAACGTCGTCACTGGGCAGTCCCGGGAGGTCGGCGCGGCGCTGGCCGGGCACCCGGGAGTGGACAAGGTGGCGTTCACCGGGTCGACGGCCACCGGCCGCGCGGTCGCCCACGCGGCCGCCGAGAACCTCAACCCGGTCACCCTGGAGCTGGGCGGCAAGTCCCCTCAGGTCGTCTTCCCGGACGCGGACCTGGCCGCCGCGGCGAACGGTGTGGTGGCCGGCGTGTTCGCGGCCACCGGGCAGACCTGCATGGCCGGCTCCCGGCTGATCGTGCACGCCGACGTGCACGACGAGCTCGTCCGCCTGGTCGCCGACCGGGCGTCCCGGATCCGGCTCGGCGACCCGAACGACCCGGCCACCGAGATGGGCCCGGTCGCCAACCGGCCCCAGTACCAGAAGGTGCTCGGCTACCTGCGGACCGCGGTCGGCGAGGGCGCCCAGGTGGCCTACGGCGGCGCGGCCGACGACCGCCTGGGCGGCTACTTCGTCCAGCCGACTGTGCTCACCGGGGTCGGGCCCGCCTCCACCGTCGTCCGGGAGGAAGTCTTCGGGCCGGTGCTGTCCGCGTACACGTTCACCGACGAGGCCGAGGCGATCAAGCTGGCCAACGACACGCCGTACGGGCTGGCCGGCTCGGTGTGGACCGCCGACGTGCGGCGCGCGCACCGCGTCGCCGCCCGGATCAAGGCGGGCACCGTCTGGATCAACGCCTACCGGGTGGTCGCGCCGAGCGTGCCGTTCGGCGGGTACAAGGCCTCCGGGATGGGCCGGGAGAACGGCATCGACGCCGTGCACGCCTACACCGAGAACAAGAGCGTCTGGGTCGAGCTGAGCGGCACCACCCGGGACCCCTTCACGCTCGGCTGAAGAACCCTGCTGAAGAACCGTAAAGCAGGGGCTCATACGCGGAATACTTTCGGCTCTGCAGCGCTGAACACATGAGCGAAGAAGGGTCGAGAGTCTCGGATGCATGACGATGTATGACGATTACTGTTTCAGGTGCGGCGTCTATACAGCCATCGACCGGCTGACCAAGACGTGCCGCCCTTGTTTCGACCGCTGGTGCGTCAGCCCCCGGCGGCCCAGATAGCAGCGAGAGCACGGATACGAAGAGCGGGTGGCCCGATATGCCACCCGCTTCTTCATGCCCGGCCGTTTTCATGCCCGGGCCGTCCCCGGGGCGCTACCGTCTAGTCCGGGAAATTTCACGGGTTCACAGGGCGCCGGTTTTCAAAGACGCGGGGGAGGGCAATCGATGGCCGACGGGACGGCCGTGCAACCGGGGCTGGATGACCTGGCGGGCGAGGCCGCGGTGCTGCGCATCTACCGGCAGGCGTTCGCGGTGCTGGCCCGCGAGGCCGAGAAGATGATCCTGACGCCGCAGCTGCTCGACGTCGACGAGGCGATCTTCCGCGCGTTCGCCGCCTCCGGCAGTGACGGGCTGACCGAGGAACAGGTCCGTAACGCCTGCCGCCGTTTCCCCGAGGCCACCGTCGGCCGCCGGTTCGAGGTGCTCCGGGCGTACGGCGCGATCAGCAAGGTCTTCGAGCGCCCCAACGAGCGCTACTACCGCGCCGCGTTCGCCCCGTACATCATGCTGCTGTTCCTGCGCCGGATCGCCGAGCGCGGCGGCCAGTCGGAGCTGCACGAGCTGCTGTCGCTGGAGCACCGGAACGTCTCCGCCCCGGCTGCCACCATGGCGGATGGTCAGACCTCGGCCGCGCGGCTCACCCAGGTGTTCCGGCTGATCGCCAACGAGCTGTCGATCATGTCGCTCGGCGGGGATGTGGCCCAGCTGCGGGAGAACGCCCAGCTGCTGTGGGGCAACGAGGCGCTCATCGCCCGGGCGGAGCAGGTGCACGCGGTCGTCCTGCAGCGGTGGCCCGAGCTGGACCGCGAATGCCAGTGGCTCCGTTCCGGCCTGGCCGCCTACCGGGACGCGATCGACGCCGCGGCGGCGCGGCTCATCGAGCGGGCCGGCACCACCCGGGCGCTGGGCCTGCTGCCGGCCGAGGAGTGGCGGACGTTCGCGCGCACGGCCAGCACGGAGCGGCTCGGCGCGGTGCTGGACTCGTTCGTGTTCGACGCGCCCGCCCCCTGGTTCGACCCGCAGGCCATGACCGAGGCCGTCGAAAGCGGCGGCCAGCCCGACACGACGCGGAACCCGCCGCCGCGCCCGGCGCAGGACTCCGGCGCCGATGCCAGCCCCGGCACCGGAGCTGGCCCGGACAGCGCCTCCGACCAGACCCGGGCCGCCGCGGAGGAACTCCTCGGCTCGTCCGGTTCGGCCGAGGTGGCGGATCTGCTGCGCGCGGCCCCGGACTGGGCCAGCGCCCGGCGGGTCCTCGCGCAGATGACCGCCGCACACCACGATCCGGCCCTGCCGTACGCCCTGACCTGGGACGAGGCCCTTGACGTGGCCGGCCCCGCCGCGCCCGCGGGCCCGACGGCGTGGGTCACCCGCGGGCAGTTCCGGCGGTCCGCGCCGTGACCGCCGGCGAGACCGCCGCCAGGGACACCGCCGCCGGGGACACCGCCGCCGGGGAGACGGCGCTGGCCTGGGCCCGCGCCCGGTCCGCCGGCCCGCTGCCGGTCCCGGCCGGGACACCGGCGCCGAACGGGATGATCAAGCTCGCGGATGCCGGAGGTGCCGGGCCGGGCGGGGCCTGGCTGGTGCCGCAGGTGCCGCAGACCGCCGACGCCCGGGTGCTGGCCGAGATGGGGCTGCCCGGCCCGCTGCTGGAGCAGCCCAACGACACCGCCCGGATGCTCGCCGCCGTGCTGCGGTGCTGCTGGGAGGACCCGCTGACCCCGGTATGGCCCGGCGTCAGCGCCGGGTCCGGGCACGTGCTCGCCGTGTTCCGCGAGGTCACCGGGCCGCGCGACGACGCGGCGCACCGCCGGGCCGCCGTGGCCGCGCTGCGCCGCCTGGACCAGGCTGGCTGGGCGCGCTGGGACGACGGCCGGCGCCGTCCGGCTGGGGCCGCGGGTCGCGTTGTGGAGCAGCAGCGATCTGGCGACGCTGCGGCAGCTGTGGCGGTCAATTCATGCCCCTGAACGGACGTCGGTGATGCCCGCCCTGCGCCAGGAGCCGGATGCCCCCGAAGCCGCCGGGCCTGACCCCGCCGAGCCGTCCGGGCCGGCCGGGCCGGCTGAGCCGCCGGAGCCGCCGGAGCCGCGACCGTGACCTCCCTGTTTGAACCGGTGCTGGCCGACCTGAGTGAACGGCACCGGGACGAGATCCTGGCCGCGTTCGCCGCGGTGGAGAACAGCCCCGAACCGGTCCCGGAGGCCGTGGCCACGGCGCTGCACGACGCCACGCTGCGCCGCAGCGTCGAGGAGATGCTGAACCTCATCGGCCGGACGCTGGTCCGGGCCGGGCCCGGCCGGTGGACGTCGGGGTACCGCGACGACATCGCGGCCCGGCTGACGGCGTCCCGGCAGATTGGGGGCGGGCAGCACGCGCTCCCGGTAACGGACCGCGCCGTGCTCACCCTGGTACTGATCCATTCGGTCGCGATCCCCCGCACCGAGGGGACACTGGCGGGAGACGCGTGGGTGGACGGCACCCCGACCCCGGTGGAGGAACTGCAGCGCCGCACCCAGCTACCGCGCGGTGAGCTGCGGCAGAGCCTGGGCCGGCTGCGGGCCGCCGGGCTGGTCCGGGTCGTCCCGGCCCGGCTGCGACCCGGGAATGGGGCGCACGGCCCCGCCTACCTGCCGGGCCCGCAGTTCCACCGGCTGACCGAGGCCGCGCGCCGCCGCCTGCAGGAGGAGCTGATCCTGGCCGCGGGACCGGACACCCCACTGGCCGCCGCGATCCGGCGCCGGCGCTCCCACGAAAACAGCACGCACGAAAAGGAGCATTCGTGACCGAGGACGCCCTGTACCTGCCGGATGGCGATCAGGAAGCCACCGACGTGGTCGGCGCCCGCGTGCTGGCCGGCATCCAGATGATCAATATTTCCCGGCTGTCCGCTCACCCGGTGCCGATGGTCTCCGGCGGCCTGGTCACCGTGGCCGGGCAGGGCCCCAAGGACTCCAACGGCGCGGGGAAATCCTCCTTCATCGCCGGGATCAGCCTGCTGTCCGGCGATGAGCAGTGGCGGTGGAGCAGCGGCGCGCCGGACGCGGCCGAGCTGCTGTTCACCGCGGAGATCGCGGCACAGGACGGCCGCTGGGGCAACGCCGCCCACGGCTACATCATCGGCGTCTTCACCGCTCCGGACGCGGCCGCGGCCGGTGAGCTCACCGGCTCCGCGCTGACCGTGTGGCTGCGGATCAACCGCAAGGCGCCGTACATCGACCTGCGCTGGGCCGGTGAGCTGTACGTGCCCACGGGGGCGAGCGACGCCGGCCGGGTGGCCGCCGCGGACGGCATGTGGGCCGAACTGCCCCGCCGCAACGGGCGGCACGACATCCACGCCAACCGGCTCGGCCAGGCGCTGTACGGCCGGCACGTGCGGTGCGTGTCGTTCCTGTCCACCTCGGTGCGCGCCAGCGCGACCGCGAACCTGCTCGCCCAGCCCCTCAACGAGCTCAGCCCGGCGCGCATCTTCGACGCGATCGCGGCGCTGACCGGGATCGACCGGGAGATGGAGCAGGAACGCGCCACCCGCACCACCGAGCACGCCCGGCGGGAGGAGGAGCAGCGGGCCCGCGCCGACCTGGAGCGGTGGGAGGCCGAGGCCCGGATCGCCGAGGCGGGCATCGCCCAGCGGGCCGGGGCCCGCGCCGCGATCGAGCAGGCGGCCGCGCTGTGGCAGGGCCGCAGCGCCCGGCTGGTCGTGGACGGACGCGACCAGCTCGACGACATCGGCGCCGGGCTGGCCCGGCTGGAAACCGAGTGGGAGACGCGCGCCGCCGAGCTCGCGCAGCTCCGTGACCAGCTGCGGGACCTGCGCAGCGATGAGGCATTCCAGGCCTATTGCGCCGCCGCCGAGGATGCGTGGAAGGAGATCTCCGAACGTGACCGCGCGCTCGAGGTCGACGAGCGGACCACGGTCCGCGACATCGAGGAGAAGACCCGGCTGCGGACCGCCCGCCAGGAGGAGGCCCGGGCGGCCGACGGCCGCGACGCGGGCCAGGCCGAGGCCGAGGCGGCCGAAGCCAACGCCCGGCTGGAGGACGCACTGCAGGCGCGCGGGGCCCGCCAGCAGGAGCTCGCCGGCGCCGAGACCGGCCTGGCCGAAGCCACCGACGGCGACGACGTGGCCGGCGGCCCGCTGCAGCGCCTCCGGGCCGGCGGGGTCACCGCCGTGCCGCTGCTGGACAGCGTGACCGTCACCGCCGCGCAGCGTGACCGGTGGGAGGCGCGGCTGTACCCGTACCGGGAGGCCGTCGTGGTCGCCGCGGCCGACGCCGCCCGCGCCCGCGGGTTGCTGGCCGGCCTGCCCGGCGCGACGCTGGTCCTCGCCGATGCACCCGATGCGCCCGCGGCTGATGTGCCCGCGGCTGGCGGAGCGGACGTGCCCGGAGCCGGCCTGCCCGGCGGGGCCGACGACCGGTTCCCGCTGGGCCGGTTCCTGGCCTCCCTGGCCGCCCGCGCCGGCGGCGGCGCAGGCTCAATGGACGAGGGTACGGTCGACACGGCCGCAGGGGTCTGGGTCGCCGGCGGCTTCGCCAGCCCGTTGACCGGCCGTGCCGCCCGGGTCGACCAGGCCCGGGGCCGGGTCGAGGCGGCCGCCGGGCGGCTGCGCGAGGCCGGGGAAACGGTCTCCCGCGCCCGCCGGCAGCTGTCGGCGGCGCGCGGCCGGATCACCGCCGCCCGGGCCGCGGAGGAAGCGGAACGGCTGTGGGAGGACATCGCCGGCCTGCGGGAGCGGCTCGGTGAGCTGGCGGCCCAGCGGGCCAGGCTGGAGCCGGAGGTGCGGACGGCGCGGCAGCAGCACGCCGCCATGCTCGCCGCCGTGCAGACCCGCTCCGAGCAGGGGGTGCGTCTCCGCGCCGACGCCGGCCTGCTAGAGGACCTGCAGAACCGGAACGTCACCGAACGCGATGGCCTCACCGCCCGCCAGGCCGCGATCGGGCTGGACGCCCGGCTGGCCGCGTTCGGGGGCACGGTCGCCGAGGCGCGGAGCCACCTGCTCGCGCTCGGCGGCAAGCAGGCCACCTGGGACGAGACGCAGTGGACCGCCGCCTGCTGCGCGGAGTTTGACCGCGTGCTCACCAGGTGCTTCCCCCGCGGTACGCCGGAGGAGGAGATCCCGCGCGAGATCGCCGGCCTGCGCGGGAACCTGCGCTGGGGCGCCCAGGAGGTCCCGGCGCTGCACCGGGCCCTGCGCACGTACCTGGCGCAGACCGAGCAGGAGGACGAGTACCAGCGGCAGCGGATTACCCGCCAGCGGGCCGACCGCACCGCCGACCTGGCGGCGGCGCGCAAGGGCCTGGCCGAGGCGGCCCAGGCCGCCGCCGCGCACCGCGCGTCCGTGGCCGAGGGCATCAAGGCCAAGCTGAAGAAGGTCGCCGCGCAGTTCGGGCGGCTGGATGAGGAGTACGGCGGCTACGGTGCGACGCTGGACTTCCCCGAGCCGGAACCGCCCGCCGAGCCGGACAAGCCGTGGCGCTGGACCGTCACCCCCAAGTGGCGGCGCGCCGAGGGACAGCGCATGTCGCCCTACAACCTGCGGGGCAACACCGCCCAGATGGACGAGAAGGCGGTCAAGCTGGTCTGCGCCGCCGCCCTCGCCGGCGGGACCGACCGGCCGCTGCTACTGGTCCTCGACGAGCTGGGGCGAAACCTCGGCAAGCAGCACCGCACCGAGGCCGTCGCCCTGTTCGAGCGGATCGGCCGGGACCGGAACATTACCGTGATCGGGGCGCTGCAGGACGACATGGAGCGCTACGCGATCGACGCGTCCGGCCTCTACGTGAAGCTGCGGCGCAGCTCCGACGCCAGCCCGTACAACTCCGCGCCGGTCATCGCGGGCCACGACGGCAACGCTTCCCGGCTGGCCCTGCTGCACGACTGGCTGGCCCGCCACTATCCCGTCCAGGAAATGGCCGACGCGGGCCGCTAGGCGCCGGGTTCCTCCTCGTCGCCGGCGTCGTCCCCGGGGGCGCCCACCGGCAGCGGCGGCAGCGCGTAGAGCTTGTCCAGGCTGATCTTCTGCGCATCGGCCAGGACGGCGCTCTCCTGCTTCTGCGCCTTCTCGGCGGTCTGCTTGGCCAGCTCGGACGCCAGCGCCCCCAGCTGCCGCACCCCGGCCCCGTCGACGAGGATATGGCTGGCCGACAGCACGGTGATCCCCTCCACCCGCCGTTCGCCCTGGCCGCCGGATGGGCCGGACAGCACGGCCCCGACCCGGGCCACGTCGTACGGGTCGGCCGGGTGCCGGGCCAGCTGGTTGCGCTCGTCGACGATCCAGCTGTGGAACTTCAGCACCTGGCCCTCGAGCGGCAGGCTGCGGACGTCGTCGGCGGTGAGCCCGAACCGCTTGCCCTTGGTGAAGCAGCGGTCGTAGGCCATCAGCGCGGCCGACCAGAGCGCCTGCGGTACCACCGGCTCGCGCTCGTCATCCGGCTTGACCAGCTCGGTCAGCAGCCGCTTGCAGCACTCCATCACGAACTGCAGATCCTGGATGGTCGAGATCTGATCGGCCAGCATCCGCGCGGACGGCAGATCCAGCGCCACGGTTTGTGCCTGCGACGAGGCAGCGTTTGTCCCGGCCATAGCGTCGATGCTCGCACCGTGGCTGTCCGGCCCCGGTCTCAAAACGGCACAATGGACGGCATGAACGGGCTCCCTGTGCGGCTGGCGGCCCGGGTCGTCCTGCTCGACCCGGACGACCGCGTGCTGCTGATGCGCTACGACGACGGCCCGCCGAACGGCAGCCACTGGACGACCCCGGGCGGCGGGCTGAACGATGGCGAGGACTTCCCGGCCGCCGCGCTCCGCGAGCTCGCCGAGGAAACCGGCTGGACGGACATCCAGCTGGGCGCCGAGGTGCTCCGCCGCGCCTGGACGATGGAATACTCGGGCCGCCTGGTGCACCAGCGGGAACGGCTGTACCTGGCGCGGACCGGGCCCGCAGGCCGCGAGATCAAGGGCGTCGACGCGATGCACGCCACCGACGGCATCGCCGCCTGGCGCTGGTGGACCCTGCCGGAGCTGGACAGCACGACCGAGACGGTCTGGCCGGAGGGGCTGGCCACGCTGATCCGGGACGCGCTCTGCCGGCCCTCCTTATTCCCCGACCGGCCCGCCGCCCAGCTCGCTTACGATGTCCAGCTGGCCGACGTGCCGCGCGTACTCCTGCAGCAGGTGGAACAGCACCCGCTCCAGCGCGGGAGGGTCGGCGCCGTCCCATCGGTCCCCGGGCTGGCCGGTATCGGCCAGGTCGTGCGCCGCGACGATGGCCCGGGTCCTGGCGGCCTGCGCGTCCAGCGCCGCCACCAGATCGGCCAGCGTCTCGTCCGGGCCGACGTGCCAGCGGCCGTCCTTGCGGTCGCTGTCGCCCCACACGTCCGGCTGGTCACGGCCCTCGAAGCCCCACTCCAGCCAGCGCATCTCGACGTAGGACAGATGCTTGGCCAGCTCGATCGGTGCCCAGCCGGACGGCAGCCGGCTGCGGCGCAGTTCACCGCCGGGGAGCCCTTCGAGCTTGCTGACCAGGCGGGAACGGAAGTAGTCCAGGTAACGGAGGAAGACCTCGGCCCGCGACGCGGCCGGCGCGGTCGGTTCGGGAAACGGCAGGCTCACCCGCCCAGCCTGCCGCACCGGCGCCCGTGCTGGCGCCGCTTACGCCCGCATTACCCGGCCGTTGGACCCTCCCGCAGCTCGGCAGCACTGTGGTATATGTCCTACCTCGGCACACGGGAACCCGGCCGGCATGAGGGGGACGCATGGATGAAGACCAGGCCCGGGCCCGGCTGACCGCCGAGCGCGCCGAGGTGGAGAGCCTGCTCCAGGAGACCGAGGCGGAGGCGCGGCAGAACCGGGAAGCCGAGGACGAGCCCGGCGACATCGCCGACCCCGCGCAGACCCTGACCGCCGGGGACATGGCCAACGCGGTCTCGGCCCGGCTGCGCGACCGGCTGGCCGCGATCGGCCGGGCGCTCCAGCGGCTGGACGACGGCACCTACGGCCGTTCCGTCCGCAGCGGGGCGCCGATCCCCGACGACCGTCTCGACGCCGACCCCGCCGCCGAGCTCACCATCGCGGAAGCCCAGCAGCGCCGCTTAGCCAGCCGCGCCTAGCTGCCGGCTTAGTTACTTTGGCCGCCGCGCACTGCCCCTCCGCGTGGGGCGCGGCGTGGCTTTGCGCCTCGCGGCTGGCCGTCACGGCGAGGTGCGTACGTCCGGTCGCCCACCGTACTGCCGCCGTACGGGCGCCTCCGCTTCCCGCCCCGGCTTCCGGCCGGCGGGGCCGCCTTCGGCGCGGGAGCGGGCGGGACCGGCGTGCCGGTCGTCGCGATCTCCCGGACCAGGTGATGCCCCACGCCGACGTGGTGCCGTGGGGCGTCCACGCCCGCCGCGTCGTGCATCCGCTTCAGTTCCCGGACCTGCCCTTCCTCAGCCAGCGACACCACCAGCCCGGACGCCCCGGCGCGGGCCGTCCGGCCGGACCGGTGCAGGTAGTCCTTGTGGTCGTTCGGTGGGTCGAAGTGCACGACCAGTTCCACGTCGTCGACGTGGATGCCGCGCGCGGCGACGTCGGTGGCGACGAGGACCCGCGGGTGGCCGGCCGCGAACGCGTCCAGCGCGCGCTGCCGCTGGTTCTGGTTCCGGTTGCCGTGGATGGCCTCGGCGGCCACCCCGGCCTTGCTCAGCTGCCGGGCGAGCCGGTCCGCGCCGTGCTTGGTCCGGACGAAGAACAGGGTCCGGGACGGCCAGGCTGGCGATCTCCGCCGCCACCGGCAGCTTGTCCTGGGCGTCCAGCACCAGCACGCTGTGCTCGGCCACGCTATCCGTCTCCGCCTGCGGCGCCACCGCGTGCAGCGCGGGCTCGCTGAGGTAACGGGTCACCAGCTGCCCGACCCGTCGGTCCAGCGTGGCGGAGAACAGCAGCCGCTGGCCGCCCGCCGGGGTCTCGTCCAGGATGCGCGTCACCGCGGGCAGGAAGCCGAGGTCGGCCATGTGGTCGGCCTCGTCCAGGACCGTGATCTCGACGCTGCCGAGCGTGCACGCGCCCCGGTCGAGCAGGTCGATCAGCCGGCCCGGGGTCGCGACGACGATATCCACGCCGTTCCGCAGCGCGGTGATCTGGCGGCCGTACGGCACGCCGCCGTAGACCGTCGTCACGGTCACGCCGACGCTGCGGCCGAGCGGCGTGAGCACGTCCGCGACCTGCTGGGCCAGCTCACGCGTGGGCACCAGCACCAGGCCCCGCGGTGCCTCCTTAGGACCTGCCGCGCCCTTGGCCGGTAGCGCCGGCCAGCCGGGTCAGCATCGGCAGGCCGAACGCGAGCGTCTTACCCGAGCCGGTCTGCGCCCGGCCGAGCACGTCCCGCCCGGCCATCGCGTCCGGCAGTGCCCGCGCCTGGATCGCGAACGGCTCAGATATGTTCCGCGCCGCGAGCGCGCTGATCAGCCGCTCGGGCAGGCCGAGCTCGCCGAACAACGCCGTCGCGGGCGCGGGCTGGGCGGCGGCGTCGGACAGGGCGCGGTCGAGCCCGGCGTACGGGTCGGCCTGCGGGGGCCGCACCGGCCGGGACGGCCGTCCGCCCCGGCGCGCCGGGCCGCCACTGCCCCGCCGGGCGGGGCCGCCGGTAGGCTCGCCCCGGCGGCGTGCGGGCTGGCCGCTACGGCGGCCAGGCCTCCTGCTCCCCACGGGGGCCGTGGGTGCGGGCAGGCGCGCGCCGTCGCCTTGCATTGTCAGGCATGCATGAACTCCATCGCTGGTAAGGGGCCGCGTCATGTCAGAGACGTCGACGACAGCGGCGAATCATGTTTCGCCCACCAGCGGACTGCTCACACAAGCGACCACGCGGGCCGTGTGCCCGCGAAAAAGGCGGCATCCGTGCCGCCACGGTTGGTAACGCTAGCAGCCCGGCCGATGTTCCCCGCCCCCGCTACGCCCGTTCGGAAAGATTTCTGGCGTTCGGAAAAATTTCTGGCCACGTGTCGATTCGGGCCCGCGGCGTTCGACGTGTGAGCAAAGGAAGCCCGCGGCGCAGGCCGCAGCCCTACCAAGGAACAGGAGCACGACCATGCGGTACCTCTGTTACACCCTCGCCGACCCGACCATCCCGATCCCGCCTCCGACCCCGGAGCTGATGGCCAGGATGGGGGAGTTCATGGAGGAGGCCACCAAGGCCGGAGTCCTGCTGTCGGCGGGCGCCGCCGGCCCGCTGGACGAGGCGACCAAGGTGCGGTACCGCGACGGCGAGTTCACCGTGCTGGACGGCCCGTACACCGAGGCCAAGGAACTGGTCGGCGGCTGGGCCCTGATGGAGTACCGGGACAAGGCCGAGGCCATCGAGTGGACCAAGCGGTTCATGGCCATCGCCGGTGAAGGCGAGGTCACGATCCGCCCGGTCTGACTGAGCTGGGCCGCCTGACCGACCCGCGTTACCGAACGGCACGACCGCCATCCCGGTTGCCCTGGCCGCGGCCGGGATGGTGTCATCGTGGCGTGACGGCTTCGGATACGCATACGGCGATCGACGCGGTAGTCCGGATTGAGTGGGCCCGCCTGGTGGCCACGCTGGCCCGCTACACCGGCGACGTCGGCCTGGCCGAGGAACTGGCCCAGGACGCGGTGGTCGCGGCGCTGGAGCAGTGGCCGGGATCGGGCGTGCCCACCAGCCCCGGGGCCTGGCTGACGACCGTGGCCAAGCGGCGCGCGATCGACCTGTTCCGCCGGAACCGTGACCTGGAGCGCAAGTACGCCCAGATCGGCCGGGACCTGGAGACGCCTGCAGTGTTCGACCAGGCGGTGTTCGACCAGGCGGCGGGGGAAGACATCGACGACGACATGCTCCGGCTCATCTTCACCGCGTGCCATCCGGTCCTGGCGGTGCCCGCCCGCGTGGCGCTCACGCTCCGCCTGCTGGGCGGCCTGACCACGGCCGAGATCGCCCGCGCCTACCTGGTGCCGGAGCCGACCATCGCGCAGCGCATCGTCCGGGCCAAGAAGACCCTGGCCAAGGCGAAGGTGCCGTTCGAGACGCCGGACAGCCAGCAGCGGCCGTCCCGGCTCTCGTCCGTGCTGGAGGTTATGTACCTCATCTTCAACGAGGGCTACTCGGCCACCGCCGGGGACGACTGGATGCGCCCGGACCTGTGCCACGAGGCCCTCCGGCTGAGCCGCCTGCTGGCCCAGCTCGCGCCCGCCGAGCCCGAGGTACACGGGCTGGTCGCGCTGATGGAGATCCAGGCGTCGCGGATCGCGGCCCGCACCGGCCCGTCCGGCCAGCCGGTGCTGCTGCTCGACCAGGACCGCACCCGCTGGGACCGGCTGCTGATCAACCGCGGCCTGGCCGCCCTGGAGCGCGCCGAAAAGCTCGGCGGCGCCGGCGGTCCGTACGCGCTGCAGGCCGCCATCGCCGCGTGCCACGCGCGGGCCTTCCGGCCCGGGGATACCGACTGGGCCCGGATCACCGAGCTGTACGGCGTCCTGGCCACGGTGATGCCGTCACCCGTGGTCGAGCTGAACCGCGCCGTGGCGCTGTCGATGGCGTTCGGCCCGCAGGCCGGCCTGGACCTGGTGGACCAGCTCGTCGGCGAGCCGGCCCTGCGGGACTACCACCTGCTGGCCAGCGTGCGCGGTGACCTGCTAATGAAGCTCGGCCGTCCGGCCGAGGCGCAGGCCGAGTTCGAGCGCGCAGCCCAGCTGACCCGCAACGGCCCGGAACGTGAGCTGACCGCCGCGCGGGCCCGCATGGCGGAGGCGGCCCGCACGGCGGCCGCACCGGAAGGCTGAGCTACAGCGCGGCGTACAGCGCCCGCTCGAAGTCCTGGTACAGCTGGAGCCCCTCCGGGGTGATGAACGGCAGGAAGTTGCTGTAGATGGAGGCGCAGATCCCGGTGGTCCGGTCCACCCAGAAGTGCGTGTTGCACAGCCCGGCCCACGCCCCGGACCAGGCGCGGCGCATGCCCGGCTGATCCTGGGTGTTGAGCAGCAGGCCGTAGCCCCACTTGTAGCCGGGACCGAGCGCGAGGGTCCCGCTGGAAGCCGGGTCGGCGGTCGGGATCTCGGCCGGGAAGTCCAGGTCGCCGATCTGGTTGCGGAACGCCGCGTCCACCGTCTCCGGCCGCAGGATCCGCGTGCCGTCCAGTTCGCCGCCGCGCAGCAGGGCCTGCTCAAACCTGATGTAGTCGCTCGGCGGGCCGTACAGGCCGTGGCCGCCCGCCCAGTACTCCGGCGCCGGGTTGAGGACCTCACCGATGGACGCCCAGCTGCCGTCCTCGCCCTTGATGTGCACGGGCGTGCAGTCCGCCCGCTCATCGTCGTTCATCGCCCAGGTCGTGTGGTCCATGCCGAGCGGGCCGGTGACGCCCCGCTTGACCGCCACGTCGAGGGACACGCCCGTCACCGCCTCGATGACCTGGCCCAGCCAGTCGGTGTTGATGCCGTAGATGAACGCGGTGCCCGGGTCCGCGACCAGCGGCGCCCGGAGCGAGGCCTTCAGCCCGGCCACGACGTTCGGGATGCCGGAGATCTTCTCCCACTGCACCAGGTCGCCGTTCCAGAACCAGTAGCCCAGGCCGGAGGTGTGCGTGAGCAGCTGCCTGACCGTGGCCTGGCTGGCCGGCGGGCGCAGTTGCGGGATGTCGCCGTCGAAGCCGGTCAGCACCTGGACCTCGTCGAACTCGGGGCAGTAGTCGGCGACCGGCGCGTCCAGGTCCAGGTTGCCCTTCTCCATCTCCTGCAGCGCGACCACCGTGCACGGCATCTTGGTCATCGACATGATCCGGAACAGCGTGTCCGTGCCGACCGGGGCGCTCTCGCCCACCGCCGCGCGGGCCCGCCGCCCCCTGGTAGATCACCCCGTCCCGGCTAGCGGCGATCGCCGCCACGTGCGGGACCGCGCCCGCCTCCACCGCGCTCTGCAGCACCTTGTCGATGCCCGCACCCTCGATACCCGACATCACGCCACCCTCCCTCAGCCCGTGCCGGGCACCGTCGCCCGGCGGCGTCATTGTCTCTCTGTCCAGGCCGCCCGCCTATCCCCGGACGCGACACACCTTCTACGATGAGCCCCGTGTCATCTACCGGCATTGACTTTCACGTGCACCTGCCCACGCCGGACTGGCTGGACGGCAGCATGGCCGGCTACGTCGAGGCGGCGGAGGCGTACTTCCGCTCACCGGTGCAGCGGCAGTCACTGGGCGAGCTGGCGGACCGCTACCGCGGGCTCGGGCTGACCGCGGTCCTGCTGGCCTGGGACGCCGAGACCGCGACCGGGCGCCCGCGCGTGCCGAACGAGACCGTCGCGGCCGCCTGCCACCAGTACCCGGACGTCTTCACCGGCCTGGGCTCCGTTGACCCGCACAAGGGGGACGCGGCGGTCGCCGAGGTGGCGAACATCGCCGCGCTCGGCCTGCGCGGGGTGAAGTTCCATCCGTCCCTGCAGGCGTTCGCGCCGGACGATCCCCGGTTCTGGCCGGTCTTCGCCGCCTGCCAGGAGCACGGCCTGCTGGCCCTGTTCCACACCGGGACGAGCGGGATCGGCGCCCGCCAGCCCGGCGGCCAGGGCATCCGGATCGACTACGCCCACCCGCTCAAGCTCGACCCGGTGGCCGCGGCCCACCCCGGGCTGACCGTGGTGGCCGCGCACTTCGGCTGGCCGTGGCAGATGGACCTGATCGCCATCGCGCTGCACAAGACCAACGTGTTCATCGACATCTCCGGCTGGTCCCCCCGCCGCATCCCGCCGGAAGTGATCGCCGAGCTCAAGGGCCGGTTGTCGGAGCAGTTCGTGTGGGGCAGCGACTACCCGTTTATCTCTCCCGAACGGTGCCTGTCCGAGCTGGACGACCTCGGGCTTACCGGCCCCGTCCGGAACGCGGTGCTCCGCGGCAACGCCGCCCGCATCCTGGGCCTGCCGGCCTAGGTCCTACGGCTGGATGGGGGAGGGGTGCCGCGGCTCGTAGATCGGGAACTCTTCGCCGTCGGGCAGCCGGATCGCGGCCACCAGCCCCCACCGCTGATCGGAAACCTCGCGGGCTATCGGCACGCCCTTGCTCCGGAGTTCGGCCAGCGTGACGTGGATGTCGTCGCACATCAGGTACAGCTCGTGGCGGCTGTCCCCGTCGGTCGGGTGAACGGCGAGCTCCGCCGGAGGCAGGGCGAAGATCAGCCAGCCGTGCCCCGCGTCCACCGAGGACAGCCCGAGCACGTCGCCGAGGAACGTCCGGACCTTCTCCGCTTCCCGTGAAAAGACGATTGCGTGGACCCCGTTGATCACTGCCACATCTTAGCCCCCCGTATTCTCGCTCCGTATGAGCGTTCCTGCGCCCGCGTGGGTGGTGGCCGGGCCGCCGGGAGCGGGCAAGAGCACGGTCGCGGGCCTGCTGCTCGCGGCGCTGGACCCGGCCCCCGCGCTGCTGGACAAGGACACCATGTACGGGCCTTTCGTGGCCGCGACGCTGGCGGCGGCCGCCCGCCCGCCGGGCGAGCGCGAGGGCCCGTGGTACGACGAGCACATCAAGGTGCACGAGTACGCGGGCATGACGGCCACCGCCCGCGAGATCCGCGCGCACGGCTGCCCCGTCCTGCTGTCCGGCCCGTTCACCCAGCAGATCCACGACGCCGGCCGGTGGCGGTCCTGGGTGGGGGAACTCGGCGGCGGCCGCGTGCGCCTGGTCTGGATCCGCTCCGACGCGGACACCCTGCGCCAGCGCCTCATCGCCCGCGGGTCGCCGCGGGACACGGCCAAGCTGGCGGGCTTCGCCACGTTCACCGCCAGCATGCGGCTCGATACCGCCCCGGCGGCCCCGCACGCCGTCATCGACAACCGCCTGACCGCTCCCGTTGGCCTGCGCGAGCAGATAGCCGGCCTGGTCGCCCACGCAGCGGCGGGCCTGCCGGTACGCTGACCTGGGCCGCCCGCGCTGACGGACGCTGACCACTCCCGGAGGAAACGATGGAGACGTTGCTGCCCGGCATCAGGGCGGAGCGGGTGCCGACCGGCCGGCTGACGGTCGCGATGCTGTCCGTGCCGGCCCGGACCGGGCCGCCGGTCCTGTTCGTGCACGGCAACGTGTCGTCCTCGCTGTTCTGGCAGCCCACCATGCTGGCCCTGCCCGAGCCGTTCCGGCCGCTGGCGATCGACCTGCGCGGGTTCGGCGACACCGACCCCGAGCCGGTGGATGCCCGGCGCGGGCTGCGCGACTACGCCGACGACCTGGCCGCCGTCATCGAGGCGCTCGGCCTGGAGGCCGTGCACCTGGTCGGCTGGAGCATGGGCGGCGGGGTGGTCCTGCAGTACCTGGCCGACCGGGCCGGCAGCGCACCGGGTGGCGTCCCTGACGCTGGTGGATCCGGTGTCCCCGTTCGGCTTCGGCGGTACCCGCGGCCTCGACGGCACGCTCTGCGATCCGTCCGGCGCGGGGTCCGGTGGCGGAACCGCCAACCAGGACTTCATCGCCCGGCTCGCGGCCGGCGACCGCAGTGACGCTCATGTGCTGTCCCCGCGGCAGGTCCTGCTGGCGCACTACGTCAAGCCGCCGCACGTGCCGGAGCACCTGGACGTCTTCGTCGAGTCGATGCTGTCGACCAGGCTCGGTGACGACCACTACCCCGGCACGGCGCGCACCGTGCCCGGCTGGCCCGGCATCGCGCCCGGCGACCGGGGCGTGCTCAACACCATGGCCCCCACGCACTTCCGGATCGCGGACCTGTCCGGCGTGCGGCCTAAGCCGCCGATCCTGTGGCTGCGCGGCGCCGGCGACGTCATCGTCTCCGACACCTCGCTGTACGACCTGGCCTACCTGGGCTCGATCGGCGCGGTGCCCGGCTGGCCGGGGGAGGAGACCTGGCCGCCGCAGCCCATGGTCGCGCAGACCCGCGCCGTCCTCGACGGCTACGCCACCGCCGGCGGCCGCTACCGCGAGGTCGTCGTCGAGGACGCCGGTCACGGCCCGCACCTGGACCAGCCCGCCGCCTTCCGGGCCGCCCTGAACGAGCACCTGGCCGGTACCTGACCTGTCGGCCTGCCCTCCGTTAACCGGCCCTCCTTAATGACCGGCCAGTAACTTACTCTGGTCCCATGGCTGGTGACAGATCGGCGTTGAACGGATCCCTCCTCGGCGGCCGGTCCCGGTGGACCGACGTCGACGGCCCGGTCCACTATCTCGACTTCGGCGGCCCCGCCCGCGGGCCGGTGATCGTCGCCGTCCACGGGCTCAGCGGTTCGGCGGTGAACTGGGCGGCCATCGCGCCGCTGCTCACCGGGCGCTACCGGCTCATTGCCCCGGACCTGGCCGGGCACGGTCTTACCCGGGTGGGCGGCCGGGACTGCGGGGTGTTCGCGAACCGGGTCCTGCTGCACCGCTTCATCGAGTCGGTGCGCGTCAGCGCCGGCCAGCCCGTCATCCTCATGGGCAACTCGATGGGCGGCATGATCTCGCTGCTGGAGGCGGCCGCGTCCCCGGAGACCGTATCCGCCCTGATCCTGGTCGACCCGGCGCTGCCGTTCGCGTTCGCGCGCCCCGACCCGCTCGTAGCCACACTGTTCACCCTGTACAGCACGCCCGGCCTGGGCGGCCTGCTGCGCAGCCTGCGCCGTGACGCCCCGCCGGAGGCACAGGTCGCGCGGCTGCTGTCGCTGTGCTGCGCCGACCCGTCGCGGGTCTCTGCGCAGGCGGTCGCCCAGCACGTCGAGATGGAGCGCCGTCGGGAGGAGTTCCCCGACCGGAGCCAGGCGCTCAACTACGCGATGCGCTCCGTCGTGCAGACGGTGGGCCAGGGGCGCGGGCAGGCCTACCGCGCGATCGTCGATTCCGTCACCTGCCCGGTGCTGCTCGTGCAGGGCGACCGCGACCGGCTGGTGCCCGTCAGCGTGGCCCATTCCGCCGCCAGGGCCCACCCGGACTGGACGCTGGCCGTACTGCCGGGCGTCGGCCACGTGCCCCAGCTGGAAGTCCCCCGGGAAACCGCTGAGCTGATCATCGACTGGCTCAGCTCGTCCGCCCGGCCCGGCCAGCCCGCTTCCGCCACCGCGGCGGGCGGCGGTGTAAGAGCCGCCCTCGCCACTGTCCGCGAGACCCTCAACCGGGCCGCGGGCACCGCCGTCAGCAGGGGCCGAAGGTCCGTTCGTTTCCGGGATTAACGCCCCGGCTCCCTGCCTCTTTCCGGTTCACCTGCACCTGTCGATGCCCAGCACCGTGATCCCGCGCCGCCTGGCCTCTTCGCGGTCGACCGGGGCGAAACCGCCGCTCGCGGCGCCGTGCGCGGAGAACCGGCCGCTGTCCGCGGTGATCGCGAACGCCGCCGCGCCACCAGCTGCCGGCTGGCCAATCCGGACGACATTCTCGGCCGGGATGGCCCCGGACCGCGCAAGCTGTCTGCTGCCGGTACCGCAAAATAGGGGCATGCGGATAGCGGATTCAGTGGCGCTGGTCACCGGGGCCAGCCGCGGCCTCGGCCGTGCCTACGTCCAGGAACTGGCCGAGCGCGGCGCGGCCACCATCTACGCGGGCGCCCGGGACCCGTCCCAGGTGACGGGTCCGGGCATTCCGGTTCCGCTCGACGTTACCGACCCGGATCAGGTGGCCGCGGCCGCGCGCCGGTGCGCGGACGTCACCCTGCTCGTCAACAACGCGGGCGTGATGGCGCTCAGCCCGCTGATCGGCGCGGCCACCATGGACGGTGCCCGGCAGGAGATGGAGACCAACTACTTCGGCACGCTGGCCATGTGCCGGGCGTTCGCGCCGGTCCTGGAGGGCAATGGCGGCGGCGCGATCGTCAACATGCTTTCCGTGGTCAGCTGGTTCACGAACCCGGTGAACGGCAGCTACTGCGCGTCCAAGGCTGCCGCCTGGTCACTGACCAATGGCATCCGGATCGAGCTGGCCCGCCAGGGCACGCTGGTGGTCGGCGTCCACGCCGGTTTCGTCGACACCGCCATGGCCACCGAACTGGCCGGTGACGCGCCCAAGACCAGCCCGGCCGACGTCGCCCGCCAGGTCTTCGACGCGGTGGAGGCGGGCGAGGTCGAGGTCCTGGCCGACGAGCGGACCCGCCGGATCAAGAGCCTCCTGCCGGACGACCACGAGAAGATCTATCCCGACGTGCAGGCCAGGTGGGACGCCAGCCACCCGCCTGCCGGTCACAAATGAGACGGGCCTGCCCGCGCGCCGCGCCTATGGTGGGCACATGCTTGACGGCCTCAGCTATGACGACCAGGAGCCGCCCTCGATCGGCCTCGTGCCACCCGGCACGTCCTGGGACGACGTGCACGACCACATCAAGATCGCGCACGATTTCCTGCTGGTGGCATCCGGCGACGGCGGCGGGTATTCGGGAGCGTACTGGACCGGTACGGAGATGGTCGTGCTGGACGACCTCGGCGCCGACCTGGACGAGGCGCTGGACGAGTTCCGGGAAGAGCTGCGTCAGCGCGGCGAGCTGTGAGCCGCCGTCAGTCCACCAGGGCCTGGTAGACCAGCTGCCGTAGCTGCGAGCGGATCGGGTAGCTGCTGGAGGGCAGCAGCTGGGTGAAGAACGACGCCGTCAGTTCCTCGGCGGGGTCGATCCAGAACGCCGTGCTGGCCGCGCCGCCCCAGGTCAGCTCGCCTTCGGAGGAGATGACCTTGCCGGGTACCGGGTCGATCGTGACCGCGAAACCCAGGCCGAAGCCGACCCCCTGGAACGGGGTCTCGGCGTAGAGGGGCCGGCCGAACGTCTTCAGGTCGAGGTTGCCCGGCAGGTGGTTGCGCGCCATGTACCGCACCGTCCGCGGGCCGAGCAGGCGGACGCCGTCCAGTTCCCCGGCCGGGCTGTCCGGGCGGTCCAGCAGCATTTGGGTGAAGCGGTCGTAGTCCGCGGCCGTGGACACCAGCCCGCCGCCCCCGCTGAGCATGGTCGGCGGCGAGAGCGCCGCGTGGCCGAGCGCGCCCAGCCGGGCCGCCCCGCCGTCCCGCCCCCGGGTGTACAGCGCGGCCAGCCGCGTGGCGTCGTCGGCCCAGAACGTGGTGTCCGTCATGTCGAGCGGGCCGAAGATCCGGGACGCGAAGTACTCGTCCAGGCGCTGCCCGGACACCACCTCGACCACCCGGCCCAGCACGTCGGTGGACACCGAGTAGTTCCATTCCGTGCCCGGCTGGAACAGCAGCGGCAGGCTGGCCCAGATGTCGCAGGCCTGGGCCAGGTCGGTGCCCGGCGGCCAGTCCCACTCGAACCCGGCCGCCCGGTGCATGGCGTCGACCGGGTGCGCCCGGTGGAAGCCGTAGGTGAGCCCGGACGTGTGGGTCAGCAGGTGCCAGATCCGGACCGGCTCGGCGGCCGGCACCGTGACGGCCTTCAGGTCGGAGCCGCCGTCGAACACCCGGACGTCGCCGAACGAGGGGATGAAGCGGCTGACCGGATCGGTGAGCTCGAAGCCGCCCTCTTCGTACAGCATCATCGCGGCGACCGAGGTGATCGGCTTGGTCATCGAGTAGATCCGCCACAGCGTGTCGGTCTCGACCGGCGTCCCGGCCTCGAGGTCGCGGGACCCGTAGGCGGCCACGTAGGCCCGGCGGCCGTGCCTGCTGACGGTGATCAGCCAGCCGGGCAGCCTGCCGTCGTCGACGTAGCCGCGGAAGTGCCGCCCGATCCGTTCTAGCCGGTCCGCGTCCAGGCCCACGTCGGCCGGGTCAGCCTCGACCTTCAGCTCACTCATCCTGCGCCTTTCTCCAGCGGTCTTCAGCGGTTCCGCATGGCCCGCCGTCGGTAGGCGAGGCTGCCGGCACCGGCCAGCAGGGCCGCGCCGCCGAGACCGAAGAGCAGGACGTCCTGAACGCCGGCCGTGCCCCCGCCGCCGGTGGAGGGAGCGCCGATAGGCACCGGGCTGGGCGACGGGCTCGGCGAGCCGGTCACCACCGGTGCCGTCGTCGTCGGCGGCACGGTGACCGGCGATGCCGAGGGTGACGCTGACGCTGACGCGCTGGCGGAGGGGCTGGAACTCGGGGCGACCGCGGTGAAGAAGCTGCCGCTCGGGGTCGGTGAGGAGCTCCCGGACGCCGACGTCCCGCTAGCCGTCGTACACGCCGTCGTGGCGGCCAGCACGGTCAGGGCGCCGCAGCTGATCGCCGCCAGCCTCGCGCCCGAGTGTGTGCGCGCGTCAGCTGTGCGCACCCCCATGGAACCTCCCGGTACGGGCGCCATAAAGGTGCGGCGCAGGGAATGGCCTGTTGTCCATTGAAATATTAGGCTACGCGAGCAGAAGAGCATGCGGAAGACACGGCGAGAGGGACGGCCGCATTGGCGGAACCGGAGTGGCGGCGCATATACGGGTTCCGCGTTGTCTTTACCAGTACGCCGGGTGGATTCACCCCGCCTCCCCGCCCGAGTATCCGGGCCCGCCTGGCCGGGGTGGCCAGCGTGGTGTTCCTGCTGGCCGGGGTGGTCGCGATCGGCGTTGCCGTGGTCTCCCAGGTGCACGCGCCGCAGCCATCGTCGGCGGCGGCCGGTTCCACCGGGGGCGGCTACGGGCCCTCGCTGGCGCGCTCGCTGCCGGTGTCCGTCGAGATCCCGGCCATCGGCGTGAACTCCAGCCTGCTGCACCTCGGGCTGAACCCCGACGGCACGATCGAGGTGCCGTCCATTGCCACCGGCGCTGACGAAGCGGCCTGGTACAAGTACTCGGCGACGCCCGGCCAGATGGGCGCGTCGGTCATCGAGGGCCACGTCGACACCCACCACGGGCCTGCGGTGTTCTTCCGCCTGGGGGCCCTCCGTCCCGGGCAGTACATCAACGTGACGCTCGCCGACGGGATCACCGCCGTTTTCCGTGTCACCGGCGTCCGGCAGTACTCCAAAACCAATTTCCCGGCCAGAACTATTTACGGTGCGTCCGGTTACGCGGCCCTGCACCTGATTACGTGCGGCGGCGCTTTTGACTACGCCAGCGGCCATTACCTGAGCACGACCGTCGTATTCGCGTCCCTTACTTCGTCCCGCCGGGCCTAAGTTCGTCCCGCCGGGCTCCCTCGGCCTCCGCCAGCCGCGCGTGCAGCCGGTCCCTGATCTCATCGGGCGTGTACGCGCGGCGGCGCCGTTCCGCCCGGGCGATCACCGCCCCGGTGGCCGCCACGCCGACGAACCCCGCCAGCCCGAGGATTTTCCACACGCGTCCCATCTGCACCTGCCTAGGCTACGTCCGTGCCGCCCATCACCCTCGACGACGCGGCCGGGCTCACCCGGACCGGCGACATCTGGCTGTTCCGTGGGCGCAAGCCCGCGGACCGCGCCATTCAGGTCGCGACCAACAGCCCGGTCAACCACGTCGGCATGTCGGTGGTCCTGGAGGACCTGCCGCCGCTGATGTGGCACGCCGAGCTGGGCAAGTCCCTGCCCGACCTGTGGTCCGGGACGCGCCAGCGCGGCGTGCAGCTTCATGACCTGCGCGCCGCGGTCACGGTCTGGGCGCAGCGGTACGGCCAGCGGGCCTGGCTCCGTCAGCTCGACCCGCCGGCCACGCCCGAGATGGACGACGCCGTGCTGCGCACCGTCGCGCGGCTGGACGGCACGCCGTTCCCGTCCACCGCCGGGCTCGCGTCCCGCTGGCTGATGGGCCGGGTCCCGTCACTCGGCCGCGAGCGCGGGGCCAGCCAGCGCGGGGCCAGCCTGAGCGAGGCCAGCCTGGAGACCGCGTACTGCGCCGAGGTGCTGGCCGCCACCTATCAGGCCATGGGGCTGCTGTCCGGCCGCCACCGCATGAACTGGTACGACGCGGGCCGCTTCTGGAGCGGTGACGACCTCCAGCTGTCCGGCGGCTACCGCCTGTCCGGCGAGGTCGCCGTCACGATCGAGTCGCCTTCGCCGTCGCCCGCGTCGTTCCGGGCGGCGTCCTGAAGGGCCCGCCGCACGGCCTCCACCTGTCCCTTGACCGAGCAGCAGGCCGGGATGTCCTCGCCCTTGACGACGACCGGCAGTTCCGGGTGCCACCACCGGATGGCGGCCACCAGCCCGGTGCCCGGACCGCGCAGCATCACGTCGGCGCCGGCCAGGACGTCGCAGTCGGCCCCGTGCAGCAGCGGGCAGGCCCGGTCGCCCGGTCCGCTGCAGAAGGCCACGTCGAAGCCCGCATCCCGGAACGCCGCGAAGTCCGAGATCGCCAGGGCGGGGTGGTCGTCCTCGATGAGCAGGTGCGGACGCCTTTTCGCGCCGGCCGGCGCATACCAGGACCTCGGGGGAACTCGCTGCTTCATGGCTCCTCCTTCCGCCATGCCCCCAGTGCGCCTGGCCGGGCCCATGCGGCGGCAGGGGCTTTGGTCCCGCCCCTGGTAACGTGACCGGCGTGATCGGCCCCGTGGTCAGCGCCAGCTGGTGGCAGCGGCATCGCGATGAGGTCGTGCTCGCCGACGTCCGCTGGTACCTGGACGGCCGCTCGGGCCGGGACGCCTACGGCGCCGGTCACCTGCCCGGCGCCGTCTTCGTCGACCTCGACCGTGTGCTGGCCGCCGAACCCAGCCCGGAGGCGGGCCGGCACCCGCTTCCCGACCCGGCCGCCTTCGCCGGCGGCATGGCCGGGCTCGGCATCGCCGACGACAGCACGGTCGTCGCCTACGACGACGCCGGGGGCACCATCGCGGCCCGCCTGGTCTGGATGCTCCGCGCGACCGGCCACGCGGCGGCGCTGCTCGACGGCGGTCTGCCGGCCTATCAGGGCCCGCTGGAGCAGGCCGCTCCGGACCGCCCGCCCGCCCGGTTCACGCCGCGTCCCTGGCCCGCGGACCGCCTCGCCGGCCTCGGCGACGCCACCGATCCGGGCCTCATCGTCCTCGATGCCCGCGACCGGGCGCGCTATCGCGGCGACAGCGAGCCGGTCGACCCGCGCCCCGGGCACATTCCCGGCGCCCGCAGCCTGCCGTGCCGGGAGAACCTCGCCCCGGACGGCACCTTCCTCCCCGTCGCCCAGCTACGGGAGCGGCTGGCCGAGGCGGGCGTCACGGACGCCACGCAGGTCGTCAGCTACTGCGGCTCCGGCGTGACCGCGTGCCACAACCTGCTCATGCTGGAGCACGCCGGCCTGGGGGAGGGCCGCCTGTATCCGGGTTCCTGGTCGCAGTACAGCCACACCACCCGCCCCGCCGCCCTCGGAGACGCATGAGGGCGCCAATCAAGGGCAGGTAGGTCCGCATGGGTGCAATGGACAAGCTCAGGAACAAGATGCAGGCCGGCCAGGGCCGCGCCAAGGAAACAGCCGGGCGCGCCACCGATAACCCGCGGCTGGAGGGCGAGGGCCGCGCCGACCGGATCGAGGGCAACACCAAGCAGGCCGGCGAGCAGGTCAAGGACGCGGGCAAGAACATCCGCGACGCCTTTAAGAACCCCTGATTCCCCGGCACCGCTAGCGGCAGGCCCGCGGAGCCCGGCAGGCTGGCTCCTGTGGTCTCCTATTCACCTTTTTTCTCCGGCTCGGCGACGGTGGCAGGCGCGCTCATCGGCCTGCTGTTCGTCGCCTTGTCGCTCGCCCCGGAACGTCTCCGCGATGCCAGGTCGATCGAGCATCAGGCGATCGCGGCCACCGCGTTCACCGCGCTCGTGGACGCGCTGTTCGTGTCGCTCATCGGCCTGCAGCCGGGCGGCGGCCTGCAGTACGGAGCCGTTATCTTCGGCGCCCTCGGGCTCAGCAGCACCATCGGCCTGGCTCTCCGGCTGTGGCGGAACCGGCATGTCGCGCATCTCAGCAACCGCTGGCCGATCTTCATCGGCCTGATCCTGGCCGTCTACACCGCCCAGCTGATCACCGGGCTGCTGCCCGAGACCCCGGCCGGCGCGGCCAACCAGGCCGCGACGTTCGTCTACGTCATGTTCGGCGTCGGCATCGCCCGCGCCTGGCAGCTGCTGGGCCTGAAGGCCGGCGGGATCCTCGACCAGCTCGGGACGGCCGTGGCCCCGCACGCCAAGCCCCGCGACTCCGCCGTGCCCCGCGACTCCGCCGTGCCCCGCGACTCCGCCGTGCCCCGCGACCGGCCTGATCCGCCACCAGCCGGTTAACGGGTCGTTACGCGGGAGTCGTTACGCGGGGAGCGGACGCCCGAGGCGGGCAGTCCGGGCACGGGCGACCTACGATGGCTCCATATGCCCCGTCCACGACCCACACGGAGCGCTGCATGCCGCCGACCCCCGCCGATTCGGCGCGGACCGCGATCCTGACTGTCGACGACGACCCGGACGTGTCCCGCGCTGTCGCCCGTGACCTGCGGAGACGCTATGCCAGCCAGTACCGGATCGTCCGCGCGGAGTCCGGCCAGTCGGCGCTGGACGCGCTGCACGAGCTGAAGCTGCGCGGCGATCAGGTCGCGGTCATCCTCGCCGATTACCGGATGCCGCAGATGAACGGCGTCGAGTTCCTGGAACGCGCGATGGACGTGTACCCGGGCGCCCGGCGTGTCCTGCTCACCGCCTACGCCGACACCAGCGCCGCCATCGACGCGATCAACGTCGTCGACCTCGACCACTATCTGCTCAAGCCGTGGGATTCCGCCGGAGGAGAAGCTCTACCCGGTGGTGGACACCCTGCTGGAGACGTGGCGGGCCTCGGATCACCGCGTGGTGCCGGAGATCAAGGTGATCGGCCACCGCTGGTCCGCGCGGTCGTCGGAGGTGCGCGAGTTCCTGGCCCGCAACCAGGTGCCCTACCGCTGGTTCGCCTCCGACGAGCCGGAGGGCAGGCGGCTGCTGGAGGCGGCCAACGAGGATGGGCTCACCCTGCCCGTGGTCATCACGCTGGACCATGAGGTCCTGGTCGCGCCGTCCGACGCGGAGCTGGCCGGCCGCGTGGGCCTGGCCACCACGCCGGCGTCCGACTTCTACGACCTCATCGTTATCGGCGGCGGGCCGGCCGGTCTCGGTGCGGCCGTGTACGGGGCGTCCGAGGGCCTGCGGACCGTGCTGGTAGAGCGGACCGCGACCGGCGGCCAGGCCGGCCAGAGCTCGCGGATCGAGAACTACCTGGGCTTCCCGGACGGGGTGTCCGGCGACCAGCTCACCGCGCGCGCCCGCCGCCAGGCGGCCAAATTCGGCGCGGAGGTGCTCACCACCCGCGAGGTGACCGGCCTGGAGATCAACGGCTCGGCCCGGACCGTCCGTTTCTCCGACGGGTCCGCGCTGGACGCGCACAGCGTGATCCTGTCCACCGGGGTGGAGTACCGGCGGCACGGCGCGCCGGGGCTGGAGGCGCTGACCGGCTGCGGGGTCTACTACGGCTCCGCGCTGACCGAGGCAGCCGGCTGCATCGGCAACGACGTCTACATCGTGGGTGCCGCCAACTCCGCCGGGCAGGCCGCGGTCTACCTGGCCCGCGGCGCCCGCTCGGTGACGATTCTGGTGCGCGGGCCGTCTCTGACCAAGTCGATGTCGCACTACCTCATCGAGCAGGTCGAGGACGTCCCGAACATCAAGGTCCGCACCTGCACCGAGGTGGTCGGCGCCCGCGGCGACGGCCACCTGGAGGGCCTCACGCTGCGCGACGCGAACACCGGCACCGAGGAGGACGTCGAGGCCCAGTGGCTGTTCGTCTTCATCGGCGCCGCACCGCTGACCGGGTGGCTGGACGGCGTGGTGACGCGGGACGACCGGGGTTTCGTGCTGGCCTGCCTCGACCTGGCCGTGGGCGGTGAGGAGCCGCCGGACTGGCCGCTGGACCGCGCGCCTTATCACCTGGAGACCAGCGTTCCCGGTGTGTTCGCGGCCGGTGACGTCCGCGCCGAGTCCGCTAAGCGCGTCGCCTCCGCCGTCGGCGAGGGCGCCATGGCCGTCATGCTCGTTCATCGTTACCTGGAGAAGCTGTGACCGCAGACCAGGAGACCACCGCCCCGGCCGCCACCCAGCCGTGCAGCCCGGCGGAGCTCCGTTCGCTGTTCCTGTTCGAGAAGCTGAGCACCGACCAGGTGGAGTGGCTGTGCCGTGAGGGCCGCGTCGAGGTGTTCCCGCCGGGCCCGGTCTACACCGAGGGCGACCCGGCCACCTGTTTCTACGTGCTGCTCGAGGGCACTCTCGTGCTCTCGCGCCGGGTGGGCTCGGACGACATTGAGGTGAACCGGACGTCCGGCCCCGGTGTGTACGCCGGCGCGTTCCAGGCCTACCTGGGGGAGCGTGCCCCGAAGACCTACAACAGCTCGCTGCGGGTGACGGTCCCGTCCCGGTTCTTCGTGCTGGACGCGGCGTGCTTCGCGCAGATGATGACCGAGTGGTACCCGCTCCCGGTGCACCTGCTGGAGGGGGCATTCTTCGGGAACAAGGCCGCCCAGCAGGCGGTCAGCCAGCGCGAGCGGCTGCTGGCCCTGGGCTCGCTGTCGGCGGGCCTCACCCACGAGCTGAACAATCCGGCCGCGGCCGCGGTCCGCGCGACCTCGGCGCTGCGCGACCGGGTCGCCGGGATGCGGCACAAGCTCGGCATCCTGACCAAGCACCCCTACCATCGGGAAACGCTGGAAAACCTGATGGAACTGCAGGAACGGGCCGCGGAGCGGGTCGCCAAGGCGCCGGCGCTGGGCCCCATGGAGGCCTCGGACGCCGAGGACGCGGTTGGTGAGTGGCTCGACGGGTACGGCATCGAGGGCAGCTGGGACCTCGCGCCGGTCCTGGTGCAGGCGGGCCTGGACACCGAGTGGCTGGACCAGGTGGCCGAGATCACGGAGAACGAGCACCTGGAAGGCGCGATCCGGTGGCTGACCTACACGGTCGAGACCGAGCTGCTGATGAACGAGATCCAGGACTCCACCGCCCGGATCATGCACCTGGTCGGCGCGGCCAAGCAGTACTCCCAGCTGGACCGGGCGCCGTTCCAGGAGGTCGACGTGCACGACCTGCTGGACAGCACGCTGCTGATGCTCTCGGGCAAGATCGGCAAGGGGATCAAGGTCGTCAAGAACTACGACCGGACCCTCCCGAAGATCCCGGCGTACGCGGCCGAGCTCAACCAGGTCTGGACGAACCTGATCGACAACGCGGTCTCCGCCATGGATGGCCAGGGCACGCTCACCGTGCGCACCGCGATGGACCGCGACCAGGTCATGGTCGAGTTCGGCGACACCGGCCCGGGTGTCCCGCCGGAGATCCAGCCGCGTATCTTCGAACCGTTCTTCACCACCAAGCCGGTGGGGGAGGGGACCGGACTCGGGCTCGACATCTCCTGGCGGATCGTCGCCAAGAAGCACCACGGGGAGATCAACGTCTTTTCGTCCCCCGGCGACACGCGCTTCCGCGTCTGGCTGCCGGTGACCATCCCGCCCGCCCTCGACGAGCCCAACCCCGACCAGCCCAACCCCGACCAGCCCAACCCCGACCAGCAGGAGCCAGCATGACCGACGTTCCAGGGGTGGACCCGTCCGTCCCGCCGAGTGGGACCGGCTGCGCCGAGTGCGACATGGCCGGCGGCTGGTGGTTCCACCTGCGCCGTTGTGCCCAGTGCGGGCACATCGGCTGCTGTGACTCTTCGCCCGCGCAGCACGCGAGCGTGCACGCCAAGGAGACCGGCCACCCGGTCATTCAGAGCTTCGAACCGAACGAGGCCTGGTTCTGGAGCTACCCGGACGAGCAGCTTTACGAGCGCGGCCCGGAGCTGGCCCCGCCGCACCACCATCCGCTCGACCAGACCGTGCCCGGCCCGGCCGACCGGGTGCCCGCCGACTGGCAGGCCCACCTGCACTACTAGCCGCCCTTGGCCACCACCAGCATTACGTTCGAACTGCTCGACGGGGCGCAGGCCGCCGCGTGCGGGGACGAGCTGCAGGCGCTGCACGCCGAGGTTTACGCCGCCCCGCCGTACGCCCGTCCCGGTGACGCGGCGGAGTTCGCGGACCGCTTCCGGGTGCAGCGCCGCCAGCCGGGCTTCGCCCTGGCCGCGGCCCGGCACGGCGGCTACCTGGTCGGCTACGCGTCCGGGGTGACGCTCCGGCCGTCCACCTCCTGGTGGCGGGACCTGACCACCCCGGTGCCGGAAGACGTCAGCGCGGAGTACCCCGGCCGGACCTTCGCCCTGGGTGACCTGCTGGTCCGCGCGTCCTGGCGGCGCCAGGGCATCGGCCAGGCCCTGCACGACCTCATCCTGGCGGGCCGGCCGGAGGAACGGGCCACGCTGACCGTCCTGCCCGCGGCCGTCCCGGCGCAGAACGCCTTCGCCAAGTGGGGCTGGCGCAAGGTCGCCCGGACCCGCGTCCCCAGCGGGTCCGTGGCCGACGTGCTGGTCACCAGCCTTCCGGCCGTCCATCCGCCGTGACCGGCCGTTACCACTCCATGCTCGTGCTCGTGAAGTGGGAAAGCGTGTCCACGTCGTCGGGCTGGTACACGTGCCGCGGCGGGGTCTCGAACGTCGCGTACGGCGTGACCCGCAGCACGACCCGCTTCTCCTTCCGCGCCATCTCCTCGATGGCCGGGAACTTCGACGCCGGCATCGGCTCGCCGGCCATCAGGTCGATGACCCGGCGGAGCATGTCGGCGCCCTGCGCCGGGTCGGTCTCCAGCTTTGCGCGCCCGTAGACCTGCAGGTAGCCGAGCGGCCACTGCTCGTTGAGCACGCAGATACTCACCCGCGGGTCCCGCTGCACGGCCTTGGCCTTCGCCCGGCCGGCCATGGTCGAGATCAGCATGTCGTCGCCGTCCATGATGTAGTAGACGACCGTCATCGCCGGGCCGTGCTCGTGGCGGTTGTAGCCGAAGACACAGGTCCGGTGGTCCCGGACAAACTGCCTGCGTTCCTCGCGGTTCATGCGCCTCTTGCTCCTCACTGCCGGTTCGTTTTCCGCCCTAGTGTCTCCTGTGCCGGCTGAAGTGTCTCCTGTGCCGGGCCGTGGCCCGGGGCCGTAACGTTAGGCACATGCGCGCATGGGTTGTCGCCAGGCCCGGGCCGATGTCGTCCGGGCCGCTGGAACTGACCGACCGGCCGGTGCCCGAGCCGGGCCCGGGCGAACTCCTCGTCAAGGTCATCGCGTGCGGCGTCTGCCGCACCGACCTGCATCTGGCCGAGGGGGACCTGCCACCGCACCATCCCCGGATGACGCCCGGCCACGAGGTGGTCGGGCAGGTGACCGCCACCGGTCCGGGGACGACCCGGTTCCGTGAGGGGGACCGGGTCGGCGCCGCCTGGCTGGCCGGCACCGACGGATCCTGCCGGTTCTGCCGCCGAGGGCAGGAGAACCTCTGCCCCGGCTCCACCTACACCGGCTGGGACATCCACGGCGGGTACGCCGAGTACCTGACCGTGGCCGACGCGTTCGCGCACCCGCTCCCCGGCGGGTTCAGCGACACCGAACTCGCGCCGCTGCTGTGTGCCGGGATCATCGGCTACCGGGCTCTGGCCCGGGCCGAGGTGCCGCCGGGCGGGACCCTGGGCATCTGGGGCTTCGGCGGGTCCGCGCACCTGGCCGCGCAGGTCGCGATGGCCCAGGGCGCCCAGGTGCACGTCTTCACCCGCGCGCCCGCCGCCCGCGACCTGGCGCGCGACCTGGGCGCGGCGTCCGTCCAGGACTCGTTCGACCCCTCCCCGGTGCCGCTGGACTCGGCCATCCTGTTCGCCCCGGTCGGCGACATCGTGCCCGCCGCGCTGGCGGCGCTGGACCGGAACGGCACCCTCGCGATCGCCGGGATCTACCTGACCGACATCCCGTCGCTGAACTACTCCAAGCACCTCTTCCAGGAACGGAACCTGCGCAGCGTCACCTCGAACACCCGCGGGGACGCCCAGGAGTTCCTCACCCTGGCCGAACGCCTCAAGATCAAGGTGACCACCACCCCGTATCCCTTCAGCCAGGCCGACCAGGCCCTCGCCGACCTCGAAGCCGAACGCGTCCACGGCGCCGCCGTGCTGCAGATGTGAGCGGCACCCCCCTGGGCTCACGCCCATGACCGTCCTGAACTATCCGCTGGCCGCCATCGCCACCGCCCTGACGGTGCTGCTGTTCGCGTTCGTCGTGCGGCGGCTCCTCGGCCTGCCCCTGTCGGCGCTGCGCACGCTGCTGGCCGGACTCATCGCCTTCTTCTGCGCCTCGCCCATCATCCTGGCCCTCGGCGGTTCATCGGTCAGCAGGACGCGGACCACCCTTCCCGGCCTGCTGTTCGTGCTCCTCGGCGTGATTATCGCGCTGCTGGTGGGCATGGTTTTCCTGGTCGTCTCCGAGGCGCTGGTGCCGAGCGGATCGCTGCCCGGCCCGCTGTACGTGCTGCGCAGCCTGCGCCGGCAACTGGGCCGCACCCGCCGCTACTCGCAGATCAGCCGGATCCTGGTCCGCCGCGGACTGCTGCCCTACCTGCGCGGCGGGCGCCGTTCGGAGCTTGCCACCTCCGAAGGGCGGGCCCGGCTGGCCCGGTCGCTCCGGCTGGCCCTGGAGGACGGCGGGGTCACGTTCGTCAAGTTGGGCCAGGTGATATCCACCCGCCGGGACCTGGTCCCGCCCGAGTTCATCAGCGAACTGAGTCATCTGCAGGATGATGCCCCCCAGGTGCCCTGGCCGCAGATCGCCGGCGTGCTCCGCACCGAGCTGGGCGCCGACCTGGATGAGGTGTTCGCGGGCTTTGACCAGGAGCCGATCGCAGCGGCCTCGATCGCGCAGGTCCACGCGGCGACGCTTCCCTCGGGGGACCGGGTGGTGGTCAAGGTGTGTCGGCCGGACGTGCGCGGCGTGGTCGACCGGGACCTCGATATCGTAGTCCGGCTCGCGGTCCGGCTGCAGCGCGGCACGAACTGGGGCCGGGCCGTCGGCGCCGTGGAACTGTCGCACGGTTTCGCGGACGCGCTGCGCGAGGAACTCGACCTGCGGATCGAGGCCCGCAACATGACCGCGGTGGCCGCCGCGGCGGCCAAGCGCGGCGCCAGCGTCCGGGTGCCGGTCCCACACCTGCCGCTGTGCGGCGAAAAGGTCCTGGTTATGGAGTACCTCGAGGGCCGGCCGCTGGCCGCGGCGGCCCAATCCCCGGCGCTACCCCACGGGGCGCGGGCCACCCTCGCCCGCGGCCTGCTCGACGCCCTGCTGTGCCAGGTCCTGCTGGACGGCACCTTCCACGCCGATCCGCATCCGGGTAACGTGCTGCTGCTCACTGACGGGACGCTCGGCCTGCTGGACTTCGGCTCCGTCGGCCGTATCGACGCCGGCCTGCGTTCCGCGCTCCAGCGCCTTCTGCTGGCCCTGGACCGGGGCGATCCCGCCGCGCTGGCCGACGCGCTGCTGGACGTGGTGGAGCGCCCCGAGGAACTCGACGAGCTGCGCCTGGAGCGCGCGCTCGGCCGGTTCGCGGCCCGGCACGTCGCGGCTGGGATCACCCCGGACGTGCGGATGTTCACTGATCTGTTCCGCATCGTGGCCGACCACGGGCTCGCGGTACCGCCGGAGATCGCAGCCGTCTTCCGCGCGCTCGCCACCATGGAGGGCACGCTGACCCAGCTCGCGCCCGGCTTCGACATCGTCACCGAGGCGCGCCGGTTCGCCGGTGAACAGCTCGCCGAGCAGTTCAGCCCGGACACGCTCCGCCAGACGGCCATGGCCGAGCTGGCGTCGATGCTGCCCATGCTGCGGCGCCTGCCCCGGCGCATCGACCGGATCGGCGCCGCGCTGGAAACCGGGCGCCTCAGCGTCAACGTCCGTCACCTCGCCGACGCGTCCGACCGCCGCTATATCACCAGCCTGCTGCACCAGGTGCTGCTCACGTTCCTGGCCGCCGCGTCCGGCATCATGGCTGTGATGCTGATCGGCCTGCACGGCGGCCCGAACGTGACCCCGACGGTGACCCTGTACACCTTCTTCGGGTACTGCCTGCTGGTGGTGGCCGCGATCCTGGCCGTCCGGGTCCTGGTCCTCGTCTTCCGGCCTGACAGCGGCTAACCTGGCCCGGCCGACGTATCGGGATTGACGATGGATACCGGAGCCACGAGCCTGGTCGCGTGACCGACGCGGAGCGATTCGCGGACCTGTTCCGCGCCACCTACCTGACCTTTCATCGCCGCGACGGCCCGCGCAGCCAGCTGCCGGGCCCGTCCCGGGCTGTCCTGGAGCATCTGGCCATGGCCGGCCCGCTCACGATCGGCGAGGCGGCGCTCCACCTGAACCGTGCTCAGTCCGTGGCCAGCGAGATCGTCAGTCACCTCGTTCGCCGTGGCTTGCTGGAGCGTGAGAGCGATCCGGCCGACCGCCGCCGCACCCTGATCTGGCTTACCCCCGCCGGTCACGAATCCCTCCGCCGCGACCGTGACGTGCTCGACCCGGACCTGCTCGCCACCGCGATGGCCCGCCTGCCGGACGCCCAGGCCGTCGCCCTGATCGCCGGCCTGCAGGCCCTCATCAACCAGGCGCCGGCCCAGGCGCCCCGAAGGGAGAAGACATGACGTGTGAAAGCTGCGGAATGCCCATCGAGACCGGCCGCTACTGCGGCTACTGCACCGACGAATCCGGCGAGCTCCAGTCGTTCGACGAGCGCTTCGCCCGCATGGTCGCCTGGCAGGCCCGCCGCGACCCGGCCGCCTCCCGCGAGGACCTCGAACGCGAGACCCTCACCTACATGTCCACCATGCCCGCCTGGCGCGACCACCCCCGCGTCGCCCCAGCCCGCGAGTAACGACCCGCCGTTCATCAGGCTCGACGGCGCAGTCACGCCGTCTTTCCGGGTGGCCCGTGGGAGTGGAGGGTGCGTCCGTCGGGGCTGGTGGCGGTGGTGGTCCCATCGGGGTGGCAGGTAAGTTTCCAGCCCCAGCGGTGAATCACGATCAAATGGTGGAATTTGCACAGTAGCCGCAGGTTCCCCAGCGAGGTCGGGCCGCCCTTGGACCAGTGGATCAAATGGTGGGCGTCGCACCGTGACGGCGGCTGGTAACAGCCCGGGAACTGGCAATGCTTGTCCCGCTGGATCACCGCCTTGCGCAGATGCGGCGGGACGGTGCGGGTGCTGCGGCCGACATCCAGGGGCTGGCTGAGGCTGGTGTACGGCGCGCCGAGGGTGGTCGCGCGCAGGCAGGCGGCGAGCCCGCCGGGCCCGGATAGCAGGCTGATGCTCAGCTGCAGGAGGGTGTCGCGGAGGCGCTGCCGGGTGGCGGGGGACAGCTCACCGGGCCGTGCGCCGGCAGGGCGGACAGGCGGCCGCCGTGCTTAGGGGCGTGACTGTGGGTATTCAGGAATAGGTCGGTGAGCTGGTCCAGGATGGTCCCGTCGATCTGCCCGGACACGATCGGGGTGAGCACCGCGTCACAGGTGGCGGCCTCGGCGTCCGCACCGGCCAGGTAGACCGATCCGGGGCCGGCGGCGGCGCGGGCCAGGCTCCAGCCCGCCCCCAGGCCCGGGCCGGGGCCGGTGCTCCAGCCCGCTTCCAGGCCCGCGCCGCCGGGCAGGCCACGCAGGGTGGCCAGGTCGATATGCACCTGGACCTGGGCCAGGGCGGGCTGCTGCCCGTCCTGGCCGGGGTCCAGGCCGGCGGTGGTCAGCCGCTCGCATGCCTGCTGCAGCGCGTCGTGCCGCCGCTGCGCCGCGGTCCGGGTGTCTTCCGGGCCGCCCCGCTGGGATAGCGCGTCCAGGATCACGGCCAGGCTGGCCGCGCACTCCGGCGTCAGGTCCCCCTGCAGCCGCCCCGCCCCGCCGATCGTGGTTTCCAGCCACACCGCCCGGTCCGCGAACCCGCCATCATCGCTGTCGGGGGAGGTGCGGGCCCGTTCGATCATCTCCCGCGCCAGCACCTTCAGATCATGAATACCGGCGCCCCCGGCCGCGGCCGCGAGCAGGATCTGATCCGCATCCGCCCGCAGATCCTCCGGCAGTTGCCCGGTCCAGTCGCAGATCTGCCGCGCCCACGACGCCGAGATCTGCCCGGCCGCCAGCGCGCCCGCGATGACGGGATGGGCGGCCAGCCGACGGGCCCACCCGAGGGCGCCGCCCGCCGCCCCCGGGGTGACCTTCGTGAAGGCCCGCAGCCAGGACTTGGCGCCGTAGTGGCCGTCGGCCTGATAGCCGTCCTGAGCCGTGAAGGCCGCCAGGATCTTCGCCCGCGCCGCGGTGTGCTGCGCCTCGGCCCGTTCGAGTCCCACCAGGGCCTCGGCCTGGGCGGCGGTCCCAAGATCGGCGGCGTCACATCTGGCGAGGTATCCCAGCGAGGCGTGCAACATCGCCAGCGCCTGGGCCGTGCTAGACGGCGTGGCGGGCTCACTCAAGGTGCACATAAGCGGGATCACCTCCCCGGGCAAGAGGGGCCAGCAAACAGGGGCCAGCAAGATCGGAAAACGACAGCCCGGGCCTGCCTCGCAAGACAGGACACATCCCTGAGCTCAAATCCGCCCGGCCCAAGGAGGTCCGGGGCGGTGCAGCCGCACGCAATCTCGGCTGCCTCCACCGGTCACCCGCCGGTCAAAGCCTGGCCAGCCGGATCACTCTCCCGGCGGCACGTCCATGGCGTCTTTCGATCGCTAGTTCGATACTAGCAAGCGGCCCCGACATTTTCCGGGCACCGCGCCGGTCCCCCGCCCGGGCGAAAAGAAAATTAGTTCACCCGCGCGGGTCTCCATGTCCCTTATACCGTGCCACCCGGCAGCCCCGGCAGCCCCGGCGTCGGGACCCCTACGCCCCCGCGGCCTTCAGGAACTTCGCGGCGATCGGCCCGCAGGTCGGCCCGCCGTTGCCGTTCGAGTCGACCACCAGCACCGCGAACGCGATGTTGCCCTTGAAGCCGATCAGCCAGGCGTCGGTCTTCAGCGGCTTGGTGGTCCCGTACTCGGCGGTTCCCGTCTTGCCGGACGTGCCCGGCCGGCAGGCCCTGGCCCGCCGCGGTGCCGGAGGTGACGACCTGCGCCATCATCTGGTGCAGGTCGGTAACGACCGCGGCCGGCAGCTGCCGGGTGGGCGCCGTGTCGTCCGGTGCGCCCACCACCAGGCGCGGCGCGTGCACGGTGCCGGTGTCGGCTGCGGCGGCGACCATGGCCATGTTCAGCGGCGAGGCCAGCACGCGGCCCTGCCCGATCGACGTGGCGGCCAGGTCGGCCTGATCCGCCGGCGTGGGCACCGAGCCGGCGTACGCGGCCAGCCCCATCTGCGGTGCCCTGCCCAGCCCGAACAGTGCTGCCGTTGACGTGAAGTCCGATGGCGACAGGTTCTTGGTGGCGAGCCCGATGAAGGCGGTGTTGCACGATTCGGCGAACGCGTGCAGCAGGTCGCTTACCTGCCCTTCGCCGTCGGCGTTGTGGAACACCTCGCCTCCGGCGGTCGCCGTCGTCGGGCAGCTGGCCGCCGACGAGGGTGAGAGCCCGTGGTTGATGAGCGCGGTCGAGGTGAGGACCTTGAACGTCGACCCGGGGGGATAGGCGCCGTCGACGGCCTGGTCGAACTGGCCCGAGTTGGCGTTGGCCGCGGCCAGCACCGCGCCGGTCTGCGCGTTGACCGCGACCAGCGCGGCGTTCTTCTTCTCACCGGACAGCGCCGCCTCCGCCGCCCGCTGCACGGTGGGGTCGATCGTGGTCTGCACCGGCGTGCCGGCGTGCCCCGGCAGCGTAGCCAGCGTGGCCACGCGCGTGCCCTTGGCCGAGGCCACCGCGACGGTCACGTCCGGCGCGCCAGCCAGCTGGCGCTCGTTGGCCGCCTCCAGCCCGCTCTGGCCGACGACGCTCTGCGCGCTGTACGCGCCGCCGAGCGACTGAAGTTCCTGCGCGGTGACTGGCCCGAGCGTGCCGACCAGCCCCGCGGTGAGCCCCGGCGTGATCGCCTGCGCGGTCGTGGACGACTCGAACACGGTGCCCGGGATCGGGTAAAGGGCCGGCTTGAGCTGGTCGTAGCGCGCCTGCGGCACGGTGAAGACCGGCTCGAAGAACGTCGGGTGGGCCTTCGCCGCGGTGATCGCGGTGCTGGCCTGCTGCGTGGTTGCGCCCGCGGCGACCAGGGCCGACGTCAGCGAGGTGCTGTCCTTGACCAGGCTGCCCTCCACGCCGATCGTCACCTGCTGGGCCTGGCCGGTCAGCGGCGTGCCGCCCGCGCCCTCGATCGCCGCTCGCGCCGGCCAGGTCGTGGTCACCGTGAGCTTGCCGCCGGTCCGCAGCGGCGGGGCGATCGTGGCCGGGGACCAGCTGACCAGCCAGTGCCCGGAGCTCTGCGCGAGGTGCAGCGTCGGCCTGATCGTGATGCTGCCGATGCCGGCCAGGTCGAGGCGCTCGGTGACCGGTTCGCTGGCCACCGACCCGGTGGTCTTCATCGTGCCCGCGGTAAAGGTGGCCTTACTGACGTGCAGGTCGCTGAAAGCCGCCGTGTTGACGCTGGTGAAGTCGGCGGGCGGCTTGTCCACAAGCTGGCGCATGGTCGTCCAGTCCTGCTTGCTCCAGGCGCTCAGGTAGGCCGAAGCCGTCGTGTCCGGCGATGGGCCCGAGCTGCACGCGCTGAGCCCCGCCGCGCCGAGCACCGCCGCGAAAAGAACCGCGACCACCCCGACGCCGGCGAACCGGTCTGGTCCCCTGAGACTGCCCATGACCAGAGAGGTTACGCAACCGGCCGGGGCCCCGGCCGGTAAACGCCGGGGCCCCGGCCGGTAAACAGAGCCCCTGCCGGTAAACAGAGCCCCTGCCGGTAAACAGAGCCCCGGCCCGTAAACAGGGCCCCGGCCGGGCAAATCGGCGCGCGGCCCCGGTGCTACGTTGCCCTGGTGCGGATCGGGGTGTACGTCGACGGCTTCAATCTGTACTACGGTGCGCGGGCGCTGTGCGGCCGTGGCACACCGGGGTGGCGCTGGCTTGACCTGCGCGGCCTGGCTGCCGACCTGGCGAGCCGGCCCGCGAGCTGGTCCGGCGCCGAGGTGGTCCGCGTCGTGTACTGCACCGCGCGCATCGACGCCGCCGCCAACCCGTCCGGCCAGGCGGACCAGGACATTTACCTGAAGGCGCTGGTCGAGGCGGCCAGCGTCGACCACATCGAGTTCGGCACGTACGTCGCCCACGTCAAGACGGCCCCGCTGGCGCGCCGGGACCCGCAGGGCCGGCCGGAGCTGGTCGTGCCGGACTGGCCGGTGATGGTGCAGGACGGCCACGGTAACCCGGTCCACGGCGCGGTGTTCATGGTCTCTTACGCCAGCCGCGAGGAGAAGGGCTCCGACGTCAACGTGGCCGCGCACCTGCTGCTGGACGTGCTGGGCGAGGCCGTGGACGGCGCGCTGGTCATCTCTAACGACAGCGACCTGCGGTTCCCCATCGCCCGCGCCCGGCTGCGCGTGCCGGTCGGCGTCATCAACCCGTCGCCGAGCTATCTGGCCGGTGACCTGCGCGGCACCCCGGACGCCGGTGCGGGCCGGCACTGGTGGGCCCGGCTGTCCTGCGCCGACCTGAAGGCTCACCAGCTCCCCGACCCGGTGGGCCCGTACCACCGCCCGCAGGGCTGGTAAACGCCGCCGCAGGGCTGGTAAACGCCGCTGCAGGGCTGGTAACGCCGCCTTCGGGCTGGTAACGCCCGGACGCCAGATCTCTATTCTTAACGGACGTACCCCGGGTCATCCGCGGCTGCGGCGCCCGCCCGGCTACAGCTGGCCGACGTCAGTGATCCGCAGCACGGCGGCGCCGGCCTCGTCCGAGGCGGCCAGGTCGACGTCGGCGCTGATGCCCCAGTCGTGGTCACCGGCCGGATCGTCGAAGATCTGCCGCGCCTTCCACACCTGCGGCCCCTCGTCCAGGATCAGCAGCCCCGGCCCGCGCGCGTCCGGCCCGGTGCCGATCTCGTCGTGCTGGTCGAAGTACGCGTCCAGCACGTCACCCCAGGCGTCGGCGTCCCAGCCGGATTCGGCATCGAGCGCCCCGAGCTCGTCGTAGTGCCCGAGCGCCGCCAGCGACACCCGGCGGAACAGCGCGTTCCGCACCAGCACCCGGAACGCCCGCACGTTCCCGGTCACCGACGGCGGATGAGCCGCCGCCGCGGCGACCCGCGCGGCGTCTTCCGCGTCCGGGTTGCGCAGCCGTTCCCATTCGTCGATGAGGCTGGAGTCGACCTGGCGGACCAGTTCGCCCAGCCACTCGATCAGGTCGATGAGCTCCTCGGTCTTGCCGTCCTCCGGCACCGTCTGCCGCAGCGCCTTGTAGGCGTCGGCCAGGTACCGCAGCACCAGTCCCTCCGAGCGGGACAGCCCGTAGAACCCGATGTACTCGGTGAATGTCATCGACCGCTCGTACATGTCGCGGACCACCGACTTGGGCGCGAGCTCGTGGTCGGTGACCCACGGGTGACCGCGCCGGTAGATGTCGTACGCGGCCTGGAGCAGCTCCTCCAGCGGCTTCGGGTAGGTCACCGAATCCAGCAGGTCCATCCGGGTCTCGTACTCGATCCCGTCCGCCTTCATCTGCGCGACCGCCTCGCCGCGGGCCCGGAACTGCTGCGCGGACAGCACCTGGCGCGGGTTGTCCAGCGTGGACTCGATGACCGAGAGCGCGTCCAGCGGGTAGCCGGGGGACTCCCGGTCCAGCAGCTCCAGCGCGGCCAGCGCGAACGGCGACAGCGGCTGGTTGAGCGCGAAGTCGAACTGCAGGTCCACGGTGAGCCGGGCCCGCCGTCCCCGCTCGTCCGGCTCGTCCAGCTGCTCGACCACGCCGCCGGCCAGCAGCGCCCGGTAGATCTGAATGGCCCGGTGGATGTGCGCCCGCTGAGCCGCACGGTCCTCGTGGTTGTCGGTGAGCAGGTGCCGCATGGAGGCGAACGCGTCGCCCGGCCTGCTCAGGACGTTCAGCAGCATGGCGTGGCTGACGGTAAAGCGTGACGTCAGCGGCTCCGGGTCGGACGCGACCAGCCGCTCGAAGGTGGGCTGGCCCCACGAGACGAACCCCTCGGGCGGCTTCTTGCGCACGACCTTGCGCCGCTTCTTCGGGTCGTCGCCCGCCTTGGCCAGGGCGTGGGCGTTCTCGACCACGTGCTCGGGGGCCTGCACGACGACGGTCCCGACCGTGTCGTACCCGGCCCGGCCGGCGCGCCCGGCGATCTGGTGGAACTCCCGCGCCTGCAGCAGCCGCGTCTTCGACCCGTCGTACTTGGACAGCGCGGTGAACAGCACCGTCCGGATCGGTACGTTGATCCCCACGCCGAGCGTGTCGGTGCCGCAGATCACCTTGAGCTGGCCGGCCTGGGCCAGCGTCTCGACCAGCCGCCGGTACTTGGGCAGCATGCCCGCGTGGTGCACCCCGATGCCGTGCCGGACCAGCCGGGACAGCGTTTTGCCGAAGCCGGCCGTGAACCGGAAGTGGCCGATCGTCTCGGCGATGGCGTCCTTTTCCGCGCGGGTGCAGACGTTGATGCTCATCAGCGCCTGGGCCTGCTCCAGCGCGGCGGCCTGGGTGAAGTGCACCACGTAGACCGGGGCCTCGTGCGTCTCCAGCAGTTCCCGGAGCGTCTCGTGCAGCGGCGTGATCACGTAGCGGAAGGTCAGCGGCACCGGCCGCGCGTCCGAGCGGACCACGGCCGTGCTCCGGCCGGTCCGGCGGGTCAGGTCCTTCTCGAAGAAGCTGACGTCGCCCAGCGTTGCCGACATCAGCAGGAACTGCGCCCGCGGCAGCTCGATCAGCGGCACCTGCCACGCCCAGCCGCGGTCGGGGTCGGCGTAGTAGTGGAACTCGTCCATCACGACCTGGCCGACGTCCGCGTCCGCCCCGTCCCGCAGCGCGATGTTGGCCAGGATCTCCGCGGTGCAGCAGATGATCGGCGCCGACGGGTTGACGCTCGCGTCCCCGGTCATCATGCCGACGCATCCGGGCCCGAACGTCTCGCAGAGCGCGAAGAACTTCTCCGACACCAGCGCCTTGATCGGGGCCGTGTAGAAGGTGCGCTGCCCCGCCGCGAGCGCGGCGAAGTGCGCGCCGGCGGCGACGAGGCTCTTACCGGACCCGGTCGGGGTACTCAGGATCACGTTCGACCCCGATACGATCTCGATCAGCGCCTCTTCCTGGTGCGGATAGAGGCTCAGCCCCTCCTGCTTGGCCCAGTCCGCGAAGGCGGCGAACACGGCATCCGGATCCGGGGTCGCGGGCAGCGCGCCGGTCAGCGTCGTCGTCATCCGCTCCTCCCTCCGGTCCGCGTTCTTGTGGTGGCGTGCCCCGGCACCTTAGCAGCGGGTCATCGGGCACAGCCTTACCGCAACGTCGGGAGCGGTCGCGGAATTCCTAAGCCGCGCTAAGCAGTCCGGTGCGGCGGGTACCGGTCAGTGGTAGGGCTTGTGCGGGATCGGTGCGTCGTTGAGCTGCTGGTCGATGTCGACCAGGATCGCGTCGCCCTCGACCTTGCACGCGTAGACGGGCAGCGTGGGCACCTCGGGGATGCCGACCGACTCGCCGGTGGACAGGTCGAACCGGGAGTTGTGCGAGGCGCACACCAGCGTGTCGTCGTCCTGCACGGTGCCCTCGTGCAGCGGCTGCTGCTGGTGGGTGCACGTGTTGTGCACCGCCCGCACGTCCTCGTCGTCCAGCCGGACCAGGCAGATCGGTTCCTTCAGCCCCTCGACGAACAGGGTCTCGCCCGGCTCCAGGTCGTCCAGGTTGGCGACGATTTCAAAGGCCATGGCTATTTCCTTCCGGTTGCGGCCCGGCGGGGCGCGGCTGGTGCCGCGGACCTCGATCCAGCCGTCGCGGACCCGGGTGCGGATCACCGGCTGTGGCTGGTGCGAGGGGCCCCGGCGGATCGACCCGTCGGCCAGCGAGTACCGCGACCCGTGCAGCGGGCAGGTCACGGTCAGGCCGTCGACGTCGCCGCGGCTCAGCAGGCCGGCCGCGTGGCTGCACAGGTTGTCCAGCGCGTACAGGGTGCCGTCGTGCCGGTAGAGCAGAACCTGCCGCCCATCGGCCTGCACCCCGGTGGGCACGTCCTCCGGCAGGTCGTTCTCGGCGATCGCGCGCACCCACCGCCGCGGGCCGTCCGCCCCCGCCACCCGGTTGACCATGACCGCCTCGGCGAACACGAGATGGCCGCCAAGGTAGGCGGCGGCACCGGTGACGGCCAGGCTGGCCGCGCCGAGACCGCGGCGCGGTGCGCCGGTAACCGCCCAGCCGGGCCGCCAGCGACATCCCCTGAAATCCCAGGGCCGCCGTGTTGAGGACCCCGTGGAACAGGCCCACCCGGCGGTCCCGATCGTCGCTGACGGTCCAGTCCACGATCCCGGTGGCCGCGGTCGCAGTCGCGGCCACGATGCCCGCCGCGCTGAACAGGCCCGCCGCGCCGATCCCCGGCTCAGCGGTGGAGTCGTGACCGGTGAGGTCCAGGAGCAGGGCGCTCGTCCACAGCCCGATCGGCAGGTCGCTGAGCGCCGGGTGCAGCGGGTGGCCTAGCCATCGGCCGCCGTGCATCAGCTCGAGGAGCGGGTTGTCCTGGTACCGTTCGCGCCACGGCCCGAGCGTGGCCGTCAGCCGGTCGTTCAGCGCGCGGAGCCAGCCCCACCGGTCGACCTGCGCGATGAGATCGTGATGCCAGGTCGCCCAGGGGTCCGCGGCCGCCGCCGGGGACGGGCCGCCCGGCTGGGTGCCGGCCTGCGGAGTGACTGCCGCCGGTTCCCCGGCCTGACCAGTGCCTGCTGCCATGGAACTCCTCCGCGGTGACGTTCGAGGCAGGCTACGCCGGCCGGCCGCCCTTCCCCGTGTCAGACTGAGACGCCCCGCCCGTCCCAGCAGCGCCGCCCGCCCCTCACCCCGGGTCCCGGAGAAACCGGCTGAGCGCCCGGTAGTACGGCTCGATCGTGCCGATGTCGGCGTACTCGTCCGCGCCGTGCTGGCCGTGCCCGCCGACGCCGAAGGCCACCGCGGTCATCCCGGCGTCCGCGTAGAAGCGCCCGTCGCCGGTGCCGTGCTTGCGCAGGAAGGCCGGGTCGTAGCCCTGGGCGCGCGCCGCTTCCGCCAGCCGGGTGATCTCGGGCCGCCCGCCGTCGGCGTTCTGCGGTGCGTCCAGGTGGTCGACGACGGCCGTGACGCCCGGCGCGCAGAAGCCCTGCAGGTACGCGGCGATCTCGCCGTCGGACCGGCCGGCCAGGTCGGTGTCCTCGGGCGGGTACCGGATGTCGAGCCACGCCTCGGCGCCGGCCGGGATCTGGTTGCGGGCCTGGTTCGGCGTGTGCACCCGGGCCACGTTCACCGTGGTTTGCCAGGCCTCTTCGGTCGCGACCGGATAGCGGGCCAGCACGTTATCGATGCTGCGGATCAGCATGACCAGGGCATTGTCGCCCAGCCACGGGTAGGCGCTGTGCGCGCCGCGGCCCCGGGCCCGCAGCGTGACGCCGAGCATGCCCTTGGACTCGGTGACGATCCGCAGCCCGCTGGTCTCCCCGATGACGATAAAGTCGCCGCGGACGCCGGCCGCGATCTGGTGCCGGGTCCCGTTCCGCCCGCCGACCTCCTCGTCGGTGACGAGCTGCAGCGCGAGCGGGTAGTCCACCAAGCCGGCCAGCCCGCGGAAGGCCAGCGCCTCCGCCAGCGCCGATACCTTCATGTCCTGCGCGCCGCGGGCGTACAGCCGCATCCCATCGCGGCGCGGCCGGAACTGCTCCGGCGGAGCCGGAACGACGTCGAGGTGCGCGTTGAGGATGACCCGGAAGTACGTCCGTTCAGAATTATCATCACGCCCGCGGCGGTAGACCAGCGCACTCGGCTTGCCCTCCGCGGCGAACCGCTCCACCGTGAACCCCGGCCCGACGAAATCGAGCACGTAGCCGAGCGCCCGCTCCAGTTCCGCGGGCCGGTCGGCCGTCGAGGGCATCGCGAGCAGCTCGCCCGCCGCCGCGAGGAATTCCTCGAGATCCATCCAGTGAGGCTCCGCCTCTGACCAGCGAGTTTGCTGGTTCTGCGGGTGGGTTTGCCCAGGCTGGTTCATCCTCACATCGTAGGAGCGGCTGGGTGGGTGATTACGGTGACGGGTCCGGCGGGTTCTCGCGTGGTGACGGTGAACGAACTGCTGGACGGGCAGGTCGTGCTGGATATCGAGTGCCTGGACCGGATTTACCTGTCCGGGTTCGTCAATAGCCTGCAGACCCCGGGCGGGGTGATCTACTTCCTGCACGATCACCGTGGCATGCCCATCGCCTCGCCCGCGGTCTTCACCCAGATCGGTGATCAGTTCCGGCGGGCGGTTGGCTCCTACGCTGAGGCGAACCACATCCCGGTGGTCAGGCTCAGGGCCGCTGACCGCAATGCCGATGTGATGCGGCCTTACCTGGCCAGGGCCGCAGAGACTGGCCGGTCCCAGGTGGCTGCGATCGGGGTAGCCCAGGAACCGCAGATCGTGTGGACGGCCCGGCAGCGAGATACCGACCCGGGTAAGCCGCCCCAGTTCTCCTTCACCAAGGAGAACCGCCGGGTCACGGCCTACTACTTCTACCTGTGGGACGAGGGGTTCGGGCCGGCGTTCATCAAGATCTGCGCCTACTTCCCCTACCCGGTCAAGGTCTGGGTCAACGGGCACGAATGGGCTAAGCGCCAGGCGATCAAGGCTGGCATCTCGTTCACCGAGCTGTCCAACGGCTTTGCCGCCACCAGCGACCCCGACGGTCTGCAAGCCATCTGCGACCGGCTGCAGCCCGGCACCATCAGCGTGTTCTTCGCCCGGTGGATGGCGCGGCTGCCAGTCCCGCTCACCGCTACTGACCAGGCGGCCGGGTTCTGGTGGGAGCTGACCATGCGCCAGGTCGAGATCTCCCGCACCCTCGTCTTCACCGCCCCGCGGCGCACCCGGGCGTTTTTCGAGGCCCTGGTGGCCGACAACCTTGACATCGGCCGTCCCGAGCGTACCGAGATCATCTTCAAGCGCAGTCCCCGCGGCGCCAAAGCCGGCGGGGTGTTCAAGACCGCCATCGACCGGCACGCCACCGCCGTCACCCTGAACATCTTCTATAAGCACTCGCGGATCAAGCAGTACATGAAAGACGGCCGGGCGCTGCGCATCGAAACCGTCGTCAACGACGCCTACGACTTCGGCTGCGGCCGCCTGCTGCCCAATCTCACCGAACTTCAGGCCCGCGCCCGTGACTGCAACCGCCGGCTGCTGCATGCTGAACGTGCCGGCCAGGGCTGCGTCCTCGCGAATCCAGCCTTTGAGCGGATCGCGCACCCCACCGTAGATGCGGAAGGGCGGAGGGCTCCAGCCATGCGCTTCGGCGACCCTCGGGTCCAGGCCCTGGCCGGCGCCCTATGTGCCAGCCTGTGCGCGGTCACCGGCATCACCAACAGGAGCCTGCGCGCCCTGATGACCGGCCTGACCAGCACCCCCTACTCGATGACCCAGGCGTCCTACGACCTGGCCCGGCTGCGCCGCAACGGCCTCATCGCCCGCCGCCCGCATGCCAATACCTACGACCTCACCTCCGACGGCCTCACCTTCGCGATCTTCTACACCAAGGTCTACAACCGCGTCCTGACCCCGCTGTTCACCGTCGGCCAGCCCCATGCCCCATCCCAGCTCCGCGCCGCCCTGCGCACTATCAGCCAGCAAATCGACCAGCGCATCTCCGCCGCAAGGCTGCCAGCGGCAGCCTGACAAACTCAGCTCAACTGTCGAAGTCACCGATCCAAAGGATCGCTAGGGGAGAACCGCCTCGATGAGGTGCGGGCCCGGCTCGGCCAGGGCCTGCCGCAGCCCGGCGGCCAGCTCGCCGGCCGTGCTGGCCCGGGACGCGGGCACCCCCAGGCCGGCCGCCAGGGCGGTGAAGTCCAGCGTGGGCCGGGACAGGTCCAGCAGGCTGCGCGCTGCTTTTCCGGCCGGCCCAGCCTTCCCGCCTGGCCCCCCCTTTCCGGCAGACACGGCACCGACCCGGTCCAGCTCCATGGCCAGGATCGCGTACGACCGGTTGCTGAAGATGACCGTGGTGACGTCGAGCCCTTCCCGCGCGTGCGTCCACAGCGCGGAGATCGTGTACATGGCGCTGCCGTCGGATTCCAGCGCGATGACCGGCCGGTCCGGGCACGCCAGGGCGGTTCCGGCCGCCAGCGGAAGCCCCTGCCCGATGGCGCCGCCGGTCAGCGTGAGCCAGTCGTGCGGCGGGGCCCCGGCCGTCGCCGGGCCCAGCCCCAGGCCGGACGTATTCGACTCGTCGCTGACGATCGCCCCCTCCGGCAGCAGGGCGCCGATCACGGCCGAGGCCTTTTCCGCGGTGAGCGCGCCGTCCGGGAGCCCGGGCCGCTGCGCCGGCTGGGCCTGCGCCACCGTATCTGCCGCGACCAGGTCCGCGAGCGCCGCCAGCGCGCCGGGCCCGTCGTCGCCTTTCATCGCCAGCGTGTGCACCTCACACCCGTCCGGCACCAGCCAGCTGGCCATGCCCGGGTAGGCGAAGAAGGTGGCCGGCGCCTTCGCCCCGGCCAGGATCAGGTGGCGGGTGCCCGCGAGCTGCGCGGCCGCCATCTCGCCCAGGTAAGCCAGCCGCCCGATGGCCGGGAGCCCGGCGCCGCGTTCCAGCCGGGCCGGGAACGTTTCGCACAGCAGCTTCGCGCCGGTCGCCCCGGCGATCCGGCTGGCCGCCTCCAGGCCGGGACGCCGCACCGCGGTTCCGCCCAGCAGGATCAGGCACGGCTCGCCGCTGCGCAGCGCCTTCGCCGCGTCGGCGATCACGTCGTCCGGGACCGGCGACGGCGGGCGGAATGGGAGCGCCGGGGCCGGTTCGGCGGGTTCGGACCAGGACACGTCGGCGGGCAGGATGAGCGTGGCGATCATGCCCGCCGAGGCCGCCGCCACCGCGTCGGCCGCGTCGCCGGCCACGTCCGCGCTGCGCAGCGAGCGCCGGACCCAGCCGGACACCGACCCGGCCAGCGCGTCGATGTCGGACTCCAGCGGTGCGTCGAAGCGCTTGTGTGAGGTCGCGTGGTCACCCACCACGGTGACCACGGGGGTGCCCGCGCGCCGCGCGTTGTGCAGGTTGGCCAGCCCGTTGGCCAGGCCCGGCCCGAGGTGCAGCAGCGCCGCGGCCGGGCGTCCCGTCATACGGCCGTACCCGTCCGCCGCGCCGGTTGCCGTCCCCTCGAACAGGCACAGCACCCCGCGCATCTGCGGCACGGCGTCCAGGGCCGCCACGAAGTGCATTTCCGACGTGCCCGGATTGCTGAAGCACACCTGCACGCCCGCGCCCGTCAGCGTCCGGATCAGCGCCTGCGCCCCGTTCATGCCGCTCATGGCGTCATTATCTACCGCCCGCTCCGCCCTCACCGAGCTTCCCTCACCGCGTCTTCCATCTGACCAGCACTCCCTGACGGGGCTTGCGCCCGGCGTTTAGGCTCCCCTAAGTTAGGGGAGCCTAACCTTGCTGAAGCGTCACCTAGGGACGGGGAGTGGTGCATGCCCGCCAGTCAGATCGCGTTGCTCGGGGCCATTGCCGGCTTCACCATCTATCTCGGCTTGCCGATCGGCCGGATGCGCGGTGCGATGCCGAAGACCAAGGCCTTCCTCAACGCGACGGCCATCGGGATCCTGATCTTCCTGCTGTGGGACGTGCTGAGCCACGCCTGGGAGCCGACCGACACCGCGCTCAGCCATCACCACTACGCCACCGCCGTGCCGTACGCCCTGGTTATGTTCGCCTGCCTGGGGGTGGGTCTCATCGGCCTGGTCTACGTGGACCGGGCGATCGCGCGGCGGAGCGCCCCGGTCCGGCGTGAGGGGCCCGGCGCGGCCACCGCCGGATCGACGCTGAGCCCGGTCGGGACCCCGGAGATCCGGTCCCGCGCGGCGCAGCTGTCCATGATGATCGCGGTCGGGATCGGCCTGCACAACTTCGGCGAGGGCCTGGCCATCGGCAACTCCGCCGCCGCGGGCCAGCTCAGCCTGGCGATCTTGCTCGTCATCGGCTTCGGCGCGCACAACGCGACGGAAGGGTTCGGCATCGTCGCCCCGCTGGCCGGCAGCGGTGAGCGGCCGTCCTGGCCGCGCCTGCTCCTGCTCGGCCTGATCGGCGGCGGCCCGACCTTCCTGGGCACGCTGGTCGGCGAACAGTTCACCAGCGCCATCCTCGGCGTCGCGTTCCTGTCCCTGGCCGCCGGGTCGATCCTGTACGTGGTGATCGAACTCCTCTCCGTGGCGCGGGCCTCCAAGCTCAAGGTGATCACCACCTGGGCCATCCTGTTCGGCCTCACTCTGGGCTTCGTCACCGACGCGATCGTCACCGCCGCCGGCGCCTAACCCATCGGGTTACCGCGAGGCGATGACTTTCGCCGCTCTCACCGGTCTGAACGGGGAGCGGGCCCGTCAGGCGACCCCGGGCGGAGGGCGCAGAGGGAGGCAGCCGGTGAAAGAGGACAAGAGCAGGCCGGTCATGGTGTCGCGGCGGATCGGCGCCCCGGCGGCCGACGTCTTCCGGATCCTGGCGAATCCGCACCTGCATCCCCATATGGATGGCTCCGGCATGCTGCGCGGCGCCGTATCCGGCGCGGCGATCTCCGGTGTCGGGGACGTGTTCGTGATGAAGATGTACTACTCGGAGCTGGGCCACTACGAGATGAACAACCATGTCGTCGAGTACGAGCCGGACCGGCGCATCGGCTGGGAGCCGGAAGCGGGGCGCGGTCATCCGGGTGCCGGCGGCTCGTGGGGGCAGCGGTGGAGCTTCGAGCTCGCGCCCGACGGCCCGGACGCCACGATCGTGACCGAGATCTACGACTGCTCCCGAGCACCGGACGAGGAGCGCGCTGACATGGACAACGGCGCCGTCTGGATCGAGAGCATGACCAGGACCCTGGAGCGGCTCGACGCCCTGTCCTCCAGGTAGGTCCTCCAGACGGAAGGCTAGCCACCGCGACCTCGGTGAAGCGCTTGGTCAGCCCGGCCAGCTCGAGGCGTCCTCCGGCCACCACGAGGCACCTCCTGCCGCCTAGCTCCTATGGTTTGCCGTTCCGGCGCCGTGGCCTGGACCCGCGCGTGCGAGTGGCGGGACGCCACTCAAAATCGAGCTGACCCGCGGCGAACCGCATAGTCAGCTCGAACGCCCGCGCCGGCGTCACCTCAGGATCCTCCAGCGCAATCGGTACCGCCAGCCCATCCAGCAGGGCGGACAGCGTGACGGCGAAATCGTCGGCGTCGACGCTCCCGAATTCTCCGGCATCCTGGCCGGTGCGCACCAGGTCGCGGATCGTCTCGCGCCAGCGCTCGTCGAACTTCTGCCGGATGGCGGCCACACCCGGGTTGCGCGCCGACTGCGCCCACAGGTCCAGCCACAGCAGCCAGGAGCCGGACAGGTCGGGGTCGGATTCGGGCAGGCATGTCATGGCGACGATCTCCTCGAGCCGTCCCGCCGCGGTCGGGATCTTCGCCATCCGCTGCTTACCCGCCTCGTACCAGACGTCCTCGGAGAACCGGATGGCCTCGGTCAGCAGCTGATCGCGCGTCTTGAAGTAGTAGATGACCAGTGCCGCGCTGGTCCCCGCCTGCGCGGCCACGTCGGTGATCCGCGTCTCCGGGTACCCACGTTCCGCGATGACCTCCAGCGCGGCCCGGAGCATCTGCTCCCGGCGCTGGTCCGCGGTGCCGGCGGCGCTGCCTGCCTGCTGCTTCATCCGGATCTCCCCGTCCCTTCCCCGCCCGAGCGCTTAGCGGGGAGCGCCCGCAGGCCACGCCAGCGGGCGCGCCGTTCGGTCCAGCGCTGGGCCCGGCGGTCGGCCAGCACCTGGCGGACGACGTTCCGGCCCGGAATGCCGGTCACTCCGCCGCCGCCGTGGGTGGCCGAGCCCGCCTGGTACAGCCCGGGCACCGGCGTGCGCAGGTCCGCGTAACCGGCCGCGGGCCGGGCGTGGAACATCTGGCCCAGCGACAGCTCACCGTGGAAGATGTTTCCGCCGATGAGGCCGTACTCCTCCTGCATCTGGTGCGGCCCGATCACCTGGCGGTGCCGCACCGAGCTGGTGAAGCCGGGCGCGACCGCCTCCATCCGCGCGATCACCCGGTCCGCGTGCGCCTCCAGCTCGGCTGAATGCGGCGCGTCCGCGTACCCGGACGGGACCCACTGGGTGAACAGCGACATGATGTGCTGGCCGGGCGGCGCCAGCGAGTCGTCGAAGACGCTGGGGATGCAGATGTCGGCGAACGGCAGCGCCGACGGCTCGCCCGCCACCGCCTGCTGGAACGCCGTCTCCACGTCGTCCAGGCTCTCCGCCAGCACGATGGTGCCCCCGTGCACCTGCGGGTCGAACTCCGGGTGGCTGGCGAACACCGGCAGCCGGTCCAGCGCGAGGTTGATCTTCACCGTCCCGCTGCGGGTCTGCCAGCCGCGGATGTCCGCGACGAAGTCCGGTGGCAGGTCGGCCTCCGCCAGCAGGCGCAGGAACGAGATCTGCGGGTGCGCCGTGGTGACGACGACGTCGGCGTCGATCTCCTCGCCGCTGGCCAGCGTCACGCCGCAGGCCCGGCCGTCAGCCGTGCGGATGCGGGCCACCTCCGCGCCGGTCCGGATCTCCGCGCCGAACGACCGGGCCGCGGCGGCGATCGCCACGGCGACCCCGCCCATCCCGCCGCGCGGGAACCCCCACGCACCCGCCTGCCCGTCGGCCTCGCCGATGTGGTGGTGCAGCATCACGTACGCGGTCCCGGCCGACCGCGGCCCGGCCCAGGTGCCGATGACGCCGGAGACCGACAGCACGCCGCGCACCGCGTCGCTTTCGAAGTAGCGGTCCAGCAGGTCGGCGATGCTCCCGGTGAGCAGCCGGGTCACGTCCACCGAGCCGCGCTCGTCCACCCCGCGCAGCTGCGCCAGCAGCCGGGCCTGCGCCCACAGGTCCGCGGGCCGCCGGGAGCCGAGGTGCGGCGGGATCTGATGCAGCAGCGGGCCGAGCAGCCGGCCGATCCGCTGCAGGTGCGCCTCGTAGCCGTCGTAGGCGTCCGCGTCCGCGGCGGAGAACTTGGCGATCTCGGCGCGCCGCGCGTCCGGGTCATCGGGCAGCCGCAGGTACCGCCCGTCTGTGCGCGGCGCGAAGTACGGCCCCTGCGGGTAGACGTGATACCCGTGCTGCGCCAGCCGCAGGTCGCGAACGAGTTCCGGGGGCAGCAGGGAGACCACGTACGACAGCGACGTGACCGTGTACCCGGGGCCGAACGGATGCTCGCTGACCGCGGCGCCGCCGGTTACCTCCCGGCGCTCGCACACCAGGGTGTCCAGCCCGCTGCGGGCCAGGTAGGCCGCGGCGACCAGCCCGTTGTGCCCGCCGCCGACCACGACGGCATCCCTGCGCCTGCTCAAACGCCTCTCCTCCCATGTGGCTGCTACGAGCCTGCCATGGGCGCCCCGGGAACCAGAACTTCAGGCGCGAATTAGAACAGGACGCAGAGCTTGCGGACCGGCTCGTGCAGCCGCCAGGTGCCCGTCCAGCCCTTCGGGAACAGCGCGGCAGATTCAGGGAACGGCAGATACAGCGCGGCAGATTCAGGGAACGGCAGATTCGGGGAACGGCGCACCACGCGCCCACCGTCCCGCCCCGGAACTTTGACTGACCATACAGTCAAGGCTAAGGCGCGAACGGAGCCTGTCCAGACGGCAGCGCGCCAGTGGGGCGGGGGAGCGGAGGCGCCGCCCGGCAGGCCAGCTAAATCGGGCCAGCTAAATCGGGCCACCTGGATCAGGCGGCTGGATCAGGCCGGCTAAATCAGATCAGACAGGCGGCGCAGCATCTCGATGCTCTGCTCGGGTGGCAGCGCCTCGGTGGCCACGCTGTTCAGGATGTTCCAGTAGGGCACCGTGTCGGCGGGCTTGTTGTGGTAGATCGCACTGTCGAGCTGCTCCTGGTACACGAGGTCGGGGAGCAGGCCCTCTGGGAAGCGCAGCAGGATCATCTCGCTGCCCACGCCCGCGTGCCCGCCCGCGCTGAACGGCATGACCTGGATGGTGATGTGCGGGCGCCGCGACATCCGGATCAGGTGGTCGACCTGGGCGAGCGTGACCGAGCGGCCGCCGACCGGGCGGCGCAGGGCCGCCTCGTCGATGATTACCCACAGGTGCGGCGGTTTGTCGCGGTGCAGCACCTGCTGCCGGCGCATCCGCAGCGCTACCAGATCCTGCGCGTCGGACTCCGAAAGGCCGTCCGCCAGCCGGGCCACGGCGCTCGCGTAGTCGGGCGTCTGCAGCAGCCCGGGGATGAACTGCACGTCGTAGCTGCGGATGATGGCCGCCGCCTGCTCCAGCCCGAGGTAGGGCTCGAACCACGCGGGCAGCACGTCGCTGTAGGAGTGCCACCAGCCGGCCGTGTTGGCCTGCCGGGCCAGGCTGAGCAGCACCGCGCGCTCCGCGTCGTCACCCACCCCGTACAGCGTGAGCAGGTCGGAGACGTCGCGCTGCTTGAAGCCGGTGCGGCCCAGCTCGAGACGGCTGATCTTGGAGCCGGACGCGCGGATAGCCGTGCCCGCGCTGTCCCGGGTGACGCCCGCCGACTGGCGGAGCCTGCGCAGCCGCGCACCGAGAAGCAGGCGGACGACCGTCGGGCCAGCCTGGCCGTAGTCGACGACGCCGGAGTCTTCCGGTCCGGGCGTACCCTGCGTCGTGTCCAATGCCCTCGCTCTCGGTGCGGTTCCGATGCGGCTTTCCCCTCTATGGTAGTCCGGGCCGGCCCCCTGGCATGGCCAGGGGGACGCCAGAGTTGATCACACCGTGACGTCGGGCACCTTCTCCCTGGATGGGCAGACCTTCGAGGTGGAGAACAACGTGGATCGCCCGGGAGCACTGACAGCCACCCCTGCTAGGAGCGCGGTCTGATTGCCCGCCGCACCCGCGCCAGGATGACCCTCAGGTCACCGTCGTCGAGGAGGTACGCGACGACGCCGAACGCGATGATCGCGCAGCCGGCCGCGGGCACGGCCAGGGCGAAGGCCTCCAGCTTGTGGTGCACGGGCACCGCCATGCTCACGGCCACGCCCGCCGCGGCCCCTGCCGCGCCGGCGGCCAGCCCGGCCAGCGCCGCGTGGCTGACACCCTGAACGGCGGCCGGGCCGCAGATCCTCCGGGTGACGATGACCAGCGGGACGGCCACGACGGTCTGGCCGATGGTGTTACCCAGGGCGAGCGCGGCGACCACCAGGCGGGCCGGGACGAGCTCGGCCAGCACCACGTCGGCCACGATGATGAGCAGCCAGCTTCCGGCCAGCGCCGCCGCCGCGACCTTGAGCCGCCCGATGACGAACATCACCCGCGACAGATTCGTGATCACGGCGGTGCCCGCGATGCCGGGAGCGAACAGGGCAAAGGCCCCTATCAGCTGCGGTACCTGATCGGGCCGCTTGACCAGGACGTGCGCGGCGGGAATGGCGATCGCCGCGATCACGGCCGTGCCCAGCCACGACATGAGCAAGACCGCTCGTGTCGATCCGGCGCTGGTCCGGTCGAATTCCGGCCCCTCACGCGCGGACAGCACAGGGAATGCGCTGACGACGATGGATATGGCCAGAACCGCCGTTACGGCGGTGAATACCTGCGAGGCGTAGTTGAACAGGACGATCGCGCCGGTCTGCCCGCGCCCGTTGGCCAGGGCGATGGCCACGACGCTGGCCAGGTCGACGACGACGAGCTCGCCGAAACCGACGAGCGCCAGGCCGCCCGCCCGGCGCCACACCCCGGGCGGGAACCGCAGGACAGGCCGGAACCGTAGATGCAGCCGCCACGTCGGCGGCACGGCCACGACGACCAGGGCGGCGATGCCGAGCGTGGTTCCCACCGACAGCACCAGCTCGGCCGCCAGCGGCAGCTGGGCCAGCGGACGCCCCTTGCTGAGGGGCACGAAGGCGAGATAGCAGGCGATGAGCACCAGGCTGGAGATCCCCGGGCCAATGGACGGCGCGGCGAACCGGCGATACGACTGCAGCAGTCCGTAGAGGACGACCGAGAGTCCGTACAGCAGGGCCTGGGGGGCGAACACGACCAGCATGTTGCCGGTGGTGGCGACCACGTCGGCCCGGACGCAGTGCGCGTTCGGGTTGGCCGGGGTGAGCAGCGAGGCGATTGGCCCGGCAGCCGCCATGATCAGCACGACGAGCGGTACCAGGACGATAACGGACCAGGTCAGCAGGGCTGAGGTGATATCACCGACGCGAGCCTTCTCGGCCGGGTCACTGGCCGCCCGCTCGGCGGAGCGGGCCAGAACCGGGACCATCGCGCTCGTCAGGGCACCGCCCAGGACCAGCTCATAGAGCAGGTTGGGCACCTGGTTCGCGGTGACGTACGCCGCGCCCAGGCAATCTGACCCGACGGTCTGCGAGAAAACCAGCGTGCGGACCAGGCCCAGCAGCCGGGCCAGTACGGTCAGGCCGGCGATGACGGCGGCGCCGCGGGCGATGCCCGCACCGAGTCCCAGCACCCTACCTGGATCCGCCGGCTCTGGCGCGGCCCGCACCTTCACTTTCTTGGTCTGCACATGCAACTCCTGATCCCCCAGCATGCGAGGCCACCGCTCTGCCGCACCGTTGTGGGCGGGCAGAATCCGCAATCAGCAGTAAACCGGACATTGCGCGGGCAAGAAACGCGGTCCCGATAACAGGAGGACAGAGCCGGGGGAAAAATACCCTCAGCCGTCCGCGCGGACGAAGTCCGCGATCACTTCGCCGAGGCGGTCGCCGGCGTCTTCCTGGAGGAAGTGGCCGGCCCGGTGATGACGGGATGCTCGCGGCCGGCCGTGCCCGGGATCTCGCGCTTCAGCACGGCGGCCATCGAGCCGGTGATCGGATCCCCGTCGCTGAACGCGACCAGGAACGGCCGGTCCCACGTGCGCAGCCGTTTCCACGCGGCGCGGTTGGCTTCGGTGGCCGGATCGTCGGGGGCGGTCGGCACGATGGTCGGCATCGCGCGGGGCCCGGCCACGAAGCGCTCATCCGGGAACGGGGCCGCGTACGCCGCCCGCACCGGCGGCGGCAGCGTCGTCTGGCAGCCGGCCTGCACCAGGCGCGCCACGTCCAGGGTGGCGGCCCGCTCCACCACGCGCCGGAACTGCCACCACACCTCGGGCATCGGCTCGTCCCCCGTGGGCAGCCCCGTGTTCGCCGCGACCACGCGCGCGAACCGGTCCGGATGCTCGGCGACCAGGCGGAGCCCGATCAGGCCGCCCCAGTCCTGCCCGACCAGGGTGACCCCGCGCAGGTCCAGATGGCCGAAGGCGAAGGCGCGGACCCACTCCACGTGCCGTCCGTAGCTGTGGTCCTCCGGTCGCGCGGGCTTGTCCGACCGGCCGAACCCGATCAGGTCCGGGGCGATCGCCCTCAGCCCGTGCTCCGCCAGCACGGCCATCACCGTGCGGTAGAGGAACGACCAGCTGGGCTCGCCGTGCAGCAGCAGCACTGCCTCGCCGTCCGGGGGGCCCGCCTCGACGTAGGCCATCCGTATCCCGCCGAGGTCGGCGTAGTGCGGCGGGTAGCCGAAGTCCGGCAGGCCGGTGAACTGGTCCTCCGGTGTTCGCATTACCTGCACCTGGCCATCGTCGCACAGCACGGACCAGCCGGGCAGGCGGCGCGTCAGGAGACGTGCGCGCCGATCAGGTGCCCGACGCCGTAGGTGATGCCCGCGGCGATCGTGCCCGCGATCACCTGGCGCAGGCCCGAGCGGATCACGCCGCGCCCGTTCAGCGCGCCGATGCTCGCGCCCACGCCGAACAGCGCGGCGATGACCAGCACGATCGCGGCGATCAGCGCGGCGGTGCCGCTCCCGGCCAGGTAGGGGATGACGACGACGAACGCGCCGATGGCGAAGGCGAACAGGCTGGACAGCGCGGCGCCCCACGGCGAGCCGAGGTCGTCGGGATCGAGTCCGAGCTCCTCCCGGGCCAGCGTGTCCAGCGCCACGTCGCGGTCGGCCATGATCTTGTCGGCGAGCCTTTCGGCGTCCGGCCGGGACAGGCCCTTGGCCCGGTAGATGAGCACCAGCTCCGCGTGCTCCTCCTCCGGCTTCTCCTCCAGCTCGGCCTGTTCCAGCGAGATCTCCCGCTGGTACATCTCGCGCTGGCTCGACATCGACACGTACTCGCCGGCGGCCATCGAGAACGAGCCGGCCAGCAGGCCCGCGATCCCGGCCAGCAGAATCACCGTGCGCGAGGTGCCGGATTCCGGCGAAGCCCATGACCAGGGCCGCGTTCGAGACCAGGCCGTCGCTGACGCCGAAGACGCCCGCCCGGAGCGCCCCGGAACGGTCCCCGCGGTGCCACGACTCACGCCGCCGGATCTGCGCCTGGGGATCCGGGCGGCCGCCGTCCATCAGGTGCGCGAGGGTGCGGGCGTGCCCGCGCTCGTCCGCGGCCATCCCCGGGGCCGCGTCCGGGTCGCTGTCGTACATGCCGGCGTCAGCCTTCTCGGCCCGCTCGATCAGCGGCAGGACGGTCCGCACCGACAGCCGGTTCGCGGCCGTGCCGATCAGGCGGGTGCGCAGGCTGGGGCCCCCGGGGGCAGGGATCTCGGCGCCCGCCTCGCGCAGCTTGCCCTCCCAGTGCGCGGCGTGCTTCAGCTCGATCTCCGCCAGCTCGCGGAAGATGTCCTGGCGCTCGCCGCTCTCCGCTTCGGCCAGCCGGGAGTACAGCGCGGCCGCGTCCCGCTCGCTGGCCAGCATCTCCCGCCAGCGCTTGACGGCGGACTTGGTGCTGTGGTCAGAAGTCATCGTCTCGGCAAACAAGTGTAACGGGGCGCTTATGCCAGCGGCCGGCTCAGTGGGCACGGTGAGTGGGCACGGTGGTAGGCACGGTCAGTCGGCGATGGCCTGGTAGGTGGCCGTCCAGAAGTCCTGGAACAGCCGGGGCGGGATGGAGGAGGCCCACGCCTGCTGCGTCATCAGGATCATGGTCAGGTCCTCGGCGGGATCGTTGTACCAGGATGTGCCCATGCCGCCGTCCCAGCCGTAGGTGCCGACCGACTTGGCCACCTCGGTGCGCTCGGTGACGACCGCGACCCCGAAGCCCCAGCCGTGCACCCGGAAGAAGCCGGGCACGAGCCCGGACGCGGCCTTCTGCTCCGGGGTGAGCTGGTCGCTGGTCATGAACTCGACCGACGGACGGGACAGGATCCGCTCTCCGCGGCTGACTCCCTTGCCGCGCAGCATGTCGGCGAAGGCCAGGAAGTCGTCGACGGTGGAGACCAGCCCGCCCCCACCGGACGGGAACGAGGGCAGCCGGCTCCACTGGCCCTCGTGCGGCTCGTCGTAGATGACCGCCGCGCCGCTGCTGGGGTCGATCACGTACGACGTCGCGAGGCGCCCGATGTGCTTCCACGGCACGCCGAAGCCGGTGTCGGTCATCCCCAGCGGGTCGAAGATCCGCTCCTTGAGGAAGGTCTCGAACGGCTGGCCCGCGGCGCGCTCGATCAGCACCCCGAGGACGTCGGAGCCGGTGTTGTACATCCAGCGCTCGCCGGGCTGGTACATCAGCGGCAGGCGGCCGAGGCGGCGGATCCACTCGTCTGGCACGGGCGGCGTCTGCGGGCTCGGCATGCCCTGCCCGAGTTCCAGCTCGCTCAGCGCATCGGCGATCGGGACGGTACCCGGCGCCGCGGCCACGATGCCGAGGCCCATGGTGAAGGTGAGCAGGTCCCGGATGGTGATCGGCCGGTACGCGGGCACGGTGTCGTCGAGCTCGGCGTCCGGCTGCCGCAGCACCTGCCGGTCGGCCAGCTCGGGCAGCAGCCGGCTCACCGGCTCGTCCAGCCGGATCGCGCATTCCTCGATCAGGATCATGGCCGCGACGGCGGTGACCGGCTTGGTCATCGACGAGATCCGGAAGATCGTGTCGCGGCGCATCGGCTGCTCCGAGCCCGCGGCCATCGCGCCGATCGCGCCGACGTGGCCCTCGCCCCGCCGCGCGACGAGCGTCACGAGGCCGGGCACCTCGCCCCGTTCGACGTAGCCCGTCATCACGCCGTGCAGCCGCTTGAGCCGCTCGGCCGATAGTCCGCCGTCCCGCATGTTCGTCCCTTCAGGTGCCTGCCCGGCTTACCCGTATCTTTTACCGGTTACAGACTGCCCGAATGACCGGGATGCGCCGCCCGTGGCCGACGTGTTAGCTGCCCGGCCTACGGGAGGTGAGCGGGCAGGCCGAACAACGGGAACAGCGCGGCGGTGTCGAGGAACATCGTCATCCGCGCGATCCGCCCGCCGGTGATCTCCAGCACCTGCAGCGCCCAGGGCGCCAGGCCGCCCTCGGGGTCCGGCTTGTACTGGCCGAACGCCGGGCAGCCGTTGGCGTGCACCGGGATCAGCCGCGAGCCGCGGCAGGCGCTGGGGCCGGGCTGCACCATCCACGTGGTGATGTTCTCCGCGCCCTGGACCCACATGGCGTACGGCGGCATGGATTGCAGCGCGTCCTCGTGCAGCAGACCCACCAGCGCCGACATGTCGTATCGCTGGAAGGCGTCGACGTACCGGTTGAGCAGGTCAGCGTGGTCGGCCTGCAGGTCCTCCGGCCGCGATTCGGCCGGGACGGCAGCGAGCGTGCTGCGGGCGCGCTGCAGCGCGCTGTTGACCGCGGGCACGGTCGTGCCGAGCAGCTCGGCGGCCTCGGTCGCCTGGAAGCGCAGCACCTCGCACAGGATCAGCGTCGCCCGCTGCCGCGGCGGCAGATGCTGCAGGGCCGTGACGAACGCCAGCCGGATGGTGTCCTTCGCCTCGACGATCTCAGCCGGGTCGGCGTCTACCGGCAGGATGCGGTCGTCCGCGATGGGGGAGACCCACAGGTGCTCCGGCAGCATCTGGCCCAGGTTCGACTCGTCGGGGGCGGACGGCGGCCCGAGCTCCATCGGCCGGGCCCGGCGCTGGCGTCCCCGGAGCATGTCGAGGCACACGTTGGTGGCGATGCGGTACAGCCAGGACCGCACGGACGACCGGCCCTCGAACTGCCCGGCCGACTTCCACGCGCGCAGCATCGTTTCCTGGACCGCGTCGTCGGCCTCGAAACCCGAGCCGAGCATCCGGTAGCAGTAGCCGGTGAGCTCCCGGCGGTGCTCCTCCAGCGCCCCTGTTTGATCGGCCAGGGCCGTGCCATCGCTGCTTGCTGCCATACCCCGGACTCTACCGGGGGCCACCGACAATCGGCCTGACCTCAACGCGCCCCGGCAAGGAAAGGCCAGCTCAAGTGGCCATTCTGGCTGGCGTCAGTCGTCGTCTTCCTCGCTCGGGCCGCCGTCGCCGCTCCGCCTGGACCGGGGCTGCCTGGCGGGCCGGGGCGGTCGCGGGGGCGCCATCGCCGACGTGCCCTCCGCGGCCCAGGACGGGTGCGGCGGCCGGGGCCGCCGCCGGCGCAGGGTCGCGGCCGCCTGCCGCATCTCGTCCAGGGAACTGTCCCGCCGGGCGTCGAACGCGGCCGCCTCCATCTGCCCGCGCTGCGCCCGGTCGTACGCCAGCGCCAGTTCGGTCGCGGTGAGCTGATACCGGGCCATCGTCTCGCCGCCGCGCAGGCCGCAGTGCAGCCGCGCCCACTGCCGCGCGATGCGGCGATCCCGCAGGTCGCCCAGCATCCGCACGTCGTCCTCGGTCATCACGGCCGGGTGCGTGAAGCGCGAGAGGCACTCGTTCATCAGCCCGACGATGCGGCGGCGGTCGCGGACCATCGCGACCAGCAGCACGGCGAACGCCCCCAGCAGGATCACGTACACGACGGCGGTCCGGCCCGGACCCGCGCGCACCGAGTCGTCCCACAGGGTGTGCAGCAGGACGGCCAGCGCCCAGCCCGCCAGGACGGCCCAGCGGCCCCGCCGCCACGGGTTGATGGCCGCGTACGCGATACCGATCCCGATCATGGAGGAGAACAGCGGATCCCATAGCGGCGTCAGCAGCCCGCGCTGGAAGAACGCCGAGACGAGCGCGTTCAGCCCGCTGCGCTCGGCCTGCACGTAGGCGAACAGGTTCGACACCAGCGCGAAGCCCAGGCCGACCATGGCCCCGTACACCACACCGTCGCTGACCCCGTTGATCTCCGCTCGCTGGTACCGCAGCAGGCCGACCAGGACGCCGCCCTTGAGCGTCTCGGCGATCAGCGCCCCGATGAACGCGGCGCCCAGCGACGTGGCCACCTGGCCGGCTCTCGGGCCGAGCTCGGGCGTGGTGAGCAGCGTGTTGCTCAGCCCGTGCCCGACGAAGCCGAGCAGCGCGGCCACGGCGGCACCCGCCCCGAACGTGGCCGCCAGCAGCGCCGGCGGCTCCGGTTCCAGCCGGTCCAGGTACAGCACCCCGGCCATCACTAGCGGGACGGGAAGGATGGCGAGCGCCAGCCCGGCCACGGTCGACGCCGGTCCGCCATGAATGGCGATGGCCAGCGCGATCACCGCGACCAGGCAGCAGGCGGCCAGGGCCGCGAGCAGGCCGGCCGGGATACGGGTCGGTGGCCGGGCATCGAAAGCGGGGCTGGGATCCGATGGGGCCATGCCAGGCAGCGTAACCGCCTGTTCCCGCCCGTGCGCAACCCCTTGTTAGCCGGCGAAGAATTCCGCCAGCACCGGGGCCAGCACGGCCGGATCCACGTCGTGCGTCTGGCCTTCCACCACGCGCAGCCGGGCCTGCGGCATGGCCGCGGTCAGCGTCTGCGCGGTCTCCGGCATGAACGGGAAGCTCGCGTCGCCGTACATGACCAGCGCGGGCACCGTGACCTGGGCGGCCTTGCCGGCCGGGACCGCGTTGGTGTCCCCTAGCAGGCCGGCGTGGTCGTAGGCGAGGGTCGGCGCGATGGCCTCCATGGCCGGGAAGAATGGCGACTGGCGCATGCCCGCGATCTGCTCGGCGGGCGTCCCCACGTACGCCATGAACGCCGCCACGGCATCGCCACGGCGGCCGTCGGCCAGGGCCGCGGCCAGGTCCCGCAGGTATGCCCCCCACCGGTCCGGGGTGGCGGGGTCGTCGTCGTACGGGGCCTCATACAGGGCAACCTCCGGTACGGCGGCCGTACCGGCCGTCAGGGCGGTGTCCAGGACCAGCGCGCACCCCGACGAATGCCCGTACAGGAAGGCCGTCCCGCCGGCCGCCCCGATCACCGCCATGAGATCTTCTACCTCACGTTCCACGGCGTACGGCTGGGTGTCCCCGCTGTCCCCGCGGCCGCGCCGGTCGTAGCGGAAGACCGTGAAATCTGGCGCCAGCGCCGCCGCCAGCCCTTCCTTGGACCCGCGGGCGCAGAGCGCGCCGTCGACGAGGATCAGCGCGGGGCCCTGTCCCTGCTCTTCGTACGCGATCGGCGTTCCGTCGGCCGAGGTTACCGTTTTCATCTGCCTTCTCCTTCTAGTATGGCGAGATAGCCCGCGAACCGGTCCAGCGAGGAGCGGAAACCGGCCTGCGCCGCGGGATCCAGGAACGCGCTGGGCACGTTCCGCTGGTGGATGCGGATCTCGGTGCGTGAGCCGCCAAGGTCGGTGAACGTCGAGGTGGTGGTGACCCCGGAGCCGGCCTCGGTCCAGACCAGGCGCTCCGGCGGGACGACCTCGGCGTAGATCGCCCGCATCGTGTACTGACTGCCGTCGGCGTCGCTGACCATGACGGTTTCGAAGACCCCGCCCGGCCGCACGTCCGCGGTGATGCCGCCTGGTGGTGTGTGCGTTCCGGTAGGGCCCCAGAAGTGCGCGAGGTGCTCCGGGTCGGTCATGCAGCGGAAGACCAGTTCCCGCGGTGCGTCGAAGACCCGCGTATAGGTCAGTTCGGCCGTTCCGGGAGCCGCGTCACTCATGCTCGTCCTCCTGTTCAGCCTGGGGCGTGCCCCGCGTTCCGGACGTGCCGTCGGCCCGGGGCGTGCCCCGCTGCAGGTCGCGCAGATGCTCGTCCAGCCGGTCGAACCGCTCCGTCCAGATACGACGGTTGGCCTCGATCCAGCTCATCGCTTCGGTGAGCACGTCGCCTTCGAGGTGGCACGGCCGGAACTGCGCGCGCCGGGTCCGCGAGATGAGGCCGCTGCGCTCGAGCACCTTCAGGTGCTTGGAGATACCGGGCAGCGTCATGGCGAAGGGCGCCGCCAGTTCGTTGACCGTGGCGTCCCCCCGCGCCAGGTGCGCCACGATGGCGCGCCGGGTCGGGTCGGCCAGCGCGGTGAAGGCCGCGTCCAGCCGTTCGTCGGTGATCGACATCCCTGCCTCCGGGAGAATGTGTGCTCCCGGATTACTTCACCACTCGGTTAGTTAGCTGTCAAGTTAAATACAATCTCATAACGGACGTACGCGGAGCATGCCAAAGGTGCGGAGCTCAGCAGCTAGAACTGGCGCGAGGCGGCGTAGTCGGCGGCCAGCTTGCCGAAGTCCGGGAAGCCGAGCCCGCTGCCCGGGTTGTACGGCTGGCCCGGATTGCCGGTGTAGTACAGGTTGTCGCTGCCCGTCCCGGCCTCGCCGATCGGCGTGAACGGCGAGCTGGCGCCGGTCGCGAAGCCGTAGATCGCCGGATTCCAGAAGCCGACCCGGTGCCCCACGTAGGAGTCGATGACCGCGGTTGACCCGTTGAACTGCGGCGCCACGAAGCTGGTACCGCCCCAGCCGCCCTCCAGCAGCGGGCGGCCCACGTCGGCGAACGACGGCGCGTAGATCAGGTAACCGCTGTAGGGGTCCGCGTCCGCGGAGACATCCGGGACCGCGCGCCCGGACGCCGAGCCCGTCACCACGCTGGGCGTGCCGTTGAACGTCCACTGGTTCGGCTCCATCAGGCTGGTCCCGGCCACCGCCAGCGGGTTTTTCGGGGCCAGGTACTCCACCGCGTGGTAGGTGCGCGTGCCCGGCACGTCCGCCTGGTAGGCAGGGGAGGGCTCGATCGCGCTGAAGCCGCCTCCGGTGCCGCCCAGGTTGCTGGCGGCGGCGGCCGGGAGGGACAGCCCGGTGATGGACGAGATCGGGCCCCACAGGTAGTCCCAGCCCCAGTCCCGCTGGGCCGGCACCGTCACGGTCGTCGTGCCCGCGGGCCCGGCGAGCTGTCCGGTCCACGGCAGGGTGGTGCCGCCGGCCGCCGTGATGTAGGGGCTGTCCCCGGACGCGTCGATCGACAGGTTGGTGGTGCCCAGGTCGGCGCTGGCGGCGTAGGCGGCCTGGTCGCCCGCGGCGGCAAAGGCCGACTGGCCCTGCGCGGCCATCTCCAGGAACGCCTCGTCGAACGCGGCCTCGTAGCCGGGGGATTCGGCGCCCGCGGCGATCAGCGCCTGCAGGTAGGTCTCCGACTCCAGCCAGCTGGTGGACACCGAGTCGGCGGTGTTCTGGCTGGCCGCGTAGAAGAAGGCGTCGGCGAATCCGGAGTCGCTGTTCGGGGCCTGGTAGACGACCACGTTGGCGTCCGGGGCCAGCGCGCCCGCCTGTTCGGTGTCCAGGTCGGTCTCCGCGCTGTTCGAGGCGTGGCTGGGGGCGCCGGGGCCGCCGTCGACGTTGATCACGTTCACCGTGCGGTTGCTGGCCGGGGTGTTCGCCACGTTCTGCCAGAAGTACTGCGGCGCGCCCGGGTCCAGCGCCGCCAGCGTGACGATGGCGACGGTCCGGCCCGCCCCGGTGGCGCCCTTGGCGTACAGCGCCGAGAGCCCGTAGCCGGCCGCGTAGTCCGACGGCAGGTGGCACGCGCTGGGCAGCCCGGTCAGTGCCAGGCAGCCGTTCGTGCTTCCCGCCTGCGGCGCGACGGTGCTCGCGTTCACGTGCGCGGCCTGGCTGCCGAACGGGCCGTAGTTGGTCAGCCCCAGGACGGACAGCACGCTCCGCGCGATGTGCGCGGGCAGCAGCGGCGACTGGGCCGTGCCGTGCACGGTCTGTGCGGGAATCCCGGTCGTCCCGTCCTTCCCGCGCTGCTCCGGTACGTGGTACTCCTTCTGCTGCACCGACAGCGCGGCGTTGAACTGCCCGGCGGTGCCGGTGGCCACCACGTCCACGTGGTCCGGGTAGACCTGCGTGCTGATCCCGTACGCGGCCAGGTAGCCGGTGAGCTGCCCGATGCTGTCGGCGCTCTGCCCGTACCGCTGGGCGAACTCACTGACCGAGAGGTAGTCGCGGACGCCGTACTGGACCGCCCACTGCAGCTGCGGCAGGTTCCGCTCCCGGAGCACGAACGAGACCTGCTCCGGGGTGCTGGCCGGCGTGTTCCCGAACGCGACCGCCCCCGGCAGGGCCGCCGCGCTGATCCCGGGCTGTACCGCGACCGGCGTATCGGCGCCCGGGGTCGGGATGGTCCCGGTGGCGGCCTGGCTGGACCCCGCGGCGAAAGCGGTCGCGATCACGGTTGCGCCGAGCACGGGCGCGGCCAGGGCCACACCGGTCAGGCGGAGCCGGGTACGGCGGGAACGGGTAAGACGGCTCATGCCTGGATCCCCCTTCAAACCATTGGGCATTTTGGCACAACGAAAGCGACTTACCCGGAATGACACCGCAGCTGGTGAACAATTGTGACCAAATGCCCCCGTTCGTTCAGCGCAGGGCCGTACTGCGGACACCCGGCAGCGCAGCGCCGTATGACGGACACCGGCAGCAGGCCCGGCGCCCGGGGACGATCAGCCGGACGCGTCCAGCCGCCGGACGAGGGCGGTGAGGGCCGGCCCGAGCGGCGCGTCGATGGTGGCGATCGCCTGGGCGTCGCCACGGGTCTGGCCCTGGTTCATGATCACGACAGGGATCTGCAGCTTCGCGGCCTGCCGGACGAACCGGTAGCCCGACATGACGGTCAGCGAGGAGCCCAGCACGACCAGCGCCCGGGCCCGCTCGACCAGCTCGTAACAGTCGTCCACCCGGGGCCGCGGCACGTTCTCGCCGAAGAACACCACGTCCGGCTTGAGCAGCCCCCCGCACGGCCGGCAGTCCACCACGCGGAAGCGCTCCATCGCCGCATCGGCCAGCACCGCGTCGCCGTCCGGGTTGATCGCGGTCTCGCCGCTCACGGACTGGAGCCAGCCGGGGTTGGCCGCGTGCAGCCGCTCGTCCAGTTCAGTGCGGGCCGTGCGCTGCCCGCACGCCAGGCAGAGGACCCGGTCCAGGCTGCCGTGCAGCTCGATCACCCGCCGCGCGCCGGCCGCCTGGTGCAGGCCGTCCACGTTCTGCGTGATGATGCCGTCCACCAGCCCGCGCCGTTCCAGCTCGGCGACCGCGTGGTGCCCGGCGTTCGGGGCGGCCCGGGCCACGTGCCGCCACCCCACGTGGCTGCGCGCCCAGTACCGCCGCCGGGCGGCCGCGCCGCCCACGAACGTCTGGTAGGTCATCGGCTCGGCCCGCCGCGTGCGCCCGGTCGGCCCGCGGTAATCGGGAATGCCGGACTCCGTTGACAGCCCGGCACCGCTCAGCAGCACCGCCCCGCCGTCACGGACAAGATCAGTAACGATCCCGAACGGACCTGGGCAGGCGTCCACCGCACCTGCGCGGCCCCCCTGCCCGAAGGGCCCCTCCGCCAGCTGCGTCACCCTCCCATGCTGCCTCACGTGCCGGGGTGCTGCCTCACTGACTGGGCTGCGGCACCTTGCAGTCGATCTTGGGGTTCACGCCGACGTAGTTGAGCGGGCCGGCCAGGATCGTCACCACGATGGTGCTCGCCTTGGTGCAGCTGCCGATGGTCCCGTTGTAATACCCGCGCTGCCCGGCGGCGATGGCGCCGATGATGAGCCAGAGAATGAGAAGACCCGATCCGATTCGCATTGGAACTCCGTCGGCCCCATCTATGTGTAGTGAGCGCTATGTGTAGTGAGGTATGTGTAGTGGGTTGTGCAGAGACTCTCCGTAGAGAGCACGAACTGACGGGCAGCCACCGTCGGCTAGCCGTCAGTTTGGTCCGGCCCATGATTCCACCGAACCGGGGGGTGCTAACACGCGTTGCCATTTTGGGATGTTTTCGTTCTTGCGCCGCGCTCTCGCTCTTTGTTGGCTGCTCTCGCTCTTTGTAGGGAAATTCCGCGCTTTCAGCAGACCCCGGCCTGCAGCGCCCGGCGATCCGGGGCGGCGACGTGCCCGCGGCTGGTCTCGCTGGCGAGCAGCGCCGGCGAATAGTGCGCGTCCAGCAGCCTGCCGTCGAGCAGCCGCGGGAAGCGGTCCAGGAACGCCTCGAAACCGAGGTCGGGAGCCTCCCGCAGGTGGTGCGCGACCAGGCCGACCCATACGGCGGTCCGCGTCGCCGAGTAGCGCTCCGGATGACCGTGCTGTGCCGCCAGCGCGCGCAGTCCCGCCTCGGCCCGGGGCAGCGCCCTCTCCTGGCCCAGCCTGCGCACGTACAGCCACGCCATCCGGAGGTGGTCGCGGTGCCCGAACCCGTGGCCGGCCAGCTCACCCTGCTCGAATGCCCGCAGGAACGCGTCATCGTCCATACCGCGAACGGTAGAGGATGCGGGCGCCAGCGTTCCGCCAGGAGGTCGGGCTGTGCCGGGCCGCGGTCGACGGCCGCGCGCTGGACGAGACGTTCTACCAGCCGCGGCGGCAGCGCGACGTCAGCCTGCGCTGGATCTACCTGCACCTGATCGAGGAGTACGCCCGCCACAACGGGCACGCCGACCTGATCCGCGAGCGCATCGACGGCGCCGTCGGCGACTGACCCGGCAAATACCGACCCGCCCCTCGTGCCAGCGGTAGCGTGACCGGGTGCCTCCCGCCCAGAAGAACTCCTACCGTGGCCTGGACCTGACGGCGGCGCGGACCCGAACGGTGCCGGATGTGCTCCCGCCGCCCGGCGAGCCGTTCGACGTCCTGTTCTGCGGTATCAACCCGGGCCTGTATTCGGCGGCGACCGGCCATCATTTCGCGCGGCCCGGCAACCGGTTCTGGCCCGCGCTGCACGGCTCCGGCTTCACCCCCCGCCTGCTGGACCCGGCCGAGCAGGACCTGCTGGCCGCCTGGGGGCTGGGCATCACCAACCTCGTCGCCCGGGCCACCGCGCAGGCCTCGGAACTCACCCGGGAAGAGCTCCAGACCGGCGGGGCCCGGCTCGCGGAACTGGTCGCCCGGCACCCGCCGCGTATCGTCGCCGTGGCCGGCGTAACCGCCTACCGAAGTTCGTTCGGGAGAAAGAATGCCCAGGTCGGCCCGCAACCCGAGACGATCGGCGCCACCCGGCTGTGGGTCGTGCCCAATCCCAGCGGCCTGAACGCGCACTGGCCGCTGGCCGCGATTACCGCCGAATTCGCTCGCCTGCACGCCGTCGTTCGCGCGAACATGGCATCATGAAATCGATTGTTCCGGTCGGTAAGACGATGGCTCCGGGCGGAATGACAACGATTCCGGGCGGGAGGTACCAGCGTGACGGGAAGCTCTCCGAATGGCCGGGATCCCCGGTCGCAGGAAGACCCCCGGTCGCAGGGACCAGCGCCACCGGAAACGGCCCCATCGGCCGGCCCCGGAAACGGCCCTGCCGTCCCGGCGTGACTTCGACACCACCGTGGCCCACCCGGCCCGGATCTGGGATTACTGGCTGGGCGGCAAGGACAACTTCGCCGCGGACCGCGCCGTCGGTGACGAGGTCCTGGAGGTCATGCCGGCCATGGGGCCGATCGCCCGCGGCGGGCGGGCGTTCCTGGCCATGGCCGTGCACTACCTCGCGGCCACGGTCGGCATCCGGCAGTTCCTCGACATCGGGACCGGCCTGCCCACCGTGAACAACACCCACGAGGTGGCGCAGCAGGTCGCGCCAGAATCGCGCATCGTCTACGTCGACAATGACCCGATCGTGCTCACCCACGCGCGGGCCCTGCTGACCAGCGACGCCCAGGGCACGACCGCCTACATTGACGCCGACCTCCGCGACACCGACAAGATCCTGGCCGGGGCGCGCGGCCCGCTGGACCTCAGCCAGCCGGTGGCCGTCATGCTGCTGGCCATCGTCCATTTCATCCCGGACGAGGACGACCCGTACGGGATCGTGGCCAAGCTGATGGAGCCGATGGCGTCCGGCAGCTACCTGGTTCTGTCGCACGTCTCCAGCGACATCGAGGCCGGGGGGCTCGCCGATGCCGTCAAGCGCTATAACCGGGCGTCGGCCGTCCAGGCTCACATGCGGTCACGGGAAGAGGTCACCCGCTTCTTCGATGGCCTGGAGATCATCGAGCCCGGGGTCGTCCCGCTCGGGCGCTGGCGGCCGGGGAAACTCAATACCGAAACCCGGCGCAGCCTGCCCACCTACACCGCCGTCGCCCGCAAGCCGTAATGCGCCTGCTAGGCGCCCGGCTGAGTCTGGGCGGTGGGTACTGCCTGCCCGGAGGGCACCGGGTGAGCCTGCCCGGAGGGCACGGGTGAGCCTGCCCAGAGGGCACTGGGTGAGCCTGCTCGGAGGGCGCCTGCTGGCCGGCACGACGGGCGGGGGAGCGGCCGACGGCTGGCGGGGACGGCTGGACTCGCGCAGGACCAGGCTGCATGGCAGCAGATGCAGGCCCGCGCTGGGGTGGCCCTCGATGGCGGCCAGCAGGTTCTCGCCCGCGGCGCGGCCCAGCTCGCGCAGGTTCATGTCCACCGTGGTGAGCGGCGGCCGGCTCGAGGCCGCGATGACCTCCCAGTTGTCGAAGCCCACCAGGGCCACGTCCTCGGGGACGCGCAGCCCGGCCTCGCGCACCGCGTCGGAGACGCCCCGGGCGATCTGGTCGTTGCCGCAGAAGATCGCGTCCAGCCCGGGTGCCGAGCGCAGCAGCACGTCGGTCGCCTGCCGGCCCCACTCCTCGGTCCACTCGCCGAACAGCGGCTCCCCGCCGGCCAGCTCCAGGCCCGCCGCGGCTAGCGCGTTCTCCGCGCCCCGGGCCCGCAGCACTGCGGCCTTGAACCGGCGCGGGCCGGTGACGTGGCCGATGCTGCTCCGCCCCGTACTCAGCAGGTGACGGACGGCCAGTGCGCCGCCCTCCTCGTCGTCGGGGATCAGCGACAGGTCCGCCGGGTCGGTCGAGTGCGTCATCGCGTACACGACCGGCACCGGCAGGTCCCGGCCGATCGGCTCGCGCGGGTCCTGGCGGCGCCCGGTCACGATGATCCCGTCCACCCGGCGCTCCAGCAGCGTTCGCAGGTAATGCTGCTCGCGGATCCGGTCGTCGCGGCTGTCGCACAGGAAGACCGAGATGCGGCCGGGGCCCAGCGCGTCCTCGGCGCCCTGCATGACCGGGATGCTGAACCGGCCGAAGCTGTCCGTGGTGATCAGGCCGACCGTGAAGCTGCGCCCGGTCAGCAGGCCCCGCGCCAGGGCGTTGGGCTGGTAGCCGAGCCGTTCCGCGGCCTGGCGCACCCGCATCACCGTGTCGGCGCTGATGCCGCCGCGGCCGTTGAGCGCTTTGGATGCCGTGCCGGGAGAGACGCCTGCGAGACGGGCCACGTCCGTGATCGTCACCGGGCTTCGGCTGATGGGACTCGCGGCCGCCTCCCCTCGTCGGACTCTGCGTGTGGCAGGAGTATAGGCGGCACATCACGGAAAAGCTATGTAATCGTTGTTTCCCATTACTCTCCGGAAGTGCGGCAACACATGCTGGTTGACGCGAAAAGTGCCTATATGTCTTGACCCTCAGACCCCGGCGTCCTAGCATCACCGGTACGAAAACCTTTGCGTTACCACCGATGATCACGCGCGAGACACGTCTCATTGGGGAGGCTGCTTCGAATGGGTGTCTGGACGCAAAGCGGTTCGGCGCTGGAGTGGCAGGGCGGGCACGAAACCGTGCGGATCGAGCCCTGGGGCGCTAACAGCTTGCGGGTACGGGGCACGGTCTGGCCAGCGATCCGCGACGACCTTCCCGGGGCACTCCTCGAGCCGCCCGCGGCCCCCGCAACTGGCGACAGCGCAACTGGCGACAGCGCAACTGGCGACAGCGCAACTGGCGACAGCGGCACCGGCGCGGACGGCGGCATCGAGATCTCCGCGGAGCAGGCGCGGATCACCAACGGCGGCCTGACCGCCGAGATCTCCGCGTCCGGCCAGCTGCGATTCCTGCGCGCGGACGGCCGCGAGCTGCTGGCCGAGACGACCCCGCACTTCACCGGCCCGCCGACCCGGCGCTACAAGAACGCCAGCGGCGGCACGCACCACTTCGAGGTGCTGTTCAGCGCGCGGGACGGCGAGCGCTTCTACGGGCTGGGCCAGCATCAGCACGGCAAGCTGAACCAGAAGGGCGCGGTCGTCGAGCTGATCCAGCGCAACACCGAGGTGTCGATCCCGTTCCTGGTCTCCAGCCGGGGCTACGGCCTGCTGTGGAACCACCCCGGTGTCGGCCGGGTCGAGCTCGGGACCACCGTCACCCGGTGGGTGTCGGAATCCACCCGCCAGTGGGACTACTGGATCACGGCCGCGGACGAGCCGGCCGGCATCCTGCGCCAGTACGGCGAGGCCGTGGGGCGGACCCCGATGCTCCCGGAGTGGGCGTCCGGGTTCTGGCAGTGCAAGCTCCGCTACAAGACCCAGGACGAGCTGCTCGCGGTCGCGCGCGAGTACAAGCGGCGCGGGCTGCCGCTGTCGGTGATCGTCGTCGACTACTTCCACTGGACCCTGCAGGGCGAATGGAAGTTCCACCCCAGCGAGTGGCCCGACCCCGCGGCCATGGTCAAGGAGCTGGACGAGCTCGGCGTGAAGCTGATGGTCTCGGTCTGGCCCAACGTCAACCCGGCCAGCGAGAACTACGCCGAGATGAAGGACCTGGGCCTGCTGGTCGACAGCGAGCACGGCCTGGACTTCCAGCTCGCGTTCTGGGAGCGGGACTCGCCGGTCAAGGTGCCGATGACGTTCTACGACCCGACCAACCCCGCGGCCCGGGACTACATCTGGTCCAAGGTCAAGCAGAACTACTACGACTACGGTATCCGCACCTGGTGGCTGGACGCCTGCGAGCCCGAGCTGGTGCCCGAGGCCCCGGAGAACCTGCGCTACCACCTCGGCCCCGGCCTCGAGACGACCAACATCTACCCGATGCTGCACGCGCGCGGCTTCTACGAGCACATGCAGGCCGAAGGCGAAGAGGAGATCCTCAGCCTGATCCGGTCGGCCTGGGCCGGCAGCCAGCGCTACGGCGCGCTGGTCTGGTCCGGTGATATCGAGTCGACCTTCGATGACCTGCGCCGCCAGATCCCGGCCGGGATGAACATCGCGATGTCCGGCATCCCCTGGTGGACCACGGACATCGGCGGCTTCAAGAACGGCAACATTAACGATCCGACGTTCCGCGAGCTCATCGTCCGCTGGTTCCAGTTCGGCGTGTTCTGCCCGGTCTTCCGGCTGCACGGCATCCGCCAGCCGGGCACCATGGTCGGCTCCGAGCAGACCGGGGCCGCCAACGAGATCTGGTCGTTCGGTGACGAGCAGTACGAGATCATCCGCCGCCTGCTCCTCCTGCGCGAACGGCTCCGCCCCTACGTCATGGCGCAGATGCGGGTGGCGCACGAGACCGGCCTGCCGCCGATGCGCCCGCTGTTCGTGGACTTCCCGGATGACCCGGTGAGCTGGGAGGTAGAGGACCAGTTCCTCTTCGGCGGCGACGTGCTGGTCGCGCCGGTCTACACCGAGGGAGCCCGGGAACGGCGGGTGTACCTGCCCGAAGGGGCGACCTGGCGGGACGCATGGTCCGGCGCCGAGCACGAGGGCGGCCAGTGGGTCACCGTCCCGGCCCCGCTGGAGCTCATCCCCGTCTTCCTGCGTGCGGGCGGCACGGTGCAGCCGTTCGGGGCCTTCGCTGATCTCGCGTCCGCCGATCCGTCTGCGTCCCCAGTTGATAGCAGCACGGCCGAGGGCAGCAGCCGAGGGCAGCACAGCCGACGGCAGATCAGGGGAGTGACCCGGCGTGGCTAGAACCGCGACCCCGGCCCAGAAGGCGCCCACTCGCCGCTCATCACGGCCCGACCGGGGGGTCACCGAGGTGAGCCGGGCCTCGGCCTGGACCCGCTGGGCGCGGATGTGCTTCCTGGTGCCCGCCGTCCTCTACGTGATCTTCGCGTTCGTGATCCCGATCGTCTACAACCTGATCCTGAGCTTCGAGCAGACGTCACCGGCCACGATCTCGAGCCTGTTCGCGCCGTGGGCCGGCATCGCCAACTACAAGGACGCCCTGGTGCAGGCGGTGACGCAGAGCGCGATCGTCCGCACGTTCACCTTCACCTTCCTGTCCCTGCTGTTCCAGTTCGTGATCGGCTTCAGCCTGGCCCTGCTGTTCAACCTGCGCTTCCCGCTCCGCCGGGTCGCGCGCTCGCTGATCATCATCCCGTGGCTGCTGCCCCTGCTGATCACCGGCTTCATCTTCAAGTTCCTGTTCCAGACCGAGGCGGGCGCGGTCAACCAGATCCTGGCCGACCTGCACCTGATCAGCCAGCCGATCGGCTTCCTCACCTCGCCCGGGTGGGCCTACCTGACCGTGCTCGTCGCCAACATCTGGATCGGCATCCCGTTCTTCACCGTGCTGCTGTACAGCGCCCTGCAGGACGTACCGCTGGAACTGAAGGAAGCGGCCATGCTCGACGGCGCCAACGCCTGGCAACGGCTGATCCGGGTCACCCTGCCGGTCATCCGCCCGGTCATCGAGGTCGTGTTCGTGCTCGGCTTCGTGTTCACCATCAAGGTCTTCGACGTCGTGCTCGGCCTGACCCAGGGCGGTCCGGCCAACTCCACGCAGCTCCTGGCACCCTGGGCCTACAACCTGTCGTTCCAGCAGTTCGACTACGGCCAGGGCGCCGCCATCAACACCATTTTGCTGATCATCGCCCTGTTCGCGGCGCCCGTGTACATCTGGCTCAACCGAGAGTCCCTGCGGAGGGCATGACATGACCCGGCAGCGTAAATTCACCGCCGTGCTGGCGGCACTCGGTGCCCTCGTCGCGCTGGTCATCCTGCTCTTCCCGCTGTACGCGGTGATCGTCGGCTCGTTCGAGACCAACGGCCAGCTGCTGGGCACGCACTACAACTTCCTGCCGCCCACGCCCAGCTTCGCCAACTACAGCGCGGTCATCTCCGCCCAGGGCGGCCATGTCGTCAGCACGCTGATCATCGGCCTCTTCACGGCCCTGCTGACCCTGGTCATCGCGCTGCCCGCCGCGCACGCGCTGGCGCGCTACCGGTTCCGGGTCACTGCCATGGTCGTCGGCGGCCTGCTGATCGCGCAGATCCTGCCCGCGATCGTCATCGCCAACTCGCTGTTCCTGCTGTACCACAAGCTGCACCTGCTGAACACGTACCCGGGCCTGATCCTGGCCGACGCGAGCTACGGCGTGCCGTTCAGCATTCTGGTGCTGCGCGCCTTCATGCTGGGCCTGCCGAACGACGTGCTGCAGGCGGCCCGGGTGGACGGCGCGTCCGAGTGGAAGACGTTCGTCCGGGTCGTGCTGCCGATGAGCCGGTCGGCCGTGATCACGGTCGCCGTATTCGCGTTCCTGAACGGCTGGGGCGACTTCATCTTCGCGCTCACGCTGCTGTCCGGGAGCAGCTTCCAGCCGATCACGCTCAGCATCTACTCCTACATCGGGGAGTTCACGTCCAACATCGGCGAGGCTCTGGCGCTCTGCGTGATCGGCATTCTGCCGGCGGCCATGCTCCTCATCGCTGCGCAGCGTTACATCGCGGCCGGCCTCACGGTCGGTTCGGTCAAGGGATAACAGTCAAGGGCTAACAAAACGGGCGCACGGCCGGCCCGGTCAACCATTAGGAGGGACCATGAAGACGGCAAAGTGGCCGTGCGAGCGGGCACGGAGACCCGGCGCGAGCGTCAGCCGCCGCTGGCGGTACATGGCGGTGGGTGCGGTCGTGGCCGTGCTGGCCGCGGCGGGCTGCAGTTCCTCCGGCAGCGGCGGCTCCAGCAGCGGCGGGAAGACGACGATCACCGAGCTGGACTACTTCACGACCGGCGGCAGCAACACGGCCGTGAACTGGTACAACCAGCAGTTCGAGCAGGCTCACCCCGGGGTCACGGTCAAGCGCGAGGTCGTCCCGTTCGCGAACCTGATCACCAAGGTGCTGCAGGAGGCCAGCGCGGGCGACCTGCCGAACATCGTCATGCTCGACAACCCGAACGTGCCTCAGGTCGCGGCCACCGGCCAGCTCAAGCCGCTGAACAGCGAGCCCGGCTTCACCACCAGCGGGTACGTCCCCGGTGCGATCTCCGAGTGCACCTACCAGGGCAAGCAGTACTGCTTCCCGATCGGCACCAACACCGTCGGCATTTTCTACAACAAGGCCATGTTCGCGGCCAAGCACCTGTCCCCGCCCACCACGTGGGCGGAGCTTCAGTCCGACGCGAAGGCGCTCACCGCGGGCCACACCTACGGCATCGCCTTCGACGCCACCGCCGACGAGCAGTCCACCTGGCAGCTGGAGCCGTTCTTCTGGAGCCAGGGCGGCAACCTGGACAACGTGAACACCCCCGCCTTCCAGGACTCGCTCCAGCTGTGGGTCAACATGGTCAAGGACGGCTCCGCGTCCAAGTCGGTGCTGCAGTGGGGGCAGGCCCCGGATCTGACCGAGCAGCTCCTGAACAAGACCGCGGCCATGATCGAGGACGGCCCGTGGATCTTCCCCACCCTGAACGCGGCCGGCTGGAAGTACAACCAGCAGTACGGCATCGTTCCGATCCCGACCCAGGCGGCCGGGGGCACGGTGGTCACGCCGCTTGGCGGGGAGACCTGGAACCTGGGTAACTCCGGCAGTTCCCAGCAGCAGTCGCTGGCCTGGGACTGGATCAAGGGCACCCAGACCGCGGCGAACATGCAGCACTTCACGTCGCTGATGTACTACCTGCCCACCAAGCCGTCCGTCATCGCCCAGTACCTGAAGGGCGGCCCGCAGTACACCGTGTTCGCGAAGGAGACCGAGACGTCCCGGTCCCGGACCACCGAGTACGGCGCCAACTACCCGAAGGTGTCCCAGGCGATCTGGACCGCGATCCAGTCCGCGATCACCGGCACGTCGTCGGTGAACTCGGCGCTGAGTCAGGCCCAGTCCACGATCTCCGGGATTCAGAAGGTAAGCGGCAGCTGACGCTTACCTGCCGCCGTACGGGCCCGCGGGCTTGGTGAGGACCTCCGCCGAGCACGCGGGCCCGTGCTGTGGGCGCACGGGTTATGGCGAGGCGATCGTTACCGGCCCAGCGAGCCCGGGCCTTGTGCCCGGGCGAGTGGCCGGTGTGTCGGCGAGGTACCGCAGCGCGGGCGCGTAGCGCAGCGGGGGGTTCCGGGGGGTCGTCCCCGGGCCAGCGCTGCACGGCGGCACGGTCTCCCCGGGTGGCGGCGGCGGGGGCGGTGTGCCATCGCCGAACGGACGTCCGCCCAGGCCTTCGCGGCCGTGCAGCGTCAGCCAGTTCGACAGGTCCGGGCCCACCGGAACGATCCCGGTCGGGTTGATCGTCCGGTGCACCATGTAGTAGTGCTCCTTGATCTGGACGAAGTCGATCGTGTCGCCGAACCCCGGCGTCTGGAACAGGTCGCGCGCGTAGGCCCACAGCACCGGCATCTCCGACAGCTTGGACCGGTTGCACTTGAAGTGGCCGTGGTAGACCGCGTCGAACCGGACCAGCGTGGTGAACAGCCGGATGTCCGCCTCGGTGATCGTGTCCCCGACCAGGAAGCGCTGCTCGGCCAGCCGCTCGGTGAGCCAGTCCAGCCGCTTGAACAGCCGCTGGTAGGCCGCCTCGTACGCGCGCTGTGAGCTCGGCGAAGCCGGCCTGGTAGACGCCGTTGTTCACGTCCTTGTAGACGAGCGCGGCCACCTCGTCGATCTCGTCCCGGTGCTTCTCCGGGTACAGGTCAGGGGCGCCGTCGCGCGCCAACGCCGTCCATTCGGTCTCCAGGTCCAGCGTGATCTGCTTGTAGTCATTGGTCACCACCGCGCCGGAGGGCACGTCGATGATGGCCGGCACCGTCACCCCGCGGTCGTAACCCGGCACCGCCTTCTCGTACGCCTCGGCGAGCCGCTCGATGCCGAGCACCGGATCGCGGCCGCCCGGGTCCAGGTCGAAGGTCCAGCTCCGCTCGTCGTGCACGGGGCCCGCCAGCGCCATCGAGATCACGGACTCCAGGCCCATCAGCCGCCGCACGATGACGGCCCGGTTCGCCCACGGGCACGCCCGCGCCACCGCCAGCCGGTACCGTCCTGGTTCCACCGGCCAGCCGTCCCGGCCGTCCGCCGTGATCCGCGCGTTCAGGTAGCGGGTGTCGCGTACGTACGTCCCATCATCGCCCACAGCATCGACAGTACCCCGGCGGTCCCGGCCACTCGTGGTCCGTCAGCGGCCGCCCTCGGCCCCGGGGCCGGGAGCGGCCAGATTGCCCGAGCCCCTTGCCCCGCGCCCCGGTCCACTGCCAGGATGTTCAGGCTCTACCACCTGAGTAGTCGCCGAATGACGGGGAGCAGTATGCGCCTGCCGGGCCGTCTCGCCCTGGCTGCCGCCGCCAGTGGAGTTCTCAGCGGAGTCCTCATCGGCTGGGCCGTACCCGCCCAGGCCACCCTCGCGGCGCCCGCCGCTCACCGGGTGGCGCCACCCGTCGTGCAGGCCAGCGGGGCGGCACTGGAGAGCGCCTCGACCGGCACCGTGATGTGGAGCCGCGCGCTGGACACCAAGCGCCCGATCGCGAGCATCACCAAGGTCATGACGGCACTCGTCGTGCTGCGCGCCGGGGGCCTCGGCCGGGTCATCACCGTCCCGGCGGCGGCCGTGTCCTACGTCCGCGCCGAGCAGGGCAGCAGCGCGGGGCTGCACGCCGGCGACCGGCTCACGGTCCAGCAACTGCTGGAGGCCATGCTGCTGCCTTCCGGCTGTGATGCCGCGTACGTGCTGGCCAGCGCGTACGGGCCCGGTGTAGCGCCGTTCGTGGCCAAGATGAACGCGCTGGCCGCGCGGATGCACCTGGGCCGCACGCACTTCTCGAACTTCGACGGCCTGCCGGTGCCCACCGAGTACTCCACCTACTCGACTCCGGGGAACCTGCTGCTCATCGGCCGGGCCGCCATGGCGTACCCGGTCTTCCGTGCCATCGTCGGCCAGCGCCGCTATCACCTCGCGGCCGGTCCCGGCCACCACGCCTACACCTGGCACAACACCAACCTCCTGCTCGGCGCGTACCCGGGGGTCACCGGGATCAAGACCGGGGACACCAAGGGGCCGGCTACAGCGTGCTCTTCGAGGCGCGGCGCGGCCCCCGTGTCCTCATTGGCGTCGTTCTGGATAGCTCGCCCACGCAGCGCGCCGTGAGCTTCAGCGACGCCGAGCAGCTGCTCACCTGGGGCTTCCGGTGAGCCCGGACACGCCGGTAGAGACGGTCACCCCGGACGAGTTCTTCCGCACCGACATCCGGGTCGGCAAGGTGATCAGCGCCGAGGAGTTCCCGCCGCCCGCAAGCCGGCCTACAAGCTGCGCATCGATTTCGGCCCGCTGGGGGAGAAGCGCTCCAGCGTCCAGATCACCGCTCACTACACGCCGGAGCAGCTTGTCGGGCGCCTCGTCATCGCGGTGACCAACTTCCCGCCCCGGCAGATCGCCACCTTTATGTCCGAGGTCCTCGTCCTGGGAGTGCCGGACGCGGCCGGGGAGGTCATCCTCCTCGCCCCCGACGCCGAGGTCGCCTCCGGCACGCGCGTCTTCTCAGCCGAGCGGCCGGCCAGGCCGGTCGGCCAGGTCAGCGGGCGGCCAGGTCAGCGGGGGCGGGCAGGGCCAGCCGCTGCGCGGCCCGGACCACGCTCGCGCGGCGGCGGGCGTGTTCCGCCGGGTCGCCGGGATCGGCGCCGGTGATCATGCGCGCGAGCTGGGGCACGGTGAGCCACCAGGCGGCCAGCGCGATCATCAGGAACACCAGGTGCCCGGGGTCCAGGTCGGGGTCGAGCACGCCCGCGCGCTGGGCGGCCGCGAACCGCTGCACCTTCTGCTGGTAGTGGGTGGTGCGGTTGGCCTCGTCAGCGATGGAGCCGCCCGTTCAGGCCCTCCCACTGCAGCAGCCGGGCCAGCTCGGGATGGGCCGCGTGGTAGTCGAACGTGGCCCCGGCGAACTCCCCGATATCGTCCAGGCTCACCCCGGTCAGGCTGACCCCGGCGGCCAGCTTTTCCAGCTCGTCGCAGAGCACCCGCTCGAACAGCGCCTGCTTGTCCCCGAAGTACTTGTACAGGCGCTCCTTGTTGATCCCGGCCCGCTCGGCGATGCGGGCCATCGTCGTGCCGTCCGGGCCGTGCTCGGCGAACTCGATGGTCGCCGCCTCCTTGAGGCGCCGCCGGGTGCCCTCGGTGTCCCAGGCCATGACCCCAGTGTAAGCAATTCCAACGACAACGTTGCGGTTGCCGCTCCGAACGGCGGATGTGACCTTACGCGATGCGGTCGAGCGTGTCGATTGTTTCGGGGGCGAGGTCGATACCGCCGGCCGCGATGTTGTCGTCCAGGTGGGCCGGGTTGGCGGTTCCGGGGATGAGCAGCGTATGCGAGTAGTGCGCCAACTGCCAGGCCAGGCCGATCTGAGCGGGTGTTGCCCCGAGGGCTGCGGCGGCCGCGACCACGGCCGGGTGCTCGGTCACCTTGGGGTAGCGGGGGAACGCGGAGCCAAGCGGGAAGAACGGCACCCAGGCGAGGTCATGCTCCCGGCACAGGTCGAGCACCGGTTCGGCCGAACGGTCCAGGGCACTGTAGGCGTTCTGCACACAGGCAATGTCGGCGGGCAGCGCGTGCCGTAGTTGTCCGGGGCCGACGTTGCTGAGCCCGATTCCGCCGATCTTGCCCTCGTTCCGCAGGGTGATGAGCTCGGCTAGCTGGCTGTCGAGGTCGACACGCTGGTCGCCTTCCGCCCGCAATCCGGGAGGGGTGTCGAGGCGGCGCAGGTTGACGACGGTCAACTGCTCGATGCCCAAGGTCGCGAGGTTGGCCTCCACGCTCGCGCGTAGCTGCTCGGGCCGCTGGGCCGCAATCAGGCCGGCACCATCGTCGTGCTCCGCGCCCACCTTGCTCACCAGCGCCAGGTCCTCGGGAAAGGGATGCAGCGCGTCACGGATCAGCTCGTTGCAAGCTCCGGCTCCGTAGAACTGTGCGGTGTCGATGTGATTGACACCCTGGTGGACGGCGCTGCGCAGCACCGCCATTGCCACCTTTCGGTCAGCGGCCGGGCGCCCGGGCCGTGCTTCGGTGAGCTGCATGGCACCGAACCCGATCCGGGCGACGGGCTGCCCGGCCAACAGGGCGGTGCCACCGGGCGCCTTCAGTGCTTTCATTCGCGACCTCTCTCAAACGCTGGGCACTTCAACTCCAACTCCAACGGTTGGGTTGGCATTAACACACTAGCCAGGAATCGCCCCAACCGCAACGTTGTCGTTGGGAGTATCGGCGTGCCTAAGCTGTCGATTTTTCCGAACGAACGTCATCGAAGGTATATCCGAAGAATGTCAGTACCCCATGGGATGATCCGGTTATGTGTTCCCCTGGAGTGACCGCGCGGGATGAGGTGCTGGCCGGCCTGGCTGCCATCGGTCCCGGTGCGGATGCGGTGTCGCTGCTGGGCCAGGTCCGTGACCTGGCCCGGTTCATCGACCGCGCCCAGGGACAGCTGGCCCGGCTCGCGGCCACGGCCGACGCCATCGACGGGGCGTCCGAGGCGGGGTACTCCTCGGTGGCGGCGTTCCTGCGGCATGGATGTGGCCGCTCGGCGGCCCGGGCGGGCGAACTGGTCGCCGCCGGGCGGGCGCTCAGGTCCCTGGAGGCCACCGAAAAGGCTCTAACGGCCGGGGAGATCTCCTTCGACGCCGCGCACGTGATCTGCCGCACCGCGGCGCAGATCCCGGATGCGGCGATGGCGCAGCTCGCGGAGGAGCAGATGCTGGCCTTCGCCCGCGCCCCATCGCCAGAAGGGCCCACGGTGGACGGCCCTGCGGCAAATACCGACCCCGACGGCGATCGGCCGGAGCAGGACAGTACCGATCTCGGCGCGGACGGCCCGGACAGCACCGGCCCGGCCGGATCGGACGACACGGGTCAGCCGGGCAGCCCGTGGTGGGCGCCGCCCGGCGCTGGACCCGGGCCAGCTGCGCCGCCTCGGCGAGGAGCTGCTCTACCGCGCCGACCCGGACGGGGTCGAGGACCGGGAACGGAAACGGTTCGAGCGCCGCCACCTGTCCTTCGGCCTCACTCTCGACGGCAGCGGCACCCTGACCGGCGCGTGCGGCGACACCCTGTCCGCCGAGATCATCAAGACCGCCATGCACGCCTTCAGCCCCCCGCTCGGCACCGAAGACACCCGCACCGCCGCGCAGCGGCCGGATGGACGGCCTGACCGCCGCCTGCCAAGCCGCCCTCAACTCCGGCGCCGCCGGGACGAGGCATGGCGCCGCCCCGCATCTCAGCATCCTGGTCGACGAGAGCACCCTCGCCGGCACGTCCGGCGCCAGCGGAACGGGAGCACCCGAACCCGGGGCGTCCGATACCGCCTGCACCTGTTCCAGCGGCACGCCCGCCACCGGCGATCCCTGCGCGACCAGCAGCCCCAGCGACCCGCCCGCACCCCCTGGCGCGACGGGCCTGCTCGGGCCCCCGCCTGCCCGCACAGGGTACGGGGCCATGCTCACCGCCCGGCAGGTCCTGGCCCTGGCCTGCCGCGCGCGACCTATCGGTCATCCGCTGGCGCGACGGCATCCCGCTGGACGTCGGCCGCCGCTACCGCACCGAAACGCCCGCGATCCGCCGCGCCCTGGAAGCCAGAGACCAGGGCTGCCGTGGCCCAGGACTGCGGCATGCCCGCCGCCTGGTCCACCGCCCACCACCTCACACCCTGGAAAGACGGGCGGCACCACGAGTCTCAAAGACACGGCCTTGTTCTGTTTTGTGCACCACTACTACTACATTCACCTGCTCGGCTGGAAAGTCACCGGCGACCCCAACGGCACCCTGCACTTCACCCACCCCAACGGATGGCTCACCCTTGACAGCCCGCTGCCCTGCCAAACCAAACCCCGCGCCCCCTGATACCAGGGTGAGCGCGCACCCGCGCTGTCCCTGCTACTCGTTCACAAACAAGCAGAACGGGTGCCCGGCTGGGTCGAGGTACACGCGCACGTCGTCCTGGGGCTGGCAAACTCCCGTCAAAGCCATTCGCGCCCTCTCCGTCATGCTGCCTCCTCGCCCCCGCGGGAACGCTTGCCGACATGGGCGGCCTCTGGTCGGATGTCAGGAGAACACATCCCCGTCGCCTCGCCTAGGTACCCAGCGGAGGGCCAATGACCGGCCGGACCAAGATCATGCTCGACGAGTCGGAACTTCCCCGGCGGTGGTACAACGTCATCCCCGACCTGCCCTCGCCGCCGCCGCCTCCGCTGCACCCGGGCACGCTCCAGCCGGTCGGCCCGCAAGACCTGACGCCGCTGTTCCCGATGGCGCTGATCGCCCAGGAAGTCACGGCCGACTCGTACGTGCCGATCCCCGACGAGGTGCTGGACGTCTACCGGCTGTGGCGGCCGACTCCGCTATTCCGGGCGCATCGCCTGGAGAAGGCGCTGAACACCCCCGCCCGCATCTACTACAAGTACGAGGGCGTGTCCCCGGCCGGGTCGCACAAGCCGAACACCGCTGTCCCGCAGGCCTACTACAACGCGGCCGAAGGCACCCGCCGGATCACCACCGAGACCGGCGCCGGCCAGTGGGGGAGCGCGCTGGCCTTCTCGTGCGCGCAATTCGGCCTGGCCTGCGAGATCTGGATGGTACGGGCCTCCTACGACCAGAAGCCTTACCGCCGCACGCTCATGGAGACCTGGGGCGCCGCCGTGCACGCCAGCCCGTCGCGGGAGACCACCGCCGGAGCCAAGGTGCTGGCCGACGACCCGGACTCACCCGGCAGCCTCGGCATTGCGATCAGCGAGGCCGTCGAGGTGGCCGGCAGCAGCGAGGACACCCGGTACGCGCTCGGCAGCGTGCTCAACCACGTTCTGCTGCACCAGACGGTCATCGGCGAAGAAGCGGTCAAGCAGTTCGAGGCCGCCGGTGAGGCCGGTCCCGACCTGATCGTCGGCTGCACCGGCGGCGGGTCCAACTTCGCCGGCCTCGTCTTCCCGTTCCTGCGGGAGAAGCTCGCCGGGCGGATCAGCCCCGTCTTCCGGGCGGTCGAGCCGGCCGCGTCCCCCTCGTTCACCCGCGGGCGGTACACCTACGACTTCGGCGACACCGCCGGGTTCACGCCGCTGCTGAAGATGCACACCCTCGGCCACAACTTCGTCCCGGACCCCATCCACGCGGGCGGCCTGCGCTACCACGGGATGTCGCCGTTGCTGTCGCACATCTACGAACTGGGCCTGTTCGAGGCGGTCGCCAAGCCGCAGCGGGAATGCTTCGCCGCGGGCGTGACCTTCGCGCGCTCCGAGGGCATCGTGCCCGCGCCGGAACCCACCCACGCGCTCGCCGAGGTCATCGCGGAGGCCAAGCGGTGCGCCGAGACCGGCGAGGAGAAGGTCATCCTCACCGCGCTGTGCGGTCACGGCCACTTCGACATGTCCGCCTACCAGCGATTCCTGTCGGGCGAGATGGACGACTTCGAGCTCCCGCAGGACCGGATAGACGCCGCCCTGAGCAAGCTGCCGGCCCTGACCAGTTAGCTGCGCCCCGGTGACCGGGTAGCCGCGCCAGGCTGACCACCTGGCCGGCCCCGGTCTTGCCCACCACCCTGTGCGGGCGCCGGTCACTCGACAATGATCACGGGAGTTCCCGTGGGGGGAGTATCTGTCGCGGGGGCGCTGAACAACAGCAGCCATGTGACGTTCACCCCTAGGAAAACGATCACGCACAGCAGCACCGCGTCGACCCGGTTCGCGACCTTTACGATGTCCAGGAGATTGGCGAAGATGGCGATGATCGCGACCACGCCGTAAAGAACGATCGCGCAGCGGTACGCGATTGCTACCCCCCTGTCCCGGGTGGTCCTGGAAACCAGGCCGAGGGCGCCGGCCCCGCTCAGCGCGACAAAGGCGTATGACGTCCGCCACAGGTAAGAGTTGCTCGGGTCGACCAGCGAAATCAGCGTCATTATCCCGGGCAGCGAAAAGTACAGCCCGACACCGTACGCGCCCAGGACTGAATTCGGGTCGTCCTTCCAGTCGTCGTAGCGCATCTGCACGATGACCAGCCACAGGCTGAGAATCACGAAGCAGGTGGCCGAAAAGGCAGTATAAAACTCCGTCAGCATGATCCCCCCAGATCCCTTAAGCCGTGATACGCGCGAACGCATACCGGTCTTCTGCATGATCCGCCGGAATGCCCGCCGGAGCCAGCCCTTCGCCTGACTTTGGCCTCCTTACACCTGCAACTGAGACTCGGGCGTAACATTCTGGCGCTCACCCTTCGACCCTGGCGGTCGCAGAGTCGTTTTCGGTCCGGGCGTTCGGGTAAAAATCGAATCAAAGTTCGGTCCCTGCGGGTCCTGCTGGAGGCGGCGTGAAGGGCGACCGGGTTGAGATCGTGATCGACGCGGGCGAGGGCGCGCGGACCTACGAGGTGACCGCGACCAAGGCCGGCCGCGCGTGGACATCGCCAACCGGCGCGGCGTCGTGGAGGTGAGCGAGGTGACCCGGAGCGGCACGCCGGTGCGGACGGCCCGGTTCATGGCCAGCCGGATTCTGGCCCTGGTGGAACACCCCGCGACCGAGCCCCCCGCCGAACCGCAGGAGTGACCGTGGACCTGTCCGATTTCGGCGCGCTGAGCTTCGACTGCTACGGGACCCTGATCGACTGGGAGGCCGGCATCGCGGCCGTGCTCGGCCCCTGGGCCCAGTCAAGGGGCCTCGACATGACCGACGAGGCCCTGCTGACCGCCTACTCCGGCCACGAAGCCCGCGCCGAAGCCGAACATCCCGGCGATCCCTACCCCCGCATCCTCGCGCGCAGCTTCCGTGACCTTGGCCGTGAGCTCGGCGTCGAGGTCACCGACGAGGATGCGGAGCGGCTCGGCCGGTCCGTGCCGGACTGGCCCGCGTTCGATGACTCCCACGCCGCGCTCGCCGCGCTGGTCGATCGCTACCAGCTCGTCATCTTGTCCAACGTGGACCGGGACTCGTTCGCGGCCAGCAACCGCCGCCTCGGGGTGACGTTCACCAGCGTGCTGACCGCGCAGGACGTCGGCTCGTACAAGCCGTCACCACGTAACTTCGCGGCCCTGCTCGCCGAGACGGAACGGCTCGGGATCTCCGACGGCCGGCTGCTGCACGTGGCCCAGAGCCTGTTCCACGATCACGTTCCGGCGCAGCGCGTGGGCCTGCCGACGGTCTGGATCAACCGCCGCCACGACCGGCCCGGCTGGGGGGCCACCCCGGCTCCGGACACGGGCGTCACCCCGGACTGGGAGTTCCCGTCCATGCGCGCCTTCGCCGCCGCCGCTGTCCCGGCTGACGGGCCCTAGCTGACCGCGCTCACGATGTCGTCCAGCACCCGGGCGGCCTCGGCGCGGAACCCCGGGTCGTTGACCAGGCCGTCCGGCCCGACCGCCTGGCGCGGCAGCGTGATCCGGCGGCACGCCTTCTCGATGACGGCCGCCCCGACGTAGCCGAGCACACTGGCCAGCGACTCCTCGGCGCCCGCGCCCCGCCCGGGCGCCGCCACGTTGATCCACGCGGTCGGCTTGCCGTACATCTCGCCGCCGCCGACGGTCCAGTCGAGCAGGTTCTTGAAGCTCCCCGGCAGGCTGCCCGCGTACTCCGGCGTGCAGAACACCACCGCGTCCGAGGCCGCGATCTGCTGCCGGAGTTCACCCGCCGCCGGGGGCAGCGGCTCCCGGTCATCGTCGGGGTTGAACGCGGGCAGGCTGCTCAGCCCCTCGTAGAGCACCGCCGTCACCGGCCGGGCCGCGATCGCGCGCATGGTGCGCAGCGCCGCCGTGTTCGCCGACCCGCCGCGCGTACTGCCCGACACCAGCAGGATCTGCGTCCGTGCCGCTGCCACTTCGTACCCTCCTCCGCTGGCTGTCTCTCCCGCCTACCCCGGCGCGTCCATGCGTCCCCGCGCCCGTCCCCTCCGGATAGCTGCCCCGCACCGGCCAACTATGCCCGAAACGACGATGTTCCGGACCCCGCCGCCGGAAGTGGCCGGCCCGCGCCCGGAATACCCATGCCGAACGGCGCGACGGGGACAGCTACAGGTGCGAGCTGTGGCCGTATCCGCGTTAAGTGTTGGCGTCCGGCCGTACCCAGGCCCGAAGATGATCGAGACAGCGGCCACTGCGGGAGGTGCCACGGTTACCACGGGCTGGGGGACCCCGGCGGCGCGTCCCCAGGAGCCCGGGTGCCCCTCACATGGCCCGGCGGCGGCCCGCGGTCGCCAGCGCGACGTCCACGAACGACCGGACCTCCGCCCGCTGGTCGCCGGTCCGCCACGCGACGCAGATGGCGGCGGACGGCGTGTCCTTGCTCGCGACGAACGTGACCCCGGGCCGCGGGTTGAATTGCTCGGCCGACGCCGGGCACAGCCCAATGCCCCGGCCGGCGGCGATGAGTTCCCGCATTTCCTCGATCGTCCGGGCGTTCCCGCCGATGACGGGCTGATCGCCGCCCGGGCGGGGGACCAGGAGCCAGGCGTCGCGCCAGCTCATCGGGTCACAGCCGTCCGTGGCGGGCGAGGCGGCGATCCAGCGGAGCCCGGCCACGTCGGCCAGGGTGAGCTGGGCTCGGCCGGCCAGGCCATGGTCCGACGGCAGCACGAACACCCGCGGCTCGTCCTCCAGCGGCTCCAGCGACAGGCCGGGCGCGGCGACCGGCGGCCGCACCAGCGCGACGTCGGTGCTGTGGTCCAGCAGCCCGGCGGCCGGCTGGGTCAGGTCGAAGGTCCTCAGCTCCACCTCGACGTGCGGGCAGTCCCGCTGGAACGCGGCCAGCAGCGCGGTCCGGATCTCCCCGCTGGCGGCCAGGCTCAGCCCCACCGAGGCCAGGCCGGGAGTGGCGCGGGCGGCGTTGCCGGCCGCCGTGATCCCGCGGTCGAGCGCGGCCAGCGTTTCGCGCGCGGCGTCGAGGAATGCGTCCCCGGCGGCGGTGAGCCGCGCGCCGCGGCTGGTCCGCTCCAGCAACTGGACGCCGATCGACTCCTCGAGCTGCCGGATCTGCGTGCTGAGCACCTGCTGGGCAACGTGGACCCGGCGCGCCGCGGAGGTGAAACTCGCTTCCTCCGCCACGGCCACGAAATACCGCAGGTGGCGCAACTCAACGTTCATGGCGCGGACATCGTAACCGCCGCGGCCCGGCCCGGCCCAGGCGTTAAGCCACGCGCGAAGTCAGCCGTCCGGAGGCCGGCAACCGGGCCCGAAACGGTGAGACTGGCAACGAGACCGGCAACGAGATCGACAGCAGCCCATACCCATCCGGACGGGGGCACCTCATGAGCGACCACGACGAAGCGGCCGGCGCGCCGCCCGGTACCGAGCGAGGACGGCTGGCGCAGGTCATCGCCACCCGGGGTGGCCTGGCGCCGCCCGAGGCGCCGTTCGTGATCGAGCACCGCGAAGCGCTGATCTACATGCTGTGCGAGGCCGCCGAACTGGAGCACGGCATCATGTGCCAGTACCTGTTCGCCGCGTTCACCCTGAAGCAGGACGAGGGCGAAGACCTCACGGCCGAAGAACTGGCCGCCGCCCGGCGCTGGCGCAAGGTCATCTCGCACGTCGCCACGCAGGAGATGCTGCATCTGGCCCTGGTGCAGAACCTGCTGTCCGCGATCGGCTCCGCGCCGCACCTGTCCCGGCCGAACTTCCCCCACCCGGCCAGCCACTATCCCGCGGGGGTTCACCTGGCCCTGCTGCCGTTCGGGGAGCAGGCGCTGCGGCACTTCATGTTCCTCGAGCGTCCCGAGGGCATGGACCTGCACGACGGCGACGGGCTGGCCGCGTTCGGCCGCGCCGCACCGCACATGATGGCCAGCGACATCGTGCCGCGCGGGCAGGATTTTAAGACGGTCGGGCACATGTACCGGTCGATCGAGGCCGGTTTCGCGCACCTGTGCGCCAAGTACGGCGAGAAGTGGCTGTTCGTCGGGCCGCCGCGGGCCCAGGCGACGCAGGAGTACTTCGGCTGGCCCGAATTGGTCCCGGTGACCGACCTGGCCTCGGCGCAGCGGGCCATCGACGAGATCCTGGAGCAGGGAGAGGGGGCGCGCGGGCACTGGGAGACCGCTCATTTTGGCCAGTTCGTCACCATCCTGGACGAGTTCGAGCGGGCCCGCGAGGCGAACCGCGGCTTGATGCCGGCCCGCCCGGTCCTGCCGGTCAACGTCCGGCCGTGCGACCGGGACGTCGAGGTGCCGCTGACCGACGATCCGGTCACGGCCAAGGTCATGGACCTGTTCAACGTGGCCTACGAGATCCTGCTGCAGATCTTCGAGCGCTTCTTCGCGCACACCGCCGAAACCGACGCCCAGCTCAAGGCGCTCGCGGACGCGACCATGAGCCTGATGTTCGGCGTCATCAAGCCGCTCGGTGACCTGATCACCACGCTCCCGGCGGGCCCCAGCTACCCGGGCGCCAACGCCGGGCCGAGCTTCGAGCTGTTCTACGAGAGCGACTACCTGCTGCCGCACCGGGAGGCCGCGTGGGCGCTGCTGACCGAACGCCTGGACGTGGCCGCCGAATTCTGCCAGCAGGTCGTGGCCGATCAGGGCCGGGACCTTTCCGCGCCGCTGGCGCCGGTCGGCGCCGCCCTGGCCGGCATCGTCCGGGCGCTGTCCGCGCACCTGCCCGCGTCCGACCCGCACTTCCGCCCCACCGCCAGCCCGCCAGCTGACGCCGCCGCACCAGCCGGCGCCGGATCGCTGCTGCGCCGCGCCGATGATTTTGAACGAACGAGACGTGCCGCGAGCCTGCGCACCGACGCGGACCGCGGCGTGGCCGACGTTTTCGACCGGACGCTGCGAGTTGTCGACCGTCTGCTCCGTCCGGCCTCGCCGGAAACGCCTCCCCGGACACAGCCTCCCCGGACAGAGCGTCCCCGACCCCGGACACAGCCTCGCCGGAGTCGGCCCCGCCAGAGACAGCCTCCCTAGAGACAGCCCTGCCAGCGAGAGCGCTGCCCGGGGCGGCGTCGAGGCTGGTCGACAGCGTGCTCCGGCCATTGGCCGACGTCCTGCGCCGCGCCGGTCCCGCTCCCGGCACCGCCGGCGACTCCGCCTCGTCGGCCCCAGACGCCCCAGCCCCATCCACCTCGCCAGCCCCATCCACCTTGCCAGCCCCACTGGCCCCAAGCGACACGCCCGCCGGCGACCTGCTCTGGGACGCGACGCGAGCAGCAACCGAACTGCACGCCCGCCTGCGCGCTTCCGGGGGTGCGCCGCCCGAACTGGCCGAGGCCGTGGCCGCACTCCAGGACGTCGCCTGCGCGGCGGCCCCGGCCGCGGGGCGCGCGGCCCAGCTGCGGGACCTCCAGGCGGCCCTGCCCGCGAGCATCCAGGCCATGCGGGGCGGCCCGTACCTGGTCACCAACGTGCCGGTGATCGTCACCCACCTCGGCCAGCCGCTCCCGGCGCCGCCTCAGGTGGCGCTGTGCCGCTGCGGCAACTCGGCGCGCAAGCCGTTCTGCGATGGCTCGCACGCCGACGGGTTCACCGACGCCAAGGACCCGGACCGGGTCCCGGACCGGCGCGACACCTACCACGGCGAGCAGGTCACGATCTTCGACAACCGCGGCATCTGCCAGCACTCGGGCCTGTGCACCGACCGGCTGAGCGCGGTGTTCCGCACCAGTCAGGAGCCGTTTGTCGCGCCCAGCGGCGGCCGGATGGACGAGATCATCCGGTCCGTCCGTGACTGCCCGTCCGGCGCCCTGAGCCTCGCCTTCGCCGACGGGCCGGAGGAGCGCGACCTGACCGACGGGCACGGCCGCCGCGAGCCGGCCATCGAGATCACCCGGGACGGCCCGTACCGGATCACCGGCCGGATCGCCCTCACCGACGACGCCGGCCAGGACGTCGCCCGGGCCGAAGGTTCCTCGCGCGAGCACTACGCGCTCTGCCGGTGCGGCCACTCCCAGAACAAGCCGTTCTGCAGCGGAATGCACTGGTACATCGGCTTCACCGACCCGGCCCGCTCGGACCTCCTCGAGCCGAGCCTGTTCGAGTGGGCCGGCGGCCTGCCCGCGCTGACCCGGATGACCCGGCTGCTGTACGAAAAGCACGTGCCCGCGGATGCGCTGCTGGCACCGCTGTTCGCCGACATTGCGCCCGGCTACCCGCAGCGTGAGGCGGCCCGGCTCGGCGCCGCGTTCGGTGGCCCCGCCGCCCCGCGCCCCGCGAACGGCGCCCCCGGGGCCGGTGTGGCCCCCGGGGCCGGCGAGACGGACGCGAAGCCGCTCACGGCGCCCGACGTCACCAGCGAGCAGCGCGCCCGGTGGATCACGCTGGCCGGGCAGGCGGCCGACGAAGCCGGGCTGCCCGCCGAGCCCGAGTTCCGCGCCGCCCTGGGGGCCTTCTTCGCCTGGGACGCGACGGCCGCCCTGGCCCGTGGCTCGGGCGTCCTCGCGGACGACGCCGTGCCCGCGTGGGCCTGGACCCCCGCCGGCCCGCCCAGCCCCCCATCGGCGGACGCTACGGCGGACACGCACCGCGGCACCGCCACGGACGCCGGGCCCGCGCCTGCGGTCACCCTCCCGGGGCCCGGCGAGCCGGTCAGCTTCGCCACGCACATCAAGCCGATGTTCCGGGCCAAGGACCGGCAGTCCATGCAGTTCGCGTTCGATCTGTGGTCCTATGACGACGTTCGGGCGCACGCGGCCGGTATCCTGAGCCGTCTCGGCGACGGCACGATGCCCTGCGACGGCGCCTGGCCCAGTGCGCAGGTCGAGGTGTTCCGGCGCTGGACCGAATCCGGCACCCCGGCCTGACCCGAGGAGCAGCCCATGAGGTTCCTGGTCATCTGCCGCAGGACGGCGGACGGTGACACCGACGCCTTCGCCCGCCTGGTCGCCGACGAGGGCGCCGTGCTCCGGAAATTTCAGGCGGACGGCATCCTCACCGCCGCGTGGAGCCCTGGTGGCCCGGGCGCCGTGCTCATGCTCGACCTTCCCGATCAGGCCGCGGCCGAGCGCATCAGCAGCGAGCTCCCGCTCGCTGCGGCCGGCCTCATCACGACCGAAGTGATCCCGCTGCATCCGCTGAACTTCTGACCTCGCACACTGAATCTGTGACCACACACATCCTGGGCACCTGCCCGTTCACCGTCGACCGGCCGATCATGCGGCAGCGCTGGGAGCGGCTGACGTTCCTGCACTGGGCGTTCGAGCCCGCCGACGTGCAGCGCCTGCTGCCGGCCGGGCTGACGGCCGAAACCTTCGACGGTGCCGCCTGGGTCGGGCTCGTCCCGTTCTTCATGCGGGTGGCCACGCCGGGCGGCCGCCGCGCGCCGTGGGTCTCGAACTTCTGCGAGACCAACGTGCGCACCTACGTCCGGGACGGCGAGGGCCGGTCCGGTATCTGGTTCTTCTCCCTGGACGCGGCCCGGCTGGGCGCGGTCGTCATCGCTCGGACCACGCCGTACCGGCTTCCGTATTTCTGGGCGTCGATGCGCCTCGACGCGCGCGGCTCCCAGGTGACGTACCTGTCCCGGCGCCGCTGGCCTGGCCCGCGCCCAGTCACCAGCCAGGCCGCCAGCCGGCGACCGCCACGCCGGATCCGGATCGCCGTCGGCGACCCCATCCTGCCCGAGGCGATCAGCGAGCGTGAGCACTTCCTGACCGCCCGCTGGCTGCTGTTCAGCCTCCCCGGCGGCCGGCCGGTGTCCGCCCGCGCCTGTCACCAGCCATGGCCGCTGCACCGCGCCGCGGCCGAGATCCTGGACGACGGCCTCATCCCCGCCGCCGGCCTGCCCGCCCCGCAGGGGGCGCCGCTGGTCCACTACTCACCGGGCGTCGACGTCGCCATCGGCCGCCCAGAACATAAGCGCACCGACCATAAGCGCACCGACGATGAGCAAACCGTTTTAACCTAACGGACAACGGACCGCGGCGGGACCCGTCACGCGTGCGGAGCCGGGGGCCCGAAGGGCGGGAACGACCTCAGCCCCTGGTCAACCAGCCGCGCGGCGCGATGCACGTCGGCGGTCACGGCCTGGTGGATCTCCGCCGGGGTGTGCGTCCCGTCCAGGTAGTTCCGCAAGCTCCGGAACTGGACGTCCCAGAGCCCGACCAGTGCGGTGGCCGCGATGTGCGGCCCGGGCCAGCAGGTCCAGGGCCACCTCGGAGACGTCGACCGCCGTGACCTCGCGCCCGGAGCGCGCGGCCAGCAGCGCGCTGCCGGACGGGCCGCACGCCAGGTCGGCCACCGGCCCGTCCGGCAGGTCCATGGCCAGCGCCTGCCGGGCCAGCCGGTGCGGGCGCGGGGCGGGCGGATCCTCCGCGTATTTCGCATTCCAGCGGACCTGGTCCGGGTGCCCGGTGAGCTGTTCGCGGCGCATACCGCGCACGCTAATACGGAAACGGCTCCCGCCTTCGCCGGCCCCGGAGCCGGTCACGTAGATTCTGGCACGTAGACATCTGCCATCCAGATTTTTGGCATCCGTTCCGGCAACCGAGGAAAGGCTTCCGATGACGAGCGTCGATCTGCTGACTGATGCATTCGGCCGGGTTCACGACGTGGTGCACAACGCCGTGGACAACCTGACGCCGGGGGAACTCGCGTTCCGCGTTGACGGCACGGCTAACTCGATCGCCTGGCTCGTCTGGCACCTGAGCCGCGTCACCGACGACCACATTGCCGAGGCGGCGGGCCATGAGCAGGTCTGGATCGCCGACGGCTGGGTGGACCGGTTCGGGCTGCCGTTCGGCCCCCGCGCCACCGGCTACGGGCACGGCGGCGACGACGTGGCCGCCGTGCAGGTCAAGTCCGCGGAGCTGCTGACCGGCTACTTCAACGCGGTCTACGAGGAGGCCCGCCGTTTCGTCCAGGACCTCACCGAGGACGACCTGGCCCGGGTCATCGACCGCTCCTGGGACCCGCCGGTGACCCTGGCGGTGCGGCTGGTCAGCGTCATCTCCGACGACCTGCAGCACGCCGGGCAGGCTATGTTCGTCCGGGGCATCGTCGAGCGCCAGCCGTGACCGTGGCCGCCCGATGACGGACGAGCCGCAGGCCGGGGCCACCGCCAGCCCGCCTCCCCCTGGCCCGGCTCACACTGGCCCGGCTCACACTGGCCCGGCTCACACTGGTCCGGCGGAGCGGCCGGCGGCTTCGCCCGTGGGACCGCCGAACGCGCTGGCCGTGCCGCGTTACGCCGGCCCGGACACGTTCGCGAGGCTGCCGCGCCTGGCCGACGTCGGATCGGCGGCGGTGGCCATCGCGGGGATCCCCTTCGACTCGGGTGTGTCGTACCGGCCGGGGGCTCGGTTCGGGCCGGCGTCGGTGCGTGCCGGGTCGAAGCTGCTGCGCCCCTACCATCCGGGGCTGGAGGTGGAGCCGTGGACCGGGCACCAGGTCGCCGACGCCGGCGACCTGGCCGCCAACCCGTTCGACCTGACCCGCGCCATCAGCGAGGTCGAGGCCGGAGCGCGGGGCCTGCTGGAGGCGGCTGAATACCTGATCGCGATCGGCGGGGACCACACCATCGCGCTGCCGCTGCTGCGCGCCACCGCCGCCCGGCACGGCCCGGTGGCGCTGGTCCACTTCGACGCGCACCTCGACACCTGGGACACCTACTTCGGCGCGCCGTACACGCACGGCACGCCGTTCCGCCGGGCCGTGGAGGAGGGCGTGCTCGCCCTGGACCGCTCCGCCCACGTCGGCATCCGCGGCAGCCTCTACGCCGGCAGCGACCTGACTGACGACCGGAAGCTCGGTTTCGCGACGGTATCGACCACCGACGTCGCCCGCCGGGGCGTGGACGACGCCATCGACCGGGTCCGCGAGCGCGCCGGTGACCGTCCGGTCTACGTGAGCATCGACATCGACGTGCTCGACCCGGCGCACGCCCCGGGCACCGGCACACCGGAACCGGGCGGCCTCACCACCCGGGAACTCCAGCTCATCCTGCGCGGGCTGGACGGGCTGCGCCTAGTCGGCGCCGACGTCGTGGAGGTCGCCCCGGCCTACGACCACGCCGAGCTGACCTCGCTCGCGGCGGCGAACGTGGCCTACGAACTGCTCGGCCTGTTCGCGCTGCAGGCCGGGCGCGGGAAAGCCCGCACGATCAACGGGAAAGGCGGCCCGCCATGACGGTCATCGCCGTCGCCCAGCTCGCGCCGGTCATCGGCGATCCGGAGCAGAACCGCCGCACCGCCGCCGCCGCCGTCGGCGAGGCCGCGTCGGCGGGAGCCGAGCTGATCGTGCTGCCGGAGCTGTGTGATTCCGGCTATGTCTTCGACGGCGAGCAGGAGGCGCGCCGCCTGGCCACCCCGGCGGACGACAGCCCGACGCTGCGCCAGTGGCGCGACCTGGCCGCCGCCCACCGGGCCGTGATCGTCGGCGGGTTCTGCGAGCTGGGCGCCGACGGGCGGCTCTGCAACAGCGCCGCGCTCGTCGACGCGTCCGGCACCCGGGCGCTCTACCGCAAGGCCCACCTCTGGGACCGGGAGGGACTGGTCTTCACCCCGGGCACCGCCGCCCCGCCGGTGGTGAGCCTGCCGTTCGGCCGGGTGGCCGTGGTCATCTGCTACGACCTGGAATTCCCCGAATGGGCCCGGCTGCCCGCGCTGGACGGCGCCGACCTGATCGCCGCGCCGGTTAACTGGCCGATCGCGCCTTGCCCACCGGGGGAGCGCCCCGCCGAGGTGGTCAAGGCCCAGGCCGACGCGTCGGTGAACGGCGTGTTCGTCGCGGTCGCGGACCGGTGCGGGACCGAGCGCGGGGTCGAGTGGATCGGCGGCAGCGTCATCATTGGCCCGGACGGCTATCCGCTGGCCGGGCCGGTCCTGGCCGACCAGCCGGCCGTCCTGGTCGCCGACTGCGATCTGCCCGGGGCGCGGGACAAGCGGCTGAATTCCCGCAACGACCTGCTCGCCGACCGCCGGCCGGAGCTGTACTCGCCGGTAACTTCGGGAGATGATGGGGACCGGAGGGCATCAGCGCCCGCCGCCCGAGCCTGACCACCCAGATGGAGGCGACGATGCCGCCGACGCATGAGGTCCTCAACCAGGTCCCGCCCCTGACCGGCTACGACGTGGCGGACGACCCGGTCATGCTGGACGCGCTGCGCCGGGCGGGGGCCAGCTGGGCCGAGGCCGAGGTGCGCGAGATCGGCCTCCTGGCCGGGACTGCCCGGGCCCAGGACTGGGGCCGCCTGGCCAACGAGAACCCCCCGGTGCTGCACACCCACGACCGGTTCGGCTACCGCGTCGAACGAGGTCGAGTTCCACCCGGCCTGGCACGAACTGATGAGCGTGGCCGTCGGCGCGGGCCTGCACGCCGCACCGTGGCGGGACCCCCGCCCGGGCGCGCACGTGGCCCGCGCCGCGAAGTTCTACCTGTGGGGCCGGACCGACGCCGGCCACTGCTGCCCGGTCTCCATGACCTACGCGATCGTCCCGGCCCTGCGGAACGCTCCCGATCTGGCCCGGCGGTACGAGCCGGGGCTGACGTCCGCGGTCTACGACCCGGGGCTGCGCCCACCCGAGGGCAAGCGCGGCCTGATCGCCGGCATGTCGATGACCGAGAAGCAGGGCGGCTCCGACGTCCGCGCCAACACCACCCGGGCGGTCCCGGTGCCGGGGGAGCCGGGAAGCTACCTGCTCACCGGGCACAAGTGGTTCACGTCGGCGCCGATGAGCGACGTGTTCCTGGTCCTCGCCCAGGCGCCCGGCGGCCTGTCCTGCTTCCTGCTGCCCCGGGTCCTGCCGGACGGCACCCGCAATGGCATGCACCTGCAGCGGCTCAAGGACAAGCTCGGCAACCGGTCCAACGCGTCCGCGGAGGTGGAGTACGACGAGGCCGTGGCCTGGCTGGTGGGGGAGGAGGGCCGCGGCGTCGCCGTGATCATCGAGATGGTCAACATGACCCGGCTGGAACTGCGTCATCGGCGCGGCCACGAGCATGCGGTCCGGGGCCGTGCAGGCCGCCCACCACGCCGCGCACCGCAGCGCGTTCGGGGCCCGGCTGGCCGACCAGCCGCTGATGGCCAACGTGCTGGCCGACCTGGCGGTGGAGTCCGAGGCGGCGACCGCCGTCACCTTCCGGCTGGCCGAGGCGACCGACCGGGCCGCGGCCGGGGACGAGCAGGAGGCGGCGTTCCGCCGGCTGGCCCTGGCCGCCACCAAGTACTGGGTCTGCAAGCGCGCGCCCGGGCACGCCGCGGAGGCACTGGAATGCCTCGGCGGCAACGGTTACGTGGAGGAATCGGGCCTGCCGCGGCTGTATCGCGAGGCGCCGCTGCAGTCGATCTGGGAGGGCTCCGGCAACGTCGCCGCCCTCGATACGCTGCGCGCCCTGGCCCGGCAGCCCGAAACCGCGGAGGCGTTCTTCGCCGAGGTCGGCCAGGCGGCCGGCGCGGACCGCCGGCTGGACGCGGCGATCGCCCGGCTCCGCACCGAGCTCGGCGACCCGGCGCAGGCCGAGGCGCGCGCCCGCCGTCTCACCGAGGCCCTGGCCGTCGTGCTGCAGGGCTCGCTGCTGGTCCGTTACGGCGATCCGGCCGTCGCCGACGCGTTTGCCGCCTCCCGGCTGGTCGGCGACTGGGGCGGCGCGTTCGGCACGCTTCCCGCCGGGGCCGACACCGGCACGATCGTCAAGCGCGTCACCCCGGTAATGCCTTCGTCCTGAGCGGGCCGCCTGACTAGGGTCGGCCCATGACTGCCGATACCCCGACCATTCTGGCCACCTCCGGGGGCCTGTTCCCGGCCCAGCGCAACCCCTTCGAGTTCGGCCCGCTGCTCATGTACGCGATCGACCTGGCGGGCGTCGCCGGGCGCTCGCCCCGCGTCTGCCTGGTCGGCACCGCCGGCGGTGACCAGGCCGCGTTCTCCGCGTACTTCCACGAGGCCGGGCGGATGGCCGGTGCCGCCGTGTCCGACCTCCGGCTGTTCACCATGCCGAACGTCGAGGACATGGCGGGCTTCGTCCTGGACCAGGATGTGATCTGGGTCGGCGGCGGCAGCGTGGCCAACCTGCTCGCGCTGTGGCGGCTGCACGGGCTGGACGGCATCTTCCGCCAGGCCTGGCAGGCCGGGGTGGTGCTGGCGGGCGTGTCGGCCGGGTCGGTCTGCTGGCACGCCGGCGGTACCACCGACTCCTTCGGCCCGGATCTGCGGCCGGTCACCAACGGTCTCGGCTTCCTGCCGTACGCGAACGGCGTGCACTACGACAGCGAGGCGCAGCGGCGGCCGAAGTTCCACCGCTTCATCGCGGACGGCACCCTGCCCGGCGGCTACGCGACCGACGACGGGGCCGGGCTGCTGTACCGCGGCACGGAACTGGCCGAGGCGGTCGCCGAGGTCCGCGGCAAGAGCGCCTACCGGGTCACGCTCAGCGACGGTGAGGTCCAGGAGGAGGTCCTCGACACCAGGCTGCTGCCCGGCAATGCCTAAGACAGCGCCTAGGACAGTGCCTATCCGGGCCCATCCCGGCGCGCACCCGGGGCGCTCCCGGCCGGGCCGGCGGCAGCCCTTAGGGTGGGGCCGGTGAACGCACGAGCGATCCTGGTCACGGGCGCGTCGCGGGGTATCGGCCGCGCCACCGCGCTCGCCTTCGCCGCCCAGGGCGACCGGGTGGCGGTCCACCACCGCGGCTCCCCGGACGAGGCCGCCGCCGTGCTGGCCGGGCTTCCCGGCACCGGGCACGTCGTGGTGCAGGCTGACATCACCGACCCGGCCCAGGCGCGCCGCATGGTCGACGAGGCCGCGGTCCGCCTCGGCGGCCTCGACGTCCTGGTGAACAACGCCGGCGTCTTCATCGGGCACCCCGTCACCGACGTCTCCTACGAGGAGTGGCAGGCCGCCTGGCAGCAGACGCTGGCCGTCAACCTGATCGGCCCGGCCAATGTGACGTGGTGCGCGGTCCAGCACATGATTCCCCGCGGCGGCGGCCGGATCGTCAACGTCTCCTCCCGGGGCGCCTTCCGCGGCGAGCCCGGCCAGCCGGCCTACGGGGCCAGCAAGGGCGGCCTCAACGCGTTCGGCCAGTCACTGGCCCTGGCCCTGGGGCCGTACGGCATCGCGGTCGCTACGGTGGCGCCCGGGTTCGTGGACACCGAGATGGCCGCCGAGCGCGTCAACGGCCCGGACGGCGACCAGGTGCGCGCGCAGAGCCCTTTTGACCGGATCGCCCGGCCTGAGGAGGTCGCGGCGGCCGTGGTTTACTTGGCCTCACCGGAGGCCGAATGGGCCAGCGGCACCATTCTCGACCTGAATGGTGCCTCCTACCTCCGCCCCTAGCCTGCCGGTACGCTCTCGGGGAACCGCCGCCCCGGTTGCAGCGTTCCTCAGGTGCCACCCACGCCACAGCGGGTCGCCCGTCTCGCCAGGAGGACCGAACCGAATGATTCCGCTTCGCGGCGCCGTGTGGCTGCGCGGTGCCCTGCGGCGTTTCGGCTTTCTGGCCGCGGTCGCGGCGCTGGCGGTCGGGGCCGCGGTCGCGCTCGCGCCGAAGCAGACGACGGCCGCCGCGAGCAGTTCGGGATGGGTGGAAACCTGGGCCGCGGCGCCGCAGAAGGCCACCCACGAGGTGGCCAACCGGGCCTGGCTCGGCTTGACCGACGCCACCGTCCGCAACATCGTCTTCACCAGCATCGGCGGCAGCGAAATCCGGATCCGGCTGAGCAACCTGTTCGGCACCCGCCCGCTGCACATTGGCCGGGCCAGCGTGGGCCAGGTCGCCAGCGGGGGCAGCCTGAGCGGGTCCGCCTTCCCGGTCAGGTTCGGCAACAGCGCCTCGGTGGTGGTGCCCGTCGGAGAGGAGGTGCTCAGCGACCCGGTGCCCATGTCCGTGGCCCCGCTCGAGGACCTCGCCGTGTCGGTCTACCTGCCGGATCCCACCGGGCCCACCACGTACCACTACTTCGCCCAGCAGAGCAACTACCTGACCGCCGGGGACCACGTCACCGACACGAGCGACGCGGCATTCCGGACCCGTACCCCCTCGTGGTACTTCCTCGACGGCCTGGAGGTGCTGGGCGCCTACAAGCGGGCGGGCGTGGTGGTGGCCTACGGCGACTCGATCACCGACGGGATCGGCTCGGCCGGCAACCTGAACGACCGCTGGCCGGACTTCCTGGCCCGCCGGCTGGACAGCCGGTACGGCAACCAGGCCCCGGCCGTCATCGACGAGGGCATCGGCGGGAACCGGGTCCTGAATCCCTCGGCGTGCTACGGCCAGAGCGCCGTGACCCGGTTCAGCCGTGACGTCCTCGACCAGACCGGCGTGCGCGCCGTGATCGTGCTCGAGGGCATCAACGACATCGGCTACAGCGAGGACGCCGACCACGGCTGCGAGGCGCCCAACACCAACGTGAGCGCGGCCGAGATCATCGGCGGGTACAAGAAGATGATCGCCGCGGCGCACTCGCACGGCGTGAAGATCTTCGGCGCCACGATGACCCCGTTCGGGAGCGCCTGGATCTGGTCGATCGAGGGCCAGGCCAAGTGGCAGGCCGTCAACAACTGGATCCGCACCAGCGGCGCGTTCAACGGCGTCTTCGACTTCGCCCGCGCGGTCGCGGATCGCAGCGCCCCGGCATACCTCAGCCCGGCCGACGACAGCGGGGACGGGCTGCACCCCAACGACGCCGGGTACGCCGCGATGGCGGGCTCCATCAACCTGAGCCGCCTCACCAGCTAGCGCTGGCCCCGGCGCAGCGAGCCGAGAGGCCGCCCGTAGGCTCGATGAGACGTACGTTCGGGGAATTTGGGGTGTTACCGGGAGGTGGCATGCGCATCGGGGTGGTCTTTCCGCAAACCGAGCTCGGCGGCGACGCCGGCGCGGTCCGCGCCTACGCGCAGGGGGCCGAGGAACTCGGGTACAGCCATGTGCTGATCTACGACCACGTGGTGGGCGCCGACCCGGCCGTCTACCCGGGCTGGAACGGCCCGTACGACGTGCACACCACGTTCCACGAGCCGATGGTGGTGTACGGCTACCTGGCCGCGCTGACCTCGATGGAGCTCGTCACGGGCATCGTCATCCTGCCGCAGCGCCAGACGATGCTGGTGGCCAAGCAGGCCACCGAGGTCGACCTGCTGACGAACGGGAACTTCCGGCTGGGTGTCGGCGTCGGCTGGAACCAGGTGGAGTACGAGGCGCTCGGCCAGGACTTCCGCACCCGGGCCGGCGGCTGGACGAGCAGATCCCGCTGCTGCGCCGGCTGTGGACCGAGCAATCGGTGACCTTCCACGGCACCTTCGACCACATCACCGGGGCGGGCCTGGCGCCGCTGCCGGTGCAGCGGCCGATCCCGGTCTGGGTCGGGGCGCAGTCACCCGTCGCCTACCGGCGGGTTGGCCGGATCGCCGACGGCTGGTTCCCGCAGATGTCGCCCGGCGCCGAGCTGGACGAAGCCAGGCGGATCGTCGCCGGGGCGGCCCGGGCGGCCGGCCGCGATCCCGGCCGCATCGGCATGGAGGGCCGGGTCACCTGGCGGGGGGACCCCGGTCAGCTGGCCGAACGGCTCCAGCAGTGGCAGGACGCGGGTGCCACGCACGTGTCGGTCAACACCATGGGCGCGGGCCTGGCCAGCGTCGATGACCACCTCAGCGCGCTGGCCACGTCCATCGCCGCGGCGAAGGACGTGGCCAGCTGAGGAACCCGGCTACGTGACGGCCGTCAGGAGCCGTAGACGATGACGCCGCGGATGTTCTTCCCGTCGCGCAGGTCCTGGTAGCCCTCGTTGCCTCGCATCGGTGCGCTGGCAGGTCGCCTGCCGGCCCGGGGCCGGAGCCTCGCTGCCGCGCCGTCGTCGCTGACATGTCGCGGTTGTGCCTGATCAAAAGCTGGTGACGGCCCGCGCCGGATGTCCAGGGTCTCAGCCGGGGCTGCTGGCCGCCGGGCTCGCTGCGGGCAGCGCGGCCGCCTGCTGGTAAAGCTGCTGGATGCCGGGACCGAGGCGGGGACTGTAGGAAACGGAGGGGGTGTCGCCGCCCTCCTCGTAGCCGCCGATCACGCCCACGATGGTGCCGGTGTGCGAGATGGCATTGAACCGGGTCACCCACGGGCTGCCGCTGGTCCCTCCGGTGTACCCCCCGCAGGCGAACTTCAGCTGGGTGGCGCTCTGCCGCTCGGTCCAGTTCACGCAGGTGATGGGGGCGTTGGCGCTGTCCGGGTAGCCGGTGACATGCACCAGGTACCGGTACCCGTTATCGATGCCGAGCCGGTTGGCCCCGAGCACCTGCTGGATGTTCTCGCCGTTGCGGGGCTGGAGCACGACGAAGCCGACGTCGTAGTCGGGGTCGGAGGAGCTCGCCCACTGCGGCGCCACCAGCAGCCGCGCGGGCGTCCACACGCCGAACGGCTCCTGCCCGTCCCGGTACCCCGGGATGAAGACGATGTCGGTCGTGTACCCGCTGCTGCCCTTGCCGCCGTGGATGCAGTGCGCGGCCGTGATCAGCAGGTTCTTCCCCGGGCTGGACACCACGCTGGCCGTGCAGAAGTGGTTGCCGCTCGCGTCGTGCTCGAACAGCGCCCCTACCCGCAGCGCGGACCCTGCTCCGGCCGTGCGCGGGCTGGCCGTCTGCCCGGGTTTCGGCACCCGGCCATGCCCGGGCCCGAACGGCAGCGCCCCCAGCAGCCGGGCCCGGTTCCAGAAGGCGAGCGGGCCGCCCAGTCCGTGATGGTGCCCGGCCGGCCCGGCGTGCGCGGCGTGCAGGCCCGAACAGCCGCCGGCCAGCAGGGCCAGCAGCAGGGCCAGCACCACGAGGACGGCGCGGACGCCGAGGGTCCTTCTCAACGCATTCACTCCCCGGGACACGCACGACCACCCGGAGCGCCAGCCTACTGATCCCCAGATCAGTACTTCTTAACGGACGTAGGAGGAGTGTCCCAGCGCCTTGACGTCGAGGTTCGGGTCCTCCGGTTGTGCCGTGCTGTTACTCGCAAGTAACATGGGCGGCAGAGCTCTCATCGCTAGGAGGCGCAGGTGCCCCGTACCGCACGCGACGTGGTCTTCGTGGACGGCGTCCGTACCCCGTTCGGCAAGGCGGGCCCCAAGGGCCTGTACGCGGAGACCAGGGCCGACGATCTCGTCGTCCGGGTGATCCGCGAGCTGCTGCGGCGCAACCCGGGCCTGCCGCCCGAGCGCGTCGGCGAGGTCGCCATCGCCGCGACGACCCAGATCGGCGACCAGGGCCTGACCATCGGGCGTACCGCGGCCGTCCTGGCCGGGCTGCCCCGGTCGGTGCCGGGTTATGCGATCGACCGGATGTGCGCGGGCGCGCTGACGGCCGCCACCACCGCGGCGGGGAGCATCTCGTTCGGGTCCACCGACGTGGCCATCGCGGGCGGTGTGGAGCACATGGGCCGTCACCCGATGGGGGAGGGCGTCGACCCGAACCCGCGGTTCGTCAGCGAGAAGCTGGTCGACACCTCCGCCCTGGTCATGGGGTCCACCGCCGAGAACCTGCACGACCGGTTCCCGCACATCACCAAGGCGCGCGCCGACGCCTACGCGCTCGGCAGCCAGCGCAAGGTGGCCGAGGCGTACGCCGCCGGGAAGATCCAGCCCGACCTGGTGCCGATGGCCGTGCGCAGCGCCGAGAAGGGGTACGGCCTGGCCACGGCGGACGAGCCGCCGCGCCCGGACACCACGCTGGAGGGCCTGGCCAGCCTCAAGACGCCGTTCCGCCCGCACGGCCACGTGACCGCGGGCAACTCCGCCGGGCTGAACGACGGCGCCACCGGCTGCATCCTGGCTGCCGAGGACGTCGCCGCCGAGCTGGGGCTGCCGGCCCGGATGCGGCTGATCGACTTCTCCTTCGCCGGGGTCGACCCCGAGGTCATGGGAATCGGTCCCATCCCGGCCACCGAGACGCTCCTTGCGCGGAACTCCCTCACCATGGACGACATCGGCCTGATCGAGATCAACGAGGCGTTCGCCGTCCAGGTGCTCTCGTTCCTCGACCATTTCAAGATCGCCGACGACGACCCGCGGGTGAACCCGTGGGGCGGCGCCATCGCGCTGGGCCACCCGCTCGCCTCCTCCGGGGTCCGGCTGATGATGCAGCTCGCCCGGGAGTTCGCCGAGCGGCCCGGGGTGCGCTATGGCCTGACCACGATGTGCATCGGGATGGGCATGGGCGCCACGGTTCTTTGGGAAAACACTGGCTCTGGGAGAACATCAGCCACGACGAGAAGGACGGGGCCAAGTGAGCAGCACAACGGAGTTCGGGGATCCGGCCGAGATCAGGGCCGCGAGCCCGGACGAGGTCGTCACGCACGCGTACGTCCGCGACGTCGGCCTGCCGGACGGCGCCGGGACGCTCGCCCTGATCACCCTGGACAACGGCTTTGACCACACCAAGCCCAGCACGTTCGGCCCGGCCGGCCTGCTGGAGCTGAGCGGCGCCATCGACGCGGTCGCGGCCGGGCCCAGCGCGGCGAGATCGCCGCCGTCGGGGTCACCGGCAAGCCGTTCATTTTCGCGGTCGGTGCCGACCTCAAGGGCGTCCGCCTGATCGAAAGCTGGGACCAGGCCCAGGCCCTCGGGCAGCTTGGGCACGCCGTCTTCCGGCGGCTCGGCGAGCTGGACGTGCCCTCGTTCGCGTTCGTCAACGGGGCGGCCATGGGCGGCGGGGTGGAGATCGCGCTGCACTGTACCTACCGGACGATCTCCTCCGGCGTCCCGGCCGTCGCGCTGCCGGAATGCTTCCTCGGGCTGGTGCCCGGCTGGGGCGGGACCTACCTGCTGCCGCGGCTGATCGGCCCCTCGAAGGCGCTTAAGATCATCATCGAGAACGCGCTCAGCCAGAACCGGATGCTGCGTGGCCCCCAGGCCTTCGAGCTGGGCCTGGCCGACGCCCTCTTCGAGCCCGCCGACTTCCTGGAGGAATCGCTGCGCTGGGCCGCCCGCGTGCTCACCGGCCAGGTCACGGTGGAGCGGGCTCCCATTGCGGGCAGCGCGGAGGACTGGGACGCCGCCGTGGCCGCGGCGCGGTTCTACACCGACGGGAAGCTGCACGGCGCCGCGCCCGCCCCGTACCGCGCCCTCGACCTGGTCGCCGCGGCTAAGGACCGGACCCGGGACGAGGCGTTCGCCGCCGAGGACAAGGCGCTGGCCGACCTGGTCATGAGCGACGAGCTGCGCGCCGGGATCTACGCCTTCGACCTGACCCAGAAGCGTGCCCGGCATCCGGCCGGCGCCCCGGACAAGGCGCTGGCCCGGCCGGTGACCAAGGTCGGCGTGGTCGGGGCCGGCCTGATGGCCGCTCAGATCGGGCTGCTGTTCGCCCGCCAGCTCGAGGTGCCGGTGGTGCTGACCGACCTGGACCAGGCGCGGGTCGATTCCGGGGTCGGCTACGCGCACGCCGAGATCGCCAAGCTGGCGGACCGGCAGCGGATCTCCGCCGACAGGGCCAGCCGGCTCACCCGCCTGGTCACCGGCTCGCTGAGCAAGGACGCGTTCGCCGACGCGGACCTGGTCATCGAGGCCGTCTTCGAGGAGATGACGGTCAAGCGACGCGTATTCGCCGAGGTCGAGGCGGTCGTCAGCCCGGAATGCGTGCTGGCCACCAACACGTCTTCGCTGTCGGTGTCGGCCATGGCGTCCGGCTTGGCGCACCCCGAGCGGGTCGTCGGCTTCCACTTCTTCAACCCGGTGGCCGTGCTGCCGCTGGTCGAGGTCGTCCGCGGCGAGGCGACCGACGACGCCACCCTGGCCACCGCCCTCACCGTCGGCAAGAAGCTGAAGAAGTCCTGCGTGCTGGTCAAGGACGCCCCCGCGTTCGTAGTCAACCGCCTGCTGACCCGGTTCCTCGGCGAGATCACCGCCGCCGTGGACGAGGGCACCCCGGTCGACGTCGCCGAGCACGCCCCGGATCCCCTCGGCCTGCCGATGACCCCGTTCCTGCTGCTCCAGCTGGTCGGCCCGGCGGTCGCGCTGCACGTGGCGGAGACCCTGCACGCGGCCTTCCCGGACCGTTTCGCGGTCTCGCCCAAGCTGCGCGCCCTGGTCGAGTCGGGCCAGACCAGCCTCTACCGGCCCGACTTCAGCCTCGATCCCGAGGTGGCGGCGGTCCTGTCCGGCGGGGACCAGCCGTCGACCGCCGATCAGGTCCGCCAGCGGGCACTGGCCGGGCTGGCCGAGGAGATCAGGCTGATGCTGGAGGCGGGCGTGGTCGCCGCGCCCGAGGACATCGACCTGTGCATGATTATGGGCGCCGGCTGGCCGTTCCACCTGGGCGGCATCACGCCCTATCTGGACCGCACCGGCATCGCCGAAAAGGTCACCGGCTCCCGCTTCCGCCCCGCCTGACGCCCGCTGCTGCTATGGCCCCGGCGGCCAATGCGCCGGGGCCATAACCTGCGAAAGAGAGCACGGCGGAACGTGTATCGGATCAGCTGATAGAGGTATTCATGCCGCCGTACGCCATTACGGTCTGGCCGGTCCCCGGCTGCCATTCGGTCCCGTGAATGGCGCTCGTTTTACCGCCGCCGTCGTGGGAGCCGCCGTCGTGCTTCGCCGCGACCTGTCATGCGCGCGTAGCTGGGGCGTCGCCATGAACGACGCCCCTGCTACCCGCGCGGTTCAGCAGGAAGGCATTGTGGCCTGATTGGTCCCCGTGTCGACGTAGGCGTCGGGGATGAAGCCGTCGCTAGTATCGTCCCACAGGCTACTGCTGAAGCCGGTGTCCGGATTTGTCATGACATCGCCCTGTGCCGTGCAGACGATTCCGACACTCGCGCCGTCGTATTCCTCTGCCACGATGGATGAACTGGTATACGGCTGCGCACGGACGTAGATCGTGCTGTAACCCTGTGGGGTCACTATGGTTCCCCAGGCGATGGGGGGGCTGGTCGACGTGTCTGCGGGGGCGGGCGTGGGCGGAGTGGTGGTCGGTGACGGGCTCGGGTTCGCGGGCGGCGGACTCGGGTCGGCCGACTGGCTCTTGGTGGCCGGCGGACTCGGGTTGGCCAGTGCCGGGCTTGTGCTGGCGGGAGGCGGGCTTGTGCTGACCGGCGGTGGGGTGTGCACAGGCGCATGCACGGCTGCGTTTGACCTACTGGCCGGGGAGGAGTCTGCCGCGTTCTTTATGTGAATCGGCAGCGGGTTGTAAGCGAGGCCCAGCACCATGGCTAGCACGACAAGGACAGCTCCCACGCTGAAGCACGGCAGCCTGACCCAATTGCCCACCTTGGGTACGGAGAAGCTGGGCACGTAGCTTCCGGAGAACGTGAATCCTCCCCCGATCAGGCCGGCGAGAATAAGAATTGCGCCAGCAACTCCGAGCACGACAATCAATGGCGTCATTTGAGGCCCTCCCTAGGATAAGACTTTCTCTTCCAGAGACTTTATTTGTCCCTTTTTGAGCACGCGCATGCCACTAAGAGAATGTTCGGTGCGTGCTCTCCGGCAGGTTTTCAGCTGTCCGTGACGGATAGCTGTTCGCTAACACGGCTAGATGGATGTATCCCCGAAAGCTGGCCATCTTTGGTTACTCGTACATACGACGGTCCCCAGGCGGATAGTTCAGTGCGCCCCGAGAATTTTTTTCCGTGCCGCTGAACCGTGTGCGGCTCACCCCCGTTCAGCCGCCCAACTCTCGTGTTAACGATGTCTCCCCGGGAAAGCTCCCCATACCCAGGGCTCCTGACATAGGGCGGGGTGCAGGGGTGGTTGTGGCGGGCTGATCTGCGATTTCGGGCGTGTCGCTCGCGTTTTCTGTGCCCGGTTCGTGAGAAAATTCTTACAAGATGACCGGCCTGGCGGGAGGGGTGGATGATGGCTCGTATGCTCAGCCAGCTCCCTCTCCCGCTGCTGCCGTCGGGGGCGGCCGAGATCGCCCCCGGAGTCGGCTTTCTCGCTGGTGAGGACGGCGGCCTGGTCACGGTGCACGGGCTGGCCACCTTCGCGTGGGACGCCGGGGATGAGGCGGGCCGGCGGTTGGCGGCGGTGCAGCTGGTCCGGCTGCGGGCTGCCTCGCAGGGGCAGGTGGCCGACGCGTTCGGGGTGGATCCGGGCACGATCTGGCGGTGGGATCAGGCGCTGGCCGCGGGCGGGGTGGCCGGGCTGGTCCCGGCACGGCGGGGCCCGAAGGGGGCCTCGAAGCTGACGCCGGAGCTGGCGGAGCGGATCGCCGGGCTGGACGCGGCCGGGGCGACGCTGCGGGAGATCGCCGCCGCGACCGGGGTATCGACGTTCACTGTTCGCAACGCGCTGGGCCGGGTCCCGTCTAGCGGGCAGCCAGCGGCGGCCGGCGTTACCGCCGGGGAGGGCGCCGGCCTGGACGCCGGAGACGGTGACGCGGGTGAGGGCACGGCGGTTCCGGTGCTGCCGGATCCGGTGCCGCGGGACGCCGAGCGGGTGCTGGCGCGGTGGGGGCTGCTGGGCGAGGGCGCCGCGCCGGTGTTCGCCCCCGGCGCGCGGTATCCGCTGGCCGGGCTGCTGCTGGCGCTGCCCGCGCTGGAAGACACCGGCCTGCTGGCGGCCGCTCGCGAGGTCTACGGCCGGCTCAAGGACGGGTTCTACGGGCTGACCGCGACGCTGCTGACGCTGGTGTTCCTGGCGCTGGCCGGGGAGCCGCGGGCCGAGGGCGCCACCCGGGTTCCGCCCGCGGCGCTGGGCCGGGTGCTGGGGCTGGACCGGGCCCCGGAGGTCAAGACGATCCGCCGCAAGCTGGGCGAGCTCGCCGCCGCCGGCAAGGCCGCGGACCTGATCATGGCGCTGGCCCGCCGCCACGCCGCCGCCCGGCCCGGCACGCTGGGGTTCCTCTACGTGGACGGGCACGCCCGCGTCTACCACGGGACCCGGGCCGTGCAGAAAACGCACGTGGCGCGGCTGAAGTTCCCCGCCCCCGCCACGATGGAGACCTGGGTCACCGATTCCCGCGGCGATCCGGTGTTCATGGTCATCGCCGAGCCGTCGGACTCCCTCGCCGGGGAGCTGCGCCGCCTGCTCCCCGCGCTGCGGCAGGTCGTGGGCGGGGGGCGGCGGGTGACGGTGTGCTTCGACCGGGGCGGCTGGTCCCCGGCCCTGTTCGCCGACATTCTCCAGGCCGGGTTCGACGTGCTCACCTGGCGCAAGGGCCCGGCCCCGGACCTGCCCGCCGCCGGGTTCACCACCGTCGCCTGCACCGATGACCGGGGCCGGGCCCACGAGTACGAGCTGGCCGGCACGACCGCGGAGCTGGGCATCAGCGAGGGGCCCCGCAAGGGCCAGACCGTCACGCTGCGGCAGGTCACTCGCCGCGTCCCCGCGCGGGCCGGCGGCACCCGGCAGATCCACGCGCTGACCTCCCGGGACGACCTGACCGCCGGGGAGGTGTGCTGGCGGCTGAGCTCGCGGTGGCGGGAGGAGAACTACTTCCGCTACGCCCGGACCCGGTTCGCCCTGGACGCCCTCGATTCCTACGCCGCCGCCCCCGATGACCCGGACCGGATGGTGCCCAACCCGGCCAGGAAGACCGCGGCCGCCCGGGTCAGGCAGGCCGAAGCCGCCGCCCAGGCCGCCGGGACCGCCCGGGACGCCGCGCTGCTCCAGCTGCGCAGCCCCGCCCCCGGCCAGGCCGCCTACCTGACCAACCAGGTGATCAACGCCCTCGCCGCCCCGGTCCAGGCCGCCCGCCGCGAACTCGACGATGCGGACACGGCCGCGGCGGCCATCCCGGCCCGGATCCCGCTCGGCACCCTCGCCCCGGACATGGCCCGCCTGGACACCGAGACCAAGCAGATCACCCACGCCATCCGGATGGCCGCCTACAACGCCGAAACCACCCTGGCCCGCACCCTGGACGGCCACTACGCCCGCGCCAGCGACGAGGCCTACGCCCTGATCCGCGAAGCCCTCACCACCTCCGGCGACATCCATCCCGGTAACGGCGAACTGCTCATCCGCCTCGACCCGCTCACCGCCCCCCGGCGCACCCAGGCCCTCGCCGCCCTCTGCGACCAGCTCAGCCACGCCCAGGCTTGCTACCCCGGCACCAACCTCGTCCTGCGCTACGAGGTCAAATCCCACCCGAACCCTGCATAAAAGATCTCCC
>CAVUNW010000035.1:0-152679 GCA_963742865.1 uncultured Actinomycetes bacterium
GTGAACGCGGCGATCGACCAGATCGCCCAGACCACCCTGCGCAAGGTGGTCGGCCAGCACACCCTGGACGAGACCCTGTCCGAGACCGACAAGATCAACCTGGACATCCGCAAGATCCTGGATGTCGCCACGGTGGCCTGGGGCGTCGAGGTCACCCTGGTGGAGCTGAAGGACATCCAGCTCCCGGACACCATGAAACGCGCGATGGCCCGGCAGGCCGAAGCTGAGCGCGAGAAGCGCGCGAAGATCATCAACGCCGAGGGTGAGTCGCTGGCCGCCGCCGCCCTGGGCGAGGCGTCCGACACGATGATGGCCCACCCGCTGGCCCTGCAGCTGCGCAACCTGCAAAGCCTGGTCGAGATCGGCGTGGACAAGAACACCACCGTGGTCTTCCCTGCCCCGCTGATGACCACCATCGCCGAACTCGGCTCCTTCCTCGCCCGAGAACAAGCCGCCGCCACCCCCGCGACACCACCCACCGGCAACAAGCCCACCGCCGCCGCAACCGCGAACGGAACCACCCCGAACGGAACGTCCGAACCCCGCTTAACCAGCCGGAGCACGATCTGACGGCCACCACCGGGCCCTCATCAGGGGGCCCGGGCATCTGGCCCGCTTCCAGAACCGGTCCCGGTCAAGGAGAACCTCATGAGACGCAAAACTTTCGACATCCTGATGGCCGTCGCCGGCCTGTTCCTGGCCGTCACGCTGATCGTGTCCGGCGTACTGCTGACCTGGGCCCATAACTTCATCGGCAACCAAGTGCACACCCAGCTCGCCGCGCAGCAGATCTACTTCCCAGCCAATAACAGCCCGGCTATCAAGGCCCCCGAATTCGCCGCAATGCACCAGTACGCCGGCCAGCAGCTGACCACCGGCGCCCAGGCTGAGGTCTACGCCGACCACTTCATCGCCAACCACCTCAAGACCATCGGCGGCGGCAAAACCTACGCCCAGCTATCCGCCGAAGCAATCGCCCAGCCGAACAACGCCAAACTGGCCGCCCAGGTCGCGACGGTGTTCAAGGGCGAGACCCTGCGCGGCCTGCTGCTGAACGCTTACGCCTTCGGCACCATGGGCATGATCGCCGGAATCGCCGCCATCGCCGCGTTCATCGCCGCCGCCGTCATGCTCATCCTCAGCGGCCTCGGCCTGGTCCATGCCCGCCGCACTCCCTCAGCCACCGACATCCTCGCTGGCCAGCCCGCCCACGCACCGGACCCGGACACCGCACCAGTGCCGGCAACCCACACCAGCGGCCAGCGACCCAGCAAAAACGGCCTTACTGCCGCCGCGCCTGGCCGCTCAGCCAGCCCTTCCGAATAACCGCAGCAAAGTCCCACCACGCCTCGTGGTGCTGGCCGCAGGCTGGCCAGCACCACGAGGCGTCTGCGGCTGTACCTGGCGCGGCGCGCCCGGGACGCAGGGCATTGCCTTAGTTGGTGAACAGCACTATCGCGACGTATTGGCAGGCCGCGGCGGCGCAGACGTAGACATGAAAGACCTCGTGGTAGCCGAACACCGACGGGTACGAGTCAAGCCAGCGGCGATGATATGAGAACGCTCCGGCGATGTAGAGCACGCCACCAGCGAGCATCAGCGCCGCGGGAGCGGCGCGGGCATGGATCCATACCCACGGCAGCGCAAGGCCGGCGGCGCAGCCCAGCCCAACGAACGTCGCACCGACCAGAAGCTCCGGTGCGCTCATCCACGTCAGGTGGATCGCAGCCGCGGCGAGGGTCAGTGTCCACATCACGGCCAGGCAGACCAGCCCGTAGGTCCCCGGTGCGGTGAGCAGGAAAACGGGAGTTGCCGTGCCCGCGATGAGGAAGAAGATCATCGCGTGGTCCAGGCGCTGCAGGCGCTGCCTGCAGGCATCAGTCCAGGTGCCGCGGTGGTACAGCGCGCTGAACCCGAACAGTGCGCTCACGCTCACCGAGTAGACGGCGACCGCCGTGATGGGCAAGGCTCCATGTGCGTGGGCCAGCAGCAGCGGGCCGAGCACCAGCGACGCCGCAAACCAGAACAAGTGCAGCCAGCCACGGAGGACCGGCTTGGCGTAGTAGACACGGCGCCGGGCGTCGTAAAGCAGACCTGCGGGGGGCGAGCCTATGGCCGTCACCGGCGCCTCCATCTCTTCGTGCAACCCGAACGTGAAAAACTCCGGATCCTTCGCCGGTCCCGCGGTACGCGGCGCAGCTGCCGGGGTCCGGAGCAGCTTCCCAAGATTACGCTTTTTGCACGCTCCCGCACATAGAAGATCTCGGCAGGTAACGGGCCCATGGCCGAGCCCCGGTCTTGACACCGCCGGCGGAGAGCGGGTCTGATGATTCAGAATCGCGTTCTGGTATTTGATTCTGGAGGTTCGCCCCGATGACTCAGCGCAAGAGCCCCACGGCGGTTCTCCACGAAGGCCCTCGCGCGCTGAGCAGCGAGCAGGTGCGCGAGATCGAGGAATCCGACCTTTCGGCAGTGCTCAACGTCGACATTGACGACGTGATCGAGTACGTCCATAGGGACCTGAAGTCGCTGCCGGACTTCACCACGCTCTATCGCCGGTACCTGAAGCAGCGATGGGACGTCTACGATCTCGACTTCACCCAGGACAAGGCCGACTGGGACGAGAAGATGACCGAGGATGAGCGGCAGTCGTTCATTGCCGTCGCGTCCGGCTTCCACCACGGTGAGCGGCAGGTCGAGATCGAGCTGCCCGTGTTCATGATCGGCGCCAGCGAGGAGGAGAAGCTCCACATCGCCGCGCAGATCGAGGACGAGGCGCGGCACACGGTCTTCTTCGACCGGTTCTACCGGGAGGTTGTCGGCCTCCCGGGCGACGACATCATGGACGTTCTCGACGCATCCTTCCCCTGGGTGTCGGAGACGTTCGTCGGGCCGTTCGGGCTGCTCGCCTACCAGGCTGATGAGGTGCGACGGAATCCGTACGACGAGCGGGCCCGCGTGCGTTACGGCAGGGGGGGGGGGGGGGGGGGGGGGGGGGGGGGGGGGGGGGGGGGGGGGGGGGGGGGGGGGGGGGGGGGGGGGGGGGGGGGGGGGGGGGGGGGGGGGGGGGGGGGGGGGGGGGGGGGGGGGGGGGGGGGGGGGGGGGGGGGGGGGGGGGGGGGGGGGGGGGGGGGGGGGGGGGGGGGGGGGGGGGGGGGGGGGGGGGGGGGGGGGGGGGGGGGGGGGGGGGGGGGGGGGGGGGGGGGGGGGGGGGGGGGGGGGGGGGGGGGGGGGGGGGGGGGGGGGGGGGGGGGGGGGGGGGGGGGGGGGGGGGGGGGGGGGGGGGGGGGGGGGGGGGGGGGGGGGGGGGGGGGGGGGGGGGGGGGGGGGGGGGGGGGGGGGGGGGGGGGGGGGGGGGGGGGGGGGGGGGGGGGGGGGGGGGGGGGGGGGGGGGGGGGGGGGGGGGGGGGGGGGGGGGGGGGCGACTAACTACTTCCTGTGGATCGAAGGCGTCCTCGCGCTGTCGGTCATGAAGGTAACGCTGTCCTACGCCCGCTGGCGCGGCTTCCTTCCGGCCTACTACACCGGCTTCACGGCGACCTGCCGGGACGAGTCGCGGCACGTCCAGGGCGGCATGCGCTACCTGCAGCAGGCGGTGCGCTCGGACCCGTCGATGATCAAGGAGATCCACGGCACGCTGCGGACGATCCTGTCGCTGTCCGGCGTGAACAGCCGGCAGATCTACTACGAGCCGCTGGGCTGGACCGAGGACGAGGTGCGGATGCTGTTCTTCCAGCAACTGCGGCGCAAGCTGAACGACGTCGGCATCGATCTCGCGCCCGATCTTGAGGACCTGCTCCAGCGGGTGCAGCCGGTCCTGGCGGGCGGGTGAGCCGTGGCCGAGCCGACGTTCTTCAGTAAGGAGTGGGCCGGCGCCGTCCGCGACGCGCTGACCGCCGGCCCGTCAGAGGAAGCCCGCGCCGGCAAGCTGCCCATGTACTGGGACTTCTTCGAGCTGATCAAGGGGATGTACCCGGCATCGTGGGCGCTGGGGTGCCGTGACCTGCCGGGAGAGCACGGCGCGGGCCCGGCTTACCTGTTCGTTCAATGGGGCGGTGGCACGGTCACCCGCTGCCGGGTCATCGGTCCGGACGACCCGCTCGAGGCCACCTACGTGCTCGGTATGGACTACGCGAATTGGGTGGCGCTGCACGAGGGCTACGACGCGCAGCGCACGGTCATGTACCGCAAGATCATGCTCGAGGATGGCGATCTGCTCGAGTTCTTCAAGTCGATCTACTTCTTCGTGGAGTGCCTCGCGGTCATCGGCGCCGTGCCGGCCGGCTACCCCGCCCTCGCCCAGAGCTAGCCGCGGTCCCGGGCTTCCGGCGCCCCCACCAGGCCCGTGTCGTAGGCGGCGATGACCAGTTCCGCGCCCCGGCCATCGCGACCACCGCCGCGGTGGCCGTGCTCGCCGTCGTATTCGGGGTGACCGGCCCGCATCTGGCTCAGCTGTACGACAGCAGCGGGCTGGCCGCCTGCCGCGCCCCGGCCAACTGCTCCGCGCTGACCAGCAACTTCCTGGCCCAGATGAAGTCCGACGCCATCTACCCGTTCCTGTACTTCCTCGGCGTCGGGATCCTGTACGTCGCGCCCGTCGTGATGGGTACCTTCTGGGGTGCCCCCCTGGTCACCCGGGAGCTGGAAGCGGGCACCTTCCGGCTGGCGTGGAACCAGAGCGTGACCCGCGCCCGGTGGATGGTGGTGAAGCTCGGCCTGATCGGGCTGGCCGCCATGGCCACGGCCGGCTTGCTCAGCCTCATGGTGACGTGGTGGGCCGGCCCTATCGACCGGGCGGGCGGATTTCCGGTCAGCCTCGGCCAGCTGAGCCGCTTCTCACCCCAGCTGTTCGACGCGCGCGGCATCGTCCCGATCGGCTACGCCGCCTTCACCTTCATCCTGGGCGCCGCCGCCGGGGTGCTCATTCGCCGCACCCTGCCGGCCATGGCCATCACGCTCGTGGTCTTCGCCGCGGTGCAGATCATCGTGCCCAACTGGGCGCGGTCGCACCTCATCGCCCCGGTCCGCGCCACCACGGCCATCACCATCAACCCCAGCGACGTCAAGGTGGCCAGCGACGGCCAGATGACGGTCCCGGCGAACATACCGGGCGCCTGGGTCATCTCCAACCGGACCATCACCCGCACCGGGCGCGTCTTCACCCTGCCGGATGTCCCGGCCTGTCAGTCGGGCACCCAGCAGCAGTGCGATGCGTGGCTCGCGGGCCAGCACTTCCGGCGGCAGATCGCCTACCAGCCCGCCAGCCGTTACTGGGCCTTCCAGTGGTACGAGGCCGCGATCTATCTCGCCGCGGCCCTGGCCATTGCCGCTTTCTGCGTCGGGTGGGTGCGGCATCGCCGCCTGGCCTGACGAGGGCGCACGGCCGACGGTGACCCCGTTGCTCAGTATCATTCCGGGCATGGGGTTCCGGGGCTGGCCCGCCGAGGCGATCGACTTCTACGACGGGCTGGAGGAAGACAACTCAAAGGCGTACTGGCAGGCCCATAAGGCGGTCTATGACGATGCCGTCCTGCGCCCGATGGAAGAACTGCTGTCCGAGCTCGCGGCCCAGTTCGGACCGGGCCGTATCTTCCGGCCCTATCGGGACGTGCGGTTCAGCGCGGACAAGTCTCCTTACAAGACCGCCATCGGCGCCAGGCTCGGCGAGGGCGGGTACGTCCAGCTATCCGCGGCAGGCCTGGCCGCCGGGAGCGGAATGTACATGATGGACGCCGATCAGCTCCAGCGCTATCGCCAGGCGGTGCACGCCGAGCCGTCCGGATCGGATCTGGCCCGGACGGTGGTGGCCATCCGGGACGCGGGTATCGAGGTCACCTCGCACGAACCGGGTCAAGACCGCTCCCCGGGGCTTTCCCAAGGATCATCCCCGGATCGATCTGCTGTGCATGAAAGGGCTCATCGCCTGGCGGCAGTGGCCGGCCGGGAAGTGGCTGGCCACCCCCCAGCCCAAGTCCCGGGTCCTGGAGTTCTTCGCCCGCGCCGAGCCGCTTCAGGAATGGCTGAACGCGCACGTTGGCGCCGGCCGCGCCGGTTAGGGGTAATCGCTCCCGATTCGGGACCTGGCGGTGCCGGGGCCGGAGGCCCCTTGCGGAGCCGTCCACGGGTGGATGGGGTGGCCTGACCCGACGGCCCGCAGACCAGCTGGCCCGGCGCCTGAACCAGCGCTTACCCGGGCGCCAGGCGGCGGGCCAGTGGCGTCTTCTGGCAGGCTGGGGCCATGCCGACGCGCCTGGTACATCTCGTCGTGGACGCCAACGACCCGGCCGGGCTGGCCCGGTTCTGGGCTAGTGCCCTGGACTGGGTGATAGCTGACGAGACGGCCGAAGAAATAGACATCTGGCCGGCTGGTTACCAGTACCCGGATCCGTCCGCCGTGCCACTGGTCTTCGTCCCGGTCCCCGAACCGAAGACCGGGAAGGACCGCGTGCACCTGGACCTGGCCACTATCTCCGCCGCACACCAGACGGAACTGGTCAGCCGCCTGCGGGACCTGGGAGCCGCGCCGGCCGATATCGGCCAGGGTGACGTGCCCTGGGTCGTGCTCGCCGATCCCGAGGGCAACGAATTCTGCGTGCTGGAGCCGCGGGATATCTACCTCGACACGGGCCCGGTCGCCGCGATCCTCACCGATTGCGCCGATCCGGCGGCCGTGGCCCGGTTCTGGGTGGACGCGGCGGGCTGGCAGATCAAATACGCCGAGGACCACATCGTGGGGCTGCGGTCCGCCGGGGGCACCGGGCCCTACCTGGAGTTCCTGCGGGTGCCCGACCCGAAGCAGGTCAAGAACCGGATCCATCCGGACGTGGCACCCTATCGCGGTGATGATCCCGCGGCCGAGGTGGCGCGGCTGCACAGCCTGGGAGCGAGCCTGGCCGACGTCGGCCAGGGTGGCGACGAGTCCTGGACCGTCCTGGCCGACCCCGAAGGCAACGAGCTCTGCGTTTTGTCAGCCAGATAGCACGGCGCGGACCGGTCCCCGGGCCCGTCAGCTGCTCACAGGGCCAGGTCGGCGTGACGGAGCAGCTCACCGGGCCATCGGTTCCTCTGGTGCCCTGCTGCGTGAGCTGAGGCTAGCCCTCCCGGCCAGATTCCGGCTCGTTGGCCACCGCGGGCCGTGCACCGCTAACCGACGATCCATCGGGTACTGTCTCGGCGGCACCCGGCTGGCAGTAGGGGCATCCCGGACCGAAAGCGCTGTGCAGGTGCGCGCAGTTAGCGGGCCGAATGGTCATAACAAGCTACCTCGCTGTCCATCGGCGCCGGTGAGCTCGGGCAGCCTCACGGTGACCGACACTCTGGAGTTTCCCCCACATGACCAGCTAAACCCGACCAGGCATGGTGCGTAGGCTCGATCTGCGCTTGCATGGAGTCGTGAGACGGAAGGGCCGGCATGAACTCACCGAGCGAATCCCTCCTCAGCGGCGTGGAGCTGGACCTGGACCGCCTCGTCGCTGGACAGCACCATGATCCGCACCACGTGCTGGGCGCTCACCCGGTGCAAGACGCCGACGGCCGCGACCATGTGGTGATCCGCGGGTGGCGCCCCGACGCGACCGGCATGGCCATCCTCGCCGGGGAGCAGCGGCTCACGATGCAGTGCGTGCATCCGGCCGGGGTGTTCGCGGGTGTGCTGGAGGGGTCGGCCATTCCGGGCTATCTCCTCGAAGCGTCCTATCCGGACGGCACCGTGGTCACCGTCGATGACCCGTACCGGTTCTGGCCCACCCTTGGACCTCTTGACCTCCACCTGCTGGCCGAGGCCGGCACGAGGGCCTGTGGCGCCATCTCGGGGCCCAGGTACGCGTGCACCAGGGAACGTCCGGCACCTCGTTCGCGGTGTGGGCACCCGGCGCCCAGTCCGTCCGGGTCGTGGGCGACTTCAACGGCTGGGACGGCCGCATTCACCCGATGCGGACCCTGGGCAGTTCCGGCGTCTGGGAGATCTTCCTGCCCGCGGTGGGCCCGGGTGCTCATTACAAATTCGAAGTGGTCAGCCAGGTCGGGCAGCTGAGCCTGCGGGCAGATCCCTTCGCCTTCGCCACCGAGGTACCACCGGCCAACTCGAGTATCGTCACGCAGAGCCAGCACGAATGGCAGGACGCGGCCTGGTTCGCCGAGCGGGCCGCCACCGACCTGCTGCACGCTCCGGTATCGATCTATGAATGCCATTTGGGGTCATGGCGGTTCACCCAGGACGCCGACGGCGGGTGGCGCCCGCTGACCTACCGCGAGGCGGCTGACGTCCTGCCCGCGTACCTCACCGACCTCGGATTCACCCACATCGAGTTCCTTCCGGTCGCGGAGCATCCGTTTTCCGGCTCCTGGGGCTATCAGGTGACCGGGTACTACGCGCCGACGGCGCGGTTCGGGACGCCCGATGACTTCCGCTATCTGGTCGACCGGCTGCACCAGGCCGGCATCGGCGTCCTCGTGGACTGGGTCGTCGGGCACTTTCCTAAAGACGACTGGGCACTGGCACGGTTCGACGGCACGGCGCTGTACGAGCACGCCGACCCTCGCATGGGTGAGCATCCGGACTGGGGCACCCTGGTGTTCAACTACGGACGCCACGAGGTGCGGAACTTCCTGCTCGCCAACGCGCTGTTCTGGATCGAGGAGTTCCACCTCGACGGCTTGCGCGTGGATGCCGTCGCCTCCATGCTCTACCTGGACTATTCGCGCCGGGAGGGTGAATGGGTCACCAACCGGTTCGGGGGCCGGGAAAACCTGGAGGCCATCGACTTCATCAAGGAAGTCAACGCGGTGGTCTACCGCGACCATCCGTCGGTCATGCTGGTGGCCGAGGAGTCCACGTCCTGGCCGGCCGTCTCCCGCCCGACCTACCTGGGTGGCCTCGGCTTCGGGTTCAAATGGAACATGGGGTGGATGAACGACACACTGGTGTATTTCGCCAAGGATCCCATCCACCGGCGCTACCATCATCACGAGCTCACGTTCGCCTTGCTGTACACGTTCACGGAGAACTTCATCCTGCCGCTGAGCCATGACGAGGTGGCGCACGGAAAGGGATCGTTGCTCAGCAAGATGCCAGGGGACCGCTGGCAGCAGTTCGCGAACCTGCGCGCTCTGCTCAGCTGGATGTGGGCACATCCCGGCCGGCCGCTGCTGTTCATGGGCGGAGAGATCGGCCAGAACGACGAGTGGCGGGGCGAGGGCAGCGTGGACTGGCACCTGCTCGACTATCCCGAGCACGCCGGGGTGCAGGCCCTGGTCCGGGAGCTCAACACCGTTTACCGTCAGGAACCCGCCCTGTGGGAGCAGGATTTCGACTGGACCGGCTTCCGCTGGATCGACCCGAACGACGCCGATAACAGCGTGCTGTCGTTCCTCCGGTTCCCGCAGTCAGGCGGGCGCAGCGTCGCCTGTCTGGCCAATCTCACGCCGGTACTCCGCCACGACTACCGGATCGGGCTTCCCCAGCCCGGGCGCTGGGTAGAGATCTTCAACTCCGACAGCGCGGAGTTCGGCGGCAGCAACGCCCTCGTTGGCGCCGTCACGGCCGAGGCCATCGCCTGGCACGGCCTCGACTACTCCGCCGCATTCACGCTGCCGCCCCTCGGCGTCCTCTGGCTGGCCTACGAGCCCGAAGGCAGCCCGGCCCTCTGAGAGTCGCACCATGCAGAAGACGGCTAGCGGGGGATCCGGTATTCCTCGAGCAGGCGGCGGCCGATGATCATTTTCTGGATCTCGGCGGTGCCCTCGCCGATCAGCAGCATGGGCACCTCGCGGTAGAGGCGCTCGATCTCGTACTCCTTGGAGAAGCCGTAGCCGCCGTGGATGCGGAAGGAGTCTTCCACGACCTCCTTGGCGTACTCGGCGGCGAGGTATTTGGCCATGCCGGCTTCGAGGTCGTTGCGCTGGCCGGAGTCCTTCTTGCGGGCTGCCACCACCATCATCTGATGGGCGGCCTCGACCTTGATGGCCATTTCGGCCAGCTTGAACTGGATGGCCTGGTGCTCGGCGATCGGCTTGCCGAAGGTGTGCCGGATCTGCGCGTAGGCGATGCCGAGTTCGAAGGCGCGCAGGGCGACGCCGCAGCCGCGGGCGGCGACGTTGACCCGGCCAACCTCAACGCCGTCCATCATCTGGTAAAAACCCTGGCCGGGGGCCTCGCCGAGCACCCGGGTGGCGGGGACGCGGACGTCGTGCAGGATCAGCTCGGTGGTGTCGACGCCCTTGTACCCCATCTTCTCGATCTTGCCGGGCACGGTCAGGCCGGGCACCGTCGGGTTCGCGCCGAAGCCGGGCTCCTTCTCGATCAGGAACGTGGTCATGTTCTTATGCGGGGCGTCGTGGCCGTCGCCGGTCCGGCACAGCACCGCCACCAGGTTCGAGGTGCCGCCGTTGGTCAGCCACATCTTCTGCCCGTTGATGCACGTACTCGCTCCCCCTCCCCCTTCACTTCGGCCCGGGTGCGGATCGCTGCGACGTCCGAGCCGAGGCCGGGCTCGGACATGGAGAAGGCCCCGCGGACGTCGCCGGCCGCCATCCGGGGCAGGAAGTAGTCCTTCTGCTCGGCGGTGCCGTGCTGGCCGATCATGTAGGCGACGATGAAGTGGGTGTTGACGATGCCTGACACCGACATCCACCCGCGGGCGATCTGCTCCACCACCAGCGCGTAGGTCAGCAGCGACTCGCCCAGGCCGCCGTACTCCTCGGGAATCGTGAGCCCGAACAGGCCGAGTTCCTTCATCCCGGCGACGATCTGGGCCGGGTACTCGTCCTTGTGCTCAAGCTCGCTGGCGACCGGGATGATCTCCTTCTCGACGAACTCCCGCACCGTGGCCAGGATGTCCCGCTGAATATCGGTCAGGCCTTCGGTTCTCGCGAGGCGTTCCATGGCGCGGCTCCTTATCGCTGGTCGTGCGGAGGTCAGGCGGCCGGCTCGGGACGGCCGGGCTGCTCGCCGCCGCGTTCCTTGAGGTAGGTCTCGGTCGGCACCATCACCTTGCGGCGGAACACGCACACCAGGGTGCCGTCCTGGTTGTAGCCGCGCGTCTCGACCTCGACGATGCCGCGGTCGCTCTTCGACGTGGACGGCTTCTTGCCCAGCACGGTGGTCTGGCCGTAGATGGTGTCGCCGTGGAAGGTCGGCGCCACGTGCTTCAGCGAGCTGATCTCGAGGTTGGCGATGGCCTTACCGGAGACGTCCGGGACCGACATGCCGAGCAGCAGCGAGTAGATGTAGTTGCCGACCACGACGTTCCGGCCGAAGTCGGTGGCCCCGGCGGCGTAGTGCGCGTCCAGGTGCAGCGGATGGTGGTTCATGGTCAGCAGGCAGAACAGGTGATCGTCGTACTCGGTGACCGTCTTGCCGGGCCAGTGCTTATAGACCGCCCCGACCTCGAACTCCTCGTAGCTCCGCCCGAACTGCATCGCCGATGTCCTTCTTCCGCTGGGTCAGGCCTGGGGGGGCTCGAACTTGGAGGTGCGCTGCAGGCCCGCGGCCCGGCCCTGGCCCGCGATGACCAGCGCCATCTTGCGGGAGGCCTCGTCGATCATCTCGTCGCCGAGCATGGCCGACCCCTTGGCCCCGCCGGCCTCCGAGGTGCACCAGTGGTAGGCGTCCAGGATCAGTTCCGCGTGGTCGTAGTCCTCCTGCGAGGGGGAGAAGATCTCGTTGGCGGCCGTGATCTGGTCCGGGTGCAGGACCCACTTGCCGTCGAACCCCAGGGCCGCGGCCCGGCGGGCGACCTCGCGGTAGCCGTCGGAGTTCCGGATCTGCAGGTAGGGACCATCGATGGCTTGGAGATCGTTGGCCCGGGCGGCCATCAGGATGCGCATCAGGATGTAGTGGTAGGCGTCCGCGGGATAGCCGGGCGGCTGCTCGCCGACCACCAGCGACTTCATGCTGATCGAGGCCATGAAGTCGGCCGGGCCGAAGATGATCGTCTCCAGCCGCGGTGAGGCCGCGGCGATCTCATCGACGTTCACCAGCCCCCGGGCGTTCTCGATCTGGGCCTCGATGCCGATCCGGCCCACCTGGAAGCCCATCGTCTTCTCGATCTGGGTCAGCAGCAGGTCCAGCGCCTTGACCTGCCCGGCGTCCTGCACCTTCGGCAGCATGATGCAGTCCAGATTGGGGCCCGCCCCCTCGACCACCGTGATCACGTCCCGGTAGGTCCAGTGCGTGGTCCAGTCGTTGACCCGGACGACGCGGATCTTGCCGCTCCAGTCGCCGGTGTTGAGCGCGCCCACGATAAGGCCGCGGGCGCTTTCCTTGACCAGCGGCGCGCACGCGTCCTCCAGGTCCAGGAACACCTGGTCGGCGGGCAGCCCCTGGGCCTTTTCCAGGAAGCGCGGGCTGCTGCCGGGAACGGCCAGGCAGGACCGGCGCGGGCGCTGGCGGCTGGCCGCGGGAGCGGTGGGGGCGGTGGGGGCGGCGGGTTCGGTCATCATGTCGCTGGTGTCATCCTTCACTGGTGGCCCCGGCCAGGGCGCCCGGCCGGCCAGGCCATGGCTGGAGCTTATGGGCGCGGCGTATCTCATTGATGATGCCGCCGATGATGGCGGTAATGTCGAAATCCTTCGGGGTGAAGACGGCGGCGACACCCTGGGCGCGGAGGGCCTGCGCGTCGGCCGGCGGGATGATCCCGCCGGCCACCACCGGGATGTCCCCGGCGCCGGCCTGGCGCAGCCTGTGCAGCACGTCGGGTACCAGTTCGGCGTGCCCGCCGGACAGGATGGACAGCCCCACGCAGTGCACGTCCTCGGCGACCGCGGCCGCCACGATCTGCTCCGGGGTGAGCCGGATGCCCTGGTAGATCACCTCGAACCCGGCGTCGCGGGCCCGCACGGCGATCTGCTCAACGCCGTTGGAGTGGCCGTCCAGGCCGGGCTTGCCCAGCAGCAAGCGCAGCCGGCCCGCGCCGATCTGTCCGGCCGTCTTGGCGGCCGCCTCGCGGACCGCGGCCATGTCCGCGGCCATGCCGGCGCTCCCCGCAGCCCGCGTTGTTCCCGGCGGCCACCGTCACCGGCGCGCCGCTGATCCCGGTGGGGGCCCGGTACTCCCCGAAGATCTCCCGCAGCGCGAGCGACCATTCGCCGGTGGTCACCCCGGCCCGGGCGCAGGCCAGGGTGGCGGTCATCAGGTTGACGTCCGCGCGGGCCGCGTCGGCCCGGAGGAGGGCGAGCGCAGCGTGGACCGCTGTCTCGTCCCGCCGGGCGCGCCACGCCCGCAGGCCGGCCAGCACTGCCTGCTCGTAGGCCGGGTCCACATGGTGGACCGCGGTGCCGGTGTCCGCGGTGAGCGGGCTGGGCTCGGTGGCGGCGAAGCAATTGACGCCGACCACCTTGTCTTCGCCGGATTCCATCCGGGCCCGCCGGGCCGCGTGCGAGGCCACCAGCTGGGCCTTCAGGTAGCCGGACTCCACCGCCGGGATCACCCCGCCCATGCCCTGCACGGTGGCGATCTCCGCCTCCGCGCCCGCCATCAGCCCGGCGGTCTTGGCCTCCACCACCGGCGACCCGGTGAACAGGTCACCGTATTCCAGCAGGTCGGACTCGTACGCGAGGACCTGCTGGATCCGCAGGCTCCACTGCTGGTCCCAGGGCCGGGGCAGGCCCAGCGCCTCGTTCCAGGCGGGCAGCTGCACGGCCCGGGCCCGGGCGTCCTTCGAACAAGGTCACGGCCAGCATCTCCAGCACGATCCGCTGGACGTTGTTCTCCGGCTGGGCCTCGGTCAGCCCCAGCGAGTTGACCTGCACCCCGTAACGGAACCGGCGGAGCGCCGGGTCACCGATCCCGTACCGCTGCCGGGTGATGGTGTCCCAGAGCCGGGAAAAGGCGCGCATCTTGCACATCTCCTCCACGAAGCGGACACCCGCGTTGACAAAAAACGACATCCGCCCCACGACCTCACCCATCTGCCCCGGGGCGACCTGCCCGCCGTCACGGACGGCGTCCAGCACGGTCATCGCGGTGCACAGCGCGTAGGCGATCTCCTGCACCGGGGTGGCCCCGGCCTCCTGCAGGTGATAGCTGCAGACGTTGATGGGGTTCCACTTCGGCATCCGGGCCACCGTGTAGGCGATCACGTCGGTGGTCAGCCGCACCGACGGGCCCGGCGGGAACACATACGTGCCCCGGGCCAGGTACTCCTTGACGATGTCGTTCTGCGTGGTCCCGGTCAGCGCCGCGATGTCGGCGCCCTGCTCCTCCGCGACCACCTGATACAGCGCCAGCAGCCACATCGCGGTGGCGTTGATCGTCATCGAGGTGTTGGTCCGCTCCAGCGGGATCCCCGCGAACAGCGCCCGCATATCCCCCAGGTGCCCGACCGGGACACCGACCCGCCCCACCTCACCGCGGGCCAGCACATGATCGGCGTCATACCCGGTCTGGGTGGGCAGATCAAACGCCACCGACAAGCCCGTCTGCCCCTTGGCCAGGTTCCGGCGGTACAGCGCGTTAGACTCCGCCGCGGACGAATGCCCCGCATACGTCCGCATCAGCCACGGCCGGTCCCGGGCCGGGCGCCGGGCCGGCTCGGCCCGCGGCGCCTCGGACGGCTCGGTCATGCCGGCCTCATTCCCACGCGCTCCGGGCCGGCTCGACAGATTGCGGAACCGGTTGATCTCGGTCAGGTGCCGGGCGCGGAGCTCGGGATCACGCACGCCCAGGCCCTCCCGCGGCGCCAGGCACAGCACCCCGACCTTGCCATGATGCAGGTTCCGGTGCACATCCATCGCGGCCTGGCCGGTGTCCGCCAGCGGGTACACCACCGACATGGTCGGATGGATCATGCCCTTGGAGATCAGCCGGTTGGCCTGCCACGCCTCCCGGTAGTTGGCGAAATGCGAGCCGATGATCCGCTTGAGGCTCATCCACAGATACCGGTTGTCGTACTCATGCATGAACCCCGACGTCGACGCGCAGGTCACAATGGTGCCGCCGCGGCGGGTCACATACACCGAGGCGCCGAACGTCTCCCGGCCCGGGTGCTCGAAAACAATATCCACGTCCTCCCCCCCGGTCAGGTCACGGATCCGGCTGCCCAGCCGCTTCCACTCCTTCGGATCCTGGGTGTGCTCGTCCTTCCAGAACCGGTAATCCTCGGCGCTCCGGTCGATGATCAGCTCGGCCCCCATCGACCGGCACAGCTCCGCCTTCCGCTTGCTGGACACCACACAGACCGGGATCGCCCCCCCGGCCAGCGCATACTGAGTCGCATAAGCGCCCAGGCCACCGCTGGCCCCCCAGATGAGCACGTTGTCGCCCTGCTTCAGGCCCGCGCCGTTACGCGAGACCAGCTGCCGGAACGCAGTCGAGTTCACCAGCCCCGGCGTCGCCGCCTCCTCCCAGGTCAGATGCTTGGGCTTGGGCATCAGCTGATTGGTCTTGACGATGGCCAGCTCAGCCAGCCCACCGAAATTGGTCTCAAAACCCCAGATCCGCTGCTCCGGATCCATCATGGTGTCGTTATGCCCATCCGAGCTCTCCAGCTCCACCGACAGGCAATGCGCCACCACCTCCTCGCCGGGCTTCCACACGTTCACCCCCGGACCAGTCCGCAGCACCACACCCGCCAGATCCGACCCCACCACGTGATACGGCAGGTCATGCCGCGCGGTCAGCTCCGACAGCTTCCCATAACGGCGCAAAAACGCGAAGGTGGAAACCGGGCGAGAAAATCGAGCTCCACACAGTGTTGTAATTCACCGCGCTGGCCATCACGGCCACCAGCGCCTCGCCCAGGCCGAGCTCGGGGACCGGCACCTCTTCTACATGCATCGATTTGCGGGGATCACGGTCACGGACGTCGAGACCGTCGAACATATGCTCCTCGTCCCGGTGCAGGGTGACGGCCCGGTAAGACTCGGGGAGCGGCAGCGCGGCAAAGTCTTCCGTCTTGCTGCTGGGATCGAGGATGGTATCGAGGATTTCCTTCACGGTCGCCTCCTGCCGGGCCGTACCTTGCGTCAAGGGCGCAGGGCGTCCGGGGAGACCATGCCGCTTCGTTACGACGGCACCTATGGGTGAATGTCCGGGCCGCGGTACGGCCCTGTCCCGGGCCGCTGCGCTGCGGCCTCTGCCCCCAGTGTGTGTCGTTTTGTCGCAAATGTCTATTAAGAATTAGGCTCAACAGTTAAGCGGATACTTGATTGTGTGTGAGCCAGGGGTGTCCCTCCGCGCCCGCGCGCGTTAGTCTGCACCCGCGCCCGGGACGCCGGCGTTCATACCGTGAGAGGCGGAGTGTGAATTATGCCTGAGCTAGCCTATTCCGATATCAAAATCGGCGATGACGCGTCACTCAGCAGGACCATTACCGAAGCGGATATCGTCAACTTCGCCGGCCTCACCGGGGACTTCAATCCTGTGCACGTTGACGCCGAATACGCGGCGCAGTCCATGTTCGGGGAACGGATCGCACACGGCATGCTCATGGCGGGCCTGATCTCGACCGTACTGGGGATGCAACTGCCCGGGCAGAACGCGATCTACCTGGGCCAGGACCTCAGGTTCACCGCTCCGGTCAAAATCGGCGACACCGTGACCGTCACCGTGACGGTGACGGAGAAGCGCGACGACAAGCGGATCATCAAGCTCCAGACCACCGTGTCGAACCAGAAAGGCGAAATGGTTGTCGACGGTAATGCCGTCGTCAAGAAGCCGGGCTCGTAGTACGGTCACCGGGGTAACTGTCCGGACTGGCGATGAAGTCCGGGGACAGGTCCGTTTAGAAGCGATTCCTGACCTGACCTCTGGCCCGCAGGCCAGGCGGGCCCCCCATGGGCTCAGTCCTGCAGGGCGCGGAGAATGCGGGCCAGGTCGGCCCGATCGGCCGGGCTGAGCCGGCCGAAGACCCGTTCGGCTTCGGTCCCGCGCGCGGCACGGATCGCTTCCAGCGTCGTGGCCCCGCGTCCGGTGACCTCGACCAGCGTGGCCCGCCGGTCGGCGGGATCGGGGCGCCGCTGGACCAGGCCGCGGGCTTCGAGGGCGTCGACGACCTCGGTGGCCGAGCGGGGCGCGATGTGCAGATGGTCCGACAGTGCCGACAGGCGCATCGTGCCGTGCCGCTTCAGCACGCGCAGCGCGCGCAGGTGGGAGGGAGTGATCTCCCAGGGCGCCAGGGTCTCCTGGGACATCTCGCGCAGCCGCCGCGCCACCGCCCAGAAGGCTTCGGACAGCGGCTCGTCGCCCGCCGGCTCAGCCGCGCCCGTCATTTCACGCTCCTGGGACACCCGGAATACACTACCAGCCCTTCATGTTGTAGCCTCATAATGAGGTTACCTCAGCATAGACGTTTCCAGGGCCCGCGCGTCCGGGCACGGGCCCGCCCCGGCAGAATCGAGAAGCACTTGGCGTCCCCGCACACGAATCCAGATATCAGCAACACGGGCCGGGCTCGCGGCTCGAGGTCCGTCACGGCCACGGAGAAGGCACAGGCCCGCGAGGTGTCCCTGGGCCGCATCGGACGGCTGTTCCTTCCCTACCGCTGGCCGCTGGCCATCGTCACGGCCATCATCGTCGCCTCGTCCCTGGTCGGGCTGGCGTCACCGTTCCTGCTCCGCGCGGTCATCGATACCGCCCTGCCGCACAAGAACGTGACCCTGCTCGCCTGGCTGGTGATCGGCATGGTGGCCGTAGCCGCCATCACCTCGGCGTTCGGGGTGGTCCAGACCTGGATCAGCACCCGGGTCGGCCAGCAGGTCATGCACCAGCTGCGTACCAGCGTCTTCGCTCACCTGCAGCGGCAGTCCATCGCGTTCTTCACCCGGACCCGCACCGGCGAGGTCCAGTCCCGGATCACCAATGACATCGGCGGCATGGAGTCAGTGGTGACCTCCACCGCGACCTCCATCGCCGCCAACCTCACCACCGCGGTCGCGACCGCGGTCGCCATGGTCGCCCTATCGTGGCGGCTGTCCCTGATCTCGCTGGTGGTCATGCCGCCGGCCATCTACCTGACCCGCAAGGTCGCCCGGATGCGCCGTGCCATCACTGCCGAGCAGCAGCGCGAACTGGCCGACCTCAACGTCACCATCGAGGAAGGGCTGTCGATCAACGGCGTTCAGCTGGCCAAGACGATGGGCACCGGCCCGTCGCTGGTCGAGCGGTTCACGGCCTCCTCGGCCCGGCTGATCGACCTGGAGCTGCGCTCCCAGCTCGCCGGGCGCTGGCGGATGGCCTCCCTGAGCATCATCTTCGCCGCGATCCCCGCGATCATCTACCTCGCCGCCGGGCTGCCGATGACCGCCGGCTCGGTCACCATCGGCACCCTCATCGCCTTCACCACCCTGCAGAACAGCCTGTTCCGGCCGCTGACCGGGCTGCTCAACACGAGCGTGTCCGTGATCAGCTCGCTGGCCCTGTTCGCACGGATCTTCGAGTACCTGGACCTGCCGGTCGAGGTTGACGAGCCCGCCCACCCGGTCGAGATCGACCCGGCCCAGGTCACCGGGCACGTCCGCTTCACCGATGTCAGCTTCGCCTACCCAGGCGCCGACCGGCCGGCGGTCACCGGCATCGATCTGGACGTCCCGGCCGGGACCACGCTGGCGCTGGTCGGTGAGACCGGATCGGGCAAGACCACGCTGGCGTCGCTCATCGCCCGGCTCTACGACCCTAGCAGCGGCAGTGTCCGCATCGATGGCGTCGACCTGCGGGACCTGCGGTTTGCCGACCTCACCGCGATCGTAGGCGTGGTCAGCCAGGAGACCTACCTGCTGCACACCACGGTGCGGGAGAACCTGCGGTACGCCCGGCCCGGGGCGACCGACGCCGAGATCGAGGATGCGGCCCGGGCCGCCCAGATCCACGACCTCATCGCCAGCCTGCCCGATGGCTACGACACCATGGTCGGCTCACGGGGGCACCGGTTCTCCGGCGGAGAGAAGCAGCGCATCGCGATCGCCCGGACCCTGCTGCGCAACCCGCGCGTGCTTGTGCTGGACGAGGCGACGAGCGCCCTCGACACCGAAACCGAGCGGTCCGTGCAGAAGGCGTTCGACGCCCTGGCCCAGGGCCGCACCACGATCACCATCGCGCACCGGCTCTCCACCGTGCGCAACGCCGACCAGATCGCCGTCCTGGACCACGGCCGCATCGCCGAGGCCGGCACCCACACCGGCCTTATCGCCGGTAACGGCCGCTACGCCGCTCTCGCGGCCTGAGCGCCCGCGTCCTTCCGGCGCCCGGCTGGCCCGGCGCCCGGCTGGGCGGCGCTTATGCCGGCTTTGCGGCGCCACCGAGATAAAGCGCCCCGATCTCCGGGTTCTCGAGCACCTCGCGCCCGCTGCCGGTCAGCCGCACACGGCCGTTCTCCAGCACCACCCCGTGGGTGGACAGCCGCAGGCCCGCCCGCGCGTTCTGCTCGACCAGCAGGACGGTCTTGCCGGCCCCGTTCATCGCCTCCACCGCGTCGAACACCGAGCGGAGCACCTTCGGCGCCAGGCCCATCGACGGCTCGTCCAGGATGATCAGGGACGGGTCGAGCATGAGGCAGCGGGCGAACTCCACCAGCCGCTGCTGGCCGCCGGACAGGCTGCCCGCCTTCTTGGGCGCCCAGGCGGCCACCTGGGGGAACATCTCGTGCACCTGGGCGCGCCTGCGGGCCAGCAGCTTGCGGTCGCTGATCGAGTAGCCGCCGAGGTCGAGGTTCTCGGCGACGGTCATGTCCCGGAACAGGCTGTGGTGCTGGGGCACATGCACCATGCCCATGCCGAGGATCTGCCGGGGGCTGCGCCCGGCGATGGGCTCGCCGCGCAGCAGCACCTGGCCGCGGCGCGGCCGCAGCAGCCCGCTGACGCTGCTCAGCAGGGTCGATTTGCCGGCCCCGTTGGGACCGACAATGCAGGTGATGCCGCCCTCGGGCACAGTGAACGACACGTCGTGCAGGATGTCGCCGCCGCCGTATCCCGCGTACAGGCCCTCGACGGTCAGTGCTGGCCCGGGTAGTGCTGGCCCGGGTAGTGCTGGCCCGGATGGGGCCACCCCGCTAGACACCGGCGCCGCCCGGGCCCGGCTCGGCCTCCAGGGCGGGCTCGTCGTCCAGCGCCGCCCCGAGGTAGGCGTCCAGCACCCGTGGGTCGGTCGAGATGATCTCTGGCCGCCCAGCTGCCACTACGGTGCCGTAGTCCAGCACCGTGACCTGATGGCACAGCCCCATCACGAACTCCATGTTGTGCTCCACGATCAGGAAGGTGGTGCCCCGAGCATTGAGATCGCGGATCCGCCCGGCGATGTGCTGGATGAGTGATGGGTTCACCCCGCCGGCGGGCTCGTCGAGCAGCACGATGGCCGGGTCGGCGGCCAGTACCGTGGCCAGTTCGAGCAGCTTGCGCTGGCCGTAGGACAGGGTGCCGGCCAGGGCGTTCGCGTACTGCCCGATCCCGGTGAACTCCAGCAGTTCACGCGCGTGGCGCCGGTCCGCCGCCCCGCCGGCCCGGGCCAGCAGGCCGCCGCGCTCGCGGCTGGGCCGCGCGGCCACCAGCATGTTCTCCAGCAGCGTGAGCCGCGGGAAGATCCTGGTCAGCTGGAAGGTGCGCCCCATGCCCAGGCCGAAGACCCGCTGCGCGGACGCGCCCGTGATGTTCTGGCCCGCCAGGTAGACCGCGCCGGAGTCCGGCCGCTCGTATCCCGTCATGATGTTGAACAGCGTCGTCTTACCCGACCCGTTCGGCCCGATCAGGCCGGTGATGGAACCCTCGGCGACGGTCAGCGTGCAGTCGTCCAGCGCCTGCACGCCGCCAAACGCCTTGCTGATCCCTTCGGTCCGCAGTTCGGCCGTCATGGCGTGCCCTCCCGCCGGCCTGCCGCTCCGGGAGCGGCGGACGCCGCCGCAGAGGTGCCCGGCGCGGTCGTGTCCGATGCCATGCCGTCTCGAGCTGTGCCAGCTGGTGCCGCGCCGTCCGATGCCGTGCCGTCAGGCGCCGGACCGTCCGGTGCCGCACCACCCGGTGGGCCGCCGCCCGGCGCCGCGGTCTCCGGCGCCGAACGGTCCCGGATGCGGGATCGCCAGCCGGTGATCCGTTCGGTCAGGGTGGGCAGCACACCACGCGGCAAGAAGATGATCACGATCAGGAAGAGCAGTCCCAGCAGGATCTCGCTGAGATAGTTGTTGGTGAACCGCACGGTCAGCCACTGCTGCGTGGGCTCGAGGATCAACGCGCCGAGCGCGGGCCCGAAGACGGTACCCAGGCCGCCGAAGAAGCCCATCAGCGCTAGCGACAGGTCGAACAGCGGGTCGTACGCGGACTGCGGGTGGACCGCACCGATGAAGTAGTACCACAGGCCGCCCGCCAGCCCGGTGAGGAAGGCGGACAGCACCAGGGCGGAGAGCTTGACCCGCATGGCGCGCACGCCCAGGCCGCGGGCGCGATCCTCGTCGTCCCGGATCGCGCGCAGGTGCAGGCCGAAGCGCGAGCCCCGGATGACCCAGGCCAGCGCCATCGCCACCACGGCAATGGCCAGCGCCAGGTAGTAGAACGGGTCGTTGTACGTCCCCGGCGCCCAGTTCAGGATCGGCGCGGTGATGCCGCTGGTGCCGCCGGTGAAGGAGAAGTTGAACGCCATCAGCTGGAAGATGAAGAAGATGGCGATGGTGATGACCACGAACGTGTGCCGCCGGACCCGCAGCGCCACCAGGCCGACCGGCACCGCGATGACCGCGGCCACGACGGCCGCCAGCGGCAGCAGCCCGAACACCGCGTCCCCAGTCAGGTTCCAGTCCCGGGCGGCGATCGCCACGGCGTACATCCCGCTGCCGAAGAACACCGCGTGACCGAGAGACAGATAGCCGGAGTACCCGGAGAAGATGTTCCAGGCGGTCGCGCACGCGATGAAGATCAGCGCGTCGATCCCGTAGGTGGTGGCGACCGGGCTGCTGTACACCAGCGGGAAGATCGCGAACAGCGCGAGCAGGACCACCAGGCCGGCCGCACCAGCAGCCGCCGGCGGCCCGGTGCGCTGGCCGGCAAGCGCGCGGCAGGGGGGGTCATTGCGCCCGCACCGCCCGCCGGCCGAACAGTCCCGACGGGCGGACCGTCAGGACGATCACGAGCGCGGCGTAGAAGACCACGATGGCCCAGTTGGGAGACCAGATGTCCACTAGGGACTCGACGGTGATCATGAAGACGGCGGCTACCAGAGCACCGCCGATGCTGCCCAGGCCGCCGAGGATGATGATGGCCAGCAGCCGGGAGATCAGGTCGTACCCGCTGTTGGGGTTGAATCCGCCGCTGGTGGCGCCGTAGGCCATCCCGCCGGCTGCCGTCACCGCCACGCCGATCCCGAACGTCAGCGCGGCGACCCGGTTGACGTCGATGCCGATGAGCCGGGCCGCGGTCACGTCCTGCATGGTGGCCCGCACGCCCCGGCCGAACTTGGACCGGTACAGCAGCAGGTAGATGGCGGCCACCAGGACCACGGCGAGAAGGAAGCAGTACAGGTAGATGTCGTTGATGTAAAACCCGGCCACCTTGATGCTCGAGTTGATGTAGGAGGCGTTGAGCGTGACCACGTTCGGGCCGAAGATCCAGTACAGCGCGCCTTCCAGGATGATCGCGACCGCGAAACAGGCCAGCAGGGACATCGACGTGCGCTCGCTGCCGCGCAGCGGCCGGATGACTGCGGTGTGGATGAGCAGCCCGAGCACGAACATCGCCGGGATCGTGATGAGCAGGCCGAGGAACAGATCAATATGCAGGTGCACGGACAGCACGTAGCTGAGATAGCCGCCAACGATGACGAGGATGCCCTGCGCGATGTTGATGATGTCGAGCACCCCGAAGATCAGGGTCAGCCCGACCGCCATCAGCGCGTAGACACCGCCGCCGAGTATCCCGTCGACGATGGCCGAGTAAATCTGGTGTGCCATCTCAGCTCCGTGCCGCTCCGTGGGTCATCGCAGGTTTACTGGCCCCAGTTGGGCTTCGGATAGAGGATCTTCACCGAGGCAGGATTGTCGGCCGGAAGGACCTGGACGAATTTTCCGTTCTGCCACTGGAAGATGTAGGCGGTCGCGGCCAGGTTCTCGCCGAGCGCGTTGAACTTGACCGGGCCCTGCACACTTTGCAGCGTCACACCACTGTGCAGGTAACTGATCAGCTTGGCGTTGTCCACGCTGCCGATATGAGTCACGCCCTGGTCCGCGACCTCGCCGACGGAGTAGGCCTCCGCGACGTCGGCGTTGATATCCGACGCACTGCCGCCGTACTTCGCCACGTAGGCCTTGACCATGGCCTGGCTGAGCGCGTTGGGCGAGCCGGGGTACCAGGCGTTGGGGACCATGACCCCGTTGGCGTTCTGCACCCCGACCGCGCTGGTGAACGCGCTGCCCTGGTCCGGGCCGGCCGCCGCGATGAAGATCTTCGGGTTGTAGTGCTGCTGCTCGAACGCGCTCATGAACGCCGATACCGTCGGCACGTCGGTCGAGCCGAGCACGACGGCCTGGGCCTTGGATGCGGCCACGTCGTCGGCCGGCGCCTTGTAGTCGGCGACCTCCTCCGGGAAGACGTTCGAGTACACGGTGCGGACCCCGAGCGGTTGCAGCACCGCCTGGGTGCGCTGTACCTGGGGGGTGGCGAACGGGTCGTCGGCCTTCGGGTAGGCCGCGGTGGCCGGCCGCTGGGCTGCGGGCAAGGACGTGATCCAGGCGGTGAACGGGTCAAGTTCGTTGGCCACCGGCAGGCTCACGTCGAACACGTTGTTCAGCTTCTGCGCGAACACCGAGTGTCGCGCCGCCGGCGCCCTCGATGAAGGCGTAGCCATACCGGTGCGCGACCGACGCCGCGGGCGCGGTCAGCAGCGAGGAGAACGGGCCGAAGGTCAGCGCCGCATGGTCGGAGTTGATCAGCGTCTGGTAGTTGGTCACTACCTGGGTCGGCGAGCTGTTGTCGTTGAGGATCTTGAGCTGGACCTGGCGGCCCAGGATCCCGCCCTTCGCGTTGACCTGGGACGCCCAGAACTCGTAGCCCTTCTGGAAAGCCTGGCCGTCGGCGCTGAAGTCTCCAGTCAGCGACAGGGACGCGCCGATGATGATCGGCGATTTATTTCCGCAGAGTGGAGGAGGTGCCGCTACTACTGCTGCTACTGCTACAGCCAGACGACGAGCGCAGCCGCGGCTGCGGTCGTGGCGCTCACGCTCAGGAACCGGACGCCATGCTGACGGCGGGACCGCTTAGGTCTCCTTCCGGAATCCCTGCGGGGGTCTATGAGTGGCTCGGGACCCGTAGTCTGCAATGCCGCAGGACCCCCCGGCGGCTCGGGTGCGGGCCGCCCGGTCCCGGCCGCCGGTGACTTGACCGGGTTCCAGACCGTCCGATACTTCACATGTCATCTTCGCTCACGAGAGCGAGCCCGGCCGAGTCGGCCTGCATCTGCAGCAGCGCAGCGAAATCCTCCGCCCCGTGCCCCGTGGCCAACCAGGCTCTGAACGAGCTGATGCACCGGTGCGGCCACCGGCAGCGGGACCTCACGCTCGCGCGCCGCCGCCAGGCCGAGATCAAAATCTTTGCGCAATAGAGATGGCGGTGAAGGTCGGGTGAAAGTCGAGGTTAACCAACGCGGGCGTCTTGTAGCGGGAGAAGGTGGAGCCCATCACGCTGTTGTTCAGGCACGCCAGCAACGCATCACGGCTGACCCCGTATTCTGGGCCAGGATGGCGACCTCGGCCAGTGACTGGGCCACGACCCCGAGCAGGAGGTTGTGACAAAGCTTCACCGTCCGGGCGGTCTCGCCCTCGCCGACGTAGGTCGCGCTCCGGCACCAGCAGGTCCAGGTAGGGCGCGGGCCTGCTCGAACGTCTCGCGCCGGCCGGACACCGCCAGCGTGAGCTTGCCCGGCCTCGGCCACCGTGGCGTTGCCCATGACCGGGGCGGCGAGCAGGGCGGTCCCGCGCTCGGCCAGCCGCTCACGGACGTGCGGGAGGCCTCGGCGGAGACGGTGGAGCAGTCGACCACGAGCTGCGGGCGCGGCGCTGCCTCATCAGGCCGGACGGGCCGAGCAGGGCGCGATCAGGTCCTCCGAGCCGCCGACGGTGACGAAGACGATGTCGCGCTCGCTAGGTCGAGGGCCTAGCCGGCGACCTGGCGCCGCGGGCCGCGGCCAGCGGCTCGGCCTTGGCCTTCGTCCGGTTGTACACGGCCAGGTCGCATCCGGCCGTCAGCAGCCGGCGGCGAGCGTTGACTCCCATCCGGCCGGTACCGAGCCAGCCGATGCAGTCGGTCACGATCAGGTCTGTCCTGGCCACTCGGGCCGCCATCTTCGCAGCTCCGCCGGCCCGCCCGGCCCAGGGCCCGCCGTCTCGGGGGCGGCAAGGTCGCAGGGCCGGGCGCGGCAGTGGCGGCAGGCAGTGGCTGTCGCCGTGTAGCGAACTCACAATCGTTTGCAGTGCCGAATTCCCCACCGTCTGGCCTTGTCACACCTTCGGCTGGCTTTCGTCAAGTTGCCCGTCCGTCGGCTTGTCCGGCATTACTGGATTGGCCGGACCATGCCAACGTGTCGCAACAGCAACCTAGCGGGTCGGCCGACGGCGGGCTCGATCCGCCCCCCGGCCCGCCACCTCCGCTGCAATCGTGGGCAACCGCGGTTTGCCATACTTCCGCAGTGCATGAGCAAGCCTCGGAGAGCGAGTCACGGCCGCGATCAGCAACGGTCGCCGCGCTTCATCGCCAACGGCACACACAGGGACGAGGTGGGTAACCGCGACGACGAGCGCTGGGACCAGGTGCGCGGCCCGGTCGGCCGCACGGCTCGAGCACCAGGAACTGGGCCGCACCGCGCTGGCCGAGGGCCGGACCCGGTCGGCGGGCGGCCACCTGGCCCAGGCCGCGGTCTACTACCACTTCGCGAAGTTTCTGTTCGTCCAGGACATGGATCAGCTGCGGGCCGCCCACGAGCTGGCCGTCGCGGTGCCTGACCGACGGCCCTGCCGTACCTCGATCCGCCCGGCACCCGGCTGGAGATCCCGTTCGAGGGCGCGGTGATCGCGGCGGTGCTGCGCCGCCCGGCACGGCCCGGGCCCGCATCCGGCGGTCGTGCTGATTCCGGGACTGGACTCGGCCAAGGAGGAGTTCGGCGCGGTCGAGCAGCTGTTCCTGGACCGCGGGGTGGCCACCCTGTCGGTGGACGGGCCCGGCCAGGGTGAGGCCGAGTACGAGCTGCCGATCCGGCCGGACTGGGAGGTACCCGGCGCGGCGATCCTGGACGCGCTGGCCGCGCAGCCCGGCATCGACCCGGACCGGATCGGGCGTATGGGGCGTGAGCCTGGGCGGCTACTACGCGCCCCGGCTGGCCAGCCGGGATGACCGCGCGTGCGGGCGTGCATCGCGCTGTGTCGGCCCGTTTGACCTGGGCGCGGTCTGGGAGCAACTGCCGCAGCTCACCCGGGAGGCGTTCACGTCCGGTCCGGCGCCGACCGCGAGAGCGGACGCCATCCAGCGGGCGCGGCGAGCTGAGCCTGGCGGGCGGGCACGGATGCGGCTGACGATGCCCCGTTGCTGATCGTGGCACGGGCCAGCGGGACCGCATGTTCCCCTGGCAGGACGCCGAGTGCCGGCTGCGCGACAGCGTGCCGGGCCCGGCCGAGCTGCTGCTGCTCGAGCAGGGCAACCACGGCTGCGCCAACGTGCTCTACCAGCACCGCCCGTACGTGCTGACTGGATGGCCCGCCAGCTGACCCAGTGAGGGCACTGGATAGGCGGCCCCTGCACAGTGAGCGGACTGGATGGGCGGGCGCCGCCGCGGCGAGCCGCGCGGTACTGTCAGGCCTGACCCCGAGGAGGCGAGGCAGGTGCCGGAGGACGCGGCCGACCTGGTTGGGCTCGAGCAGCGCGGCGGGGTCGCGCTCGTGACCCTCAACGATCCGGCGCGCCGCAACGTCTTCAGCGGGCCCATGGTGCATGCTCTGTCGGCCGCCATGGACCGCGCCGAACGTGACGAGGCCACGCGCTGCGTCGTGGTCACCGGGGCGGGCAGCGCGTTCTGCGCCGGCGCGGAGGTGGCCACGCTGCGCGGCGCCGCCGACGGTGAATTCGGTGACGTCGAGACGGTCTACCAGGGCTTCCTGCGCGTCCGGGACTGCCCGCTGCCCACCGTCGCCGCCGTGAACGGCCCGGCCGTCGGGGCCGGGTTCAACCTGGCGCTGGCCTGCGACGTGCGGCTGGCGGGCCCGGGGGCGTTGTTCGACACCCGCTTTACCGCGCTCCGCCTGCACCCGGGCGGGGGCCACGCCTGGATGCTGGCCCGTGCCGTCGGTCAGCAGCGGGCCACGCTCGCCTGCCTGTTCGGTGAGGTGTGGGACGCCCGGACCGCCGTGGACGTGGGCCTAGCCGCGAAGCTGGTCGAGAACGGCCTGGTCGATGCCGCGGTCGAACTCGGCCAGCGCCTGGCGCACCAGGAGAAGGCGTACGTGCGGCGCCTGGTGGCCACGCTGCGCTCCGCGCTGTCCATTCCCGCGCACGCGGACGCGCTGGCGGAGGAGACCGCGGCACAGCGCTGGTCCGCGGGCCGTCCGGCGTTCCGCGAGGGTGTCCAGGCGATCGAGGACCGCATCGCGCGACGTGGCTAGCCGGCTGGCAGCTGGGTCAGCCGACCGTCTGGGTCAGATCGGCGGCCCGGGTCAGCCTGGCAGCCGAGGGACGAGCTGAGTCCGCGTCGGCCCCTCACACCGGCGACCGGCCTTGGCTTTGGCCCCGTTCCCGGTCGCACTCAGACCGGGTAGCTGATGGGTCCGTTGGTGTATTGGCGTCCGGAGGGAGTCGTCCACGTGTGGTACCCGGGCAGGTGCTGGTCCAGCCGCCAGCCCGCGGCTTGCTTTTGGTGATGGTGGTGGCGGCAGCGGGGCCCGCTGTTGCAGGCACAGGTTTTCCCGCCTTGGTCCCAGGGGATCGCGTGCTCGAAGTCGCAGCGTTCCGCGGCCCGGCGGCAGGGGGGCCAGGTACATTCCCCGTCGCGTATCTGGATCAGGTGGCGGAGCCGGTCGCTGGGGTCATGGGCGGTGGTTTGGTGCCGGTGATCACAGTCGGTGACCGGGATCGGTTCCAGGTCCACGGTCAGGTCCGGGCCCCGGGCGGTGGGGCGCAGCCGCCAGGTCCCGTACCCACCTGGTAGCTCTCGACCTGGTAGCTCTCGACCTGGTGGCTCTCGACCTGGAGGCCCTCCACCCGGAGGCCCTCCGCCGGGAGGCCCAGCGCCGGGAGGCCCAGCGCCGGTTGGCGGATTGGTGCCGGGCGCCCCGGCTCGGCCGCCAGGTGGCCCGATGCCCGGGACGAGGGGACGCTTCCGCCGGCTGCGCCGGGCGGGTTTGGCGCAGCCGTGCGCGCTGGGGTGGCCGTGCTGGTCGGTGACGGTGAGGCACCAGCTGGTGCCGGGGCTGGCGGCCGCTTGAGCGGCGATGTCCCGGGCCAGGCCGGCGTCGAGGGGACCAAACCCGGCGGCTTCCCCGGGGTGGTCGGCCAGGCCGAGCAGGGTGGCCAGGGGGATAGTCAGGTTGATCTTCGCCGCTGCCCCGGCCGGTCCGGTGCGTCTGGCGGGCGGCCCGGCCGTGCTGGTTTGGCTGCCGCGGTCATCGTGCCCTGGCGCGCCGTGCTGGCCGTCTGCGCCCTGGTCATCGCCCGCATCGGGTTCGCCTGGCGCGCTGGCGGGACTGGCGCCAGGCTCCGGACCGGCCGAGGGCGTCTTGCGGTCCTTGTCAGCCAAGGTCGTGCCGGGGTCCGGGTCAGAGTCCGGGTTGACGGAGCTGGTTCCGGGCGCCTGCTGCTGCAGCGATTGGCGGGTGTCTTTGCCGAGCAGGATGTCCAGGTAGGCGCGGACCCGCAGCTGGTCCATCGCGCCCGGGTACCCGGCGGCTTTCAGGTCCAGGGCAAGGGCGGTGATGGCCTGGTCGGCGGCCAGCGCCTCATCGGGAGGCAGGTGGAACCCGCACAGCGCGGCGGTCCCGGCATCTTCGCGGCACAGCTCTACCCGGGCGTCCTTCAGTGCCTCTTCGCGGCGTTTCCGGGCCGCCTCCGGGTCGACTTTCAGCACCGCGCGGCCGGCCGCGTCACGGATCTGCGCCGGGGTCTTGTCCTTGCTGGCGGGCAGGATGAGTTCTTCGGCGGCGGCCGCGTTCTCATCGTCCAGGACCCGGGTGGCCTCGGCGATGACCTGCGCCTTGTACCAGCTCAGTGTGCCCTCGCCCAGGGCACCGCGCGTCTGGGGCAGCCGGCGCGCCAGGTCATCAGCCACCGCGAGCATCCGCTCGGCCGCGTTCCGGGAGATCGCCAGGGCGGCAGCGAGCTCATCGGCACAGAACGTGCCCCACGGCGCCGCCTTCCCCGCCCGCCTCGCCCGGTCCCGGCCGGTCGCGGGACGGCGGCGGGCCAGCTCCACCGACGCCGCCGCCTTCCCGGCCCCGGCCCAGGCCTCCAGCTTGTCGAACGCCCGCAGCGCGCCGACCAGCTCGTCGTCGCTCACGCCCGCAAAGTCGCGGGCAGCCCCAGCGGCTTTGTCGGCGGTCGCAGCCAGCGCGGGGCCGGGCAGGCAAGTATCGAACGTCTCCCCGGAAGCGAGCCCGGACCCGGATCCGCCCCGGCCGGGATCTGGAGGCACGTCACGGGCCAGGAACCCCGCGCCGAAGCATTCGGCTGGCCCCGGTGCGGGCTGCTGCGCCGGTGCCGTCTCCCCTGGCGCAGTTTCGCCCGGTGCACTTTTTCTTTGTCCACTCTCTCCCGGACGCGCGCCATCGCCAGCACGTGGCGTGCTGTCATCGCGTGGCCCGCGGCCCGCCGATGACGCGTCCGGCATATCCCCACCTCGTCCATAGATACTTTTGCATAGCAGTATATCGAACAAACTATCGAATAACAACCGGCAGCCGCGATACTTAGGAATATTTGCTGGCGCTCGCGCCGGGCTGGGCCAGCGCCAACCGCCGACCGCAACCGCCAACCGCCAATATCCACCAGAAGCCAAACTTTGCCTCTTGACAGGCTGTAACAAGGAATTTACGTTACAGCTCCACGACGCCGCGAACAGCCTGGGCCATCCGCTGATCGCGTGCCCCGGCGCGGGTTCCAGCTGCCAGACCGGCTACCAAACGTACTCGGTGATCATCGACCGGACCAATACGAGCGCGGAGTCCCTGCAGTTCCTGATGGACGGCACCGTCGAGAGCACCATCACCGAGGCCTCGGTCGGCACGACGGCGTGGCAGGAAGCGATCGACCACGGTTTCTTCATCATCTTCGACCTGGCCATGGGCGGTAACTACCCGGACGGCGTATACGGCTCCACGACCCCGACCTCAGCCACGTCATCGGGGGCGTCGATGAGCGTGGCGTACGTGGCCGCGTACGAACAGGGCGGCAACTCCACTCCCACCGGGACTGCCACCGCCACCGGTCAGGTCACCGGAATCAACGGGCTGTGCCTGGCCAACCAGAACTCACTGAACACGGCGGGCAACCCGATCGGCGTCACCGGGTGCAATGGGAGCGCGGGCCAGCAGTGGTCACCGTATTCAGACGGCACCCTGCGGACTCAGGGCGGCTGCCTGGACGTGGTGAGCGCGGGGACAACGACCGGCACCAACGTCGACTGGTATCCCTGCAATGGCACCGCCGCCCAGAACTGGACGCATCAATCCAACGGTGAGCTGGCCAACCCCAGCTCCGGCCTGTGCCTCACGGATCCGGGCGGCAACACCGGTGCGCGGCTCGCGCTGACCCCGCGGGGCCCCGGACCTGATCCGGGCCCCGCGGGCGGCCATTCGCGGTGCTGCCGGGGTGTTTACGGCCTGCCGCGCGTGTCAGTATGACGGCATGGTGGACCCACGTGCGGGACAGCCCGCTGCAGCTGAAGATCTTGTCGATGTCCCGAAGCTAGTCACCGCGTACTACTCGGTGCATCCCGATCCGGAGGACGCCGTGCAGCGGGTGTCGTTCGGCACGTCCGGTCACCGCGGGTCCGCCTTCACGGCCACGTTCAACGAGGACCACATCCTGGCCACCACCCAGGCAATCTGCGAGTACCGCGCCGGGCAGGGGATCGACGGGCCGCTGTATCTGGGTGCTGACACGCACGCGCTGTCCGAGCCCGCCCAGGTCAGCGCGCTGGAGGTGCTGGCCGCAAACGGCGTGCACGTGCTGACCGACGCGCGCGGCGGGTATACGCCGACGCCGGCCGTGTCCCGCGCCATCCTCGCGCACAACCTGTCGGGTGACGGCCCCCGCGCCAACGGGGTCGTGGTCACTCCCTCGCACAATCCGCCCCCGGACGGCGGCTTCAAGTACAACCCGCCCGACGGCGGCCCGGCCGGCACGGACATCACCCGGCAGATCCAGGACCGGGCGAACGAACTGCTCGCCAACGGCCTGAAGGGAGTGCGCCGGATCCCGTACGCCCGGGCGGTCGCGGCCGAGACCACCGGGACCTTCGACTTCCTCGGCAACTACGTCTCGGCGCTCGACCAGGTGGTGGACCTGGACGCGATCAGGGAGGCCGGGATCCACATCGGCGCGGATCCGCTCGGCGGGGCCAGCGTCGCGTACTGGGGCGAGATCGGCGAGCGGTACGGCCTGGACCTGACCGTCGTCAACCCCGAGGTCGATCCGACGTTCCGGTTCATGACCCTGGACTGGGACGGCAAGATCCGGATGGACTGCTCGTCGCCATACGCGATGGCGAGCCTGATCCGCCGCCAGCACGAGTTCACGGTCGCGACCGGGAACGACACCGACGCCGACCGGCACGGCATCGTCACGCCCGACGCGGGGCTGCTCAACCCAAACCATTACCTTGCGGTCGCCATCGACTATCTCTTCCGGCACCGGGACGGCTGGCCGCCGACTGCCGCCGTGGGCAAGACCCTGGTCAGCTCGTCGATGATTGACCGGGTGGCCGAGGGCCTGGGACGGCCGCTGCTGGAGGTCCCGGTCGGGTTCAAGTGGTTCGTGCCGGGGCTGCTGGACGGGACCGTGGCCTTCGGCGGCGAGGAGAGCGCCGGAGCGTCTTTCCTGCAGCGTGACGGCTCGGTGTGGACCACGGACAAGGACGGCATCATCCTCGCCCTGCTCGCCTCGGAGATCACGGCGGTGACCGGCCAGTCACCATCACAGCTCTACCGTGAGCTGACCGAACGCTACGGGGACCCCGCCTACGCGCGCATCGACACGGCGGCCACCCGGGAACAGAAGGCCAAGCTGGGCAAGCTCTCCCCGGAGCAGGTCACGGCCAGCGAACTGGCCGGCGAGGAGATCACCGCGGCGCTGACGACCGCCCCCGGCAATGGCGCCGCGATCGGCGGCCTCAAGGTCGTCACCGCGTCGGGCTGGTTCGCCGCCCGCCCGTCGGGCACGGAGGACGTCTACAAGCTGTACGCCGAATCCTTCCGCGGGCCAGAGGAATTGGCCTCGATCCAGAAGCAGGCGCAGGAGATTATCGCCGCCGCCATCAGCTGAGCCCTCCTGCCCCATCCCCGGGACGCCGGGAGCTGTCCGCCAGTGCGTCCCGGCGGATCTGCCGGTGCTGCAGGCGGGTCGCGCGCAGTTCATCGTCCGACGCGTGCTCCAGCGCCAGCAGGGAATTGTCGGCCTCCGGCAGCGCCCGCAGGATCTCATCGAGCTTGCGCTGAGTAGCCGCCTGATGGCGGGCCTGCGTGTGCTGGATGACGAACACCATGACCACGGTCACCGCCGCGACCAGGGTCTGGAAGACCCTCTCCCAGCCGGCGGGGAAGCCGAACGCAACGCTGAGGACGACCCACACCAGTCCCCCCGCCAGCACCGCGAACGCCGTCGCCGCGAGCCCAGTGAAGCGGTCCACCGCCCATAGCAGGCGGCTGCCCCGTGAGCGGCCCTCGCCGGGCACCGTCGCGGTCTCGCCCCGGCTGGTTCCCGCTGAATAGCGTGTCCGGCCCGCGCTCACAAGCCCCTCCCTCGATACTGGCCTCGCGGTCACGAGCGCCCGCGGTTCCCTCTTCCCGCGGCGGCCATCATTCACTTAAGTACCGGCTGTGACTCTGCTTACGTCCGCCTTCCGCCATGTTCACCATGCTTCATCGCAATTCCACACTCGCGCCGCTTCCCGCCGTTATGCTCGGCTCGCAGTCGCTCGTGCACACGTTGTCAAAGGGATCTTGTTTCTCAGGCTGAGGCTCATCAACCGCGCAGGAGATACGAATAATCAAAAGGACTGCTCATCGTCATCTGGGATGAGGACGGCACACTTCTCGGGCTGGGCGGCGACGGTAACAAGGTCCCGGTCATTTTCTATGGAGCGCACGTACGGCCGGGCGTCTACAGCGAGCGCACCGGTCACTACGGCATCCTGCGCACGGTGGAGGACATGTACGGGCTCGGGCACGCGGGGGCCAGCGCGACTGCGGCGCCGATCACCGACGTCTGGAAGTGATCACGGCCCGTTCATCGCGGTCCGCCACGTCGCTCATCAGGCGAGGACGGCGCCGCCGGCCACGTCGACGGTGATGCCGGTGATCCACGAGGACCGCGCCGAGGCGAGGAACAGCGCAGCCTGCGCCACGTCCTCGGGGAGGCCGAGCCGCCGGAGCGCATGATGGTCACGTAGCTGGTCCTGGACGTCCGGCGGGATCTGCGCCCGGTTGCGCTCGGTGAGAATCGTCTCGGGCGCGATGCAGTTGGCCCGGATGCCGAACGGACCCGCCTGGGCCGCTACGTCCCTGGTCAGAAGCTCGATGCCGGCTTTAGCCGCGGCGTAGGCCACGGGCGACATCGGGGTCGGGCGGCGGGCGGCCGCCGATGACATCGTGATGAGGTTGCCGTGCTGCCGGCGCTTCATGCCCGGCAGGAACGCCTTGATCGTCAGGAACGTGGCCATCAGGTTGACGTCGATGGATCGCCGCCAGTCCGCCTCGCTGATCTCCTCTACCGGCCCCGGGCGTACCGGGCTGCCACCGGCGTTCGCGACCACCACGTCGACCGGCCCGGCCGCTTGCTCGATGGCCTCCCGCATCGCCTCGATCTGCCCGTAGTCGGTGAGATCGGCGATGGCGGGGAAGGCGCGGCCCCCGGTCTTCCCGATCTGGGCCGAGACGGCCGCCACCGCGTCGGTGTCGCGGCCGTGCACGATTACCGCCGCTCCCGCCTCGGCGAAGAGGGTGGCGATCGCCGCGCCGATCCCCCGGGAACTCCCGGTGACCAGCGCGATCTGGCCCTCCAGGTCAGTCATGGTGCATCTCCCCGTTTCGCCGCGCTATCTCGCTTCCGGAAATTCAGTCAAACACTATGTACAAAATAAACGGCGGCCAGGAGCCCTGTCAACGAACGCCTGCGGAACTCAGCGGGCGGCTGGAGGGCATGCGGCTGATCCGCCGTACCCCCTACACCATCGCTGCTCACCGGCGGGGTACCGGCTCACCGACGGCCCGCTGGCGGACGGCAACTATGTGGCCCCGACGGTGTTCGCCGACGTGGCGAACCGCTGGCGGATCGCCCAGGAAGAAATCTTCGGCCCCGTCCAGGTCATCGCGCCGTTCGGCGGCATGAAGAACTCCGGTATCGGGCGCGAGGGCGGCCTGCATTCGGAGGAATTCTTCACCGAGGCCAAGGCGGTCGTGATGCAGTTCCCGTCCTAGCCGGCCCCGCCCGAGATGGTACCGGCGAGCAGGGGCAGGCCAAGCTGAGCGGTCAGCGAAGCCTGATCCCAGAGGAAGCGCTCTGCGGAGATGAGCCCGCGCCTGAAGCTGACGACCCCGATGGCCAGCACCTCAGCTCGCCGGTGCGTGGGCGCGACGCCGGGGAGCAGCCAGGGCAGCACCCGGTTGTGGGTGAATGAAACCATCGACTCATCGACCAGCCGGAATCGGTCCACCGTGCGGGAGATCCTAGTGACGGTCAGGTCGCTGGGCAGGTGAGGCAGAAATTCCTCGACGTAGAACCGCTCCAGAGCCGCGCGCCCGGTGGCCCCGGTCATAGCCGGGATGTGCTGGACCGACGGCTCATCCGCAACGTGGGTGAGCGCCACCGCCAGGTCGCGCTGGACCAGCAGGGCGTCCCGGTGCTCGTCCCACTTCCGCTCCAGCTCGCGCATGAACTGCGCGATCGCCGTGGTCATGTACTCACGCTACCCACGCGAATACCTTCCGGGCCAGGCCGAACGCGGCTGCCCCGGTGGCCGAACGGGGTGACCAGGGCTCTGACCACCAGGTCGGTAACGGCCTGCATGCCGGCGGCGTTCGGATGGTAGGGGGCGCCGCCGCGCAGGCCGAGGTGAAACCGCCGGGTCCACGGCTCGGCCGACCAGGCGTGGTGGCCGGTGCTGGCCGCGGACGCCGCCACGAACAGGCTTCCGGTTTCCGCGGCCACGGCCCGGGTGATGTCCGACAGCCTGCGGGCCACCCCGCGGCCCCATTCCGCAACGTCCGGCGGGAGCACCCCGGTGGGCGCGGCAGGCTGGACAGCAGGATGCGGGGCGCCCAGCCGACGTCGTTCCCGCCGCCGGTGAGGCTCACGAGCCTGGTGGCGCTGGTCACCGCGTCAATCTGGCCAGGCCGTCCGGCGGCGGTCCGGGTCAGGAAGTCCTGCGTCGTCGCCCCGGAGAACGTGACGTCAACCAGGTCGGGGCGGAGGCGCCGCGCGACCAGGTGCGCGTAGTTGGCCGCCGGCAGGCCGCCCGCCCGCGGGCTGCCGGGGACGCGGGGGCTGATCGCCCGGAAATAGCCGGTCCATCTACGTCAAAGAGCCGACGGCGTTAAGGGCGGCGCGGGCGTCTACGGGCAGCGCCAGATTGGCCGCGTTCACGTTGTCGCGCAGGTGCGCCTCCGAGGACGTCCCCGGGATGAGCAGGATGTTCGGGGAGCGATGCAGCAGCCAGGCCAGCGCGACCTGCTGCGCGGAGGCGCCCAGCCGGGCGGCGACGTCCTCCAGCGCGGCCACCTGCGCCGGGGAGAAGGCGCCCAGCGGCAAGAACGGGACGAACGCGATCTCGTCGGCCGCGCACCGGTCGAGCAGCGGGTCGTCCTGCCGGTCGGCCACGCTGTAGCGATTCTGCACGCAGACCACGCGCGCCACGGTCCGGGCCTCGGCCAGCTGGTCCAGCGTCACGTTGCTGACCCCCAGGTACCTGATCAGGCCCTGGCTCTGCAGGTCGGCGAGAACGCCGAACGGCTCCGCGACCGGACCCGGCACCGGGCGCCCGCCGGGGCCCCCGACCCGCAGGCTGACCACGTCGAGAGCCTGGAGCCCCAGGTGACGCAGGTTGCCGTGCACCGCGGTCACGAGGTCCTCGCGGGACCGGGCCGGCCGCCAGGAGCGGTCACGGGTCCGCCGGTAGCCGACCTTCGTCACGATGTGCAGGGTGTCGGGATAGGGGTGCAGGGCCTCCCGGATCAGGTCGTTGACGACGTCCGGGCCGTAGAAACCGGCCGTATCGATGTGCGTCAGGCCCAGATCGGCCACCGTGCGCAGGACGCGGATCGCGGCGCCCCGATCGCGCGGCGGTCCCCATGCCCCCGGGCAGGCCAGCCGCATCGCCCCGAAGCCCATCCGGGTGACGGCCAGATCGCCGGTCAGCGGGAAATGCCCGCCACTGACCTCACCGCTCATCGCCAGCTTCCCTCCATATCGCGCCCACAGTGCTCGCAGCCCCGAATTGCCGCTATCGCCCGCGACCGGCGCCGTCACCGCGCCGCCCGCCCCAGCGGCGGGCCGGCGCCGCTTCCAGGCTAGAGGCACAATCCAGCCGGCTCTTTTCGCACAGATATTGACACGAACAAACCGTCGTTCTAAGTTTAGGAAACTTTCCTAATAAAGGACGCGCATCGCCGGGGCGGGGAAGGCAACCGCCGCAGCCGCCCCCGTTTGCCGGCGTGCGGCCCCGTGAAAGGCGGATCCCGCTATGCCCCGAGTTTCACGCGTGCCTTCCTGTACCGCGGCCCTGGTGATGGCCGGTGGCCTGAGCGGCGCCGCGTACGGCCTCACCGCCGCGCAGTCGGCCGGCGCGGCCACGAGCTGGCCCGCGCACGTGTTCGCCCCCTATGTCGATACCGGCCTGAGCAACACCACGCTCACCTCGGTCGCCGCCAGCTACGGCACGAAGTACTTCACCCTCGCCTTCGTCAACGGCGGCGGCTGCCAGTGGTCGCTGCCGAACCAGTCCGGCTGGCAGTCGCAGATCTCAGCCCTGCAGGCCCAGGGCGGCGACGTGATGATCTCCTTCGGCGGCTACACCGTCGACACCGACAGCACCGATCTGGGCGCGACCTGCTCCTCGGCGAGCGCCATGGCCGCGCAGGTCGAGTCCGTGGTCAGCACGCTCGGCGTCACCCACCTCGACTTCGACATCGAATCGAACGAGCTGACCAATTCGGCGGACTACACCCGGACCGCCCAGGCGCTGGCCCAGGTGCGCTCGTGGGCCAGCGCCAGCGGCACGCAGCTGACGATCGCGTACACCCTCCCGGTGCTGCCAACCGGCCTGACCCAGTCCGGGGCCAGCGTGCTCAGCGCCGCGGCGGCCAGCGGCTTCACCCCCAACATCGTCAACATCATGACGATGGACTACGGCAGCTCGGGCACCGAGATGGGCGCGGCGGCGAACCAGGCGCTCGACGCCGCGGCGGGCCAGGTCGCGACCGCGTTCGGCATGTCCGGATCGGCCGCGTACGCCATGCTCGGCAACACCCCGATGATCGGCCAGAACGACAGCCCGGGGGAAATCTTCACCCAGGCCGACGCATCTGCCGTGGAGTCCTACGCCGCCGGGAAGGGCATCGCGCTGCTCTCCTTCTGGTCCGAGGGCCGCGACAACGGCGGCTGCCCCGGCCAGACCAGTGCGTCGTCCACCTGCAGTGGCCTCAGTCAGTCCACGGGCGCCTTCACCCAGGCCTTCCAGTCCTTCACCAGCGGAGGCAGCGGCGGAGGGGGCGGTGGTGGCGGTGGCGGCACCCCGACCCCGACGCCGACCCCCACGCCGACCTCGGGCTCATGCGCGGCGCCCTGGAACAACGCGACGGCGTACGTATCGGGCAACCAGGTTTCCTACAACGGCGACAACTGGACCGCCAACCAGTGGAACTACAACGAGGTGCCCGGCGGCGCCTCGGGAGCCTGGAACAGCAACGGCCCCTGCTGACCGGCCGGGAGCGGATCCGCGGCGGTCCTGCCGCGGATCCGCTCCGTTCGGGGACCTTGTTCAATACCTACTTTTAGGTATAAAAAAACAGTAATCAACAGTCCTTGACTCTGGTCTCCGGTACGAGATGCCGTCGCGCGGAGCGGTGGTAGCGATGGCGCTACGCACAGAAATGGACATCGGATGAAACTGAGACACCTTGTTCTCGCGGGCGCACTCCTGGGGGCGGTGGGACTGCCGGTGGCCGGCGTGGCCAGCCCGTCGGTGGCCGCTCCCGCGCGGACGGCCGCCCTAGCGGCGAACATCAGTCCCGCGGTCCCGGCCGCAGGGCAGCCGGACTTCGGCCCGAACGTGTACGTCTTCACGCCGAGCATGCCGCAGAGCCAGATCCAGGCCACGGTCAACGCCATCGCGGCCCAGCAGATCTCTAACCAGTTCGGCACCCAGCGCTACGCGCTGCTGTTCGAGCCGGGCACCTACGGCTCCGCGGCGGACCCGCTGTCGTTCCAGGTCGGCTACTACACCGAGGTCGCGGGCCTGGGCGCCGCGCCGGGCGACGTCACCATCAACGGCACGATCGACGTGTACAACCAGTGCTTCCCCACCACGGACGGCAGCAGCAACTGCATCGCGCTGGACAACTTCTGGCGTTCGCTGTCCAACCTGACCATCCACATAGCCGGCCAGACCGGCTGCCAGTCCGGGACCGACTTCTGGGCCGTCTCGCAGGCGGCGCCGATGCGCCGGGTCAGCATCACCGGCGGCAACCTGTCCCTGATGGACTACTGCTCCGCCGGGCCGCAGTACGCCAGCGGCGGGTTCATCGCCGACTCGTCGTTCACCGGCGGCACGGTGATCAATGGCTCGCAGCAGCAGTTCATGGTCCGTAACACCAGCCTGGACGGCTGGTCGAACGGCGTCTGGAACCAGGTCTTCTCCGGCGACCCGGGCGCCCCGCCGCAGAGCTTCTCCAGCACCTCGGGACTACCCGGCGGGACGCCGCCGTACACCACGCTGGCCACCAGCCCGGTGACGCAGGAGGAGCCATTCCTGCAGACCGATTCCTCCGGTGCCTACAGCGTCTTCGTGCCGGCGCTCGCGCATAACTCCTCGGGACCGTCCTGGGCAGGCGGCGCCGCGGCGGGCACCTCCATCCCGCTCAGCAAGTTCTTCATCGCCACCCCGGGCACGCCGGTGCTGGCCATTGACGCGGCCCTGGCCCTCGGCAAGGACCTGATCCTGACCCCCGGCGTCTACAACCTCCGGGCACCCATCCTGGTCTCCCGCCCCGGCACCGTGGTGCTCGGTCTCGGCTTCCCCACCCTGGTCCCGCAGAACGGCACCGCCGCCATGCAGGTGCTGGCCGGGCAGGGAGTCAAGCTGTCCGGGATGATCTTCGATGCCGGGCCGAAGAAGTCCCCGGTACTCCTGCAGGTGGGTAACCCGCTCACCGCCGGGATCAGCAGCCCGTCCGATCCCGCGCTGGTGCAGGACGTCTTCTTCCGCATCGGCGGGGCCACGGCCGGCTCGGCCACCGACAGCCTCGTGGTCGACAGCTCGAACGCCATCCTGGACGACATCTGGGCCTGGCGGGCGGACCACGGCGCGGGGGCCGGCTGGACCACCAACCCCGCCGACACCGGCCTGGTGGTCAACGGCAACAACGTGACCGCGTACGGCCTGGCCGTCGAGCACTACCAGAAGAACGAGGTCATCTGGAACGGCCAGAATGGCGAGGACATCTTCTTCCAGAACGAGATGCCCTACGACCCGCCCAGCCAGGCGGCCTGGATGTCCAGCGCCACGACCGACGGCTACCCGGCGTTCCTGATCCCGGCCCGGATTACGAGCTTCTCCGGCTACGGCATGGGCAGCTACTGCTTCTTCAATCTGGGCGTGCCGATCCAGTCGGCGACCGCGTTCTCGGTGCCGGGCACTCCGGGCGTCCAGCTGCACGACGTGCTCAGCCGGTTCCTCAACGGCTCGGGCAGCATCGATCACGTCGTCAACGGCACCGGCGCGGCGGTGAGCGCCGCCAGCCCCGGCCCGAGTGACGTCGTCAGCTATCCCTGAGGAGCAACACCGCTGAGCTCGCCCCAGTGAGCCAGCTCCGGCCAGATCCGGGCAGGCCCCGCCGCAGCCGCGGCGGGGCCTGCCTCGTCACGGCGTAACCTGCTCCGAGCGGTGCGGCAGCTTCCAGCCCGGGCGGACGAAGTGACAGGTGTAGCCGTCGGGATAGCGCTCCAGGTAGTCCTGGTGCTCTGGTTCTGCTTCCCAGAAGGGGCCGGCGGGCTCGACCTCGGTGACCACCTTGCCCGGCCACAGGCCCGAGGCGTCGACGTCGGCGATCGTATCTTCGGCCACCCGCTTCTGCTCGTCGCTGGTGTAGAAGATCGCCGACCGGTAACTCGTCCCGATGTCGTTGCCCTGACGGTTCCGCGTGCTCGGGTCGTGGATCTGGAAGAAGAACTCGAGCAGATCCCGGTAGGAGATCTTCTCCGGGTCAAAGATGATCTCAATCGCCTCGGCGTGGCCCGCGTGGTTCCGGTAGGTCGCGTTCGGCACGTCGCCGCCGGTGTAGCCGACTCTGGTCGAGATCACCCCCGGGAGTTTGCGGATCAGATCCTGCACCCCCCAGAAACATCCCCCGGCGAGGATCGCCTTCTCAGCTGCGTTCGTCACTGCACTGCCCTCTCATTGTCGTCCGCCTGCCCGAACCCCGGCTTAGTGCACGGACACTTATCTCGTGCATAGCACCCCGCGCCCCGTCGCGGCTAGCCAGGCCCGGCTTACATCTGAGGGTGGTCCCCTGCCCGACTTGTGCGATCAACGTGGCCAGCTGCCTGGCTGATTCGGGAGACCTGACGCAAGCAGCGACGCTGGAGCGCGAGACAATCTCCGCCTCCGATCGACCAGAAGAAGACTGGGGCCGCTGCACCCCGACACGCTGGCGTGCGAAGCTGCCGGCAGGATCACGGCCGTCCAATCACCCTGCACTGCGGCGGAGCGCACGACCACACAGCAAGCGGCGAACAGATCAGGGCCCGGGTTCTGCGAAGGGTTCAGGCGGGCCCTCGGTCCCCAGCACCCCGATACGAAGCGGTTGCAGGCTGACTGGCAACGAATCGATCGGCCAGGACCTAGAGTCAACAGCGGTTCTGAGACGGGTACACGTTCATCAACAGGCAGGCGAAGCCGACTCCCGCGGGACACCGTCAGGGTTTGCGGAAGCGTCTGGGCACTTCGCCCGGGTAGTCAATGCTGACGCAGCCCATCCGGACCCCGAACAAGGTATGGCGTCCTTCGAGGGCAACCACAACCTGCTGATCGTCGCCGTGGCGCCGTCGTTCGGGCTGATCCCGACGATCCAGCCCGCTTCTACAAGAATTTCCAGGTCATCTTCGGCTCAGGGACCCGCTGGCACTGCCCGCCTCCGAGGACGAGGAAGGCAAAGACGGCTCCGAGGGCGACGACACCGGCGCAGACCAGCGAGCCCCGGCTGAGGCCGGCGACGAAGGCACGGTCCGCGGCGTCGATGATCACCGCGTGGGCGCTCGCCGACGCCTGCCCCGCGACCTGGAGGGCGGCCGCCGGTGACTGCCGTGCGGCGGCGAGGGCGGCGCTGGCAGGCCCGCACCGTGCAGGAGCTGGGCCAGGCGCGGGCCGTAGACCGATGAGAACACGGCCCCGACCACCGCCACCCCGAAGGTCCCGCCGAGCTCACGGGTGACGTCGTTGACCGCGGAGCCGACGCCCGCCTTGCCCAGCGGGAGGACCGCGAGGATGGCACCGGTGGACGGCGCTGTTACCAGGCCGAGCCCGACCGCCATCAGCACCATGGAGCCGATGACCGGGCCGAAGTACGCGCTGCCGCTCCCGAGAGTAGAGGCGATGAAGAAGCCAGCGGCCATCAGCATCAGGCCAGCGGGGACCACGACCTTGGTACCCAGACGACTGGCCAGCACCGGGGCGGCCGGCGCCGCAGCACCCACGCCGATGGCGAACGGGAGCGTGCGCACGCCGGCCGACAGGGGGCTGTAGCCGTGGACGATCTGGAAGTACTGGGTGATCAGGAAGATGAAGCCGAACAGGCCGAAGAACGCGGCGGCGATCGAGAAGCTGGCGGCGCTGAAGCGGATGTCGCGGAACAAGGTGATGTCGAGCATCGGCTCGCTGACCCGGCGCTCCCAGACAGCGAAGGCCGCCAGCAGGGCGACGCCGGCGCCGTAGCCGGCCAGGGTGACCGGGGCCAGCCAGCCCCGCCCCGGCGCCTCGATGGTCGTGTAGACAACCGCCGCCACTCCGGCGATCGACAGGACGAAGCCGGCTAGGTCCAGCCGCGGGGCGGCGGGGTCGCGGCTGGCCGGCACGAGCCACGCGCCGAGCGCCAGGGCCAGCACGGCGACGGGGATGGTGGCGAAGAAGACCGATCCCCAGGCAAAGTGCTCGAGCAGCAGGCCGCCGGCGATCGGGCCGAGCGCCACGCCGAGCCCGGTGATCCCGGTCCACACGCCGACCGCCGCTGCCCTCTCCCTGGCGTCGGTGAACGTGTTGGTGAGGATCGCCAAAGTGGCCGGGAAGATGAAGGCCGCGGCCAGGCCCATTAGGCAGCGGGCTGCGATCAGCACGTGCGTGCTGCCCGAAAGCCCGGCAAGGGCCGAGAACCCGGCGAAGGCCACCAGCCCGGCCTGGAGGGCGCCCTTACGCCCGTACCGGTCGCCCAGGCTCCCCCCGACGAGCAGCAGCGACGCAAAGACCAGGGAGTAGGCGTCGACGATCCACTGCAGGTCACTAGTCGCCGCGTGGAGCTGCCTGCTCATAGACGGCAGGGCGACGTTGACGATCGTGTTGTCAATGAGCGCGAGGAAAACGCTCAGGCACAACACGACAAGTATCGCCCACCGCCGGGCATGCACCCGGTCGCTGTCGGCTGGCGTCGCCCGTCCCCGCAGCCAGGTCCCCGCCCGGCCCCGCAGGCCAGGAACGACCAGCGGGGGCGCCCCGCTCGAGTCCGACATCACGCAGGGCCTTCATCGAGCCCGGAACCGGGCAGCCGCCCCCGCCGGGGACCGCCGGGGGTCGCGCGAAACGATCGGTGCTTCCATCGCGGGTCTCCCGGCTCGCCGAATGTCCGTATGGTCACGGGACGCCACCGGGGACCGGAGCAACGCTGTCGATGTCGCTCTGAGTCTCCCCGAAGACCTGTTAGTGGCAAGTGAGCAAAAACTTGCGGGGTCCGGTCCGGAGCGCCTCGACTGGGCGTTCACCGCGGCCATCAACGGGATTGTCCGCGCCCGGCGTCCGCGGAAAGCGCCTGACGGTCTGGCCGCCCCGCGGCGGGGAAGGTAGACACCGCCGGAAGGACTGGACAACCACGGGCCGCCGGTTGTTCGATGACTACCCGACGATCAAGGGAAAGAGACTCAGACATGGCCAGCACGCCTCAGTCGCTTGCCGGGATCGACCTCGCCGAGGCCGCGGAACTCGCCGCGCAGCTCCGGGTTGATTCCGTCCGGTCCAGCACGAGTGCCGGGTCCGGTCATCCCACCTCCAGCATGTCCGCCGCCGACCTGCTGGCGGTGCTGATCGGCCGGCACCTGCGCTACGACTGGGACGACCCTGACAATGACGCCAACGACCACCTGATCTTCTCCAAGGGCCATGCCTCCCCGCTGCTCTACTCGATCTACAAGGCGGTCGGGGTCGTGTCCGACGAGGAGCTGATGACCGGGTACCGGCGCTTCGGATCCCGGCTCGAGGGCCACCCCACGCCGGACCTGCCGTGGGTGGACGTCGCCACCGGGTCCCTGGGCCAGGGCCTCCCCGACGGGGTAGGGGTCGCCCTGGCCGGCAAGTACCTCGACCAGCTCCCGTACCGGGTCTGGGTGCTGTGCGGGGACAGCGAGATGGCCGAAGGGTCCATCTGGGAGGCCTTCGACAAGGCCTCCTACTACCAGTTGTCCAACCTGATCGCGATCGTCGACGTCAACCGCCTGGGCCAGCGCGGGCCCACCGAGCTGCAATGGGACCTTGGCAGCTACGCCCGCCGGGCGCAGGCGTTCGGCGCACGGGTCCTGACCATCGACGGGCATGACCTGGCCGAAATCGACCAGGCCCTGTCCACCGCGGAGGACACGTCCGGCCACCAGCCGACGGTGATACTGGCCCGCACGATCAAGGGCCGCGGGTTCTCCGAAGTGGAGGACCAGAACGGCTGGCACGGCAAGCCCTTCCCGGCGGACATGGCCGAGCGCGCCATCGCCGAGCTCGGCGGAGAGCGCCACCTGACCGTCCGCGGCCCGCGGCCCGGCGCGGCCCCGCATCCTCCGGCGGCGGCGCAGGCATCGAGGAGCACGGGGACCGCCGGCCCGGCCCCGGCGTACTCCATCGGCGACAAGGTTGCGACGCGCAAGGCCTACGGCGACGCCCTCGTCGCCGTAGGCGCCGCCAATCCCCGGGTCGTGGCGCTGGACGGCGAAGTCAGCAACTCCACGCACGCGGACGAGTTCGCCCAGGCGTATCCGGAGCGCTACTTCGAGATGTTCATCGCGGAGCAGCAGCTCGTCGCCGCGGCCGTCGGGCTGAGTGTCCGGCACTACGTCCCCTTCGCCTCCACCTTCGCGGCCTTCTTCACCCGCGCCTACGACTTCATCCGGATGGCGGCCATCTCGCAGGCGAACATCCGGCTGTCGGGCTCACACGCGGGCGTGGAGATCGGCGCCGACGGGCCGTCTCAGATGGCGCTGGAAGACCTGGCCATGCTGCGCGCGGTACACGGGTCGACGGTCCTGTACCCGAGCGACGCGACGAGTGCGGCCGCGCTCGTGTACGAGATGGCGGACCGCGCCGGCGTCAGCTACCTGCGGACCACCCGCGGCAGTTACCCGGTCCTCTACGGCGCCGGGGAAAGCTTTCCCATCGGCGGGTCAAAGGTCCTGCGCTCCAGTCAGCGGGACGTCGTCACGCTGGTCGGCGCCGGTGTCACCCTGCACGCCTGCCTGGCCGCCGCGGACCGGCTCGCCGCGGACGACATCCACGCCCGCGTCATCGACCTGTACTCCATCAAGCCCATCGACACCGAGACCCTCGTCGCCGCCGCGGCGGTGACAAACGGCCGCCTGGTCGTGGCCGAAGACCACCACCCCGAGGGCGGTCTCGGCTCCGCCGTCACTGACGCCCTGGTGGAAGCCGGCCCGCAGAAGCTGTGGATGACGCACCTGGCCGTGCGGGAGATGCCGGGCTCGGGCACCAGCGATGAGCTGATGGCCGCGGCCGGCATCGACGCCCAGCACATCGAGTCGGCCGCCCGCGACCTGCTCAATGCCACCTGACGGAACGCCGACCGCGGGCCGCACGATGAAGGGCCGCACGGTGACCGGCCTGCGGTGGCTGCGCTCCCGTGATGCGGGCCTGTCCGCGTTGCGGCGGGCGGGGCGCGCCGCGATCGTCATGCCGGCCATGCTCGCGCTGAGCGAGAAGGCCATCGGCAACGCGACGATGGCCACGTTCGCCGCGTTCGGGTCCCTGGCGATGCTGCTCTTCGTCGCGTTCGGCGGCCGGCTGCGGGAACGGCTGGCCGCCCAGGTGTCACTGATCGTGGTGGGCGCCACCTTCGTCTGCCTCGGCACCCTCGCGTCGCGGACCGTCTGGCTGGCCGTGATCGGCATGGTCATCGTCGGCTTCGCGGTCCTGTTCGCCGGCGGGGTTAGCTCGGTGCTGGCCAGCGCGTCGACCGCGCTGCTGCTCGGGTTCATCCTGCCGGTGACGCTCCCCGGGCCGGTCAGCTCGATCCCGGCCCGGCTCGGCGGCTGGCTGCTGGCCGGGGCGGCGTCCCTGATCGCGATCACCGTCCTGTGGCCCGCGCCCGCGAGTGATCCGCTGCGAGCGCCTCTGGTCCGGGCGTGTGACCTGCTCGGACGGCGGATGCGCGCCGAGGTGGACGCTGCCCGGGGCGGCGGCCCGGCTGCGGTTGGGACGGGCACCGGCGGGGACGGCGCGGGCGCGCCGGCTGCGGAGCAGGGGGCCGCCGACTCCGCCGCCGCGATCAGCAGCCTGCGCACCTCCTTCTTCGCCACCCCGTACCGTCCCACCGGCCTGACGACGGCCGCGCGCACTCTCGTCCGGCTGGTCGATGAGATGGTGTGGCTGGAGGCGATCCTCGACCGGATGCCCGCCGGCGCTCCGTCCGGACGGGCCTTCAGCGCGGTGTGTGACGTCAAGCTGGCCGCCGCGGACCTGCTCGAGCGCGGCAGCGCGCTGCTCGGCGCGCCCCGGGGTGAGCCGGAAGCGCTCCAGGCCGGCCTGGAGCGCCTGCGCGAGGCCCGGGACGCGATGGAACGCATGGCCATGTCGGCGATCGCGGCCGGGCCGGCTCCGGGACCCGCGGCGGACGACGCCCGGCCGTCCGCGGCCGAGTACATCAGCTCACTCGAGCCGTCCTTCCGGGCGCAGGAACTGAGCTTCGCCGTCTCGGCCATCGCCGCGAACATCCAGCGGGCGGTGGCCGCCGGGCAGCGGACCTGGTGGCAGCAACTGCTCGGCCGTCAGCCCGACGGGGCCGGCGGCGCGCTGGCATCCGCGCAGGAGCGGGCCGGCTCTCGCGTCCGGTGGCATTCCGTCTGGCTGCACAACAGCGTGCGGGGCGCGGTCGCGCTCGGGCTGGCCGTCCTCGTCGCCGACCTGACCGGCGTGCAGCACTCCTTCTGGGTCGTGCTGGGCACGCTGACCGTGCTGCGATCCAACGCGCTGAGCACGGGGCAGAACGCGCTGCGCGGGCTGCTGGGGAACGTCGCGGGATTCGTGATCGGCGGGCTGCTGATCCTGGCGATCGGCACCGACGACACCGTGCTGTGGATCCTGCTCCCGCTGACGGTGCTCGTCGCCGGGCTGGCCCCGGCCGTGATCTCCTTCGCCGCCGGCCAGGCCGCCTTCACCATCACGCTGCTGATCCTGTACAACATCATCGCGCCGGCCGGCTGGAAGGTGGGCCTCGTCCGGATCGAGGACGTCGCGATCGGCGCCGCGGTCAGTCTGCTGGTCGGCGCGCTGTTCTGGCCCCGGGGCGCGGCCTCGGCCCTCGGCCTGGCGCTGTCGGAGGCGTACGCCGAAACCTCGCGCTACCTGAATCGCGCGGTCATGTTCGGCGTCGTCCACTGCGACCGGCTGCTGCCCGCGACCCCGGCGCCGCGCGAGGAAAGCCTGCGCGCCGCGGCCGCCGCCCGCCGGCTCGACGACGCGTTCCGCGGCTTCCTCGCCGAGAGCGGGCCAAAGCACCTTCCGCTGCCGGATGTGGCCGCGCTGATCGCCGGGGTCGCCGCCCTGCGGCTCAGTGCCGACGCCGTCGTCGACCTGTGGCAGCAGGACGGCGGCGGCGTGCCTGCCGGGGACCGGACCGCGGCCCGTAACGAGGTGCTCGGGGCCGAGACGCTGGTTTCCGGCTGGTACGAGGCGATGGCGCGGGCCCTGGCCGGATCGGGTGACGTGCCCGCCGAGCTGCCTGCCGACGGGGCCGCCGGCGGGCGCCTCATCGACGCCGTACAGCGCGATCTCAGCGGAACCGACGGGCAGGGAACGGCCGCGGCGGTCAGGATGATCTGGACCGCCGACCACGTCGACGTCGCCCGCCTCCTGCAGGCCAGGATCACCGCGCCCGCCCGGCTGGCCGCCGCCTACGAGCGCCGTGCCCGCCTGCCGCTGGTGCCGTATATCCACTGGGCCAGCCAGCCCGCTCCCGCCAGCGCCCTTACGCCCGGGGAAGGCGCGGGCGCACCGCCTGGGCGAACAGCGCCGTGACGTCAGCATGCCGTTCCGGGCGGCAGGCCGGGCAGAAGATGACGGTCTCCGCGCCGGCCGCGTGATACTCGGTGAGCCGCGCCGTGACCATGTCCGGGTCGCCGTGCAGGAGGTACCGGTCGGCCAGCGGCTCGAAGTCCTGGGCGTAGACGCGGCTCACGAACTCTACGGCCTCGCGCCGGGCCCGCCCGGGGTCACCGTCAACGCAGCCCCAGATGAACAGGGCCCCGCGGAGGGCGCCGCCGGGCCGGCCAGCCTGCTCCGCGAAGGCCCGCGCCTGGGCCAGGCTGCGCGCGAAGGACCCCGGGCTGACCATGTAGGGCATCCAGACGTCAGCGAACCGGCCCGCCCGCCGCATCGCGGGCACCTGGCGGCCGCCCACCCAGATCGGCGGATGTGGCCGCTGCACGGGCGGCGGATCGAGCCGCAGGTCCTGAAGCGACCCGAACGTCCCCTCCGCGGTGACCCGCTCGGCGGACAGCAGCCGCACCATGACCTCGAGCGCCTCGTCCGTCCGTGCTCCCCGGCCCGCGACGGGAGCGCCGGTCGCGGCGAATTCCGGCGGGTACTCCCCGCCGACACCGACACCGAGGTCGAAGCGCCCGTTCGAGATCACATCGAGCGCAGCGGCCATCTTCGCGGCCATCGCCATCGGGTACAGCGGCAGGATCGTGAGCGCGCTCAGCAGCCGGATCCGCTCGGTGGCCCCGGCCGCCGCGGCCAGGGTGATGAACGCATTGGACGTCGGGCCGTGGAAGAAGACGTGCTCTCCCGACGCCACCAGGTCGAAACCGAGCTGCTCGGCCCGGCGGCCTTCCGCGGCGACGCCTCCGAAGGCTCCGGACGTGCCGATCACCAGGCCCGATCTCATCCGGGCTCCGTGACATGGCAGAGCGCCGCTCCCTGGGCGACGGTGTCCCCGGCGGCGACCTGGATCCCGGTGACCCGGCCGGCGTGCGGGGCGCGCAGCGGGTTTTCCATCTTCATGGCCTCGGGCCCGGGGTGCCAGGGGTGCCCGGGGTGCCAGGGGTGCCCGGCGTGCCGGTGGCCCCGGGCGTGCCGAGGGCGCGGGCCAGCACCGCGCGGGCCATCCGCACGTGCACGTCGTCGACCATCTGGCCGTCGACCACCGCGACCCCCGCCTCCCCGGCGGCGACCACGGCGCGGGCGTGCGCCACCTCCTCGGGGGTGGGCGTGAACACCTGGTGAGCCAAAGCGATCTGGCGGGGATGGACGCACATCTTGCCCCGGTAGCCAAGGCTGTGGCCGCGGCGGGCGTCCGCCAGGAACCTGGCGTCCTCGGCGATGTCGACCACGACCTGGTCGACGGCAGGGATGCCGCCCAGATACGCGGCCAGGCACACCTGGCTACGGGCGTACAGCACCTCTTCGCCCCCGGGGCTGCGGCGGCCGCCGATATCGGCGATGAAGTCCTCCGCGCCGAAATAGGCTCCGCTGAGCACACTGGAGAAGCCGGGGCCGCCGTCGAGCAACGTCCGGGCGTCGGCGACGCCGAGTGCGGTCTCGATACCGGCGATGACCAGCGCATCGGTCCAGTCGTGCTCCGCGAGGGCCTGCCGTACCTCGCCCACCTGCTCCTGGGTGGCCAGCTTCGGCACCACGATGCCCGCCGCGGCGCTGCCCGCCGCGGCCGCCAGGTCGGCGGCGAACCACGGCGTGCCCACCGGGTTGACCCGGATCAGCACGGTCGCCGGGACGTCTGGGCCCAGTGCGTCAATCGCCGTGGCGGCGGTTCGCCGGGCGCTGTCCTTGTCACCGGGCGCCACCGCGTCCTCGAGGTCGGCGATGGCCACGTCCGGCGCGAACCGGGGGATCTTCGCGATCATGTCGGCCCGGGTACCGGGCATGAACAGCATGCTGCGGACGCGGGTCAGCGACGGCATGGCTCGCTCAGCCCTCCCCGGGCGCAGGGTCAGTATCCGGCCGGCACCGCATCATCGCCGCCCGCACGGCCACGCACACCGTCTCCCCGCGCTGGTTGATGCCGTGATGGGTAAAGGTGACGATTCCGGTGCCGGGCCGGGAACGGGACCGCCGGGCATCGACCACATCGGTGACCACGTGGATGGTGTCGCCGGTGAACACCGGGGCGGGGAAGTCCACCCGGGAGAATCCGAGGTTGGCCACGGTGGTGCCGAGCGTCAGCTCGGGGACCGCCAGGCCGACCACCAGGCCCAGCGTGAACAGGCTGTTCACCAGCGGCCGGCCGAACTCGGTGGTGGCCGCGAACTCCGCATCCAGGTGCAGCGGCTGCGGGTTCATCGTCATCGTCGTGAACAGCACGTTGTCGGTTTCGGTGACGGTGCGCGTCGTGGCGTGCTCCACCTTCAGGCCGGGCTCAAGCTGCTCGAACCATAGTCCGGTCACGGCTATCACACGCTCGGGGCGGCTTCGGCGGCCACGGCCTGCTGGACCGCCTGCTGCTCCGTGCCGAAACGCGCGATGTGCGGCGTGGACATGTACCCGGTCACCAGCGCGGTGACCGCGATGCCGCCGCTGGCGCGGGCCAGCTCCTCCGACAGCAGAACGATGGCCAGTGTGTCCCCGCCGCCGCCCCCGTACTCCTCGGGCACCGCCAGGCCCAGCAGGCCGGCGCTGCCCATCTCCTTCAGCAGCGCCGCGGGCGGACGGCCGGCTTCTTCGGATTCCTCGACCACCGGGCGCACCTGACGGTCCACGAAGGTCCGGACGCTGGCGCGAAACTCCTCGTGCTCACGGTCAAGCTCCCAGCTCATGGAAGCGGTCATGGGTGGACTCCTCGTGTGCGCCGGTTGCCTGCACTGGTTGCCTGCGCTGGCGGCCGCACACAGCGCCTGTCTTCCGAATTAACGTTCATTAACCTTAGGCTTCTGCGTGTGGAGAGGTCAACCACGGCGAACCGGGCCACGGTCATCGACGCCGCCTGCGCGCTATTCGCCGAGCGCGGCTATCGCGGCACGTCGATGAGGGACATCGCCGAGGTGCTCGGGGTGAGCGCGCCCGGCCTGTACAACCACGTGGCCTCGAAGCAGGAGATCCTGTACGCGATCATGGACCGGGCGATGGACCGGGCCATCGACGCTCTCGACGAGGCTATCGCCGGCATCGGCGACGTGGCCGAGCAACTGCGGCGCGCGACGGAGTCGCTGGTGCTGGACTTCCTGCGGTACCCCGACGAGGTGACGGTCTGCAATAACGAGGTGCGCAGCCTGGATCCCGCCCACCGCCTGGCCATCGTGGCCAAGCGGGACGAGTACGGCGGCCGGATCCGGCGGATCATCGAGAGCGGGCACCGCAGCGGCCGCTTCCGGACCGGCACCCCGGACCTGGCCGCCTTCGCCGTGCTGGAGATGGGCAATGGCGCCAAGTCCTGGTTCCGGCCCAGCGGCCGCTACCCGGACACCTACGTGGCCAGCGAGTACGGCGAATTCGCGCTGCGCATCGTCGGCTGCACCGGCTGACGGCGGCTCACTGAAGAACTCTGCGGGGATTTCCCCGTTGCCGGACCCGGGCTGTCATGCTGATGATTATTTCGCCCATCTGCGACAAACAGTCCGAAAACGGCAAGGGACGGTCTTGAAGTACACGGTGAAAACGCCAGACGCCAGGCAGCTTTCCACCCAGATGGACGGTGACCCTGAAGGACGGCCGGTTTTCCTGCTGCACGGGACCCCAGGAAGCCGCCTCGGCCCACGGCCGCGATCGGCTGTCCTGCACCGGATGGGTGTCCAGCTCATCTCCTTCGACCGGCCGGGATACGGGGAGTCCGATCGCCTCGAGGGCCGCCGGGTCGCCGACGCGGCCGCCGACGTGCTGGCCGTCGCGGACGCCTACGGCCTGGGCAAATTCGCCGTGGTCGGCCGTTCCGGCGGCGGTCCCCATGCCCTGGCCTGCGCCGCGCTGCTCCCCGACCGGCTGACCAGGGCAGCCGTCCTGGTCGGCATCGCTCCGCGCGGCGCCGAGGGGCTAGACTGGTACGACGGGATGACGCGGTCGAACGTGCTTGAGCACACCGAAGCCGCGAAAGGCTACGAGGGGCTCGCGGCCATGACAGAGGCCGCCGCGGAGGCTGTCCGCGCCGATCCGGCCAGCCTGCTGGCCAGGCTCCAGGCCGACATGCCCGACCCCGACCTGCGCGTGGTCGCCGACCACGGCATCCGCGCCATGCTGCTGGAAACCTACGCCGAGGCGCTGCGGACCTCCGCGCACGGCTGGATCGACGACGCGCTGGCCTTCTACTCACCCTGGGGATTTGATCCGGCCACCGTTACCGTTCCCGTCCTGCTCTGGCACGGCGCCAGCGACAACCTTTCCCCGGTCAGCCATGCCCGGTGGCTCGCGGACCGGATCCCCAGCGCGGCGGTGGTGGTCCAGGCCGGCGCCGCGCACTTCGGCGCGCTCGACGTGCTGCCGGACATCCTGCGCTGGCTGTCCGCCGACCAGCGCGCGGCTTGACGATAGGCACGCCCCGAGGGCCAGGCCGGGCCGGAGGGCGCCGCGCGCCTTCAGAACTGCTGCGACTCCAGATCCCGGTTGATTCGCTGACCTTCCCGCAGCTGGATGACGTCCGGATGCCCGGCACCGAGAACCCGGCCGAAGTCGACCAGGATCTTGGCCCGGAGCTCCTTGGCCTCCCGGTCCCGCCCCGCGTCGCGGAGGGTAATCGCCAGGCCGGCCTGGCAGGCGAGGGTGTCCGGGTGATCGGGGCCGAGCACTTCGCGCAGCCGTGAGATCGTCTCGCGTTCGAGTGCCTCGGCCGTGGCCAGTTCCCCCGAGTCACCATGGCAGTTCGCCAGATTGACCGCGCAGGCCAGGGTCAGCGGGTGCATTTCGCCGAGTTTCCGCCGCATCCGCCGCAGCGTGTCCTCGGCCAGGCCGTACGCTTCATCCAGCCGCCCGATGGGACGCAGGTAACACGCCAGATTGTTCGCCGCGACCAGCGTGTTCGGGTGGTCGTCACCCAGGCTCGCCCGGAGCGCCCCCAGCACGTCGTTCACCAGCGCCAGGGCCTTCGGCATATCCCCCACCGCCGCGTAGTCGCAGGCCAGGTTGATCGCGCAGAGCCGCGCCTCGGGTGAGTCGCCGCCGTAACGGCGTTTGTAGCGTTCGTAGGTATCTTGCGCGAGATTCATGGCCTCGGATTGTTCGCCCGCTTTGCGCAGTGAAACGGCCAGATTCGTGGCGGCGCGCAAGGTTTCGATCATGTCCGGCCCGAGCACCGCCTGGTACTTCTCCCAGGTGACCCGCAGGAGCTCGACAGACTCCCGGAATGCGCCCGCGGCCCGCATGTCCTGGGCCAGGTTGGCCGCCGTCTCGAGGGTGTATGGGTGCTCGGGGGAGAGCACGACCCGGCGCCGATCGAGAACCTCCTGATCGAGGCGGCGGGCCGCCGAGTACTCGCCGACCAGGCGCAATGAGAGGCCAAGGTTGAAGGCCGACTGCAGCGTGCGCGGATAGTCCTCGCCGAACTCTTCCTTGAAACTCTCATAGGTCTGCCGGTCCGCTTCCAGCGCCGCCTGGAATTCGCCCAGCGCGCGGAGGTCGCCACCGAGACTGCCGGCCGTCATCAGCGTGAGCAGGTGATCGGCTCCGAGCACCTGCTGCTGGCGTTCCAGGACATAGGTGTCCAAATCACGCGCCTCGTTGAAGCGGCCCTGGGACCGCAGCACGTTGGCGATATGGAATTGCAGGTTCAGGGTCTGCGGGTGATCGACGCCGAGCTGGTGAGTCCAGAGGTTCTCCAGCCGGTGGGCCAGATTCAGGCAGGCCTCGAACTCGCCATGCTTCCACTGGTAGCGCACCCAGTCGATGAGCAGCTGACGGGTCCGCGGGTCGTCACATTCCTCGGCTCGAGAGGGCCCGAGGTGAGGCCAGATGATCTCGTATGTCGACCAGTTGGAAGGATCATCCGTCTCGCCCTGGCGCGGCCGGGCAGCGGCCAGGATCTTGTGCACCTCGTGCTGCACGTCAAGCCGCTCATCTTCGCTCATCTGGGAACGGATTACCGCCTGCACGAGACGGTGAATCTGCAGTGAGTTGCTGCCCTGGTCGACCTTGACCAGGGCGAACCGGCTGATGTCCCTGATCACCCGGGGAAGCATCAGCTGCTCGCTCAGTGACTGGTCAAAGGGCAGCAGGGATGCGTTCAGCTCGTCGCAGTAGAGCAGGTCCATGGAGATCGGCCCCGGCGAGAAGAACGCGAGCAGCTGCAGGAGGCGGACGGCTGCCGGTGACCGCTCCCTGAGCCGGTCGAGGGACAAATTCCAGGTCGCCACGACGGGCGTCGGGTAGCCGGACGGCTGGTTCATGGCCAGAATCCGGGTGGCCTGGCTCGTGAGCTCGGCGACGTAAGCGGTCGCAGTCATGCCGGTCTGCTCCAGCCACGCACTGGCCTGCTCGACTGCCAGCGGCAGGTGCCCCAGGGCGTCGGCGACTTTCCTGGCGTCCGCCGCGTCCAGTTCAGGTACGTGCCGGAGCAGATGGGCAACGCTTTCGTCGTCGGTGAAGACGTCTACTTCCAGCGGTTCAGCCGTGTGCGTCCAGGCCTGGTAGCGCGAGGTGATGATGACGTGGCCGGACCCGGTCGGCATATACGGCTCAAGCTGCTTGGGATCGTCGGCGTTGTCGAAGATAAGCAGCCAGTTCGGAGTGGTATCGCGGCGAAGCTCCTCCAGGGCGGACTCCGCCGCCTCGGCCACGTTGTCACCGACCTTCAATCCCAACTTCCGGGCCAGTTCCGCGAGCGTCACACTGATTTCCTCGGACCGCTCGGACGGCACCCACCAGACCAGGTCGTAGTCGGCCATGAACCGGTGCGCGTATTCCAGGGCGAGTTGTGTCTTGCCCACGCCGCCCAGCCCGTACAGGGCCTGGGCCACGACGACGGTCACCCCGCCCCCGGCTAGTTTGTCGCGCAGCCGTTCGAGCGTGACGGCGCGCCCGGTGAAGTCCGCGTTCCTGGCCGGCACGTTCCAGATCGCGGGTACCTTGCCGGGAAATCGGGGCTCCTCAGCCTGCGCGGCACCGCCTCCGAAGGACTGCGCGGGGCGGTCCAGGGCCCAGAGCAGCTTCGCGGTGGCCTGGCTGCCGTCCATCCGGGCCAGGTCCACCACCGGATGTTCGGTGAACGGCCCGGTGATCCTGACCTCACCGACCCGGACCGCGACCAGCTGGCGGTGGCTGCCGGCCGCATCGGCCGCGGACAGCGCCTGCCAGACGGATCTGGCCTCCGGCGAATGCATATAGGCCGACGACAGTACGGCGATGGCCCGCGGGGCATTTTGCAGCTCCCGTTCGGCCTGGAGGTCGACGCTCGACATAGGCGCCGTCGCCATCGTGCTGCGCGGGATCACCCGGAAACCGGCCCGGGTAAGAACGGCCTCGATCCAGTCCGCCCACATGCGGTCTTCCGGCGCGTAGCTCAGGTAGACCTGACTCAGAACCGACGGCTGCCGACGGGCGAAGATCTCCTTGTACCGCAGCCTGCGGTCCTCCGCTATCGGCCGCATGGATGTGATCTTGCCGTCGGTGACCGAATCAGTGATCCGCTCGAACGCTGACAACAGCGAGGCCGGTGAGCCGGGATCGTCGCCGAACGTCGCCAGGATCTCCTCGAAGGCGTAGAACGGCTTGTATGGCACCTCTACCGAGGCCCAGTACAGGGCCGAGCTTTCCTGGGTCATCCCGGCGGGGAAGCCCTCGAACCTCATCCGGGCCAGCGCCCGGCCGATGTCCAGCTTTTCTTTCTCGCCGTCCTCGATGCGCATGGGCACGGGCAGCACCCGGATGTTCCGTTCCCGGTACCGGCCGCTGATCTGGCGGGCAACGTTGGCGGCGCCCTCGATGCTCTGGTCGCTGAGAGTGAAGCAGACCGTCAGCACGTCGGGGAGTTCGATCGTGCAGATATCGGCCACGTCCGACAGCCCCGTGCGGCTATCGATCAGCACGTAGTCGTAGTTCTTCTTCATGTCCTCGCGCATGGCGCGGAAAAATTTGCCGCCGCCGAGGCGGTCGTAAAAATTATCCCAGTCAAGGGAGCAGACGGCGGTGGAGTAGTCGCGGTTCTGCCGGCCGGCCGACAGGAAGTCAAGCCTGCCGCCACCGGGGAACGCCCATTCGAGCGAGACCGCGTGCCGGTCGACTCGCGCACACTCTAAATACCAGTCATCGTCCTCTGGCGCCGGGCCGACCGCGGCCGACGCATAGTCGTTGATGATTTCTATGACGCCAGGAGTCGCCGTTACCGTTGACTCCTCGAGGAACGGGTGAAAGAACTTGTGCAATCCCGGCGACTCAAGGTCCCAGTCGACCGCCAGTACTCGCTTTCCGTTACTCGCGATAATCCATGCCACATTGGCCATGGCCATGGTTCGCCCGGTACCGCCCTTGTAGGAGTAGAAGGTAACAATCTGGCCCCCACTGGACTCGCTCACCGCGAACCTCCAAAATCCTCAGGGTCGGCTCGCCTTAGCCGCGGTCTTTCGATCGCCGGGCCTTTAGGCGGATGAGCCGGTGCGTATTTCTGATATCGCTTCAGCATGATCATCGCCATATCTGGCAGCAGCTGGATGAAGTCCTGCAGCGTGGGGATTCCGTCGGCGGCCATCCGGCAGCGCCTGGGCACGCTCTCAAGCTTCCGGCCCAGGTGCTGATGCATCCGCTGGCGAAGGTCCTTCTCGGACGCGCTCATTCCGGCATCCTGGCTGTTCCACGGGACAAGCACACTGACCCATGGCTCGCTGATCTGGTTCAGCAGGCTCAGTCGCTCATGGTAGGAATCCGACAAGCTCACCCACGCATCGACCAGGAAAAGGCCCGGCAGCATCTGCCCATTGCCGCCCCATGGGGGCCGGTCGTCCACAAAGGCTTCGAGCAGCGGTTCATAGTCCAGGCACTTCCTGGTCAGATCGAGCGCATAATCGGCCAGCGGACGCGAATAGTTCGGGTGGTACGGGCTCCAGGTGTGCGGGGTCTCGCCGTAGTAGTCACTGGCGCGGCCGCAGGGCAGCGTCGAGGTGTCGTGGGCCAGAACCGTAATCTGAAGCTTCCCGCTTGCTGTCCGCCGGGCACTGGCCGGGCCGAACGCGCTGGGCAGCGATTCGAAATCTTTCCGCTCCATGGTCTGCACGTCATTATCGGCACGCGCGACGCTCTCGTCACCGATCTCGATGATCCGCTCCGCGAGACGGTGCACGGCTCGCTGATAGTCGCCCCGGTAATTCCGCAGCTTCATGATGCCGTAGAAGCCCTCGGCCTGGTAACGCTCGCCCAGATCGGCGTGGTCGTACTGAAAGGACTTCGCCACTTCCGGAATCTTCTCCCGGTCAAGCCTGGTCCAGAGCGCAGGAACGATCGCCGTGCTCGCCTCCCCGTCGTGCGCCTGATGCATAACCTCGCGCTGGGCAAAGGCAAACCACTCTTTACCACAGTTATTACTTTCGAAATAGCGGCGCGAATAAAGCGGGACGAAGACCCGGCAGGCCTTCAGGGCGGCCATCAGCTCAGGGGACCACTCGGCACCCAGCTTATTGTCCCGGTCCATGAACCCAGCCTCGGCGGGCTGAGCGTCAGTCATTTGTAAAATTTCATCGCACAGATCTTTATAGAGCTTGTGTACCCAGCGATCCGGATCGCTCCGGTCGGCTACGTCGCGCTTAGGCGTCCGCGCATAGCTCAGGAAAAAATACGGCCGACTGCCCTGCCATGGAATTACCAGCTCATTTCCCCCGCCAAGCTGCACCCGCTTCACCCTCCCCATTTGCTGCACAGGCGTCATTCATCCTGTGCAGGGCCCGAGATAAGGGGATGATATAGGAGATTTCCGGAGGTGGCCAGAGCGAGAAGGGCCGTCGCGGTCCTGTCTCAGTTCGTTTCACATGTTACTTTGGCCACAAAAGTACCACGAATATATCGCGCCCCACGGGCCTCTGGTCCCGCTCGCCGGTGGGCGCGGCGGCTTTTCCGAAGATCGTGAATCGGTCATGAGATTGCCACCGAAAGGGAGCTCCGCCTGGCTAACGCTGCGCCGAGCGGCGCATTTCCGCCACGAAACGCCTTCCGAGGGGCGTCATCGAGCCGGAATCGGCCAGAGTTTCGATCGCGTCGCGGGTGTGCCCGTGCCAGAACGCGAATCGCTCGCCCGCGGACCGAGCCTCGCCGCCGGTAGTGGCCTGCTGCCGGGTGCGCCAGTACTCCGAGACGGCCAGGTGCGCGTAGGTGCCCTGCAACAGCCCTTCGATCGGGCGCATGTCTTCTCGCCACGGCGCGCGGTAAAGCCGGCTGTCGGCGGGATCGAAGAGATCGTAGAGGTCGAGCATCGCGCCCAGCTTGACGTGCTGGAACTCGTGCATGATGAGCAGGGCCAGGGTAGTCGCGTCGGCGGGGAGCGCGGCGGCGATGGCGCCGAACGCGTGCCGGGCGGCCGCGCTGACGTCTCGGCCCGCCGGGGCCGGGGCTATCGGCATGACCACGGTGAGGCCGGCCGCGATCGCGGGCGCGTAAGCGGGGTAGTCGCGCTCGATCTCACGCCAGGCGCCCGCGAAGTGCTGCTGCCACCGCGCTGCCACCGCATCAGTCAGCCGATCGGCGGCCGGCCACTGGTGGCAGTCCCGGTAGGGATCGGTGTCCTCCAGCGTGACCGCGAGGCCGGGCGCCGTGAGTGTGCGCACCGGCTGCCAGGCGGCGGTTCCCCCGGCACCGAAACTCACGGCGCTGGACGGCTCGCCGCTCAGCAGGTCGGCGTGAGTGAGCTCCCAGCAATCCCGGCCGATCCGGATGCTGACCGCTTTGCCGTCGGTGCAAAAGACCGCCTGCTGAGGCGCGCCGCCGGGTTCAGGCGCACCCAGGACCAGCCGCCCGAGCGTCGGAAGATGCACAGCGCCGCCGGTGACGGGAACCGGGACTTCGATGCGGGCACCGGTCCGGATCGCGGTCACGGCGGCCATGGCGGCGAAGTGGCCGAGGTCAGCCACCAGCTCCGGCTGCTGCGCGGGATCGGGCTCGGCAGGACCCGGCCGCTGCCTCAGCTGTTCGAGGCAGCGTGCCGCCCAGACCCGGGTGTAGGGATGGCCGAGGACCGCCCGCAGAGCCTCGGGGTGCTCCTGGTCGGCGGCCGCCAGCACCGTCCAGGCGGTGTGCACCGTCTCACGGACCGTACGGGGGACGGCCGGCGCGCTGCTGGCGGCCCGGTAGACGGCCCCGAGCAGGGCTCGCTGCAGACTGCGCTGGGCTTCGGCGAGCTGCCCGATCGCGGTGGCACTGCCATAACCAGCCGCCAGCTCGCGGAAATCATCGTCGCTGAGCGCGTGGTTCACCGCTGAGGGCCTTTCCGCGGTCGCCTCCGGCAGACGGCTCTCGATGTGCGTGATCAGCGTGAGCAGGTCGGCGCAGTACACCGACGGATTACCGAACCCGGTATCCGGGCGGTACCGGTGCGCATACAGGCCCCCGCCGCAGGTCGTGACGACGGGGCATTCCTGGCATGTGCGGCAGAGCCCAGCCAGCCCCTGCTGGCGCGCGACGATGCCGGGATGCCGCGCGAGCACGTCCAGGCCGTGCTCGAAGACGTTCAGGCCCGTCGCCGGGGCCCCGTCGAAGGCGACCTTCAGCGAATCGACCTGCTCGTAGGTGCCGTCGGTCTCGATGACGGCGAGACTGGGCGGCGCCAGCCCGAGCGCCTCGGTTTGATTCCGCCCGCCGGTCAGGGTGGATAGGACGGACTCGAACGTCCGGATCCCCATCGGGCGCCCATCGGCCAGCCAGCGATCGAAGATGGTGATCAGCCAGTCCCCATACTCGCTCCGGGCGCCCTGGGCCCGGGCGGGCGGCTCGTCCCAGGTGGCGTGCGGCAGCAGGAAATCGACCCGGGGCGGCTCCAGCGCCATTAATGCCTCGTACACCGCCACCGGGTCGTTGGTCACGTCGATCGTGCACAGGATCCCCGCGTACAGGTGCCGGAACCGGATGGTGCGCAGCAGCGTGATGGCCCGGACCACCTGGTCGTAGCTGCTCCGTCCGTTGGCATACCGGCGGTGACGGTCGTTGGCGGCCCGGTCACCGTCCAGGGAGATACCAACCTTGACCCCGTACTCCGCGAAAAGCTCGCAGAACTTCTCGTCCAGCCGCACGCCGTTGGTATGGATGCGCACGTCGAGGTGGCACACTCCGCGCAGCGCCGCGTGCAGTTCGGCGAGGATCTTCCGGAGCCGGACCGGGCCGGCCAGCAAGGGCTCCCCGCCATGCAGCACGACCTGTACCGCGCTCAGGCCGTGCTGGGCCGCGTGTTCAGCGATACGTCCGGCCGTCCGCGAGATCGCCTCATCCGGCATGCCGGTCGGGCGGCCTCGCCAGCTCTGGTCCGCGCTCTCGTAGACATAACAGTGGTCACAGGCCAGGTCACACCGGCTGTGCACCTTCAGCACGAACTGGTCGAGCGGAACGGGCGGCCTTTGCACTCGGAACTCTGAAATCAGATGGCGGACTGAAACGCCGCGACCGGCACCGGGGCCACCGGCGGCTCCTCGGGCAGAATGCGCATGATCGCCTCGTCAAAAGCGGGCTCGGCGAGGACGGCTATCTCACCAAGCGGCACACCGCGAAGATCGACGAGTGACGATGTAACTGCCGGCCGGAGTTCGGTGGTCGAAGGCATTTGTCCGCCTATCAGGTTTGGCGGCAAATGCCGCTGCTGGTGACCGAAAATAAGAGCTTTGCGAAGCTACGGCGTTCCGGGAAGACTGCCGGTCCCGATCCAAACGTTAAGTGATAGTACATACACTCTAAGTAATCAGCTTAGGCATAGGACAAGCCCGGCGGCCGAGAGGTTCTGGGGCAGCAACGAATCCTCACCGAGCCGTCGAGCCGTGTCATGCACGGGCATACGGTATTCCCGGAAGCATGAGCGTGTCCCGCATATGGAATCTCAAATGCGCAACGAATTGATATTCCCCGGGATCTGACCGGCGAAACCTATCTCGACATCGCCCGGCCTGCGTGGCAGGGTCGAGGCAGGTTCGTGATTTACCGGGCAAATCCGGCAGGTTCTTTTCGCTGGTAACCGCGTTATTGATGGGTGTCGCACGCACGTGGATGGATTCAGCCGCCGGCTCCGGCGGGTCCGCGTGGATCGCCGTGTTACCTGGCTGGTTCCTGCACTGTCTGGTGCGGCCGTCACGGCGTACATTTGCTGGGGCGGGTGGGTATCCGCGCACGACCAGAAGTGGCTGTATCTCAGCCATGCCTGGTGGCGGGTGGCGCTGCGGCCGGCCAGTGACCTGACGCTGGTGGCCGCCCTCGCGGTATGGCTGCTCGCGCTGACCTGTTTCTGGTGGCCGCGCAGGCGCGCCACCGTGACGGTCGGGCTTACCACCGTGGTGGCCATGGTGCTCATCGGCGGAGCGCTCGGCACGACCTCGCTGCTGCCCTGCCGGGGCGGGGAAACCAGGACGGTCGTGGTGGCGTGGGTTCTCGGCCTGTACGTGGGGAACCCGCCATCTGCCTACCAGACCAGCGTCTGTCCGGGACAGCCACCGCTGGCGCTGCAGCTCGGGCAGATCGTCTGCCTGGCCGCGACGCTGATCGGAGCGCTGGCCGTGGCGGCGGTGCTGTGGCGGCAGCCGCTCGAGCGTTTCCGGGCCCGGTTCGTCAAGGACGCGATCGTGTTCACCGGGCTGGACGCGATGACGATGCCCCTGCTGCACCGGCTGGCGGAGACGCGCCGGCCTGCCAGCATCGTGGTCGTCGAGCCGGACGGCAGTCATCCGTTGCTTGATGAGGCCCGCGGCACTGGGGCCCACGTCATGGTGGGGGACCCGGCTTCGGCGCGGATTCTGCTGCCGGTCTTCGCCGGATGGCGCGGATGCGCGCTGAGCTATCTGTATGCGCTGCGACCGGACGTGGCAGAGAATGAGACGATCCTGGCCACGGCCCGTACCATTCTGGGCCGCTACCGGCCCGATCCGGAAAGGCGGCCGCACCTCGTCATGCGCATCGATGATCCCCGGCACGCGCAGCACTGGCGCGGCTGGCATGCCGGCGCGTCCGGCGGTACTTCGAAGATGCGTTAAGTTCGCAGGAAACCACGGCCGCGGGCCTGGCCAGCCAGCTGGCCCGCACCGGGGCACAGCAGCTGTTGCTGTGCGGGGACAGCGCCCTGGCCCTCGCCATCCTGCTCGAAGTGGGCCGCCAGGCCTGGGAGCGGCAGGAACTGAGGGCGGCCGCGGCCATCGGCGATGCTCCTGCCGCCCTCTCCGGCACCGCGGACCTGCTGGCCACGTTCCCGCTGGAGCGCGTCCTGCTGATTGACCGCCGCTCCCACGATCTGCGGCGCGAATACCTGGCCACGTGTTCCCGGTCGATGAGCCAGGCCCTGCCCGCCGTGTTCCCGAGGCCGGAGACATGGCCGGAAGGGCTGCTCGCCATGCTGGACGGCATGACGCCGGCCGGTGCCGCCGAGACCGCCGTGGTCATCGCCGACACCCTGTCCGAACGCACGATGCACGAGGCAGGCCGGGTGGCACGGCTGCATCCGGCGATCCCCGTTTTCGCGCTGACATCAGACGGGGCGGGCACGAGCGACCCGATCTTCGACTCGCTGCGGCCATTTCACCGGTCTCTGCTCGTGGATGGTGAGGTCCCGCCCGACGCCTGGACCAGGGTCGCCAGGCACTGGCACGAATGTTTCCGTCTCCGCCATCCGGCCGTGCCCGGCGACCCACGGGCCCTTACCCGGCGGCCCTGGGCTGCGCTCGACGAGTTCATCCGCCAGGACAACATCCTCCAGCTGCGTTCGATCATGGCTGCGGTCGTGGAGCGCGGGCGCCGGTGGGTGCCTGCGCGCTCCGTCGCGCCCGGCAGTTTCATCGAACTGAGCGAACATGACCTGGAGCAGGTCGCGCGGGCGGAGCACACCCGGTGGTTCCGGCGACGGCTGGCGGCGGGCTGGTCCGCCGGCCGGGATCGTCCCGCCCGGCGCAGGCTGGCGAACCGCGTAGCGCTCGTCAACAACCGGGTGGTCCCCTGGGCCGACCTTCCGGCGGACGAGCGCTCCCGCCAGATCGAGTACCTGCGATCCCAGCTGGTGCAGCTGGAAGACGTGGGCTTTCTGCCCGTCGTGCCGGCCGGCGGACCGCTTGGGGCCGCTCTTTTCCGGCGGATCGGCACCGTTGAAGCGAAGCGGCTGGATGCCCGGCGGATGTGGACCCGGCGGTCCGGCGGTGTGTCCCGTGATGAGTCCCGTGATGAGTCCCGTGATGAACTGTGCGGTGACGCCGGCGACTGGCGGGTCTTTGACGACTCCGGCGACGAACGGACGGTCCGGGACGCCGAATTCCGTGCCAGCCACCAGCCGCTTGGCGGGGAGAAGTGGCTCCGCACCGGCATGTTCACCGCCTGGCAGGTGAGCGAGACCCAGATCCTGCGGACGATCGAAGGCCGGGCCATCGCCCGGGCCGGAGACTGGGTCGTTGAAGGACGTGGCGGTGAACGGTGGCCGGTCACCGACGAGCAGTTCCGGCGGACCTACCGGGCCGGCAACGGCCACCCGACCACCCCGGACAGGCCGCAGGACTCACCATAGGCCCGGGGTATGCCCCGCGTGTGCCTGCTCCAGGTCCAGGAGGAACCGCTTGCGCTTCAGGCCGCCGGCATAGCCGGTCAGCTTGCCGGTGCTGCCGACGATCCGGTGGCACGGGATCAGGATGGACAACGGGTTCCGGCCCACCGCGGCGCCGGTCTCCTGGGCCGTGACGCCGCCGCCCAGCCGCAGGGCCAGGTCACCGTAGGTCGTCGTCTCCCCGTACGGGACCTGCGCGATCAGCTCCCAGACCCGCCGCTGCAGTTCGTCACCCCGGGCATCGAGTGGCAGGTCGAAAATGGTCCGCGCGCCGGCCAGGTACTCGTCCAGCTGACGGCGGGCGTCATCGAACCCCCGGTCCGTTTCCCTGCCGAACGAGGCTTGATCGGGCCGGTACCAGTGATGCGGGAAGTACAGGCCGACGAGCCGCCCGGCGTCCCGCACGATCGTCAGGTCGCCGAGCGGGGTGCGGTGCACCGTGTGCTCGGCGGTAGTCGTGGCCGTGCCGGTCATGACTTTCCTCCTCCGGAAATGGCTTCCCTGGGTAAACGCGGCAGCGCCGCCGTTCGTGAGGTCACCGTGTGCCCCCCATCGGGCCGCATGGGGAGAATGAACCGCACGCGACCTCACGGAACCGAGTATCGGGACGTCTTCAGGGCATGACTGGCAAACCGCCGTTCGAGACGGTCGTCTCCGCGCACGGTGGCACCGTCCTGCGCGTCTGCCGCGCCGTTCTCGGCCCGGCAGACGCCGATGACGCCTGGTCGGAGACGTTCCTGGCGGCGATGAAGGCCTATCCCGGCCTGCCCGCTGACGCGAACGTCGAAGCCTGGCTGGTGACCATCGCGCACCGCAAGGCCATCGACGTCACCCGGGCAGCGGCCCGCCGGGCCGTCCCGCTGGCCGAGATCCCAGACGCCGGGGCCACCGCTGACGATGGCGACCGGGGCCTGGACGGCGACCTCGCCGAGGCGCTGACCAGGCTGCCGGCCCGGCAGAAACAGGCCGTGGCCTACCACTACCTGGCCGGCCTGCCGTACGGCGACGTCGCCGCCATCCTCGGCGGCACCGCGGATGCCGCGCGGCGCGCCGCCGCCGACGGCATCGCCAAACTCCGGCGCTCCTACCCGGGCGCTCGCGTGAGGAGCCAATGATGAACACCGATGAACTGAACCCCGATGAGCTGGCCCGCGACCTGACCCGCGCCTTCCCGGCCGCTCCCGCCGAGCTGAGCCGGCTGCACGAACGGCTGACGGCCGCAGCCCAGCGTGACGGCATCCTGGATGTGGCCTACCGGACCATCGACAGCCCGGTCGGCTCGCTGCTGCTGGCCGCGACCGAGCAGGGCCTGATCCGCGTCGCCTACGCCAGCGAGGGCCACGAGGCCGTCCTGCAGACCCTGGCGATGAGGATCAGCCCGCGCATTCTGCACGCTCCCGGCCGCCTGGACGCGGCCGCCCGGGAGCTCGGCGAGTACTTCGCCGGCCATCGGCGCCGCTTCGACCTGCCGCTGGACCTGCAGCTGTCGGCGGGTTTCCGGCGGACCGTGCTGAGCCACCTGACCGAGATCGATTACGGCCGCACGGCCAGCTACGCCGCCGTCGCTCAGCTGGCCGGCCAGCCCGAAGGCGGTCCGCGCGGTCGGTACCGCCTGCGCGACCAACCCATTGCCCGTCGTCGTGCCGTGTCATCGTGTCGTCCGGTCTGACGGCCAGATGGGCGGGTATCTGGGCGGCCCGGACGCCAAACGGACGCTGCTCAGCCTGGAGGCCGCGGCATGAGCGCGGTCGCCCCGTGGCCGGACCGCACCGGCGCCGCCCCTTGGGACCCGGTCCAGGACGACCTGGACGCCTACGGCTGTGCGCTGACCGGGCCGCTGCTCACCCCCGGCGAGGCCGCCGGTATCGCGGCGCTCTATCCCGACGACTCCCGGTTCCGGGCCACGATCGACATGGGCCGGTACCGCTTCGGCGAGGGCGAATACCGCTACTTCGCTGAGCCGTTCCCGGAGGCCGTCACCGCGCTCAAGGAGGCGCTCTACCCGAAGCTCCTGCCGATTGCCCGGGACTGGTGGTCCCGGCTGGGCCGGGAGACCCCCTGGCCGGACCGCCTGGAGGACTGGCTGGAGATGTGCCACGCCGCCGGCCAGACCAAGCCGACGCCGATCCTGCTCCGGTATGGTCCCGGCGGCTGGAACGCCCTGCACCGGGATCTGTATGGCGAGCTGGTGTTCCCGCTCCAGGTCGTGATCAACCTCAGTGCTCCCGGCACCGATCACACCGGCGGCGAGTTCCTGCTCTACGAACAGCGTCCCCGGGCCCAGTCCCGCGCTACCGCCACCCTGATCCCGCAGGGCCACGGGCTGGTGTTCACCACCCGCGACCGCCCGGTGAAGTCCCGGAACGGCTGGTCGGTGGCACCCGTCCGGCACGGCGTGTCGGTGATCCGTTCCGGCCGGCGTTTCAGCCTCGGGCTCGTCTTCCACGACGCGGCCTGAGCGGAACGTGGGATCTACGGCCCGGCGCGGGTAGCGTGGTGAGCGGCCCCGCACCGCGAGCCCCGAGGAGACAGATGCCCAACCAGCTGGCCAGCACGATGACGGTACAGGAGATCGCCCGCCAGGCGGCCGAAGCTATCAGCGCGCTGAACCACCTGACGCACGGCGGCGGAGAGCTGACCGGCCCCAGGGAGGTCCGTGACGTCATCGCCAGCCTCGGCCTGATGGGCCAGGGCCTGCCGCAGCTATGCGAGGAGCTGGCCCGCTTCCTGGTCACCCATCACGAGGATGGGCAGGTCGCGCACGACTCCGGCCAGGACCCTGACCTGTCTGTCGCTGAGGTGACCGAGGCCCTCGCGGCCGCGGGGCAGGCGGCGGACATGATGACCGCGGCCCTGGACGAGGCGTATAACGCCTCGGCGGAGCTGAGAGCCGCGCGCTGATCCAGCGCAGCGCCAGACCCAGCAGTGCCGATCCGGCCTGAGGCCGGTCACCACCCCTCGCGGGCCCGTTCGGCTGGCTAATCGGCCCTAGTCGCCGTAGATGGCGGCCGATATGACCGGGGTGCTGCCCGTGGGCGTGACGGTGATCGTGTTACCGCTGGTGGTGGTGGTCGTTGAGCTGCCCGGCCCGGACGACACACCGTTCCCGTCACCGTAAATCCCCGACGACACACCGTTCCCGTCGCCGTAAATCGCCGGCACGCTCGTGCTGTCGCCGTAGATCATCGCGTCCAGCGTCGCCTTGACCGGCGCCGCATTGCGGGCGGCCGAATGGCTGACGGTAGCGGCCACGGAGCGCGCGCTGCTGTGACCCGCGAAGTAGCCGGCGCCCAGTGCAACCACGAGTATGAGTGTCCCGAGGACACTTGCGGCGGCGGCTACGGCTCTTTTCACGTTCACGTCTTCTCCTCGCTGTCTCCTAAGTGACGCGGAGCCAGTGCCAGTGGTGTACCGATCTGCAGGCCGACTTGCCGAAAACCGGAGGATTCGGGGGGTTCGTCCCGATCTTTCCAGAAAAAGCCGGTCGCGACCAGGACCAGGCCGGGCGCTGCACTCTCCGGAGACCCCACAATCGCGCGTCCCGCGCGCCCCGTCCCGGCGAGCGGGCAGCAGACAGAAGCGTACGTCCAGGGCGGGGTTGCGACAAGATCACGCGGCTAATGGGTTTTCGTGCGAATACCCCAAAGTGACACCCGGGGCGCGCAGCGGGACAACTGATCCGCGCTTCCGGCGAATTCCAGCCCGGGATGGTGACCCGGGCGCAGGCGCCGAATACCTGCCGGCGACATCGCTGGCTGACGGCCACGCGGGTGTGACCCTGCTACCCGGGAGGTAGACGGCGCGTCCGGGAACCCGTCGGCCCGGCAGATGCGACGATGGTGCGCGTGACCGCCGCCGCCGGGGTGCCCCGGGCTGACCTGCCAGGCGCCCTCAGCCGGACCGGCGCCTTTCCGCGGCTGCGCTACATGGGTTCCAAGTACCGCCTCGTCCCGCACCTCGCCGCGGTATTCGACGAGGTGGGCGGGGCGACCGCGCTCGACGCGTTCTCTGGCAGCGGGGTCGTGTCCTACCTGCTGAAGGCGCTCGGCTACCAGGTCACCGCGAACGACTTCCTGCACTTCCCGGCGGCCATCTCCGAGGCCACCGTGGTCAACCAGGGAGTCACCCTGACCGCGGAGGACATCGGCGCGATCTGCGGCCCGGCCGCGGACGACCGGGACTTTATCCAGCGCACGTTCGAGGGCCTGTACTTTACCGGCGAGGACCTCCGGTTTCTCGACTCCGCCTGGTCACACGTAGACCAGCTGACCGGCGCGAAACGGGCCATGGCCGTCTCTGCGCTGGTGCTCGCGGCGGCGCGCAAGCAGCCCCGGGGCGTCTTCACCGTGACCGGGCTACGTTACGACGACGGCCGCCGGGACCTGCGGCTGCCGCTGCGCGAGCACTTCCGGGAGCGGGCCGCCGGGTACAACCGGGTGGTCTTCGACAGCGGGCAGCCCTGCACCGCCCGGACCGGGGATGTCTTCGACGTCGGCCCGCAGGCGTTCGACCTGGTGTACCTCGATCCGCCCTACGCACCGCCGAGGGACGACAACTGCTACATCAAGCGGTACCACTTCCTCGAAGGGCTGAGCACGTACTGGCGCGGCCAGCAGATCATGCCGCAGACCCGCACGAAGAAGCTGGCCAAGCGGTACACGCCGTTCTCCTACGCCCGGACCGTTACCGGCGCGCTGCGCCGCACCCTGGCCCAGTTCCGCGGCTCCGTCATCGTGCTGTCGTACTCCTCCAACGCGGTGCCGGATGTGGCCACCATCGAGACCCTGCTGCGCGAGGTCAAGGACGACGTGCAGATCCGGCCGGTCGAGCACACCTATTCGTTCGGCACGCACGCCGCCGCCCGCCGCCGCACCGCGCGCGAGTACCTGTTCATCGCCCGGTAACAGGCTGCCGGGACGGCACGACAGGCGCTGAGGACCACCCCCGTGTTCGCGGCGACCGTCTGAGCTCGGGCTGAGCGAGAGGTCGCATTGCCCCCTCCCCGCCGGCGCAAAGCCAATATGCTGGCCCAGATTGGCGCGATCGAGCTTTTCCCGGTCGTTCCGTGCGCACATCCGACGTACCCGCGAGCGAATCAGGAGACGCATGGGGGGTTACCGGCGGTTTTGCGTTCAATGTGGCAGTGAACTGAAGCAGGACGCCCGTTTCTGCGCGAACTGCGGACAGCCTGCCGCGGCGAACAGTCCGCAACCTGCCGTGACGGGTGAGCACGATGGAGCTACACGCGACCTCCAGCCCCCTCCGTTTCCTCCTGCCTGGGACGCCTCCGCCGTCCCGCCCGACGGGGCCCTGCTCCCGCCGCCCGGTTCCGCCCGTCCGCCGCAGGACGCCCCGTTCCCGCCGCCGAATGCTCCGTTCCCGCCCGACGGCTCCCGCTTCCCGCCCCAGGACGTCCCGTTCCCTCCGGAAGGCACGCGCTTCCCGCCGGAGGCACCCCGCTTCCTGCCCGAGGCCTCCCGGTTCCCCGCGGACGACGGGTCCGGTCTGGCGGCTGCCCGTCCGCCCAAACCGCCGGACAGCTTCGGCTTTCCCCCGCAGGACGCACCCCGGCCGCCCGGAAGCTCCGACGCCACCGCCCGGCTCCAGAACGGTCCGGCGGCGCCGTCGCAGGGGCTGGCGCTGCCGTCCGCCTACCCGGCGGCCGCGTCCGCGCTCCCGGCTCCGGGACCGCCCACCGCGACCGGGCCGCTCTACCCGGCGCCGGCCACCGGCGATACGGCCCAGTTCTCCCGGAACTGGATGAACGACGTGGGCTTGCGCCCGCAATGGGAGCCGTCGCCGGCCCCCGGCGCGGGCCAGGACACCGGGACCAGGGAGCGTCCCCGCCGCCTGCTGCTCGCCGGCCTCATTGCCCTGGTCGCTGCGGTCATCGTCGTGCCGGCCGTGCTCATCGCGCACTCGCTGCACGGCATCACGGGCGGCAGCGCCGCGGCCCAGCCCACCACGAAACAGCCGGCGCGCAACGGCGCGACGGCGGCCCCGTCGCAGCGGGCCGCGGCCGCCAGCCTGGCCGCCCTGCTGGCGCAGACAGCCACCGACCGCAGCTCGATCGTGAACGCGGTTGGCGCCGTTGAGCACTGCACAGCTGCCCTGGCCCAGGCCCCGCAGGTCTTCCAGAACGCGGCCGCCTCGCGGCAGCGCCTGCTCCAGCAGCTCGCCGGCCTGTCCGGGCGTTCCGCGCTGCCCGCGGCGATGCTCCAGGAACTGACCGGCGCGTGGCAGGCGTCGGCCGCCGTGGACACCGATCTTGGCAAGTGGGCGCAGGACGAGGCGGCCGGCGGGTGCAAGCCGAACGACCACGCCAACGCCAACTACCAGGCGTCGGTCGGCCCCGACGGCCAGGCGACGAACGACAAGACGGCGTTCGTGACCAGCTGGAACGCGATCGCCACCAAATACGGGCTGACCCAGTACCGGACTAGCCAGCTCTGACGTGGTCAGCTCCGCAGCCATGTCCGTTAAGGCAATTGATCGTGAACTTGATCCTGAATTTCCGCGATCATCGCAGGTTCGCCCAGACCATGGCGGACAGCCGGTTGATCGTGTCGATGCCGTACTGCTCGGTCGGGTTGCCGGTGGTGAGCACGGCCATCAGGTAATCGCGCCCGCTGCCCTTGACCCACCCGATGCTGTTGATCTGCCAGTTCGTTTTTGCACTGTTCAGCGGCAGCCAGCCGTCCTTCAGCGCGACCGTCGCCTGCAGCGGCACGCCGCCGGTCACCCCCCAGCGCTGCGCGGGAGTCACGTTCTCCATGAGGTCCAGCACGCCCTTGCGCTGCGCGTCGGTCAGCAGCGTGCTCGGCTCGACCACCTCGCGGAGCAGGGCGATCTGGTCGGCCGGGGTGGTGGTCGTCAGGCCCCATCCCGGCCACGCGAACCCCGGGCAGCTCACGCAGGATGAGGGCAGCGTGTGGGTGAGCCCGGCGGCCGCGTTGAACGACTGGATCTGCCCGGGCCCGCCCACGGCGTTCCACAGGCTGGTGGCGGCGGAGTTGTCGCTGTCCTCCATCATCCGCTGCGCCAGCGACCGATCCGGCGGCGCCGACGCCGAGCCGTCCCGCTGCTGCGCGTAGAGCGTTTCGAGGATGTCGAGCTTGACGATGCTCGCCTCTGCCTGGGGATGCCGGGGCCCGAGACTCCACGTCTGCCCGGTGCCGACGTCGTAGACCGCGGCCACCACGGTGCCGCTGCGGGAGGCGAGGTAGGAAGCGGCCGCCGTCCCCAGCGGGTTCTGCCGCGGGCGGGCGGGCGGCGAGGCAGACTGACCTTCGCCCGTGGCCTGCGGGGCGCCCTGGGCGGCCGCGGCCGGGTCGGTCGCCTTTGATATACCGGCCGGTGCGAGACTAGTCCGGGTGACAGCACGCCGGGCGGGTGCGTGGGCGTCACATCCCGGTAGTGCCGCCAGCAGCAGGATCGCCGTGGCAGCCGCACAGGCCCCCGCCGCACGTGAGGCCTTCGTACGCCGGGCGGGCGTCCCGTTCACGTGCCAGCCTCCCGTCGCGAACTGGCGCGCCTGTGTGAGGCGGACGCCCGGATGGAGCGCGGCTCCCGCGGACCGGGCAGCGGAGTGAACGAGGACCCGGATGGAGCGCAACGCGCACCAGAACCTTATTGGTTCACGCCCCGGCGAGTGCGGCAGATTACATCGGCGAGTCCGCCCGGTTTGTCGACGCGCTGCGCAAGACGGCATCGCCAGAGGCCGCGAACCGCCGGGCGCTGACCGCCCCGGTATGGCTGGGCGTGCTGGGTGCCGTGACGGTGGCGGCCAGCTTCGCGGCGGTGCTGACCTACCCGCAGGACGTCCGGCGGCAATTCGAGACGATCCAGGAACGCCTGGTCAATGAGCCGCTCGTTGACGAATGTCCAGCCGTTCGGCGGCGGATACTTCTACACCATGCCGGGTGTGACCCACGCCGGTGACTGGTACGGCCGCACCCTGCTCAGCTGATCCGCTCAGCTGATCCCGCTCAGCTGGTCCTGGGAAAGCGGTCGAGGCGTCAGGGCTTGCGGGCCACGCCGCCGTACGTGTTCACCTCGCTGGGCATCGGCCGGATGCCGTTTCCCTCGGGTCGCCACTCGGACACCAGCACCACACCCGGGTCGACGAGCTCCAGGCCGCCGAACGCGAGGTCGGCGAACTCTTCCGAGGTCCGGAGCGCGCCGCGCATGCCACCCTCCCGGTACGCCCGGCCGGCACCGGACAGGCCCTCCGGGTTGTGTTCTGCGGTCGCGTGCGAGGCCACCACATAACTGCCCGACGGCAGCGCATCCACCAGGGTCTGCACGATTCGCCGCGGCCCGTCCTCGTCCGGGATGAAGTGCAGCACGGCCACCAGCATGAGCGCGACCGGCCTGGTGAAATCGAGCGTGGATCGGGTGATGGGGTCGCCGAGGATCTTCTCCGGCGCCCGGATGTCGGCGTCCAGGTAGGCGGTGGCGCCCTGCGGGCCGCTCGCCAGCAGCGCCCGGGCGTGCGTGAGCACGATCGGGTCATTGTCGGCGTACACCACGTGGGCCCCCGGCGTAATGGCCTGAGCGACCTCATGCACGTTGTTCGCGCTGGGCAGGCCGGTGCCGATGTCGAGGAACTGGGAGATGCCCGCCTCGCCCGCCAGGTACCGGACGGCCCGGCCCAGAAAGGCCCGGTTCTCCCGGACCGCGGTGCGGACCGTGCCCCAGCTTTCCAGGACTTTGCTGGCCAGGGCGCGGTCGGCGGCGAAGTTGTCCTTGCCGCCGAGAAAGTAGTCGTAGATGCGCGCCGGGTGCGGTCTGCTGACATCAATTTCGGCCGGTATCCCGGCCTCAGCGGACCGCTCACCCGGCACCCCGGAAGTCCCCGTCATCATGCCTGCTCTCACCCGCCCGCCCGCCGCGCTGTGGCCACCAGCGTACTGGCTGGCGGCACCTAGGCTGGTGGAGATGAGCGGGTGGGTGCGGAGATGAGCGGATGGATCATCTGCGAGGTGCATGGGCGGCATTGGGGCGTTCGGGGTGCGGCTGGCCTGCTGCCGTTCGCCGTCACGTCCGGCCGCGTGCAGGTACTGCTCGCCCTGCGCAGTCACGGCACCCATCAGGGCGGCACCTGGGGCACGATCGGCGGGGCCATCGAGCCCGGCGAAACGCCCTGGGAAGCGGCGGTCCGGGAAGCCAACGAAGAGGCCGGCGGCCTGGAGCTGGCCGAAGAGCAAGCCGCGGAGAGCCACCGGTACGGCTGCGTCAGCGGATGGGCCTACGTCACGTTCCCCGTGCGGGTGCCCCCCGCCTCGCCCGTCACGATCCGGTCCAACTGGGAGACCAGCGACCTGCGCTGGATTCCCGTGGATGAGGTTGGCGGCTACCCGCTGCACCCCGCCCTGGCCGAGTCCTGGCCCGAGCTCCGCAAACTCATCGAATCGGCGGACTACGGCAGCCGGTTAGCCGCGACCACGGAACGCCTGACCGGCCACGCAACCGCCGCCGGTAGAGCTGGACGAAACGGACAGGGTTGGCCGGGGCAGGCTGGGTAGAAAGTACTTCCGGAGGGTGGAAGCCAGCAGGCCACCCGAGCTGGGGGAACAGACCGATGCCACCGAGCAGCGAACCGCCCGTGATCGTCGTGGGAGCGGGGGTCGCGGGCCTGGCCTGCGCGCTCGACCTGACGGCCGCCGGCGTGCCCGTCCAGGTCCTGGACGCCTCCGATGGCGCCGGGGGCCGGATGCGCACCGACCGGCAGCGAGGATTCCTGCTGGACCGCGGCTTCCAGGTGTTCAACACGTCCTACCCGCAGGTCAAGCGGCGGATCAACCTGGCCGCCCTGCAGCTGAGGCCGTTCACGCCCGGCGTCCTGCTGCACGCCGGGGACCGCCGGCTGCGGTTCGCGGACCCGACGCGCCAGCCCAGCGGCGCGGCGGACCTGGTGCGCGGGCGCCTGGCGCGGCCGTCCGACGCGATCGCGCTGGCGCGGCTCTGCGCCGCAGACATGCTGCTGCCGGTCAGCCTGATCAAACGGCAGCCGGACCGGGCCACGTTCGCCGCGCTGACCGAGGCCGGCATCTCACCCGCGCTGTCCGAGCTGTTCTTCCGGCCGTTCCTGGCCGGGGTCTTCCTCGAGGACGAGCTGGAGACGTCGGGCCGTTTCTTCCACCTGGTCTGGCGGAGCATGCTGCGGGGCACCCTCTGCCTGCCAAGGCGCGGCATCCAGGGGGTGCCGGAGCAGCTCGCGGCCGCACTCCCGGCCGGGACCGTTCGGCTGGAAACGCCGGTCCGCGCGCTCACCGAGGACGGTGCGGCGCTGGCGGACGGAACCGAAGCCCCCGCACGGGCGGTGATCGTGGCGACCGGCGCCGCCGAGGCCGCCGCCCTGCTCCCCGGCCTGAGCGTCCCGGCGATGCGGACCGTCACGACCTTCTACCACGCAGCGCCGTCGTCCCCGCTGGCCGAGCCGACCCTGCTCGTCGACACCGAACGCAAGATCCTCAACACGGTCGTGCTCACCGAGGTCACGCCCTCGTACGCGGCCGACCGCAGGGCGCTCGTCTCCTCCTCGGTGCTCGGCGACGCCAGCGGGCGTGAACCTGATGTCCGGGCGCGGCTCGCCGAGATGTACGGCGCCGAGACGGCCGGCTGGGAGCACCTGGCCACGTATCCCGTGCACGGCGCGCTGCCTGCGATGCCGGCGCCGCATCCGCTCAGCCTGCCCACCCGGATCGGGCCCCGCCGCTACGTCTGCGGTGACCACCGGGCGACCGGCTCGGTACAAGGTGCGATGGCGTCCGGGACCCGCGCCGCGCGCGAGTTCCTGGCCTGGGCGGACCGCGATTCCTAGGAATGTCGCTGCCGGCGGCCCCCCTCAGGCCGCCGGCAGCGCTTGGTCTCCCTTGCGGTTAGCGCAGGACGTTCAGGGTGTTGCTGTCGTCGTTGACGAAGTAGACCTGACGCGGTTGTGCGGTCGTGGCCAGGCCGAACAGGGCGCCGCCAGGCGGGTCGGCGGTGTCCAGGTTGCGCACGGTTACCACCTTGCCGCCTTGGGTCAGCTCGATGAGGTTGTTGTCACCGGCATTGACGGTCAGCAGGTGGCCGTTGGGCGCGAGGACCAGGCCCAGCGGGCCGTTGAGGGGCGTGCCGGCCGAGACCGTCGCCGATGCGGCACCCGCGTTGACCGGGTGCGACCGGAATACCGCGTTCGGAATCCGCGCGATGCGGGAGTTGACGGTGTTGGCCACGAAGAGGGTCCCGTCGGAGCTCAGTGCGACCCCCGTCGGGCCGATGATCAGGGCCGCCGGGTCGGTACGGACGGCGATCCCGTTGGCGATCACCCTGCTGGCGATGACCTGTGGTTCCGATCCGGTCAGCTTCAGCGTCAGCCGGACCACGTTACCCTGGGTGGTGGTGGACGGCTGCCCGTTGGTGATGCCGTTCAGCACGTTGGAGACGAACACGTCGGCCACCGAACCGAGGTCCAGGGCGGTCGCGTCCCACGGGCCGTTGATCCCGTGACCGCGGATGACTTCCCGCACGTGACCCCACGAGTCCAGGACGAACAGCTCGCCGGGCTTCATGGTCGCGGACATCCCGTCGGAGGTCGGCAGGCTGCCGACGATCACCCATCCCGAGCGCAGCGCCACCAGCGCGGTGGTCAGCCCCACCCCGCCTGGAACGGAATTCGCCGGGATCGTCGCGAACAGCTTCTGGTGGCCGCCGGGCGACACCTCGACGATCGTGGTGCCCCGGCCCTGCTCGCCGCCGGTCGCGGCCGCCGTCGGCGCGTTGTTGAAGTTACTGACCAGCACATTTCCGGCGTCGAGCTGGCCCTGGCTGCGGGGAACGATCGCGACCCCGTACGGATTGACGTCCCCGTTGGCCGGAATGGTGCTGGCTACCTTGGTCTGCGTGTGCAGGCCGCCGACGAAGGAACCGCCCCCTCCGGTGCCGGCCGCGGCCGGGAGCACCCCGGCTACGGTGGCCGCGGCGGCGACTGAGAGCAGCCCCACCGCTCTTTTCCTCACAAATCCCCTGCCCATGCGCGTGTCTCCCTTGGCTCGCGGGTAACGTGTGCGATCGCACGCGCCCGCGCCAGGCCCCGGCCGGTTACCCGTCGCTCACTTTCACTACGGGAGGCAGCCGCTTTGGGATTGGACCTGTGCGGAATTGCGCGGGGAATTCAGGCCGCCGCGACGAAGGGACGACCGAACGGACCTATGCGGGAGTTCACCCGCGGGCACCCTGGCCCGTATGGGGTACCCGGTCTCCAGCGTGGCGCCGGGCGCGGTCGGGCGCCGGCGGTCAGGCGCCGGCGGTGGGCGCCGGCGGTCAGCTGCCGGCCGCGGCCAGTTCTTCCTCGGTGAACAGCCGCGAGCGGATGATGAACCGCACCCCCTCGGGGGCCTCGAGAGAGAATCCGCTGCCCCGGCCGGGAACGACGTCGACGGTCAGGTGCGTATGCCTCCAGTACCCGAACTGGGACGCGGACATCCAGAAGCTGATCGGGCCTCGACCAACCCCTCGACCTCCAGGTCGCCGAGGTGCACATCGGACGGCCGGTGCGGAATTCACCCGTCCGGGTAGCACATCGGCGAACTGCCGTCGCAGCACCCGCCGGACTGGTGGAACATCAGCGGGCCATGCTGCCCGGTCAGCTGGCGCAACATGGCGGCCGCACCGTCGGTCACGCCGCTCGTGCAGGACCATTTCCGTCTCCTTTCTCCTTGACGGATGACCCGCTGGGTACCGATCGTCCCCCGGCGGGTCAGTCCGTCGCGGCTGGTCAGAAGAAGCCGAGCGCGTTCGGCGAGTAGCTCACCAGCAGGTTCTTCGTCTGCTGGTAGTGGTCGAGCATCATCTTGTGGTTCTCGCGGCCGATGCCCGGACTGCTTGTACCCGCCGAAGGCGGCGTGCGCCGGGTAGGCGTGGTAGCAGTTGGTCCACACACGGCCGGCCTGGATGGTCCGGCCTGCGCGGTAGGCGGTGTCGCCGTTGCGCGACCACACGCCCGCGCCGAGCCCGTACAGCGTGTCGTTCGCGGTCTTGATCGCGTCGTCGTAGTCGATGAACTTGGTCACCGACACCACCGGGCCGAAGATCTCCTCCTGGAAGATCCGCATCTTGTTGTTGCCCTCGAAGATGGTCGGCTGGACGTAGTAGCCGCCGGCCAGTTCGCCGCCGAGGTCGGCCTTCTCGCCCCCGGTGAGGACCTTCGCGCCCTCCTCGCGGACCGATGTCGATGTAGGACAGGATCTTCTCGAGCTGGTCGTTGGAGGCCTGGGCGCCCATCATCGGTGTCGGTGTCCAGCGGATGCCCCTGCTTGATCTTCTCGGTCCGCTCGACCGCCGTCGTCGAGGAAGTCGTCGTAGATGGCCGGACTGGATCAGCGCCCGTGACGGGCAGGTGCAGACCTCGCCCTGGTTGAGCGCGAACATCGCGAAGCCCTCCAGCGCCTTGTCGTAGAAGGCGTCCCGGTGGTCGAGGCGACGTCGTCGAAGAAGATGTTCGGGCTCTTGCCGCCGAGCTCCAGCGTGACCGGGATGAGGTTCTCGCGACGCGTACTGCATGATCAGGCGGCCGGTGGTCGTTTCGCCGGTGAAGGCGACCTTGCGGATGCGCGGTGCTGGAGCCAGCGGCTTGCCCGCCTCGACCCCGAAGCCGTTGACGACGTTGAGGACGCCCGGCGGGAGCAGGTCGGCGATCAGATCCAGCAGGACGTGGATGGACGCCGGGGTCTGCTCGGCCGGCTTGAGGACTACCGCGTTGCCCGCGGCCAGGGCCGGGGCCAGCTTCCATGTCGCCATCAGGATCGGGAAGTTCCACGGGATGATCTGCGCGACGACGCCCAGCGGCTCGTGGAAGTGGTAGGCGACCGTGTCGCTCGTCGATCTGGGAGAGGCTAGCCCTCCTGGGCCCGGATCGCCCCCGCGAAGTACCGGAAGTGGTCGATCGCCAGCGGGATGTCGGCGGCCAGCGTCTCGCGGACCGGCTTGCCGTTCTCCCAGGACTCGGCGAGGGCGAGCGCTCGAGGTTCTGCGTCCATGCGGTCCGCGATCTTGTTGAGGATGTCGGCGCGCTCGGCGGCCGAGGTCCGGCCCCAGCGCCGGGGCGGCGCCCTCGGCGGCGTCCAGGGCGGTCTCGACGTCCTCGGCCGTCCCGCGGGCGACCTCGGTGAAGGTCTCGCCGGTGATCGGGGTCGGGTTCTCGAAGTACTGGCCCTGTGCCGGGCGGTACGTATTCGCCGCCGATGTAGTGGTCGTAACGGGGCCGGTAGCTGACGACGCTGCCGGCTTGCCCGGGGCCGCGTATTTGGTCATCTGGGAACCTCCAGTGCCGGGAATCACATCGTGCGCTGGACAGTAGGCGGGTTGACGTTGCAACGGCGTTGCACGCGGCCCCGGCCCGGAAACGTCACCGTCACATCGATGCGGGCGCGGCTGGCGGGCGCGGCTGGCGTGGGCGGTGGGCGGCCCTCGCTTGCCGGGGCCACTGGGCGGAGTTACGATCGCCAGAGCCGCCGCGCGACCAGCACTAACGTTCGCTGCCGGTCGGCTGGAGGTGTATCGGAGCCCTCAGATGACAGGTAAGCCCGCCCGGCCGCGCCCGGCCGCGGACCTGACGCCCGATCCACGCCAGCAATTCCGCGTCCTGCAGCAGGTGCACGATGCGGCGCTGAGTGGTTCCGTGCCGCCGGCGCCCGCCAGGTCATTGATCGCCGAGTCGTGGGAGCGGTCGCTGGCCGCGCACATCGATCCGGACGACTACCGGCCGCCGCTCGTGTACGCCCCCGACGAGATCGCGGACGTCCGGGCCGCTCATCCGTTGCACGTCGTGGTGCCGCTGCTGCGGAAGATGCTGGTCGACATCGCGGACGCCTCCCAGCACATCATGATCGTTACTGACGTGCACGGCACCATCCTGTGGCGGGAGGGCGCGATAGGTGTGTGCCTGCGGGCCGACCCGGTGGGGCTGTGCGAGGGGACCCGGTGGGCCGAGGACGCCATCGGGACCAACGCGATGGGCACCACGCTGGCCGTGGACGCTCCGGTGCAGATCTATTCGGCCGAGCACCTGGTGCGGACGTACCACACCTGGAGCTGCGCGGCGGCGCCGGTGCATGACCCCGACACCGGCCGGCAGATCGGCGCGATCGATGTCAGCGGCTACCTGCAAGGGTTCCACCCTGCAGTGATCAGCCTGGTCACCGCGACCGCCGAACTGGCCGAGAGCGAGCTGCGCGAGCAGATGGCCATTCGCGACGAGCGGCTGCGGGCGAAGAACATGCGCCACCTGGCCGGGCTGCGCGGAGAGGTGGGGGCGTTGCTGACGCCGACCGGCCGGGTGCTGGCCGCCGAACCGGGCGAAGCGTGGCCGGCCCGGTCGACGTCCGGCCGGGGTCCGACACCGTCCTGCTCGACGACGGGCGCGAGGCGCTGCTGGAGCCCCTGCCCGAGGGCTATCTGCTGCGGCTGCCGCGGGCGGGGGCGGCCACCGCGCGCCGCCCGGCCCTGTCGCTGTCGTTCCTGCGGGAACGGCCGGTGGCCGTGCTCGACGGCCGCGAGCTGCCGCTCACCCTGCGCCGCGCCGAGCTGCTCGCCCTGCTGGCCCTGCATCCCGGCGGCCTGACAGCCGAGCAGCTGGCGCTCCAGCTGTACGGCGAGGACGGGAACCCGACGACCGCACGGGCCGAGGTGCACCGGCTCCGGGCCCAGCTGGGCGAGCAGGTCCTGCAGACCAAGCCGTACCGGCTGCGGGCCGATATCGACGCCGACTTCCTCACCGCGCCCGCCGCCCTGCGCGACGGCCATACGCAGGCCGCCCTGAGCGCCTTCCAGGCCCCGCTGCTGGCGCGTTCCGAAGCTCCGGCGATCCGCGCGGAACGGGACGAATTCGTGGCCGCGCTGCGCCGGGCCCTGCTGGACCGCCGGGCCACCAGGGATCGGCGGGGCGTCGAGGCACTGTGGGACTACAGCCAGAGCGAGCCCGGGCGGGATGACCTCGAGGTCTTTGAGCGCCTCACCGCCGAGCTGCCCGCGCGTGACCCCCGCCACCCCGTAGCGGCCGCGCGCCTAGCTTTCCTGCTCGCCGACGACGCCTAACGGGCCGCGAGCGGGGTGCACGGTTTACGCCAGGGACCTATATCGGCGCACGCGGATGACTATCGGCGCACGCGGACGACCGTCCCCTCTATCGAACGTCCTCTCTATCGAAACTATGATCGATAGATCTAGATTACCTTCGGCCGGTCTGATAGTCTATTCGAAACTGTCAGCGAATTTGCCGGGCTGGGGGAGGTGGGTCATGTCAGCGGATGAGCACGATGACGCGTGGACGTTAATCGACCCGGCGTGGGCCCGGGCAGCCCGAAATGACGACGACGGCCGCGGCCGTTCATGGCCGGACGATGAGGATTGGGATCCGGAGGCTCCGGGGCTGGATATCGAGGATTGGGACGCTCCCGGGCTGGACGTTGAGCGCGGGGATGCTGGCGTCCAGGGGCCCGATGCCGGGGACCGGGGCCCCGGCAGTTCGCCGGCCGTTGCTCCCGGGGGCTCACCCGGGTCCGGGCAGCGAAGGCGGCGCGCCGCACAGGCGGTGCCGGAGGTGCTGGACGCCGGGTTCTTGCCGCGGGCTGTTGTCCCGCCGCCGCTGTCCGGCCTGACCGCCGGGCCCGCAGGGGGGTTCGCTGCCGGGAACGAGCTGGACGTCATGGTTCCGGGGGTGCCGCTGGCTGGGTTCGCCGAGGACGTGACCGGGGCCGATGGCCGCTGTACTGCGGCGTCTGATGATCAGCTGATCGGGGTGCTGCGGGCCTGGGACCGGCTCGAATCGTGGACCGCCGCCCGCAAGCTCGCCGTGATCGCGGAGCTGATCCGGCGCCGTCCCGCGCCCGGCTGCCCGCCGGCCGGGGCGGCCGCGATGCCGGCCGGGTGGGGGAAGTTCTGCGGCGATGAGCTCGCCGCCGCCACCGCCACCGCGAAGCTGGCCGCCGACAAGACGCTGAACCTCGCCCACGACCTGGCGGTCCGGCTGCCGCGCACCGCCCGGGCCCTGCACGAGGGCACCATCACGCTGTATAAGGCGCGGCTGATCGCCGACGCCACCCGCGACCTGACCCCCGAAGAGGCGGCCGCCGCCGAGGCCCTGATCCTGGACGGCGCGGCCGGGAAGACCCCCGGGCAGCTGCGGGCCGTCACCGCCCGGGCCGTCGTCACGGTCAACCCCGATGCCGCCCGGGCGCGGCGGGAACGCGCCCAGCGGGACGCCCGGGTCGAGCTGTGGCGCGAAGACGCCGGCACCGCCGCCCTGTGCGGCCGGGACCTGCCGCCCGCCGACGCGCTGGCCGCCGACCAGGCCATCACCGCCTGCGCCCGGGACCTGAAAGCCGCCGGGCTGGACGGCACCCTGGACCAGCTGCGCGCCCGCGCCTTCCTCGACCTGGCCCTGGGCGTCTGCTCCCGCCCGGCGCACCCGAATGACCCCGGCGAACCCGCAACCGGCCACGAACCCCGGGACGCCCCGGGCAGCGGTCAGCACCGCAGCCGCCCGGCCACGGACGCGACCGCAGACGACAGCGCCACCGGCACCCGCGCAGACGCGGGCACCCGGGCAGACGCGGGCGCGGGGGACGCCGCCACGCGAGGCGATGGCGGCCCAGGGACCGCGGGCGATGAGAGCACCGGCGACCGGGACAGCGGCAATGGCGTCCCGGTCAACGACGCCGCCCACGGCAGCGGCACTCACCGCGCAGCCGCCGGTGGCGGCCCCGGCAGCGGACCGGGCAGCGGCCTGGCCGCGCGGATCAACCTGACCATTCCGCTGGCCACCCTAATCGGCCTGGCCGAACGGCCCGGCGAAGCCACCGGGCTCGGCGCGATCGACCCCGCCCTGGCCCGCACCCTGGCCCACGCCGCCGCCCCCGACCCCCGCACCACCTGGTGTGTGACCGTCACCGACCAGGACGGCCACCCCACCGCGCACGGCTGCGCCCGGCCAGCCCGCGGCAAACCGGGCCGCCGGGACACACCCGCCGGCCCCGATAGACCCGGCAGCCAGAAAGCGCCGGGCAGCCGGGAAAGACCGGGTAACCGGGACGGACGGGGCAGCCGAATCAGACCCGGCGGCCAGCCAGCACCGAGTAACGGCAACGGACCCGCCAGCCGGGTGAGACGCGGCAGCACGGCCGGAACAGCCGGCCAGGGCGCCACCGCGTTCACCCAGGAGGGAGACAGCGGGCCGCCGGGCGGGTACGGGCGCTGGCGACTACAGCCCCCGGGCGGGAGCCGGGAACTCCTCATCGGGATCGAGCCGCTCGCCGTCCTCGACTGCGACCACCGCCACGAGTCAGCCGGCTACCAGCCCAGCGACACACTCCGGCACCTGGTCGAGATCCGCGACGGCGAATGCGACTGGCCCCCCTGCCGGCGGGCGGCCCGCCGCTGCGACTTCGAGCACGCCATCCCCTACGACCAGGGCGGACGAACCTGCGCCTGCAACGCCGGACCCCGATGCCGGCACCACCACCACGCCAAACAAGCCCCCGGCTGGAACCTCCAGCAGCACCTGCCCGGCTACCACACCTGGACCACACCCGCCGGGCGCACCTACACCACCGGCCCCACCCAGTACCCAGTGTGACAGCTGGGGTCCGGGAGCCCGGCTCGGGACTGATGGGGTGGCCCCGGGGGCTAACGAGGCGCGGGGGTCGATGTGCACTTTGGGGGCATCTCCCCACTCGGGCGGGCGGTGACCGGCCAGGACGGTTGCCACCTGCTCCAGCCCGACGGTCGCGGCCACGATGGGCCGGGGGTCTACGTCCCCGCTGGCGTACAGCGAGATCGTCTCGGCCAGGCCACCGGAGGCACTGAGCACGCCGGTTGCGGTGACGTCCTTCAGCACCAGCGTCCGCGTGTCGAGCAGGCTGGGCTCGGCGGACAGGCCGATGTAGACGACACGGCCGCCCGGTTCCACGATCCTCGCGGCCAGCGACGGCACCTCCTGCGCCGTCGAGGCGTCGATCACCGCGTCGAAGGGCAGCTCCGGGAGTGTGTCCCGGATCCAGGTGGAGCCGAATCCCAGCTCACGCGCGAACCGCAGCGACGGCTCGTCCCGCCCGAGCAGGTGGACATCGGCGCCCTGGGAACGCGCGATCTGCGCGGCGAGCAGCCCGATGGTGCCCGGGCCCATGACCAGCAGCCTTTGGCCGCCGCCGGCTAGCGCGGCGCGGACCGCGCGCAGCGCGTTGCCGCCCGGCTCGACGAGGGCACCGGCGGCCGCGCCGACACCGGCCGGAAGGGGGTGCAGGGCGCTGGCTGGGACAAGGAGATGCTCGGCGAGGGCACCCGGCCAGCCGCCCCGGATGCCGATCTCGTAACGCTCCGCGCACAGGTGCTGGCGGCCGCCGAGGCAACGGCGGCACTGGCGGCAGCCCAGCATCGTGTCGCCGGTCACCCGCTGCCCCACCCAGGACGAGGTGGCCGGGTCCCCGGCCTGGACGACCACGCCGCACCATTCGTGGCCGATACGCACGGGGTAGTGCGCCTCGCCGGTACGCAGGTAGGCCATGTGGCCGCTAAAGAACTCCATGTCCGTGCCGCAGACACCGGCCCGCTCGACGTCCACGACCACCTGCCCCGGAGCCGGTGAGGGCGGGTCGATATCGCGGACCGCACCCTGGCCCGGCCCGGTGACGACGAACGCGCGCATGCCGGCTACCTGCTGGTCCGGGCGGCAGGCGCGAGGGTGGCGAGGGTAACGTCCATGGCGTTCCGAATATTAGATCGAGATACCGGGAGCAGGAAACCATGTCTGATCTGCGCAGTGCCCAGTGGTATGGCGGGCAGGGCCGGAATGCGTACATCCACCGGGCGTGGATGCGCCGGGGCGCGCCCGACTCGGCCTTTACCGGGCGGCCGCAGATCGCGATCGCGAACACGGCCTCGGACCTCGTGCCGTGCAACCGGCACCTGACGGAGGTCGCCGAGCACGTTGCCGCCGGCATCTGGGAAGCCGGCGGGGTCCCGCTCGACATGCCGGTCGTGTCGCTGGGCGAAACGCAGGTCCGGCCCACCGCGATGCTGTGGCGGAACATGGCCGCCATGGCGATCGAGGAGATGATCCGCGCCAACCCGATCGACGGCGTGGTGCTGCTCGGCGGATGCGACAAGACGATTCCCGCCCTGCTGATGGGGGCGGCGTCGGTTGACCTGCCCGCGGTGGTCGTGCCCGGCGGCCCGATGCTGACCGGCACGTTCCGCGGTATGCCGCTCGGCTGCGGGACCGACGTATGGCGGCTGAGCGAGGACGTCCGCGCGGGCAAGCTCTCTGAGCAGGAGTTCCTCCAATCCGAGTCGTCGATGATCCGCAGCCGCGGGCACTGCAACACCATGGGGACCGCCTCCACGATGGGGCTGCTGGCCGAGGTACTCGGTATGACGCTGCCCGGCACCGCAGGCCTGCCCGCTCCGGACAGCCGGCTGCTCGCCCAGGCACACGGCACCGGGGTGCTGGCCGTCGAAATGGCCCAGGAGGGCCGGCGGCCCAGCCAGGTTCTGTCAGCGGCCTCGTTCCGCAACGCAATCGTGGCCCTGGCCGCGCTGGGCGGTTCGACCAACGCCGTCGTGCACCTGCTCGCGATCGCCGGCCGTCTCGGCATCCCGCTCACCCTGGACGATTTCGACCGCATCGGCGCGGACGTGCCCGCTGCTGGTCAACCTGCAGCCCGCCGGGCAGCACCTGATGGAGGACTTCCACCGCGCCGGGGGCCTGCAGGCCGTGCTCCGCGAGGTCGAGGACCTGCTCGATCCCGCGGCGCTTACCGTCACCGGCCGCCCGCTGGTGGATTACCTGGCGGAGGCAGAGATCTGGGACGCCGACGTCATCCGGGGCCGCCAGAACCCGTTGCAGGACGCAGCCGGGATCGCCGTGCTGCGCGGCAACCTGGCGCCCAGCGGAGCGATCATCAAGCCCGCCGCGGCCTCACCGGATCTGCTGCAGCACCGTGGCCGGGCGGTGGTCTTCGATTCCGTCGAGGATCTGCACACCCGTCTCGACGACCCGGCCCTGGACGTCGACGCCGATTCGGTACTCGTGCTGCGCGGCTGTGGGCCGCGAGGCTACCCGGGGATGCCGGAGGTGTCGAACATGCCGCTGCCGGCCAAGCTGCTGCGCGAGGGCGTGCGGGACATGGTGCGGATCTGTGATGGCCGGATGAGCGGCACCGCGTACGGGACCGTCGTTCTGCACGTCGCCCCGGAGGGAGCGGCGGGCGGCCCGCTCAGCAAGATCCGGACCGGCGACTGGATCGTTCTGGACGTGCCCGGGCGCCGGGTCGACGTGGAACTGACCGAGGACGAGCTGCGGGACCGCCCGGTGGCCCGCGCGATGACCGACGCCGTCGCGAAGCCCCGCCGCGGCTGGGAACTGCTGTACGTCAACAGCGTGCAGGGTGCCGAGGCCGGAGCGGACCTCGATTTCCTTCGCGGCTCCAGCGGGGATCAGGTCAACCGCGACTCTCACTGAGGGCCGGTGCCGATACCGTCGGCGCTGCCGTTCAGTCCGTGCACGGTCGTGATGTCGGCCAGGCCGGAGATCGTCAGTACCGGGGCGAGCAGCGGCGTCGCGATCAGCTCGATGTGTCCCGCGTGCGTGAAGAGCACCGTGAGGCCGGCGCTGTCCAGGTACTCCACGCCAGTGAGATCGACGACTAGCCGGCCGTCAGCGGCCGATGCCCGGCTCAGCGCGTCCCGGAAGTACTCGGCGTTGCTCATGTCGATCTCGCCAACGGCGGTCACGACCGGCGTCCCGTCCGGCCGCCGGTCAGTGGACAGGGTGAGCGGAGCGGTCATGGGGTGATCCTCAGCTGCATGTCGACGGTGGTGCCGGCATCACCGGGCTCGATGGTTACCCGCTGCATGAGGGCGCGCATCAGCGGTATGCCGTGTCCGCGGTTCGTCCGCCCGGCCGACTGGGAAATCTTCCACCGGCCGGTGTCGGTGATGGTCAGCCGGAGCTGGGTCACGGTGGCGGCGGCCCGCAGCCGGATCTGCTCGCCGGGAGCATTCTGGTGGCCATGCTCGACCGCGTTGGCGCATGCCTCCCCGGCCGCGACGAGCACGTCCTGGACCGTCCGATGGCTGAGACCGCACCGGCTCAGCCATGTCCGCAGCGTGGCCCGGACGGGGGCGAGCTGGCCTGATTCCGCGGGGAAGGTCAGCTCGAGCGGGGCCGGATGGCGGTAGAGAACCAGCGCGACGTCGTCTTCGTAGCCGCCATCCGGAGCCATGCCCGTCATGATGGCGGTGGCGAGGTCCTCGACGTCCGCCGAGCCGCCCCGGTGGATGGCCGATCCGGCCTCGGCGATCCCGCTATCCATGGAGCGACGGCGCCGCTCGACCAGGCCGTCGGTGTACAGCAGCAGCGCCGCCCGTGCGGGCATGATGCAGCTGGCCTCGGTGCGCTCGATCCCGGGCCGCACCGCAAGCGGGAACGAGCGGCCGTCCTCAAGCAATTCGGTGCGCCCGTCTGGCAGGGCCAGGATGCCCGGCGGGTGGCCGGCGCTGCTGTAGGTCAGCCGCCGGCGTCCCGGTCGAGGATGCCGCAGAAGACCGTGCTGCAGATCGCGCCGGGGATGAGAGCGGCGAAACGGTCCATGGCCGTGAGCGCCTGGGCGGCGCTGGAGTCCTGCAGCAGCAGGGCACGGCAGGCGCTGCGCAGCTGGCCCATCACGGTCGCGGCGTCCAGCCCATGCCCGACACAGTCGCCGACGACGATGCCGATCCGCCCGTCGGGCAGTTCCACGATGTCGTACCAGTCGCCGCCGACCTCGAGCGGGCGGTTGGCAGGCTCATAACACGCGGCGAAGCCGGCGGGCAGCCGGGCCGGGCCGAGGATGGCCCGCTGCAGGGCGAGGGCCGTCTCCCGCTGCTGGTCGGTCTGGTACACCCGGTGCAGCGCCTGGCCGAGATAGCCGCACAGCAACGCCAGCAGGGCCCGGTCCTCGGCGCTGAACGGACGGGCCGCGTCCACGTCGATCCAGACGGCCAGCACGCCCAGCGGATGCTCGACCGTGATCCCGACCGCCCCGGCGTCAGAACTACCGGAGGGGCTGAGCAGGGGCTGGCGGCGCAGCGCGCTGATCCGCTCCCGCAGCGGTGCCGGGAGGTCCGGCCAGCTCGCTTCCGCGCCGGACGACATGACCGCTGGCTGCTCGCCGCCGGCCCAGGTGACGGCGAGCACGCGGCGCGCGTGCCAGAGCCGCTGCAGTTCGTTGATCGCCCCCTGGAGCGCCTGCGGAACGCTGCTGGCCCGCGAGAGCAGCAGGCCCATGGCGGCCAGGGCGGCCTCGCGCTGCCCGGCGTAGTGCTCGGCGGTGATGTCGCGCAGGGTACCGACGACCATGCGCCGTCCGGTATCCGGGTCCTGCACCTCATTGAAGCTCGCTGCCACCCACAGCCGGTGGCCATCCCGGTGGGTGACGGGGGCCACGAAGCTTCCCTTGCTCTGCCGTATGAGCTGGCCGAAGGCCTCGCTGACCTGGCGGTGCGCCTCCGGCTCGGTGTCCTGTCGCGGCCACCACACGTGCTCGGCCGGATAGGGCAGGCCTTCGGGGCCGTAGCCCATGAGGCCGGCGAACGCGGCATTGATCTCAACGACCGTGCCGTCCTCGTCGCACAGGAAGAACGCCTCGTGCAGCGAATCGATCAGCGCGGCGCGCCACTTCGCGTGGTGGTTGCGCAGCTGCGCCAGCTCCACGTTGGCCCGCACCCGTGCGAGCAGTTCAGCGGCGGAGAACGGCTTGACGAGATAGTCGTCCGCACCCGCCTCCAGGCCCTCGATCGCGGCTTCCTGCCCGGCTCGCGCCGACAGCAGCAGCACCGGCACGTCGGCGGTGCGCGGATCGGAGCGGAGCGCGGCGACCAGGGCGAGGCCGTCCAGACCCGGCATCATCACGTCGCTGATGACCAGATCGGGCGGGCTGGCGCGCACCGCGTCCAGCGCCGTCAGCCCGTCCGCCACCGCCGCGACCTCATAGTGGGCCCGCAGCAGCCGCTGCAGGTATTCGCGCATGTCGGCGTTGTCGTCCGCGAGCAGGATCCGCGCCGTGGACGCTGGGCCCGCCGGGCCCGCCGGGCCGGACCCGCCGTGCGATTCCCGGAGCTGGGCACCTGCGGCCGGCGGCAGCGCTTCCAGGGATATCTCACTGCCGGGCAGCCAGCGCAGCGCCTCCTCGACGAACGGGTCGGCCGCGGCCGAGACCATGTCCGGTCCCGCGGCCGGGGCCACGTGGCGGCCGGCAGGTGATCGTGACCGAACGGCAGCCGGATGGTGAAGGCCGTCCCGGCTCCCGCGGTGCTGTCGGCCGTGATCGTGCCGTGGTGCAGGCCGACGAGTTCCCGGACCAGGGCCAGGCCGATGCCGCTGCCCTCGTTGGACCGCGAGCGCGTGCTGGGGATGCGGTGGAAGCGCTCGAACAGCCGGGGCATCTCGTCCGCGGCCACCCCGATCCCGGTGTCGGCGATCCGCAGCGTGGCCTGCCCGTCCGCGGCGCCCAGCGTCACACTGATGGCGCCGTCGAAGGTGAACTTCAGCGCGTTGCTCAGCAGGTTGAGGACGACCTTCTCCCACATCTCCCGGTCGACGTAGACCGGCTCGGGCAACGCGGCGCAGTCCACCTCGTAGGACAGGCCGGCCCGTTCGATCGCCGAACGGAAGACGCTGGCCAGGTCCGCGGTGAAGGCGGCCAGATCCACGGGCTCGTAGCGCGCCTGCATCCGGCCGGCCTGGATACGAGAGAAGTCGAGCAGCGTGTTCACCAGCTTGCCCAGGCGCAGGCCATTGCGGTGAATGACGTCGAGTTCCTGCCGGACGGCCTGGTCACCGGGGGGCAGCTGCCCGCGCAGTTCCTCCAGCGGCCCCATGATGAGCGTGAGCGGCGTCCGGAACTCGTGGCTGATATTGGAGAAGAACGCGGTCTTGGCCCGGTCCAGCTCGGCGAGCTCCTCAGCCCGCCGCTGCTGGAGCTGGTAGGCCACGGCCCCGTTGATCAGGGCCGCGGCCTGCTGGGCAACCAGGCCGAGGAAGGATCCGTAAGCCTCGTCGAGCGTCCGCCCGGCGCTGGCCGCGAGGACGATCACCCCGACCGTCTGGCCGCCGGTCTCGCCCGGCAGCGGCAGGACCATCGCCTGCGCAGGGGAGGTCTCCCAGCCCCCGGTGGGCAGCGCGGCGAAGCGCGCGCCGACATCGGTCAGGGTGACCGGCTGCCCGCTGCGCAGCACCTCGCTGACCGGCCAGGCGCCCGGGCCGGAGGCGATCGGAACGGGAGTGTCCTCAGGCGGGCTGCTCGCGGCCAGGATCGTTTCGTCTGTTCCTGGCTGGCGCAGGTAGATGGCGGCGAACGGGATGTCCGCAGCCGCGCGCCCCAGCGCCTGGGTGACGAGGCGGCAGGCCTCAGTGGCGCTGCGGGCCCGGCCCGCCAGTGTCCCCAGGTCCTGCAGGGCGGCGAGACGGCGCTCGCCGATGACGCGCTCGGTCGTGTCGCTGACCGCCGTAAAGACGCCCCGCACCGTGCCGTCGTCGTCGTGCAGCGGGCTGTAGGAGTAGGTCCAGTAGGTCTCCTCCCAGTAACCGTGCCGGTTCATCGGCAATAGCAGGTCTTCGGACCAGGTGGCCTGGCCGCTGGCCATCACGGAGGTCAGCATGGGGCCGATGATGTCCCAGATCTCGGTCCACACTGTCTCGCCCGGCTTGGCCAGGGCCGGGTGCTTGGAACCCAGCAGCGGGAGGTAGGCGTCGTTGTAGAAGAAGCGGAGCTGCTCGCCCCACCACACGATCATCGGGAACCGCGAGGTCAGGCAGATCCGGCAGGCGGTGCGCAGGCTCGCCGGCCAGCCGCGCGGATCGCCCAGCACCGATTCTGCCCACGGGTAGGCACGCATCCGGTGGGCCATCTCACCATCACCGGGGAAAAGCACGTCCGCCGGTTCGGCGTGCTCAGGACCACTCATCGCGCCCTTTCCTCCCAGCCCGTCCTTCCCGCGGGCGGCCGGCTGCGGTGCCCGGAGGTGTCGCGGGGATGCGATAAGTTGTCTGACGCAAACTTTCCCGGCAGGTGTACCTGTCCGGTGAGGCACGAAACCGGGCCCGGCGGCGCTCAGTACGCCAGCGTCGTCCCGTCCGGCCCTCGCGTCCTTTCCAGAACGATATCGCCCGGGAGGCGAGGTGCCAGAGGCTGATCCAGATCTCGTGGTCACGCTGCATCCGCATCCCGGCGGTGCCTGCCTGATGTCGGTCTCTGGAGAGCTGGACTATCACACGGCACCCCGGCTCCGGGCCGGCCTGGATGAGGTGCCGCTGGACCAGAACGTCAGCCTGATCCTTGACCTGTCCGGCCTGACCTACTGCGACTCCACCGGCATCAGCATTCTGGTCAGCACCTATCACCAGGCGCGGGCAGCCGGGGCGACGCTCGCCCTGGCCGGCCTGAACGCCGACATTGCCCGTGTCTTCCGCGTCATCGGGCTGGATCAGGTTTTCACGTCCTACGACACCGTCGAAGCCGCCTCCCGTGCGCTGCGGACGTGATCGCGGAAATCAGCGCGGATGCCGCTCGCGGACGATCCTGGCCAGGGTGCGGAGCATGCGCTCGTTGCGGAACCGCAGCAGCCCCTCGACCGCGATCGAATGCCACCGCGCCCCGGGACCGGTCAGCGGGTGCTCATCCATGATCAGGACCGTCCTGCCGTCGCCCCAGGGCAGCAGTTCAATCGCTATCCGTGCGGTCCCCAGCCGTCCCGCGTGCGCTTCCAGCTCCAGGTGCCGCCCGGGGTCCACCATCCGCACCGTGGTGATGTCGTCGTAGCTCAGCGGGCCGATCCGCACCGTGTAGCGGATCGCGGAGCCGGTCTCGGGCCAGCGGGGATCGACGTCGCAGGTCTGCTGCGTACCCATCACCCACTCGCCGTACGCCCTGCCGTCGGCCAGGACATCCCAGACCTCGGCCGGCCCCCGGTCGACGAGCATATTCAGCACCGCCATGCGACCTGGCTACCCGCATCCGCCCGGCTCAACCGCGGCCGGGCGCATCGGCGGGCCGGCCCCGCAAGTGGCGAGGCCGCGGGACAGACCACACAATGAGGGACATGGTTGCAGCTACCGAGTTGGCCCAGGCAGCGGCGACACCGCTGCTGTCCGTGTCCGGCCTCGGGGTCTCGTTCGGGTCCCTGCGGGCCCTGGACGAGGTGAACTTCACCGTCCGCCCGGGTGAGCTCGTCGCCCTGGCTGGTGAGAACGGCGCCGGCAAGACGACGCTGGTCCGGTGCATCGCCGGCGATATCACCCCCTCTCGCGGCGAGATCTTCATTTCCGGTCGCCGGGTCGGCGCGGACCCGGCCGCCGTGGCCCGGCAGGGCGTCGCCGTCGTCTGGCAGGACCTGGCCCTGTGCGACAACCTGGATATCGCGGCCAACGTCCTGCTCGGCCGGGAGACGCGGCGGATGATCTTCTCCGACAGCCGCTTCCACGCCGCCGCGGCGTCGCTGCTGGACAGCCTCGGTATCCCGATCCAGAACACCGCCCGCCGGGTCGCCTCCCTGTCGGGCGGCCAGCGGCAGCTGGTGGCCGTGGCCCGGGCCATGGGCAGCAAGCCGCGGCTGCTGGCGCTCGACGAGCCCACCGCCTCGCTCGGGGTCATGGAGGCGGCGCAGGTCGAGGAGCTGATCGCCGGGCTGCGGGAGAAGGGCACGACGATCCTGCTCGCCTGCCACGACATCGACCAGATGTTCCGGCTGGCCGACCGGATCCTGGTGCTGCGGCAAGGCCGGGTCGTCGCCGACCTCGATCCGCTGAGCACCCACCCGGACGACGTGGTGGCCCTGCTGTCCGGACAGCCGGTGGACTCCACCGCGCGCCGCCAGCTGACCCGGCTGCACGGCCTCGCCGACCGGCTGGTGTCGGCCGATCCCTCGTCCAGCCTCTCGCTGATCCTGTCCGCGCTCGGCGCGGCCCTCGGCACGGAACAGCTGTGCATCCATCTGGTCCGGGACCAGCGGCTGATCTGCGCCGCCTCGCTCGGGTTCGCTCCGGGGCAGCTCGCCACGTGGGCGCAACTGCCCTTCGGGGCGGCGGGCGGCCCGGTCGGCCTGGCGGCGCTGTCGGAGAAGCCGGTCATCGAGGAAAACGTGCGGGCCAGCACGGCCTGGCTGCCGTTCACCGACCTGGCGCGGATCACCGGAGTCGCGAGTTCCTGGTCGGTTCCGGTGGCCGGCCCAGGCGGGCTCAGCGGCGTCATCACAGTCTTCCGGCCGCGGACCGGCCTGCCGCAGCGCCAGGAGCTTCAGCTGGTCACCCTGTACGCCGGGTACGCGGCCAGCACGGTGGAGCGTGACCGGCTGCTGGAACAGGCCACCGCGCGCAACCGGGTCCTGGAGACGATCCGCGAGATGCTGGAGAACCTGGCGGGACCGATCCCGGTCACCAACGGGCTCGTCATCGCCGTCCAGGCGCTGCGGCACGGCCTGCAAGCCGACGAGGTCGCACTGGTGACCCGGCCCGACGGGGAAGGCCCCCGGTGGCGTGCCTTCGCCGGGCCCCCGGGCGGTGACCCCGCAACCGCGTCCCCCGCCGTGCGGGCCGCCGCGGATTCGTTCCTGGCCGGGGACACCGGTAACGGCGGCGCGCGGCAGCTGACCAGCAGCCAGGGGCGCCGGGTACGCGTCGTGCCCTTCACCGCGGCGAGCGGCCTGGCCGCGCTGGTCGCGAGCTGGAAGCAGCCCAGCGCCGGCAAAGCCGCCCAGGAGGAGAACGACCTGATGGAAGACGCCGCGCATTCGCTGCGGCTCGCGCTGGACCGGGAGGAGGCCGGACTGGCCCATCAGGAGGCCGCCGCGCTGCGCCGGTCCGGGGAGCTGCAGCGGGACTTCCTGTCCCGGCTGAGCCACGAGCTGCGCACCCCGCTGACCGCGATCCGCGGCTACGCGTCCAGTCTCATGCAGCCGGACGTGACCTGGGACCGGGACTCCCAGGACCGCTTCCTCGACCGCATCGCGGCCGAGTCGGCCCGCCTCGGGCGGCTGGTCGACGACCTCCTCGACTTCTCCACCATCGAGTCGGGCCTCATGCGCCTGCAGCCGGACTGGTGCGACATACCGCTGGTGCTCCAGGCGGCCATCGCGTGCCTGCCGCCGGCGGATACGGCCGCCGTCTCGGTCGAGTGCGCGGCGGAGCTCCCGGTGGTCTGGGCCGATCACGACCGGCTGGAACAGGTATTCGTCAACCTGATCAACAACGCGGTCGGGCATAACCCGCCGGGTACCCGCGTCCTGGTCACCGCGGACAACGCAGCGCCGTCGGAGATCTCGATCAGCGTGACCGACGACGGCGCCGGCATACCCGATGATCTGGCCGCCGCCCCGTTCGAGACGGGACGCCGGCGGCGGACCCGGACCGGCGGCGCCGGGCTCGGCCTGTCCATCGCGCACGGCATCGTCCAGGCGCACGGCGGCCGCATCGAGCTGGAGCGGCTGGCGCGGGGCTCGCGCTTCCGCGTCGTGCTCCCGGTCGAGGCAGCCGAGCACGTCACCGAGACTGGAGAGCATCGCCTGACCGACGTGGCGGCCCTGGTACCCGGCGCCGCCCAGGGAGGAAACCACCGTGGCTGATCCGGCCGCCAACACCCGCGTCCTGGTGGTGGAGGACGACCCCAACATCGTCGACCTGATCCGGTCGAACCTGGCCGTGCGCGGCTTCGACACCGTGGTCTCGCAGGACGGGATGCGGGTCCTCAAGCTGCTGGAGACCGAGGATCCGGACATCGTGCTGCTCGACCTGATGCTGCCCGAGGCCGACGGCTTCGAGCTGTGCCGGCAGATCCGCGAGCGATCGCTGGTCGGGATCATCGTGGTCTCCGCGCGCGGCGGCGAGCGTGACAAGGTGACCGCGCTCAACATGGGCGCCGACGACTACCTGACCAAGCCGTTCAGCATCGAGGAACTGCTGGCCCGCATCGCCGCCACGCTGCGCCGGACCCGGCCGGCCGTGCTGCCCGAGCCGCAGGCACCGGTGGTCGTCGCAGGAGACATCACCATCGACCTGGCCCGGCAGCAGGTGACCAGGCTCGGGCAGCCGGTGCACCTGACGCCCACGGAGTTCGCCTTGCTGCGGGAGCTGGCCACCAACCGCGGGAAGCTGCTGACGCACTCGCACCTGCTGCGCCGCGTATGGGGTCATGGATATGAAACCGAGACCGAATACGTCCGCGTCTACGTGCGCCGCCTGCGGGCGAAATTGGAGGTCGAGGGCGGCGAGCCGCTGATCCTCACCCAGCCGCGGGCGGGCTACCGCTTTGCGCCGGAGTAACCACCTGGCGTCTTTCGCTCCGGTCTTGTTCACACTATTTTTATGACCGCACGGCGATGTTAAGGGCGCGTTAATTCCCATAGGTTTATGGTTTCGGTCAAAAGCTGAGTTCGCAGTGGCTCCCGTGCGGAAGGGCGCACAGTCGCACCCCTCACTGCGGACCCGCCTACAGTCGAGGTGATTTGTTTGAATCTGTTGACCAGAATTAGCTGGACCTCAGCGGTTGCTATAACCGCTGGTGTCGCGCTTGCGGCATGTAGTAGCAGCAGCAGTAGCACGCCATCTTCGTCCGGCTCGAGTTCCAGTTCCAGTTCGGGCAGTACTCCGTCCGTTTCCGCTTCGTCATTTACCCGAGACTTCTCTGTTATGTCACAGCTGAAGCCGCTCGCGGCAAAGGGCAAGGGCAACGTTGCCGTGATTCTGCCGGACACGGTTACGTCAGCGCGTTACACCGAATTCGACGCGCCATACCTGACGAAGGCCCTTTCGACCGCAGGCCTGACGTCGTCGCAGTTCTCCGTGGCCAACGCGCAGGGCAGCGACAGTACGCAGTTCACCGACGCCCAGGAGGCCATCACCAAGGGCGCGACCGTGCTGGTCGTGGACCCGCTGGACTCCGGCACCGGGGCCAGGATCGAGTCCTACGCCAAGCAGCACGGCGTCGCGGTGATCGACTACGACCGGCTCACACTCGGCGGCAGCCGCTCGTACTACGTCAGCTTCGACAACGTCAAGGTCGGCACGCTGATCGGCGACGGCCTGGTGAGCTGCGTCGCGGCCTGGAACGTGAAGAGCCCGCAGGTGCTCGTCATGAAGGGCGCGCCCACCGACAACAACGCCACCCTGTTCGCCCAGGGCTACAACGCCGTCCTGGCGACCAAGTTCTCCGGCGCCGGCTGGAAGAACGTCGGCCAGGCGGCCGGAACCTGGGACCCGCCGACCGCGGAGACCGAGTTCCAGCAGCAGTACACTGCCCACAAGACCATCAACGCGGTGCTCGTGCCGAACGACGAGAACGCCGCGCCGATCATCCACTACCTGCAGTCGCTGAGCGTCAAGCCGAAGACCTTCCCGGTGACCGGGCAGGACGCCACGCTCGTCGGCCTGCAGAACATCCTCGCGGGTTACCAGTGCGGTACCGCGTACAAGCCCATCTACCTGGAGGCCCAGGCCGCCGCGGCCCTGGCCATGTACCTGCGCGCCGGGGTCACCCCGCCGACGGCGCTGGCCAACGGCTCCGTCACCGACACGCAGACCAAGGCGAACGTCCCGTCGGTGCTGCTGACGCCGAAGTGGGTCACCCCGTCGAACATGAACAGCACGGTCATCGCGGACCAGTTCGTGTCGGCCAAGCAGCTGTGCGCCGGCAGCTACGCAAGCGACTGCACGGCCAACGGCATCACTCCATGACAAAGGAATCCCGGCACCAGAACGGACGTGTTTGGTGACCACACCAAGCGCCGCCGACGGCGCCCGGCCCGCCTCATCAGGCGGCCGGGCGCCGTCTCCCGCGGCAGAGACCACGAACCCGGCCGGCCGCACCGACCAGGAGCCACCGCTGCTGGAACTGCGCGGCGTCGGCAAGAACTTCGGCCCCGTGCGGGCCCTGAGCGACATCGACCTGACGATCCCGGCCGGCCAGGTCACCGCGCTCGTCGGCGACAACGGCGCGGGAAAGTCAACCCTGATCAAGACCATCTCCGGCATCTGGCAGCCGGACCACGGCGAGATCCTCTGGCAGGGCCGCCCCGTGCACCTGCACAGCCCGAAGGCGGCCGCCGACCTCGGGATCGCCACCGTCTACCAGGACCTCGCCCTGTGCGACAACCTGGACATCGTGCAGAACATGTTCCTCGGCCGCGAGCAGGTGAAGTACCTGCAGCTGGACGAGATCGGCATGGAACTCGCCGCCAAGCAAACGCTCGCCGACCTGTCGGTGGTGACGGTCCGCTCCATCCGCCAGCCGGTGGGCTCCCTGTCCGGCGGCCAGCGCCAGGCGGTCGCGGTGGCCAAGGCCGTGATGCAGCAGGCTCAGCTCGTAATCATGGACGAGCCCACGGCCGCGCTGGGCGTCACCCAGACCCGCGTGGTGCTGGAGCTCATCGAGCAGCTCTCCAGCCGTGGTATCGCGGTGCTGGTCATCTCGCACAACCTGAACGACGTTATCCAGGTCGCAGACCGGGTCGCGGTCCTGTACCTCGGCCGTCTCGCCTCCATCGCGCCCATCAGTGAGCTCGATACCGGGACGATCGTCGAGCTGATGACCACCGGCCGGTCCGGCCGCCTGGACGAAGCCGGGGGCGAGCCCGCCCACGCCGCGAGCCGGCCAGGCACAGCTCCCAGCTCCCCCGCCGGTGGCACGCCCGGCAACGGGACGATGGGGCATCACACAGGAGAGGCACCGTGAGCACCGAAACTCACCAGCCACCGGCCGAGCCCGGCGACGACGTAGCCGCCGACGCGGCGCAGACGGCCGCTCCCGAGGTGATCGCCGGCTCCCTGGGCGAGTACCTACGGATCCTGGCCCGGCGCATCCGGAGCGGCGAGAGCGGCGCGCTGCCGGTCACCCTGGGCCTGATCGCCATCGTGATCTACTTCCAGGTCCGCAACTCCCTCTTCCTGTCCCCGGGGAACCTGGTCAACCTGCTGATCCAGGGCTCGCCCTACATCATCCTGGGCATGGCGGAGGTCTGGGTCCTGCTGCTGGGCGAGATCGACCTGTCCGTCGGGTACAGCGGTGCCGTCTGCGCCGTGATCACCGCCTGGGCGGTATTCTCGGTGCCCTGGTGGGTGGCCATCCTGCTCGGGCTGGCCACCGGGGCCGTCATCGGCTCCATCTTCGGCCTCCTGATCACCAGGCTGGCGCTGCCGTCGTTCGTCGTGACCCTGGCCGGTCTGCTCGGCCTGCAGGGCCTGCTGATCCTGCTGGTGGCGCGCAGCGGCCACGGCCCCGGCGGTTCCATCCCGATCTCCAACTCGATCATCGACGGGCTGACCACCGGCAACCTCAGCCCGATCGCCGGGTGGATCGTGATGGTGGTCGTCGTGGCCGCCGCCGCGGCCATCCTGCTGCTGCGCGACCGCCAGCGCCGGGCCGCCGGCCTGGTCACGCCGCCGCTCAGTGTCACCGTGCTGAAGATCGTGGTCATGGCGGTGGCCGGCGTCGTGGTCGTCCTGGTCGGCAACGCCGACCGGGGCGTCGGCCTGGTGTCGCTGCGCGGGGTCCCCTGGGTGGTGCTCATCGTGCTCGGGGTGCTCGTCATCTATACGATCGTGCTCGGGCGGACCCGCTTCGGCCGTTACATCTACGCGATCGGCGGCAACGCCGAGGCGGCCCGGCGAGCCGGCATCAGCCTGAACCTGATCCGGACGCTCGCCTTCACGCTGACCGGGGTGACCGCCGCCATCGCGGGCATCGTCCTGGCCTCGCGGCTGGGCTCGATCTCGACGAACACCGACGGCGGCCAGCTGGTGCTGTTCGCCGTGGCCGCGGCGGTCATCGGCGGAACGCACCTGTTCGGCGGGCACGGCAAGATGATCAACGCCCTCCTCGGTGGCCTCGTGGTGGCCGCGATCTACAACGGCCTCGGCCTGCTCGGCCTGAGCGCGGCCGCGACCTACATCGTGACCGCACTGGTCCTGCTCGCCGCCGTGACCATCGACGCCCTGTCCCAGCGCGGCCGAACGGCCTGACCGCCCGGGTCCCATCCCAAGCCCCGCCGGCGCCCGCTCATCGCGGGCGCCGGCGGGCTTCGCGCATCTGGCGTCAATGGCGGACAGCAACTAACTCCGCGCAGAGGATTTTCATAGACAATCACGCGTTTTAGCTGCCCCCGCTCAGCCGGCGTTCAGCAAATCCTGATCAACGACGGCCACACTCAGTCGCCGGGCCCTCCTAACGGTGTCCCACAGCCAGCACGGGCGCTGGCTCCCCCTGCCGCACCGGAGGTTCGCTCGTGTCCATGGTCGTCGTGGATCCGCTGGCCCCGTCCGCGCCTGGTGACCCCCCGGCAGACGGAAGCGGGCGCCGTCGCTGGCAGGTGTGGCGCTCACCGTACGGCCAGCCGCCGTGGGCACGCCCGGTGCTGCTGGGCATCGCCGCGGTCGCGGCGCTGCTGTACGCCTGCAACATCACCGAGGCCGGGCTGGCCCCGTTCTACTCGGTGGCCGTCAAGAGCATGTCGGAGAGCTGGAAGGCCTTCTTCTACGGCGCGTTCGATCCCCGGGCAACAATCACGATCGACAAGCTGGCCGGCTCGTTCCTGCCGCAGGCCCTGTCGGCACGGATCTTCGGCTTTCAACCGTGGTCTCTCGCGCTGCCGCAGGTCATCGAGGGCGTCATCGCGGTTCTGGCCATGTACCGGGTCGTCCGCCGCTGGGCGGGCGTGTGGCCCGGCCTGCTGGCGGCCGCCTTGTTCGCGCTCACGCCGATCGCCGCGTCGATGTTCGGCCACAGCATGGAGGACGGCGCGCTGACGATGTGCCTCGTGCTGGCCGCGGACGCCTACCAGCGCGCCGTGATGGAGGCGCGCCTGCGGTCACTCATCTGGTCGGGAGTGTGGGTCGGGCTAGGCTTCCAGGCCAAGATGATGCAGGCCTGGATCATCCTGCCCGCGCTGGCCATCGGCTATCTGCTCGCCGCGCCCGTCCGGCTGCGCCGGCGGGCATGGCAGCTCGGCGTCGCGGGGGTGGTCATGCTGGCCGTCTCGCTGTCCTGGATTGCGCTCTACACCTTCACCCCGGCCGGTGACCGCCCCTACGTGGACGGGTCGACCAGCAACAGCGCCGCCGCGATGGTCTTCGGCTACAACGGCCTCGAGCGTTTCGGGATCACAATCAGCGGCGCGGTGGCGTCGGGACCCGGGGTCACCAGCGCCGGCGCGACCGGGCGCGGCGGGGTGTCACGGACGACATCTCCTGGCGGAACGGGCACGGCCCCCGGAGGAACGGGCGCCCCTGACGGGACCGGCACCATCCCCGGAGGAACGGGCGCCCCGCCCGGGACCGGCACAGCCCCCGGCGGAATCGGCACTCCGCCAGGAGGGGCCGGTACGCCCCGCGGCGGTCAGGCGGGCCCGGGGCAGGCCCCGGGCGGCGTCCGCGCGCCGTCGGGCAGCTCGTTCGGGCAGGGCTGGACCAAGCTGCTGGGCAGCAGTTACGGCCCGGAAATCGGGTGGCTGTATCCGCTGGCGGTACTCGCCCTCATCTTCGGCCTGCTGTGGACCCGCCGGGCCCGGCGGACCGACCAGGTTCGCGCCGGGTTCGTGATGTGGGGCGTCTGGCTGCTTACGTTCGGCCTCATCTTCAGCACAATGAGCACCATCCCGCACACCGCCTACATGGCCTCGCTGGCCCCGCCGCTCGCAGCTCTGGCCGCGGCCGGGATCGTGATGTTCTGGCGGTACTACCGGGCCGGTGACCCGCGCGGCTGGCTCCTGCCCATCGCCGTAACCGCCGAGCTGGCCTGGGCTGCCTTCCTGTGGCGCGACTACGGAGGCTTCCTGCCCTGGGTGCGGACGGCCGCGATCACCGCCGGGGCGGCTGCCGTCGCCGTCATGGTGGCGGCGAAGCTGACCCGCCGCGCGCGGGCCCGTCTGGCGACCGCGGGCCTCACCGTCGGTGTCGTGGCGGCTCTGGCCGCACCGGCCGCCTGGGCGGCATCGGTGCTGGACACCACCTACGGTGGCAGTTCGTTCAACGCGAGCGCGGGGCCCGCGGGCGGAATGGGGGGCGGGGGCGCCCAGCCCGGCGCCGGCCGTGCTCTGGCCAGCGCGCAGGCGCGGCAGGACTTCGCCGGGCGATACGGCGGCACGGGCAGCTATGGCCGCCGGGCCAGCGGCGGCGGGACCGCCGCCCCTGGCGGTTTCGGCGCCGGGGGCGGGACCGCCGGCGGAATGCTGGGCGCGACGACCATGCTGTCGGCCAGTGAGCGGAAGCTGTACAACTACGTGAACGCTCATCGCCAGGGCGCCAGCTACCTGATGGCCGTGTCTTCCTGGAACGAGGCGTCACCGTTCATTCTGAGCACCGGGCATGAGGTCATGCCCATGGGCGGCTTCAGCGGCTCGGTGGCCGAGCCGACCCTCGCCCGGGTCAAGGAGCTGGTGAGCAGCGGGCAGCTCCGCTTCTTCCTGCTCAACGGCACCGGTACCGGCCGCGGTTTCGGGGGCCGCGGATCGACGTCAAGCACCATAGCCCCGTGGGTGCAGAGTGCGTGCCGCACCGTCCCGGCCGAGGATTACGAGACGACCGTGTCCGCAGCAGGCTCCGGCGCCGCCGCCGGGACGCTGCAGGTGTGCGGATCCGGCTCGTGACGGGCTAACTGGCCGGGCCGGGCGAGCGCAGTGGCGGCCTTCTCGATCTCTTCCTCCGAGACCAGCACGTGCCGGGCCGCGTCGCCCAGCGGCACGAAGCTGTCAGCGCTCGCCACCCGGCCGGCCCCGGGAAACCATGGTCGGCCAGGGCCGCGAGCACGCCCTCGGAGACACCACCCGTCCGGCGTGTCTCGTCCACGACCAGGACGCGGCCGGTCGCGGCCGCTTCGCGCAGCAGGTCGGGCACCGGCAGCGGCGCGAGCCATCGGAGGTCCAGTACCCGGCAGGCGGTTCCGGCCGCGGCGAGACGGCGCGCCGCGCGCAGGCTGAGCCGCAGCCCATTGCCGAACGTGACCATCGTCAGGTCGGTGCCGTCGCCGTAGGTGCGGCCGCTCGCGAGCGGTACGTGGCCAGCAGCCCACGACGACGGGGGCGGGTACGGCGCCAGCCAGCCACCGTCCCCCGGGTCGTGCAGGTCCCGCGTGTGGTACAGCGCGATCGGCTCGAGGAAGACGCAGACGCGCCCGTCCGCCGCGGCCGCCGCGGCGCAGGTGCGCAGCATGGCCGCGGCGTCGTCGGGCCGCGCCGCCGACGCGATGACCAGGCCCGGGATGTCCCGGAGGGCACCGACCGCGTTGTCGTTGTGGAAATGGCCGCCGAATCCGTCCTGGTAGCCGTAGCTGGCCACGCGGACGACGGCGGGGTTGCGGTACTGCCCGGCGGAGAAGAACTGCATGGTCGCGGCTTCACCGCGTATCTGATCCTCGGCGTTGTGCAGATAGGCCAGGTACTGGATCTCCGGCACCGGCAGCAGGCCGGTGAGGCCGGCGCCGAGGGCAAGGCCGAGGATCGACTGCTCATCCAGCAGGGTGTCGAAGACCCGGGCCGCTCCGGCCCTTTTCCGGAGGCCCCGGGTAACGCCGTAGACGCCGCCCTTGACCGCCACGTCCTCGCCGAACACCATCAGTTCCGGGTAGCTGGCCAGCAGGTCGCCCAGCGTGCGGTTGATCGCCAGCGCCAGGGTCAGCGGTCCCTCCTCCTCGGGCAGGCGGCCGCCGGAGATGGCCCGCCGCGCCCCCTCGTCGCCGGCGCGGGCCGCCAGGCGGGCGACGGCGACGGGCCGCGACGGGGCCAGCGGCGCCATGATCTCCACCGCGCTGCGCAGCTGGGGGCGTTCCGCGGCGTCGCGGGCGGCTGCCAGCACGTGGCGGCGCATGGACTCGTACAGGCCGATGATTTCGCCCGGGCCGGCCACGCCCCGGCTGACCAGCAGCCGGGCCGTGGCCACGAGCGGATCCCTGGCCTGGTCAGCGGCGATATCAGCGGAGGTTCGGTACGCGGATTCCGCGTCGGACCCGGCGTGCCCCATCAGGCGGACGACGCGCAGATGCAGGAAGGCGGGCTGGCGGCGCTCCCGCACCCAGGCGGCAGCCTCGGCCGCCGCCTCGTAGACGCCGACCGGATCGGATTCCGTCCGCGGTGACGTATTCAGGCCCGGGCGGTGGCCGTAGGCGGCCTCGATCCAGCCGGGCGGGGTACGGACGCTGATGCCGATGCCGTTGTCCTCACAGACCAGCAGGAGCGGCAGCGGCAGGTGCTGGTAGGCGCAATGGCACGCCGTGTTGATGGCGCCAGCGGCCGTGGAGTGATTGGCCGAAGCGTCCCCGAAGCTGGCCACGACGACGGCGTCGGCCGGCCAGCGGCCGGGCACGCCGAGCCGGGCGGCGCGGTCGATGGCGAACGCGACCCCGACAGCGCGCGGGAGATGTGACGCGATCGTCGAGGTCTGCGGAATCACCGCGAGGGCCTCGCTGCCGAAGACCTTGTGGCGACCGCCCGCGATAGGCTCGTCCGCCGCGGCGACCACGCCCAGCAGGGTGTCGCGGACGGGATCCTGTCCCGGAACCTGACGGGCCCGCTCGGCGAAGAAGGCCCCGGACCGGTAGTGCAGCAGGGCCGGGTCGGTCGGCCGCAGCACGCCCGCGACGAAGGCATTCGCCTCGTGGCCCGCAGACCCGATGGTGTAGAAACCCTGGCCCTGACCGCGCAGCACCCGGGCCGCGAGGTCGAGGTGCCGGCTGGCCAGCTGCGATCCGAAGATCTCCAGGCAGCGGGTCCCGGTTAGCGGAGGTGTTCTCGCTGACCGGCAGCGCCGGCGCCCGCGGCGGCTGCGGCGCCAGCGCGCCGATGCCGTCGCGGAACGCACGGTCCACCGCTTCGTCAGGCGTCATCCGGCTCAGAATTTCACAGCCGCTGGACTCAGGCCAGCGGCGGCCACCGGGCCGGGCGGGCGGGTAGGCGCAGGCTGCTGCCGGTTAACGGGCCGTCGCCGGGTAAGGGGCGGGATCCCGCAACCGCAATTACGACGCCATGTAGGCTTCATCATGGCTGTCGGGCCATCAAGCTTGCCCCGCCCGCCGCGCCCCGCGCGTGGCCGGGCCCCCCACGTACGCCGCGGGCGCCGCCGCGCCCGCTTTTCCCCCGCCAGCCGGAAGGTGGTCGGTTTTCGTTGAGTGCCGTCGACACCCGGCGAAGCTCGCTCGTCGCAGGCAGCGAGACCAGCTCGCTGGGCTCCGCGGACTCCGGCGCCGCACATCACGGCACCGCGTCACGTCCTGCGCCCGGCCAGATCGTCCGCGCCTACGTGGCCCTGTGCAAGCCCCGGATCATCGAGCTGCTGCTCATCACCGCCGTGCCGGTCCTGTTCCTGGCTGATCGCGGGCTGCCGTCGCTGCTGGACGCAGCCGTGGTGGTGGCGGGCGGGACGCTGGCCGCCGGCAGCGCCAACGCGCTGAACTGCTACATCGACCGGGACATCGATCAGGTAATGCGGCGGACCCGGGGCAGGCCGCTAGCCACGCACACGGTGTCACCGCGCTCGGCTCTCGTCTTCGGCACGGTGCTCGGTGCCGTTTCGGTTGCCCTGTTCGCGGCCGCCGCCAACCTCCTGGCCGCCGCGCTGACCCTCGGGGCGATCCTGTACTACGTCGTCGTCTACACGATGCTCCTCAAGCGGCGCACGTCGCAGAGCACGCTGTGGGGCGGCATCTGCGGTGCGGCGCCGGTTCTCATCGCCTGGGCCACCGTGCGCGGGTCGCTGTCGTGGCCGCCGTTTCTGCTCTTCCTGGTCGTCTTCTTCTGGCAGCCGACGCACTTCTGGGCGCTCGCGGTGAAGTTCAAGGACGACTACCGGAGCGTCAACATCCCGATGCTGCCGGTCGTGGCATCGCTCCGGCGGGTACTGACGGAGAGCCTGGTGGACAGCTGGCTCATGGTGGCGGCGTCGGTCGCGGTCTGGCCGCTGGCCACGGGGCCGCTCTACGGCGTGGCCGCGATCCTGCTCGGCACCGCATTCCTGGCCGATGTGCACCGGATGCACTGGCGTGCGCTCCGCGGCCGCCCGGTGCAGACGATGCGGCTCTTCCACGAGTCGAACATCTACCTCACCCTGCTGTTCGCCGCGCTCGCGGCGGACGCCCTGCTGCACTGAACGCGCCGGATAAGCCGGATAAGAGGCCTGTGCGCGGCGGCCTGCCGCAGCCGCTCGGTACGCCTGGGGCTGGTGCATCCTGTGAGACGCCAGCCGCGTCCTGCTAAGTGGGTGTATTCCTGCTCTGGCGTGTATTGTCCGGTGTTATGCCTGGCTCGTTTAAGGGGACCAAGCCCGGCTCTCATCTCGATCGCACCCGAACGCGCCCGGGCGGCCCGTCTCGGGTGGCCAGGCTGTTCGCCTTCCGTGAGGTCCTGTACACCCGCATGGAGGAAGTCAGCTTCCGCACGTCCATGACCGTGCTGGGCGGCGTGGTGGCGTTCGCCGCCGTGATCGCCGCCGTGAGCACGCTGATGAGCGTGTCCGCCGACCCGGCGCGGCACGCGGCGCTCAGCGGGCCGCCAGCCTCCGCGGCACCCTCGTCCGCCCCGGTGAGTCCCCGGCGGGCGCCGGCGTCGCCGTCTCCCTCGGCATCTCCCTCATCTGGGCCCCCATCGGCCACGCCGTCCCCCGTCCGCGACACCGGGCCCAGCGCCGGCACCCACGCGCCCGTGACCACCGTCGCAGCGGCGTCGGCGCCGTCCCCGGCGGTGCCCACTCCGGCGCTGTCGCCGTCCCCGGCCCGGGTTTCGGAGCAGGCCGCGGTGGCCGCCTGGTGGGCTTGGTGGCTCCGGGTATACGGCTGGGGCGGCGACCGGGCCTACGGCGGCGGGACTTACGGCGGCTCTGGCCGGAGCCGGGGCGGCTTCGGCGGGGACGGCGGCGGCTTCGGCCGCCGCTGAGCCCTGAGCCGGGGGTAGAGTCCGGCAGCGTGATCCTGATCATCGCCGGGCCGTCCGGCAGTGGTAAGACGACCATCGGAACCCTGCTCGCCGAGCGCCTGCACTGGTCGTTCGCCGACGCCGATTCGTTTCACCCGGCGGCCAACATCGAGAAGATGCGGCGCGGGGAGCCGCTCACCGACGCCGATCGCTGGCCATGGCTGCGCGCGATCGGCACCTGGGCCGACGAACGGACCGCGGCGGGTGAATCCGCCGTGCTGACCTGCTCGGCCCTGCGGCGTAGCTACCGGACGGCGCTCCTGGACGGGCGGCCCGATGCCCGCATGGTTTACCTGCTCCTTGACCGGGACACCCTGAGCCAGCGCCTGGCCGCGCGGTACGGGCACTTCTTCCCGCGGGATCTGCTGGGCAGTCAGCTGGCGGCCCAGGAGGTGCCGGACGGCGAGCCGAACGTGCTTGTCGTCACGCCGCGTGGCCAGCCTGGCGACACCGTGACCGAGATCATCGAACGGCTGTGGCCGTCCGGGAAGCCCCGGTAGCACGAGAAGCCCCGGTAGCACGAGACGGCCCGGCAGCGCGGGCCGCCCCGGTGGCGCGAGACGGCCCGCGGTCAGCCCCTCAGGAGACCGGCTCGAGCACCACGACCGGGATCTCGCGGCTGGTCTTCTTCTGGTAGTCGTCATAGGCCGGCCAGGCTTCGGCCATCTGCCGCCACATCTCCGGCTTTTCCTCCGGCGTCGCCGTCCTGGCCCGCGCCGCGAACTTATCGCCCTTGACCTGGACGCGGACATCGGGGTTGGCGACCAGATTGAGGTACCAGGACGGCGGCTGATCCGCGCCGCCCTTGGACGCGACCACCAGGTAGTCGTTCCCGTGCTTGGTGTAGATCAGCGGGTGCTGGCGCTGCTGCCCGCTCTTACGGCCCGTCGTGGTGAGGATCAGCGTGCTCGTACCCTGCCACTCGTGGCCCTCCGCGCCGTCGGTCTCCTCGTACCGCCTGACGTGCTCGTCTCCAAACAGCATGTGTTCTCTCTCCTGTGACGACTGTCGTACCGTCGGATTATCGCGCGCCCGGCGGAGCCGTCCCGCGCTGCCCCGCGCCAGACCGCTGCCCCGCAGCAGACGCCCCGTCAGATAGGACACGGCCAGATAGGACATGCCGGAATGAAACTGAAGCTGGACCTGCACGACATCTACAACCGGGGCGCCGACATCGACCGGGCGCTGCGGGACATCATCGATGAGGCGGTCGCCAAGAAGGCCCCGGTGGTCGAGATCATCCCGGGCAAGGGGTCCGGTCAGCTGAAGAAGCACGTGCTCCGCTTTCTCGAGCAGAAGGACATCAAGGCCAAGTACCACCGGCTGGAGAAGGACTCGAAGAACTTCGGCCGCCTTTTTGTCCACTTCAAGTGGAAATGATGAGGTCACGCTCTGACCAGGGCGGACGTGCATCAGGGTACGTCGGAGGGCACATCTAGGGCACATGAGTCTTCGCGGCGAAGAAGGCGTTCATGGCCTTGCGTCCACGGTCGTCGGCGTCGGGCATCAGGTGCGCGTACGTCTGATGGACCATCTGCACAGTGTCCCCGAGCCACGCGGCGACGGACACGATGTCTACCCCGGCGGCGAGCCAGGCCGACGCGGCGGTATGCCGCAGGGCGTGCATGCCCTGGTCACGCGCCGGGCGTCGCTTCTGACCCTTCTCGCGCTGCGGAGTGATCCCCGCCTTTTCCTGTGCTGGCCACCAATGGTTTTCCCTGAACCTGACAGCATGCAATGCCTGCCCGTCCGGCCGCGTGACGATCAGCGTGAAAGAGACGGGCTCGCCGTCCGGGGTCTTTCACGGGAGGGTTACGGTGTGCGGCGGATAGCGGCGAATGTGTTCCGCCAGCACGGGTGCCAGCGCCTCAGAAAGAGGCACATCGTGTTCCTTGTCGTTCTTGACCGGGGCGAAGCAGAGCGTAGCGCCCACGATGCGGACCTGGCGGCGCACGTGGATGACGGGACGGCGGCCGAGGAAGACGACATCATCAACGGCCAGGCCGAACATCTCACCTTGCCGCATGCCCGTTCCCGCGCCGAGGTAAGGCAGCATCGCATAGCGGCCGGGAAGCGCCCCGGACATGCCTTCGACCTGTGCGAGGGTCCACGGCTTGGCCTTCTTTTCGTCGGGTTTGGGGCGGGTCACCGATTGAGCCCGCGTGGGGTTTCGGTTGATCAGGCCGTCGTCCATTGCCGCGATGTGCACCGATGAAACGTCCTTGATGACCTGCCGCTTTGAACTGGCAGCCAATTTCATGCCGGAGATCCATGCCTGAGTCAGGCTGGGTCGTTTCGCAAGTTCACGCAGAGAGCGGTTGCCAATGGACGGGTAGACGTGCAGCCGTAGCTCTCGTTCGATGCGCGCGGCGGTCGTCACGTCATGCGTGCGGGTCTTCCGCCAGTCCTCAGCGAGCTCTCTGAAGGTCGTGTTGGCATCCTTGGGATCGACGTAGGAGCCGTCGTCCAGTGCGGTCTTAACCTTGGCGTCGAACGCAGCCGCATGTCTTTCTGGGTCTGTCCCATCGCGTTTGGCGAAATTGCGCTTGCGCTGTTGCCCGGTCTCGTCGCGTCAGCGGACCTGCCAACGCTCGCCTTTGCCGTGATCGGCGGTGGGGTAGAGCTTGGTGCGGCCCCGGCTGTGCTCGCGACATGGCTCGTCACCGGGGCTGGGGCGGATCTTGTGCCAGCGGTCATAGATACTCATGCGGCCTGCTCCTGCTGCTGCCGGAACCAGGCGATGACATCTTCGGGGTCGTAGCGGAGCCAGCGGCCTACCTTGCCTGCTTTCGGGCCGGTGCCCAGGTAACGCCACTGGTAGAGGGTCGCCGGGGGAACGCGAAGATAACGCGCGGTCTCCTCGACGGTCCACAGACAGTCGGTGGGCGGGATAGTCACGGGTACATCGCTCCTCCTTCGGTCGGGGATCGGCTGTCAAGCAGGGATTAACGCTGCATCACGCGGCGGCGTCGGCCTCGCCGCCGTGCTCACGCGCTCGAGCGGCGGACGCGGCGGCCAGCTCGGCTGTCGGGGTGGTGGTGTAGCCGGTTCGGGCGTAGGTCCAGCTGCTGAGGACCAGGACGATAGATTCATCAAGGGCGCACCTTCGGCGCGCCGGGCCTGACGGCCTGGACGTGGAGCACGAGAAGCGGGCGCGACTGATCGCGGGGGAAGTGAACGCCAGAGTGCGCCGCCGTAGGCGGCCGGGGTCAGGGCCGGGCGGCGCACCGTAGGCGGGGCGGCAGCTTTCGTCGCGCCCTTCGGGCGGAAGCCCTACGGCGCGCCGAGCTGCCGCGCCCGGCGGCCCCGGTGACCGGCCACGTGCGGTACCCGCCGCATCGACCCGGTGCCACGCCCGGCCGCGAGGACCAGGCCGTCAACCTCGCGTGAGTTGAGCTGACGCCGAGATAGGTCACCGGAACGGGGGTAGAACGCCGCGCATTGTCTGGGTCGGCCCCTCCAGCCTCAACGGTGCTTCGCATCCCGCAAGCGGGACACGCCTTCGGCGTGCCGTTGACCCCGGAGCCTCTGCCAACCCAGCGGGCCTGACGGCAAGGGCCAGGCCCGAAGCACACGCGGCGAACTTTCGCACGTCAGTGAACCGTCTCCCAAACAGCATCGGTCAAATGACCGATGTCTTGCCCGTGCAAGTTGCACGCATTTTTTTTTACATCCAGCGGCGGCAGACTAAGGGAAGAACGGTGATCGGGCGCTGTCACATAACCCACAAGACCAGCTGCCGCCGCTACGATCGCAACCACAAGCAAAGATAACCGTGAGCGAGCGAGGCCAGCACGGCCATGGTGGCAGCAACTGCGGCTAGCAGTCCCACCATGCTCCGAGGCATCGACCCTCCAGCACGGCACGCTACAACGACAGTAACTGGCACCGTGTCGGTAGCTTACTAGCGAAGGATCAGTGTCGACCACTCCTTGACGGTGTTCTTGCTTGCGCCGATTGGCATACAGCAGCGAGATACAGCAACCGGCACGCATAGAAGCCATCCTGAGCGGCCACCATCTACCGAGCGAACTGGGCAGGCCAGTCAGCGACTCAGCCGTGCCGACAGTTCGGGACGAAGGGCACGCCCCGTGCCAGCCGCGTGCCAGAACGGGGCGAAAACCAGAGACATCGAGCTGTAGCCAGACGATGAGCAACCTGGCTCTGATCAGGAGGGCAGCAGGTTGACCCGCTGCGTGAAACGACCTTCTAAGCAAAGTAGTAGTGGTGTGAGTGGTTGTGGTTGGAGGAAGAAGGGAAGTTAGATAGAGGAGAAGGGATAAGAGAGATAGAGAAAGATATGAGAGTTAAGATGGGGTAGGTGAGGTGGTGGAAAAGAGATTGGAGGTATGGAGGTAAGGAGGTGATGTGGTATAAAGGGTTGGTGGAGATAAAGAAACTAAGTTGAGGTGGTGAGATAAGATAAAGATGGAAATGAGGAAGAGGTTGATTAACAAGATTCGTAGGGGAATAGAGGTGGAATATGGGATGGATAAAGAAGATGATAGGGAGGTTGTTATAAGTAGGGTATAAATATGAGGGGGTGTGGAAGATGATGAGAAGGTAAGGTTGGTATTGTTAGGTATAGGTATGATAGGAGATGGAAAGAGATGAAGAGGAGGTGGAGGTGTGGAAGGAATAGGTGTGGATAGATATAAAAGAAATGATAGAGATATGGGAGATTATATATGATTAGAGGAAGAGGAAGGGAAGGGGATGAGGAAGATGAAGGGAAGTATATGGGATAGGAGAGGTGATAGATAGGTGGTATGGGTTAGAGGAGAGGGAGGTGGGAGGGTAAGAATAGATGGGGTGGAGTGATAAAGGAAAGGGGAATGGAAGAAAATGTTATTAAAGATGAGAGATTAAAGATGATGAAAGGGAAAGATGAAGGGGTTAAATGGGATGATTAAAGGGATATGATAATAGATGATAAATGGGAATGTAAGATAAGATGGTATGGGTATGGGATAAATAAAAGTATAATGGATAAGGAGATGGAGGAATTAGATGGGAAGAATAAAGATTGGATGAGAATATAAAGGATGAAAGAGTATGAGATGGAAATGAATATGGATGAGGGAATATGGTAGATGATGAAGAGGTAGATGGATAAATTAAAAGATGAAGAAATGGAAGGGATGGTAAGAATAGTAAAGAGAAAGATGAAGAAGATATAGTAAAGAAAAAAAATGATAGAAGGATGAATAAAAGAAAAAAAAATGAGAATAGAAAATAGGTGAAAAAAGATAGGTCAGCGAACTGTAACATCTGGTGGCATTATAAACTTACAAGTGCTTCCGCTAGGGGTAGTTGGCAACTGGCATGTCGCAGGATTCGATTATTCGCGAAGGTAGTTATGAGCAGTAGCCTTAACGCAATAATAATCGCCGCAGTGGGCGTACTAGGCACATTGGCTGGAACGATCGTCAGTCAGTTGCTATCAGCGCGCGTCAGGAGAGCTGACTTTGAGATGCAAAGAGAGCAAAGGAAAGAAGAATATGTTCAGGAAAAACAAAAAATAGATCTCGCGAATAAGAGATCGTGCTATATTGCAATGATGGCCTCATCCCGACGCTATAGAATCGAACTTATGAACTATGCATTTGCGGTGAACCATCAAGTTGTCGATAGCGACGTCCGAAATGAGCTTGAGAACGCACGGCGAGCCTGTCTCGACAGTATTGCCGAGGTGCAGATCGTGGCGACCCTCAAGGTTCTAGGTACAATCGATCCCGTAAATAGTGGATTGTCAAAGGCTTACCGCTCTGTTAAGCGTTTGGAGGCTGGCGAACCAGAATCTGATGGTTCTTTTGAAGAGATCGAACGCTTCCTAACAAAGCTGTGGGACAAGTGGCACGATATGCGCGAAGCAATGCGACAAGATCTCGGAGTCGAAGACTGATGGAATCCGCTGACACCAACGAGCCCGGATTCCGTCACAGGGTGCGGGCCAGATCTGGACCGAGAGCGGGCCACGCACGGGCCAGATGCTGCGGAACCAAAGGGACAACGACGGTCATTCACGGTCGGACGGACGGCAGATGTCCTGTTGGGGATGCGTGCAGGGTAGCGTCGATGTGACCCAACCGATCTTCCAAGCTGGTCATAGACGCTGACCACCAATGCTGACCACAACGGCATTGGGATTCGGCAGACCGGAGTAGACCTGGGAGTGACGGCAGTTCAGGTAAACAGCGGTTCGCGATATTGCGGGCGTACCTCACAAACGAGGGATCAGACCTCGCGTACCGGGCCACGCACGGGCGAGATGCCGCGACGATCAGCGGGCTAGGATATGTGGAGTGGAGGGATACCCAACTCCTGTCGTGAGCGGCGGGCGCGCAGCAGTAGGCGGCACGATCATCTCGATCGACGATATTCGGCTCGACAAGGTGTTGGGAAAAGGCGCAAACGGGTTCGTCTTTGATGGTGAGGACTTGCTGCTCAAGCGCCGGGTTGCCGTCAAGATATGGCCGCCGCGCCTAGATCGTCCTGGGAGAGATCCAACAAAGAAAGCCCTTGCCGAAGCGTGGAAGCTCGCACATCTAAAAAGTGACGCAATCGTACCAATATACCGCGCGGGTCGCCTCGACAATAACTGGATCTACGCTGTAATGGAGTACGTGGAGGGGGTTCCGTTTACGGACGAGGTTCGCGCAGAGCTTACCGATGCGGCTGGGTTCGCAATGAGGATGATGTTCTGGTCGGATGTTCGCCGGGGGACTAGGTGATGCTGAGAGGGTCGGCATATACCATGGAGATCTGCACGGGGGAAACGTACTGAGTTCGTCCATTCCACGCTACGCTAATTGATTTTGGCACCAGTGCTCTCAGTGGCAAGAACCGTTCTCTCAGGCGTCATGCCAGGATGGTCAACGAGTTTGCTCAGAAGCTGTTGCCCGAATTGGGTAACTACATTGCACCGCTCGACATCCGGAAACTCGCCCAACCGAAGTATGCAACTTGGGTCGTAGGGCAGTGGGTAGAAGCAGCAGAGGCGCTTCGGAGATTGGATGCGGATCTTTCCGGTATCTCCGAAGAAGATCTTGCCCACCGACTAACCTTGCTGGCGAACAATTACTCCACTAATCTGATAGATCTCCACAGCCCAATCGCTATGTGGCTCACAAACAGGGGTGTCTCTCGCAAGCTCTTGGATGCTTACACGTCAGAGGCCGAGGCGGAACTAACGCGCCGTAAAGAGACTTTCGATCCACACAGGACGTTCCCGGGACTACCGTAGGACTTTGCTGCAGTTTGCACTGTTGAGTTGTAAAGCTTCGGGCAGACGGAGCTGGCTTCGACAACTGGCGCAAACTGGCCTCCGAGGGGAGACTGTCGATCTTGCTAACGCCGCGCTAACAACGGTCATGGAAACATAGCGATGAACCTGGACGCTATGAGCAGCCAGCGCGGCGTATGGCCCGCTCACGCGGCCTGTTACGGACTCGCCTGGACCTGCACACCCTCCTGAAAATCGGACGCTTGGATGTCTGTGGACCACCCGCGGACCAGTTAGTCTCTTGCATAGATGTCTGTGCAGGTAGCGGTGGAACCGAGCTACCGCCTCCGGAGCCGTTGGCCCACAGGCTACGCACAGGCCCGCTCGTCGACAACGCTCCCGCCGACCGACCTCTCACGGCGAGAACGATGATGTAGACGATGGGTCTTGTACGCTGAGAGCTTCGGGCTGGCGGGAGAAGGACGGCTGGCACTGCCCGCTGCGGCGTGACGCGGCATGGCGATACCGGCCCAGCGCAACGAGACCCGAGGGGTTGCCGGATGAGTGTGTAGTGGGTCAGTTTCTCGGTCCAGGAGCAGGCAAGGTGATCGAGCTTCCGGGCGTCACCGCTGTGTTTAAGGCCGTGAACGACAGGAAACCCGGCGACTTCGTGGTGATCGAGTTGACCGCCGACCCGGGCTTTGCCGGGCCCCGGCCGCACCTGCACCACACCCACGAGGAACTGTTCTACGTGCTCGACGGCGAGTTCGACTTCTTCGTCGGCGGCGAGGTCCGGCGGGTAGGACCCGGATCGTTCGTCAGCGTTCCCCCGGGCGTGATGCACGACTTCCGCAATCCCGGTACGGGTCCGGCCCGGTGGCTGGGCATCAACTCCCCGGCGGGGCTGGACCGCTACTTTGAGGAGATCCTGGCCCTCGTCGCCGCGGGCAACCTTTCGGAGGAAGAGCTGCGCCGGTTGCGCCTGCGGTACGACACCGAGGAACCCGAGAACGCGCCACCGGGGCACTGGGCCGAGCAGCGGCAGCGATAACTATCGTTGCCGAACGGGACCGACGGGCCGGTGGCCAACCGCAGGGTGCGGCTGCGTAGCTGCCCGGTGTCACAGGCCACTGCCGACCCGCCGACGATCTCCTAAACAACCGCTCGCGATACCGACTCGCGAGCGACCGAGTAACCAAGTGAGTAACAATCACCACTGACAGCAGTGGACGCCAGCGGACACCCACGGACGGTGCTTCCCAGGTCAGACATGCCGCAACCCTGGGAGCCCGCACCACGATTTGGCTTCGGGACGAAGAGGCCGCCGGTTCAAGTCCGGCCACCCCGACCGGGTCACAGGTCGTGGTGATCGTGTCTGCAGTCCCGGTGATGCCCCTTGCTGGTGTCTTGCTGGTCGGTCCCTGAAGGTTGACCTAGGACCGCCACGGTGACACGGTGACACGGTGGCAAGAGGCGGGGGTAACTGCTGCCAGTGAGGCTGGTTGCCGCTCCTGGCCGGATCCTGGAGGGATCATGAGCATTTCTGAGCAGGTAGATGCCGTTCAAGCGCGAGCAGCGGAATTGAAGAGTTCCGCTGACCAGGCCCGGCGGGAAACTGATGAACAGGTTAAGGCGCGGATCAGCCAAACCAAGGCAGATATCGCTGACCGTCAGAGTGCGGTCAAGGAGAAGGCCGGGCAGGCCGCCGACCAGACCCAAAGTCAGTGGAAGTCGATGCAGGCCGATGCCGCGGCGAAGATGGCGGCTGTGCAGGACCGCATCGGCCGCCAGCGTGACCAGCGTGACGTGAAACGAGCCGAACGGGAGGCCGAGGACGCGGAGGCAGACGCCGCCGATGCGCTGGATTACGCCGCCTGGGCCATCACCCAGGCGCAGTTGGTTGTCCTCGATGCGATAGACGCCCGCACCTGGGCCGACGCGCGCGCCGCCGCATCGCCCTGACTATCTCGGCCCTAGCGCCGCCTGTGCGCGCGACGGGCTAGCACCCAAGAACACGCAGCATCAAGCGGCGCCCTGGCCTGATTTTGGCCAGACAGCGAGATCCTCCGCCTCGCAAGCGCTAGTCACGTCGTTGACCATACCCAGGCCATCCGAGCATGACGACGCCCGCCTGGATGCTGGAAACGGACAAACCGAAAACAGGGACACATCCAACGTCAAGACCCCAGCTGCTGGGAGCGGACCAGGATGCTCAAGAGATCCCGCGTGCAGACGGGGTCTCGTTGATCTGCGTCCAGCGGGTATCGAATCGGCGCCGTGAGCCGACCCCTCGGCGGGAGCAGGGCACATCCAGGGCACATGAGCACGTGACCTGCCAGGAAACGGCGAGAACTGACGAGAGCTTCCGCCGCAGGTCAGAACACGCGCCTGGAAGTCGCGGCAGGTGGTCAAGGGTGGCTCGCCACTTCAAGTGGAAATAGCTCAGGCGGAAATAGCGGCAACTCTGCCGTTGCTGCAGTAGTCCTGAGACCATCGTCTCAGGACCCCGCGCGGTCCGGACACTGGCGATTAGGGGCGGCCTCCGGACCGCGCGGGCCTTGCCCTTCCGATCAACTCACCCTGCCAGACTCCGGTCGCGCTGCTGTACGCCCAGCTCACCGTAGGGATAGTCGGCCGGGCGCGGGTCGCTGGCGGCGTCCAGCGCGGCGATCTCGTCCGGGGTGAGGTGCAGGCCGGCGGCGCGGAGGTTGGTCTCTAGCTGGCCGGTCGTGCGCGCGCCCAGGATGGTGGAGCTGACGCCAGGCCGGTCGGTCACCCAGGCCAGCGCGACCTCGGCCATGGACACGCCGCGGTCCTCGGCGACCTTCTGCACCGCGTCGATCACCCGCCAGGTGCGCTCGGTGCCGCCGCGGCGCTCGTAGGCCTCCATGCCCCGGTTCGGGTCCTCGCCGAGGCGGGTGGCGCCCGTGGGGCGCTCATCGCGCCGGTACTTGCCGGACAGCCAGCCGCCGCCGAGCGGGCTCCACGGCAGCAAGCCCAGGCCAGCGTCGGCCGCGGCCGGGACGATCTCCCACTCGATCTCCCGCGCCAGCAGGCTGTACTGCGTCTGGAGCGTCACCGGCGGCGCCGCGTTCAGTTCCCGGGCCAGGTACACGGCCTTGGTCAGCTGCCAGCCGGTGAAGTTGGACAGACCGTAGTAGCGGATCTTGCCGGCCCGGACGAAGCCGTCCAGCGTCCGCACGGTCTCCTCCAGCGGCGTCAGCGGGTCGTAGGCGTGCACCTGGTACAGGTCCACCGAGTCACGCCCCAGCCGGCGCAGCGACGCGTCCAGGGCCCGGGTCAGGTGAAAGGCGGACAGGCCGGCGTCATTCGGCGTGGCTCCCCGCGAGAACCGTCCCTTGGTGGCCAGCACCGCCCGTTCGGTCACGTCGGCCGGGCGGCGGGCGAACCAGTGGCCGATGATCTCCTCCGACGTCCCGCCGCTGTACACGTCGGCGGTGTCGACCAGGGTGCCGCCGGCTTCGATGAACTGGTCAAGCTGCTGATGCGCGCCGGCTTCATCGGTCTCGGTGCCGAACGTCATGGTGCCCAGGCACAGGCTCGAGACGGCGCAGCCGCTGCGCCCGAGGGTGCGATAGTCCATACCGCCATCCTTGCGCAGCCGTCCGGTCCGGCTATCGGCGGCCACCCGCCGCCCCCGACATGCCGACGGCGATCGCAGCAATCCGGTAAAGATCTGATCACCACTACAGCCTCATTTTGTCACGTTTATGAGCGAATTTGTTTAATATTTTGGGCGGTATTACGTTCAACCGGCCTATACGGACATAAACAAACACAGCTAGTCGCCAGGGCGCACAGCACTGATCCCGCCGAAACTCTTTTGCCTCTTGACGCCACGGCGGCTATGGGAGTTTTCATGTGTATAGATCTCCGCTGCTCGCCGGGGATCGAGCTAGATGCCGGTAACCGGACCGTCCGGTGCCGGTGGGCCACCAACAACGAAGTGAGGTGGTCGGGCATGAATTTCCCCGGCCGGGGACTGACCGTTGCGCGATGCGGGCCGTCGCCCGCGCGCAGCCGGTCTGGTCGCGGCGTAAGCGTGCCCCCCTGCAGCCCTGCCTTCCGTCTGCGCCGGCCAGTCGTGGCCATGCCGGCATTCGTCCCGCCTGGCCCGAAACGGGCGAGTGCCCGGTGACCGGACCTGAACAGGCAGGACATAGAGGTACGCAAACTCAGCAGAGCCGCGGCCACGCCGCGCGGGAGGCACAATGATGGCTGATTCACCCCGTCCGGCCCGGGTCATCCGGCGTGCTAGAGGCCGCATCTCCCGCCCACACGGGCGCCTGCTGCGCACCAAGGCCGGCCTGGGCATCGCCGCCCTGGGCTGCACGGCCCTGGCCGCGTGCAGTTCGGCCGGCGCGAGCACCGGTCCGGTGACGCTGAACTTCTACCAGTACCCGGACACCTCGCCCGCGACGAACACCGAAATCGCCAACTGCACCGCGCAGAGTCACGGTGCGTACAAGATCTCCTTCCAGCAGCTGCCCCAGGCGGCGGACGGCCAGCGCCAGCAGCTGGTCCGCCGGCTCGCGGCGCGCGACAGCACGATCGACATCATGGCGCTCGACGTCACCTGGGAGGCCGAGTTCGCCCAGGCCGGCTGGATCCTGCCGTGGACCGGAAGCAACCGGGCGTCGGTGGTCAACGGGACGATCGTCCCGGCGCTGCAGACGGCGATATGGAAGGGCAAGCTGTACGCGGCCCCGGCCAACACCAACACCCAGCTGCTTTGGTACCGCTCCGACCTGGTGCCGAACCCGCCCAAGACCTGGGCCCAGATGATCGCCGACGCCGAGCAGCTCGCCAAGCAGGGCAAGCCGCACTACATCGAGATCCAGGGCGCGCAGTACGAGGGCGCCACCGTCTGGTACAACACGATGGTGAACAGCGCGGGCGGCACGATCCTGAACCCGGACGCCACCAAGGTCACCCTGAACGACCGCTCGGTCAAGGCGCTGTCGATCATGAAGCAGCTCGCGACCTCGACCGCCGCTGACCCCTCTCTCAACGTGCAGATGGAAAACCAGAACCGGCTGGCGATGGAGACCGGGACGGCCGCGTTCGAGCTGAACTACCCGTTCGTGTATCCGGCCATGAAGGCCGACAACCCCAAGCTCTTCAAGGACTTCAAGTGGGCGCTGTACCCGTCGGTGAACCCGGGCGTGCCCGCCAAGGTCACGATCGGCGGCATCGACCTGGCGGTCAGCTCGTACTCCCAGCACCCGGCGCTCGCCTTCCAGGCCGCGCTCTGCCTGCGCGACCGGCAGAACCAGCTGATCGGCGCGACCGTCGGCGGCGTCCCGCCCACGATCGCCAGCCTGTATAACGACCCGAAGCTGTACCCCGACTACCCGTTCCACGCCGACATCCTGAAGGCGCTGCAGAACGCGAGCGTCCGGCCCAAGACGCCCGTGTACCAGGTGGTGTCGATCGACATTTCGCACCTGGTCTCGCCGGCCGCCGGCATCAACCCCACCGGTACCACGAACGCGATGGCCAATAGGTTCAATAACGCACTGCAATCGAAGGGCCTGGTCCCGTGAGCCGCCGGGGCCCGCGGCTGGCGACGAGGGAAGGAAGACGCCAATGAGCGTGAACGCGGAAGTGGCGGCGGGCACCGAGGCCGTCCAGGAACGACCACCGGGGCACAAGAAGCAACTGTCCGAGGGCGCGAGGGCCGAACGCCGGCTGGGCTGGCTGCTGTGCGCCCCGGCGGTGATCGTGATGCTGGGGGTGACCGGGTACCCGATCGTCTACGCTCTCTGGCTGTCCCTGGAGCGGTACAACCTGGAGCTCCCGCAGCAGATCAAGTTCATCGGGTTCGCCAACTACGGCGCGGTGCTCTCGTCCCCGTACTGGTGGACGGCGCTGTGGGTGACCGTGATCATCACGGTGTTCTCGGTCGCCATCACGCTCGTCCTCGGCATGCTGCTGGCTCAGGTCATGTACCGGACCATCTTCGGCCGGGGCACCGTCCGCACCGTTGCGCTCATCCCGTACGGGATCGTGACGGTGGCCGCGGCCTACGGCTGGCAATACGCCTGGACACCCGGCGAGGGCTACCTGTCCGCCGCGTTCAACAACAGTGCCCCGCTGACCCAACAGGTATCGGCGATCGCCGTCATCATCCTGGCGGAGATCTGGAAGACCACCCCGTTCATGGGCCTGCTTCTGCTCGCCGGGCTCTCGCTGGTCCCCGACGACCTGCTGAAGGCGGCGAAGGTGGACGGCGCGACCGCCTGGCAGCGGTTCACCAAGATCACGCTGCCGCTGATGAAACCGGCCATTCTGGTGGCGCTGCTGTTCCGGACGCTGGACTCGTTCCGGATCTTCGACAACATCTACATCCTGACCGCCGGGGCCAACAACACCGGGTCGGTGTCGATCCTGGGCTACGACAACCTGTTCAACGCGCTGAACCTGGGCATCGGCTCGGCGATCTCGGTTCTCATCTTCATCTGCGTGGCCATCATCGCGATCATTTTCATCAAGGGCTTCGGGACCGCGGCCCCGGGCACAGATTCGGGAAGCAGGTGACCCGCCGATGGCTGCCGTAACCACCACCCCCCGGCAGAAGGTCGGCTGGGGCGTCGCGAACTTCGTGGTCATCGCGCTGGCGCTGATCCCGGTGCTCTGGCTGGTCTCGCTGTCCTTCAAGACGCCCGCCGCGGTGCTCGACCCGTCGTTCGTGCCGAGCCAGTGGACCTGGGGGAACTACTCGGGCATCCTGCATAGCTCGCAGTTCCTCCGGCCGCTGCTCAACTCGATCGGGATCGGCCTGATCTCCACGTTCATCGCCGTGCTGCTGGCCTCCATGGCCGCGTACGCGGTCGCCCGGCTGGCGTTTCCCGGCAAGAGCGTGCTCATCGGGATGGCGCTGCTGATCGCGATCTTCCCGCAGATCTCGCTGATCACCCCGCTGTTCAGCATCGAGCGGGCGCTGGGCCTCTTCAACACCTGGCCGGGCCTGATCATCCCCTACGTCGCGTTCGGGCTGCCGCTGGGGATCTACATTCTGTCGGCGTTCTTCCGTGAGATTCCCTGGGAGCTGGAGAAGGCGGCCAAGATGGACGGCGCGACGCCGTTCCAGGCCTTTACCAGGGTCATCGCGCCGCTGGCCGCCCCGGGCATGGTCACCACGGCCATCCTGGTCTTCCTGGCCTGCTGGAACGACTTCCTGTTCGCGATCTCGTTCACCTCGACGACCGCCGCCCGGACGGCGCCGGCCGCCATGCAGTACTTCAGCGGCGGCTCGGTGTTCACCATCCCGACCGGTCCCATCGCGGCCGCCGCGGTGGTCATCACCATCCCGATCATCATCTTCGTGCTGTTCTTCCAGCGCCGGATCGTCGCTGGGCTGACATCAGGCGCGGTCAAGGGTTAATGGACTAGGGAGACACAGTGGCTGAAATCGTTCTGGACAATGTGACCAAGCGCTTCCCGGACGGGGCGCTCGCGGTCGACAAGATCAGCCTGGACATCGCCGACGGCGAGTTCGTCATCCTGGTCGGCCCCTCCGGCTGCGGCAAGTCCACCACACTGAACATGATCGCCGGCCTGGAGGACATCACCGCGGGCGAACTCCGCATCGGCGGCAAGGTGATGAACAACGCGGCGCCCAAGGACCGTGACATCGCCATGGTCTTCCAGAGCTACGCCCTCTACCCGCACATGACCGTGCGGGAGAACATGGGCTTCGCGCTCAAGCTGGCCAAGACGCCGCAGAACGTCATCGACGAGAAGGTCAATGAGGCGGCCCGGGTGCTCGACCTGACCCAGCATCTGGACCGCGCCGGCCAACCTGTCCGGCGGCCAGCGGCAGCGGGTGGCGATGGGCCGGGCGATCGTCCGGGACCCGGCGGCGTTCCTGATGGACGAGCCGCTGTCCAACCTGGACGCGAAGCTGCGCGTGCAGATGCGGACCGAGGTGTCCCGGCTGCAGCGACGGCTGGGCACGACCACCGTCTACGTCACGCACGACCAGACCGAGGCGATGACCCTGGGCGACCGCGTCGCGGTCATGCGCTCCGGCCTCCTGCAGCAGGTCGGCTCGCCGCAGGAACTGTACGACCGGCCGCGCAACCTGTTCGTGGCCGGCTTTATCGGGTCACCCGCGATGAACTTCATGCCCGGCGTCGTCGAGGACAGCACGCTGCGCACGCCGCTGGGCGACGTGCCGCTGGCCGGCCGCCTCGGCCGGGCCCTGGAGCAGGCCCACGCGCCGCGGGACCTGATCGTCGGCATCCGCCCGGAGGAATTCCAGGACGCCGCGCTGGTCCCGGCCGACCAGCGCAGCAGCGGGATCACCTTCCGCGCCACCATTGACGTGCTGGAGTCGCTGGGCGCGGACGTGTTCGTCTACTTCACCAGGGAATTCGGCAACGAGGTGAGCGCCGCGGAACTGCGGGAACTCGCCGAGGACTCCGGGAGCGCGGACACCGGCGCGAGCGGGGACACGATGGTCGCCCGGCTCGACACCGAAACCCACGCCGCGGAGGGGCAGGAGTCCGAACTGTGGGCCGACCTGCGATCCGTGCACGTGTTCAACCCGGCCGACGGGAGCAACATCACCCTGGACTACGGTCCGGACCGGGCCGTGGGCGGCAGCGCCCCAGCGGCCAGCCCGGCGGCCGACACCAGCCGCGGGGAGAGCGGGACGACTGACAGCACGGACGCGCAGGCCGGCCCCGGAACGGGAGTCATCTGACTTCCCGACGGAGCCGCTCGATCACCTCGTCGTTCCACTCGTGGGTGCGCATGAGGCGGTAACGCTGGCTGGCGACGCGCATGTACGCTTCGGCGTCCGTGCCCGGGCCGATCAGGTCAGCAGCCCGCAGCATGCGCACCACGGGGGTGAATTCCGTCGTGAACCACCGCCGGGCGATCTGCTCACGGGTGAAGTACCGGCGCTCCGCCTGGATATACCGGAAGCCCCAGGCCTCCACGTTTTCCCCCAGCTCGGCGTAGGACCAGGGATCGGTGCAGGTGAGCTTGGCGTAGGCCGCCTCCGGCAGCGGCACGCGGTCCATGAAGATGCGCTGGTAGCTCTTCATCAGCAGGTCGCGGCGGCCCCGGATGCCCTGGGCGGGGACCTGGGTCAGCACCTGGGTCACGTAGGCGTCGATGGTGCGCTGCCCGGTGGCCATGGCGATCGAGACCCGGTGGTGGCCGTCCTGGACGAAGTACAGGTCACCCACCTGGTACACCTCGATGGGCGGGATCGATTCGCCGCGCCGCTGGGCCAGCGCCAGCCGTTCCCAGCGCTCCCGGACCCGTCCTGAGGTCGGCCGGAAGCGCCGGTCGAAGTCGCGCCGGGCCTCGACGCTGCCCACCACCGCATCCAGCTTGATCGTCCGGAGCCCGAGGTGGCCTTCGCCGCGGAAGCCGAGCGCGGCGACGACCTCGTCGTACGGCAGGATCAGGCTGATGTCGTCCGGGCTCCGCCGGAGCCGGCCCGCGAGCCGGGACAGCACCTGGCGGCGGCGGGCCCGCATGAAGTCGTTCTCCACGTCGGCGCGCGGGAACCCGGTGTCAGCACGCATGACGGCGCCCCGGGATGATCTCGGCCGGCTCGCGGCCGGGGCCCAGCTCGAACAGGTGCCAGCCGGTGACGTTGCGGATCGTGGTATGGCCGAGCCGCAGCGGCGGCGGCGTCGCACCGTACGGGTGCACATGACCGTGCAGCAGAACGGGCGTTCCCAGCGCGGCGATCAGCGCCCGGTAGCAGCCGAAGCCGCGGTGCACGGGGTCGTCGCCGTCTCCCGCGCCGCGTGGCGGGGCGTGCGTGAGCAGGACATCGACGCCGCGCTTGTCCCGCAGCCGGCGCCAGGTGGCCCGCCGGCGCAGGGCCCGCGCCCGGCGGCTCTGCTGCCACTCGGTGTACTGATTGGGCCCCTCGCGGTAACGCAGGCAGCCGCCCAGGCCAGCGATCCGGAGGCCGCCGGCGTCGACGACCCGGCCGTCGGCGTTGATCGCCCCGGACGGCCACGGCGGCCGGGCCGGGAAACCGGCCCGGGTGATGAGCCCGGTCCGGGAGACGCGGTACCCGGACTGGTCCGGGTCGTGGTTGCCGGGCACGAAGACGAGCGGCACGTCGAGCGCGTTCATCAGCGCGCCAAGATACTGCGCGGGCAGGTCGCCGCAGGCCACGATCAGCTCAGCGGATCGCGCCGGGCTCACGTTGGCCAGCAGCCCCTCGTCCACCTCATCGGAGACGGCCAGCACACGGACGCCGCCGCCGGGGCGGCGGCCGGCCCGCTCGGCAGGGCGACGCATTCAGCGCACTGCCGGGTCGCGGACATCCAGCCCGTGCTCCCGGAGGGCGGCCTCCGCCCGGTAGATCTCCGCTTGCCGGGCCTGGTCACCGCCGGCCGGCGGCCTGACCCCGAACCGCTGGCACGCGCTGCGCAGCGTGTCGAGGTACGCGCCGCGCAGCGCCAGTAGGTGATGCCGTTTGGCGGTGCCGCCGGGCTGGTTCTCGGTCGCCTCGAGCTCGGCCCGCAGCCGCCGCAGCCGGGCCACGACCCGGTCGACCGGCTCGGCCGGCTGCGGCCAGGCTCCGGTCGTGGAGCGCGCTGAGCCGGCGGCAAAGGCGCACGGCGACCAGGATCGCGCCCCCGGCCAGGGTCGGGAGCAGCACGGCGAACGCCAGCAGCGCGAGCTTGCCCATGTCGTTAAGTGTCGGCCCGGCGGGCGCGCCCACGCAAGCCGCGGCCGGAAGGCGAGCCGGCGGATAGCCGGGCCAGCACGCCGTCGAGCCTCATGCTGGCCGTCTTCGCCCCGCTAGCCGGGGATCTCTACCCGCGCCAGGCCCGGGGATAGCCGCTGGCCCGCGGCGGCGCGGGCCAGATGGGCCCGGACGCGGCCGAAATAGAAGATCGCCGCGACCAGCCCCACGCCTATAGGGGCGCCGAGCAACAGCAGAGCGAGCAGCGGCTTCTTCCGGTAGCCGGCCGCATTCCACACCGATTCCGGGCGGACCGAGCCGTCGAGCAGGGCCCACAGCGGCATGCCGACAACGACGACGACGGCCAGGATGACGGCCAGCGGGATGGCGCCGACGCCGACGAGCTTCAGCGCCGTGCCCAGCAGCACGACCGCCAGCAGCGGGCGGAGCAGCAGGTTCGTGCCGCGGGCCGAGATCAGCGACCCGATGATCACACCCGGGATGCTGCCGATCGCGATCGCCGCCGTCAGCCCGGCGTGCAGGTTCCCGAAGGCAGCCTGCGCCACCGCGGCGGAGCCGACGAGCGGCATCGACTGGACGATGTCGGTGCCGACCAGCCGGCGCATGGACAGAGCGGGATACGCCAGCATCAGCAGCACGATCATCAGCGAGCCGGACCCGACCGACGTGATGCCGACGAGCAGCCCCCCGACCACGCCGATGGCCACCGTCAGCGTACGTTTCACGGGGAACATCGTGTCCTCGCCGGCCGTATCCGCCGGCTCCCGCCGCGCCCGGGCACTGTCCAGCAGCAGGCGGACGATCAGTGCGGCCGACGCGATCAGCAGCGCGGCGCCCATCGCGTACTCCAGCCGCTGCTGCAGCACCTTCCCCGAGCCGAGCGCGTGGTCGATGAAGACCCCGGCGAACGCGGCGGGCACGGAGCCGATCGACAGCCACAGCACCAGGCCGGTGTGGACGGTGCCGCGGCGGAAGTGAATCGCGCCGCCGAACGGCTTCATGATCGCCGACGCGACGATGTCGCTGGAAACGGCCGCGCTGGGAGCCACCCCGAAGGCCAAGATGAGGATCGGCGTCATCAGCGCCCCGCCGCCCGCCCCGGTGAGCCCGACGAGAATACCGACGATGAACCCGGCGAAAACGATGTGCATACGCGGAGGGCCCTATCTCACTTTTCCGGCTCAAATGGACGACTATCGTCGGGTCAACTTACCCGGCATCCGGCTCCGCATCCACCCGTGCGCGCGGCCAGGGCCGGTCAGCGTCCGCGCCGGGCCGGGGCCCTGGTCAGGCGCGGCAGAACCGAAATGAGCCCGGAAAATAAGCCGGGAAATAAGCCCGGACAGCAGTCAGCTCGGTACCGTCATGCGGCCCGCGCTGCCGTCATCCGCCCGGCGTGGCGGCGGCTCCGGGCCGCCGCCCGCCCACAGTTCCCTGATCCCCATGAACATCAGATAGGGCACGAGGTCGGTGGACCGGCGGATCACCCAGGCGGTGCCCTTGGTGGCCATCCAGCCGGCCTGAGCGAGACGGGTGGGTGGCGGGCTGGACGGCTCGGGCTCCGGGCGGGCCCCGAGCGGCAGCCCCGCCGCCGCCAGCCGGTCGTGGAAACGTCCGGCGATCAGGCGATGGCCGCGCTCACTCGGATGCAGCCGGTCCACGCTCCACATCCGGGGGTCGTAGGTCTCCGGATCGCCGGCGGCGTCGAACACCAGCGTCCCGAGGCGATCGGCGAGATCGTCTACCACCGCGTTCACCGCGTGAATGCGGCGGACGAGCGGGCGCGACAGCGCCGGCGGCAGGCCGAGCATGAGGCCTGGATCCGGCAGGCGCATCGTCAGTACCTCGGCACCGGCCGAGCGCAGCGCTCCCATCGTGTGCTCGGCCGCCCGCGCGAACCGGGGCGGGTCAAAGCTGGCGCGCAGCGTGTCGTTGATCCCCACGATCACACTGGCAATGTCGGGCCGCAGTTCCAGGGCCCGTGGCAGCTGGTCACGCTCCACGTCCGCCGCGCGGGCGCCGGCGGTGGCCAGATTGTGCAGCCGCGGCTCGGGCATTCCCTCGGCGAGCAGAGCCGCCCAGCCGCGCCAGGTCCGTCCCGGTGCCGGGTCGCCGATGCCGAGCGTGATCGAGTCGCCGAGGGCCGCGAACGTGGTCATGCGCGCCTCACGCCGCCGCCTGCCGCCCAGCCCGGGCCGGGCCCAGGACAGCCTCGTAGTGACCGATCAGCGCGTCGCCGATCGCGGGCCAGTCCCGGGTCAGCACTTTCTGCCGGGCGGCCCGGCCCTGCTGCGCGCGCAGCCCGGGATCGGCGGCCAGCCGCGCCACCGCCGCCGCCAGCGCGGGCGCGTCCCCCGGCGGGACAAGAAATCCGGTGACCCCGTGGTCGACCAGATCCAGCGGGCCGCCGGCGGCCGGCGCGACGACCGGCACCCCCGACGCCGCCGCCTCCTGCAGCGTCTGCCCGAACGTCTCGTGCGGTCCGCTGTGCACGAATACGTCCAGGCTGGCGTAGGTCCGCGCGAGCTGCTCACCCCGTTGCTCCCCCAGGAAGATGGCCGACGGCATCCGCTCACGCAGCGCAGCCGCGGCCGGCCCTCCGCCCACCACGACCAGGCGCACGCCGGGCAGTTCGGCTACCGGGGCCAGCAGGTCGACCCGCTTCTCGGTGGCCAGCCGGCCGACGTACCCGGCGAGCACCTCACCACCGGCGGCCAGTTGCCGCCGCAGGCCGGCGGATCGCTTGCCGGGGAGGAAACGCGCCAGGTCGACCCCGCGCCCCCACAGCCACATCCGCTCGAACCCGTGCGCCCGGAGCTGTGTCAGGGCCGCGGTGGACGGTACCAGGGTGCGTTCGGCGGCGTTGTGGATGCGGCGGAGCCAGCGCCAGGCGGCCGCCTCACCCGCGCCGTGCCAGCCGTAGGCGCGGGCGTAGGCCGGGATGTCGGTCTGGTACACCGCGATCGCCGGCAGGCCGAGATGACGGGCGACGGTGCTGCCCGTCGCGCCCAGGAAAACCGGGCTCGCCAGGTGCACCAGTTCTGTGCCGTGGCGGGCCAGGGCGCTGGGCACCGCCCGGCTCGGCAGGCCGAGGCGAAAGCCCGGGTAACCGGGCAGGGACATGGACGGTACCCGCTCGACCGGGTACGGGAACGGGCCGGCCGGGTGGCTCCCACCGGGCTCGGGAGCCACGATGAGCGGCTGATGGCCACGGTGGACGAGGTGCTCGGCCATGTGCAGGACACAGTTGGCCACGCCGTTAAGGTCGGGTGCGAACGATTCCGTGATGATCGCGATCCGCATGCTCACAAGGTGAAACACGTGCATGCCGCAACCGGTCACAACGCCCTTACGGACACGCGAACTGTAGGTGACATCTCACCCGGACCGCGGCCCCGGCCGCGGTCCCGGCCCGCGGCGCGCGGGCCAGACGACGGCGGCGCCCCCGCGGCCTACCGGAGCGAGATGACCGGAGACGGCGTTGGGGTGGGCTTGACCGGCGGCGGCGTGGACCGGCGAGGCGTGGTCGGCTTTGGCCGGGGCGGGACGGATGTACGGGGTGGCGTGACGGGCGTGACGACCGGCGGCGGCGTGGTGGCCGCGGCCTGCGATGCGGCCGCCGTCGGCTGGCTGCCCGGCACCACCGCCGGGATGGGGACGGTCGCCAGGGCGGGCATACCCGGTTTCCACGGAGTCCGGTACAGCGGGCTGGTGAGCCCCGCGGCAAACGCGCGCGCGGCCGCCGGGTCATCGGCCACCCTCCAGTCGATGACATTGAACGCCTCGAACCAGATCACGCCGATGATGTCGGTATGGGCCGGCAGTTCCTGGAACATCTGCCTGACCCACGGCGCCATCTCCCCGCTGACGTTGGTCGCGCCCGTCTCGGTGATGACCAGCGGCTTGCTGGTGAAGGTCCGCAGATCGGTGATCGTCTGGGCGAAGGTCTGGTCGAAGGACTTGTAGTCCTGCATGCCGGGGGTGCCGTAGTAGCCGGACAGGCCGATCCAGTCGACGTAGCTGTTGCCCGGGTACAGGCTCCCGAGGTTGGTGAACGTGTTCCAGATGATGTTCGGCGACCATACCCAGATGACGTTGGTCGCCCCGGCCTGGGTAAAGATGTCATGCACATGCCGCCACGCCTGAACGTACTGGCCCGGCGTGTTGCCGTTGGTGAACGCCGCCCACGGGTACCAGTTGCCGTTCATCTCGTGCGCGAAGCGCAGGGCGATCGGGTAGCCGAGGCTTTTGGCGCCCTCCGCCCATGACCTGATGTAGCGGTCGTACCGGCCGTCGATGATAGTGGACAGGCTGTAGGCCGGCTGGTCGCCCTGGCGCGGCGTCCCCATGGGCGCGGTCCGGTAATCCCACGGCTCCCAGGAGATCAGCGGCAGCATGCCCCGACGGGCCACGGCGTCGATAACGCTGGCATTGAACTGGTTCACCGCCCAGCCCTGGCCGAACTCGTAGACGGACGGCTGCTGCCCCACGGCCCGGGTGAACCTGTCCAGGTCGGTGAAGCCGTAGGGCCCGCTGTTGGTCATGATCCCGATGAACTTATGGCTCGCGGCCGGGAAGGCGGGACTGCCGGGCTGGGCCGTTACCGCCGGCGCCGTCGGCGAGGGCACAGCGGCGGTCCCCGCGACGTGCCTGGCGGCCGCGGCGTGCATGCGCGGCGCGACCAGGAACACGTAGCCGGTCAGCAGGACGCAGAACCCGAGGGCTAGCACCTTCGGAATGGTGACCCGCACTAACCCTCCCAGGGCGTTTCCGGGAAGGCGGCCGCCAGGTCCTCCCGGCGCGGACGGGAAAACCAGTCGTCCGGCGCTCTGGGGTCGCGGGGCGGCCGGTACGCGTGCCCCGCTGGGCGCGGCACGACCAGCTGATCGGGCCATACCTCGGGGGCGCGGTGCGGCACGTGGCTGTCCTCGTGGCGTTCCCCGTCCGCCGCGCGACTGTGCCTGGCGCGGATACCGCGGCGGAGCCGGGCAGCCAGGACGATCAGCAGCGGCCCGATCCCGGTCACGGCGGCGAGACAGGCCCACAGCCGCATCGCCGCGTAATCGTGGTGGAAGCGGTAGCTCGCGAACAGGAGGCCGCCCGCCAGCGCCGCCCAGATCACGTGCAGCCGGAACGTACGCAGCGAATCGGGGCTTCGCAGGTCACCCTTGGCGGTGACCGCGTACGTCAGCGGCCGCCGCAGCATGGCGGCGAACCCCGCGGCCACGTAGACCGGCCCGGCGAACAGCGCGAGGAGCATGCCGGTCAAGCCCACCTCCCGCCGCTCGTGCGGGGCCAGGTTGAACCGGCGCAGCCAGAGCCACAGCAGCAGCCAGCTGGCCATGCTGGCCGACCACAGAGCGAGCCACTGAGCGGAATTGACCCTGACCACCGTGATGCCAAGCAGCAGGTAGACGGCCGTGGCCACGGTGCCGAACAGCACGGTCGCGCCCACGCTCGGGTAGTAGAACTGCACGAGCCCGTAGAGCAGGCGCTGGCGCGCCCTCAGCCTGATCCCCGCGTGGAGCTTGCGCTTGAGCAGGATCTCCCAGATTCCGTAGGCCCAGCGCTTCTGCTGGTTGAAATAGTCGGTCCACGACTCGGGCCCGTCGCCGATGGCCAGGATGTCGGGCGTGTAGACGCCGCGCCACGGCTGGCCGGTGACCGGATTGATCGTGCCCTGCACCCGCATGCTCGTGAGGTGGTCCTCGATGATCGAGTCCTGGTACCCCCCGATCTCGTGCCACGCCGCCGGCCGGTACAGGTGGTTCGTGCCGATCAGCAGCGGGGCGTCGAGGCCGTTGCCGCCGCGCTCCACCACGCCGCTGAACAGGTACTGCTGGACCGAGGCGCCGTGCGCGACCCAGTTCTCGTACATGTTGCCGTACACCTGCGGCGCCACGACAAACGCGACGTCCGGATCGCGGAAGTAACCGATGGTCCGCTCCAGGAAGCACGGCAGCGGCACGTGGTCGGGGTCCATCTGCGCGACGACGTCGTAATAGCGCTCGTAGTTGTCGCGCCAGGCGTTGTGGTTACCGGCCTTGGTCCGGGCCCGGTACGGTCCCCGGGGCTGGTTGTAGCGCGGGATGCCCTTGCGGCTGAAGTGATAGACGCCCAGGCGCTCGGCCATCGCCCGCACGGCGGGATCGTTGCCCTCGTCGAGAATCCAGATGTCGACCTCACCGCGGTACCTGACCTGGCGCATTGCTTGCAGCGTGCGCTCCACCACGTAGATCGGCTCCTTGGCGGGCACGATCGTGGTCAGCAGCGCGACCCGCAGGCCGCGCATCGGGGCCTTGGGCACCGGGTCGTGCATGGACGACGCGAAGATCCACACGGCGAAGTTCTGCACGAAGCGGACCATCTCCACGCTGATGATCACGCAGAACGCGACCCGGGCGACGCCGAGCCGCCAGCCCCCGAATCCCACCACGCCGGCCCCGGGGATGTGCGCGGGCAGCAGCAGCCACCCGATGAAAGCCAGGGCCGTCAGCGTGTTGAGTGTCGCCAGCAGAGCCAGCATGGTGCGCTGGCCGGCCGAGGCCACCCGGCGGAAGGTGACCCGTGGATCCGCGGAGAAGTCCAGTTCACCGGTCAGGTCCGAGCACCGGGCGTAGGCACGGCGAACCGCTGTGGTGCGCTGCTGCTGCCGGGACGTCTGGCTGGCCGGCCGGGATGCGCGCCGGTGCCGCTGCACCGACGGGCCCGCGCTGGCCTGGCCGTACCGGTAAGTGCCAGGCGCTGCACGTTCTCCCAACGTTCTACCGTTCCCCTGACCTGCACCGAAACGCTGATCTGGCCCGGGGAAGACAATAATGTATGAACGGGAAGCAACACGCGGTAATCAGAGATAATTCTGATAAAGGTACTTTCGGACAACGGGCGCCTGACCCGGGTCCGGCGCTGGGTCAGTCCGGCGCCAGCCCGGCCACCCGCGCGTGCAGCCGGGTCAGTCCGTGCAGCGCGTCGGTGGCCGGAGACGGCACGCCCACCACGGCCCCGATCTCCCGCACGGCACCGACGAGCGCGTCCAGTTCCAGCGGCCGCCCGGCGTCGGCGTCCTGGAGCATCGACGTCCGGACGGCGCCGATCTTCCTGGTGACCTTGTTGCGGTCCCCGGGACTTTCCGCGATAGGGCACCCGATACCCGCGCCGATCTCCTGCGCCTCCCGCATCGCCGCCTCACAGAAGGCCCGGACGAGGTCGTCATCGACGATCTGGTCCGCCGTGGCCCCGGTCAGTACCGAGACCGGGTTGACGGTCATGTTGCCCCAGAGCTTGTACCAGACGTCGGAGTGAATCCGGTCCGACACCGTGACCTCGAACCCGCCTTTTTCCAGGACGCCGGCCAGGGCGCGAAGGCGGTCGGACACGCTGTGGTCCGGCTCGCCGACGATCAGCCCGGTGCCGTGGTGGTGCCGGATCAGGCCAGGCTCGGGAACGCTGCAGCTGACGTGCACGACGCCGCCAATGACGTGGCCGACCGGGATCGCGGCCGCGATCGTCCCGCCGGGATCCACGCTGTCCAGGTGACGTCCCTGGCACGGGCCGCCGAAACCGTCGAAGAACCACCACGGCACACCGTTCATCGCGGTCAGCAGCATCGTCTGCGGCCCCAGCAGCGGCCCGATCACCGGAGCTACGGACGGCATGGAATGCGCCTTGACCGCCAGGATCACCAGATCCTGTTCGCCCAGTTCGGCGGCGTCAGCCGAGGCCCGGACCGGGGCGGTGATCAGGCGGCCGCCGGACTCCGCCCGCCAGCCGTGGGCGCGCAGCGCGGCCAGCGTGGCCCCGCGGGCCAGGGCCGACGTTTCCACGCCCGCTTCGGCCAGCCGGGTCCCGATGAAGCCGCCGATCGCCCCGGCGCCCAGCACGCATACGCGCATCAGTCTTCCTCCCGCCACACCCTACTGCGCGCGGCCGGGCGAACGGGGCGGGAGTGAGTTCCGGGCGGTCCCGCGGCGATCTGAGCCGGTCAGCCGCCCGCGTGCGCCGCGCGGAGAGCGCCGATATCCAGCTTCTTCATCGAGAGCATCGCCTTCATGGCGCGCTGAGCCTTCCCCGGATCCGGGTCACTGAGCAGTTCGGGCAGGGCGGTGGGCACGACCTGCCAGGACAGCCCGTACTTGTCCTTGAGCCAGCCGCAGTCGCTTTCCTCGCCCCCGTCGGTGAGCCGGTCCCAGTAGTAGTCGACCTCGTCCTGGTCGGCGCAGGGGATCTGGAACGAGATGGATTCGTTGAACCTGAACTCCGGGCCGCCGTTCAGGGCGACGAACTTCTGGCCGTTCAGTTCGAACTCCGCGGTGATGACCGTGCCCGCCGGGCGCGGGCCGGCCTCGCCGTAACGGCTGATGCTGCCCATCCTGGAGTCCTTGAACACGCTCGTGTAGAAGTTCGCTGCCTCTTCGCCTTCGGTGTCGAACCAGAGGCAGGTGGTGAGCGCCTGACCGGTCATCGTTCCTCCTGAGGTTGAGCCTGTGCGCGGGTCCTGTATGCAGATATGGACGCCGTCCGGCCGGCCTACTCATCGGCACCAGGCGGGCCGGGGCTAGCGCCGCCGCCCGAAAAGGAAATACGAGATCGGCGCGCCCCCGGCGGAATTGACCAGTGCCACCACCACGGCCCACAGCCACTTCGGTCCCCGGATCTGGCTGGCCGGACGGCGCTTGATGTCGATGAGCGCCGCCGCCTTGAGGCCGGCTTCGGCGGTCGCCGCGGCCATGATCAGTCTGCGGGTGCGCGGGCTCAAATCGCTCCACTGGCGTCTCGCCGCCATGGCGTCCTCCACAAATATCGGCAGAGATCCCCGTTGACCTGAACCCTACGTCCCCGGCCGCGGCAGCCTCCCCCGGAGGTGGCCGCGGCTACGCGCTGGGCAGGACCGGCAGCGCCAGGCGGATACGGAAAAGCGCTGGCCGCCCGGCCCGGACGGGCAGGACGGCCAGCGCTTCAGCGCGAAGGCCGGTGAATCAGAAGCGGGCGAGCACGCGCACGAACTTATTGGCGTCGATCGTGCCCCAGCCGCTGGCCAGGTCGTAGCCAGGCACGGCGTTGTAGCCGGTCACCTTGTTGAAGGAGTTGTTCCCGGCGGTGACGTCGACGAGGCCGGTGGAGAGGCGGGTGCGCTGGCTGAGCGCACCCAGGGTGTACAGCGCCGGGTTGATCAGGCCCAGCCGATGGCCGGCGAGCTGATCCGCGAGCGCCACCACCCCGGAGAAGACCGGGGTCGCCTCGGACGTACCGCCGACGAGTTCCCAGCCCGGCGCGCCCGGGCCCGGGAACGACCAGTACACCCAGGCGGCGCCGTTAACCGCCGCGGTCATCGAGACGTCCGGCGTGCCGCGGTGGCTGCCGACGACCTTGGCGACGCCAAGCTGGTACAGAGGACGGCTGAAGATGGCCGAGACACCGCCGCCGCCCGCGCCGTAGCCGTCATTCCACACCGAGTCGGGCTGCAGCCGGTGGCCGTTGTTGTCCAGGTACAGCTGGGTGCCGCCGACCGAGGTGACCAGCGGGTCGGAGGACGGCCAGGAGTTGACCCGGTAGGGATACAGGGTCAGCCCGTCGGACTCGTAGTCGGTCGCACCGGCGTCCCCGGAGGCGGCCAGGACGGTGACCTTGTGGGCCAGCGCGTCCTTGAACGCGTAGCGCAGGCTCAGCAGGCTCGAATAATTGCCCTGGCTGAAGCCGGGGAACGTGTTCTCGGTCGCGCCGAAGCTCTGCGAGATCACGTCGCCGACACCGCTATTGATCAGGGTCTGCTCGGCGTTCATCATTTCCGGCAGGCCCGTGGTCCCCTCGGTCTCGGCGACCGGGGTCTCGGCCAGCACGATCTTCGCGCCTGGGGCGATCGCGTGCGCGTACTCCACATCGAGCGTCGTCTCCTCGGCCCAGCCCACCATGGTGGAGTCTTTCGGGTTGAACGGCGGGATCGTGCCGAACCTGGCGATCGACAGGTCCAGCGACGGCAGCCCGAACTGTGCGTCGAAGGTCTTGATGTCGCTGGCGATGGTCGGTGAGCCGAACGAATCCACGATCACGATGGTCCGGCCCGCGCCGGTGATCCCGGCGCTGTACAACACGGACATGTTGTAACAACGTGGTCGTTAGGGCGCGCTACTTCTGCTCATACGTGGCGGTGATCGCACCGCGGGCGAGCGTATGGCCCAGCAGGTTGAACATGAGGAACGCCGGAGTGGCGCCCGGGTCGACGTCGAGCCTTTCCACGTCGAGGGCGTGCACGGCGAAGATGTACCGGTGCGGCCCGTGACCCGGCGGAGGGGCGGCGCCCAGGTACTGGGTCATACCGGCGTCATTGCGGAGGGTCACCGCGCCGCTGGGCAGCCCGGCGCTCTCCGGGCCGCCGGCTCCCGCGGGAAGCTCGGTCACCGAGGCCGGGATGTTGAACACCGCCCAGTGCCAGAATCCGCTGAGGGTCGGGGCGTCCGGGTCGTAGCAGGTGACCACGAAGCTCTTGGTCCCCTCCGGGAAGCCGCTCCAGGCCAGATGCGGGGAACGGTCCTCGCCGCCCGCCCCGAAGATTCCGCTCACCTGCGGGACGGGAAGCGAGTCCCCATGGCTGAAGCCGGAACTGGTAACGGTGAAAACAGGAGCATCGGGCAGCCCCGCGAAGGGGTCGGACGAGTGCGTCATTGAACCTTCCTCCGTCTCTCGATTACGTCGATTACCGTACGCCTCCGCACTCTCCGGACCCCCAGGGACGTCCGTTTGGCTGAATAAAGGCGTTGCACGCCCCGATTCCTGTGACGAGGATGACTGGCCATGAGCGAGCTCTTCACCGTGCCGGCCGGCGGGTGCGACCTGGCGGCCGAACGCTGGCCGGGCGGGGCCCGGGTTGTCGTGCTGCTGCACGAAGGAGTGTCGGACCGGCGTGGCTGGCGGGAGATGGCCGGTTACCTGTCGCCGGAGGTCACTGTGGTCACCTATGACCGGAGAGGCTTCGGGGGGACACCGCCCAGCAGTGAGCCGTTCTCCCACCTCGCCGACCTGCTGGCGGTCCTCGACCAGGTCGCGGACGGTCCGGCCTGGCTCGTCGGCGCGTCCGCCGGCGGGGGCCTGGCGCTGGACACCGCGCTGGCCGCGCCGGAACGGGTGGCAGGCCTGGTGCTGCTCGGCTCGGCAGTCAGCGGCGACCCTGATCCCGACCTGAACGCTGCGGAGAAGCGATTCGAAGCGCTTCTCGACCAGGCCATGGAGTCCGGGGACCTGGAAGAGATCAACCGGCTCGAGACGTGGGCATGGCTGGATGGTCCCGCCGGGCCGGAAGGCCGGGTGGGCGGCCCGGCGCGGTCGCTGGCCCTGGACATGAACGCCATCATCTTGCGTAACGGGGTGCCCGAGGACGCGGGCGAAAGCGGCGTGGATGCCTGGAGCCGGCTGGACGAGGTGCGCGTTCCGGTGACGGTGGCCTGCGGCGACCTTGATTTTCCGTTCCTGATCAGCCGAAACCGTGAGCTGGCCCTCCGGCTGCCCCATGCGCGCTACCAGGTGCTGCCCGGGATGGCGCACCAGCCCTACCTTGAGCAGCCCCGCACCGTGGCCCAGCTGGTGGCCCAGGCACTGGCCCAGGACTGATGTAGATCCCGGCCGCACGGATGGCCGGGTGCTAGCCGGACGGGGTTACCTCGTACCACAGCCCGCCGTTCAGGTTGAGCCTGTTGCCGTTGGCCTGGCCAGCGGCAGTGTCGCCGACATAGGTGTACAGGGGATGCCCGTCATAGGTGGCCTGGACCGACCCGTCTGACCGGGTGATCGTGCCCAGCCTGCCCGTGACCCCGGGCCGGCGGTCGCGGCCCCCCGGACCGGCGGCCAGTAGGCGGCGCACGTCCCGTAGCAGGCCGACCTGGTGGCGGTATCCGGGGCGAACCAGTACAGCGTGCGTCCCTTCGCGTTTGTCAGCACCGTCACGCCGCCGATGTGCGCGGTCTTCAGGCTGCCCTCCGCGGCGGTGGCGCCCGGGCCGTTAGCCACCGCCGCGGAAGCGCCGAGCACCACCAGGGCCGCCACGGATACGGCGCCGACGGATGCCGCAACCACCCCGGTGCCCGGCACACCAGCCCGGCGGGCGCCTGGCGGGGCCGCCAGGGCCGCCAGACCCGCCAGGGCCGCGAAGGCAGCCACCTCTATGACCCCGGCCACGATCCCCGCCGTCGTCCGGACCTCGGTGAACCCGAACAGCCCGATCCACAAGGACAGGAGGTAGCCGCCCAGGGTGGCCAGGGCGAACCCGGCGCCAGCCGCCGCGGCGAGCCATTCGCCGGTCGCCAGCACCAAGACCCCGAGCCCGAAGGCCGCGATCACCTGGAGCAGGAACAGCCAGCCGATCGTCGGGATCGACCGGTAGCCGGTCAGGTAAAGGTCGAGGTGAATCGCGCCGGTCGCGATCAGCAGCCCGGCCCCGGCCAGCCGCAGTGCGAGCCGTAGCCGTGCGTGCGTGGCGGGCAGCCTCAGCTCCGTCACCTCATGCTCCCCGGCGGCCAGGCTGTCCCGGCGGCTCAGTACCCGCCGCCACCGGCACCCGACGAGCTCTGGGCCGGCGCCGCGCCGCCGGAAGCGGTCACCTCGTGCCACACGCCGCCGGACAAGTTGAGCCCGTTGCCCTTCGCCTGGCCCGGTGCGGTATCAGCGACGTAGGTGTAGAGCGGATGCCCGTCGTAGGCGGCCTGCATCGAGCCATCCGAGCGCGTGATCGTGGTGAGCGTGCCGGTGACTCCGGGGCCCGCGGTCGCCGGGCCCTTCACCGGCGGCCAGTATGTCGCGCACGCCCCATTGCAGTTCGACTTGGTCGCTGTGTCCGGGACGAATGAGTACAGCGTGAAGCCCTTGGCGTTGGTCAGTACGGTCACGCCGCCGATGGTGGCGGTCTTCAGCGCTGTCCCGGATGAGCTCGGGCTGGCCGGGGCGGCGGAGGAAGCGCCAGCGCCGGCCGCTGGCGGGCTACTTGAGCTTGAGGGGGCCGACGACGATGAGCTGCTGCATGCCGCGGCGATAAGCGCCGCGGCCACCAGCCCGAAGGGAGCCCATATTCTTTTCTGACGCATCGGCCGTCTCCGTTCGAAGCGAGATTTACTAGGTACCCCCTAGTACGTGGCACCACGCGGATTTGCCTGGCGCGGACCGGAAATTCTGCTGGCTACGGCCAGGATCGGTTAGCGCGGCCTTCCGCTTCGCATGTATCGGCCCAGCCTAAGCGGCCGCGAGGGCGGCGTACCAGACCGGGCTCGGCGACCCCGAATCTCCAACGTCAGCAAGTGGGCGGGCCACGACGACTCCGGAGATCCGTCATAGGGCGTTGCATCGGCCGGTTATATGCACGCCGCATGGTGCTCCTGGACGTCGGCTAGTGACAGTCGAATTACTGAATGCGCTGTAGCGAGGATGAAATTTGCAATTGCGTCAATAGTCAGTTACATGCGGCAAGCACTGGCTGACGCTGGCCCAGGGCGCGCTGCCGCACGTGATTCCGGAGGTGCTACGGCATGCAAGCATCGGTGGCCGGGTAGCAACCGATGGCGTACGGGCGCATGAGGGAATGCGGTCCACGCCGTGGCCGCAATCCGGGCGATGGCGGGCGCGGAATGCGGCTTCGTGCCGCTTCGGCGGTGTGCGGCCGGCCGTGATCGGTCGGCGGGGAGCTGTCCGGCCGGGCCGGCCGCTGGGATGCCCCACCTCCTGCGCCCGGTGGCAGCCCCTGCACGGACGGCCGGCCAGCGCGCTTGTCCAGCCAGTCGTGCAACAGCACAAGCCAGCCTGTCGGCACGGCCATAGCCAAGAGGAACCAGACCACGATGACCGGTGCCGCAAAAGGCGACGCTTCCGGCGTCAGCATCATTACGGGCCACATGCCGGCGAATGCGGCGGTCGCGCAGGCCATCGCCGCGACTGCCTTCTTGTTCACCGATTCCCGGGCGGGCTCCGGCGGCCGGGCTCTGGCCAGCCGGGCGGGGATGTCGGCGGTGAGGGCGGCCAGGTCCGCGTAGGTCCGCGACGCCAGCGCCCGCCCCACCCGCAGATCAAACTCGTCCCCGTCCAGCCGTCCATGCACGAACGCGGCCTTGAGCACCTCGATCACCTGCTCGCGGTCGGCGTGCGACGCCCGCAGGCGGCTACGATCGCCCGTGCCTGCTGCTATCTCGTCACCCGGCCCTGCCACCCCCGGCACCTCCCCACGAGCACGATGCGCAAAGCGTAGCCCGGCTGCCCTTCAGTCCGCCATCCTCCGGCCTCCTCATCCCACAGTGATCTATGGTCGCGTCCTCTAGCTGCTCATTCTGTCGCTGACCTGGTGGAACACTGCTCGCTGATGCGCAATGGGAGGCGGCGCTGAGCATTGGGCCGTGCCAGGCAGATCGACCGGGTCGGGGTGACCCGAAACGTCGATACCCGAACGGCCCCTCGGTAAGGTGGCCGGCTGGCACGGGACCTGCACGCCGCGCTCCTCGAGAATCCGGCGGATCTCATCCAGCGCCGAGCAGGCGCGGCGCTTAACGTCGCGAACGGGGATACCGAGCCGGGCGGCGGCATCGTCAGCGGACAGATGCTCGTAGAAGGTACAGACGATCACCTGACGGTGCTCGCGCCGGAGCGAGGCCAGGGCGGCCGTCACCGCCCCGGTGTCCAGTTCGCTACCGGGCGGTGAGCCGCCTCCCGGCGAGCTCGTCGCCGACCGCGCCCGGCGCTGCTGGCCGCTAGGCGGCAACGTGAGCGCCATGTACAGGGCGATCGGCCAGGCTAGACCGGAACCGACGGCCAAGACAGTGAACAGGACCACAGGCCGCAGCTCAGCCGACTGCGATGCGATGGCGATCGGGCCAGGGTGTGCGCCTTCACTTGGTTCCACGATGCGTCCTTTCCGCGGTGGCCAGCGGCGAGCCGGGCGCCCTCGTTTCCAATGGTGAGCAGTCACTGCGACCGTTAGGTTGACAGTTAGGTTGACGCACAGGTCAGGAAGCGGCGCGCGCAAGCACCGGGACTGTGAGGGAGTGGCGCAGGGCCGGTTATCTCTGGGGCCGGGCGGCTCATGCGAGTAGCGTCAGGGGGTATTCAGGGCCGTCGCCGATTCGCGGCCAGAAGCGGGGTGCGTGCGGTATGCACCAGCCCACTACCTATCTAGCTTTTCTAGCTTGGGTGTCGGTGACATTGGGCACGCAGCCAGGCCAGGCACTTCATCGCGCACAGCTGGAGGACGGAGCAGCAAGCAACGGCATCCATGATCCCCTGTTTGCAAAATACGCCCGGGCTGTCGGGCATCGTCGCTCACCTGGTACTTAGGCTCACACACATCGGTTGGGATCGGCCCGTGTCGGGTCCCGTTGTGGTCAGCCTTGGTGGCCAGCGTGTTGGCCGTGACCTTGAGATCCGTAGATCAGTGCCGCACGTCCAGCTAGTGCGGCAGAATCCGTATTCGCAGTCAGGATCCGCCGGATATTCAGGCTGTCCCGGCGGGCGGGCCAATCACACGCTTGTGGCGCGTACGAAGGTATCAGTTCCAGCTGCGACGGCTGAGCATGACGACGATCACCGCGACGCAAGCCACGTTCAGTCCCACGCCAAGGACCAGGAAACGCCGGCCATCCCTGCTCGATGCGGCTGGTAAGGACGTTGAAGTTCTGTCCCCAGAATCCAGCAAGGAAGGAGATGGGCAGGAAAATGGTGGCCACCGCCGCGAGCCTGCGGCTCACGCTCGCCACGTGCTTGCTTGCGAGCGCGGCGTGCAGACCCAGCAGGGCGATGCATCGCTCCTCGATCGCGGTGAAGTCGGCCACGACTTGCTGCAGCTCGTCGTTGATGTCTTCGGCGTATAGCTGGGTTTCGCTGGTGGCGCCGGGAAGGGACTGGATGAGCGGCGTCCGGGCCGCGAGGTCCCGGCCCGGTGTGAGGGTCCTCCGGATCACCGCGGCCCGATGCCGTATCGCGGTGATAAGCACTTCTTGTCCCGTGCGGTCTGGGACGATCAGCGGGTGCTGGCCATCGCGTCGGCGTGGGCGGTCAGTGACCTCGATGACGGCGATGCGGTGCTGATCGTGGATGAGACAGCTGATGAGAAGTCCTCGGCCGACGCTGCCGGCGCGGCCCGCCAGTACAGCGGCACCGTGGGCGGTATCGCGCTGTGCCAGGTGGCGGTCACCTTGACCTATGCCACCGGCCGTGGGCATGCGCTGATCGGCCGGGCGTTGTCCCTGCCCGAAGCCTGCGCTGCTGATGAGGAACACCGCGAGCTGGCCGGCGTCCCGGAGGAGGTCATGTTCGCCAGCAAGCCGCAACTGGCTGGCAGCCTGCTGGACCGCGTGCACTCTCGCGGGATCCGCGCCCCCTTGGTGGCCGGCGGCGAAGTGTACGGCGGCCGCCAGCTGCGCCGTGTCATCCGGCAGCGCGGGATGGGCTATGTGCTGGCGGTCCGCGCCAGCCACGTTGTCACCACCGGCTCGGCCGTGCCGTGACCGCGGCCGCCGCGGCGCGCATGATCCCGCCCCGCGCCTGGCACCGGATGCGCGCCGGGTCAGGGACCAAGGGCACCCGGCACTACGACTGGGCGATGCTGGAGGTGGCCAGCGACGGCACTCCCGGCGGGCAGCCTGATGGGCACGGCATGCTGCTGGCCCGGCGGCACCGCTACACCGGCACGCTGTCGTACTACCGGTGCTGGACACCCGGCCCGGTCCCGCTGTCCCGGCTGATCGCCATCGCGGTCGCCCGCTGGCGCATTGAAGAAGATCACCAGCTCACCAAGCAGGCCGCCGGCCTGGGCGCAGGGCAGGTCATCCGCTGGAGATCCTGGCACCGCTGGACCGTGATCTGCCTGCTGGCCTATATCTACCTCGCCATGGCCGTGGCAGTGCAACGCCAGCAAGAGGCCGGCTCCTGCCTGGACGCCGGGCTGATCCCGATCACCGTGCCGGAGCTGCTGCGGCTTCTGCGTGACACCGTCATCCCCCGCCCCGGCGAGACCAGCCCCACCGGCTGCACTGGCCCACCTGGCGACGCCGCCACCAGCACCGCGCCCGCCAAGCCCACCAGCGCTGGAATGCCTGCGCCGGGACAACACCATGATCACAGCGAACTGCCGCTGCCTACCAGGTAAGGACATCAAGAGGCGCCGGCTCGCGGTTTGACCAGCTGTGTGCCTGGGGGCACGTCAGACCTGAACCGGTCGCAGAAGGGAATCGTTGTGCAAGCTGTAACCGTGCGAGACCGAGCCGCTGGCGCCGCCGGGCTCACGCTATCCGACCTCCCGCACCCCCACGCGGCCGAAAACGACGTGATCGTGCGCGTCTACGCGGCCGGGTTCACCCCGGGAGAGCTGGACTGGCCGGGCACGTGGACTGATCGCGCCGGCCGCGACCGGACCCCGAGCGTGCCCGGACACGAGCTGTCGGGTGTTGTCAGCGAGCTGGGCCACGGCACCACCGGCTTGACCGTGGGCCAGCGGGTGTTCGGGCTGGCCGACTGGACCCGCGACGGGGCGCTGGCTGAGTACACGGCGGTGGAGGCCCGCAACCTCGCCCCGCTCCCGGCGGACATCGACTACACCGTGGCCGCCGCCGTGCCCATCTCCGGGCTGACCGCCTGGCAGGGCCTCTTCGACCACGCAGGGCTAAAGACCGGCCAGACCGTCCTGATCCACGGCGCCGCGGGCGGCGTCGGGTCCATGGCGGTGCAACTCGCGCACGAGCTGGGGTCCCGCGTCATCGGCACCGGTCGCGCCGCGGACCGGGAGGCTGCACTTGGGCTGGGCGCGGACGTATTCGTAGACCTGCAGGCCGGCCGGCTGGAGAGGCCGGCGAGGTCGACGTGGTGTTCGATGTCATCGGGGGCGAGGTCCTCGAACGCTCGGCCCCGCTGGTGCGCGCCGGCGGAACGCTGGTCACGATCATCGGCCTGCCGCAGGCGCGGCCCGCCGACGGCCGGGCGATCTTCTTTGTCGTCGAGCCGGACCGGCTCCGGCTGGCGGACCTCGCCGAGCGGGTGCGGTCCGGGCGGCTGCAGCCGATCATCGGGGCCGTACAGCCGCTGGCCGAGGCACCATCCGCGTTCACCCCCGACCGCCGGATGCCCGGCAAGACGATCATCCGCGTCACGGAAGGCGAATAACAGAAGGCGGGTATCTGATCAGTGGGCGGACCGGTCCCAGGCGACCTGCTCTGACAGGTAAAGCCCGAGGAGGGCGGCCCCATCGGCTGCACTGGCCCACCTGACGACGCCGCCACCAGCACCACGCCCGCCAAGCCCACCAGCGCTGGAATGCCTACGCCAAGACAACACCATGATCACAACGAACTACAGCTGCCGTAACAGTGACATGTTTCCGCTGTGGCTGATCCGTGGTTTACAAGTGGTGTGATGGATCACGCAACGGACACGTCGTCTACGGTCAGGCACAGTTGGCACCCCAATGACCGCCCGCACTGTGCAGGGGATGGCCCGCGCCCGGTCCGGGCAGGCTCCCGCCTGACCCTTGTCTTCTGACCGGAGTGCCCGCAGAGGATCCGGGATCAAGCGTGACTTCGCGTGTACGTTCACCAGGCACTTTCCACCGGTGCTCGTTGTCCTGCGGTCACAGTCATGCTTGAGGCTGGAGGGGCGAGCACGTACCCTCAGCGGGCCATCCCCGGATATGAGCCCAGCCAGGACTCTTGCACCCTTCCGCGGACCGTGAGGAGCCCGCCCTGGCTGCTTCTGACCCGTTCGATCGCCTGCTCGGGGCGATAGACGCGTCCTTATGTCGTCGGTAACCTCGGTTGGGATCATGATGAGAATGAGTGCGAAGTCTGGGAGATCGCGATCCCGTCGAGGTGGCGTCTGGGCCCGGGTTCTTTTGGCTTTTGCCGTCGCGGCCGGGGTAGTTGCGCTGGCCGGTTGCAGTAGCAGCAAGCCTGCTTACTGCACGGACCGGACCAACCTGGAGAACTCCGTCAAGGGTCTGACCAGCTTGAACGCCAGTAGCGGGGTCAGCGGCCTGAAATCGCAGGTCAACATGGTCCAAAGCGCCTCTACCGCGCTCGTCAGCTCGGCTAAGGGCGACTTCCCGAGCCAGACCAGCGCCATCACCTCGTCTGTCGATGCGCTGAAGGCCTCCGTCGCGGCCCTGTCACCGAGTCCCTCCGCGGCGCAGATCGCCACGGTCACCAAAGATGCGGCCAGCGTGGTGAGCTCGGTTAATAGCTTCACGGATGCGAGCAGTTCGGCGTGCAGCTGACCACTCAGGCGGCTCACTCAGCGCCGAAGCACTTGAGCTCGACCTCGAACCTTCCCTGAACAGGTTCTCAGACGTCGCCAGCGCTGAGACGGGCCGCGTCACCAAGACGGTAGGAGCAGGGCGCTGCCTGGCGCGCAGGGTCATTCGTCAGCCCGGCCAAGGACCTTGCCCCTTGCCCGGGATTCATCGTGCCCGGGGCGCTGGCGCGTGGCATAACCGGTCCCGGTCGGTAAGCCTGGACGCGTGCTTGCCCGGTCGCCGAATTGGAGGACCTGTTTCTGCAGGGGTTGCCGCCGTCGGCCGATGACGAAGGAGAGAGAGTGCCGTGCCAGCTGGCAAAGAGACGCCGCGTGGACGCCGAGCGCTCGGCAAGGGCCGGATGGAAGCATTCAGCGACGGCGTGTTTGCATTCGCCGCGACGCTGCTCGGAGTGGACCTCGCGGTTCATCCGCCGGGCACACCGCTACAGCAGGTGTTTCATGAATGGCCCGGCTACCTGGCGTACGTGGTCAGCTTCCTGACGATCGGCGCCGCGTGGCTCGCCCACACCGCACTGACCGACCGGCTCGCGCGGTCAGATCCGGTCATCATGGAAATCAACTTGCTCGTTCTGCTCGTGGTGGCGTTCCTGCCGTTCCCGACCCGGCTCGTCGCAGACGCCCTGCACGAGGGGACCGACGCCGAACGCGTGGCGATCACCCTCTACGGGCTGACACTGCTGGCAATCCGCCTCCTGGGTGCCGCCCTGGGTGCCTACGCGCGGCGCGAGCACCTCCACTCGCCGCAAGGAGACGACGATGACGTCGAGGGCCCGCAGCGAAAACTCCTGCCCGTGGTGATCGGGTATGTGATCGCGATCCTGATCGGGCTTGTTTTGCCGTGGCTGGCGGTGGCGTTGTACTTCGGTATCGCGGTGTACCTGATTGTGCCATTCCGAGAGGTCACACGGCTGCTGTTCAGGCGCTCATAGCCCCCGCCAGGAGCGGCGCCTCCACGTCCCCCCAACGGTGAGGGAGATCGGGTGAAGGTGCCGCCGCCCCCACGCCAGCGAACAGCCCAACGATGAGGTGCTGCGGGATGGCGCAACCCTACGCCTCCTGACCGGGCATCTCGCTCAACCCCGCCGGGACGGCTGGTTTGCCATACCGCCTGCTTTGGGTGATGGACGATACGGGCAGGTTGCGTGTCAATCGTTATCAGGGAGCCTGCCGATGCCCGGACATTCCCATCAGGGCTCGAGATCGTCAGTCTTGGTGGTCAGCAATCACGGACCTGGCCTCTTCCGCGGTCCAACCGGCACGTCGCTGCTCCACGGCCGCTGAGTTGTGAGCACTACGAGGTGCGTCTGTCCCAGCTAAGGGAGCGCAAGCGATAGCTCATGCTTGTTGCTGAAGGTGCTGTTGCTGTATCTGTACCTGGTTGCTGTACCCCGCTGGCCCTCGTTCGGTCCAGGACCCGAAGGTGCACGAGCCCAACTGGGTCATTCGGCCGGTTAACCGGGACGGATGTCCCTGCTGGAGCCGAAGCACCAGCTTGACAATGGGAGTGTGAAGTCGGACGTCCCTGGTGACGAGCCAGGTCACGCCAGAGCTTAGAAGCTGCCCTCACATTCAGCGGGTCAGCCTTGATGATCATTCATACCTGGAAAGGACGTCGCTGATGAGCCTGTCACCAACCCTGCGGGCAGCGCTGCTGGCTGCGGCCGCTGTCGCGCTGGCCGCCGCAGCTATACAGATACGCGGGAAGCGCCAGACGGCCGAGCTGACTGTTGAGAGCATCCAAGCGCAGCTCGACGCCCTGGATCCGGCTACGCGGGCAGCGGTTATCGCCCGGCTGAGTACGGATGAGGTAAAGAAGGTCCGCGACCAACACCGATGACCGACCTCGGCTCTGGCCTGGCAGGACGAGTTGCGGCGATCTGTTGCCTGAGCTGGGAGGGAACTGGTGTGGGCCTGGCCGGACTTGAGCCAGCGACCTCTTCCTTATCAGGGAATCTCGATAGGCGCTTGTGCTTTCGCATTGTGGCGATGACCTGCGGTGACTGGTCCGCTCACGTCCGCTGGTGTGTACCGTCGTCAGCGGTGATCGTTACGCAGTTGGTTACTCACTACCACCGACTAAGCCGTCCGTCGAAACAGTGTCAACCGCTCATTGACAGCGCGCAGGCCCGGCGCAGGCTTCGCACTTGGCTGTTCGACGCTGCGATCCTCTTGTCAACGGCCATTAGGAAATCCGGTTGGGTGGTCTGGTTTTCTCCGGGCTGGCGGCCACCAGTTTTCTAGGCTGGTGGCCGCGTGTTCTCCCGGCGGGCGGGGGTTAGGTCGCCAGCGGGATCACTCCCTTTCCTGTGAGGGCCTCGGCGAGCCGGTGCGAGTCGCCCTTGGTGATGACCAGGTGGGCGTGGTGGAGCAGCCGGTCGACGGTGGCGGTGGCGAAGGTCTTGGGCATGATGGTGTCGAAGCCGGAGGGGTGGATGTTGCTGGTCACCGCGACGGAGCGCCGTTCGTAGGCGGCGTCGGTGATGCGGTAGAACGCCTCGGCGGCGTCTTGGCCGGCGGGGAGCATGCCGATGTCGTCGACCACGATGAGGTCGCTGCGGCAGATCCGGGACATGCTGGAATGGCCCGGCACCCGACGCGATCCCGACCTGGCTGACCCGGCCGCCCGGCACCGCGGCGGCGGCCAGCGCTCCCGGCCCTCCGCCGGACAGGCCGAGCGCCCTTGAAGCCGTAGAGAAAGCCGTAGAGAAAGAAAGCTCATTTCATCCGGTGGGTGGTCGCGCTGCGTGAAAATCCGGGGCGGTGCGGGTCTGGGCGGGCTGGGGCTGCTGCCGCGTGGCGGCCGGGGGCTGGTACTGGGCTGGGCGCTCGCGGGGTGGGACAGTATGGGCGGGCTGCCCGTGACGCCGGCCAACTTTGGGATGCGAACCCGTTAGAAAGCCTGGTGCTGGGGTCTTGACCTGAAGGTCGCGCACTGTTGCCTCGAGCACGCCGGTCAGTATTCCGGGCCTGGTGCCCGCCGACCGGGACCCCCGGGCAGCCCGCTGGTTATCCCTGGAGGTCGAGATAGGAGGTGACCGCGGTGAGCAAGGCGAGACCGCAGGTTATCGATGATGAGGAACGCGAGCGGGTGCATGAGCGGGTCGCCGCGGTCGATGTGGCGAAGGACACCGGGATGGTGTGCACCCGGCTGCCGCACCCGGCCCGGCCCGGCGCCCGGCGCAGCATGGTCTGGACGGTCCGGGCCCGGATGGGCGCGATCCGCGCGCTGGGCCGCCAGCTCAGCCAGGACGGCATCGAGGTCGTGACGCTGGAGAGTACGTCGGACTACTGGCGGATCTGGTTCTTCGTGCTGGAGGCGTGCGGGCTGGCGGTGCAGCTGGCCAGCGCGTCCCAGGCCAGGAGCCTGCCCGGCCGGCCCAAAACGGACAAACTGGATGCGATGTGGCTGGCCCGGCTGACCGAGATGGGGCTGCTGCGGGCCTCGTTCGTGCCGCCGAAGGCGATCCGGGACCTGCGCGATTACACCCGGATGCGGACCCGGCTGATCCAGGAGCGGACCCGCTGCTTCCAGCGGCTGGAAAAGCTGCTGTGCGCCACGAGGCGCTGTTGTTATCGGATGGAGGTGAAAGACCGTCCATTTCCCTGCCGTCGTAGCGGCGGGGTAAAGCTGGAGGCAGCCTAAACCACGGGTCGGTGGCAAGGGCGGGAGCAGCCTCGACAAAGTCGCGTCGGTTCAGGACTGCCGGATGGGCCGGGCGCGGTGAGCGAGACGGGAAGGTATACGCGAGGAACCGGTTACGTTACGCCTCTTGATTTTCCGCCAGCTCTAACCCGGTGGATTTGGGCTGGTTGGCGGTGCGCACCCGCCTCTCATGACGGGCGGGGAACTCCGGGCCGGGTCTTAGCAGCCTGGGTCTGGAGGCCACGGTGAATTGTCTACGGCGTAACCGTGGCGATGCCGCAGGGGTACAGCCGGGTGCCTAACCCGTCGACCGGGCAACAGTGAACGTGGGAACCGCCCGCGTGCGTTCCGTAGCCGTTTCCCGGCCAGGGAAATAGAGGCGGATAGGCGCGATGCCAGCCGAAGGCGCGGGCGGGGCGGAGCCGTCGTAGTACTCCGGGCGCGGGAAAGCCGCGTACATGGGGAAGGACGGCAGCGTGTCAGTCAAGGAAGGAGATGCAATGTCCGAAGACGCACCGGTGAATACCGGTGCCGTGGCCTGGCCGGATGATTTCACGGCCAGTGTCATGGTACGGAGGATGCAGGCCAAGTTGCACCGCTGGGCGACCGAAGATCCTGGTCGCCGGTTCGGTGACCTGTTCAACCTCGTCTGCGACCCGGCGTTCCTGGTGACCGCGTGGCAGCGCGTGTCCACCAACAAGGGCGCCAGGACCGCAGGAATCGACAAGGCCACAGCGGCCGTGATCGAAACCTGGATCGGGGTCGGGGCTTTCCTGGGCCAGATCAGGGACTCGCTGAAAACTGGCGAGTTCCGGCCGGTCGAAGTGCGGCAGGTGACGATCCCGAAAGGTAATTCCGGGAAATTCCGGAAGCTAGGGATTCCCACCATCGCCGACCGGGTGGTCCAGGCTAGCCTGAAACTGGTGCTCGAGCCCATCTTTGAGGCGGATTTCAAGCCGTGCTCGTATGGGTTCCGCCCGAACCGCAGGGCCCAGGACGCAGTTGCCGAAATCCATCACTTCGCCTCGGAGTCCATCAATTATAGATGGGTGTTCGAAACGGACATCAAAGCCTGCTTCGACGAAATCAGTCATTCAGCTTTGATGGGCCGGCTGCGGATGCGGATCAAGGATAAGCGTATCTGCGCCCTAGTGAAGGCGTTCCTGAAATCCGGGGTCCTCACCGACCTCGGAGATAGGGAAGAGACACTGACCGGGACTCCCCAAGGCGGAATTCTTTCGCCGTTGCTCGCAAACATCGCCCTGTCGGCGCTGGACGACCATTTCGACCGGCAATGGCAGCAGGAGATGGGAACCAAGCAACAGCGGTCCAACCGCAGAAGAAACGGCCAGGGAAACTGGAGACTCTGCCGTTATGCGGACGACCTGGTTCTGATGGTGTCGGGCGACCGGCGCCACGCCGAGGCCCTGCGCGAGGAGGTGGCAGCCGTGCTCGCCCCCCTGGGACTGCGGCTGTCACCAGAGAAAACCCGGGTGGTCCATATCGATGAGGGCTTCACGTTCCTCGGCTTCGACATCCGCAGGATGCGCAAACGAGGCACGTCGAAGTACTACGTCTACACCAAGCCGTCCAAGAAGGCCATCGCGTCGATCAAGGACAAGGCGAAGGCCAAGACGTACAGGTCAACCCTGCACATCGACCTCGATGAGCTGATCCTCAGCCTGAACAGGTCCCTGGCGGGGTGGGCGAACTACTTCCGGCACGGAGTGTCCAAGGCAACCTTCAGCGCGGTCGACTACTTCGTATGGGGTCGGCTGATGCGCTGGATACGCGCCAAGTACGCGGGCAAGACCGGGCTGTCCATGAAGGAACTCCGGCGTCGCTTCTGCGACCAGGGGTGGAGGATCGCCCATAACGGGGTCGTGTTCACCGGCGCCTCCAACGTCGCCGTGACCCGCTACCGCTACCGCGGTAACACCATACCGACCCCCTGGGCACCGGCAGCATCAAGCTGACCAGCGGGCAAGACACGTGGAGCGCCCGGTGCGGTGAGAGCCGCACGCCGGGTGCGGAAGGGGGCCTGCGGGAAACGGCCAGTGGCAACACCGGTACCGCGCCCGCAGGCCTACCTTACGAATCGGCCCTGGTCAAGCTCTCCTCCGTGGCCAGCAAGCTGACCACTGTCTCCGCGCAGGACATGATCAAGGCGATGACCGCCGGGCAGCGCGACCCGCGGGTGCTGGCCGCCCTGGCCCGCACCGCGATGAAGGCCAAACGCGATGACCTCACCCAGGCGCTGGACGGCATGTTCGATGACCACCACGGCGAGCTCGCCGGGCTGCTGCTGGACCAGATCGCCTTCCTGGACCAGCGGATCGCGGCGCTGGGCGCCCGGGCCAGGCAGCTGGCCACCGCGATGCCCGCCGCCTGGGGCGTGGACGGCGACGGGACTACCGGCCCGGACGCCGGAACCGGGCCGGACGCGGCGGTGCTGCCCGTCGTAGCCCGGCTGGCGGAGATCCCCGGCATCAGCCCCGACCTGGCCCGGGCCATCATCGCGGAAATAGGCCTGGACATGTCCCGCTTCCCTGACGCCGCCCACCTGGTGTCCTGGGCCGGGCTATGCCCCTCGGCCCGCCAGTCCGGCCCCCGCACCCGGGCCGGCAAGAAAGGCCAGGGCAACACCTGGCTGCGCAGCGCCCTCGGCCAGGCCGCCAACGGCGCCGCCCGTACCCAGACCTTCCCCGGCGAGCGGTACCACCGGATCGCCCGCCGCCGCGGCAAGAAGAAGGCCCAGGTCGCCGTCGCCCGCTCCATCCTGGTCATCATCTGGCACCTGCTCAGCAATCCCGCCGCCCGGTTCACCGACCTCGGCCACGGCTACTACCAGGCCCGCCCCGACACCGACCGCAAGCTGAAGAACCACATCCGGCAGATCCAGGCCCTCGGCTTCGCCACCACCATTACCAAGGCCGCGTAACCCATATCACCCCTGCCCAGGCCCGAGCATCGCACAAAGCCCGGGTCCGCTGCAGCGCGCCCATTTCCGGCAGATAATTTTCCGGTCAGTTGTCACAGGGTGCCCCGCGTGCAGTTGTGCTGTCCCGCTTGATGCTTGACACCTTGGCTCCGCTTGATGCTTGACACTCCCGCTCATGCTGTGGGAGTTGAGCGTGACCGAGCAGAGATACCGCGCCGTCTTGGAAGTCGGCGCCGGGGTTCCGGTGACCGAGGTCGCCGAACGGTATGGAGTCGCCGCCAAAGCGTGCACGCGTGGCTGCTGCGCTCCGGGCAGGATGGCATCGCGGGGCTGGAGGACCGGAGCCACCAGGTCCATTATCATCCCTGGCGTATCCCGGCTGAGGTCGAGGAAGCGATCTGTGAGCTGCGGCGGGCGCATCCGAAGTGGGGTCCGCGGCGGCTGGTGTTCGAGGTGGAACGCCGCGGTCATGGCCGGGTAACCCGCTCCACGGTGTACCGGACGCTGGTCCGTAACGGGCTGGTTGAGCCGAAGTCCCGGCGCCGGAGACGCAAGGATTACCGCCGCTGGGAACGGGCCGTCGCGATGGAACTGTGGCAGCTCGATGTGACCGCCAGCGCGTTCCTCACCAACGGTACCGAGGTGAAGATCGTGACCGGGGCCGATGACCATTCCCGGTTCTGCGTGCTCGCCAAGGCGGTCATGCGGGCCACCGCCCGCCCGGTGTGCCTGGCGTTCGTGGAGGCGATGCGCGCCTACGGGGTGCCCGAGGAGGTGCTCACCGACAACGGCAAGGTGTTCACCGGCCGGTTCCACAAGCCCGGCGTCCCGGTGGAGGTGCTGTTCGACAAGATCTGCCGGGAGAACGGCATCACCCACCGGCTCACCAAGATCCACTCCCCGACTACGACCGGCAAGATCGAGCGGCTGCACCAGACGCTGCAGCGCGAGCTGCTCGATGTGCACGGCCCGTTCGAGTCGATCGAGGCGCTGCAGGCCGCGCTGGATGCCTGGCGCGAGGAATACAACACCGATCGCCCGCACCAATCGCTGGGGATGGCCTTTCCCGCCAGCCGGTTCACGCCCGCGTCCTCGCCGCTGGAGCTGCGCATCCCGGCCAGCTGTGTGCGGGCACGGGCCAGCCGAAGCCGCCAGCCCCCGGTCCGCTGCCAGCACCCAGCTTGCCCACGGAGATAGCGCCGACGCCGGCCACCGCTGCAGGCGCTGGCCAGCCTGCGGTGGAGGTAGACCGGGTGGTCCCGGCCTCGGGGAACGTGTAGATCGGCGGACAGCAGGTCTGGCTTGGCCCCGCCTTGTCCGGGCGGCAAATCACCTTCTGGGCCGACGCGATCAGCCTGCATGTACTGCTGGACGGTACCCGGATCAAGACCGTGCCCTCCCAGCTCGGAGTGGCTGAGCTGGCCCGGCTGGCCGCCAACGGTGCCCGTCCCGCAGGTCCCTCCCCGCTGCCCACCGGGCACGCGCGGTGATCGAGGTGGACCGCACCGTCAACGCCACCGGCGGCGTCAGCCTGGCCGACCAGCAGGTCGGTGTCGGCTCGCCGCTGGCCGGGCAGCGGATCACGATGCGGATGGAAGGACCCTTGATGGCGTCCTCGCTCACGACGGGACACTGCTGCGCACCCTGGCCTGCCGATCCCGGCCGACCGCCGATCCCGGCTACGCGGCGCCCGCCGCGCCCGGTCCCTGCCGCCGCAGCCAGGCGGGCCCATTACCGTGCAGCGGCGGGTCTCCTCCCGCGGCGGTCTATGGTCGCCCGGCAGAAGATCCACGCCGGGATGATCCACGCAGGCAAGACCGCCACCGTGATCTGCGAGACCACCTGCTTCCGGGTGGTGATCGACGGCGAAACCGCCGCCGTGGTGCCCCGCCCACCACCAGCGAAGTCCACCGCTACAAAGCCAACGCCACCGATAAACGCACTTTGGCCCGGCTCATCCCGGAAGGACAGTGACCCCCATGCCTGAGATGAAACTGGACGTCGCCGACGCGGCCGAGCTGGCTGGCTGCTGCAGTTCCTCAGCCAATGGCGGCCCGCGCCCCCCCGCCTGGGCGGCTCCTGGCACAGTTCGTCGGCCACCCCGCCTACGGCCTGGCCCAGCTGCGCGGTGATCTGGAGCCCTTCATCTTCCTGCTCGGCGGCAGCGACGGCGAGCCCCTCTTGACCTTGGCCCGGCTGAGTAAGGCTCCTCACCACGACCAGCCCGCGGGGCCCGACAGCACAGAAGGTGGCGGCTTCGCCGCCGCTTATCCCTGTGCGCGCCGCGCAAGCTGCCCGGCCCGCTCCGGGATTTGACAAGGGAACCCTCGCGAGGACCCTGATCGGGCCATGCGGGCAGGTGGCAAGCCTGCCCGATCGGCGGCAAGCCACGGGTCCTCGCCCCTTGTCAAATCCCTGTACCGTCAGTGCTGTCGCACCTCGGTTCCACGCGCGACGTTCCGGCGTCCCCCGGGAAGGCCCGTAACACCAAGGCCCTCATTGGCGGGGGGCGGGACCGCCCTCGTCCCACTCTGTCTCTCTTGGGTCTCTTGGGATCTCGCTGGCCGGATGACGGACGAAGGCCGTTCTGGCATGTGATGGAGATCCGGACCCGCCAGGGTTAGGGGCAAGGCCGGTTAGTTAAGCGGTTGCCCCGGCCGCCCAGGGTGTCGGTTGGTGCGACTGGAGCGGGGCTCCGGTAAGTGAGGTTTGTCCGCCAAAGACAGCCTCGTCACCAGGAGCCCCCGCCGTGGATCAGTCTGTCATTACCCGTGCCGTGACGGTGGCCGGAGGGCGGTTCGCGCCGGGTCACCTGGGCGAGCTGACGCAGCAGGTGCCATTCGAGATGGCCCGCGCGGTGGTCGAGCAGACATGCCGGGTCCAGCGCCGTGCCCGGGACCTGCCCGCCAGGGTCGTGGTCTACCTGCTGCTGGGCGAGGCCTGTTCGCCGAGCTGGGCTATCCGCAGGTCTGGCGGCTGACGGCCGGGCTGGGCGGCCTGCCGGCCGCGGCCCCGACCGCGTCCGCGATGACCCAGGCGCGCCGGCGTTCGGCCGGGCCCTGCTGAGCTGTTCGCCCTGCTGCGCGGCGCGTCCCCGGCCGGGGCGCGGTGGGGGGACTGCTGGTGTTCGCGATCGACGGCACGATCATGACGGTCGCCGACAGCCAGGCGAACCTGGCCGTCTACTCCAAGCAGCGCGGCGGCGCGAACGGCGCGTCCAGCTACCCGATGCTGCGGCTGCTGGCCCTGGTCAGCTGCGGGACCCGCACCGTCGTCGACGCCGTGTTCGGCCCCGTCTCCACAGGAGAGACCACCTACGCCCCGGGCCTGCTCGGCAGCCTGCACGCGGGGATGATCCTGCTGGCCGACCGCACTTCGGGGGCGGTTCCTGGCCGCGCAGATCGCGGGAACCAGGGCGGATTTCCTGATCCGCGTCCGCGCCGGCAAAGGCGCCCCGGGCTCCCCGTCCTGAGCGCCTGCCCGACGGGTCCTGGCCGTCGCGCTTCGGCGGCATCCCCGTCCGCGTCATCGACGCCCAGGTCACCTTCACCACCAGTGCCGGGAGCTTAGTCGCCCGCGGCCTGCCGGTCACCACCCTGCTGACCCGGCGCGCTACCCCGCCGCAGACCTCTCCGTGCTCTACCACGAGCGCTGGGTGCGACGTGAAGTCGCACGCTATGAGTGGTCACGATGTTTGGAGGTTGCATTGGTGAAGACGTGACCCGGTCCAGTGTCCAGGAGGGCCGTCCCCACCCTGGCGTGCGTCGTGGGTAACCGCGGGGTGCGAAGCCCAGGGTAAAAGCCGAAGCCGTTGCCGTTCCATCCGGTGATGGCGGGCAAGGGGAAGACCGGACGGGTGAATGCAGGTGAATCTCCGCAGCTTCGTCATAGTGGCTTCCGCCGGTGGAATGCAGGAGGCGGATGCACAGGGCTGGCCGTTGTGAAACGGCAGGTGCCGGGCAGAGACCCGAACGCTGACCGGGAGGACACCACCGCCCCGGAGTATAGGAGGCACCCACCCCGGTCGTATCTCATGCGTGCGGAACACGGGCGCCCCTGCAGGGTCCGGGTCGCCTGGGGGCGGCTTGGTAGGCCGACCGTAAGGAACGCGGAATTCCCGGCCGGGAACAGGATGCCCAAAAAGCGAATGCCGGCCGTGCCGGGAACGGCACACCCAGCGCCGTGAAAGCAAGGCGCAGGGGGACGAAAGTCGACAGGAAGCCAGGACGCCAGCGCGGCACCTCCAGGCCGCCGTTCCTGGATAACTGGCCGGATACCGGGATTGGTGCCCGGGTCCCGTAAAGGGACGCTGACTTGGGCAGGCGAGCCTTTGAAGACAAGCAGCCGTAAGCGCCGGAACCGAAGGGCAAGTTAGGCACCGATGGTGAACGGACCTGAGGACATGACCCCCGGCTGGGACGGCATTGACTGGCGTCTGCACGAGGAAAATGTACGGCGACT
>CAVUNW010000036.1:0-32083 GCA_963742865.1 uncultured Actinomycetes bacterium
CAGATCGACATTCGTCACCGGCTATCTCCGATTCCCATGACGACCCCCGTGATCACCTGTGCCTCCCCGCATGCCCTTCCCCTCCCGCCAGGCCTACCCTCGATTTCGCGGATACGCGGATGTTCAGCACTTTCGCCAAAACGCGGCCGTCGAGCATCCCCCCAGCGGGGTGATTCCCTCGTCCGCCTCCAGCACTACGATCTGGTCCACCTCGTCTAGCCCACGCAGCTCGTGGGTGATCAGCAAGGTGGCCCGGCGCCTTCGTGACGTCCAGCAGGTCGGCTGTGACAGCGGCCCTGGTCTGGCGGTCCAGATGGGCGGGCTCGTCCAGGATCAGCAGGTCAGGCTCAGCAATGCCCGGTGCATCCAGCAAGCCGACCCCGGCGCACACCACCTAACTGATGGTGGTGGCGAGTCATCCTGCCAAGCGAGTGATCGACGGCGGAGGCGGTCACGAGACGTGGCCTCCGGTCTCGATCAGCACCACGACCAAGATCCCGGCGGTGGTGAACGGGAGCCGGCCCAGGCAGCGGACTCCGGCCCCGGTGGGTCCTTAGTCTTGGGAGAGCCGGGTGCCGCCGTCGGCGGCAGCGGGCGTCGGGAGCGCACGATGGCGGCAGGCGTGGGGAGCACGTGGTGGCAGTACCTGCTGCTGTTCCTGGCGGTTGCCACCTCGTGGGCGGGCGTCCCGGCCATCGGCACCGCCGCCCTCGGGGCCGCCGCCGTGGCCGCCAGCCAGAGGAGGCTGGACCTGGCGGCGGTGATCGTGGTGGCCGCCGTCGCGGGTGAGGCCGGCGGGCTCGGCGGCTACGCCATCGGCCGCCGCTGGGGCCGCCTGGCTGCTGGAACGTCCCGGCCGACACCAGGCACGCCGCGAGAAGATGGTCGAGCGGAGCGAGAGGCTTTATGCCAGATGGGGCTGGCTGGCCGTGTTCTTCACCCCCGCCATCGTCTCGGGCACAGCGAAGATGCGGCCGTATCAATTCGCCTTGTGGAATCTGCTGGACTCCCTCGGCTGGACGGTGTCGGTGGCCGCCAGCGCCTACGGGGTGGGCCGCTCGCCGCGGGCCACCACACGGGGCGCGATACCGCCATCCTCGTCATCGGGCTCGGCGCCGGGGCGCTCGTCACCTTCGCCGCCGTGCGCCGTCACCGAAGGCGCACGGCCCGGCCGCTTGGTGCCCCCGCCAGCGAGCCGCCAGATGCCCCCTCGTGAGCAGGTGGTCACCAAGCGCCGGTAACCGCCGCGGTCACCTGTGCCGCGCTCGGGTCATCCGGCCCGTCGCCGTCGCGCGGCGCGTGATCGCCACCCGGAGTGCCGGGCAACGGGCCGGGGGCGGGGCCGGGTGATGTGAGCTGCGGAGGGCTTGGCCCAACGGCAGCGCCTCGGCAGGATCCGCTGACGCAGGCCACGAACCGGCAGCTGGACTTCCCTGCTGATCTGCCACGACGACGCCGATCGCGAGTCCGCCTACGATCCGGCGGAGCAGGCTCTCGCCGAAGCGAAGGAGTGCGGCCGGACGGTCGCCGGCGCGAGATCACTAGCTCTACATGACCGAGACGGAGCTGATCCCGGCACGGTTCGCAGATCGGCGGGTTCTTGGCCATCCCTGGAGCTCACGCTCGGTGATTTCAGCCGGAGTCTGTTCCTGACCTGCGGTACCCCTCTTCGGCGAGGATGGCAAGTGAACCACCTGGCGTCCCCCCTATTGGGTGATCCGGCTGCCGCACGGCGGTCCTGTCACCTCTGACCTGGCGTGCGATGTAGCTCCGCCTGTCACTGCCACACCTGCCGTCCCGGGCAACTCCGTCTCTCACGCTTCACTGCGGCGATGCAGTTGGGAGAGTTCTACGTACGTGGCGGCGTTGCGCTCGATCGCTGCGCGCTCCTCCTCGGACAGGTCACGCCGGACCTTGCCCGGCACTCCGGCCACCAGCACCCCCTCTGGGATCTGTTGCCCTTCGGAGAGCACCGCGCCGGCGGCGATGATCGAATAACGCCCCACGCGGGCTCGGTTGAGCACGATCGCGCCCATGCCGATGAGGACCAGATCCTCGATGATGCACCCGTGGAGCGTCGCGTTGTGGCCAATGGTGACGTCTGAGCCAACGGACAGCGGCACGCCGGGATCGGCGTGCAAGACGCACCCGTCCTGCACGTTGCTGCGCTCGCCGACGGAGACGGTGTCACGGTCGGCGCGGAGCACGGCTCCGTACCAGACGCTCGCCTCACCGCCGATGGTGACGCGTCCAATGAGCACGGCACCAGGAGCGACGAAGGCGGTTCGGGAGACGTTGGGGCGATCTTGGCCGAGGGTGATAACTGACGGCAAGCCGGTGCCGAGGCGGGGCGCAGGCTGGCCGTTCATAGGCCGGCCCTGCCGATCACGTGCCGCGCTTTGAACATCTGCACGTCGCAGGTGCTCAGCTCGATCACCCGGACTGCGGTGCGCACCATTAGCACTTCCTTGGATCGCTGCTCCAGGCGGGTCTTGTGCAGGGCCGCCGCTTCTGATGACACATCGTCCGGCCGCTCGGCTCCGGCGGCCAGCTCGTCCCTATCCCGCTCGCGGCCGACGATGCCACGGTACTCGCTGCGGCGGCAGTGTGCGCTGCGCCCGAAGCCAGGGCTGATTACCTAGCGTGAGAACGAGCGCCCTCCCGCCGGAACCGAGCGCTGAATCGGAGGAGGGGGTTGTGATGGTTCATGACATCTCCCACGACAAGGGCACGGACACCGAGCCGAAGGCTCCTGCCGCGAGCGACCAGCTCGCCCGCGACCAGGCGGTCAAGCAGATCGAGCGCAGGCGGCATTTCTGGATGAGGGCCACGATGGGCACGCTGCTCATGCTGATCCTGGCGGTCATCTGGGCCTTCGCCGAGTACCACAACGCGGGCGGCTGGCCGACCAAGGGGTTCAGCCAGAGCTCCGGCATCGCGAACGTGTGGAACTACTGGATCATCTACCCGGCCATCGCGTGGGTGCTGCTGACCGCGGGGGACGGCTGGTGGGTTTTCGGCCGCAAGCCGGTCTCCGAAGCCGAGATCCAGCGGCAGATGGAGCGCCAGGACCGCGCGTCCGGGCCGGCCTGGCACACCGTGACCGCCGGGCTGCTGTTCGCCTTGATGATCGCCTGGTCCGGCCATGACAGCGTGCTGATCGGCCTAGCGGTTGTCCTGCTTGCCGTGATGCTCGTGCGGGCCATCACCGGCCACCTGCGGCGACCTCACGTCGGCCCGGTCTCCCCGCCCCAGCCGGGCAAGCTCAAGGTCAGCTAGCCACACAGCGGAGGCACCTGCCAAGCCGCACACGAGGAACGGGCAGGCGGCCCGCACCGATCATCCAAATCTGCGCCAGGCGCGGGCCATGCCCTGAAGCGCAAGTCCGCATACAGGGCGGATCTCGCGCGCCGCATCCCGGCCCTGCCGTCACCGTCCGTGACGTAAGCCGGGGTACCGCCATGCGCCGACTGGAGCCGCCAAGGTGAGGATCCCGGGGGCCAGGGTGAGCACGGCGGAGACGCCCACTGGATAGGCATGCCAGCAATCGAGGCTCGCCGTGAGTGACGTCCGGCGCTCATGGCAAACGACGCTCCTCAGGCTGAAAGTGCGCCCGAAGGACGATGCAGTCGCGTGAGGCAGTAGCGCGCGAGAAGGACAGCGCTAGAACAAGACGCCGAGGGTGCCGCGGACGACGCCATCGACGCGCTGGATTTCGCCGAGTGGGCGGCCGAGCAGGCTGAGGTGGCTGTCCTGGATGCAATAAATGCCCGCGCCTGGGCGGACGAACGGGCGGCAGCCTCCCGCACAAGCTGACCTGGGTCACTGCCGGAAGGTGACGTTCGGCCCTGCACGCGGAGCGCGGGCGGGGTGCCAGCATCTAAGAAAGCCCCGCGTGAACGGGGCAGTGGTGGCAGTTGCTGTCTGCCGGGCCGACGGGCAACACGGGCGGCGGCACGCCGCTGGACGGCACGGCGGCGTGGCCGCGGGGCCGCGAGTGCCCCCCAGAGAGCTTAGGAGGGGAGCGGAATGAGCATCAATCAGCAGACGAGCCGGGACCACAGGGCGAGCAGATCCTGGGTCCGGGGAGGTCAGTGGCAGCTGGCGGGCCCGTGGTGGGCGCCGCTGCTGACCGGGATCGCGTGGCTGATCTTCTCGGTGATCGTGCTGCGGGTCAACACGACGTCGGTCGCCACCATCGGGGTCTTGATGGGGGTGGTCTTCCTGGCCGCGATGGCGAACGAATTCCTGATCGCTGCCGTGCGGCGGCGCTGGCAGTGGGCGCATGTCCTGCTCGGCATCCTGTTCCTCGGCGGAGCAATCTGGGCCTTCGTGCATCCCTTCGGCGCCTTCTGGTCCCTGGCCTCGGTTATCGGGCTGCTGCTGATCCTGGCGGGCTCCTTCGTCCTTATCAACTCGATCGAGTCCAGGGTCATCAACAGCGTCTGGTGGCTCGGCATGTTCGCGGGCATCGGGGAGATCTTCGTCGGCTTCTGGGCCTCCCAGCAGGCCCTCCCCGCCCGCGGTGTGCTGCTGATCATCTGGGTTGGGCTGCTGGCCCTGTTCCGCGGCTTCACCGAGATCGTGCTCGCGTTCGAGCTCAAAAGCGCGCAGCCCGGCTGACGCCGGGCCGCGGTGCGCCTGAACCTGACACCCGGTAAGCGTGATATCGGCCCAGCAGGCCGGGCCCGGTGTCACGCGCGGGACAGCGGGAACCGCGCTGCTGGTGAGGTGCCTGGGTGACGGGCGGAGATCCGCAACCGTAGCCTGGCGGGCCGGACGACGAGCCTCTTTGAGTTCCTTGCGCGGAAGCACCCCGGATCCAAACGCCTCGTGGAGATGCTGCGCGCCCGTGGGCGGTCCATCCGCCTGACGAGGCGGCGCTTGCCGTTCTCCTTCTCGATCACGGCCGCGGGGACATCGGGCAGGTCCCGCAGGTCCGCATAGCGCGGGGCCGCGGGCGGTGCGTCTATGCGGTCGGGTGAGACGATCGTGGCGTGACGGCATCGCAGCCCGGCGAGATCGCGGTCGAGGATCAGCTCGAGCGCCGTATCCGCAAGCCGGTCGACTTGCTGCGCTGTGTGTTGTCCTGTTTGGGGATCGTGGCGCTGGTGGTGGCCGGCGTCGCGGCCAGCGCCACCATGTCCGGCGTGCAGACCGACATTGTGGGTGCGAGCCGCCGGCTGCCGCATGCGCTGCTGGTCGTGGTCCCTCCGCTGGTGCTGTTCGCCCTGCTGATCCTGCCGGTGGCCATGGCCGTCCAGTTGCTGGTCCGGCGCCAGTTCCGGCGGCTCGCCGAGGCGGTGGCCACCGGTGTCCTGGCCGCGGCCGTGACCGCGGTGGCCAGCGACCTGCTGACGCGGCCCGCTGCCAGCCGGCTCTACGACGCGATCATCATGGCCCGTCCGGGCACCAGCCACGCCGCGGCGCTCGACCCGTACCTGGCGGGCCTGGTCGCCTACGCCACCATGGTCGGCCTGGCCGCCGGCCGTACTGGCGGAATGCCCTGTGGGCGGCGATCGCCGTGTATGTCATCGTGCACGTGGGAGTGTTGCACACCTCCGTGCTGACCTTGCTGATCACGGTGCTCGCAGGCCGCGCGATCGGCCTGGCCGTCCGGTATGTCGCGGGCTCGGCGTCGCAGCGGCCCGGCGCCCTGGAGATCGCCGGCGCGCTGGCCGCCGTTGGCCTGCCGGTGACCGCGATCCGGCGGGTCCGCGGCCAGGAACCCCGTCAGGGAAACCCGTCGCGCCACTACGCGGCCACCACCGAGCGGAGACGGCGGCGGGCTGGATGTCGTGGTGTACGACCGGGACCAGCAGGCGGCCGGCGCCGTCTACCGGCTGTACCGGCGGGTGCGGGTGCGCGGGCAGGTGTCCCGCAGCGCCCCGCTGGCGGTGGACCACGCGGTCGAGCGCCGGGCCCTGCTGTCCTACGCGGCCGAGGACGCGGGCGCGCCCACGCCGCGGCTGCGCGCCGTGGTCCGGGCCGGTCCCGAAGCCTCCGTGCTGGCCTGCGAGCACCACGACGGGACGACGCTGGCCGAGCGGGATGCCGGCTGCAGCGACGCCGAGCTGAGCCAGATCTGGGACGCGGCCGGCCTGCTGCACGCCCGCAAGGTCACGCACCGGGGCCTGACCGCGGATCGCATCCTGCTCACCGGCGACGGCCAGGCCATGCTGCTCGACCCGGGCGACGGCGACGTAGCCGCCAGCGACCTGCAGATCCGCCTGGACGTGGCCCAGCTCCTCGCCGAGCTTGCCCTGGTCGTCGGGCCGGACCGCGCCGCCGGGCTGGCGGTGGGCAAGCTGACCGCGGATGACCTGGTGGCGGTGGTGTCGCTGCTGCAGCCGGTCGCGCTGGCCCGCCCGACCCGCCAGGCGCTGCGCCGCCGCCGCGACGTGCTGCCCGCGCTGCGCACCCGGCTGCTCGCGGCGGTGCCGGGCCGCGAGGTCGAGCCCGTCCAGCTGGAACGTATCCGGCCGCGTACCCTGCTGACGCTGGTCGCCAGCGTCGCCGCCGTCTACCTGCTGGCCGGCGAGCTGCAGCGGGCCAGCCTCGGGACCGTGCTGCACAAGGCGGACTGGCGCTGGACCATCGCCGCGCTGGCCCTGTCGGCGGCCACCTACGCCGCCGCCACCGAGGCGCTGATCGGGTTCGTCCCCGGCCAGCTGAGCTTCCGCCGCACCCTGCTCGCCCAGCTGGCCAGCTCCTTCGTCACGCTGGTGACCCCCGCCGCCGTCGGCGGGGCCACGCTGAACATCAGGTACCTGCAGCGCCAGAAGATCCCCGCCGCGGCCGCGGCGGCCAGCGTGGGCGTATCCCAGCTGGTCGCGTTCGTCCTGCACGTCCTGCTGATCCTCGTGTTCGCCGCGATCGCCGGCAGCTCGGCCAGCGAACCGGTCCACCCGCCGCCGCGGTGGGCCTGGTTCGTGCTGGCCGGCCTGGTCCTCATCGCGCTCGTGGTACTGGCCATCCCCGCCGGGCGGCGGCTGCTGCGCGCCCGCCTGTCGCCGACACTCGGCCAGGTGCTGCCGCGGCTGCTCGAGGTCGCGCAGCAGCCGGCCAAGCTCGCCCAGGGCATCGGCGGCACGCTGCTGCTCAGCTTCTGTTACATCCTCTGCCTCGCCGCCTGCGTGGCGGCGTTCAGCCGATCGGTGCCGATCGCGAAAATCGGCCTGGTATACCTGACCGGCAGCGCCATCGGCTCGATCATCCCCACCCCCGGCGGCATCGGCGCGGTCGAAGCGGCCCTGACCGCCGGGCTCACCGCCGCGGGCATACCGGGCGCGGTCGCGGCCAGCGCGGTGCTGCTGTTCCGGCTGCTGACATTCTGGCTTCCCATCCCGTTCGGCTGGGGCGCCCTGAAGTATCTCGAGCGCGAGCAAGCCCTGTAAGTTCCGCCGACCGGCAGATAGCCTGCAATGCTCGCCCAGGCATAGGCTGTTGGGCACTGGACAGTGCCGCTGAATGCTGCGACCTCGCTCGAACCACAAGCTTTACTTACTGTCTGCGCTGATCGCCTCCCGCGCGTGGACCGGCGCTGATCGCCACGAATGGATGCCGCAGAATGCCTGTTCTGGGCACCTCGGCCGACCAGAACCAAGGTTCCGCCAGCCGCACATAGCGGCGGGTATTTCTTGGCCACCGCAAGCTCGGCTGATTACAAGGCGTGATAAGCGGAGCGGGGAGGTCCGGTACGGGCCGAGTACGCGCAGCTGCAATATTGCTCATCGCAGCCTGCAATCTTGCGACCGGCTCATTGGGTTGGCTTGTGGCCGGGACGATGCTTTGATTGCTTCTCGATGGGCTGGTTCGGGTGCTCGTGGCGATGACTGTGTTAGTTAGGGCTGAATCTTGGCCAGGGCCTGGTCGAAGTCGGCGATCAGGTCCTGTGTTCCCTCGATGCCGCAGCTGACCCGGATCAGGCCGGCGGTGATGCCGAGCCGTTCCCGGTCCTCGGGGCTCATCCCCGCGTGCGAGGTGGTGGCCGGCCGGGTGATCAGCGTCTCCACGCCGCCCAGGCTCGGGGCCACGTACGGCAGCTGCACCGCGTCGAGGAGGGCCTGCGCGGCTGCCTCGCCGCCGCGGAGCCGCAGGCTCAGCATGCCGCCGAACCCGGACAGCAGCTCCGCGGCGTGCTTGTGGTCCGGGTGGGAGGCAAGCCCGGGGTAGCTGACGGCGGCGATCTGCGGGTGGCCGGCGAGGAAGCTGGCCAGCGCCGTGGCGTTGTCGTTGTGGGCGCGGACCCGCAGGGCGAGTGTCTTGATGCCGCGGGCGAGCAGGAACCCGGTGTGCGGGTCCAGGCTGCCGCCGTAGTGGTTGAGCGTCCTGCGCACCCGGCCGATCAGTTCCGCGCTGCCCATGACGGCCCCCGCCACCAGGTCGGAATGCCCGCCCAGGTACTTGGTGGCACTGTGGAAGCACAGGTCGAACCCAGCCTGCAGCGGCCGGAAGTTCACGGGGGTCGCGAACGTGTTGTCGATCACCGTGAGCAGGCCCTCCCGGCGGCCGAAGTCCGCGATCTCGCCGAGCAGCCCGACCCGCATCAGCGGGTTGGTGATCGTCTCGGCCAGGAACGCCCTGGTCTGCGGGGTGCACGCGGCGGTCCAGGTCTCAGGGCGGTGCACGTCGACGAAGCTGTATCGCCAGCCGAGGTCCCCGGCGTGGCGGGTGAGGAAGTCGTGGGTGCCGCCGTAGAGGCAGTCGCTGGCCAGCAGGTGATCCCCGGCGCGCAGCACACTCAGCAGCGTGGTCGTCACCGCCGCCATGCCCGACGCGGTCGCGACCGCTGCCTGCGCGCCCTCCAGGGCGGCCAGCTTGTCATGCAGGTACCGCTGAGACGGCGTGGAGTTCAGCCGGATGTAAGGGATGTCGTGGTACCCGGTTCCCGGCTCGACCGAGTACACCGTTCCCTGGTAGATCGGGTAGACCACGGAGCCTTCGGGGCCCGGCCGCCGTTCCCCGCCGTGGACCACCACGGTCTCCATCGACTCGCTCTGAGCGCGCATACCGAAGCTCCCGTCGCGTATCGGCCAGTGAACTTAACGCCGGACAGTCATGCGATCGTGTTACCGAACCATGTTCTCCCGGCGGGGACGGCGATCCTAGAGCCAACGATGCAGAAGTGGCTTTGCCGATGACGTCAGCCGGCCGAACCGCTGCGCGAGCCGGCCGTGCCGCCACATCAGCAGCCCGGCGACGAGGCCGACCCCGAGGGCGCGGTCATGGACGCCACGCCGACTCCGACGGCGGGCACCACGACGGTCGCCCCGCACGCCTGAGCAAGCGAACGGGACTCAGCGCGTGGGCGCAGAACAACCGATTCGCGTACCTGCCGGTCGAAAGGATCGCCTTTCTGCCGTGGCGACAGATCGGCGGGTACGCGTGCGGGTTGTCACGCGAATCGACCACGCAGCGTAATCGATATCCAGGCCCGATGGGCAGAGGCTGCGAGCGTCCGCGATGCCCTGCTGCCTCGCGGGTTACAGGCTAGGTTCGCGTCCTCGTAGGGGGGCCGTCTGCCAGGCCCTCGATGATCCCGATGTACCTCATCGCGGCAGAAGAGTGAGATCTCCCGGTCTGACCGATGGCGTCGCCGTGGGATGTGGTGGTGACCAGTAAGCCGGAATCCGTGGATGCTGTCATCGTGTTTCGAACGGGCTGACGACGTAAGTCCAGATCTGGCCGATTACTCGACGGTCGGGGCGCTCGGTGGTAGGCAGGCCAGCCTGGGTCGCCGGAGGTCGCGAATCGGGCCCAGGCCGCGTGCACGTACGTGCGGCGAGGCTGTCAGGCGGTGGTTCGGTGCCGCGCAGCGCGTCGGGCCCGTGCAGCGTGGGCAGGCAGAGTTCGTCGAAGACGAACGGTAGCTTCATGAGGTGACAGGAGCCGAAGTAACTCTCCGCGGTCAGGCGCGCGCCGGGCCGGGCATACCCTCGGCGCGACGGAGGCCGAGGTGGCGCGTGAAGGAAGGCTGTCCGGGACGAGGGGTTCTGCGCACCGCCTGGTAGGTCACGGCCGATCCGCATGCCCTATCGCTGGCGTCGTGCCGGCGAGGGTGCGCAGCTTGGAGCGGGCGCGGGTTGGGTCGATCTGCTGCACCGTCGCTGCGAGGTGCTCGAAGTAATGCTGATAATGCGGCGGCGTCCGCAGTTCACGCTCGCGCACGATGAACGGAGACAGGACGCGCCACATCCGCAGGGCGCTGTCTCCCAGGAACCCCGCGGCCAGCTCAGGGGCGAGGAGCCCGCGTGCGACCAGGACACCGAGGTTGTCCAGGTACTGGCCGACCTGAAATGCGGCAGCGGCGACGTCGTCGGGCAACCCGCGCATACCGCGGGCCGGGTCCAGGTCAGGCAGCCGCTCAGTGAGTAGCCACCGGGCCTTCTCCATCTCGGCGCTGCGATACTCACGGAATAGATCGATCGTCCCCGGGAGGGCGTTAGCCTTCCTGGCCTCGGCCACCTGCAGCGCGACGATGATCATCGTCAGCGCGGAGACGATGACAGCGGCAATCGCGATCACGAGGCTCACGCCTAGATCCTATGGATCAGCTGATGGTTCTCCCGGCCCCCACCCTCTCCCAGGCCATCAGCGAGCCGCCGAAGACACCCACAATAGAGTTGTTCTGTACCGGCAGCCGCAGCGAGTCCACCATCGAGAGGCCGGCGCATAGCCGGCAGGCCTCGTTGTGCGTACACGACCACGGTGGCGCGGCAATCGCCATCCAACACGGCTGCATTGCCTGAGCGATAAGTGACTATGTACTACGCGACGTTCCCCGCGAGCGCCGAAACGTCACTCGTGAGGAGCGAATGCGCGACAGCGCTGAGAGTGCAGGAATTTGACAAAAGGCGAGGACTCGTAGGCTTCCCGCCGATCGGACAGGCTTGTGACTTGCCCGTATGGCCCGATCAGGTCCTCGCGAGGATTCCCTTGTCAAATTCCGGGGCAGCCGATCAGCACCATGCCGATGCTCACCACCAGTGTTGCCACCCTGCTCAAAGATCGTGGCAGGTAACAACTATGCCAGCCACCACATAGGTATTCGGCGGCATAAACTTACTCATCTCGGCAATGCAGGGCGTCTCCCGCGGCTTGAGTCGCGGGAGACGCGGGTTCGGTCAGGTGCCGGAGGCCATGTAAGCGGCCAGGATGTAGTTCGGGTGGCGGTCAAGGTTCTGGCGGGCCCTGTCATAACGCATCGTGGTGCGCGGATCAGCGTGGCGGGCAGCGATCTGGACGTCGCGCAAGTCCACCCCAGCATCGAGCATGGTCGTCACGAAAGTGTGGCGGAGCATATGTGGATGCGCTCTGGTGATCCGGACTGGCGGGCGGCGGTGAGCAGGACAGGCCTGGTGAACGCGAGACCATAGGTTCGGTCGCCACCCGCGCGCTGACCGAGGACTCGGTCGAGATGGAGTTCCTGACCGACGACCCGGTGGCGCAGGCCGTCACCTACCAGCGAGTGACGTTCGACGTGCGGGCACCACGCTGCGGCCGCTACGTCTGCGCTACTGCTGGGCGAGTGAACTGGACCTGATGGTCCGGCTGGCCGGCCTGCGGCTGCGGGAGCGCTACCAGGACTGGGACCGCGGCCCGTTCACCGGGAGAGCCAGGACCACATCTCGGTCTACGAGGTCACCGCAGCGCCTGCCGGATGAACGTGGCCACGGCGACCGGCTTCGCGATGAACGCGGTGTGCGAGCCGTCAATGGTGTCGGTCGTGGCGCCCATCCGCTGCGCCATGAACCGTTCCGCGTCCGGCGAGATCGCGTTGTCGTGCTCGGAGACCAGGAACCAGGACGGCTTGCTCTTCCAGCCCGCCGCGGTGGCGTTCTCGTTGAGCGCCGCGACCGCGAGCGGGCGCTGGGTCACGAACATGACATCGGCCATGTCCACCGGCACGTCGGCGCAGAACGTCTCCCGGAACCCGTCCTTCTGGACGTACAGGTCGGGACCGCCCGCGGCGCCGGGCGCGTCGTAGGGGGTCGGGGCGGCCGTCTTGGCGAGCAGAGGCGGCGGGAACGGCTGCTGCACGCTCGCGCAGCTCTCGCCCACCTCCAGCCCGAACGCCGCGAGAAAAACCAGGCCGGTCACGTTCTCCAGGCCGGCGGACGCCTGGGTGATCACGGCGCCTCCGTAGGAATGCCCGACCAGCACGACCGGGCCGTCGATGGCCTTGACCACGTTGCTGACGACGCTGGCGTCGAAGGCGACGCCTCGCAACGGGTTCGGCGGGGCGAGCGCCGTGTGGCCGGCGCTCTCGAGCTCGCGGATCACTCCCGCGAACCCGGATGCGTCGGCGAAGGCGCCGTGGACGAGGACGACGGTGGGACCAGGCATGGGGTTCTCCTCGGGGTTGGAGAGCTGGCCCCAACGACGTTACGTCACCGGACCCGAGCGAGTCGGCCGAGGGGTGCGCCGCCCGGCACGTAACCGTCGTTATGCTCAGTCGGCCGCGCCGAACGGCGGATCTTGCGTCCTTGCCGCACTGGTGGCTTGGCTACGCTCGGTGACTTGCTGGCGGACTCTAACCCTGGGCTCAGGCGGGCGGAGCCACCCGGGACCCGGGGCTGCGCGGCGTCCGGGAGGGCGCTCACTGCCGATGCGTCAGGTGATGACCCTGACGTTTTCCGCCTGGGGTCCCTTCTGTCCCTGCGTGATGTCGAACTCGGCCTTCTGCCCTTCCTCCAGGCTGCGGTAGCCGCCACCGGTGATCGCGCTGAAGTGCACGAACACGTCGGGGCCGCTCTCCACCGCAATGAAACCGTAGCCCTTATCGCCGTTGAACCACTTAACCGTGCCCTGCGCCATCTTGACCTTCTCCGCTGTGGCTGCGCCCCCGCCATGGCGGCGGCGTCCGCGCTTATTCCCGCGATTGCTCTGGCCAGCCTGTCACGTCAGGCGCGGGGCGTAAGCCGGGCGGTGCCCGGCCAGGGAGCGAAAGCGGCGAAAGCGAACACCCGGGCTGGATGTACCAGGGCCGTCCGCCGCCGAAGTCCGGGCGTGGGCGCGACTACCGGTCTTGCCATCCCCAGCCGCGGCGAGATCTGGGCCGCCTGGCCCGTGGCGCGCCGCGGTTTGGGATGCCCGGCAGAATAGTCGCCGTGACCGGTCAGTCCCCTTCGCGTCCTGCGCCGCAGAGCCCGTCGGTGCTGGAGGCGGTCCTGGAACGGATCACCTATGCCAACGAGGACACCGGCTACACCATCGCCCGGGTGGCCACCGAGCGGACCGGCCCGGATCTGCTGACGGTGGTGGGGCCGCTGCTGGGCGCCCAGGTCGGCGAAAGCCTGCGGCTGACCGGGCGCTGGAGCAGCCACCCCAGGTACGGCCGGCAGTTCCAGGTGCACTCTTATACCACCGTGCTGCCTGCCACGATCCAGGGCATCCGCCGCTACCTGGGGTCGGGGTTGATCAAGGGGATCGGCCCGGTGATGGCCGAACGGATGGTGGCCCATTTCGGTGCCGGCATCCTGGCTGTCATCGAGACCGAGCCCGGCCGGCTGAACCGAGGTGCCCGGGCTGGGACCGAAACGGACCAAGAAGATCGCTGCGGCGTGGGAGGAACAGAAGGCGATCAAGGAAGTGATGGTATTCCTGGCCGGCGTCGGGGTGTCCACCTCCCTGGCCGTGCGGATCTACAAGAAGTACGCCGGCGCCTCCATCACGATCGTGAAGAACGAGCCGTACCGGCTGGCGTCCGAGGTGTGGGGCATCGGGTTCAAGACCGCCGACACCATCGCCCAAGCCGTCGGGATCCCGCACGACAGCCCGGAACGGATCAAGGCAGGGCTGCAGTACACCCTGTCGCAGGCCGCCGACAACGGACACTGCTACCTCCCGCAACCCAACCTGATCACCGATGCCGCCAAGATCCTCGAGGTGGACCGGGAACTGATCGGCCCGTGCCTAGACGAGCTCGTCGCCGCCGAGGGCGTCGTCCGCGAACTGGTACCCGGTGAAAGTGGCGATCTGCTCCCGGCGGTCTACCTGGTGGCCTTCCACCGGGCCGAACAGTCCCTGGCGATCGGGCTGCTGGCCCTGCGCAACTCCCGGCAGGAGCGCCTACCGGCATTCGCGGCCGTGGACTGGGGCAAGGCACGGCGATGGCTGCACGCCCGGACCGGGCAGGACCTGGCCCCCGAGCAGCAGGAGGCGGCGCAGCTCGCCCTCACGCAGAAGGTCGCCGTGCTGACCGGCGGCCCCGGCTGCGGGAAGAGCTTCACCGTCCGTTCCATCGTCGAGCTGGCCACGGCCAAGAACGCCACCGTGGTGCTGGTCGCGCCCACCGGCCGGGCCGCCAAGCGGCTGGCGGAGCTGACCGGCCACCAGGCCTGTACCGTGCACCGGCTGCTGGAGCTGCAGCCCGGCGGCGACCCCAAGTACGACCGCGACCATCCCCTGGACGCCGATCTGGTCGTGGTGGATGAGTCCTCGATGATGGACGTGATCCTGGCCAGCAAGCTGGTCAGGGCCATCCCGGCCGGAGCGCATCTGCTGATGGTCGGCGACGTCGACCAGCTCCCCTCGGTCGGCGCCGGTGAAGTACTGCGGGACCTGCTCGCCGCCGGCCCCATCCCGCGGGTGCGCCTGACCCAGATCTTCCGCCAGGCCCGCCAGTCCGGCATCGTCGTCAACGCCCACCGCATCAACCACGGCCAGCCCCCGCAGCTCACCGGCTACGGCGACTTCTACTGGTTCGGCTGCGAGCCCCCCGAGGACTCCGGCCTGCACCCGGCGGAGGAGACCGCCAAACTCGTTGTGGACATCGTCGCCCGCCGCATCCCCGCCAAATTCGGGCTCGACCCGGTCCGCGACGTCCAGGTACTGACGCCGATGCACCGCGGCCCCGCCGGAGCGGGCAACCTCAACACCCTGCTGCAAGGAGCACTCACCCCGCCACACGACCAGACGCCGGAGAAGCGGTACGGCGGGCGGGTGTTCCGCGTCGGGGACAAGGTCACCCAGCTCCGCAACAACTACGACAAAGGCAAGGCGGGGATCTTCAACGGCACCGTCGGGGTCGTCACCGGCCTGTCCCTGGAAGAGCAGACCCTCACCGTGCTCACCGACGAAGACGAGCCGGTGGACTACGACTTCGCCGAGCTCGATGAGCTCGCCCACGCCTACGCCGTCACCATCCACCGCTCCCAGGGCAGCGAATACCCCGCGGTGGTCATCCCGCTCACCACCTCATCCTGGATGATGCTGCGGCGCAACCTGCTCTACACCGGTGTCACCCGCGCCAGGAAACTCATCATCCTCGCCGGATCCCGCCGCGCCCTGGCCCAGGCGGTCCGCACCCCCGGCGCAGGCCACCGCCACACCGCACTCACCCACCGGCTCCACCCCGCCGGGTAGGCGAGCGGACCCCAACGCCCGGCAGCGAGCAAGAGCACTCTGCGATGTGTCCGTAAACGGCCTGCGTGCACAGACAGCAAGATCAATCAGGTCGCCCCCGGGGATAGCGCCGGAAGGCTGGACCGCACCGTTAGGTCTAGCCGCCAAACCTTGAACAGCCCCGAATGAATGATCTGGCCCGGGCCCGTCCCAGCGAGCATCCACGTGGCGTACATCCACGAGGTCGTTCATACGGTTCCAGGCCGGCGCTTAGGAGACTCGCAACGGCGCGCAGATCATCTCGTTCGGGTGCGGCACTGGCGATCACCGGTGGACAGGACGCGGAGTACAGATCGGCGGCTACTTGCGCCCCGGTCAAGCCCGACACCGATCACATAGCGTTAGTTCGGTGCGCCGGCCCTGCCAGTCCGGTCCCGAGCACAGCGCCGCCGTACTCGCGGCGGCTGTCGTAGCACCAGCGGAAAGCCAAAGGGGCCGTCCCTTTCACAGGAGTTGCTCGGCGGTGATCGGCAGGGACCGTATCCGCTGTCCGGTGGCGTGGAAGACGGCGTTGGCAATGGCTGGGGCGACGCCGACGATGGCGACCTCGCCGATGCCCTTGACGCCGATGGGGTTCATCGGGTCTGGTTCGCCGACGAAGATCACATCGATGTCGGGGACGTCGGCGTTGACCGCGACCAGGTAATCGCCGAGCGTGGCGTTGGCGATGCGCCCGGTGCGCGGGTCGGATACCGTCTGTTCCAGCAGGGCCATGCCGATCCCGCCGGCGGTCCCGCCGATGATCTGGCTGGCCGCGGTCTTCGGGTTGAGGATGCGGCCGCCGTCGACGGCCGCCACGAACCTTCTGACCCGTACCAGCCCGAGGTCCGGGTCGACCTCGACCTCGGCGAATTTGGCGGCGAAGATGCCGGGCTCGGCGTCCAGGTCCCTGCGCCGGGCGCTGGCGCCGTCGGCGGACAGTTCGGCCAGCTCGTGCCTGGCCAGGATATCGGTGTAGGTTTCACCCGGCGCCGGGCCGCTGGCGTGGACCGGGCTGATCCGGCCGTCGGCGGCGGTCACGTCCTGGACTCCGCAGCCGTACAGGGGCGAGGCTGGGCTGCTGGCCGCCAGCTCGACGAAGACCCGCAGCAGCTCCCGGCAGGCGGTGTGCACCGCGCTGCTGAGCGCGGCGGTCAGCCCGGATCCGCCCTGCAGCGGCGCCGACGGCATGGTGCTGTCGCCGAGTTCGAACCGGACCCGGTCCAGCGGCAAGCCCAGCGTGTCGGCGGCGACCTGGGTCATGACCGTGTAGGTGCCGGGGCCGATGTCGGTGGCTGCGCTTCGCATCACCGCCACCCCGTCCAGGCCCAGCGACGCCCTGGCCTGGCAGGGCGCTTGGACGTAGCCGTAGTAGGCGCTTGCCATCCCGTACCCGACCAGGAACCGGCCGTTGCGCATCGAGCGCGGCTCGGGAGTGCGGCGCGCCCAGCCGAACCGCTCCGCGCCGCGCTCGTAGCACGCGCGCAGCGCCTTGCTCGACCATGGCCGGCCGGTCTGCGGGTGAACCTCGGCATAATTGCGCAACCGCAGCTCGACCGGCTCCATGCCCAGCTCGCAGGCCAGCTCGTCCAGCGCGCATTCCAGCGCGAACACCCCGGGCGCCTCCCCGGGCCCGCGCATCCAGGTCGGGCAGGCCACGTTCAGCCGCACCTGCCGGGTCCGCCCGGACAGGTTCGGGCAGTCGTACAGGACCGCCGTGGCTCTGGTGAGCGATTCGGCGTAGTCATCCTCCAGCGCCGTCGGCTCGATGCCCTGATGATCGATCGCGACCAGCTCGCCCGTGCGCCTGGCCCCCAGCGTCAGGTGCTGCACGGTCGGCGGGCGGTAGCCGACTGAGGTGAACATCTGCGCGCGGGACAGCACCAGCTTGACCGGGCGGTCTACCACCCGGGCCGCCAGCGCGGCCAGGACGACATGCGGCCAGGTCCGCAGCCCGGCCCCGAACGCGCCGCCGACGAACGGCGCGAGCACCCGGACCGCGGTCTCGGGCAGCCCGAACGCGACTGCGAGCGCCGTGCGGACGAACGCCGGCCCCTGCGTCGAATCGTGCACCGTCAGCAGATCGCCGTCCCAGGACGCGATGGTCGCGAACAGCCCCAGCGGATTGTTGGTCTGGACCGGCGTGGTGTACGTGGCGGCCACGATCACCTCGGCCGCAGCCAGCCCCGCGGCGACGTCACCCCGCGATACGTCGCGGCCGGCCGCGTTGTCCACCCGCTCGGCCCGCGGGTCATCCAGGTCCAGGAGCGGCTCAGCCGTCTCGTAGTCGGCCTCGACCAGCCGCGCGGCCGCGGCCGCCTGCTCCAGGGTCTGCGCCACCACCACGGCAATGTGCTGGCCATGGTGGACCACCCGGTCGTCTTGCAGCGGCGGCGGCGGGCCGATGCCGAGCCCGCCGGGCGCCCTGGCCAGCCGCGGCGCGTTCCGGTGGGTGATCACCGTCAGCACCCCGGGCGCGGCCTCGGCCGCGGCGGTGGCCATCCGGCGGATCCTGCCCGCGGCCACCGTGCTTTGCACCAAGACCGCGTGCGCCAGGTTCTCGAGGCCGAAGTCCGCGGGGTACCGCGCCGCGCCGGTCACCTTGGACGGGCCGTCCACCCGGTCCACGTCCGCCCCGACCAGCCCGGCGGTCTCGGTAGCCGTTGTCATCCCGGCAGGCCCGCCACCAGCGACAAAGCCCGGGCCACGGTCCGCTTGCCGAGCTTCACCTTGAACGCGTTGCCGGAGCGCGGGGAGGCGCCGCTCAACGCCGCCTCCGCCGCCGCGGCGCATGCTTCGGGCGTGACCGGAGCCCCGCGCAAGACTTCCTCCGCCGCGCGGGACCGCCAGGGGACCGTGGCCAGGCCGCCGAGGGCGACACGGGCGTCACGCATCACCCCGTCCGTAATCACCAGAGCCACCGCCGCTGAGGCGAGCGCGAACTCATACGAGGCGCGGTCCCGGACCTTCAGGTAGCCCGATCGCGCTCCTTCCGGCAGCAGCGGCACCTCCACCGAGGTGATCAGCTCGCCCGGCTCAAGCGCGTTCTCCACGCTGGGATCCTCGCCGGGCGTACGGTAGAACTCGGTCACCGGCACCGCGCGCTCGCCGTCCGCGCCGCGGACGTGCAGGATCGCGTCGAGCGCCACCAGCGCTACCGCCAGGTCCGAGGCATGGGTCGCGATGCAGTGCTGGCTGGTGCCCAAGATCGCGTGCATGCGGTGGTGCCCGTCCAGCGCGTCGCAGCCAGATCCCGGCGCCCGCTTGTTGCACGCGCAGCTCAGGTCCCGGTAGTAGCGGCAGCGGGTCCGCTGCAGCAGGTTCCCGCCGACCGTCGCCATGTTCCGCAACTGCGGCGAGGCGGCCAGGAGGAGGGACTCCCGGACCACCGGCAGGCGTTGGGTGACGACCGGATCGGCGGCCAGCTCCTCCATCGTGGTCAGCGCCCCCACGCGCAGCACGCCGCCGCCCGCCGTGACACCGCGCAGCGGCAGCCGGGTGATATCGATCAGCACCTGCGGGGCGAGCACGCCGTCCTTCATCAAGTCCACCTGCGTCGTACCGCCAGCCAGGAACGCCACGGCCGGACCGGCCGCGGCCGTCGCCACCGCCTGGCGCACGTCGGTGACCCGGATGTACTCAAACGGGTGCACGGCCCGGATCCCCCGCTGCCATGCGGATCGCCGCGACAATGTTCGGGTAGGCGCCACACCGGCAGATGTTGCCGCTCATGAACTCGCGGATCTGGTCGTCGGAACCCGCCCGCCCCTCGGCCAGCAACGCGACCGCCGACAGGATCTGCCCCGGCGTGCAGAACCCGCACTGGAACGCGTCGCAGGCGATGAACGCCCGCTGCACCGGATGCAGGCCACCGTCTTGCCCCAGGCCCTCGATCGTGGTGATGTCGCGCCCCTCGCAGGTGGCCGCGAGCATCAGGCAGGACAGCACCCGCCTGCCATCTGTCAGTACGGTGCACGCACCACACGCCCCCTGGTCGCAGCCCTTCTTGGTCCCGGTCAGCCCCAGCCCCTCCCGCAGCGCGTCCAGCAAGGTGACCCGCGGATCCAGCCAAAGCTCCCGCGGGACCCCGTTGACCCGCAGCCTCAGCTGCACCTCCGCAGGTACCCCCCGGTCGTCCGGGTGCATATGCGCCGATCCGCCGCCGCGACCCATGACACTCCTATCCCGCAAGCCGACTCCCATCAACCTACGGCCGCCCGCCGTCACCGCTCAACCAGGGGACCGGGATCAGCCCACCCCGCCCTCGCGCGGCGAGCACCCCATCAGCGCTGCCAGCCACAGGACAGGTGCCATCGCGGATTACTGGCACCACGGCTGGCACGCAGAATGCCCAGATCTGGGTGACCCTCGCCTTGATCCGCATCGGTCCACGGCCCCACGCAGATCAGCGGCACTGTGCGCGCTGCTCGAGCCCAGGGCTAATCACATAGCGTGACGTATATATGCCGGTCAGCAAATCCCTATCGCCGATTATCCGCTCCTGTGTCCGCTTGTTCTTGGCAGCGTGGTTGAGCACATATCAGGGCGTTCTGCGGCGATGATCTGATCATGCTGCAATTAGCCATTAGCCGCAGGTATGAACTCACCGGGCTGCCTGCGTGGCTGTGGTGGTGAGGCTCCGAGCGCGGCTAGCTGGGCAGCGCCGGCCCGGCTACTTGCTCATCGCGGGCATGCGGCATCTCGCCCGCAGAGCACGAGACCTTCGGTGTGCCGGACGTAGTTGACGAGGGTTGACCGGGACTGGAACGCCACCGCGTTATCGACGGCGACGGCCAGCGCGGGGGATGTGCCTTGCGCGAAACTGAACCGGTAGGTGGCGCAGCCGCCGGGGAATGTGTAGAAGCGGAGGCCGGAGAACGGCGGCGCCAGGCCCAGCGGATGCTCGAACCGGCGCGTGCCGGGTTGGTCGGAGGGGATCTGCTCGGCGCCCGAGGTGTCACAGGTCGCAGTGAGGGTTACGGTGACCGCTCGCGGCCCTGCGCGATCGGAGTCCAGCCAGAAGCTGGCCCTCCCGCTGGCGATGTCCGTGCCGCCAACGCTCCAGCCCGCCGGGAGCGCGGCGATGCAGGGCAGCAGGGCAGCGGACGGGACTGCCTGGGCGCTGAGGATCATCGAATGGCCGGTGCCGCAACTGGGGGCGTAGGCGCCCAGATTTTCGGCCGCCGGCCAGAAGGCATTCACCGTTTCCCCCACGGCGGCGGTGATGACGGCGAGCACCACGGCCGCCAGAGCGACCCGCCGGATGTTCCAGCGTTGCAGCACGATCGGCGACCGGGCGGGGGCGAGGGCGCGGAATTCGCCGAGCAGGTCGCGCGGGTGCCGTTTCATGACGGTGCGCAGCTGGGTCGGGCTGGCGACCCCGCGGGTGGCGGCGAATGCTTCGGCGAGCTCGGCTTCGGTGAAGTACGCCAGCGCCCGCCGGTAGACCTGCTGCGGGCCGGTGCGCACGGCCAGGACCAGCATCATGTTGCCCAGGTCGACCGCCTGCCGCCATGGTGACGGGCGCACCTGGACGAAGGCCACGTCGATCAGCAGCAGCTCCCCGGAGCGGACCATCAGGTTGCCCGGTTTAATGTCGCGGTGGGCGATCCCGGCGTCCCACAGCGTGCGGATCAGCTGCAGCCCCTGGTCGATCACCGTGTCGTCGACCTCGGCCTCGCCGATTTCGACGGCGCCGGTATGGAAGCCGGTGACCAGCATGTACTCGCGTTCGGGCGTGATCTCCACGATGCCGTACGGCCGGGCCGTGCGGACCCCGATGTCCTGCAGCAGGCGCAGGGCATAGTCCTCGTACTCGACCAGGCGCCGCACGGTCTGGAAGGGGTGCTCGTCCTCCAGGGAGCCGTACAGGATGGTCCGCCACAGCTTGTACCAGCGGTCGGCGCGGACGTGGCCCTTGGTGTAGAGCTTGGCGAACACGAACTCCTCCGGGCTGCCTTCGACTCGCAGCCGCAGCGGCGTGGAGCCGGCGGAGGACTCCAGGCCGACCGGCTTGATCTCGGTCACCGTGAGCCCGAGCTGGTCGCGCACGGCCTGGCGGATCGCCTGCCCCCGCCGGCCGGTCACATCCACGTGCGCGGTGTTGCCGCGGCGGTAGGCGACGGGGAACGCCTCGTTCGGGGTGAAGTACCGGAACGCGGTGACCGGGATCGCGACGGCGAGTGCCACACCTAGGAGCAGGTCATCCACGTGGTCGACGGCCAGGTACAGGCGAGCCAGACAGAACACGGCGACCACCGCGACCACCGCAGCCTTAGTGTAGGTGCGGGGGCGGCCCGGCACGGCCAGGCAGTAGACGATGCCCATCAAGAAGATCGTGACGACCGCCGCCGGGGGGGACACCCCGGAGTACCCGCCCCAGCTGCCGATGATCGTTACGCCGTACGGGCGTGGCCTGGACAGCCCGAAGTAGATCGATGTCCCGGCAATCTCCAGGAACAACACGCTGCCCAGGAACACCAGCAAGTGCCGCCAGCGGCGGAACGCCATCGTCAGGGCGACCACCGACAGGCCGAGCGCGGTGGCCCCCCAGCCGGAGCCCGCCCCGTTGATCCCGTTGGCCACATCGGTCAGCCACGGCGTCCGTATTCCGGCCAGGAGACGCAGCACCCACGTGCTTGCCCGGTCATCGATCCGGAGCCACGGCGTGTGCTGGGACGCCAGGAACGCGCCGGCGAGCGCCACGGCCCCAAGGATCAGCCACGCTGTTGTGCTGATGGTGATAGGGTGTGGCAGCGGCGGCGGCGCACCGGTCGGGCGGCGCTGACGACGGTCCTTATGGACGGCCGGGTCCGGCGGCAAGCTGGCCGGGCCGTTCCTGGCGGCCACGCGCCCGATGTCGTCACTCAACGTGCGTGACCCCCGCCGAGATCAGCCCGTGTGCGCGCAGCCAGCTGCCGGCCACCGCCATGAGCACCGTGCGCGATTTCATACGTACTCCCGCCGTGGCAGGGCGCGCCAGGACAGCCAGCCAGGCGCCATGGGCAGCCAGTAGGTGGCCAGCCGGTAGCGCTCAGCTCGCCCCGGAGCCAGCCGCGCGGCTCGGGCCTGCCGCCGCCCGCGTATGGCTCAAACCTAGGCCTCGCCTACTGTACGGACAAGGCGTGCGTGCTCGTGCCTGACACCGGGCACCAGCGCCCGATAGGCGTCCCGCGCCCGCGCTGAAATACGTATCGAAGTCAGTAATTCCCACGATGCCGGAAGAACGCCCATGTGCCACGCTGATCACGAGGGCGACGGAACCGGGCCGGTCGTCAGGCCGGCGCCGGTCAGCGAGGCGGCTGGGGAGGTCATCAGTGGCCGTCTGGCTGCCCTGCGTGGCCTACGCTCAACCCATGATGCGGCCCGCGAGCAAGCATGAACGTGCCCTTCCGGTCATGCTGGCCGCTCCCGGCGTCCAGCTTGGCTTCGGCCTGGCTGCCCTGCTGGCCACCGCCGGTGCCGTGCGCCACGACCGCGTGGGCCCACGGGAAGTCAGGGCATTCCGCGCAGTCAACGGCCTGCCCGATTCGGTCTACCTGCCCGCCTGGGCCGTCATGCAGCTGGGCGCGTTCGGTGCCATCCCGGCGTCGGCCGCGGCGGCCTGGCTGGCCGGAGACGGGGAGCTGGCAGCCCGCCTCCTGATCGGCGGCACTGGCACCTGGGCGCTGGCCAAAGCGGTCAAGCGGATAGTGCGGCGGCCCCGGCCGGTGACCCTGCTTCCGGGCATCCGCCGTCGCGGCCGCGACGCCAGCGGCCTCGGATACCTGTCCGGGCACGCGGGCGTGGCCGTCGTCCTTGGCGTGGCTGCCCTGCCCCGTCTCGGCCCGGGCGGCCGCGCCCTCACCCTGACCGCCATCCCCCTGGTGGGACTGAGCCGTGTCTACGTCGGCGCCCATTTTCCGCTCGACATCGCAGGCGGGGCGGCACTGGGCCTCGCCGTTAACGCCGCGGCAGGTACCGCGGTCAGGAGGTACTCCACCCGGCATCGTGGCTAACTCGCAGACCAGCCCGTAGCCGCGGTACGTGGGTCGCAGAGCGATGCTCGCTCATGCAGGTCGGCTTCCTCCACCTATCCGTTGGCAGGGCCCGCGGCCTCCGTACCGACCGCGGCCAGCTGCTGAATTGCGTGCCGGGATCCGTGAATACCCGCCCGTCCCCGCTTGTGCTGAGCAGCTCGCGCACCCGTAAGCCGGACACGCTGAGCCGCCTGGGCATCGCGGGCGGCGCCGTTTATGACGCGCTGGTGGCGCTGGCCGCCAAGGAGCACGGGGCAGCCCTCGCGACCCGGGACGCGCGGGCACGCGGCACCTATGACGCAGTCGGCGTCGCGGTGATCGTCGTAACCTGACCGGACCGACGGTCTGCCGCAGGAACGCCTTGCGGATCTCGGTGACCGCGATGATCGACAGTGCCACGGCTGCGCAGAGGAGCCACTGATCTACGTCGAGCGCGGTGGTCTTCAGGATCGCCTGGCACGGCGCCAGGACGGTTGCCATGACGAGCAGGAAAAGGGAGGCCCCGGTCGTCACGATGCACGTCCGGTCGGCGAACGTGCTGAGGGAGAACACCGAGTCCCGCCGGTCCCTCGACTCGAGCGAGAAGAACAGGTTAAACAGCGAGAACACGACCACGCCCATGGTTCGCGCGATGGCGAGCGTGTGCGCCTGTTCCGCCCAGCTGACCACGCTCAGCGTGCCGATCGCCATCACCAGCCCGACCGAGACGAGCCAGGCGAGGACCCCCCCGGTCAGGATCGGCTGGCCGGGCGGCCGGGGCCGGCGTTCCATCAGCCCTGCGACAAGCCTGCTGTACCCGAGCCCGATGGACTGGATCGTGACGGTGGTGAAGGCCACCCACAAGACCTGCAGCGGAAGGAGCGGCTCGCCGTGGGCGATGTCGAAGATGCTGGCGCCAAGGAAGGTGATGATGAAGCCGAACATGCATCCCATCTCGAACCGGATGTACCGGACCAGGTTGTCATACAGCCCGCGGCCGATTTCCACCGCTTTGGTGATCGTGGAGAAGTTGTCGTCGGTCAGAACCATCACCGCGGCTTGCTTGGCCACCTCGGTCCCGGTGCCCATCGCGATCCCGATGTCGGCCTTCTTCAGCGCGGGCGCGTCGTTGACGCCGTCGCCGGTCATGGCGACGATCTGGCCTTCGCGCTTGAGCAGGTCCACCAGGCGGACCTTGTGCTCTGGAGTGACGCGGGCGATCACGCCGACATCGGCGATCGCCTCCATCGCCTCGTCATCGGTCATCGCGCCGAACTCCGCCCCGCTGATGACCTTGCCATCGATGCCAAGCTGGCGGGCGATCGCGGCCGCGGTAACCGCGTGATCACCGGTGATCATGCGGACCTCGATCCCGGCGGACTTCGCCTGCCCGACCGATGCTTTGGCACCGGGCCGCGGCGGGTCGACGATTCCGACGAGAGCCAGCAGTTCCAGATCGGTCACGAGCGGGAGCAGGTCAGCCCCCGGATCGAAGGCCGCCGGGTCGAAATCCCTGCGTGCGGTGGCGATGACCCGCAGGCCCTCTTCCGCGAACCGGTGGTTATCGGCCAGGTACCGCTCGCGGAGACGGCCGTCGAGCGGAACCGGGCCGGCGTCCGGATCCAGCACCGTGGCGGCCCGGGCCAGGAGCTGATCGGGCGCCCCCTTCACGAAGCAGCGGATCACCGCCTTCCCCGATTCATCGGTCATCTTGTGGAACGTCGCCATGAGCTTGTACTCGGCGTCGAAGGGGAGCTCGGCGATTCTCGGGTGTACCTGCCTGGTCAAGACGGCGTCGATGCCGCCTTTCGCGGCCAGCGCGACCAGGGCTCCCTCGGTCGGGTCGCCGATCAGCTCGCCGTCGCTGAGCACCGCGTCGGAGGCCAGGACCATCGGCATCAGGAACTGGTCCAGCGGGATCTCCGCCTGTCCGGCGACGCGGTTGATGCGCCCGTCGGTCGAGTAGCCCTTTCCCTCGACCGCATAGCGGTGCCCGGCGACGACCATCTGGACCGCGGTCATCTGGTTCAGCGTGAGCGTCCCGGTCTTGTCCGTGTTGATCGCGGACGTAGACCCCAGGGTCTCGGTCGAAGCGAGCTGCTTCATGATGGCGCCGACCTTGGCCAGAGCCCGGGCGCCCCACGCCAGGATCGTCGTCACCACCATGGGCAACTGCACCGGGACCGCCGCGATGGCGAAGGCGACCGCGGCGGGCAACACCGCGTTGAAGGAATAGCCGCGAGACAGGTTCACGGCCATCGACGCGATCAGCGCGACACCCGCGACCAGCAGGAGCTGCTTTGAGAGCCGGTCGAGCTGGCGGGTGAGCGGGGTCTTGACCGCCGGCTGCGCCTGGAGCATTCCCGAGATGTGGCCGACTTCGGTCGCCATCCCGGTCGCGGTGACCACGAACTCGCCCGTCCCGCGGGTGACAGAGGTGTTCATGTACACCATGTCGGTCCGGTCGCCCAGCGGCATGCCGGCTTCCCCGACCGGGGCCGTGCCCTTCGAGACCGGCAGGCTCTCCCCGGTCAGCTCCGACTCGGCGACCTCCAGCGTGGCCACCCGGAGCAGCCTGCCGTCAGCCGGAACGACGTCACCCGCCCCGATCGAGACGACATCGCCGGGGACCAGCTGTGCAGCGGGGATCTCCGCCTCCTGGCCATCGCGCCGCACCCGGGCGGTCACGATCAACCTCCGCTGGAGCACGGCGACCGCGCTCTCAGCCCCGCCCTCCTGCTGCAGGCCGAGAACCGCGTTAGCCAGTGTCAGCAGAATCAGCAGAAGGCCGCTTCCCAGCTGCCTGAGGGGGAAGAGGCTGAGGAGGCCGACCACTAGCAAGACGATCTGCATGGGGTCGGAGTACTGGCGGATGAACGCGCGCCAGCGAGGCTCTGCCCTGCCTGCGGCGAGCGTGTTGGGGCCGAACCGGCCGGCCCGCGACGCCGCCTCCGCCGAGCTCAGGCCGTGCCGCGGGTCTGCCCCCTCGGCTCGCAGCACCTCCTCGGCGCTAAGCGTGTGCCACGCGGCCTCTGGGGCCAGCGCCTGGCGCTCCGCCCCGGGCACATCGACCAGTCTGGCCTGCACGGGACACCCCCCTCCCGGCGAGCTACGACCGAGACGACCCGAACCCCCGCCGCCGGCCAGCAGCCCCTGCTGAGCGACGGGTGCAGGTAGCGGCGCCACCGATCCTCAAAGAAGCCGGCGGAATACACCCGTCCATTCTGCCGTCCCTACATCGCCTCGCGCCATTACCTGTGTCTGACGACTCCTCGCCTTCGCAACCTGGCAGCTCCGGGAACGGCGCGCTGGCCAACGTCGCGTTCGACTTGGCGCTGCGCGACAACGTTCCGTCGATACGCGCAGCAGGTGATCCGCACTCAGCGTAGGGGGGCCACCACCATGTCCGTGGTCATGACGGCACGTCGATGGCGGCGGTGAGGTGGAGGGTGCCGCTGATGGTAATGCCGGGTGCTGGCAGGGTTCGGTGCTCGCTGACGTCTAGTGTCCCGGTCTTGAGTTCCCTATCACCACTTGAGTCGCCTTTAGCTTCAGCTGACTGGTTCGATGATGACAGGGCGGCCGGAGTGCAGTGTGCTGGGAGGATCGGAGATCCCGTGCTGGCGCCGCTGGTGTTGTCGCAGGACGAACAGCACACATTAGAGAACTGATGTCCTCACAGCTACGCTCGCAATCAGCCGGACTGGCATGACACTTTGATGGGGTCCGTGCCTCATCGTCTGGCGGGCTGACATTGGCGTACACCGAGCCGCTTCGAAGATTCTGCTCATCCTGACTCTTATCGGTGCTGCCGCCACGATCGTCATCGGTGTGCTGCTGTTCTTTCATCTTGCCTGAGGCGCTGCATCCGAGGAGCGTTACGACGTAAGCCGATGAACACCGTCGAGAACATGGCGGCGGAAACGCCCCGGCCTGCCGGCTCGCATGGAGCGCCGGACGCTGCAGGGCATCAAAGCCCGCGTCGACCCGCCGTTCCGTTCCCGAAGCGGCCCGAACCAGGGAGCCACCGTGTCCATGCCCGCCCCGTATACCCTCCAGCTAGAGCTCCACGCCGACCGCCACATCACCCAGTGGCACCCCCTGGTGCAGTGGCTGCTAAACAAGCAATGAGTTTCAGGGTACAGTAATTCCCCGTGGTGTAGCGCTCGATGAGGATGGCCTGCTGCGCGTTCTCGAAGCCGGTGTCTTCGGGGGGCGGCCGGGATCGCGGGATCGAGCGCGGCCTGCGCCAGGCACGCGGACGGCGCCGCCTCGAACTCATCGGCGTCTAGCAGCCTCGGGAGCCGGTCCAGCATCGGGGCCGACGGCGGGACGCGCAGCCCGGTCCGCGGGCTGATGCGGCAGCCGCGCCCGGCCAGCACGTCCTGGTCCCAGCTCGCCGGCCGCCTGTGCGACCGCCTGCGCCCCCCGTGCCCGGACGCCACGCCCGCGACCATCACCGATACCGGCGACGGCAGCGGATGCCGCTTCCCCCGCGGCTTCCGCGGATCGGTCAGGAGACCCTCCAGCGACTCCCGCAGGGACACGGGATCCGGTGCCGTCGCGGCAGGCAGGCGGCGGCGGATGCAGCCGGCAAGCCATGATGAGGACACGGGCGTGGTCCTGTCGGTTCTGGTCTGTCAGGGTTGGCGCCCGAATCATCACCGCGGCCGCGCCCTCACTTCAAGCACATCCGCACCACAGGACCCTGTGTCGCGCGCTGCCCCGCCAGCCGAGTAACTTCACCGCGAAGTAACCAAAGAAAAGGCCCAGGCTCCCTGGACTCCTGCGAGGCACCGACGCTTCTAGTCACACGCCGCCACACAGACTTTGACGAATCCCTGAGTGCCCATAGACACTTCGGAAATAAGTCAGCGTCTATTGAAGTGCGGTATGGCCTGATGTAGCGTGAGGGTAACACGACGGATATTCCCGTAGCCGTGTTGGTCTCTGCTTAAGGCAGTTTGAGCAGCGTCCGGGAGCGTTGCTCCGGACCCTGGTAGCGCTGGCGTAGCGGATTGACCCATGAGACGCCTGGTTCGGGCAGGACGACCGCCCGCGGTCTGTCGCCCCGTACGGGCTCGACGCCTCCTCAGCTAGCGGCGAAATGCCGTGACCATTGCATTCGACGACATGCAGGCACCCGTTCTGGTGCTGGGAACCCGAAGGTGGCAGGCCCCGGCGCTCCAGTCTCGAGCGCGGTACACCGGGGAACATTCCGGTTCGGCATCGGGTGCCCGGGCTGGTATGTGGTCCCTTCGCCGGGGCGGCCGGCCGTTCGCGGGATATCCGGAGTAAGCAGGAGGACCCGATACGATTTCGAACCCTGATTGATGCGGGCAAACCTGAGTTATATGGCCGTCAGCAGCCGTTCCGGCCGCTCCTAGGATCAGGAGGTGCACTTGCACGGTGGGCAATTTCTCGCCCGCGCCCACCACGAATAGCCTTGCGCAAAATACGCTCCCGGTTGAGCGCCCCTGCGTAGCATCAACTCGCCGAGGCGATCGGCCACCGAGCTGACTGGAGAAGTCAATGGATAACGCGGCACGGACACGGCAGCGGGTGCTAGCAATTTTCCTCCCTGTCACCGCCGTGCTCTATATAAGCGCCGAGGCGCTAAGCCCCAAGGGCACCGATCAGGTGATATCGACCACGGCCACCGCCCTCAAGGTGCTGCCCATCGCGGCCAGACATCCGGCTCAGCTCTACGTCGCGGGCTCGCTGGCCCTTCTCGGGCTCGGCGGCCTGGCCGTCTCATATGCGGCAATCGCCGCGCTGGTCAGGAACCGCGGCTCGGCCCTGGCCACCGTCGCCGCGCTGATCGGGGGACTCGGCGCATTCTGCGGAGCCATCACCAACGTCCTGGTCTATCCCAACCTCGCCGCCGCGGCGACGGCACACCTGACACCCGGCCGGCGGCCAGCGGATTTCGGCGAGTACCGCGACCAGGTCGTGGCGAGCCTTCGCCAGCCGGGATACGCGAAGGCGTTCTCGGCCACTACGCGCACTAGCCACGACCCGGCGGAGGCGCGGCTGGCCGATGTCACGGCGCCCGCCCTGGTCGTGATGGGCGAGCAGGATCCCGACTTCCGTGACCCGCGGGCGGAGGGCTGACTGGATCGCCCGCGCCCTGCGCGCGCAAGTCGTCATGGTGCCCGAGGCCGGGCATTACCCGCAGTCGCAGCGGCCCGACATCACCACCGGCGCAGTCCTGCGCTTCCTGGAATCGGTCAAGGGCCGTGCCTAGGGCAGGGCGCCGAGCCGCAGTGCTGCCGGGCATGGGGGCCACGGCCGGGGGTTACTGCCCATGACGGATTCGCCTGCGATACTGCTGGCCGCCGGCGGGCCGAAGACGCGTCCGCGGGGCGGTGTCCTGGCGCCGACCCGGTACCGGCATCCGGGCGATGTGATCCGGCTGATCGCGGCGGCCTTGGTGCTGGCCGCCGCGGTCGTGATCGCTGCGCTGCTGCCTGCCCTGCTCCGTCCGGCGGCAGCGGTCACCGGGGTGGGGCCCGCGACTGAGGCCGGTCAGGTGCTGACCGGCCTGGTCCAGGTGATGATCGCGGCGGCGGCCCTGGTGCTGCTGGTCGCCGCGCTGCGGTATCGCCGGTTCCGGGTGCTGGCCACCGTGGCGGGCGGGTTCGCGGCGGCGGCGGCCCTGATGGCCGCAATTACCTACCTGGCCGGGCCGGGCGGCCCCGCGCCCGCGGGGCTGCGCCAGGGTTCCTGGCTGGCCGGCGCGGGCTTCCCCGATCCGGCGGTGCTGGCGGGACTGGCGGCGGTCGCGGTGGCCGCGGCGCCGTGGCTGAGCCGGCCATGGCGCCGGGCGTCCTGGGCCACGTTGCTGCTGATCGGCGCGGCCCGGCTGGTCACCGGCGGGCTGCTGCCGCTGCAGCTGGTGCTGGCGCTGGCCGCCGGGGTCACCGTGGGGGCCGGGCTGCTGGTGGCGTTCGGCGTGCCGGACCGGCGGATGGGTCCCGCCGGGGTGGCAGCGGCGCTGCGTGCGGGCGGGGTGCCGGTCAGCCAGGTGACCGGGCCGCTGCGCGCCGCGAAGGGATCGCGGCCGTTCGAGGCGACCACCGGCGACGGGAACGGCCTGTTCGTCAAGGTTTTCGGCTCCGATCAGCGGGACGCCGACCTGCTGTACCGGGCCTGGCGCGGCATCCGGCTGCGCGGCGTCGGTGATACCGGGCCTGCGGCCTCGCTGTTCAAGGCCGTCGAGCACGAGGCGCTGCTGGGCGTGATGGCCGAGCGGGCCGGGGTCGCGGTGCCGCACGTCGGCCAGGTCATCAAGGCAGAAGACGGGTCAGTGCTGCTGACCATGGACCTGGTTGCGGGCACGTGCCTGGACGGGTCCCGGCTGACCGGATCACCGATCAGCTCGCCCGGCCGTGGCGCGAGGTCGGCCTGCTGCATCAGGCCAGGATCGCGCACCGGTCGCTGCACGGCAGCAACATCATGATCGGCCAGGACGGGTCTGCCGTCCTGGTCGACTTCAGCTTCGCCGAGCTCGCCGCGACCAGCCGCCAGCAGGCCATCGACGTGGCCGAGCTGCTCACCTCGCTGGCCCGCCGGATCGGCCCGGACCGTGCCGTCGCCACCGCGGCGGCCGCGATCGGCGCTGACGGCGTCGCCGCCGCCGTGCCGCTGCTGCAGCCGCTGGCCCTGTCGGCCGGCACCCGGCGCGCGATCAAGGGCCAGGACGGGCTGCTGAAGAACACCCGCGCGGCCGCGATCGCGGCCTCCGGCGACGACGCGGACAAGGACCTCGTCCGGCTGCAGCGGGTACGGCCGCGCACCCTGCTGGCGATTGCCGCGCTGGCCGGCGCCTTTTACTTCCTGCTTCCCCAGATCGCCGATGTCAGCAGCAGCTGGCACGCGCTGCAGCACGTCAACTGGGCCTGGCTGCCGGTGATCATCGGCCTGTCCGCGCTGACCTACGTGGCCAGCGCGATAGCGCTGATCGGCTCGGCACCCGGGCATGTCCCGTTCGGCCCGGCCGTGCTGACCCAAGGCGCCTCGTCGTTCATCAACCGGGTATCGCGGCCAACGTCGGCGGGATGGCGCTGAACGCCCGGTTCCTGCAAAAGAGCGACACCAGCACCCCGGCCAGCGTCGCAGCGGTCGGCGTGAACGCCCTCGCGGGCGCCGTCATGCACGTCGTGCTGATCGTGGTGTTCTTCGCGCTGGCCGGCCACGACCTCACCAAAGCGTTCAAGCTGCCGTCCGGACAAGATCCTGCTGATCCTGGCGGTGATCATCGCGGTCATCGGCGTGATCTAGGCGACACGCCCCGGCCGCCGCTGGACCCGCAAGCAGCTGATCCCCGGCGTCCGCTCCGCGGCCGGCAGCCTGCGGCAGGCCGCCGCCAGCCCGGTCAAGCTGGGCCTGCTGTTCGGCGGCTCGGCCCTGATCACCCTTGCTCTACATCGCCGGGCTGGACGCCTCGGTCCAGGCGTTCGGCGGGGGCCCTGGCCTGATCGCGCTCGGCGCGGTGTACCTGGCCGCCGCGGCGCTGGCGGCGGCAGCCCCCACGCCGGGCGGTCTCGGCGCGATCGAGGCGGCGCTGGTCGCCGGGCTGACCGGCGTCGGCATGCAGCCCGGGCCCGCGGTCTCGGCCGTGCTGCTGTACCGGCTGGCAACCTACTGGCTGCCGGTACTACCCGGCTGGCTGTGCTGGCGGTCCCTGCAACACCGGG
>CAVUNW010000037.1:0-67417 GCA_963742865.1 uncultured Actinomycetes bacterium
TACGTTCCGGCCGGATCGCCGAGGCCGACGTGGACGACAAGGTGCGGCGCGTGCTGCACCTGGCCGGCCGGGTCGGTGCGCTGGACGGCGCGGTGGACGTCTCCGGGGACGGCGCTCTCGATGGCGCGGGCCCGCGGGACGGCGCCGGCTCCCGGGACGGGCACAGAAGCCCGGGGGCCCTCGTGGACCCGGCGCTGCTGCGGCGGGCCGCTGCGGCGGCGTTCACCCTGCTCAGCAACGAGGATGGGGCGCTCCCTCTCGACGCCGGCACCGTCGGCAGCCTGGCGGTCATCGGCCCGAATGCCGTGCATCCCGTCACCCAGGGCGGCGGCAGCGCGGCCGTCAACCAGGTCAGCGTGTCCACCCCGGCCAAAGCGCTGCGCGCCGCAGCGGCCGGGCGCGCGCCGGTGAAGGTCGAGCCGGGCTGCATCACCTGGGAGGCGGTCCCCGAGCCGCCGCCGTCGTCGCTGACTGACCCGGCGACCGGGCAGCCGGGCGTGCGGCTGGAGTTCCGTGCCGCCGACGGGCGCCTAGTCGGGGCCGAGCACCGCACCGCGACCATGTTCACCTGGTGGGAAGGCCTGCCGGACGGCATTGGATGGGGCGGCCGGGGCCGGATCACGCTGCGGGCCCGCTTCCGCGCCGCGAGTGACGGCCCGTACCTGATCGGCGCGGGCGGCGTCGGGCAGCTGTCGCTCTCGGTCGGCGGAACGGTCCTGGCCGAGGGTACGACGCCGGACCCGGCCGACCCGGTGGAGGCGATGGTCCGGCCCGGCGAGATCCGGGCCACCGTCCCGCTGCGGGCCGGGCAGGAGGCCGAGGTCGAGGTGACGCTGCTGCCGTCGGGCGGGGCGCCGGGCCCGGTGTCGATCCGGCTCGGCGCCGTGCCCGCCCCGGACGAGGACGCCATGCTGGAGGCGGCCGTGCAGGCGGCGCGCGGCGCCGGCGCGGCGGTCGTCATCGTCGGGTCGGCGCCGACGGCGGAAAGCGAGGGCTTCGACCGGCCCACGCTGGCGCTGCCCGGGCGGCAGGACGAGCTCGTGCGGCGGGTCGCCGCGGTCAACGACCGGACGATCGTCGTGGTCAACGCGGGCATGCCGGTGCTGATGCCGTGGGCGGGTGAGGTCGCCGCGGTCGGGTACGCCTGGCTGGGCGGCCAGGCGATGGGCGACGCCCTGGCCGACGTGCTGTTCGGCCAGGTGGAGCCGGGCGGACGGCTGCCCGTGACCGTGCCGGCCGCCGAGGCCGACTGCCCGGTGCTGCACGCGATCCCGGACGACGACGGCCGGTTGCGTTACGACGAGGGGCTGCTCATCGGCTACCGCGGCTTCGACCGCGCCGGAACGTCCCCGCGGTTCCCGTTCGGCCATGGTCTCGGCTACACCACCTGGGCGCTGGCCTCGGCCCACGGCCCGGCCCAGGTCAGCGCGGGACAGGATCTCGAGATCGTGGTCGCGGCGCGGAACACGGGGACGCGGCCGGGCAGTGAGGTCGTCCAGGCGTACGTAGCGGGGCCCGCGCCGGGACCCGCTCCCGCGCCGCCCGGGGATGGGCCGCCCGGGGATTGGCGGCGGCCGGTCCGCACGCTGGCCGCGTTCGGCCGGGTAACCGCCGGGCCGCGCGAGGAGGCCGAGGTCCGGCTGTGCATCCCGGCCCGGGCATTCGCCCGCTACGGCGAGAACACGGGCGAGGAGGCAGGCCAGGAGGCGCGGGGCTGGGTGTGGCCGCGCGGCGAGTGGACCGTCGAGGTGGGACGTTCGTCGCGGGACCTGCCGCTGGCGGTGCCGGTGACCGTGGTCTTATCAGCTCGGTGTGATCAGTTCGGGTTGTAGGGCGCGTACCGCAGGTCGGGGGCGGGACGCGAGGTCAGCGTGCGGAGCATCGTCGTCTCACGCTGCAGCATGGCCCGTTCGGCCGTCAACCGGCTCAGCGAGTCCGGCTCGGCCAGCAGGCCCTGCCGGGCCGGGAGGTCGATGATCATGGTCGCCGCGACCAGGTAGGACAGCAGCACGGGGTCGTCGGGCAGGTCGGGCACGTTGACCTGGGCCAGCCCGCGTTCGGAGAGCGCGGTCAGGTAGTCACGGAATGAGGTGGCGACGAGGCTGGCGGCGCGGCCCGCTTCGGCGCTGTCGCCGTCGTCCTCGTCCAGGAACTTGACATCGCCCTGCAGGTAGGGACGCGACTCGTCGAGGGCCTCCAGCCGGAACCGCTGGGTGCCCACGGTGACCAGGTCGAAGCCGCCGTCGTCGTGTTCCTCGGTCTCCCGCAGCGTTGCGGTACAGCCCACCTCGTAGAGGGACGAGACGCCTTCGATCCCGGTCTCGCGGCCCTTCCTGATCGCGATGACGCCGAACCGCCTCGGCTCCGGGCCGTCGAGGAGCTCATGGACCAGCTGCCGGTACCGCTCCTCGAAGATGTGCAGCGGCAGCACCAGGCCCGGGAACAGAACGGTGCCGAGTGGGAACAACGGCAGCCTCTCGGTCATGCCGTGACCCTATGCCGGACTCGCCGCCAGGGCTACACCTGGGCGAATGGGTGCTGGCCTGCCCATGGCGGGAGGGCGCAACGGGGCTCACACTTGGTCATACCCGGCGGGCGGCTGGTAACCGGCCGGAAACATGCGGCCACGAGGATGGGGCAATGCAGACACGGCAGGTCCGGATCGGGTGCACCTTCACCTACGTGGCGGAGATCGACACCCCGGTCGTCTTCCATGTGCAGCCGCGCAACGCGCCGGACATCACGCTGGCCGCCGAGCACCTCGGGGCGGAGCCGGAGATGGCGCTGCGGGACTACACCGATCTGTACGGCAACCCGTGCACCCGCGCCATCCTGCCCGCGGCCGGTCCCGCTTCTGCTACGGCGCGGTCGCCACGGTCCGGGACGCGGCCGAGGACGCCGACGACGACGCGCCGGAGAACCCGCCGGACAAGCTGCCGGACGACACGCTCCTGTATACGCTGCCCAGCCGGTACTGCCTGCCGGACCTGCTCGGCGACGAGGCGTGGTCCCGGTTCGGCGGCCTCGCGCCCGGCTACCGTCGCGTCCGGGGGATCTGCGACTACGTGAACGGCTACCTCACCTTCGCCTACGGCAGCACGACGGCGACGTCCACGGCGATGGACGTCTTCGCGGCCGGGCGCGGGGTCTGCCGTGACTTCACCCACCTGGCGATCTCGTTCTGCCGCGCGCTGAACATCCCGGCGCGGTACGTCTTCGGCTACCTGCCGGACATGGACGTTCCGCCGGACCCGGCACCGATGGACTTCGCGGCGTGGATGGAGGTCTGGCTGGGCGACCGGTGGTGGACCTTCGACCCGCGGAACAACCGGCGGCGCAAGGGGCGCATCGTGATCGGCCGCGGCCGCGACGCCTCGGACGTAGCCATGGCGACGACGTTCGGCGGCCCGGTACTGGAGGAGATGCTGGTGACAGCCGAAGAGGTCTCTGCCTAGGGGGCTGCCGGGGAGGCGGATGACGCCCGGCACGGGGCGGCTGCCCCGCGGCGACGGGCGGTCCTGGCGCAGCACGGCCAGCAGTTCCTCGTACGGGCCGATGAGGTAGGCCTGGTCACCGGACCGGAACCGGGTGCCCCGCCGCGGCGGGTGCTCCAGCAACTGCTCGTCGGCCGCGCGCCGGATGGCCAGCACCCGGGTCCGGGCGGACACGTCCCGCATGGCCAGCCCGTTCAGGCCACCGTCCGGGGATACGGTCAGCCGCGCGACCAGCAGCGGCTTGTCGTCGGCGTAGAAAGTGCTGAGCACGTCCAGGCCGAGCGCCGCCCCGACGAACCACGGCGCGGCCAGCGCGGCGGTCGAGCGGACGGCGGAAAAACCAAAATTATGCCGAACGGACCTGGCGAAGGGTGATTCGAACATGCGGAGCACCACCGGGACGCTGGTCCAGCGGTCGCCCAGCTGGTCGCGGACCGCTAGCCCGGTCTCCAGATTGGCCAGGTCATCGCTGGTGACGACGGCCACGGCGGCCGCGTTCGGCAGGCTGACCGCCTCCAGCGTCTGCGGGAGGGTCGCGTCGGCGATGATGACCGGCACGCCGAGCGCGCGGATCAGGCCCAGGCGGCGGTTGCTCTCGTCCTTGTCCACGGCGACCACGTCGCGCCCGGCGGCGACCAGCCGCTGGATCACGCGGGTGCCGACCGTGCCCAGGCCGATGACGATCACGTGCCCGCTCAGCCCGGTGATCCGCTGCCGGCCGAGGGATTCCTCCAGCCGGCGGCTGACGATCATGTTCGTGAGCATGGCGAAGAAGACGGCGACGAACAGCGCGCCGAGCAGCATCAGGCAGATCGCCGCCACCATCAGCCAGGCCGGCTGGCCGCGGAACGAGAAGTCGCCGTAGCCGACGGTAGTGACGGTCTCGACGGTGAAGTAGGCGGCGTTCAGCAGCGTGATGGGCCCCGACTTCGGCGTCCGGAACGCCAGGTGCAAGACCGTGGTGGAGGCGATCAGCACGGTGATCAGCGCGGCCAAGGCGGTGGCCATCCGCCGGTCCGCGGCCGCGCGCAGCAGCGACCACGTGACGTGGCGCAGGCGCCGCCTGAAGCTGAACGGCCGGGCGTGCGCCGGGTAGCGGACCTGCCCGCTGATCCCGGCCGCGCGCAGTTCGTCGGGCGTGGCGAACAGCGTGACGTGGTCGCCCTGGTCGACGATGTGGTCGCGGCCGGGGCAGATCACCGCTTCGTCGCCGGCCGCGGGCAGCACGGCCACCGGCGCCAGCGCCCCGTACAGCTCCCGCAGTGAGGCGCGGCGCGGCGCGGTCGTCCGGGCGGCCAGGAACCGCTCCGTGTCCAGCAAGATCTCCTGCGCGCCGGACTGCAGGCACGCCTCGGCGATGGACGGCGCGGACAGTCCCGCCACGTCCAGAACGGCCACGTTGATCTCCGCGAGCGCGCGGCCCACGGCGGGGTTGGCGAGCTGGACGACGACCCGCACGTCGGCGCGCAGCTCACGGGTCAGCAGGGCTGTCTCCAGGGTCTGCAGATCATCCTCGAGGGCGCAGATGACCGCGATCGCCCCGGCGAGGCCGGCGTCGGTAAGCGTGGCCGCCGTCCGCGAGCTGGCCGCGAGGTGCGGGACGCCCCACCCGGCGAGCTGGCGGGCGAGTGCCGGATCCGGGTGGTCGTCGACGACCACGGCCGGGACACCGGACAGGTTGAGCTCCTCGACGATGCGCAGGCCGACGAAGCGCAGGCCGCACACGATCACGTGGCCCCGCCAGTCCGCGTACCCGCCCGTCACCCGGGCATCATCCAGGTTCTCTATGACGCAGATGTTAGCTGCGCGTATGCGCCGCATGATGATGGCCCGATGATGATTACGCAGATGATGATCGCCGGGGCGACGATGACACCATGACCGGGTCATCGAACGGGCGGACTTCGCTGCCGGCAGCGCGGTCCTGCTGGAGCAGCTACCCGGGCGGCCAGGCGGCCGATCTGGCCCGGGACAGGCCGAATGTGGCCAGGTCAGCGGGCCGGGCGTGCGGTTCCGTCCATGGGCGGATCGCTCGCGTTCCCGCCCCGGCGAGGCTCCGGCCCGCGCCCTCGGCGGCAACGGTCGTGCGGCTGGCGCACGCGGAGGAGCAGTACCGGCGGGAGGCGTTCTTCGACGCCGCTAGGCCGACGGGGTGATGAGCTCGCCGGTGACCCACTGGGCGACGTTAGCGGGGTATGGCGCCGATAGTCCGAGGACGATGTGCCGGAAGCCGGCGCCGATGGCTCCGCCGATCGCGTTCCGGGTGGTGCTGGGCTGGTCGTAGGAAGCCGGCAGGTAGATCGACCGGGTGATCGAGGCGGGGTCGCGGCCGATCTCCGCGCAGTAGCGGTCCAGCAGTGCGCTGCGGCCGATGGCGTCGTCGATGTCGCCGCCGGGGATGTTCCACACGTCGGCGTGCTCGGCGGCCACCCGCAGCGTCGCGGCGGAGCGCCCGCCGATGACAACCGGCGGCCCGGGACGCTGGACGGGCTTGGGGTTACAGAACGCCCCGGTGAGATCGAGGTAGCGGCCGTGGAAATCGAACGGCTTATCCTCGGCCCACAGCCGCCGGATCACGGTGCACGCTTCCGCGAGGCTCCCGACCGCGTGGGCGGAGTCGTGGTAGGGCAGCCCGTAGGCGTCGTACTCGCGCCGGGCCCACGGGATGTCGGGCCGGGAGCCCGCGCCGATGCCGAACTCGAGCCGCCCGCCGGACACGATGTCGGCGGTCGCGGCGATCTTGGCCAGCATCGCGGGCGGGCGGAAGCGGTTGCTGGTCACCAGCAGGCCGAGGCGCAGCTGCCGGGTCTGCGCGGCGAGGGCCGACAGCAGCGTCCAGCCTTCGAGGACCGGCCCGTCCGGGTCGCCGCCGATCGGCATGAGGTGGTCGAACAGCCAGGCGTGCTCGATCTGCGGGATGGTGTCCGCCTCCTGCCAGACCCGCAGCAGGTCGTCGTAGCTGACCTGCTGCGGCGCGGTCGCGATGCCGAAACTGGGCGGGGTGGTGTGCGTCATGGGCTGTTGCTCCTTCGGGCGCGGTCAGCGAGCTTGCGATGCGTCGCTTGGCCTTGGCTCGCCTGGTCTGGCATCCTGAATAAACGGATCCTTGTTCCGTTAATAAATATACGGAACACGGTTCCGTTTGCCAAGTGGAGAGGCGCAGGTGGAGAAACGCAGCGGAGAGACGCAACGGAGAGACGGAGATAGCGGCGCAGTGGCCGACATCGACAGCGGATCGGAGTCGTCAGCCCCGCGGAAGCGGGCCGACGCCCGGCGTAACGAGAAGACGCTGCTGGACGCGGCCGCCGCGGCTTTCGTCGCTTCCGGCGTCGACGTGCCCGTGCGCGACATCGCGGCCAAGGCCGGCGTTGGCGTGGGCACGATCTACCGCCACTTCCCGACGCGCGCCGATCTCATCGTCGCCGTGTACCGGCACCAGGTCGAGGCGTGCGCTGAGGCCGGCCCGGCACTGCTGGCGAACAGCAGCACACCGCACGCCGCCCTGGCCCAATGGATCGGCCTCTTCGTCGACTTCCTGGTCACCAAGCACGGCCTCGCCGAGGCGCTGCAGTCCGACGATGCCACCTTCGAGACCCTGCACGCCTATTTCCTCGACCGCCTCGTCCCCGTGTGCGCCCAGCTGCTCGACGCCGCGGCCACGGCGGGCGAGATACGCCCCGGCCTGGATGCCTTCGAACTGATGCTCGGCGTCGGCAATCTCTGTATCGGCGCGGACAAATACCCCCGCTACGACGCACGCCGCATGGTCGAGCTCGTCATCGCAGGACTGCGCCTCCACTAGCGAGAGCCAGCCGCGAGTCCCTCACGTAGCGGCACCGGGTCCGCTTGATCAGCTGATGGGTGTCAGTGCGTGTTCGCCGGGAAGGGTGGCCCTTCGATGACCGCCGGCTCGAGTAGTCCTCGAACGCTGCCGGGTCGGCGGGGTGGCCGTACAAGATGATCAGCTTGGCCATCAGGTGCCTCCATCGCTTTGGATATCGACTGGCTCGCCCTGCTGCACGACGCCGGCCGGTCCGAACCGGACTTGCGGACCGCGTACGAGGACGGGCGGGCGCGGGCGGACCGAACCCGCCGCGGCGTGTTCGAGGCGTGGCCCAAACCGTCGTTTCGTCCCGGTGTCGACGCCACGCGCGCCGCGGACACCTACGCCGCGCTCTGCAACATCGGCGTCTACCAGATCCTGACCGCCGAGCGAGGGTGGACACCGGGCCAGATCCAGGACTGGTGGCGCGACACGCTGACCGAGCTTCTGCTGCCCACCTGACAGCGCGCAAATGCACCGGCCGTGCAGGTTTCCGCCGTGCGCGATATTTCTTTGACTTCGCCTCTGGTCATGCCGGATAGTGCAGCCAACGGGGCAACTAGACCACGACTCAGCAGGGGATCACCATGAGCCGAGCCCGCACGATCATCACCATGGCGAGCGGACGCCGGGCCAAATGGGCGGTACTGGTCTTCTGGCTGATCATCGTGGCCGTGGCCGCGCCGCTGTCCGGCAAGCTGACCGGGGCGGAGAAGAACGACTCGTCGTCCTGGCTGCCGGCCAAGGCCGAGTCGACCCAGGTGCTCAACCTCCAGTCACGCTTTCAGTCTCCGAACATCTTCACCGGCGTCGTGGTCTATAACCGTCCCTCGGGCCTGACCGGCGCAGACCGCGCGAAGGCGGTCGCCGACGCCCACCAGTTCGCCGGCGTGACCGGCGTGGTGCCCGGCCAGGTGACCGGGCCGATCTTTGCCAGCGACGGCAAGGCGATCGAGACCCTCGTGCCGGTCAATCTGGGCTCGAAGGGCTGGAATGGCGCCTCGGCCGCGGCGACCGATCTGCGCAACATCGCGCAGGCGAACGCCAACGGATTGTCCGCGCATATCGCCGGCCCGCTGGGCAGCGCCGCGGACTCGGCCAACTCGTTCAAGGGCATCGACGGGACGCTGCTGGCCGCCACCTTGCTCATCGTGATCGTGCTGCTGCTGATCACGTACCGCAGCCCGACTTTGTGGCTACTGCCGGTGATCTCCGCGGGCGTCGCGCTGGTCAGCGCCGAGGCGCTGATCTACCTGCTGGCGGCCCACGCCGGCCTGACCGTCAACGCCCAGAGCGCCGGGATCCTCTACGTGCTGGTGTTCGGCGCCGGCACCGACTACGCGCTGCTGCTGACCGCCCGGTACCGCGAGGAACTGCGCCGGCACGAGGACCGGCACGAGGCGATGGCCCTCGCGCTGCGCCGGGCCGGCCCGGCCATCATCGCCAGCGCCGGCACCGTGATCCTCAGCCTGCTGACCCTGTCGGTGGCCGAGCTGAACTCCACCAAGAGCCTGGGACCGGTGCTGGCCATCGGCGTCGGGGTGGCGCTGATTTCCATGATGACGCTGCTGCCGGCCCTGCTGGTGATCTGCGGGCGCTGGGTATTCTGGCCGGTCAAGCCGGTGTACGGCTCGGCTGAGCCCACCACCAGGGGCTTCTGGGCCGGGGTGGGCCGGCGCATCGCGGCCCGGCCGCGGGTGGTCTGGGTGACGACCGCAGTGATCCTGGGCGCAATGGCGCTCGGCCTGACCGGCCTGAAGGCCAGCGGCCTGACCGCCGCCGAGTCCTTCGTCGGCCACCACCCGGACTCGGTGGTCGGGCAGACGGTGATCAACGAGAACTTCCCGGCCGGCGCTGGGCAGCCGGTGATCGTGGTCGGCAACGAGGCGCAGGCGGCCCAGTTGCAGGCGGCCTTCAAGGCCACGCCCGGGATCACCGGCGTCACCCCTCCGGTGGCCAGGGATGGCCACGCCTTCCTGCAGGGCACGCTCACGGCCGCACCGGACAGCCAGGCCGCGTTCAGCACGATCAACCGGGTCCGGGCCAACGTGCACGCGGTTCCCGGGGCGGACGCGATGGTCGGCGGCAATACCGCGATCACGCTGGACATCGCCCGCGCCGCCGACCATGACCGGAAGGTGATCATTCCCATTGTCCTGCTGCTGGTCTTCGTGATCCTGGGGCTGCTGCTGCGCGCGCTGGTCGCGCCGATCATGCTCATCGCCACCGTGGTGCTGTCGTATGCTGCGGCGCTGGGCGTGAGCTCGCTGTTCTTCAATCACGTGTTCAACTACGGCAACTCGGACAACTCGTTCCCGCTGTTCGTGTTCGTGTTCCTGGTCGCCCTGGGCATCGACTACAACATCTTCCTGATGACCCGGGTGCGGGAGGAGGCGGGCAAACACGGGCCGCGCCGCGGTGCGCTGATCGGACTGGCCGCGACCGGCGGGGTCATCACCTCCGCGGGCTTCGTGCTGGCCGGCACCTTCGCCGCGCTCGGCACGCTGCCGGTCACGTTCCTGGCCGAGCTCGGCTTCGCGGTGGCGTTCGGCGTCCTGCTGGACACCCTCATCGTCAGGTCCGTCCTGGTCACCGCGCTCAACCTGGACCTGGGACGCTGGCTGTGGTGGCCGAGCAGGCTGTACCGGCAATCGGTTCCCGAGCCCGAGCAACTGGAGGAGCAGTCCTCGGCGGTGCCGTAGGCGCCTGAGCCGGGGCGGGCGCCAATCCCGCGACGGTGCCTGGGAGCCCGGCGTAGGTTGAGTGTCCGTGCGATGGTGGCAACAATTCGCGGTGGCCAGCGTGGCGGTCACCTTGGCGGTCACGCTGGCGGCGTGCGGGGGCAGCACCGGGTCGTCTGGCCCGCCACCGCCGCCAACGACGTGGACTCAGTTCCGGCACCTGCCGGGCGTGGTGGACCTGGCCGGGCCGCGCGGTGACGGGTCGTTCCTGGTGGCCGCGGCCGGGCGGCTGCTCAGCATGGGGCGCGGCGGCATGCTGCGGCCGTTCGCCCGTGGCATCGGCGGGTATGCGACCGCGACGGGCACCGAGCCCTACTTCGTGCTCACGCCCGGCAATGAGGTACGCGCGAACCAGTGTTCGTTCGGTAAGAATTTTGCCTTTGCCATCGAGCCCGGCGCGCGGCCGGCGGTCATCGTGATCAGCCCGCAAGGCATGGCGCGGCGCTTCGCCAGCCTTCCGCCGGGCGGTGCTCTGTCCGGGATCGCCTTCGATGGCACGGGGCGGTTCGGGCACCGGGTGCTCGTCACGGCCCGGTCCGGCGGCCGGACCACGGTGTTCGGCATCGGCTGCGACGGCCGGGTATTGACCGTCGCCACCGGCCTGCCATCCGTGGAGGGCGGCATCACCGTGGCGCCGGCGACGTTCGGCCGGTTCGGCGGTGACCTCATCGCGCCGGATGAGGTCAGCGGCCTGGTCTACGCCGTGAGCCCGTCCGGCCAGGTCGCCACGCTGGCGCGGTCGGGCCTGCCCGGCCGGCGGCGACATCGGCGTGGAGTCCGCGGGGTTCGTCCCGCCGGGGGCAACCGCCGCCTACCTCGCCGACCGGTTCTCCGGGCGCAATAAGCATCCGGGCGACAACGCCGTGCTGCGGCTGTCCGCGGCGGATCTGGCCCACGCCGGGATCCGGGCCGGCGACCTGCTGGTGGCGGCCGAGGGCGGGGCCCGGACCATCGACGTCCGGTGCGCGGCGGCCTGCACGGTCCGGTACGTCGCCGCCGGGCCCGCTATCGCGCACGCCGAGGGGCACATCGCCTTCGCGGCATCATGATCGGTGCTCGCTCCGCGACGGGGCTCAGCCCGGAGGGGCGGCGGGGGGGCTGGGACGGTAGCCGATCCGGCCGGCTTCGGCGAGGCACGCGTCCGCGCGCTTGATGCCGTCGGACGTGCTGGGGCTGCGCGCGCACGCGGCGGCGGAGGCGACCGCGAGCCGCAGGCAGCGTTCGACCGGCCAGCCCTCGTGCAGGCCCATGATGACGCCGGCGGCGAAGGCGTCGCCTGCGCCCGCCACGCTGCGGACCTGCTCACGCGGCAGCCGGACGGAGCCCTGCCGCCAGGTGCGGCCGCCAGAGGCGGCGGCGACGCAGCCGGCCGGGAAGTGCACCACGGCGAGCACGGACACACCGCGCTTGATCAGGCCGAGGGCCATCGCTTCCAGCGCCCGCCAGTCCACGGGCCCGTCGGCGGCGGGGACCGATGCATCGATGCCGGTCAGAGCGCCGGCCTCGAGTTCGTTGATCACGATGCTGTCGAGGTACGGCAAGCAGGGCAGAGCCGCCTCCGCGATACGGTCCGGCTCCAGGCTGACCAGCTCCATGTTGGTGTGCAGGCCCGCGGCTTGTGCTCGCTGCAGCAGGGCCGACCAGCCGGTGCCCCCGCCGGGAAGCCCGGTGTCCATGATCGGGTGAATGCCCGGAGCGCCCGCGTGCAAGATCCGCGCTCCCGGGACCCGCAGGTCGGCGGTCGCGGCGTCGAACAGCGCGTTGGCCCCAGGGTGGTGGAAAAACGTTCGCCGGCCGCCGTCCCGCTCGATCATCGCGTCGGTGAACGACGTGACCGCGCCCGGCAGCGTCCGGACTCCGGTCGTGTCGATACCCAGCCGCGCGCACTCGGCCAGGATGAAGGCGCCGTGCTCGTCGTCGCCGACGGCGCCGAGCGCGCCGATCGGGAAGGGCGCCCCGAGTAGGCTCAGGTCAACGGCCATGTTGAGCGCGGGTCCGCCGGTGCTCAGGGAGACCTGCTCGATCGTGGCGAGGTGATCCAGCGCCGGATAAGCGTCGATCACCTTCGCGACGTCGACGAGAATCGTCCCGGCGCACAGGATCCCCGCTCCCGGACCCGGGAAATTGCTCATTCCGGGCGCAGGACGGGATCGGTCACCTCAAGGTCGGCCTCGAGGCCGCGCTGCGGAGCGATCTCGGCCTTGGCGAGGGCTTCGTGGTAGGCGCGGACGGCATCGGCGGGACTCAGTTCGCCCCGCAGGACGGGCCGCATCAGGCTGACCAGGTCCAGTTGCGACTCCGCGCGCTGGATTTTACGGCCGAACAGGGCGACCCGGGCGCCGTGGGCCTCGGCCTGACGCAGCAGCTCGAAGGTATCGCGGGTGGTGCCCGCCGACCCGCCGAGAACGCCGACCACGACCGACGGATCGTGCTCGGCCAGCTCAGCGAGCGCGTCCGGGCCGTTGTACGCGACCTTCAGGAAGAGCGGCCGCTGCTCCTGGGTGACGCCCGCGAGGGTACGGATGATCGAGTCGTTGACGAATGCCCCGACCCACTGGGGGGCCAGATTGGCCGGCGCGTTGGGGTTGAAGACCTCGAGGAAATGCCGGACGCCGAGGGCGGCGGCCTCCTGGCGGAACGCGCGGTACGCCTCCAGCGTGGCCAGGTCGTAGTCCCGGTCGTTGTTGAAGGTCAGCGAATACAGCACGAGGTCGCAGAACGGGCGGACCGCGGACAGGTCGGCCGTGCGGAACGGGCGCGAGGGCACAGCGATATAGCCGCTGCCACGGTTGTTCCAGATGTCCGTGGTGTCGTTGGCCCGGACAGCCAGCGTCATATCCGCCAGCGAACCGTCCCTGGCCAGGCGTTCGCCGTTGGAAGCCGAGGCCAGCAGGATGTCGATGTCGCCCTGGGCGGCCAGGGCCCGCATCGCGGCGAGATATTCACCCCGCGTGCGGTACCGGCCGGGTCCGGCTCCGGCCTGGCGGCCGGGCACCGGTCCGGCGGCGGCCAGGCCGAACGCCATGTCGGCGTCTTTGGCGTCCGCGATCACGAAGTCGTCGGGGGTGTACCGGCCCGCAGCGATGCTGCTCAGCTTGCGGTCCAGACGGCGGATGGGCCATGAGGGCTCGGCGGTCCCGGCAGAACCGGCGGCCCCGGCAGAAGTAGACATCAGGTTGCTCAGCCCTTCACTGGAGGATCTGCCGCAGCAGCGACATGAAAGCCTGGGGATCTGGCACGGTGACATCGGTCAGTTCGGTGAGCGGGCTGTGGCCGGTGGGGGTGATCGCGACGGCCAGCTTGGGCCGGCCGGTGCGGCTGGACCAGGCGTTTACTTCGTGCAGAGCGGGCAGATCGCCAACGTCGTCGCCCGCGTAGAGGACCGCCGCCGTCCCGGCGCCGATGAGCTCACGGATCGCCGTGCCCTTGTCGTATCCCGGAATGCAGATTTCGAGGACTTCCTTGCCGGGGCGCGTTTCCAGCCCCGCGGCGGCTGCGGCTTCCGTCACCGGTGCGCGCAGTTGCTCCAGATGACTATCGGGGTCGGCGGTGAGACGGGTGTGGATGACGAGCGACAGTCTCTTTTCTTCGACCCATATCGCGGAATCACCGGCCATGCTGATCACCAGCTCGGGCAGGCTCCGGCGAAGTTCCTCGAGGCCAGGGGGCGGAACTGGCTCCCGGAGATGCCCGTTCTCCCACCGCTCGACGCCATGCGTGCCGTAGATGACGATGCCCGGGACGGCAGCCAGATTGCTGATGCGGAGCAGCGAGGCTACGCTCCGGCCGGATATGACGGCGAGCGTGGCCCCGGTGGCGCGGACGTCGCACAGAAGTTCGTGGACACCGGCCAGCGGGCGCGCGTCGTCGGGGTGCGGCGATATCGGTGCGAGCGTGCCGTCAAAGTCCAGGGCCACCAGTGCGGACGAGAGCGCCGAGCGCACCGGGCACGGGTCCATCAGCACGGGGCACCGTCGCAGCCGAAGTCGCCGTCGGGCGCCAGGGGCAGCGTGATCACCGCTCCCCCACCGTCACCAGGACCTTCACGTGATCCCCGGATGAGGCCAGCTCGAAGGCGTCGGCGACCTGAGCGAGAGGCCGCGTGGCGGTCACGAAATCCGCGGTCCGGACGGCGCCCCGGCCGAGCAGGTCCATCGACTCCCGGTAGTCCTCCGGCAGGTAGGTGGCACTGCCCTGAATGCGGATCTGATGATCCTGCACGATCGGCAGCGGAACGGTGACCTCCCGGGCCGGGACACCGACCACGACCACCGTCCCGCCCTTGTCGGCGATGGCGATCGCCTGGTCCATCGACGACTGGATCGACACGCAGTCGAACACGATGTCGGCGCTGCCGCCCAGCGCCTTCCTGACCTGCCCGGCGACGTCGGGGGTGCCCGCGTCGATCGTCACATCGGCGCCGAGGGCGGCGGCCCGCTCACGTTTGGCGGCAAGCGGGTCCGTGCTGACGACTCTTCCCGCGCCGTGCGCGCGGAGTACCGCAAGCGTGAACAACCCGATGGTCCCGGCACCGAGAACCGCGACGGACCGGCCGGCGACGTCACCCGCCAGGCGCACGGCGTGGACCGGCGTCGACAGCGGCTCGATCAGCGCCGCCGTGTGATCGTCCAGGGTGCCCGGCACGGGGTGCAGGCGGTTCGCGGGCAGGGTGAAGTAGTCCGCCATGCCGCCCTGACGATAGCCGCAGCCGAAGAACTGCAGGTTCTCGCACAGGTTCTCGCGTCCTGAGGCGCACATTTTGCACGTCCAGCAGGGCAGGTCGGGCTCGACGATGACCCGCTGTCCTGGCGCGCCGGTCCCGGCGGAGCCCGCGGCTTCGATGACCCCGACGACCTCGTGGCCGGGCCGGTAGGGCAGCGGGACGAAGGGGTGGCGCCCGCGGACCGCGTGCAGGTCGGACCCGCAGATGCCGGTCACGAGCGTCCGGATCAGGGCCTCGTCCGGGCCGGGGGCAGGAATGTCCGCGGCCTCGACGGTGATCTGGCCTGGGTAAGCGACGACGCGCCGCATGCTGATCAGGGCGACTTCCTCTCCGGGTCGTAGTGGTCAAGGTCGGCGAAGGTCTTCCGCACTCCATGCTCCCGCAGCGAGGTCAGAATCGCGCCGAACACCTGGGTGAACCGGGGGTCGTCGGCCAGTTCACCGAAGACCGCCCGGTTGTCCTCCAGGAAGGCGGTCCGGTGCCCGCGCTGCCGGGCGGCAGCGGCCTGGAGTTGCGATGCGAGGACGTCGTCCAGCTCGTACGTCTCGCCGTTCTCGTCGGTGCCCTCGGCGTAGCGGGCCCAGCTGGCCACGACGGCGGCCGAGCGGGTAACGGGGCCCCCGGCGGCGAGCTGGTGCCGGATGACGGGGAGGAGAAACTTCGGGATGAGGTCGGAGGTGTTGGCGCACAGCCGGGCCACGGTGTCGCGAACCTCGGGATTGGAGAACCGCTCGATGAGCTGCCGGGCGTACTGAGACAGATCGATGCCGGGGACCGGCCGCAGGGTCGGGATGGCTTCGGACGTCATGTAATCCAGCAGAAAGCGGGCGAACAGCGGGTCGGTCGTGACCTCGTGCACCAGCCGGTACCCGACCAGGTAGCCCGGATAGCACAGGGCCTGATGGCTGGCGTTGAGCAGCCGCAGCTTCATCAGCTCGTACGGCTCCACGTCGGAGACGATCTGCACGCCGGCGTCTTCCAGCGGCGGCCGGCCGTCGGTGAAATTGTCTTCGAGCACCCACTGGGTGAATGGCTCGCAGAGCACGGGCCACTGGTCGTCGAGGCCGAACCGGCGGCTGAGCTCGGCGCGATCGGCATCCGTGGTCTGCGGGGTGATGCGGTCGACCATGCAGTTGGGGAACCGTACGTGACGGGTGATCCAGTCGGCCAGCTCCGGATCACGCAGGCGCGCGTACGCGGTGAACGCGCGCTGGCTCACGTGGCCGTTGCCCTGGATGTTGTCGCAGGACAGGACGCTGAAGGCGGGGATGCCCCGCAGCCGTCGGCGGGCCAGCGCCTCGGTCACCAGGCCGAAAACGGTACGGGGCCGGGCTCCCGGGCGCAGGTCAGCCAGGACCGACGGATCCGAGCCGTTGAACTCACCGGTGACCGCGTCGAGGTTGTAACCGCCCTCGGTGATGGTGAGCGACACGATCCGGGTGGCCGGCGCGGCCATCTTCTCGATCGCGGCTTCGGGATTGTCGGGCGCGAACAGGTACTCGACGATCGACCCGATCACGCGGGCGTCCCAGGTGCCGTCGCTATGCCGGAGCACCAGGGTGTACAGGCCATCCTGGGCGGCCAGCACGTCCCGCATCGCGGCGTTGGACGGCTGCAGGCCGACACCGCAGATCCCCCAGTCCATCGCCGTGCCGCGGTTCATCAGCGTGTCGATGTACATGGCCTGGTGCGAACGGTGAAAATTGCCGACACCGATATGCACGATCCCGGTCGTGACGTCGCGGCGATCGTAACGGGGAACAGACACCTCGGCGTTCAGCTGCGCCAGGGTTTCCCCGGTCAAGAAGGTCATGCTGCCCCTTCCGCACTGTCTGCGCGCCCGCCGGCCCGCATCGCCGGCGCCTGGGCTGGCCGGCGCCTGGGAGACACTGAGGGCGGAAACGGTCCGCCGGAACCTTGCGTGCCGCTCCGCGTGCAAGGCGGCCATCGCCGGATCCGGCTCGGCCACGAGGTGGGCGGGCGGCGCGAGCGGCCCGTGGATATCGGCAAAGCTCAGCAGGCCGGCCGCGTGGGCACCCAGGAGGGCGGCGCCCCGGCCGGACGCCGCGGGCACGTCCACGGCATACAGCGGCAGCCCCAGCACGTCCGCGAGCAGCTGCCGCCAGCCAGCGGCCAGGGTGCCGCCGCCGGCCAGCCGCAGGTGCGGCGGCCGATGGTCGCCGAGCAGCGCGTCCAGCGCGTCACGGATGGAGAATGCGGTTCCTTCGAGCGCGCACCGCAAGAGCGACGCCCGGTCGTCGGCGAGCGACAAGGAAGTCCAGGAGCCGCGGAGCGCCGGGTCGCAGTACGGTGTCCGCTCCCCCGATAGATGCGGGACGAAGATCGGATCGTGAGCCTGCCCGGGTTGTTCGGCGCTCGCGTACAGCTCCTCCCAGCTGGCGTTCATGATCCTGCGCACCCAGTTGAGGCTGAGCCCGGCGTTGAGGGTGGCGCCCATCTGGTACCAGCCGCCCGGCGGCTCGGACCAGCCGCCCGGCGCCGCCGACCGGTACAGGCTGACGCCGGCCTCGGCCCGGCTGGCCGGTGCCGTGAGGGGGCGGATGACCTGCGCGCCGGTGCCGACGGTCAGCTGGATGTCGCCCGGGCCGATCCCGCTGCCCAGGGCCGCCGCGGCCGTGTCGCCGGCCCCGGCCGCGACGGGGATGCCCGCGGGCAGCCCCAGTTCGGTTCCGGCCTCGGCCGTGAGGCGGCCGGCCACCGCTCCGGCCGAGGGCAGCAGGGGGGCGAGCAGGCTGGCATCCAGGCCCAGGGCGCTGACCACCTCAACGTCCCAGCGATCGCCCATCACGTCGTAGAGCAGAGTGGCTGAGGCATCACTGGGCTCGGCATGGATGTCACCGGTGAGGCCGGCCCCGGAGCCAGTCTTTGGGCTGCAGCGCCCAGCGGGCCTCGGTGTACGTGCGCGGTTCGTTCTCGGCCACCCACATGAGCATCGGCCCGGTCATGCCGGGGGCCAGCGGGTTGGCCAGCCTGGCCAGCGCCGCCGGGCCGAGACGCCGGTAGGCGTGCAGGGACCCGGTGGCGCGGCTGTCGGCCCAGAGCAGTGCCGGGCGGAGGGCCTGGCCACCGGCGGACGCCAGCACCAGGCCGTGCATCTGGCCGGACAGCCCGATCGCCGCCGGCCGGGCACCCGACGGCGTGCATGGCCTGGCGGGCACAGGCGGTGATCGCGCTCCACCAGTCGGCCGGCTCGGTTTCCGCGTAGCCGGCCGCCGCGGAGGTCACGGTGTAGCCGGCGGACGCCTGAGCCAGAACCCGGCCGCCGGTATCGAGGACGACGGCCTTAGCCGAGCTGGTCCCCAGGTCGAGACCCAGGGTGCAGGCCGCGGTCATCGCGGCGAGCACTCGATGATGATCTTGTGAACGGTCCGGTCGCTGCGCAGCGCGTCGAGCGCGCCGGCGTAGTCATCCAGCGGGAACCGGTGGGTGATGAGGCCTTCGGTGCGGGCCCGGCCGGTCCGCAGCGCCGCGATCGCGGACGGGAACGAATTGATCTCGGCGAACGAGCCCTTGATGGTGATCTCGCGGCGGAATACGTCATACGGGCTGACGCGCACGAGGTCTTCGGGCTCGGTCACGCCGTAGAACATCACGGTCCCGCCGTTCCGGGTCAGCGGCACGCATTGTTCCGATACCGCCGCCGATCCGGTGGCGTCGACCACGATGTCGTAACCGCCCGATGCGGCCTTCAGCTTGGCGGCATCGCCGGCCAGGTCCGCGCGGTCCATCAGGAACGTGGTGTCGATCCCGAGGTCCTCGGCTCGCTTGAGCTTGAACGCCGACGAAGCCGCGACGGTCACGCTGACCGCGCCGCTGCGCGCGATGAGCTGGGAAAGGAGCAGGCCGGTCGGGCCCGCGCCGAAGACCAGGGCCGAACTTCCCGGCCGGGGATTCAGCGTCTCCACGCCATGCATCGCGCACGCGGTGGGCTCGGTGAACACGGACGTGTCAGGGTCGATGCCGTCGACGGAGAAGACGAGATTGGCGGGGACCACGACGTACTCGGCGAACGAGCCCGGCCAGTTCGTGCCGAGTCCCTTGAGGTTGACGCACAGCAGGGGCCGGCCGGCCCGGCAGTACTCGCAGTGCCCGCAGTTCATGTTGGGGTTGACCGCGACGTATTCGCCGACGCGGAATCCCTCGGTGCCGTCGCCGAGCGCGTCCACCGGCCCGACCAGTTCATGGCCGGGGGTAAGCGGGAACTCGGCGAAGAACTTGCCGTTGTGAATGTGCAGATCCGTCCCGCAGATTCCCGTTTGCCGCACCCGTACCCGTACCTCCCCCGGCTCCGGGTCCGGTGTCGGCACCTCTTCGATCGTGAAGCTGCGCGGGGCGTCGTAGACAACGGCTTTCATGCTGCTCCTTAAGCGGATGAGCCGCATGGTCATGAGGCTCGCGGCGGGGCGAGCCGGTAGCCCGCGGGCAGAATCAAGCTATGCCATCGATGGCAACGTCAGCGCCCAGCAGACTGCTCGATGTCGCGAACGCGGCCGGAGTGAGCCTGCGCACCGCCTCGCGCGTCCTGAACGACGACCCGCGGGTCGCGCCGGTCACCCGGCAGCGCGTCCGGGAAGCGATGCTCGACCTGCGTTTCCAGCCGGATGAGATGGCCCGCTCCCTTCGGGCGGGCACGGACACCGCGATCGGGTTCGTGGTGGAGTCGATCTCCGACCCGTTCTTCGCCGAGGTCATTGACGCGGTGGAGCTGGAGATGTCACGCCACGGCCGCTCGGTGCTGGTCGCGAGCACCCGGCGTGACGCCGACCGGGAGCGCGATGTCATCGGGCGGATGGCGCAACGGCGGGTGGCCGGGCTGCTGCTCAGCCCGACCGGCGATGACCATTCCTGGCTCGGGGCGCGAGACGTGCCCATCGTGCTCGTCGACCGGCCGGCGCCCCATCTGTCCGCCGACCTCGTCGAGATAGATGACCACCGCGCCGCGTTCGGCGCCGTGGCTCACCTCATCGCCCACGGGCATCGGCGCATCGCCTACATCGGTGACACGCCGGCCATCCCGACATCGGCCGCCCGGCTGCGCGGTTACCGCGATGCGCTGGCTCATCACCAGGTGGAAGGGGACGAGGACCTGGTCCGCTGCGACGGCGCAACCAGCAGCGCGGCCGCTCACGCGGTGTCCGGCCTGATCGGTGATTCCCGGCCGCCGACCGCGATCCTGAGCGCCACCACGCGGGCGTCGCTGGGTGTGGTGCCGGCCCTGCATTCCGCGCGGCGTACGGACATCGCCCTGGTTGCGTTCGGCGACTTCCCCATGGCCGATGCCCTGCGCCCGGCCGTCACCGTCGTGGATCATCCCGGTCATGAGCTCGGGCGCGTGGCCGCAGCGCGGCTCCTGGCGCGCCTGGCCGAGCCCGGGCTCCCCGCCGAGCGCATCCAGGTGCCGGCCAGGATCATCGAGCGCGGATCCGGGGAGCTGCGCCGATGACGCTCAGCACCGACGTGGTCCTCGGTATCGACATCGGCACCACGTCATCCAAGGCCGTGGCCCGGTCAGCAGCACAGGGCAGCACCCCGTACGTGGAGCAGCCCACCCCGTGGCACGCCGGTCCCGGTGGCGAGACCGAGATCGATCCGTACCGCCTCGTGGGCGTGACCCTGGACCTGATCGGTTCCGCCGTCCGGACGGCGGAATCGGCGTGGGGGCCGGTCCGCGTGCGCAGCATCGGCGTGACCGGTCTAGCCGAGAGCGGTGTGCTGCTCGACGCCGCCGGGCGGCCGGCCGCACCGGTGATCGCCTGGTTCGATCATCGCGGCGCGGACGAGATCAAGCGGATGGACCGGGAATCCCCTGGCTTTGCCGCCACGTTCGAGCGCACGACCGGCCTTCCGTGGTCGAGCCAGGCCAGCATCGCCAAACTGATGTGGCTGCGTGCGCGCGGATATCGGGCCGGCCCGGCATCGACCTGGCTGAACGTGCCCGAATGGATCGTCTTCGCCCTGGGCGGCGATCCGGTTCGCGAGCCATCGCTGGCGTCCCGGACCGGCCTCATCGATCAGGGCACCGGCGAACCCTGGCCCGACGCCCTGGCGGCGGCGGGGCTGTCCGGCGGGATTCTTCCCGGCGAGCGGCCGGCTGCCCCCGCCGGGTACCTCAGGCACGAGGGCGTGGTCTCCTGCGCCGCGGGCGCCGTCCTGACGGTGGCCGGGCACGACCATCCGGTGGCGGCCATCGGCGTCGGTGCGGTCGGGCCGGACGAGCTGTTCAACTCCAGCGGCACCGCGGACGTACTGGCCCGGTCGATCCCGGGGACGCTGGCGGAGACCGAGCGCCAGCGCGTCGTCAGCGCCGGCTGGTCGCTCGGGCGGCACGTACTGCCGGACACGAGCCTGCTGCTCGCCGGGGTCAGCGGCGGACTGCTGCTGCGGCGCGTGCTGACGGCCCTGGGCGCGGAGTCCGAACCGGCCCGGGCAGCCCTTGATCAGGCAAGCCTGAGCGTCGGTGAACTGCCCGCGGGCCTGTCGGTCGGCGGCGACGGCCGGACCCAGGATGACGTGGTCATACGGATCCAGGACGGCGCATCACCCGCCTCGGTCTGGACCGCCGCCGTGCGCTATACGGCGGCCCAGACGCGCATGTTGCTCGATGACATCGAGAAGGTCGTCGGCCCGCATGGCCGCGCCGTGGCCGCTGGGGGCTGGACGCAGATGGCCAGCGTGCGCGCCGCCAAGGCGGCCGTCATCGACGCGATGAGCTTCTCGCCCGTCGTGCAGCCGGGCGTCACCGGGGCCGGAATGCTGGCCGCGTTCGCCCTCGCCGGCGAGGGCCTGCCGCTCGCCGACTTCATCCGGCGCTCCGCCGGCCATCCGGTCCACGCGGAAGCCGATCTTGCCGGGGCACAACCCGGTCCGGTCCACGCAGAACCCGTCTCCTGAAGGAATGCAATGACATACGCCACGAAAGCCCGAACGGGAACGCTGGACGATATCGCCACCGATGGCCATCTGTTCTCCATCATCGCCATGGACCAGCGCAACACCCTGCGCCGCATGTTCACGGCCGTCGGCCTCGACGCGAGCGACGACGACCTGCGCACCGCGAAAGCCGACGTCGCCCGCGTCCTAACGCCCGCCGCCACCGGGCTGCTGTCCGATCCGACCTACGGCGTCCCGGCCATCACCGAGGCCCGCGCGCTCGCCCCGAACTGCGGGCTGCTCGTCGCCGCCGAACCGTCCGAGCGGCGCACGTACCAGGGCGAGCCGCGCACCCACCGCGACCCGGATCTCGGCGCCCAATGGGTCCTGGACCAGGGCGGCGATGTCCTGAAGTTCTTCGTCCAGCTGCGCGCCGACCGACCGGCCCCGGCTCCGGGTGAGCCGGACCTGGTCGCCGAAACGCTGGCCGTCTGCGAAGAGATCATCCGCGACTGCCGCCAGACAGGAGTCCCGGTGGTCATCGAGAACCTCGTCTACACGCGGCCGGGAGAAGACCTGCAGGGCCAGGCGCGGGAAGATGCGATCATCGAGTCGGCCCGGGCCCTCAACGACCTGGACATCGACCTGCTCAAACTCGAATACCCCGGCTCACCGGAAGGGTGCCGGCGGCTGGCCGCGATCCTCGGCCGGCCCTGGGCCATCCTGTCCGCGGGCGTGCCCTTCGACCAGTTCACCGACATCATCCGGATCGCAGCCGACGAGGGGGGAGCCTCCGGTTTCATCGCCGGCCGCTCCGTGTGGCGCGAGGTCGTCAGCCTCACCGGCCAGGAGCGGCAGGAGTTCCTCACCTCGGTCGCATGGCCGCGACTGGAAAGGCTCATCGAGGTCGCCGAGAAGTCGGCGCGGCCGTGGACCGAGGCACGTCGGCCCACGGAGCGGCGGCACGGTGTAAAGGCACGGTGAAATAGGCCGGCCGACGCAGCGGCGCTGGTCGCGATCGATGGCGGAGCCGCTGGCCGCCGTGACCGTCAGCCAGCCACTGGTCGAACGTTTATGTACCGATGTTGCAATCGTTGGCGATGCCAACAAGTGGTCGGGAGGGCCCGGCGTCAGGGACGACGGAGGCGCCGGCGGCGACGCCACCAGCCGCGCCGCGAAAGCGTACCGCCTCCCGCGGTGGCCCGGGCGCCGGTCCCGGCATCAGGGGAAGTGCCGGCCCCGGGCGCGGAATCGGTCCCGGGTGAGGCCGCCGGCCTGGCCTCATGCGCGGCTTTCCAGCGGGCCACCATCTCGTCCTGGTTGACCAGCGGAACGAAAATCGCCGGGCCTTCGGGGTTCCGGCGCGCATCGACGATCAGCCGGTTCAGTTCCTTGACCGCGTCCCGGACCTCTTCCTCAGAACGCAGGTGGCGGACGTCCTCGGCCAGCCGCTCGCGCTGCTTGCGCAGCTTCAGCGGAGTGGGCAGGAACTCCTCGGACGACACGCCCTCGCGGCGCAGGTAGTCCCGCAGCCAGACCTGGCCGTAGTCGCCTTCTCCCAGGTTCGGCAGGGGCTTCCCGGTACCGGGGAGGTCGTCGAACGCACCCCGTTTTTCCGCCTCGGCGATCTGCTGATCGATCCATGAGGGGAAGCTCATGTCTGGCGGCTTACGTTCTGTCATCGCGGTGCACTCTCTCCCGGGCCCTCTCATCCAGCGCCTGCCCTCGCCCGCGCTCAGCATGCATATGAGATTCAACGAGGCCATCCCGCGTTGCCATTCCAGCGCCAGCTGCCGGGGACGAGCTTCGGCCGGCGAGGGCTTCCTGGCCGCGGCCTTTGGCTTCTTTGCGGCCTTCGGCTGCTTGGGCGGCAGCGCGGCGACGAACGTCAGCGCCCTGCCGATCCACTCGCTCGCGGTGGCATCAGGCCAGCCGGACGGGATGGTCACGTAGCCGACCATGGGACGCTCCTCGGGGCCGAACGGCTCAGACCCCTCTTCGGCCAGCAGCCGCTGGGCATCGTCGTCCGCGAGCTTGATGCCCACGTCGGGGCCGAACAGCCCCATGAACATGTTGCCGTTCACGAACGCGCCCAGGTTGCCGAACATGGGCTTGACCTCGACCCGGGGATCGTCGGGCACCAGGCCGGTGAAACGTTCGCGGTCCGCCTCGGCCGGTGTCGGAATCTGCATCAGCGCCTCCCCAGCGTTCCTGGCTGGAGCCTACGCCGTTACGTCCGGTCAGGAGTCGCGCTCGATGGGGCAGCTCATGCAGCGGGGGCCACCCCGGCCCCGGCCGAGTTCGCCACCCGGCACCGTGATCACCTCGATGCCGTTGTCCTGCAGGTAGGTGTTGGTGGTGACGTTCCGCTCGTAGGCCACGACCACGCCCGGCTCGACCGCCAGCACGTTGCAGCCGTCGTCCCATTGCTCCCGCAGCGCCGCGTGCACGTCCTGCACCGCGGTCAGCACCTTGATCAGCGGCAGTTCCAGCGCGGCGGCGATGGCGCGGTGCATGTCGCCCGGCGGGTGATCGGTGACCTTGAGCTCGGTGGCCGTCGCGCCCGGCTCGACCGTGTATGAGGGCAGCATGCCCATCCCCGCGTATTTGGTGAACACCCCGTAGTCCGCCATCGTGAACAGCGTGTCGAGGTGCATGAACGCACGGGTCTTCGGCATGTCGATGGCGACCAGGCAGCGGGCGGCCCCGGCGTCGAACAGCCGGTGAGCGAGTACCTCCACCGCCTGCGGCGTGGTCCGCTCACTCATCCCGACCAGCACCGCCCCGTTGCCGATGACCAGGATGTCGCCGCCCTCGATGGTGGCCGGCGCGGCGTCGGCGCCGTGATACCAGACATTGAAGTCGGCGCGGGCGAACATCGGGTGCCAGCGGTAGATGGCCTCGTCGTTGACGGTCTCCGGGATGCGCGCGGGCCGGCGCATGGCGTTGATGGATACCCCGCCGTAGATCCAGCACGACGTGTCCCGCTGGTAGAGCAGGTTCGGCAGCGGTGCCAGCACGAAACCGTCGGGGTCGAGGGAATGGAAGGCGATGCTCTTCGGCTCCGGGCCGAACTCGGCGATCTCCCGCTTAGTGATGCCGCCGGCCAGGAAGCGGGCCAGGCGCGGCGAGTCGAGGCCGTCCATCGCGGCGCGCAGGGTGGCCGCGGCGAGCGGGCCGTGCCAGCGCGGATCGAACACCTGGTCCAGGATGTACGCGCGCGCTTCCGGGATGTCCAGCGTCTGGGCCAGCAGATCGCTGTAGTAGTGCACCACGACGCCGCGCGACCGCAGGGCATCGGCGAACGCATCGTGCTCGGCCTGGGCGCGGCTCACCCAGAGCACGTCGTCGAAGAGCAGGTCGGCCGCGTTGTCCGGGGTCAGGCGCTTAAGTTCCAGGTCGGGGCGGTGCAGCACCACCTGCCGCAGCCGCCCGACCTCGGAATCCACGTGAAACATGGCTCGACCGTACCGAACGCACCCGCGGCCGGGACAGGTGCGACAGTGGACTAATGAGCGACCCCACGAACAGTTCCACGGACATCCTGGCGGAGCGGCTGCGCCTCAGCGGCGGCTTCAGCGCCGAGGACCGGGATCATGTGCTGGACCTCCTGGCCCCGATCGGCAAGCGCCTGGCACGCTGGCGCCCGGAGGATGTTGATCTCGAGCTCACCATCAAGAACCGCGGAGGCCTGGAGCAGAAGGTAACCCTCGAGGCCTGGCTGCCCCGATGGCCGTCACTCGTGGCCAGCGCGGCCGACCGCGACCTCGATCGGGCTCTGGTCAGCGTCCGGCAGGAGATGATCCGCCAGATCGGGGACGAGAAGACCAGGCACGATCCGCGCCGGAGCCCGGATCGGCGGCACGAGCGCCCCTAACCGCAGGCTCAGAGGTACTGGCCCAGGCCCTCGCCGTCGCGGGACACCCACTCGATGGCCAGCACGTCAGCCGGATCCAGGACATCCCAGCCGTCGTCACGCGAGGTCTCCAGGAGCCCGTCCGGGCGGACCCGGACGGCGGTCAGCGGGTGCTTGTCGTCGCTGAGCGTCAGGCGCCCGCTCATGCCCCGGAACACCAGCCGGACCTGTCCCTGCTTACCGATCAGCGGCTCTATCAGTTCGGTGACTACCGTGCCTTCCACGGCAACACCCTACGTCCGCCGTGGCTCCTGCTGTGCGGCGGCGGAACGCCAGAGCCGTCCGGGCTACGGCGGCCGCATCGCTGGCTAGGCTTATCGCGCGGCCCGCGGTCCCGTCGGGAGCGCAGAAGGGCAGGCAGACCATGGCACGCGGCATCCAGGCCGGCGATACGGCCCCCGACTTCACCTTGCCGTCCCAGTCCGGCGAGCCGGTCCGGCTGCAGGACCGGCTCGGCCAGCGGGTCGTCGTCCTGTACTTCTACCCCAAGGACAACACCCCCGGCTGTACCGCCGAGGCGTGCGCGTTCCGCGACAGCTATGAGGTGTTCGCCGACGCCGACGCCGAGGTGATCGGGATAAGCTCCGACTCGGCCGACAAGCACGCCGCCTTCGCCGGCCAGCACCAGCTGCCCTTCACTCTGCTCAGCGACCAGGGCGGCAAGGTCCGCAAGCTCTACGGGGTCCCGGCCGTCCTGGGCCTGCTGCCCGGCCGGGTCACTTACGTCATCGACCGCCAGGGCACGGTCCGGCACGTCTTCAAATCGATGACCAACATCGGCCAGCACGTCAGCGACGCACTGGAGATCGTCCGCCAGTTGCAGACCGAGCAGCTAGCCTGAGGGCCCGATGACCTCCACGCAATCTGGCCCGGCAAAGGCCGAGGGCTTGCAGGGCAACGAGGGCGGCTCAACCAGCGGTGTGCTGGGCAACCGGCCGCCGGTTGCCCAGACCTTTCACGGCCGCGATCCCGGCACCGTGGCCACGTCCGCCATCTGCAAGGTCAGCCCGACCAAATGCCAGGCCCGGACCCGCCTCTACCGGCACGGGGTGCTCGAGCTCGAGGGTTTCCCCGTGGCCGAGATCAGTGACCACCGGGACGACGAGGCGGTCACTATCTGGCTCGACCTGCGGGATCCGGACCGCGATGACCTGGCGGTACTGAGCGACGAGTTCGGCCTGAACCCGCTGGCCGTCGAGGACGCCGTGGCCAAGCACGAGCGCCCCAAGCTCGACCGGTACCGCAGCCATCTGTTCCTGAACGCCTACGGAGCGCGGCTCGACCGCGGCACGGGTGAACTCGCGACCAGCGAGCTCGCCGCCTTCGTCACCCGACAGGCGCTGATCACGGTCCGCAAGGACGACGGGCTCGACATCGGCGCCGTCGTGGACCGCTGGGACGCCAATCCGGACCTGGCCAAATTCGGCGTCGGTTACCTGGTGCACGGGCTCCTGGACTACATCGTGGACGGCCACTTCGAATCGGTGCAGAGCATGGACGACGCGGTCGAGGGTCTGGAAGACCAGCTATTCTCCAACGTTCCCCAGGATATGACCGTGCAGCGGCGCAGTTTCGAGCTGCGCAAGAGCCTGGTCCTGCTCCGCCGGATCATCATCCCCATGCGCGAAGTCGTGAACACCCTCATGCGGCCCGACATGCATGTGGTGGCGGACGAGATGATGCCGTACTACCACGACGTCTACGACCACGTGCTCCGCGCCGCCGAGTGGACCGACAGCCTGCGGGATCTGGTGACCAGCGTCCTGGAGACGAACCTGACCATCCAGGGCAACCGGATGAACGTCATCACCAAGCAGGTGACGAGCTGGGCGGCCATCATCGCCGTCCCGACGTTCATCACCGGTTTCTACGGGATGAACGTGCCCTATCCGGGCTTCAGCAAGCCGGTCGGGTTCGCCGCCTCGATCACCGTCATGATCGTCTCCGGGCTCGTCCTCTACCACGTCTTCCGGCGCCGCGGCTGGCTGTAAGGGCCCGGCCTGACGGCCAGGCGCCCAGAATGGCCGTCAAACGCCGGGACTGGCTGTAAGCGCGCCTGCGCGCACCGCTTTGCCTGCCCGGGACCGTATCACCGCCGCCCTCGCGTGGTTCCTATGACGGTCCCGCCGGCAGCATCGTGACACGAAGGACCTAGCCATGACCGCCACGCTTCAGGAGTTCCTGCTTACGCCGGAGAACCAGCCCAAGGTGATCGCCGACTGCCACACGCTGCTTCAGGAGGAGATCTCCGACAAGTCAGGGATCTCCGGCGCCACGGTCAAGCTGGCCTACAAGACGGTGAACACCTTTGCCCCTGGCCACGTCCACTACCTGCTGGAGAGCCTGCTCCCGGGCATCGTGGACAAGCTGGAGCCTTACTGGGCGGACTTCAGCGCTTCCGGCGGCTCCGGGTTCGGCGACTACCTGGCCAAGCGGGGCGATGAGGTGGCCGAAGCCCTGCTCTCGGTGACCGATGCGCGCGCGGCCGCCTCCGAGCGGCCCACCATCATCAGGGCATACCGCTCAGTCCGCGGCAGCGCGGCCAAGCACGTCCAGGCCGCACTCCCCCACGTCGGTGACCTGGTGCTCAAGTACGCGCTCTGATCGGCTCCAGTAGCCTGGGCGGGTGAACGCCTCCAGCGACGAGGCTGGGCCGGGGGATTCCGCCCGGCCGCGGGGTGTGGCCAGGCCCAGCGAAGGTCCCGGGTCCAGGCAGGCACTTCAGCAGCCCGAATGGCCTGATCCCGACCGGCTCAAGGCGGTGACGCGCCGTCTGGAGCGGGTGCCGCCGCTGGTGTCCGCCCGGGAGTGCGACCAGCTGAAGGAGCGGCTGGCCAAGGTGGCCCGGGGCGAGGCGTTCCTGCTTCAGGGCGGTGACTGCGCGGAGACGTTCGCCGGGACGACCGCCGACAGCATCCGGGGCAAGCTCAGGACGCTGCTGCAGATGTCGGTGGTGCTGACCTACGCCGCCAGTGTGCCAGTGGTGAAGGTCGGCCGGATGGCGGGCCAGTACGGTAAGCCCCGTTCGGCGGCGACCGAGGTCAGGGACGGCGTGCAGCTTCCCGTCTACCGGGGCGACGCGGTCAACGCGATCGAGTTCACCGCCGCGGCCCGGGCACCCGACCCCGGCCGCCTGCTCGATGCCTACCACTGCGCCGCGGTCACGCTGAACCTGTGCCGGGCCTTCGCCAGCGGCGGCTACGCCGACCTCGGCCAGGTGCACGCCTGGAATCAGGACTTTGTGGCGCACAGCCCGTCCGGTCAGCGCTACGAGCGGCTGGCTGAGGAGATCGACCGGGCGATCGCGTTCATGCACGCCTGCGGGGCCGATCCGGAGGAGTTCCGTGCAGTGGAGTTCTACGCCAGCCACGAGGCTCTGCTGCTCGATTACGAGCGCGCACTCACCAGCACCGATTCTGCGAGCGGGCTTCGCTACGACCTGTCGGCGCACCTGCTGTGGATCGGCGAGCGGACCCGTGCCCTCGGCGGCGCCCATATCGAGTTCGTGCGCCAGATCCGCAACCCGGTCGCCGTCAAGATCGGCCCATCGGTCGCGGCGCAGGAGGTACTGGCGCTCATCGACGCGCTCGATCCGGACCACGACCCCGGCCGGCTGACCCTGGTTACGCGGATGGGCTCGGGCCGGGTTCGCGACGTCCTGCCGCCGTTGGTGGAGAAGGTTGCGGCCAGCGGCGCCGTGGTGGCCTGGGTCTGTGACCCGATGCACGGCAACACCATCGAGGCGGCCAGCGGACACAAGACACGCCAGTTCGACGACGTGGTGGACGAGGTCACGGGCTTCTTTGAGGTGCACCGCGCGCTCGGCACGCATCCGGGCGGCATCCACATCGAGTTCACCGGCAACGATGTCACCGAATGCACGGGCGGCGGCCAGCACATCGCGGAAAGCGACCTGACCCGCCGCTACGAGACGGCCTGTGACCCGCGGCTCAACCGGAGCCAATCTCTGGACCTGGCGTTTCTCGTCGCCGACATGTACCGCCAGCACACCCGCGCGGAACGCACGGCCTAGCGGGGCTCAGGGGGAGCAGGGCAGCCACCGCGGCAGCAATCTCATAATGGAGCATCTATTCCTGAAATAGATTGCTAGTTTTCTGGTTCAGACGTAGCGTGGAAACCGGAACCTGATCGCCTCGAATCTCGTCGTCAGGGAGCAGCGCGCTTGGTCAGGCTGCGACGGCCGAGTGTGGTCCTAGGGAGGTTCTCACGATGGATACCCCTTACCCGGCCCGTCTTGACGGGCAACTGGACCCGGCCGTGAGCCGGTGGATGTGGCTGGTCAAGTGGCTGCTGGCCGTTCCGCACCTGGTGATTCTCTTCTTCCTGTGGTTCGCGCTGAGTGTCCTGACCGTCGTGGCCGGATTCGCGATCCTGTTCACCGGTCGCTATCCGCGCGCGATCTTCGATTTCAACGTCGGGGTAATGCGCTGGTCCTGGCGGGTCAGTTACTACGCCTTCAATGCCCTCGGCACCGACAAATACCCGCCGTTCAGCCTGCAGCCGGACCCCTCGTACCCGGCGGACTTCAGCGTGGATTACCCGGCGCGGCTCAGCCGTGGCCTGGTGCTGATCAAGTGGTGGCTGCTCGCGCTGCCGCAGTACCTGATCGTGGCCATCTTCGCCGGGGGATGGGAGTTCGGCCGGAACGAGGCCTGGCGCGCCACCGGCGGCATTGGCCTGATCGGGCTGCTCGCGCTGATCGCCGTGGTCATGCTGGCGTTCTCCGGCCGCTACCCGCAGCGATTGTTCGACCTGATCATGGGGCTCAACCGCTGGTGCTACCGCGTCCTGGCCTACGCCGCGCTGATGCGCGACGAGTACCCGCCGTTCCGGCTCGACAACGGAGGGACCGACCCGGGTCACCTCTCCCCACGGCCGAGTGGGACACCCGCACCGCAGCCGGCCCCTGCGGGCAGCCCCTCCTGACGTATCCGCTGGCCGAGGCCCCGGGACTGGGTTCGCCGGCACTGACCTCGCCGGACAGCCCCTCGAAGTCGAGGGAACCGGCTGTTCGCGCGGTGCCTGCAGAGCCATGCCAGATCTGCTGGGCGACGTGCCAGCGCCCGGTGCTGTCGAGTGCCCAATCCGGACCGACATCGCGGTGCTGTTCGTGGGGGACGAGGCCGAGAAGCAGGCTCTCCTGCTGGGTGAGCCCCGGCTCTTTTTCACCGCGCCGGGCTACGATGGCTGGCCGCTGGTCATGCTGCGGCTCGCGGAGGTAGACGTGGAGCGCCTGGAGGAACTCATCACCGACGCGTGGGAAATGCGAAAGGCACCAAGGAAGGCCTGAGCGTTCGCTCAGCAGATATGCAGACGACGTTCCTACCCTGGCGGCAGGGTCACTGACCAGAGCAGCGGAACAGGAGGCTGGAACAGTGCCGGCGAACGAGACGGTCTTGTACCGGGGCGCGCAATTTGAGCTCGGGCGAGGGCCCGGTTTCTACGGGATCTGGCCGGCGGGGGCGCCGCGGCCGCCGTCGATTGAGTGGTGGCCGGACACCCCCGAGGGCTGGCAGGGTGCGTGGTCCCGGTTCACCGGGCTGGAGACGCCCGCCGCGGTCACCGCGGTCAGCCCGCCCGGTGCGGCCGCCACCGTCTCGCGCGCCCGCGCGGTCGCCGCGGCGGCGCTGCTCGCGGTCGGCGTCGCGTGCGGGATCGCCGGGCTCTTCCCCGGCTATTTCGGCAGCGCGAGCCTGGCCCAGCAGGCGGCCCAGCTGGTACCGCACGTGATCTACCTGGCCGTCTGGACCGCGAGCGCGCTGCTCATCCTGCGCGGCGGCACGCTGGCCCGGGTGGGAGCGCTCCTCGGGCTCGGGACGAGCATCGTCACGTTCGGCCTCTTCTTCGCCGATGTCGGCACCGCCATCACGGGCGGGGCGCACGGCGTGAGGGCCGGCCTCCTGCTCGCGCTCATCGGCTGGTTCCTGTGCACCGCCGGGGCGGCAACGGCGTTCCGGTTCCGGCGGTCCGAGCTGCTGGGCAAGCCGAACGGGACCGACCGGGACCGCGTCGCCAGGCTCGTGCTCGCCACGGCCGCGGCGCTCGGCGCGGCGATCACGTTCGCGCCCTCGTGGGACAGCTACACGCTGCGCACCGCCAGCGGCCAGGTCCAGTCCCTGACCGCGGGCAACGCCTTCGCGAACCCGGGCGCGGTGATCTTCGGGAACGTCGCGGTGATGGTGCTGCTCGTCGTGGTGGTCGCCGCGGCCGCGTGGTGGCGGCCGGTCCGCCTCGGAGCGGCACTGCTCGCCGGGGCCGCGATCCCGATGGTGGCCGAGGCGATCTCGGCGCTCGTCCAGGTCGGTGAGGGCGCCTCACCCACCCAGTTCGGGATCTCGCAGGCGCAGGCCACACAGGCCGGGCTGACGATCAGTTCCGGGCTCACGCCGGTGTTCTGGGTCTACGTCGCCTTCGTGCTCGCGCTGGCCGTGACCTGCGGATGGATGCTTTTCTCGGCCCGCCGGGCCACCCCGGCCATGGCCCCGGCGGGCCTGGGCCCGTCCGCTCCGCCGGCGCTCCCTGCTCCGGCCGCTCCCCCGGCTCCTCCCGCCAGCTCGGACGGCCCTGGGGGCCCATCGAGCCCAGCGGGTCCGCTTAGCCCTTCCCTGGGTTAAAGATCCCGAGCGGATCGAGCGCGCGGCGCACCGCGGACTGCAGGGCGATCGCGCCCGGGTCGAGTTCGCGGTGCATGCCGTCGCGCTTGAGCAGGCCGACGCCGTGCTCCCCGGTGACCGTGCCGCCGAGAGCGATCGCCGCGTCCAGCAACTCGTCGAACGCGGCCTGCGCGGCGGCCCGGAGCGTGCTGTCACCGGCCGGCGTGATGATCAGCGGGTGCAGGTTGCCGTCCCCCGCGTGCGCGATCGTCGCGATCTGCACGCCGTACCGCGCCCCGATCGCGCTCACCTGCTCCAGCATGGCCGGGACCCTGGACCGGGGCACGCAGACATCCTCGGTGAGGACCGGGCCGAGCCGCTCGAACGCCGGATACGCCAGCCGCCGCGCCTCGAACAGCGCCTCCGCCTCGGCGTCGTCGGTCGACTGCTCGGCCCACATCGCCCCGGCCTCCGTCATGGTCGCGGCGATCGCCCCGGCTTCGGCCGCGCCCGAATCTCCCGGCGTGTCCACGCGGGCCAGCAGCAGGGCCGCCGCGTCCGCCTCGATGCCCAGGTGCTTCCACTCCTCCACCGCGGTCAGGCAGGCCCGGTCCAGTAGCTCGAGCACGGCGGGGGTGAGCCCGCGCCGGGTGATCTGGGCCACGGCCCGGCCCGCGGCGACCAGGTCCGGGAACGCGGCCACGACGGTCCGCGGGGTACCAGCCAGTGCCGGGCGCAGCCGCAGCGTCACCTCGGTCACGACGCCGAGCGTGCCCTCGGACCCGACGAACAGGCCGACCAGGTCCAGCCCGGCGACGCCCTTGGTGGTGCGCCGGCCGAGGCGCACGGCCTCGCCGTAGCCGGCCGGCCCGCCCACGACGGCGCGCAGGCCAAGGACGTAATCGCGGGTGACGCCGTACTTCAGGCAGCACAGGCCGCCCGCGTTGGTGGCCACGTTCCCGCCGATGGTGGACCACGGGGCGCTGGCCGGGTCCGGCGGGTACCACAGGCCGTGCTCGGCGACGGCGGCCTTGACGTCGTTGTTGACCGCGCCGGGCTGCACGACGGCCAGCAGGTTGTCCGGGTCGATCTCCACGACCTGGTCCATCGCGGACAGATCGAGGACCACGCAGCCGCTGACCGCGTTGGCGCCGCCGGACAGCCCGGTGCCCGCGCCGCGGGGCACGACCGCGGCACCCAGGGCAGCGCAGGTGCGCACGACGTGCTGCACCTCGGCCTCGGACCGGACGCGCACAGCGGCGGCAGCCTGCCCGGCCGGGGCCCATTCGGCGTCGTCGTGGGACAGAGCGCCCAGCACGTCGGGGTCCACCACGATGCGGTCATCCGGCAGTCCCCGGCCCAGCGCCTCGACCAGCACCGCAGGCCCGGCCGCGAGGGTCCCGCCGGGAACCTCAACACCGATGACTTCGCTGGCAGGGTCCATAGGACGACCCTAGTCGGCGGTCTGGGCGTCCTGAAGGGTGTCGTAGACCGGGATGACCCGGTCGGCGCCGGTCAGCTCCAGGATCCGCGCGACGACCGGCTGCGGGGAGACCAGGGCCAGGACGCCGCCGCGGACGGTGAGCACGGCCCGGACGCTCAGGAGGACCTGCATGCCAGTGGAGTCCATGAAGCTGAGCCCGGAAAGGTCGAGGATGAGGCGGCGCGCGCCACGGGAGACTTCCGAGGTCAGGACGTCCCGCAGCTGCCGCCCGGTGTGGAGGTCGCATTCCCCGGTCATGGCGACCAGGGTGTGGGCCGGGCCGACCGACACGAAGATCTCTAGCTCGTCCACGCCTGCCCTTCGTTGACCAGGGCCGCAGCGGGAGCACCGGCAGATGCGGACGCGTGCGCCAGCCGCGGGGAACACGAAATTGCCTGACCAGCACGCGGCTGGCCGCGTTGCCGTGCCCGTCATCGTAGGGCCTTATGCGCGGCATCGTCCAGGTATTCGCCGAGTCCGGTTTTACCCCCTTTGCGCGCCGTCACCCGCGGCTCGGTGCGACCTGGCTAGGCCCGAGGCGGGCTAGGCTCCGGGCAGGTCGGCCAGGCGGGCCAGGGACGCCCGGTGCGCGTCGGACGTGCCGAACGCGATCGACGCGGCCTTGGCGCGCTTGAGGTACAGGTGCACCGGGTGCTCCCAGGTGAACCCGATGCCGCCGTGCATCTGCACGCACTCCTCGGCGGCCCGGACGGCGAGGTCGCCGCAGTAGGACTTGGCCAGCGCGACGGCGAGGGGTGCGTCGGGGTCCCCGTCGGCCAGGCAGCCGGCCGCGTACCGGGCCGCGGCCCGGGCCTGGGTGATCCCGACCCACAGGTCGGCCAGCCGATGCTTCAGCCCCTGGAACGAGCCCACCGGCCGGGCGAACTGACGCCGCTCCTTCACGTACGCGACGGTCATGTCCAGGCACCTCTCGGCCACGCCGAGCTGCTCGGACGCGAGCGCGGCGGCACCGGCGGACAGCGCGGCCTGCAGCGCCCGGTCGGCCTCCCCGCCAGAGGCGATCACCCGGGCCGGGGCGTTCTGGAGCTCGATGTCGCACAGCTGGCGGGTCATGTCCAGCGACACCACCGGGGTGCGGCGCACGCCCTCGGCTCCGGCGCTGACCACGTAGAGCCCATGCGGGACGCCGTCGGCGGGCACGACCAGCAGGCGGCGGGCAGCGCGTCGGCGACGCCGCGGACCGAGCCGCTCAGCCGGGTCACCCCGGCCCGCGCGTCACTGGGCCTGGGCCCGGAGACGCGCACGGTCAGCGGGAACGCCGCACCCGGCCCGGCTTCCAAGCCGACGGCCAGGGCGGCGGTGACATCACCGCGGGCCAATTCGGGGAGCGCGGCGTCATCACCGGCGGTCAGCAGCGCGGTCGTCGCGGCCACGGCGCTGCCGAGGAAGGGCACCGGCGCCACGGCGCGGCCCAGTTCCTCGGCCACGGTGGCCGCCTCGCGGAACGACGCCCCGGCACCGTCCTGTTCCTCCGGGACGAGCAGCCCCGCGCAGCCCAGGTCGCCGGCGATCGCCTTCCACAGGCCGATGTCGTACGTGTCGGCGCCGCCGATCCGGTCCAGCACCTCCTCCGCGGGGCTCCGCGCGGGCAGCAGGGAGCGAAGGCTTCGCGGCTAGATCCCGTTCGGCTTCGCTATAGAGCAGATCGGGAGCGCGCTCGGCGGGTTTGCCCGCGGCCTCAGCCTCGGCGATGCTCATCGCGGCAGGTCCTTCCATGGGACGTCCTTGTCCACCCGCGGCTCCGGCGGCAGCCCGAGGCACGCGTTCAGCGACGATATTGCGCAGGATCTCCGACGTGCCGCCCTCGATCGAGTTGCCCTTGGCCCGCAGGTAGCGGTAGCCGGGAACACGGCCGAAGAAGTCCGCGTGCGCGGGGCGGCGCATCGTCCAGTCGTCGTAGCGCAGGCCCTCGGCGCCCGCCAGATCGACCTCGAACCCGGAGATCTCCTGGTTTAGGCGGGCGAAGACGATCTTCGCGGCGGAGCCCTCTGGGCCGGGCTGGCCCGCGGCGAGCTGCTGGCGCATCCGCAGCCCCGCCAGCCGGGCGATCTCCGCCTCGGCCCACAGCCGCAGCATCCGGTCGTGCAGGCCGGGGGTGCGCCGTTCGGGGTGCTCGCGCCAGGCCCGGGCGGCCCCGCCGATCATCGCGCCCTCACGCGGAATCGTCATCCCGCCGATGGCGACCCGCTCATTCATCAGCGTGCCGGTGGCGACCTTCCAGCCGTCCCCGACCTCGCCGATCCGATCCGTATCCGGGATGTGCACGTCGGTGAGGAACACCTCGTTGAACTCGGCCTCGCCCGTGAGCTGGCGCAGCGGGCGCACGTCGACCCCGGGCGCGGTCATGTCGAGGGCGAAGTAGCTGAGGCCGCGGTGCTTCGGCACGTCGGGGTCGGTCCGGGCGACCATGATGGCCCAGCGGGCCTTGTGCGCCAGCGAGGTCCACACCTTCTGCCCGGAGACGACCCAGTCCCCGCCCTCGTCGCGGACCGCGCGGGTCGCGAGGGAGGCGAGGTCACTGCCGGCGCCGGGCTCGCTGAACAGCTGGCACCAGATCTCCTCGCCCATCCATAGCGGCCGCAGCCAGCGCTCGCGCTGCTGCTGCGAGCCGAACGTGAGGATGGTCGGGGCGGCCATGCCGAGGCCGATGGCGTTGCCGCCCGGGTCGTTGTCCGGGGCGCCGGCCGCCGCGAACTCGGTGTCCGCGACGGCCTGCAGCGCGCGGGGCGCGCCGAGCCCGCCGAGGCCGGCCGGGTAGTGCACCCAGGCCAGGCCGGCGTCGAAACGCGCGTGCAGGAAGTCCAGCCGCGGGGTGGACACCGGGTCGTGCGCCGCCAGGAACTGGTGAACGCGATCGCGGATGTCTCCGGCCGTAAGGTCAGCGCCGTTTGATGGGCCGTTTGATGTGGGGCCCGTCAGCACAGCGGGGCCGCCAGCTACGTAGATCACCTGGCCGGACACGAAGCCGGCACCCTCGCTGACCAGGAACGAGACCGTGTGCGCGACGTCCTCGGGCGCGCCGACCCGGCGGACCGGGATCTGCGACGCGGCGGCGTTCTTGAAGTCCTCGAACGGCATCTGACCCGCGCGGCCGTCGCCTCGGTCATGTCGGTGGCGATGAATCCGGGGGCGACCGCGTTGGCGGTGATCCCGAACGGGCCCAGCTCCTTGGCCAGCGTCTTGGTAAAGCCCTGCAGGCCCGCCTTGGCCGCCGAGTAGTTCACCTGCCCGCGGTTGCCGAGCGCGGAGCTGGAGGAGGTGTTGACGATCCGGCCGTACTTGGCCTCGACCATGTACTTCTGCGCGGCCCGGGTCATCAGGAAGCTGCCCTTGAGATGGACGTTCGACCATGTCCCAGTCGTCGTCGGACATCTTGAACAGCAGGTTGTCCCGCAGCAGCCCGGCGTTGTTGACCAGCACCGTGGGCGCGCCCAGCTCACTGGCCACGCGGGCGACGGCCGCTTCCACCTGGTCGGTCTTGCTCACGTCGGCGCCCACGGCGAGCGCCCTGCCGCCCGGCCGTCGGTCGATCTCCTTGACCGTGTCGGCGCAATTCCCCTCATCGAGGTCCAGTACCGCGACGGCCATCCCGTCGGCGGCCAGCCGGCGGCCGACCGCCGCGCCGATCCCTCGGGCGGCTCCGGTCACGATGGCAACTCGCTGCGTCTCCTGTGACATGTGCGTACCTTTCGTCTGGCCGGAAAACACACTCCGGTTGGCCATCTCGTTAATCGTCGGGCCGTCTCGTTAATCTACTGGCCAGTATCTGGCTACCCCTGCTTCGGTTACGGCCCGCTCCGGTGGAAGACGTAGACGTTCCCGGTGTCGTAAATCACGTTGTAGGTCACGCCCGGATGCTGGCTGGCCACGAAGGCCGGAATGTTGGCGGGCTGGGGCGAGTAGCCGCTGTCGGTCCCGTCGAACACGATGTAAGCGGCGTCCGGGTTGCCGGGATTGCCGATCCAGAACGTGTCGGCGCGCGCGGCCAGCGGGGCGAGCAGGTCCAGCGTGGTGATCACGGTCGCGCCGTCCGGCACCTTGGCCATGGCCGCGTTCGCGTCGGTCACGTGCGCCCCGAGCCGGTAGGTGGACGGCTCCAGCAGGGCGGCCAGCGGGAACTGGAATGCCAGCGCGGCCGCGATGCCCAGCATCGCGGCGGCCCCGTGCCGCCTGATGGCCGTGGTCAGCGCTGTCCGGCTGGCCTCCGCCTTGGCCGCCATGAGGCCGGACGGAGGGACGGTCCGGGTCGGACGTCGCGCGGAGCGGATCCGCGCGATCGCGTCGACCGCGGCGATGAAGAGAATCGGCATGACCGTGGCGTTGTAGTGCCACTGGGTGCCCCAGAAGTTGCTGCTCGTGCCGAGGAAGCGCAGCACGATCGACGGCAGCGCGACCAGGGCCAGCGGGGACCACAGCGCGATGAACGCGGTCGGCAGCAGGAGCATCAGCGTGGTCTGCAGCTTGACCGGCCAGGACGTGACGAACTGGCGGACCGTGCCGCCGGCCGAGAAGTGGCCGCCCGGGCTGAGCGTGCCGCCGTCGCTCCCAGTACTGGTAGTGATGGGCCGCGTTGAAGTGCGGGATGATCATCGTGATGGCCAGCACCGACCAGAGCACGCCCCACACGATGAGCAGTTCGCCGCCGAAGATCGCGCCCCGGCCGGGCTGGCCGCGCCGCTGGCTGATGATGATCATCAGGATGCCGATCGCGGCCACCGTAAAGCCCTGGTCCTCCTTGACGAAGACCAGCGGCAGGGCCCAGGCCACCGCCGCCCGGGTCCGCCCGCGGACCAGCGCCGACAGCGAGAACGCGAGCAGCGGTACCGCGAACGCGATCTCGTGGAAGTCGAAGTTGATCATCTGCTGCAGGCCCCAGGAGAACCCGTAGGCCGCGCCGATGGCGGCGCCCGCACGGCGGCCGAGCTTGTCGGCCGCGGCCCAGGTGACCGGGAGCACAGACACCGCGGTCAGGAAGGCCTGCGCGACGAGCAGCGTGACCGGGGACGGCGCGATCAGGAAGAACGGCGCGATCAGCGCGATGATCGGCGAGAAGTGGTCGCCGAGCAGGTTGAACGCCGGCGCCGCGGACGTCGGCCACCGGCGCGTGCAGGTGCGCGTACTGCTTGACCAGCTCGGTGAAGATGCCCAGGTCCCACGACGAGGGATTCAGCTGCAGGTACCGGAACAGCGAGATCGTCAGGTAGACGGCGAAGACGAGCAGCGCGATCAGCCATGGCGCCCGGTAGGGCCGGCGCGCAGGGTCCTCCGGGCGGTCCCGGCGGCGGAACGCGCGGCCCGGGCGAGGACGAGAGCGCGGGCCGGGCACGGGGGCACCAGGTGAAGTGACGGGTCCAGCCGAGGCGGGACCAGCGGTCGGGTGAGCGGAGTCCGCGCATTCGGCGCGGCCGACACGAGTCGCGCTGGTCGCTTCCGTGCCGTCGCTCTCCAGACCGCGCGGCCCATCTTCCGGCATCGCTGGCAGCCTACACGTTCCCTCCCCACCAGCCCGTACGCGGTAAGGCCCGGATATGGGGAGCGTCCTCAGTGTGCGGAAAGTCTGCCCGCATGGGTCCTCACGGAGGGCGCGGGCCGAGGGAAGAGGCGGCTCCGGCGAGGCCGTGTCCTGCGCAGACGTCCCCAGGCGTTTCCTATCGCAACAGCCGTGACCAATGAGACTTCTGCGACACCTGGGCCGGGGCCCTTCGCAGCTCACGGGCATTCAGGGCGACTAGTCCGCGAATAGCGCGGAAAAGCCGCCCCGAATCGTCTGGGAGCGACCGGCGGGGACTGCCGGGGGGTGCGGTATCGGGGGACGCGGGGGTCGGCGCGGGTGAACTAATTTTCTTTCGCCTGACCGGCGGACCGGCGCGGTGCCCGGAAAATGTCGGGGCCGCTTGCTAGTATCGAACTAGCGATCGAAAGACGCCATGGACGTGCCGCCGGGAGAGTGATCCGGCTGGCCAGGCTTTGACCGGCGGGTGACCGGTGGAGGCAGCCGAGATTGCGTGCGGCTGCACCGCCCCGGACCTCCTTGGGCCGGGCGGATTTGAGCCCAGGGATGTGTCCTGTCTTGCGAGGCAGGCCCGGGCTGTCGGTTTCCAATCTTGCTGGCCCCTGTTTGCTGGCCCCTCTTGTCCGGGGAGGTGATCCCGCTTATGTGCACCTTGAGTGAGCCCGCCACGCCGTCTAGCACGGCCCAGGCGCTGGCGATGTTGCACGCCTCGCTGGGATACCTCGCCAGATGTGACGCCGCCGATCTTGGGACCGCCGCCCAGGCCGAGGCCCTGGTGGGACTGGAGCGGGCCGGGGCGCAGCACACGGCGGCGCGGGCGAAGATCCTGGCGGCCTTCACGGCTCAGGACGGCTATCAGGCCGACGGCCACTACGGCGCCAAGTCCTGGCTGCGGGCCTTCACGAAGGTCACCCCGGGGGCGGCGGGCGGCGCCCTCGGGTGGGCCCGTCGGCTGGCCGCCCATCCCGTCATCGCGGGCGCGCTGGCGGCCGGGCAGATCTCGGCGTCGTGGGCGCGGCAGATCTGCGACTGGACCGGGCAACTGCCGGAGGATCTGCGGGCGGATGCGGATCAGATCCTGCTCGCGGCCGCGGCCGGGGGCGCCGGTATTCATGATCTGAAGGTGCTGGCGGGGGAGATGATCGAACGGGCCCGCACCTGCCCCGACAGCGATGATGGCGGGTTCGCGGACCGGGCGGTGTGGCTGGAAACCACGATCGGCGGGGCGGGGCGGCTGCAGGGGGACCTGACGCCGGAGTGCGCGGCCAGCCTGGCCGTGATCCTGGACGCGCTATCCCAGCGGGGCGGCCCGGAAGACACCCGGACCGCGGCGCAGCGGCGGCATGACGCGCTGCAGCAGGCATGCGAGCGGCTGACCACCGCCGGCCTGGACCCCGGCCCGGACGGCCCAGCCCGCCCTCGCCCAGGTCCAGATCCATATCGACCTGGCCACCCTGCGTGGCCTGCCCGAAGGCGCGGGCCTGGAAGCGGGCTGGAGCACCGGCCCCGGCCCGGGCCTGGGGGCGGGCTGGAGCCTGGCCCGCGCCGCCGCCGCCGCCCGGATCGGTCTACCTGGCCGGTGCGGACGCCGAGGCCGCCACCTGTGACGCGGTGCTCACCCCGATCGTGTCCGGGCAGCCCGACGGGACCATCCTGGACCAGCTCACCGACCTGTTCCTGCACGCCACCCGCCACGACCAGGACCAGGACGGCGGCCAGCCGGGCGCGGGCCAGGGTGACCGGCCAGGCGGCAACGCGAACGGCGAACCGGCCGCGGACCGGGACCAGCCGGACGCCCGCCGCGACAGCCCGCCAGGCAACGGCCCCGGCAGGCGGCCACCAAACGGCGGCCGCCTGGCCGCCCGGCCGGAACGGCCCGGCCAGATCTCCCCCGCCACCCGCCAGCGGCTCCGCGACACCCTGCTGACCATGAGCATCAGCCTGCTGTCCGGCCCCGGCGGCCTCGCGGCCTGCCTGCGCGCCACCACCCTGGGCGCGCCCTACACCAGCCGCAGCCAGCCCCTCGACATCGGCCGCAGCACCCGCACCGTCCCCCCGCACCTCCGCAAAGCCGTCATCCACCGGGACCGGCACTGCCAATTCCCCGGCTGCGGCCAGCCACCGGCCCGGTGCGACGCCCACCACCTGATCCACTGGTCCCAAGGCGGCCCCACCGCGCTGGGCAACCTGAAACTCCTGTGCAAATTCCACCATTTGGTTGTCATTCACCGCTGGGGCTGGACACTGGACTGCCACCCCGACGGCACCACCACCGCCACCAGCCCCGACGGACGCGTCCTGCACTCCCACGGACCACCAGGAAAGACGGCGTGAGGGCCACGCTGGCCGTCTTTCGGCGTCGGTTTTACGCAGATGCTTCCCGCCGGGTCCTGGGTTTCACCCCTCACGTCACGGCGCGATCGGTCAGGGGGCGATGGCGGTGGCGGCGTCGAGGAGGGTGGCGGCGGCGGCGCGGGCCGAGGCGGCCACGGCGGTGTTGCGGTCGATCCGGGCGGCGATGTTCGCGCCGTCGTAGAGCAGCATGAGCTGGTCGGCGAACTCGCCGGGATCGGGCACGCCCGCGTCGCGGGCCAGGTCCGTGAACAAGTCCCGCATCCAGCCGCGGTACTCCAGGGTGGCTTGCTCAGCCGCGCTGCCCGGCGAGGACTCCGCGGTGGCGTTGACGAAGGCGCAGCCGTGAAAGCCGGGCTCGGCGAACTGAGCACCCTGGAGGTCGAACACGGCCAGCAGGCGGTCCCGGGGATTGCCGTACTCGGCGAGGCGCCGGGTGATGCGCTCACGCCGGCGTTCGTGCCGGCCGTTCAGGTAGGCGCGGACGAGCTCGTCCTTGCTGCCGAACGTGCTGTACAGCGAGGCCTTGGCGACCCCGGCCTTCTCGATAACGCGGTCGATGCCGACGGTGTGGATGCCCTCTTCGTAGAAGAGCTCATCCGCGGCGGCGAGCAGCCGGTCGCGCGCCGACAAACGCGCGGCCGCCGGGCGGCCAGCAGCGGACCGGGCCGCCGATGACCGGGTTGATGATGCGGTGCTCATGATTTGACAATACCAGACCTGTCTGTCTACTTTAAGTGCCGACGGCAGACAGACTAGTCTGTTTAACGGGAGGCTTGTTCCAGTGACTGCTCTTACTCGGGGTAACCAGCCCGCCGGGGGCCGGGCCGCCCACGCGGCCCGCCCGGCCGGAGGCCGCGCGCCGCGACGGCTTCCCCGCCCCGTGGCCTTTTACCTGCTGGCCTCGATCATCGTGTCGTTCCTGGCCGGGTCCAGCGCGCCGACGCCGCTGTACGCGGTGTACGCGTCCAGGTGGGGTTTCTCGCCGATCACCACGACCGTCGTCTTCGGCGTCTACGCCCTGGCCGTGCTGACCGCCTTGCTGACCGTCGGCTCGCTGTCGGACCACACCGGGCGGCGGCCGGTCCTGCTGGCCGCCATCGCCATCCAGGCGGTGGTCATGGTGGTGTTCACCACGGCGGATGGCGTGCCGCAACTGCTGATCGCCCGGATCATCCAGGGCCTGTCCACCGGGGCCGCGGCCGGGGCCATCGGCGCCGGGATGCTGGACCTGAACAAGGCCAAGGGAACGATCGCCAACGCCGTGGCGCCCATCACCGGCACCGCCTCCGGCGCGCTCGGCTCCGGCCTCCTCGTGCAGTTCCTGCCGCAGCCGACGCACCTGGTGTACCTCGTGCTGCTGGGCGTGTTCCTGCTGCAGGGCCTCGGGGTCGCGCTGATGCCCGAAACGTCCGCGCCGCAGCCCGGCGCGCTCGCGTCCATCCGGCCCACGTTCGCGATGCCGCCGCAGACCCGCAGGCCGCTGCTGCTCGCGGTCCCGGCGCTGGTCGCGGTGTGGGCGCTGGCCGGCCTCTACGGCGCGCTCGGCCCGGCGCTGGTCCGGCTGGTCTCCGGGTCGGGCTCCATCGTGCTGGGCGGGCTGTCGCTGGCCGTGCTGGCCGCCAGCGGCGCGGTGGCGGTGCTGGCGCTGCAGAAGCAGTCGCCGCGGACGCTGACGCTCATCGGGGGGACGGCGCTGATCGCCGGGGTCGGGCTGACCGTGCTGTCGGTGACGTTCGGCTCGGTGGCCGGGTTCTTCGCGGGGACGGCGATCGCCGGGGTCGGGTTCGGCGGCGGCTTCCAGGGCGCGATCCGCTCGGTGGTCCCGCTCGCGGCGCCGCACCAGCGAGCCGGCGTGCTGTCGGTCGTCTACGTGGTCTCCTACCTGGCCATGGGCCTGCCCGCGGTGATCGCCGGCTTCGTGCTGGTGCACGAGGGGGACCTGCTGGCCACCGCCGTCCAGTACGGCGCGGCGGTCATGGTCCTCGCCGCGCTCGCGCTGCTCGGCGCGGTCCGGCCCGGACCCGCGGACGGTCGAGCCCCGCGACCCGGCGCGGCCCGGTGCCCGACCGCCGCGGTCAGGTAGGCAGCGTCAGGCAGGCAGCGTCAGGTGAGCAGCAGGCGGCGGATGCGGCGGCTGGCCACGTACAGCCCGGCCAGCCCCAGCACCGCCAGGTAGGCGGCGCTGACGAGCATGGCCGGGCCGACGACGCCGAGGGAAAGCCCGCGCAGCAGCGTCACCGCGTGGTACAGCGGCGTGCACTCCACCACGATCTGCAGCGGCCGGGGGTAGACGCTCAGCGGGTAGAAGGTGGCGGAGAACAGGAACATCGGCAGCGTGGCCAGGATGACGAAGTCGAAGTCCTTCCAGCTGCGCATGTAGGTGGTGGCCGCCATCCCGATCCCGGCGAACGCGAAGCCGATGAGCACGGACGCGGGCACGGCGAGCAGCAGCCAGGGCGAGTGGACCAGTCCCAGGGCCGCCATCACCAGCAGGAACGTGATCGCGTACAGCAGGCCGCGGCTCAGGGCCCAGGTGATCTCGCCCAGCGCGATGTCCCCCGGGCCCAGCGGCGTGGCCAGCGCCGCGTCGTAGACCTTGGCGTACTTGAGCTTGTGGAACACGTTGAAGGTGGAGTCGTAGACCGCGCCGTTCATCGAGGACGTGGCCAGCAGCGCGGGCGCGACGAAGTCCGTGTAGCTGACCGGACGGCCGCTGGGCCCGATTACCGGCCCGACCAGCCCGCCGAGGCCGATCCGGATCGACAGCAGGTAGAACAGCGGCTCGACGATCCCGGCGATCAGCACGATCCACAGGTGACGGTAGGCGCGGGCGTTCCGCTCGACCAGGGGCAGCCCGCCCTGGCCGCCGCCCGCCCGGCCGGACCCGCCGGACCGGCCGCCGGCCATGACCCGGCCGAGCAGGCCGGGCAGCGGCAGCCGCAGCGCCGCGGGCCCGCTACTCATGGAGCCGCCCGGCGTAGGTGCGCAGGGCCACGGCGTACCCGGCCGCGGCCCACGCCAGCAGGTACCCGACGTGCACGGCGGCGCCGCCCAGGTCGGTGGTGCCGAGGCAGAGCGTGCGGCACAGCTCCACGCCGTGCCACAGCGGGGTCACGTAGGCGACCGGGTGCAGCCACCAGGGGATCTGCGAGATCGGGAAGAACGTGCCGGAGAAGAGGAACAGCGGGACCATCAGGAACCGGAACAGCACGCTGAAGCTGGTGTCCCGGGTCCGGGTCACCGCCCAGGCCATCAGCGCCGGCGCGAACGCCAGCCCGGTCAGCACCGCGACCGGCAGGGCCGCGATGGCCAGCGGCGAGCGGGCCGCGCCGAACGCGGCGATCAGGGCCAGGAACACGCCGCAGTTCATGGTGACCCGCAGGATGACGAACAGCAGGTGGCCGCGGAACACGTCGCCCGGGCGCAGCGGGCTGGCCACCGCGGCGAAGTAGTTCTGCACCCACTTGACCGAGCCGAGGACCGGGTACAGCGCCTCGCCGAAAGCGGTCTGCATGGCGGTCGCGGCCAGCAGCCCGGGCGCGATGAAGGTCAGGTAGCTCACGCCCAGGGTGCCGCCGGCGTGCTTGTTCACCAGCGTTCCCAGGCCCGCGCCCATCGCGCCGAGATAGAGCAGGGGGCCGAGCACGCTGGAGATGACCGAGCCGCGCCAGGTCCGCCGGTAATCGGTCAGCCAGAACCGGAACTCGCGCCATGCGAACGACCACCGCGCTCCCCCGGTTTCCGGGGCCACGGCGGGCGCTGCGGGCGCTATGGGCGCGGCCTGAGCGGTCATCAGTCGTCCAGCCTTCGGTCGTCGTCGGTGGCAGGGTCGTCGGGCTCAGTCGTCCAGGTGACGGCCGGTGAGCCGGAGGAAGACGTCCTCGAGCGTGCTGCGCCGGGCCAGCGAGGTGAGCGGGTCAAGCCCGAGCCCGCGCACCGCCGCGAGGGCCTCGTCCCCGTTCCGGGTGTAGATGAGCACCCGGTCGGCCAGCACTTCCAGCCGCTCGGCGGGCCCGGTGGCCAGGGCGGCGAGCTTCTCCGCGGCCTGCTCGTGCTCGCCGGGGTCGAAGCGCAGCTCCAGGACCTCGGGGGTGGAGTACCGCTCGATGAGCGCGCGCGGCGAGCCCTCGGCCGCGATCCGGCCGGCGTCCATCACCACGAGCCGGTCGCACAGCTGTTCGGCCTCATCCATGTAGTGCGTAGTCAGGATGAGCGTGACGCCCTGCTGCTTCAGGCGGAAGAGCCGGTCCCAGACGATGTGCCGGGCCTGCGGGTCCAGGCCGGTGGTGGGCTCGTCGAGCAGCAGGATGTCCGGCTCGTTGATCAGCGACCGGGCGATCACCAGGCGGCGCTTCATCCCCCCGGACAGCGGCTCGACCTGATCCTCGGCCCGGTCGGTGAGCTGCACGAAGTCCAGCAGCATGGTACTGCGCTCACGGATCTCGGCCCGGGACAGCCCGAAATAGCGGCCGTAGACGAGCAGGTTCTCCCGCACCGTGAGCTCGATGTCGAGCGTGTTCTCCTGCGGCACGACGCCCAGCCGCGCCCGGATCGCCGGGCCGTCCGCGACCGGGTCCAGCCCGAGGATGGTCAGCTCGCCACTGCTCGGCGGGGACACGCAGCCGATCATGCGCATGGTCGAGGATTTGCCCGCACCGTTGGGGCCGAGGAAACCGAACGCCTCGCCCCGGGAGATACTAAAGTTGATGCCATCGACGGCGGGGAAGCTCCCGAAGCGTTTGGCTAGGCCGCGGGCCTGGACCAGAATCTCGGCTACCTCGGCATGTGACACGTTTGTGACGTTACCTTGCGGTCCGGACAATTTAACAGCACGTTTTCCGCCTCCGATGTGTGTAACCGGACATTGGCAGGTAACCTCAGCAAGCGTTCCTGCACGCGTGTGGCGATGAGCGAAGGGACCATCGACCAGGTGAAATACATCCGTGACATTTATGCGCGTTACGCGCAAAAGATTCACGAGATCGCGAAGTTCGGCGTGGTCGGTGGCATCGGCTTCCTCGTCCAGCTCGGCGTCACCGACGGTGCCCACTTCGGCGTCGGCATCGGCGCGCTGACCTCGATCATCATCGGCTACGTCGTGGCCACGGTGGTCACCTTCCTGGGCAACCGGCACTGGGCGTTCAAGCACCGCCAGGGCAAGGGGCTGCAGCACGAGACGCTGCTGTTCGTCCTGCTCAACTGCGTCGGGCTGGGCATCCAGGAGGCCGTGGTCGCCATCGTGCACTACGGCCTGCACCTGACCGACCCGCTGTCCTACAACCTCGCCAACATCGTGGGCATCGGGCTGGGCACGCTGTTCCGGCTCTGGTCCTACCGCAAGTGGGTCTTCCTCGAGGTCACCGACGAGCCGGCCGAGGTCGCGCCGACGGTGCTGCCCGCCGAGGAGCATTCGGCCGGGGTGCAGTACCCGGCGGTGGGCATGCACGCCGCCGGTGAGCACGTCGCCGGGCCGCGCGGGTACGGAATGCACCAGAACGGCGCCCACGCCAGCGGCACGCCCACCCACGGGGCCAACGGTTACGGGGCGAACGGGGAGCGCGGAAACGGAGCACACGCCCCGGGGAGGCACCGGGCGCCCGAGTCCCGGCAGCCTGAACAGGAGCCGGAACAGATCTACCCTCAGCCTTCGGTCGGCTGACCGTCCACTTCTCCGGGCCATCCGCCGTGCTGGCGGGATGGCCCGTTCCTATGTCCGTTAAATTGTCTGTTTCTGCTGCTCCGGGCCGTACGCCGGGCAGGTGGCCCGACCCGCTGCGGCGGACTACTGCTGGGTGACGGCCGCCCGGGCTGAGGCGCGCTGGCCTCTGCGGCCCACGAAGGCGATGATCACGATGGCCAGGTACCCGACGTAGACCAGGAGCTGGAGTGGCGTCGGGGCGTCGCTGTAGCCGAAGAAACTGTGCAGCACGTCCCCGAACGAACTGTCCTCGGACAGCAGCGACGCCGAGTGCCACATGGGCGTGGCGAGTACCGGCAGCCAGCCGAGCTGCTGGAGGTTCTCCACGGTGTCGGCCAGCAGCCCAGCGGCGAAGACCATCAGCAGCAGGCCGATGACGGTGAAGAAGCGGGCCATGTTCAGCCGGTGGCCGAGCCGGTAGATCACGAACGCGATGGCAAGCGCACCGGCCAGCCCGATGGCCGCTCCGCTCAGCGCGCCCGCCGTCGAGGTGGAAAAGATGATGGCCAGGGTGAAAACAACCGTCTCCAGTCCCTCCCGGCCCACCGCCTGGAAGGCCAGCAGTCCCAGCCCCCAGCGGGCCCGGCCGTCGAGCGCCGCGTCGACATGGGCCCGGAGTTCCTTCGACAGCGACCGCGCGTGGTTGCGCATCCAGAACGTCATGTAGGTCAGCACGGTGGCGGCCACGATGAAGGTGGCCGTCTCAAAGATCGTCTGCACCCGCGAGCCGTCGTAGCTCCGGATCGTCTCGTAAGCCACCGCCCCACCCGCGGTGGCCAGGAGCAGCGCGGCACCCACTCCGAGGAACACGTCCTTGAAGTGCTCCCGCTTCCCGATGCGGTCGAGGTAGGCGAGCAAGATCGCGACGATCATGCTTGCCTCGACACCCTCGCGCAGGAATATAACGAGCGTAGCCAGCATCAGAACGCCTCCCGGCCAGCAAGTCTGGCCGATGGGAAATAATTAGGCAAGGCTTACCTTACACACGCCGCGTGAGAAGGTCGTCAGCTGGTGCAGCCGGTCCCGTGCGGCACCAGGTTGAGGTTCTGGGCGAGGACCGCCGCGCCCTGGGCCGCGGTCAGGTCGCCGACCGCGACGAGCCGCCCGACCACGTGCACCTCGCGGGAACGGGCGTTCTGCGGGTTGGTGCGCGGGTCATCGATGGTGGGCGCGTTGACGACGCCCGCCAGGACCGCGGCCTCCGGCCAGCTCAGCTGGGCCGGCTCGACGCCGAAGTAACCGCAGCTCGCGGCGCGCAGCCCGTAGTAGTTGTCGCCGTAATAGGCGATCTCCGCGTACATCTGCAGGATCTGCGCCTTGCTGTAGCTCATGTCGAGCTTGATCGCCAGCACGACCTGCTCGGTCTTCACCGTGAACCCGGAGCGGCCCGCGGTGTAGAGATTCTTGGCCAGCTGCTGCTCCAGCGTGCTGCCGCCCTGGTCGGGGTGACCGGTGAGCTTGCCGGCGATGAGCCGTCCCACGGCCAGGGGGTCGACGCCGGGCGTGGAGTAGAACCGGTGGTCCTCGGTGGCGACGAGCGCCTCGGTGAAGCGCGTGGGGGGCTGGACCCCCGGGTAGCTGATCCCGTGCTGGACGGCCTGCGCCTGGACCAGCGCCGGGGCCTGGCTCACCGACGGGGTGATGAGGAAGAGGCCGCCGACGATGATCGCGAGCAGGACGATAGCGACCGAGAAGACCTTGAGGGCGCGGATCGGCCAGCGGCGGCGGGGCTTCAGGGGGCGGGTGGTCCGGCTGCTGCGCGGGCGGCTCTGGGGACGGGGTTCTGCGGGGGCGGGTGGTGCCCTGCGCATAGGGCTGGGTCGCGTCGTCCGGCCCGGGGCCATACCAGCCGGACATGGGATCGCGCTCCGACGCCCTCACCTGACCCCTGTTCCTCGTCGGCGGCAGCGCCGCAGCCACGGCGCCAGGTCACCGGTAAAACGTGTTCACTCTAATGCCTGGTTCCTGTATCGCCGCTGAGCAAAAGGGGTGTGTCTGCTGTGTGATCGCCAGCGCTCAGGCATGTGGCCCCAGCGCTCGGGCGATGCGGCTACCGAATCGCACCCGGTCAGCGCGCTTCTTGCTGTTATCACACTATTGCAATCGGTTCGGGACCGCTTTAACGCGATAGTGCCAGCAGGCAGATGAATTTGTTACCGGCTGCTTACGCCATGAACAAACCGCTGGCGGTGACCCGTGTTAGAGGCAGGAGGACAAGATGATGTGTAACCCCACCGCCCCCCCAGTCTCTCTACGACCTGCGCCGATCTCGTCACCGAGGTGCGAGCGGTCCTTCCCGGGATGCCTCGATCAGGTCCGGGAAACGCGGGCATTCCTGGCCCGCATGCTGCCCGGATTCCCGGCCGCCGACGACGCGATCCTCTTGATCAGCGAACTGGCCACGAACGCCTGCCTGTACTCCGCCAGCGGCGATCTCGGTGGCGCCTTCACCGTCCGCATCGAGCGGTTCGGCGGTCACGTGCGCGTCGAGGTTGAGGACCAGGGCAGCGCCTGGGACGGGGACCTGAGCAAGGCCAAGCTCCCGCATGGCCTGTACCTGATGCAGGCGCTTTCGGACTCGTGCGGCACGTATCCGGGCACGCAGGGCTGGGTGACCTGGTACACGCTCGCTGCTCCCCTGAGTGCCCCGCTGTAGTAATCAGACTGGCGCCGACTGGATACGACCGCCGTTCGCGCCGTCTGCCTCACGCGGTAGCGTCCGGAACGTGGCCGACGACATCTCCCCCGGACGGACCCGCTGGACCATCCACGGCGAGCGCCTGGTGGACGAGAATCCGCACATCCGGCTTTCCGTCGCCAGCGTGGAGCTTCCCGACGGTAAGCGGTTCGATCAGTACGTCTTCCGTATGCCGCGATGCGCTATGACCGCCATCCTCGACGAACCTGGCGAGAAGATCCTGCTGATCTGGCGGCACCGGTTCATCGTTGACCGGTGGGACTGGGAAGTCCCCGGCGGTTACGCCGACCCCGGCGAGGACGGCATCGTGACCGCGGCACGCGAGGTCGAAGAGGAGACGGGCTGGCGGCCCCGTAACCTTCAGTATCTGCTGACCTTCCAGCCGGCTATTGGCTCCGCGGACGCCCCGCAGGACCTCTACCTGGCACGCGGTGCGGACCGCGTGGGCACGCCGCATCCGGACGAGGCTGAGGACGTCCGCTGGGTTCCTCTCGGCGAGGCGCAACAGATGATCAGCGACGGGCAGATCCTGGGCGCCGCTACGGTCATCGCCGTCATGTACGCCGCAGCCCAGGCAGGCGCACCCCGGCATACTCGCTGAACTCCCTCACACCCTGGGAAGTCGCGTAGGGCTTTAGATTCCGCAGCAGGTCGCGGACGTAGCTCAGCGCACGGGCAGAGTCGAGGCTGCCCGCCAGGTCCACTGCCTGCTTGCCCCGGGTACAGGCCTGCTCAACCTCACCCTGCAGCGCGTAGCTCATGGCGAGCAGGGCCACATTGAACGCCTGGCCCCGGACATAGTCCGGGTTCATGTCCAGCGACCGCAGCGCGTACTTCTCGGCCAGCCGTCCCTGCTCAAGAGCACGGAAACAGTGGGCGATCTTTGCCGCAAAGTACGCCTCGTCGAAGTAGCCCAGCCATGGCGGCACGTCGGCCGTGGCGGCCTGCCCAAACACTGTTTCCGCGCGCCGCAGGGTGTGGGCACACGAATCGCGGTCCTGAGCGAGGGCATGGCCGTGTGCCTCCATAACCATCGCCTCGGTCTGCAGAACCTTCAGCCCGGAACGCCTCGCCGCCGCCTGCGCCGCTTGCGCCATATCGATGGCCTGGTCAGCTTGGGCGACGTAGCCGGCTTGCTGGCTCATCGCAGCCAGAATTTCGCCACCGAGGCTCTCGTCCTGGGCAAATCGCGCCATCGATAGTGCCTGGACCAGATATCGCTGCGCCAGGCCCTGCATCTCCAGGTCGTGCGCTTGCCAGCCGCAAAGCTGCGAGAGCTCGGCCGCCGCAGAGAATAGCTGGCGCCGCACATCATCGGTGCAACGTGCATCGCTCAGCAAAGGCGCGATATCCGCGTGGAGATACGACACGACCGGCGGCCGGATCCGGCCGCCGCCGAGTCGATTGTCAAGGACGCGAAATGCCTGGATCGCCTCGCGAATTGCCAGGATGTCTGCCGCACCGATTCGCCGGTTCCCGTTACCGCCATTGATAGCGATTCGGGGTGATACCAGCCAGCGTAGTGCTGCTGACGAGTAGGCGGTTAGGTCGAACCCGGCGCTGAGCAGTACCTTCCGCTGTTCAAGGTCGCTCTCGGCTAGTCCATACGTTACCCGGGCCGTCTGTGCCGTGGTCAACTGCATATGCAGGGCCGTGTCAGCCAAGCATTGGTCATGCGGCATGCCAAGATCGGCCAGGGGTTACCGGGCGCCCCAGTCTCGCGCTGAGGACTTCGGCCAGCAGATCCGGTGTTGGTGGTCGCGGCCGGTCTCCCCGGAGCCACCGTTCCACCGAACGAGTCCATCCGCATGGCGGAGGTCGCACCATGACTGGACAAGAGAGATTCTCTGGCTCCGAGACTTTCTCCGGCCGGGCATCGCTGCCACCCGGTGCGCTGACCGAGCTTGCTGCCCTACGCCTTGCCCTGCCCGGCTACGAAGTCATCATCACCAGCCGCCACGACCGCTATCGGTTCGAGGCCATCCGCCGCCGCGGCCAATCCGGTCCATGGTGCGTGATCAGCACTGACCCGGCCGACCTGTGGCGCGAACTCCCAGCCGCCCCCTAGTGACGTGCGTTCTGTTGGCGCTCTGGTAACCAGTACGAGCGTAGGGCGTGGCTCGGTGGATCATCCGCTGGCACCGGGGACGCTCCGGCTGCGCTAAGGTATGTAAGCCCGCCGGGTTCGGCGGGTGTGTGCGCCTAGCGCACCGGGACGTGGCCCAGCTTGGTAGGGCACTTGACTGGGGGTCAAGGGGTCGCGGGTTCAAATCCCGCCGTCCCGACGGTTTTTCGAACGCTTGTACAGTGCGTACAGCACGAAAGTACAGCAGCCAGGTAAACAGACGGCCGCGCCATCGGCCCCGAGCCTTACTGGCTGGGCTTCGGCTCGCGGTCCCGAACTGGTCGCCCGGGTGGTGCCTGAGAGCCGCGGGTGGGGTCGTCGGGGCGCCTCGATGAAGATCTCCATCTTGCTGGAGATCCGGACATCCTGGACTATCGGCTTGGGAAGCTGCGCGATGCTCGTGGCCACTGCGCCTGATCAGCAGGTCTGTGTGTCTGAGAGCTACCGCTGTTGACCGCCATTGGCCACGGTTAGCCTCGATTCCCGGTCAGATAATTGAGTTGAGGTTTCCTGCGGCCCGGCGGTTACCGTGGCGGGAACCGGAACCGCAGGGTGCGCCCGTCCCACCAGGGGATCGGGGTTTGGAGTTCGGCGAATCCGGCGTCGATGAGGGCGGGGTGGTGGCTGCGCAGGTTCAGCGCGCAGGTGACGCCGGCGGGGCCGATGTGCAAGGTGCCGGTGGCGTCGAGGAAGTCCCGCCACAGGGTTTCGGGGGTGGCGTGCTCGTAGCGGGATAGCTTGAGCGCGAGCAGCCGGTACAGGTTCCCGGCGACGACGGTCAGGGTGGTGTCCAGGTCGACGTTGAGCGGGACGCCGCTGGTGAGGGCGTCGAGGTGGAACCCGCCGATGTAGGCGTCCAGCTCGTTTTCGACCATCATCCGCTCGGCGTAGCGGGCGAACAGGTTCTTGCCGGGCGTGGTCAGGTCGTTGGTGATGATCAGGGTGGGCTCGTCGCGGCCGATGTTCTTGACCGCGATCTGGCGGACCTTGGCGCTGATGTCTGTGAGCTTGACCATGTCTTCGTGCAGGCGGGGCCGCCGGTACCGGCCGGACCGGGCGATGACGGCGGTTTTCCAGGCGCTGGCGGGCAGGGCATCGAGGCGGGCGAGTTCGGTCTTGCCGCGCTGGCGGAGCGTGAGCCAGCTGATGCCGCGGGCGGACAGCTGGCCGAGGATCTTGTAGGTGGTCAGCTGGGAGTCGAAGACCAGCAGCCCCGGGTCGCTGCCGGTGGCGTTGTTCCAGTAATCAGCGAAGGCGATGATCTCGGCGGCCTGCTCGGCCTTGGTGATGTCGGCGTTGGAGTACACCATGTCCGAGGTGGCGTGATCCTGGGCGAAGAAGGTCAGCACGGCGCGGGTGCGCTGGGAGCGTCTGGGGACGTAGTGCTTTTCCAGGACGGCCTGGTCGCCGTGGTGGCGGATGGCGTGGAAGTCGCAGTTGAACCCGGCCTCGCCGGTGGCCAGGCCGAGCGGCCGCAGCGCCTTGACCAGCCCGGTCAGCAGTTTCTGGTTGGCCTCGCGGCGGATGCGCCAGGAGTAGGTGCCCAGGTGGGTGGCCTTGGGCAGCGCGGTCAGCCCGAGCGCGAAGGCCAGCCCTTCGTCATCGGCCAGCGTGCTGGCGTGGGAGATGCGGGGCTTGCGGGCGCACTTGGCCAGCAGCAGCGTCCCGATCGACTGCCAGGCTGACAGTTCCCTGGTGGAGGGGTAGCCGGCGCCGCTGATCAGGTCCGGCAGCCCCGTGTCGCAGATCGCGGGGAACAGCAGCAGCAGCCCGGCGTGATCGCACGGCAGGTCCGCCAGCGGCTCATCCGGCCAGCCGGGCAGGGCGGCGGCCTTGACCGGGTCGAGCCGGGCCGGCGGGCCGCGGCGGCCGTCGTCGCGGCGGGGCAGCCGCGGCAGTCCCTCGGCGTCGAGGATCAGCCAGACGGTCTGCGCCGAGACCGGCATCCCCTCGGCTGTGCACGCGGCGGCGATCTCGGTGACCGAATGCCCGGCGGCGCGCAGCTCCAGCACCCGCTGGCGGAGCTGGCCGGTGGCCTTGCGCGGGCCTTTCGGGCCGGGCCGGGTCCCGGCGAACAGGGTGAGCCGGCCCTGGCGCAGCAGGCTGGCCATCTGGTGGATGCTGGCGGTGGAGTAGCCGAACCGGTCGGCGGCCTCGGCGGCGGGCATCTCGTCCAGGAAGTAGGCGCGCAGCGCCTCGTACCGGCGCTGCGCTGAGCTCGCCGGCTCGGTGAAGTACTGCGCGCCGTCCCGCATCCTGCCTATCCTGGCATCTCAAGTCATCTTGCTGAACTACTCCCGGAGATGGTAGTGCCGTATCAGGCAGCAGGCAGGGAGACACGCCGGTCAGGGCAAGATGCCTGCCTGCGGTGTCCGATTTCTGTGCCGTCAACTAGAAGGCACTTAGTTCAGGCAGACTCATTGAGGTTATCGCGAGAGTGGGCGGGAACATGCCCGCCTGCCAGCATGAACGCACCTGGGACAGTCAGGAAGCCCGGCGGTCACAGGCTCCGCACCGTCTCCCGGGAATCGAGGTTAGGGCGTGTCCCGTAGATCTTCACGGGTCATTTCGGCTTGGATTGCGCAATGGATGATGACCGGCTGAGGCGGCATGATCTCAGTGATGCGGAGTGGGTGCGCTGGAGCCTTTGCTGCCGGGTCATCCGCGGCAGGGGCACCGGTGGAATGATCACCGGCTGGTGATTGACGGAGTGTTCTGCCGGGTCCGGACGGGGTGCCCATGGCGGGATCTGCCGGAGCGGTTCGGGAACTGGAAGACCGTTTACAATCGGCATCGCCGCTGGTCAGGGGACGGGACCTGGGAGAAGATCCTGGACCGGCTGCGCGCCGGGTGTGATGAGGCGGAGGGCAAGGCGTGGACGGTCGCGGCGGATGCGACGGTCGTGCGGGCGCACCAGCACGCCGCCGGGGCGCGGCATGAGCCGCAGGCGGACATTGAGCCGGAGCGGCTGGCGGTGACGCGGCTGAGCGCCCGGCCCGGACAGGGGGCTCCACCGAATGACAAGAACCCGCCGCCCGCCGGGACGAACCCGGCCAGGCCCGGCAAGGAGCGGGAGGCGCTGGGCCGGTCCCGGGGCGGGCTGACCACTAAGATCCACCTGCTCGCCGATTCCGGCTGCCGGCCGCTGGCCCAGGTCACCAGCGCCGGGCAGCGCCACGACTCCCTCGCCTTCGCGCCGCTCATGGACCGGCTCACGATCGCGCGCCGCGACCGCGGCCGGCCCCGGACCAGGCCCGGCCAGGTCCTGGCCGACAAGGCCTACTCCAGCAGGGCGACCCGCACTCACCTGCGACGACGCGGCATCAAGGCCACCATCCCCGAACCCGCCGACCAGATCCGCCACCGCCTCCGGCGCGGCAGCAGGGGCGGGCGGCCGGCCGCGTTCGACCCCATCGCCTACAAGCAGCGCAACACCGTCGAGCGCGCCTTCAACCGGCTCCGCCAGCACCGGGCGGTCGCCACCCGGTACGACAAGCGCAACTTCGTCTACCGGGGAACCGTCGACGTCGCCGCGATCCGGATCTGGCTCCGCGGCCCCATCCCATGATCTACGGGACACGCCCTAGTTGCACGCTGATTGCACGCGCTCGCGGCCACGGCCCGCGATCTGCCGGGCGCTTCCGTGTCAGGGTGCCGATCCAGCCGCACAGGAAGCGCTATTAGGCCTCTGACCTGCGGATCAGCATGGACCGACCTTACCGATTCCCCCGTATTCCCCTCCGCTGTCCAGGCCGACCTAGGGCCACAGCAGGGCCAGGACTAGGGCCAGAAAACTGGCCGCTGAGCTGGCGAAATGCGCCAGTCGGGTCTTGTTCTGCTGGTCCTAGGCGCAAACCTGCGCAAGCCTGCCCCACTGATCATCCCGTCTGCCGTCGACCCGCCTGCCAGGCCTGCTGGGCTCGCCCGGGTCGATAGCGGGCGCGATGATCAGGCTCGACCTCAGCCACCTACGGCCCTGGTCGGCCATCCCCGATCATCCCAGAGCCGAAGAGCCCCGCCGGAGGCAGCATCGATGCCCGCACTGTCAGCTTGGGAATCTGTGCTGTCCGCGCCTTCATATGGCTTGACCTGCGAGGCGAGCTGTCCGTGAGTGACCGTGAGAGGCCCCTCGTTGCCAGGGTTAATGGCCCGCTAATGGCCCGGTGGCTGGCCCGCTAATGGCCCCGGTGGCCTGACCAGGCCGAGCACTGGCCTTCCGCTTTTCAGGCCGGGCATATCCCAAGTCGCCACGCAACGTGCGAGTGTCCCCGGATGCCGGGACAGCGTTAGCAGCAGGATCGCCAGCTTAGAAAGAACTACGATGAGGCGATTTTGCAGTGTGACCTGCTGCTCTGACTGACCGTACGGCACCGCAGCTTACCGTTTGACGACGCCCGGAACCTCCGCGTGTCCATTCACGGGGGGTGCGGTGTTCCCGCAGGCCACGGGCTCACGCAGCGCTCAGCGGGAGGCTTCGACCGCGCATCGTGCAGGTCAGAGGCACCCCTGAATGGACACACTTCCGCGCCTTGGTGCTCGTCACCGGCCCGACGCTTCGGCGACCCGCCTCCGCAGGCCGCCATGAGCAATGCGACGACCACCGCCAGCCACCGTACGCGAGGCGAGACATCATCTACTCTCTCACCGCGCCGCGAAACACTCTCAGACGGCAGCTAAACTAATGGCCAAGAGCAGAAGCTGGGTTCAGTGTCCGGGTCATCCTCCGGTGGTCATCCCACCGGGCCCCGCTCCGAAACCGGCGTTACGCATCCGCTGCTCGGTGGTGAAGTGGTTCGGGTTCGGGCCGTATAGTGCTTCCATGTCTTCGTGCCCGTGCCGGGCCCAGCTAAGCCATGTGCCGATGCCGCGGAACACGTTCCGGGCTCCCTTTGTTAGTGAGGCCATCTCACTCACCTCCTTATCGCGGCAATCCGCGTCGTAACCGTGTGGCCTTTCGCGATCACGATGCCCAGTTCTTAGGCCAGGGGAAGGGGCCGCACGTCACCGGAGGGACAGCCGTAAGTCCCGAGATCGGCCTGGTGACGGCCGAAGCGTACGGGTCATCCTCATCAAGGCTTATGACCGCTTGGAAGACGGGAAGGTCGGTGCGCGGCATGTTCGTGTTGTCGTGCGCCCGGATATGCCCTCGGACCCCGACCTCTTGCTTGCAAGATCGTGGGCTGGTCGGCGGTGGCCTGCTCATCCGCAGGTGAGCCGGTATACCGGACTGTCCGGGAATGACCGTACGTTCCCGGCGCTGACCCCCCTATCGGGCACGCAGCGGGCACGGCGGCGGACGCGCACGACCGCACCCGTGCAGGGGATGGCCCGCGTCCGGTCCGGGCAGGCTCGCCCCTGCCCCGTGGTTTCTGACCGGAGTGTCCGCAGTGGTCTCCAGGGTCAAGCGTGACGTCGCGTGTACGTACACCCGGCACGTTCCGCCTGTGCTGGTTGCCCTGCCGGCACGGTCACGCTTGAGGCTGGAGGGGCGGACACGGACGCTCAGCGGGCCATCCCCGGACCTGAGCCCAGCCAGGATATTTGTACCTTCCGCCGCCGAGAAGACCCTTCTAATCCGTAGCTATCAGTGCGGGCGTCCGGGCCCGTTCAGATGAGTCCGTGACCTCGGACGCTTCCTTGCCCGTCATTCAGGCCAACCCGGAGAAGAGGCTGGGTGACGCATTGGGACCTTCCGCCGACCAGGCGTGACTTTTGGCTCTGCATCCGTGGCTTAGGTAGGTCCCACAGATGAGGGGATCGCCGGTTTTTGCAAAGGGGGCAGATCATGAGATATCCGTCGATCCTGCCCGGAGGCCCGCCGTACCGTACCGGTGAGGATCCGGAACGGGAGAAGCGTCTGGAGTGGCTCAGCCGGGACTATTCAGGGTCGCCCTGGCTGATCGCGCTGGTCAGTTTCAGAGGCTTCCTGGCGGTTCTTATCTGGGCGTTTGTCACGGTGATCCTGTTAATAATCAGGGTGGGCAGTGGCGACACGCGGTGGTCGTACGCGTTGAGCTTGGCCGTGCTGGAGGCCGCCCATAGCGGCCTGCGGATGCTGCGCCGTCATCGGCGGGCAGCTGGCTGGGGGCAGCGATGAGCCTGCCGCCCGGTGGCCTGGTCGGGCGGCTGCGGCGTCGTTGGCTGCCGCTGATCGCGCTGGCTGTCGCCGCCGCTACTGGCGCTGGCCTGGTGGCCGCCTCCCCGTGGCAGCGTTCTGGTCCTGCCCCGCCCGCAGTGGAGTCCGCGCTCACAGCGGTGCTCCATGCAGGCGCGCCGGGCCTGGTCGCGCAGGTCTGGGGCAGCGGCTTGTGGGCCGAAGCCAAAGGGCTCGCCAATCTAACCCAGCGGGCGCCGATGCGGCCCGATGACCGGTTCCGCATCGCCAGCTTGACCAAGACTTACGTCGCCGCCGTGATGTTGCAGCTGGTCGCCGAGGGGCGGCTGGGCCTGGACGCCCCGGTCGCCCGGTACCTGCCTGGCCTGCTCCACGACGGCGCGCAGATCACCGTGCGGCAACTGCTCAACCACACCAGCGGGCTGGCCCAGAGCGCCCGGCTGCCCGAGGTCCAGCGGGCGGCCCTGGACACCGGTGTCATCCCGGCTAGGGAGCAAGTCCGCTTGGCCGACGCGCAGCCTCGCAGCTTTGCCTCCGGCGCCGGGTGGAACTACACCAACACCGGCTTGTGCCGTGCCAGAACTCGTTTCGTAGCCGCTGACCTGGCTCTTCGTGCTCGCTAGGCTGCCCTTCGGTATTCGCTGATCAGGCCGCCGAGGACCTGCCTGCGCTCGATCCGGGCAGTGATATCGACGGCGTGACCGGGCTGGCGCAGCGGAGGCTTCTGCTGCAGGCCCTGGTGCGGACGGTGACCGTTGTAGTGCCGCGCGTACTCGGCCAGGGCCTTGCTGAGATGCCGCTCGCCGAGGATCAGCACGTGATCCAGGCACTCGCGGCGAAGCGTCCCCACGAATCGTTCCGCGTATGAGTTCGCCCGCGGCGACCGGACCGGGGTCTTGATTACCCGCGTGCCATTGCCGGAGAAGATGTCGTCGAATGCCGTGGTGAACTTGCTGTCACGGTCGCGGATGAGGAACCTGAACCGCACTTGCGCGCTCGCCGAGGTCATGAGAAGGTTCCGGGCCTGCTGCGCGGTCCAGGCCCCGGTCGGATGAGCGGTCACGCCCAGGATGTGCACGGTCCTGGTCTGGATCTCCATCACGAACAAGACGTACACACGCCGGAGCAAGACGGTATCGACATGCAGGAAATCGCACGCCAGGATGCCAGATGCCTGGGCGGCCAGGAACTGCCGCCACGTCGGCGACGCCCGCCGCGGCCCAGGACCGAGCCCGGCAGCGGCCAGGATCCGGCGGATCGTTCCCTCCCCCACCCGGTACCCCAGGCCGAACAGCTCACCCTGGATGCGCCGGTACCCCCAGCGCGGTTCTGCCGCGCCAGCTGCTCCACCAGCGCGCGCACCTCCGCTGGGACCGGCGGTCGTCCCGGCGTGTTCGGATAGGTCCATCTCTTCCTGGCCAGGCGCCGGTGCCAGGCCAGCAGGGTGCCCGGGGTCACGATCCGGTGCAGCCGGAGATGTGTGGGCAGCAGCCGTGCCAACGCAGCGATCACGGCACGGTCAGCCCAACCTGGTTTCGGGCGGGCGACCTGCCGACGCAAGACTGCGATCTCGTGCCGGAGCACGAGGATCTCCGCATCCTTGGCCTCGTCATTCCGCGCCAGGAGCACCAGCCAGCCAAACACCCGGACCATGAACAAGTAGACAAGACGGATGAGCACGAGCGCCGAGCCTAGAGCCGCAGGTCAGACTCCTGCGCGGGATTTGGCACACCACAGGCGGTGATCTACGGCATCGTCGCACTGGTCCGCTACGCCCGCCCGAATGCCACACAGCACCCTGAACCCGCCCAGCCGCCCACGCCCGAGCGACTGCTCGCCGAGCGGTTCGCCCGCGGCGAGATCGACGAGGACGAATACCACCAACGCCTCACAAGCCTGCGAGCCGCAGGCCCGGCAACGGCGCGGTGACCGTCCTCACGCCGAAGATCATGCCGCCGACTGCAGCAAGCCGTGCTGCCAGGTGCGGCCCCGCCGGATCGGCAAAACGGCCTGGCGATCCGGGTGCGTGCGCCTTCTCCGGCCAGCGAGCTCGATGGCTGCTCGGCGCCGCACCGCACACTGGTTGTTCGTCATGTTGGCGGCTGTGTTCGGGCGAGGCGTTCGCCCCGCTGTTTGATCGTGAGCAGCATCTTGCGTTCCATCACCCACGAGCCCGGCTCGATGAGCGGGTACACGAGCTTGTCCTTCATTGGCAAGGCGGAGGTGTCGAAGCGGTTCCGGCTGATCAGCCTGGTGTGCCCGCCGGCTGGCCGCAGCTCAAACGACCATACCCAGGCGTGGTTGCTGGAGCGGACGACCATCGCCTGCCCGGGGTCGAGCCGCTCGACGCGCATCGCGTAGCCAGGCATCGCGATCTCATCACCCACCTTGAGGTGCTGCAGTTCGGGGATGACGCGGTTGGTGTTGCGGATGTCGATGCCCAGCCGGCGCTCGATCCAGTCGTAGGTATAGGCGCCGCCGCGCCCTGGTCCCATCTGCACCAGCCACGGCCAGATCGCCGACGGCGGGGCGTCGATCTCCACCACCCGGGTCGCCACGATGTCCGGAGCAGGCATCAGCTCATCGCCAGCGACCTCGCCGCCTGCCTCCTGCGCGGTTGCGCCCCAGTGCAGATGCCACGGGCGCAGCAAACGGAAATACACCACCGCCGCCGCACCCGCGATCACCAAACCCGTGCCTGCGTGCTTACCTGACATCCTTGACCCCCGCCTCACCGGCACCACCCCGTCGGCCGCCGCCCGGACTGAAAGCTGACACTCATGGGGCCCGGCAGCGTACACGGACGCGACGCATCCAGCATCAGGGCCGACGCAAGAGCCCACATGAGATCGCAGAGCTGCCGGGCGAACGCTGCTGGCCGCGCGCGAACGGCGACGCGGCTCAATTGCCGCGCTGTCTGCGCGCTCACTCGCCCGGCGCGGTCCCGTCCGCCTCCACCTCAGCTTCGGCTTCGGCCTCCATCTTGGCAAGGCGGGTGTAGTAGTCGGGGAACTCGTTGAGGTGGGCCCGCGCGATCTTGGCTGTCATGGTGACGTCATCATCGGTAACATTGGTCTCCGGATCGCGCGTGCCATGCTCGAGCTCGATGTCCATCCCCATCCGGAACTGCCCGAGATCAAACGGCGACGAGTCCCAGTCCACGCCGATCCGCTCACCCGCGGCGCGGGCCTCCTCGAGGGTGAAGCGTGAGTGCGAAGTCATGCCGCTAATAGTAAAGGCCTCAACGGTGCCCGAGGCTGGGGCCGGTAGCGTGGGGAGCATGCTCCTCGCCGAGGACCTTCTGCTGCTGGTCACCGACGACGCCAGCGGCCGGTTGTCTGCCCCCGCAGCCCAGGTCGACGCCGGGCTGGGCGGCGCGAACCTCGCCGAGCTCACCTTGATGAACAAGGTGGGTCTCTCAGGTCAGGGCGACCAGGGCAAGCCGGGCCGCATCATCGTCCGTGACCCCTCCCCGGCCGGCGACGAAGTCCTGGATGCGGCCCTGCAGATCGTGATCGCGCACCAGGGCAAAACGCCGTCCACGGTGATCGGGCCACTGAGCAAGAACCTGCGGCGGACGCTGTATGAGCGGCTGGCCGGGGCCGGGGTGATCCGCGCCGAGCAGGGCAGGACCCTCGGCCTCTTCCCCACCCACAGGTGGCCGGCCAGGACACCGGCCACGAGGGGCAGGTGCGCCATCTGGTCACCCAGGCACTGGTACAGCAGGGGGCAGCGGATGCGCGAAGCGCCGCGCTCATCGCCCTGCTGCACGCGCTCAGGTGCGAGCACAAGATCGTCGACCCCCGGCACTACGGCCTGTCCAAACGACAGCTCAGGGCGCGTGCTGAGGAGATCGCCACGGGCAACTGGGCATCTGAAGCCGTCCGCAAGGCGATCGAGGAGATCATCGCCGCGGTGGCCGCCACCAGCGCCGCCACGGCCGCGTCCGCCGGCTCGGGCTAGCATCACCGGCATAACGACCCCCGAACGCGGCAGCCGCACCATTTCATTGCGCGCCCGCGCCAAACTGGCCCCGCCCGGGTGCCGGGTCATGACGCTCGGTTGCGCCGTGTTCATCGTCAGGGCGACGGGCACATGCCGGCATGCGGCAGCTCGCCAGGGACCTTGGCCTGCGGCGCCGGGTGCAGCAAAACCCGGTTACCCGGGCAGCACCCGGAGCGGGCACCGTGAAATTCAACCGGGTGCTCCTTGCCAGCTCACCCAGGTCATCCCCGGCCGCATCGGGACGACGTCGCCCCCGACTGGCGGGCCAGGGCGGCGAGGTCGAGGCGGGCCGCCTTCCCGCTGCCGGAGCGGGGATTGAGCAGCAGGACCGCGCGGCCAGCACCGGTCACCTGAGCCCCGCGGCGGCGGCCGCCGCGCCGCGGACGCCGCCCCGCCGGTCGCAGCGCGAAGCGCCGAGGCCATCGAGAACCCGAACAAGACCATGGCGACCAGGAACGCTCCCGGCCGGTGCGCCAGCACGTGCAGCACCGGTGCCACCACCGCGACCAGCACTATCAGGCCGGCCACCACCCGGGCCAGCCGTCGTTACCGGTACCCCAGGTAGGACCGGACGAGCTCGCGCAGCTTGCGCTCATCCTCAACGATCAGCACCGTCGCCGCCATCGCCGCTCACCTGCCTTCCCGGCGGGTCGTTCGGTCGGCTACGCCCCGCGTGCCCATGATCACCGCACCGGCCCGGCTCTGCTTCGCGTACCGACGCCGCCATGCAGGCGGAACGGCCACCTCCATACCGTCACCATGAGAACTCCACTGAGGCGGGCACGGCCGGCGAGAGAATGAGAGCATGGCCCGGTTGCGTGAGAGCAAGGAGATGCGCTGTTCGTCGTCTCCAGCGTGCTGCTGCTGGCGGGCGGTGCGGCGTGGCTGCTGGCTGCCGGGACGCCCGCGAGGGTGTTGTGGATCGCCGGCACCGTGCTGGGCCTTGTCTTTGCGGTGTCCTGGGTAGCCGGCGCGATCCGGCGCCACCAGCCGAGCGTTGACGTCATCGCGGTGCTCGCCCTGGCCGGCGCCCTGGCGGTCGGCGAGCCGTTCGCCGGCGCTGTGATCACGGTGATGCTCGCCAGCGGGCGGCTGCTGGAGGCGCGGGCGTCCGCGCGGGCGCGGCGCGAGCTGAGCCTGCTGGCCGAGCGGGCCCCGCGCACGGCCCGGCGCCGCGTCGAGGGCGGCGTCGTCGAGGTCCCGGTGGACGACGTCGTCCCCGGTGACCGGCTGCTGGTGGGCGCGGGAGGGATCGTCCCGGTGGACGGGCGGCTGCTCAGCCCGGCCGTGCTGGACGAGTCCGCGCTGACGGGGGAGTCGCGGCCGGCGGAGCGAATCGCCGGCGAGGACGTCCGCAGCGGCGTGGTCAACGCGGGCCAGCCGATCGAGCTTGTCGCGACGGCGGCGGCCGCGGAGTCCACCTACGCCGGGGTGGTGCGCCTGGTTGAGCAGGCGCAGGCCTCGTCGGCGCCGTTCGTCCGCGCCGCCGACCGGTTCGCCGTCCTGTTTGTCCCGCTCACGCTCGTCCTCGCGGCAGCGGCCTGGGCGCTCAGCCGGGACCCGGTTCGCGCCGTCGCGGTGCTGGTGGTCGCGACGCCGTGCCCGCTGCTGCTCGCGGCCCCGATCGCGATCATGTCCGGCCTGTCCCGCGCCGCGCGCATCGGCGTCGTCGTCAAGGGCGGCGGCGCCCTGGAACGCCTGGCCGCGGGGCGGGTGATGCTCTTTGACAAGACCGGCACGCTGACCCAGGGGCGGCCGGGGCTGGCCGACGTCGTCACCGGCGGGCGGCCGGATGGACGCGGATGAGCTGCTGCGGCTCGCCGCCTCGCTCGACCAGGTATCGGCGCATGTCCTGGCGAGCGCCATCGTCACCGCCGCCACCAGTCGCGGGCTTGCGCTGGAGATGCCGGCCGACGTCCGGGAGGTGCACGGCTACGGCCTGGAGGGGACCGTCGGCAGTCACCGGGTCAGGCTCGGCAAGGCCACGTGGATCGTCGGCGGCGGGCCGCCGCGGTGGGTGCGCCAGGTGCGCCGGCGCGCTGACCTGGACGGCTCGCTGACGGTCTTCGCCGCCGTCGACGACGAGCCCGCTGGCGCCTTCCTCCTGCAGGACCCGATCCGGCCCGACGCGCCCCGGATGGTGCGCGCGCTGCGCGAGGCCGGCATCACGCGTGTCGTCCTGGTCACCGGCGACCGCGCGGACATCGCGGACATGGTCGGGCGCGTCGTGGGCGCCGACACCGTGCTGGCCGACTGCGACCCCGCGGACAAGCTCGCCGCGATCGAACGCGAGTCGGCGCACGGTGCGACGATCATGGTCGGGGACGGGGTCAACGACGCTCCCGCGCTCGCGGCGGCCGGCGCCGGGGTGGCCCTCGCCGCGCGCGGGGCCACCGCGTCGTCCGAGGCGGCCGACGTCGTTCTCACGGTCGACCGGGTCGACGCCCTGGCCGACGCGATCCTCATCGCGCGCCGCTCGAAGCGGATCGCCCTGCAGGCCGTCCTCATCGGCATGGGCCTGTCGCTCGCCGCGATGATCGCCGCCGCGGCCGGGCTCCTGCAGCCGGCGGCGGGCGCGATCCTGCAAGAGGTCATCGACGTGCTGGCGATCGGCATCGCGCTGCGGGCCGTGCTGCCCGGCGCGGTCCACACGATCGCGATGCCGCCCGCCGACGTCGCCACCGCGCTCCGGCTGCGGGCCGAGCACGACGCCGTGCTGCCGGCGGTCGAGCAGATCCGATCGGTGGCGAACGGGCTGCCGGCGCGCGGCTGCGACCTCGCCCCGGTGCGCACACTGCTGGACCTGCTGGAGGGCGAAGTGCTCCCGCACGAGCGGGCCGACGAGGCGCTGCTCGTCCCCCTGGTGGCCCGGGCGCTCGACGGGACGGACGCGACGGCGGCGATGAGCCGCACCCACGCGGAGATCGAGCACCAGGTCAGCCAGCTGCACCGGCTTCTCGCCGGCCTCGGCAACGAGACCGTGCAGCCCGAGGACGTCATCGAACTCCGGCGCCTGCTCTACGGGCTGTACGCCGTGCTCCGGCTGCACAACGCACAGGAGGAAGAGGGCGCCTTCAGCCTCGTGCCGAACGGGACCGCGATCGGCCAGGCCGCCACCGGGGCTGCAGCCGCCCGCGAGCCGGCCCCCGGCGCGGGACCGCACAGCGACGTGAGCCCCGGCACCGGCGGCCCGCCCCGCGCGCAGTAGGCAGCGGCGGCACTGTCGTCGGCTGGTGGTAAGCTCCGCAGGATGCCGCCGGCGTGGATCGGGCTGACGCTCGCGTTCGTTTCGGCGCTGGTCACCAACACGGCCTACTCCCTTGAGCACGATGCGGCGGCGGCGCTGCCGCCGCTGTCGCCGCGCCGCCCGTTCCGGTCGGTGCAGTTCCTGCTCCGCGACCGGCGCTGGCTGATCGCGTTCGGGGCCGAGACCGCAGGCTGGCTCATGTATGTGGCGGCGCTGCGGCTCGCGCCGCTCGCGCTGGTGCAGGCGGTGGCGGCGTCCGGGGTCGCCGTCCTGGCGTTCGCGACGGCGCGCGGGCACCCGTCCCGGCTCGCGCGGCGCGAGCAGTTCGCCGTCGTCCTGGCGCTCGCGGGACTGACGCTGCTTGCGTTCTCGCTCACCGGGACGACGGCATCCGATCAGCATCCACCGGTCATCGGCGTCGTCATCTGGCTCGCGGCCTGCGCCGGCGGCGCGGTGCTGCTGATCGCCATACCGGGGCGCTTCGCCCGCGCCGCATCGCTCGGCCTGGCGGCCGGCCTGCTGTTCGCCGACGGCGACATCTCCGCGAAACTGGTCGGCTACGGCGGGCTGTGGCTCGTTGCGCTCGCCTCACTCATCGCCGCCTATGCCATCGGCACGAGCGTGCTGCAGTCCGCATACCAGCGGGGCGACGCGCTGACGGCCGCCGGCACGGCGACGATGGTGACGAACGCGGTCCCGATCGCGGCCGGGTTCGTGCTGTTCGGCGAGACGCTGCCGCACGGGACGCGGGCCGTCCTGCAGATCGCGGCGTTCGCTTGCCTCGTGGCCAGCGCGGTCGCGCTCGGGCACCAGCAGGCGCCGCAGGCCGGCGAGCCCGCTCCGCGCGGTGACCACATCGGGGAGACGCCCGCATAGCGCCCGGGCCGGCCCCTCGCCGCGATCGAGGGGACGCGCCGGCAAACACCGGGAATGACAGCAGCACCGGCCGCACGCCAGAAGTGATGCGCTCATCGTCGTAATACCAGCCCGCATGTCCACGGGTTAGGCGATCCCCACACCCGCAGCCGGAAACGGGCCACCAGGACACACGGGTCGTCCGCCGCACTGCGGCCGCCCGGTCATGGCCCGCGGGCTGCGCCGGCCGTCCGGCGGGTAAGCAGCCAGAAGCCGACGAGCGCAGCGGCCCCGACGGCTGCGATAAGCAGCGTGACCCAGATTTCACTGCGCGGGAGTTCCAGCGCGTAGAAATTGCGCACGGCAGAGACCGGGAACAACAGCACGGTGGCGGCCACCACCCCGCCCATCAGGACGATCCGGCGCCAGGTCAGCGGCATGGCCAGCAGGACCAGCACGCACAAGCTGAGAGTGAGGGTCACCAGCGTGGCGGCGGTGCGCTGCTGCGTGAGGGGAAGGCCGGCCGCCCGGGCCAGGTAGTACGCGGCGAACGTCGCTGCGGCCACGATGCTCCCGGCCGGGATGGCAAAGCGCAGCACCCGCCCGGCGAACCCTGGCCGGTAGCGCCGCGGGTTGGGCGCGAGGGCCAGGAAGAAGGACGGGATGCCGATGGCCAGGGTGTCGATGATGGTCAGGTGCCGGGGCAGGAACGGGTACGGCAGCAGCAGGGCGCCCACGGCGACCGCGAGCAGGGTTGCCCACACGGTCTTGGTGATGAACAGGTTGGCCACGCGCTCGATGTTGGCTCGGCGACGGCTATCTCGCGCGGTGTGCCGTCACGGATCACTTCGACGCGGGGCGCGCTGAGCACGGCGAGCCGGTCCAGGGTCAGCTTGGCACGCAGTTCCTGGCCGATACCGATCAGCGCGTTCGTCACCAGCACGATGCCGAACAGGGTACCTCCCTGCGGCTGGCCCACGGCCAGGATCACGGCCAGCAACGCACCCAGGATGAAGTTGAACCGGGTCAGGATGTTCGCGCGCAGAATCTCCGCGACCGAGCGGCTGGTGCGCTCTCCGGCCTCATTGGCCAGCCCGCGCG